>NZ_CANMNI010000001.1 GCF_947499215.1 uncultured Pontibacter sp.
AGCCCCCTGCCGGGATCGAACCAGCGACCTACTGATTACAAGTCAGTTGCTCTACCAGCTGAGCTAAGGAGGCGATAATAAGAACAAATAAAGTTGAGCCCCCTGCCGGGATCGAACCAGCGACCTACTGATTACAAGTCAGTTGCTCTACCAGCTGAGCTAAGGAGGCGATACTTTATTTGTGTGTTGCCCTATCGTTCTAAAGCGTTGCAAAGGTATAATATAGTTTTTAATATACAAATACCCGCTGCAGGATTTTTTGCCCTTTTACGATAAGCTTTTGAGTATCAAATAGAAATTTTTATCCTCTGAATGCGGCCAGCTGCCGCTGCAGGATGTCGATGCGCTTCTGCGTGTCGTCAATACGCCCTTCGTACTCCTCGCGGAGCTTGTCAGCGTTTTTGGAACGTGCGAAAAACTCGAGGTTGGTGCGCAGCGTCTGGATGTCGTTTTGCAGTTGGGAGATCTCACGGCGCAGCGTCTGTTCCTTTTGGTACAGCTTCTGCGAAGCATCCGGACTGTTGCGCAGTCGGTCTACCTGCAACTGTGCGATCATGGTGGCACGGTCGTCATAATGCAGGTCTGGTACGCGCTCCAGATAGCGCTCCATGAGCGAGATGAACTTCTCTTCTACTTTGGCGCTTACTCGCTTGTTGCCGGCATCCAGCTGGCCCCACTCCTGCACGATCTTGTTATAGTCGTCCAATGAAGTGGTGGTGTTGGGCTGTGCCAGTTCTTCGGTAATGCGATCGCAGAGGGCCATTTTCTCAGTGGATAGTTTTTCTATCTCAGCGCCCTTCTGCTGCTCTTGTACCTGTTTGCGGTCAAAGAACTCATTGCAGGCCGCACGGAAGCGCTGCCAGATTTTGTCAGAATGCTTATCAGGTACGCGGCCAATGGTCTTCCACTTTTTCTGAAGCTGGATCATTTTCTCTTTGGTGGCATTCCAATCCGTGCTGTCCTTTAGGCTCTCGGCTTCTTCGCAAAGCTCCGTTTTCTGACGCAGGTTCTGCATTTTCTGTTCATCCAAGCCCTTAAAGAATTGGTTTTTATGCTGGAAGAAAGCCTTATAGTTACCCCAGAATGTCTTGTTCACCTCTTCGGCGTATTCTTTTGGCACCAAACCGGCACTGTCCCATTCCTCCTTCAGCTTTTGGATCTCATCGGTCTTGTCGCGCCACTCATTAATGCGGTCTGTATTGAAGTTTTGGAACTCCTGCAGACGTGCCAGCAAACCGCGTTTTTTTTCGAGGTTGGCCATTTCAACAGTTTTGCGCTCTTCCATGTAGGTGCGACGGTGCTCATGCACTTTCTCGGAGGCCTGAATGAAGCGCTCCCAAATAGCGTCGCGCTGTTCGTTCGGCACCGGACCAATGTTCTTCCATTCTTCATGAAGGTGACGAAGTTCCTGCAGCGCCTTGTTGATTGATTGCTCATTTTGCAAGGCTTCGGCCCGCTCTATCAGCTGTACTTTCGCATCCAAGTTACGGCGTCTGTCCAGCTCCTTCATTTCGAAGAACATGCTGCGGTTGTTGTAGAAGATGTCGAGCAAGGCATGGTAAGAATCCCATAGCTCTTGCGCTTCGCCCGGCGGTACCGGACCGATGCTCTTCCACTCGTTTTGCAGCTTCTTCAGTTCATCGCTACTGTTCTTAGTTTCAGCTGACTCTACCAAGGTGCGCAGTTGCTGCAGCAATTCGCGCTTGCGCTCTAAATTACGCCCACGCTGTTCCTCGGTGTGCTGGCGCTCTTGATAGCGCGCCTCGCGGTAGGCGGCATAGAGTTGCTCCAACTCCGTATGTTCCATCGGTGCATGGTAGTCAAAGTCCTCTTCGGTACCTCCCTCCTGTCTGAAACGGTCTAGCGCCTGACCTTTTTCGATCTGGAACTTGTCTTCGTAAAAGCGATGGATCTCTTGGATTTTCTTGTATTTGCGACGGGCATCAGGCCCTTTGAGTAGCTGGTGCAGATGGTGACGCAGTTCATCTATAGACAACTGGCTATAGTCTGTGTGGTCCTCTTCATCATGCTCCTCCTCATCGTGGTGCTCCCCTTCTGTTGCCTTATTGGTTGGCTGAGTTGTGGTCGTTGAGCTTTCCTGTGTCTGAGGTGCCTCCTGATCTGGTGCGGCAGTTGCTGCATTTTCAGCTTCAGGTAGATTCGCATCAGCAAATGCCTCCGTTATCTCCTCTGTCTTGGCAGATTCTTCCGGAGAGGAGAGTTCTGGTTGCATTTCAGGTTGTTCTTCTTTTGGCACACCCTCTTCCGATGGCTGTGCTTGCCCGCCTTCGTTTTTGGCGTTGATCTCGGCAAGACGTTGCTCTACAATATCCATCGGGGACGATGCTTCCTGCTGTTTTGCTGTTGCTTCGTCCTGCGGCCTTGGCTTGTTTGCCTCGGCGCCGTTTGTGTCAGTGTGCTGGTTCTCAGTTGTCATGGCTTCAGGTTTTTGCCTTGTTAGCGTGTCAGTTTAACCGCGGATCTACAGGATAGTTTGATAACACCTTGTATTTACCGCCCATTTGTCGCAGAATGCCGCGCCAAAGGGTATCTGCATCCAAATTAAATAATTTATCTGTAGCATTGTTGTTCACGATCCAAACATTTTTATCAATCTCCTCTTGCAACTGGCCGGGTGTCCAGCCAGAATAGCCCAGAAAGAAGCGGATATCGTCTGTTGTCACCTCGCCTGCCGCGATCATCTGGCGCAACGACTCGAAGTCGCCGCCCCAGTAGATATTGTCGCTTAGTTGCACTGCTTGGGGCAAGCTTGCTAATTGATGCACATAGTGCAAGGTATTATACTGAACAGGGCCTCCTATACCCAGTTCGGCTTCAAATTGATCATTGTAAATGTCTACAACATCAGACAGTTTCAGGTTAGACATGCGGTTAAGCACCAACCCGAAAGTGCCTTCATCTTCTACGTGGCTACATATCAGGACCACGGTGCGCTCAAAATTAGGGTCACCCAGATAAGGCTCTGAGATTAAGATGCTCCCATTCTGCGGCTTATTTTCGATTTCTTCCTCCATGAGTCGTTAGGCGTTAAGGGTGCTTCCCGGCTCTGTGGCGACATTTTGTCGCATTGTGCCGTTTTATACCTTATTACGGAAACAAGCCATAAGGGTACAAAAAACAGGAAATAGCACATCTATACGCCACCGCCTATTTACAAACTGCATCTAAATCACGCTCTTAATATACCTTCTAATTTTATAAAATATTTTTAAATTATTGCAATATTAATTAAAATTTAACCTACAGCCGATTATTTTATAATTTTGGGCAAATCATCGTTTTCGCTATGGCGCTCCAACATGACATTGCCTCCATCAGGAAGAATTATTCCCGGCAGGCGCTTACTGAAGAATCTGTTTCCAACGACCCCCTTGACCAGTTTAAGGTATGGCTGAATGAAGCCATCCTTTCGGAAGTACTGGAGCCTACGGCGCTGGTGCTATCTACCGTGTCAGCTGACTACCGTCCTTCGGCAAGGGTGGTCCTTTTAAAGGAGGTCTCCTCGGACGGCTTTGTGTTTTTCACGAATTATGACAGTCGCAAAGGGAAGGACTTGGCCGAACGGCCTTTCGGCTCAATCACCTTTTTCTGGGCGGAACTGGAGCGGCAGGTGCGTATTGAGGGAACGATTGAAAAGGTTTCTGCGGAGGTTTCGGATGTTTATTTTCACAGTCGACCGCGAGGTAGCCAGATCGGTGCGTGGGCCTCTCCGCAGAGCAATGAGATAAATAGCCGCGAAGAGTTGGAGCAAGCTGAGGCGAAGTTCGAAAATGACTTTGCCAGTCTGGATGTTGTTCCCCGTCCGCAGCATTGGGGTGGCTATGTATTGAAGCCGGAGCGCATTGAGTTCTGGCAGGGCCGTCCGAACCGTCTGCACGACCGCATTGTATTTGAGCAAGCCGACACCCAATGGACCCGCAAAAGACTGGCACCCTGATCCTATACCTATACCTGTAAGCAAACCTGATGGCTGAAATACTACCCATAAAAGCATGGCGCTACAAAGAAGAGCTGAGCCAGTCGATTGAAGAACTGACCTCTCCCCTTTTCGATGTGGTGTCGGCAAAACAGCGTGAAGCGCTGTATCAAAACCCGCTCAACAGTATACATCTTTCGGTACCAAGAGGAGAAAAACCCGCTGACACTGCAGCAGACATGCTGCAAGAGTGGAAATCCTCCGGTACGGTTGTGCAGGACCCGTTGCCCGGTATTTATGTGTATTACCAGTATTTCCGGCTGCCCGGCAACGACCGCGAATACTGCCGCAAGGGCTTTATCTGCCACATCAAAGCCTACGACTGGAACGAAGGGGTACTCCTTCGTCACGAAAACACGATACCGAGTGCCGTAAACGATCGCATCGATCTATTGGACAAAACGTTGATGAACACCAGCGCCACCCACGGGCTCTATACCGATCCTGACTTTATGCTGGAGCGTTACATGGACGAGAGTGTAAAATCACCACTCTATGTGACCGAGGACTACCAAGGCGTGCGCGACGTGTTGGCCGTGATTCACGACCGTGATGTTATAAAACACTTTTTAGAGGTATTAGAGTCGCGACAAGTACTATTGGCTGATGGGCACCACCGCTACGAGGGCTCGCTTGAGTATCGCAAGAAGCGCATGGCCGACAATGCGAACCACACCGGTACGGAAGCCTACAACTATCATCTGATGTACCTGACCAACACTGAGGCCGACGACCTTCGTATTCTGCCGACACACCGCGTGCTGGAGAAAATAGACCTGACGGACGAGGAGTTTCTGGAGCGACTGCGCGAATACTTTGTAGTTACGCCAAAAGAAGATGCTTATGAACTCAACGAGGTGATCGTGGGTAAGAACTGGGCCTTCGGGCTATACCTATCCGGTAACGCCTACAAACTGCGTCTGAAGCCGGAGGTACACCATCTGATTGATTGGCCTGTGCCGCAGGAAGTAAAAGACCTTGACCTGACCGTGATGCATTACTTTGTATTCGAGAAGGTGCTGTGTATAGACCGGGAAGCACAGCGCGACTACCCGGGCCTGAGCTATGTGCGCAACTTCACCGCCTGCGTAAGTCAGGTGGACTCCGGCAAAGTGCGACTGGCTCTGATTACCAATGACGTTTCTATGGAACAAGTGAAACGGGTATGCTACAGTGGCGCTATCATGCCGCAGAAGTCCACGTTCTTTTACCCGAAAACGATTTGCGGATTTTTATTCAGCTCAATCAAAGAAAATGAATTTATCTCGTCCGATACTGCTTGCCTCTAACTCCCCGCGCCGGAAAGAACTTTTAGCCGGACTCGGACTGGAGTTTGAAGTGCGTGTGAAAGAAGTGCACGAGGATTTCCCGGAGCACCTGCAACGTGAGCAGGTAGCTGAGTTTCTGGCCTCTCACAAAGCCGATGCTTATATCGCCGACCTGCAAAATGAAGTGCTGATCACGGCCGATACGATTGTATGTTTAGGTGAGCGTATTTTGAACAAACCAGTCGATGCTTTAGAAGCTTTTGAGATGCTCAAGGCTTTGTCAGGGACGCACCATGAAGTGATCACCGGCGTCTGTATACTAACGAAGAATTCCAAGACGATCTTTCATGATGTGACTACGGTATACTTTAAGAAGCTGGGCGAAGAGGAGATAAACTACTACATCGAGCATTACCAACCCTTTGATAAAGCCGGTGCTTACGGTATACAAGAATGGATCGGCAAGATCGGAATAGAAAAGATCGAGGGCTCTTATTTTAACGTAGTCGGCCTGCCTGTTCAGAAGCTCTATACCTACCTGAAGGATCTTCAGGTGATCACTTTATAAATTCTCACTTCACAAATTTCACAGTTTGCAGGTATAGAACAAATCAAATTCTTCCCTAAAAACGGAACGATATTATCGCTATAGAACTTAATCTGTTTCATGCTGCAAGATCATATTGCTGGAAAAGCTATTTAACATATTAGCTTAAATTCATTACCGATTTAGCACATCATTACTTACTACATATAACTAGATGTCTCTTACCAAATTATACCTAGCCAAAGGAAAAGAACACTCTCTGAAGCGTTTTCACCCTTGGGTTTTCTCTGGCGCTATCAAAAGAATTGAAGGAACGGAGCCGGAAGAAGGCGACACGGTGGAGGTATATTCCAACCAGCGCGAATTTCTGGGCATGGGCCACTGGGCACCGGGTTCTATTGCGGTGCGTGTGTTCTCCTTTGAGCAAGTTGAGCCGGACTATACCTTCTGGAAAAGCAAAGTGCAGCAAGCCCACGATTACCGCAAGCGCCTTGGTCTGATTGACAATCCGCACACCGATGTGTACCGCTTGGTGTACGCGGAAGGCGATGGCGTGCCCGGCCTAATCGTGGACATGTACAAAGACACAGCTGTCATACAGACGCACTCTGTTGGAATGTATTCGGTGCGCGAGCATGTGGCCAAAGCGTTGCAGGAAATTTACGGCCCGCACCTGAAAGCGGTGTATGACAAGAGCGCAGAGTCACTGCCAGCCAAATCGCCGGTGCAAGCGGAGAATGGCTACCTGTTTGGCGAGTCGAGCGGCGGTGTGGTCGTGACCGAGAACGAGAACCAGTTTTTCGTGGATTGGGAAAGCGGCCAGAAGACAGGCTTCTTTATAGACCAGCGCGAAAACCGGGAGTTGCTGGCTCGCTACGTAAAAGACAAGTCGGTGCTGAACACCTTTTGCTATACCGGTGGTTTCTCGGTATACGCCCTCAACGCCGGTGCCAAAGAAGTGCACTCTGTGGATGTTTCTAAGAAAGCGATTGAACTAACGATTAAAAATGGCGAACTGAGTCAGGCTCCAGACCGTCACGAAGCCTTTGCAGTAGATACTTTTGAATTCCTGAAAGGCAAAGAAGACCGCTACGACGTGATCATTCTGGACCCTCCTGCTTTTGCTAAGAGCCAGAAAGTGCGCCACAATGCCGTGATGGGTTACAAGCGACTGAACGCCGAGGCCATGAAACGCATCAAACCTGGCGGTATTCTGTTTACCTTCTCCTGCTCGCAGGTAGTAGACAAATATTTGTTCAATAACACGGTGATGGCAGCCGCCATCGAAGCCGGTCGTAACATCAAGATCATGCACCACCTCTCCCAGCCTGCCGACCACCCTATTTCCATCTTCCACCCCGAAGGTGAGTATTTGAAGGGGTTGGTGCTGTTTGTGGAATAGATTAAGTTTTGGAGTTAGAGAGTTTGAGAGTTGAGGAGTTTAAAAAGTATGAAGACATGATTAATACTCTGGATTTTTTCAGAATAAAAAAGGCCTACCAGTGATGGTGGGCCTTTATGCTTTGAAGTTAAGTACTCTGGAAAAGCTCAACTCGTAAAATCTCTAACTCTTAAACTCCCCAACTTTCTAACTCCAACTTTTCAGGCAATTCCATGCGGATGCGCCACTCTTTGGGATAGTAGTTGTTAAGGCGATTGCCGACTTGTTTGGCCCAGCCAAGTGGAAGACCTTTGAATTGGAGTAAGATCCAGTCGTTGCTGTTGCCGCTGATGCCGATGTCTTCTTTGCGAAGATAGCGTAGGGCTGATTCCAGATCGAGTTCTTCGATGCGGAAAGCCTCTTTGTTGAGGTACTGTGACAGCGCCAGTGCCTGCAAAGGTTTTAGCTTTTTTCCTTTCGCTTCGGCTATTTCTGTGCCGGCGTAAATAACATAGAGGTTCTGGTAGAGTTGGTCGACTTCTTCAAATAGATTTTCAGGTATAACCGAGATTACTTCTCCGTACTGCACCCAAGCAAAACGCTCCGGCTCAAGTAGCCAGTCGTTTACCATGTTCAGTTCTTTTTTGCCGGCCAGCGTCAGCTTGTATTTTTTCTTTTTAGAAGATCGCTGCGGTTCTTCATACTCGCCTGCCTTGCGAATGACGGACAAAAAGAAACCTTCTCCCTGTACCTGATGCGGATAGAAGCGGTAACCGGATACTCCATCGAGCGAGGTTGCTTCTATTTCCCAAGCCGGATCGATTGTGAGCGAAAGCGGTTGGGCGTTTTCCTGATCGGCAAGCCAAGCAATGTTCTGTTCGTTCTCTGCCAGATTCCAAGTACAGGTACTGTAAATCAGAATGCCGCCCGGTCGCAGGGCATCCCATACGTCCATCAGGATGCGTTGTTGCCGCTGGGCGCAGAGATTCACGTTTTCATCTGACCATTCGTTCATTGCCTGCGGGTCCTTTCGGAACATGCCTTCGCCACTGCAGGGAGCATCTACTACCATCACGTCAAAAAACTCGGGCAGGCGGCCAAAGTCGCGTGGGTCATTGTTGGTTACTACCACATTGCCGCTGCCCCATTTCGTCACATTCTCTGCCAAGATGCTGGCGCGGCTACGGATCACTTCATTTGCTACTAACAAACTATCAGGAGAGATTAGGCTGGCGATGTGGGTCGACTTGCCGCCGGGAGCACCACAGAGGTCCAGCACATGGAGTGGCTGGCTGAGGTCCACGTGCTGGCGCAGGGCTTGTTCTAAAAACATGGAACTGGCCTCCTGCACATAGTAGCCTCCGGCATGCAGACGCGGATCCAGTGTGAACTGTGGTCGCTCTGGCAGATAGTAGCCGGTCTGCGTCCAAGGCACACGCGGCAGGCTTGGCTCTCCCTGCAGTTTGTTCGTGTTCAGTCGTATACTGACGGGCGCAGGCTGTTCCAAGGCTGCCTCAAAGCGGGTATAGTCCGCTCCCAGTTGCCCTTTCATGCGCTCAACAAATGAATGTGGTAATTGCATACCCTAAAGGTACGGCTATTTGATCGTTTAGGAAAAAGGTTGTTTAGACTTGTTATGTAGTGGATTGCTGTCCTGCCATCGCCACAAATTCCCGCACGATCGGGATGTCGGCAGGGCACCAATCGTAATTGGCCAGATCCTGTGGCACCACCCAATGGTAAGAACGGTGTTCTGTAAGCTTGATCGTTCCTTCATTGTATTGACAGAGGTAAGGTACAAGCTCAATGGTTTTGTCTCCATATGCCTGTACAACAGGAGTAAGACGTTGCATCGGGGTGATGCTGAGGTTTAATTCTTCTTGTATCTCACGGATTAGACTGGACTCTTCTGTTTCGCCGTCCTCCACTTTCCCACCCGGAAATTCCCAAAGCATGGCTTGTGGCATGGTTTCGCTGCGCTGCGTAATCAGCACACGACCATACTGCTCGATAAGGGCACAAGTAACTTTTGTGATCATAGTTTATTTAGTAAATAGCGCGAACTTATATTCTTCTAGTTAGAGATTTTTTTGCTTAAAAAAGATTCAAGCCAATAAAATATTAGTCCGACCAAAAGACAAAAAGTTAGATTAAGCGCTATGTTCGTATTATCTTTTATTAGGCCAAAATAAAGTACCTGTACCAAAAAAATATGGTAGGAGGCTTTCCCGACTGTAGCCATAATACGAAAAGCGATAAAATTTGATTGCTGCGGGAAAGTCAGAATGCCCAAATAGATCATCAAAGCGGCATAAGGGTATGTTAAGAACAATTGCGCTTGCCACTCGGGTCGGATATATGGAAGGCTGATTCCTTGATATTGGTGAAAGTATAGGTATATGCTACTGGCAATTCCAGCCAATATCAATAGCCAGCTATACCTTCTTTCAGAGGTCAAAATCAGGCGGGCCAGCCACAGTCCCAAGGCGATGGCTGAAAAGTATCGGAATAAGGCAGAATCATAGAGATAGCGATCCTCCTCAAAATAACTAATCTGATAAGCTATCAGTTGAAATGCGATTTCGAGTAGTAACAGAACCAGACTAGTGCGTATAGGCCAGCGATTGAAGGTATAACCGATTAATGGCAACGCGATCAAAGACTGCAGCAAGAGCGTGATAAAATAATTGCCTTTGCCAGATACCGGCAACACGCCGATCAGGTTTTTCCATCCCAAGGTATAGACCTCACGTGCATATATTTGTTCCCAGACATAACCTGCCACCAAGGCAAAAATATACATCAGCAAAAGTGGGAAAATGATGCGCAGGGCTTTTTTCTGGAAGTAATTCGGGGTGTATAACTGATCAAAGTGCAAGGTTTTGCTGGCATAAGACATCCCCAAATTTAGGCCCATCAATACCATAAAAATTGGCACAGCTTGCCAAATGTGAAACACGGCATAGCTGGCATTCAATTGCTCCCGTGAGACCGAGTGCAACAGAAGCACGGCAATAATGGCCAGTCCCTTCAGGATATCAATTTGCTGGAAATGTTGTTTCATATGTGAGGTCCGGCCAAGCGGATAGGGCTTTAAACGCGAAAGGCACACCACAGGGTATGCCTTTCGCGTTCTCAGGAACTTCAGCTTAGGTAAGCTTCTCCTTCAATATCTCAAACTCTACAGCCGGTGCGATGCGCTCGTACAAGATCAGGTATACCGCTGTGGTAATCGGCATATCCACCTTTAGCTTTTTGTTAAGCTCGTAAATGCTCTGCACGGCATAGTAGCCCTCTGCCACCATGTTCATCTCGATCTGGGCCGATTTTACGGTATACCCATGCCCAATCATGTTACCAAAAGTACGGTTACGGCTGAACTGGGAATAGGCTGTTACAAGCAAGTCACCGAGATAAGCTGAGCCGTTCAAGTCGCGGTGTATCGGCATAGCGGCATGCAGAAAACGCTCAATCTCCTGCATAGCGTTCGATACCAATACCGCCTGAAAGTTGTCTCCGTAGTTCAGTCCGCGGGCTATACCGCAGGCCAGCGCAATGATGTTCTTGATCACAGCACAATATTCAACGCCGTCCAGATCGTCGAGTGAATTTGCTTTAACGTAACGGTTACGCAGCAATTCGCAGAAGCGCTCCGCCGTAGGCAGGTCATAAGAGCCGATGGTCAGGTACGACTGTTTTTCCATGGCCACTTCTTCGGCGTGACATGGGCCAGCGATTACCAGCTGGTGACTGTTCGGAACATCGTACTGCTGACCCAGATAGTCGGTGATCAGGATATTCTGCTTCGGGATCATACCCTTAATGGCAGAAATAAGCACTTTGTCTTTTAGGGCATCACGCTCCAGTCCGTTTAAGGCCTCCTGCACAAAAGCCGCTGGCACGGCCAATATCACCCAGTCAGCGACTGCTACTACGTTGCGTAAGTCCGTCGAAGGCTTTACGTAGTTCAGGTCGTAAGTCACGCCACTCAAGTAGCGCGGGTTATGGCGGTAATTGATCAAGTGCTGCACATCGTTTTCGTTGCGCATCCACCAGTGTACTTGCGATTTATTCTCTGAGAGGATCTTCACCAGCGCCGAAGCCCAGCTCCCCCCTCCTATGACTGCAATTTTTTCCAAACCGGGTGTTCTAATTGTTATTCACCATTCGCTTCAGCCAAAGCTGATTTGTTTAGTGACTTCTCGTCTTTCACGGCCACTTTAGCACCGTCTTTCAGGGTTTTCGACACCGCTCTGAAAGGACCGGAAACTACTTTCTGACCTTCTTCCAGACCGCTCAGTATCTCAATGTTCTCGAAATCGCTGATGCCAGTTTTCACCTTTACGGACTTAACAGTATTGTTGGCGTCGTGCACAAATACAACCTCTTCCACAGGGCCTGCAGGTGCTACCGGAGCTGCTTCTGCATTATTACTCGCGTTATCTTCTTCGGCATTTTCGCCTTCAGGCTTGGCTGGTGTGTTCGAGCGAGTCGTCACAGCTGACAAAGGTACAGATAAAACATTGTTTTTGCGTTCCGTGATGATGTCAACCGATGCAGTCATACCCGGACGGAAAGGACGGGCGTTCTTATCTGCCAGATGGCTGTAAGACTCGTTCAGCAAACGGATTCGAACCTCGAACTCAGTAACCGCTTCCAGCGAAGCGGCGTCTTTTGCCGTGTTCGCAATAGAGGTCACAATGCCTTTGAACTTCTCGTCGCGGCTCGTGTACGAGTCAACTTCTACGATTACGGAGTCGCCCATACTCACCCGGATGATATCGTTCTCGTTCACGTTCACACGCACTTCCATGTTGTTGAGGTTGGCGATGCGCATGATCTCGGTACCAGCCATTTGGGAAGTACCTACCACACGTTCTCCCTGCTCTACATTAAGTTTTGATACCGTGCCGCTAACAGGAGCGTAGATGGTTGTTTTGTTTAAATTCTCGCGGGCATCTTTAAGGGAGGCCTGTGCATTCTGTACGCTAAATTCGGCAGCACGCACGCTCTGGGCCATGGACTCGATTTCTTGTTTGCCAGCCTCATATTGCGCTTTGATCTGCTGATACTCTGCCTCAGAGATCACCTTTTCATTGAAGAGTGCTTTATTACGCTGGAAATTTTGCTCAATCTGTACGAAATTCGCCTTAGACTGCGCCAAACGAGCTTTGGACTGCGCTAAATTAGCACGGGCCTGATTAACCCCAGCCTGCTGCATGTCTACAAAAGATTGGTAGTTATCAGGGCGTATACGCACCAGCAACTGGCCTTTTACAACAGAGTCTCCCTCCTGCACGGTCAGTTCAATAATCTCTCCCGATACGTCCGGGCTGATTTTTATCTCGGTTTCGGGCTGTACTTTACCCGAGGCACTTACTTTTTCAACGATTTGGGAGCGTTTGGCTTCTGCAAGCACCACTTCGGTTCCTTCATCTTTTCCGATCCAGCCCGCCTTTTTGGCAACAAGAGCCAGAGCAAGTATTAGTACAAGTACGCCTATCAGGGTGTAAATAAGCTTATTCGATTTTTTCGCGGCCATAATTTTATGTTAGAAAGAGAGGTCTTTGCCTTGGTAGAAATCCAAGACTTTTAGTTTAAAGGTGTAGTCGTATTTTGCCTGTACCAAGCTCGATTGTGCTGAGCGGTAAGTATTGGCTATGATATTGAAATCTACAGTGTTGATCACGCCGCCCTGAAGTCTTAGTTCAGCATTGCGGAAGTTCTTTTCGGAAGCGTTTACCTGCTGGCGGGCTGCGGCATAACGGCGCTGGGCTGCGATGGCGTCCACATAGGCCTGCTCGATCGTTTGGCGCAAATTATTGCGGGCGATATCGGCATTAAGCTGGGCATTTTGCTGCTGCAACTTGGCGCGTTGAACGTTGGTGCGGGCTTGTAAGCTGTTCAGAATCGGGATCTGAAGTGACACACCGACCTGCGTGTTCAGGTTATCATCCCACTGGCTGAACATGCCATAATATTCATCGATGCGACGGTTTTCGAAGTTATCAAACCATAGGGTTTCCGACTCATTTCCCTCTTTGGTAAAATACACTGTTTGAGGAACACGGCCGTCTGGTATACGCTCTATAGCCAAAAGTCTGCGACTTGTACTGGCATAGCGACTGCCGGCACCGGCGAATAAGCTAAGACGCGGGTAGTAGGCACCTCGAGCAAGGTCAACACCTGTTTCTGAGCTACGCAGTCTGAGTTCTGCCGCACGTATGGCCGGCAATGTTTGTAAGGCGACGTCGTATACCTGACTGCCGTCCACAATCACCGGATTCGCGTCTGGTTCTGGTATCTCTGGGATTTCTATTTGAAACTCTTCTGTAGTCGGAATGTTCAGCAACTGCATCAGCGTGAGTCTGGAGATATCGCGCTGGTTCTGAGCTGTAATATAGTTAAGTTCGTCTGTAGCCAACTGCGACTCAATGTCCAATACGGCGTTCTCGGCCACACTCCCCGCTTTAAACAAAGACTGTGTACGAGTCAGCTGTTGTCTGGTCAGGTTGCGCTGCAGGTCCGACACATTCATCTGTTCGTTTGCAAACAGAATATTCAGATACGCGGTCACGATTTGGATCGTGATGTCATTCTGTGCTGACTGGTACTCCTGTTCGCTTGCCTCTAAAGCCAAACTATTCTGCTTTATCTGGTTTACCTGCTGAAAACCGGCAAACAAAGGCAGGCTTGCGTTGATGGACACGTTGGATGTACGTGCGTTCTGCGTCTGCAAACTGAAACTAACCGGATCCTGAAACGAACCCGTGTTGAAGCTGTAGTTACCGTTCGCGTTTATACTCGGCAAACGGGAGGCCCGCGATTGATTCAGGTCAGCCCGGTTCAGATCGCGGTTGAGACTGCTCTGGCGAACGTTCAGGTTGTTTGTCTTGGCATAGTTGATAGCCTCTTCCAGCGACCAGATGCCATCGCTTCCTGCGCCCTGTTGCTGTGCCATAGCAGAACCAAAACTGCCCATGGTTAGGCCAAGGGCAAGCAATAGCACTTTATTCGACATTTTTTTCATAGTCTGATATCTTCTTATAGGTCGATGTTCGGTATGTAGATGACATGTTTCACCCAACTTAATTGTTTGAGGTACTCCAGTGTAATGGGCTTTATGCCAGAGTCCATCTCTATGAACTGGCGTGCCATTTCGTTCTTGCCTTTGCGCGATACGCTCATGGTGGCGATGTTACAGTCGTCTTGCGCGATGACAGTTGCAATGAAGGCGATACTTCCCTTCACGTCGCCTGCGTCTATGATCAGGGTATGCAGGTTAGCCGAAAAGTTGGCCGTGAATCCGTCCACCTCCACGATCTTGATCACACCGCCACCCCGGCTTTGCCCGATCACCTCTACCTCGCGGTCACCGGCTTTCAGGTTTAGCTTGATGGTGTTAGGGTGCATGGTAGAGGCATTGCCTACCGAACGGAATGTATACTTGAGTCCGCGCTCCTTGGCATGGTCAAAGGCTTCCTTGATGCGTTTATCATCTGTTTTGAAATCCAGCAAACCGGCTATAATGGCGCGATCGGAGCCGTGACCCTCGTAGGTTTGGGCAAAAGAGTTGTAGAAAGTGATGATAGCTTCTTGGGGAGCGGCGCCCAACACCCGAATCGCCGCGCGCGCAATGCGCACAACGCCAGCGGTATGCGAACTTGAAGGGCCAATCATAATCGGACCAATCATGTCAAAAACACTACTTTTTTCTGCCATTATATTCTCAGCGGGTAAATATCGTAAAACCCAAATTTAACAATTAGGGCTTATTATAACACTTTTTAACCGGTATATTCTACTGATTTCTACCAACTGCAGCATTTGCTCTATCAATATCAGCATTGTGCCCATTAACCATTTTGCCCTTTCAGCTAATCCGATCACTTGGTGGTACAGCTACAACTTGTTAGAGAGAAGATACATGGAATGGGTGTTTGGTTGCTTGGCCAGTTGGATTTTTCTCTTCTGTATTTTGTTCTAGTATAGAAACAGACATAAATTAGGCACACAGCATCATCTCTTCGATAGTTTTATTTACTTTGTGCGGATAATGGCGTCTCACCAAACCCCATCTGTATACCATGGAGCAACAACCCTTTAAGCCGGAAGTACTGGAGCAACTTCGCAGACTAGAAGCCAAATACGTGCCGCTCGGGCAGGATCTGGCCGCTTATCTGGAGGGGCTTTACTACACGGACTACCTTAACTACTGGGATTACATTCACCTCGATACCCTGTTGAGTCTGCAAAATCCACGCACTAGCATTCCAGATGAAAAGATCTTCATCATGTATCACCAGATTACGGAGCTATATTTTAAGCTTTGTTTGGAGGAGTATCGTCAAATTGGTGAAGACAAGGGACTTACAGGTGAGGTGCTCTTCAAACGCTTGAAGCGTATTAACCGCTATTTCGAGAACCTGATCGACTCTTTTGATGTGATGGTGGACGGGATGGACCCGAAACAGTTCCTTCAGTTCAGGATGGCGCTGATGCCGGCAAGTGGTTTCCAATCCGTGCAATACCGTATGATCGAGATTGCTTCGACGGAGTTGCGCAACCTTACCGATAAAGAGAAACGCAAAGCACTGGGTTTGCAGAGCACGCATGAGGAAATGATGGGCTGTATCTACTGGAAAGAAGGTGCTACTGAGGTTTCGTCAGGATCTAAAACATTGACCTTGCTTCGATTCGAGGAAAAGTACACGCAGCAACTGATCCATTTTGCAAGGCAGTACGAGCATATGAACGTTTGGTCTGCCTATAAGCGTTTGTCTGAAGAAGAACAGCAAAACCCGCGTTTGATCCGCCAGTTGCGTGAACTGGACAGCAACGTGAACGTGAACTGGCCGCTGATGCATTATAAGTCAGCCGTACGCTACCTGCAGCGCGACCCAGAAGTGATCGCCGCAACCGGTGGCACCAATTGGCAGAAGTACCTGCCTCCAAAATTCCAAAAGCGCATTTTCTACCCAGAACTGTGGTCGGAAGAAGAACTCGAAAACTGGGGGAAAGGCTGGGTTGAGAAAGTGCTGAATGGAGATATTTAGTAAAACTAAACTTTAAGGATAACTACCTTACTTGTTGTAAATGAAGAAGAAAGAAATTGAAGTCGTGTTGTCGCCGGAAGTGGCGTACAACGACGAAGTGTTGGAGCTAGAGCTGATTAAAAGTGCCGGTCTCAAGCCGGAAGATGTAAAGCACATACACCGCATCAAGCGTTCTATCGACGCCCGTGGCCGTCAGGTTTTGCTTCGTGTACGAGCCGATCTATACCTTGACACCCCTCCTGCCGATATTCTTTCGGCTAAGTATATTTACTCTGATGTTAGCAATGCCAAGAGAGTGATTATTGTGGGCGCCGGTCCTGCCGGATTGTTTGCGGCCTTGCGATGCATTGAACTGGGTCTAAAGCCGATCGTGCTGGAGCGCGGCAAAGACGTGCGTGCCCGTCGCCGTGATCTGGCAGCCATCAATAAAGAGCATATCGTGAACCCGGACTCGAACTACTGTTTCGGGGAAGGCGGCGCCGGTACATACTCCGATGGCAAGCTCTATACCCGCTCTAAAAAGCGGGGCGATCTGCAGCGTATACTCGAGATCTTTGTGCAACATGGTGCTACCCGCGACATCCTTTTCGATGCCCATCCGCATATTGGCACGAATAAGCTGCCCCGTATCATCACGGCTATCCGCGAAAGCATTGAAGCCGCAGGTGGTGAGGTGTTGTTTGACAAGCGCGTGACCGATTTTATCGTGGAGCAAGAAGAAATGAAAGGCGTCCTAACGCAGGATGGTGAGAGCTATACCGGTGAAGCTGTTATACTCGCTACCGGCCACAGCGCCCGCGACATCTTTGAATTGCTGCATCACAAAGGCATTACCATCGAGGCAAAGCCATTTGCCATGGGTGTGCGTGTAGAGCACCAGCAAAAATTGATCGACAGCATACAATATAAGTGCGAAGACCGCGGCTGCTGGCTGCCGGCTTCTTCGTATGCACTGGTACACCAAACGGTATATGACAACAAACAGCGCGGTATTTTCTCCTTCTGTATGTGTCCGGGCGGCTTTATCGTGCCATCGGCTACTGCCCCCGGCGAGGTGGTCGTGAACGGCATGTCACCAAGCCGACGCGACTCTAAGTTTGCCAACTCAGGTATAGTCGTGGCCATCGAGCTGGAAGACATGGAGCTTGATAAGTATGGTCCGCTTGCCGGACTGCGCATGCAGGAAGAACTGGAACGCAAAGCCTGTGAAATGGCCGGCAGCACCCAAAAAGCCCCTGCCCAGCTCCTCCTTGACTTCACACACCAGAAAACCGGTGGCGTTTTGCTAGAGACTTCCTATCAGCCTGGCCTGACACCAGTGGATATGAACAAACTGTTCTCGCCCGCTATGGCTTATCGTCTGCGTGAGGGTTTTAAGGCTTTCGGCAGCAAGATGCGTGGCTACCTGAGCAACGATGCCCAGATCATTGGGGTGGAGAGCCGCACCTCCTCCCCTGTGCGTATACCGCGTGACCGTGAGACATTGGAGCATGTGCAGATCAAGAACCTATACCCATGCGCGGAAGGTGCCGGGTATGCAGGCGGTATCGTATCAGCGGCGATGGATGGGGAGCGTTGCGCTGAGAAGATCGCTGCTAAAGTGTTGGCGCAGGTATAGCCAAATTGTATTGTATCGGTTTTAGACCTGATTGCCCTGTAACGTTTCGGCGCTGATCGGGGTTAAATAGAGAGATCAAAATATCTGAGCTATGAAAAAGACACTTGTACTAGGTGCTACTGATAATCCGTCCCGTTTTGCCTACAAAGCTATTCACCGCCTGCAACAGCATGGCCACGAAGTGGTGCCGGTAGGCATTCGCAAAGGAGAAGTTGGTGGTCAGCCAATCATAACCGATAAAACAGAGAAAATAAGCGGAGTTGATACGGTTACGCTTTATGTGGGACCGCAGAATCAGCCGACTTGGTATGACTATATTATCTCCTTACAGCCAAAGCGAATTATTTTTAATCCGGGGACAGAAAACCGTGAACTGGAGCAAATGGCTGAAGACGCAGGTATAGAAACCATGCACCATTGCACGCTGGTCATGCTGGCGTCCAGTACCTATTAAATTTTTTTAAAGAATTTTTTCAGGAGCTGAAACCTCCCAAAAAGTCGGGCGTATAAACCAATATAATCAAAGTTTGAAGATGGCATTTGTTGTCTATTCAATCTTTAGGAAAAGGGATCTTTCAAGAGATCCCTTTTTTGTTTTTAAACAATTGGGGATTAAGAAATTAGAAACCATTGACTTGATAGCTTCTAATTTCTTAATCCCCAATTTCAAGAATCCCAAACTCCTCAACTCTAAGTCTTCTACGCTTCTCTCCTTAGAACCTCCAAAGGCGGTCTGTTGAGCACACCACGGCTATTGAGCAAGCCCACCGCAATAGTCAAGAGTGTAACCACCACGAAAATTACCAGCAATGGCCAGAGCACTGGTACAAATTCCATTTCAAAGCTGAACACCGCCAAGGCCCATGCAGCGCCAAAAGCAATCACGCAGCCTACGGCTGCAGCCAATATGCCCAGCATGGAGTACTCCATCAGCGTTATACCTAGAATTTGTTTTTTATTAGCGCCCAGCGTACGCAAGAGCACACTCTCCTGCACCCGTTGGAATTTGCTTACATTCACAGAGCCTACCAAAACCAGTAAACCAGTAAATATGCTGAAGAGCGCCATGAACTGAATCACAAATGAAATCTGGCTGACTACTTCCTCCAAGGTGCGCAGGATCAGGTCGAGACCGATGGCTGATACGTTCGGGAAAGCTTCCACCACACGCCGCTGAAACTGCGCGGCCTGTTGCTCATTGTCACTACGGGTCATCAGCACATGGAACTGTGGTGCCTCTTCTAGTACACCTTTCGGGAAGAGTACTTGGAAATTGGTCTGTACCCGGTTCCAGTCGACCCGGCGAAGGTGAACCACGCGGGCAGGTATAGTCGCTCCCTGCACATTGTAGATAAGGGAATCCCCTACTTTTACTTTGATGCGTTCAGCGTATCCTTCTTCCAGCGACACAGGCACTCTGTCACCTGATCTAAATTGCCCTTCGATCCATTCACCGGCTTCTGTTTTTTCAGAATCACTGAGATGATCGCGGTAAGTTACCCGGTATTCCCGCGTAAAGTTTCTCGGTCTAATCTCTAAGGTCGTGTCCTTGCGTACATCCGCCAGCGTCAGGTTATTGATCTGCTCCAGCCTTACCGTAACAATCGGGTCGAAGTATAAGATAGGCAGTCCCTCCGCTTTGGTCAAGTCGGCGACCTGATCGCGTTG
This sequence comes from uncultured Pontibacter sp., assembly GCF_947499215.1. GTDB lineage: Bacteria > Bacteroidota > Bacteroidia > Cytophagales > Hymenobacteraceae > Pontibacter. The sequence goes on from NZ_CANMNI010000001.1 coordinate 19,536, forward strand.
GCTATTTTGAATATCGAAGAGCACGAGGTTAGGCTGGCTTTCTGTTCCGGACAAGGATACCTCGCTCAGCAAGGTGCGCTGCACCATAAAGAGCGTGCCGATCAGTGCCGTACCCAATCCAATAGACACCATCAGCAACAAGGTCTGGTTATTGGGTCGGTATAGGTTGGCCAGTCCCTGTCGCCATACGTAGCCCCAGTGGGTCGGGAAGAAGCGTTTGACGGTCCACGATAGGCCTTTAGCCAGTAAAGCCAACACCAAAAAGGCCGCAATAACGCCTCCCGTGAAGTAGAGCGCTTGCCACCACGTACCCATTTGCCAACGTGAGAAGACCACAATGAAGCCAAGCAACAAACCGTATACCGCCCATCGGAGCGGGTCTTTCTGGTTTGTTAGATGCTCGACGGTAGCCCGCAGCGTGATTAAAGGCGATACTTGACGGATACTCAGGAGTGGCAACAGCGCAAACAGGACGGATACGATCACACCCATTAACACACCCTGTGCCGCAGCCGAAACCGAGAAATAGGCATCAACGGTAACTGGCAAAAAGGTTTTGAATAGCTCTGGAAGAATCAGTTGCACCACACTTCCGAGCGCAGCACCGGCTATACCTCCAATTAAACCCATGCCCATCACTTGGAACAGGTATACCAGAAAAGCTTGTTTGCCGCTCATGCCCAAACAGCGCAAAATGCCGATGGTTGATAGTTTGTCGCGCATGTATACGTGCACCGCACTGGCTACACCCACGCAGCCCAATAGCAAAGCCACAAAGCCTACGAGTGCCAGAAAACGGGCCAGTTCATCGTATGATCGGCCCATGCTCGCTTTCCGCGTTTCCACAGTATCATAGAACATGCCGAGTTCTTCAAATCGCGGATCCAGCTTTTTACCCAGTGTGTCCGGCTGCACAGCTTCGTTCAGGTCGTAGTAGTAGTAATAGGAAACCCGGCTACCACGCTGGATTAGGCCGGTTTCGGGCAGATATTGTCTTGGAATGTACACCACTGGCGCTACGGCGGCGGTCATGGCAGTTTGGCCGGGTATACGGTGTAAGGCACCCTCAATCGCAAAGGTCAGCGCACCTACCCGAATCGAGTCCCCCACTTGGGCTTCGTACTGCAGCATTAGGTTATGGTCAACGAGCGCGCGTTTATCTTCCCGGAAACTGCGGCTGGCTTCTTCTGGCTTTGTCTCGATGGCTCCAAAGTATGGGAATTCGCCTTCGAGCGCCCGCACTTGTACCAATCGGGTATCATTGCTTTTCACAAAGTACACCATCGACATCATGCGGTTCTCGTCGGAGCGTTTGCCCAGCGTGCTCACCGAGTCGATGATGGCCATAGAAAGCGAGTCGGGCTCTTTGTTCATGCCCATCACCAGATCAGCACCAATCAGGCTGCGGGCTTTATCGTCGATGGCTAATTGCAGACTATCTCGGAACGAATTAATGGCTACCAAGGCAGCTATACCTAGCACGATGGACGACAGGAACAGCAAGAGCCTGCCCCGACTACGGCGGGTATCACGCCACGCCATTTTGAGGAGCCAAGGTATGTTCAGTTTCGGTTTATCCGGATTTGGCTTGTTGTCAGACAAGGTATACTTGATGTTAGGTTAGATAAGTCTTTATGATATTGGTGATTATACCTTAGGAAAGGTTGGAGTCTTCTGGCTGGTGGATCGTTTCAGGAGCCCCGGTATCTGATGCCACGTGGCCACCTTTGATGCGGATAATGCGCTGTGTCTTTTCGGCCAGCTCCAAATCATGGGTCACGAGAACAAGCGTAGTACCGGCCTCACGGTTCAGCTCAAACAAGAGACTTTCTACCTTATCGCCAGTTTCCTCGTCCAGATTACCAGTTGGTTCATCGGCAAAAAGAATGGTAGGTCGATTCGAGAATGCCCTTGCCAGCGACACGCGCTGTTGCTCCCCACCCGATAACTGCGTAGGGTAATGGTCGTGGCGCTCAGCGAGTCCAACTCGCGCCAATAAATCCATGGCTTCGCGCTGCACATTGCGTTCACCGCGCAGCTCCAATGGCACCATCACGTTCTCGAGGGCCGTGAGCGTAGGTATCAACTGAAAGTTCTGAAAGATGAAGCCCACGTACTGGTTACGCACCTGCGCCCGGGCGTCTTCGCTCAGATTGTCGAGGCGTACACCATTAAGGACCACGGAGCCGCTACTGGCACGGTCTAGTCCGGCGCAAAGACCCAGCAAGGTGGTTTTGCCGCTTCCGGATGGCCCTACGATCGCACAGGTGTCACCGGCTTGTAGTGTAAAGTTTATTCCCTCCAGCACGGTCAGGTGGCGGTCGCCACTGTCGTAGGTTTTCTTAAGGTTGTTGATTTCTAGTATAGTAGACACGTAGCTTGTGATTTATGGAACGGTAATAGTAGTATCAAACTGTTTCAGGTATAGCTATACTTGAAACGAATCCCGAACCTAATAACTTATACCGGTCGTTATAGGTTTTAAGATTGATAAAACTAAATTTAGCAAAAAATCACTTTCATGAATAAAAACAGCAAGTATATCTCCTTATTCCTAGCCCTTTTCCTCACCTTGGCGGGCTGCGAGCAGGCTCCTACTACCGAACAGGTGGCAACTGAACAACAGGTACAATCAGACACGACAACCACTGCCGAAGCACCGAAAAACGAGCGTATCAAGACGATTGTGTTCTTCGGAAACAGCCTCACAGCCGGTTACGGACTGGAGCCTGACCAAGCCTTCCCTGCCCTGATTCAGGAGCGTATCGACTCGATGGGACTGCCTTATAAGGCGGTGAATGCCGGGTTAAGTGGTGAAACCTCTGCCGGTGGCAAAAGCCGTATTGACTGGTTGCTTAAACAGCCGATCGATGTATTTGTACTGGAACTAGGTGCGAACGATGGGCTTAGAGGTATAGATCCTGCTTCGACTTATGATAACCTTGGAATGATCATCGATAAGGTGCGCGAACAGAATCCGGAAGCGGAAATCATTCTGGCAGGTATGCAAATGCCGCCGAGTATGGGCCAACGCTTTACGAAAGAGTTTGAACAGGTATATACTCGACTGGCTGAGGACAAAGACGTGGCGCTTATACCTTTCATCTTAGAAGGTGTGGCTGGTGACCGAGCACTGAATCAGGGTGACGGTATACACCCAACTATTGAGGGCCAGCACATTCTGGCCGATAATGTATGGACTGTGCTGGAGCCAATTTTAGTAGCCAAACGAGCCTCCTAAGGTACATTTTGAAAAATAATTAAATTATTTTCAAAGATTTGTAACCTAACACAACCTTTACCACGTATAAAAACATGGCTAAAAGTTGAAAGTTAATTTAACAATTAATCCTTTCACAAAATAACAGCGCTGGTCCCTTCATTGGAGCCAGCGCTGTATTTTTTTAGGCCATTTCTAAGCCTGATTATTCCTCAGCAACCTCAGACTTCATTTTCTCGGCCAACACGTAATAGGCGCCTTTGGTGACTACCTGCGCTGTGGCTGGAAGTTCTTTCAATGGTCTCACTTCCGTAAAACCATCCTCAGCCACGCCTGTTTCCACTTCCTGCATGCGGAACGTGGTAGTGCCCTCTTTTACAAACACATAGTGCTTGCCTTTGTAGCGCACCACTGATTCTTCTGGCAGCGCTGGCAACTCCTGTTTACCGGCCAAAATCTGCGCATTCACATACATGCCCGGCAACAGATTGGAGTTTTTGTTATTCTCGAGCTCGGCATGCACCGTCACCATGCGGGAGTCACCTTCAAAGGCCCTGCCCAATGCGAAGATCTCCGCTTCGAGCGGCTCTCCTGCCACGTTCGGCATTGTAAACAGCACCTTCTGCCCTTCTTTCATCTTGTTGAAGTCACGCTCAAATACACTTAGTTCCAAGTGCAGGTGACTGTTGTCCACAATCTCAAACATCTGTTGACCCGGCTGCGCATAAGAGCCCATGTTCACATCAATGACACGCACATAGCCACTGATAGGCGCTGTGATCGCCATGGTTGAGGTAATTCTTCCCGCTTCCACGTTCTTAGAAGAAACGCCCATCGCAGTCAGGTGGGTGGCCAATGCCTTGAGCCTAGCCCGCTGTACCTGCACATCCGATTCAGCTTGTTCGAAACGCTTGCGGGAGCCCACTTGCTCTTCGTTCAAGGTACGCTGGCGTTCATAATCCTGTTCGGCAAAACGCAGTTGGTTGCGGGTGGTCAGGTACTCTTCCTGTAGCTTGATTAGCTCTGGGTTTTGTATCGTGGCCAGCACTTTTCCCTTCTGCACATACTCTCCTTCTTTGATCGGTATACTGCGCACCACACCACCCATTAAGGGGTTGATACTGGCTTTGTTCTGGGGTGGCAGTTGAAGCTGTCCGTTAGCTGACACGCGAGCTGAAATCTGCCTTTTTTCTATTGTTCCCAGTTCAATGCCGCCCACTTTTTGCTGTGCTTCAGAAAAAGCTACGACAAAAGGAGATGAGGCTGTGGCAGCTTCAGTTTTTGCAGCCTCAGGTTCTTCGGCCGGCGCTTGCTTAGAGCAGGCCGCCAGACTGATCAGTCCACATAGGGCGATTATTTTGATTTTATATGCTGTCATGTTATTCGATTCCTGCGGTGAATTCTAAACTGATAATGGTTTGATTGTAATCGCGTAGTGCGTTGAGGTAATTACTGCGCAATTGGTAGGCCTGATCGAGCGCTTGCACATACTCCACGTAGTCGATGTCGCCGGTTCGAAAGCTTAGTTCTGCGGCCTTATTCATTTGTTCAGCCTGCTTCAGAGCTCCTTGCTCATAGAAAGCCAGCGTGTTGCTGTGCTTCTGCAGCTCTTGCGCCAGATTCTGTAGCTCGGTCATAAGCAACTGCTGCTGGTAGCGTGCTTGGCTCTTCACGGCCTCCTCGTTCATTTTGGCAGCTTTGATGCGTGACTTCTGCGCACCGAACCAAAGCGGAACGGCTATACCTACTTCGTAACCCGTGAAGCGGTCGCCTGAGGTATAGACCCTATTTGGGTTTTCGCGCGGAGCCTCCCTCACAAAGGTTTGGTTGAAGTAACCGACTGTAAAGTCCGGCAGCAAACGTGATTGTTCGAGTTGCTTTTGCCGTTCGGCTACTTGCATCGTACTTTGCAGAAAGGCAATGTAAGGGTTCGCGGCCAAGGTGGAGCTGTCAGCCTGCACGATTATTTCCCGTTTGGCCAGACGTTCATCGGCAAACTGAAGCGGCTCCTGCGCCTGTAACAGTTGATGAAGGCGGCGCTCAGCAATTTGCTGGTCAGCTTGCGCTTGCTGCAGCTCAGTTCTTATACCTAAGCTGCGTGTCTCGGCGGTGGCCTGTTCCAGATAGCCGGTCTCTCCTGTCTGAAAGCGAATAGTCGCTGCCCGTGTGAAGCGTCCGTACAGACTGTCCTGTTGCTGCAGCAAGCGCAGACGCTCGTTTTGGTACTGCAAGAGATACCAAGCCTGTTTCACATCCCGGATCAGCTCCCTTTCAACAATCTGTTTTTGCGCCTCGGCCTGTTGAATGTTAGCGCTCACAAGTCGTGCCTGATCGCGGTATACCGTTGGGAAAGCGAATTGCTGGGAGGCGGAAATGTACTCGTCTTTGTTGATCGTGCTAATCTGTCCGCGACTGTAGGAAACGTTAGTTTTAGGTAAGTCCATGGCCGCACCGCGCATGGCCTGCTCCTGCTCCACGCTGTAGGTTGCGCTCTTAAGGCCCAAGTTGTGTTCCCGGGCATAGTCTATACTTTGCTGTAGGCTCAGAGGTCCCTGTGTTGACTGCGCCATACCTTGACCGGCGTATAACACACTGCCTGAGATCAGTAGTAGCGCGATCATGTGAGTAGGCACGGGAGTACGCTGAATTTCCTCTTCAGTAGGTTTTTCATTGGAAGAGAAAATGTAATACAGCACCGGCAGCACCACGAGCGTGAGTAAGGTCGATGTAAACAGGCCACCTATCACTACCGTTGCTAATGGTCGCTGCACCTCAGCACCTTCAGAACCAGAGAGGGCCATCGGCAGGAAGCCCAGCGCGGCCACAGAAGCAGTCATGAGCACCGGGCGGAGTCTAACACTTGTGCCTAGCAACACGCGCTCATAGACATCCGTCATTCCTTCCCGCTTGAGCTGGTTAAAGTAGCCGATGAGTACAATTCCGTTTAGAACCGCCACTCCAAATAGCGCGATAAAGCCTACCCCTGCCGAGATACTGAAAGGCATGTCGCGCAGCCAAAGCGCAAAGATTCCCCCAATAGCTGACAAAGGTATAGCGGTGAAAATGAGAAGACTTTGCTTCACGGACTTAAAGGCAAAGTATAAGAGTGCCAGAATGAGCATGAGTGCTGCTGGAACGGCTACCGAAAGGCGCTCTTTGGCGTGCACGAGGTTCTCGAACTGGCCACCATAGGTGATGTAATAGCCTGCTGGCAGCGGCAGTTCACGGTTCAGCTTCTCCTGAATCTCAGACACAATGGACTCCACATCACGTTCGCGCACGTTAAAGCCCACTACAATGCGGCGGCGTCCTTCTTCACGGGAAATCTGCATGGGACCTTCCTCAAAACGGATATCAGCCACCTGCTGCACCGGTATCTGGCCACCCTGCGGCAAAGGAATAAACAGGTTCTCAATGTCACGCAGGTCCTGACGGGCACCGCCTTCCATGCGCACCACCAAGTCAAAGCGGCGGTCGCCCTCGTAGATGGCTCCTGCGGTCTGACCGGCAAAGGCCGTGCGAAGTACCGCGTTTACATCTGCTACCTGCAGCCCGTACTGCGACAAGCGGGCGCGGTTGTAATCCACCACGATTTGTGGCAAACCAGTTACCTCCTCCACGTAAATGTCCTGCACACCCGTCACAGGGGCGATCAGTTTGTCAACTTGGTTTGCTAAGTCTGAAAGCTGGTCCAAATCTTCTCCGAATATCTTAATGGCCACGTCCTGTCGGGCACCGGTCATTAGTTCGTTAAAGCGCAGCTGGATCGGTTGCTGAAAGCCGTAGTTTACACCCGGCAGCACTTTCAGGGCCTCGTCCATTTTGGAGGCAAGTTCCTGTCTGTCGCTGGCGCTAGTCCATTCGTCTTTGTCTTTAAGCAGAATCATAACGTCAGCTGCTTCGATTGGCATGGGGTCCGTTGGGATCTCAGCCGTACCGATCTTGCCAATCACCTCGGTCACCTCCGGGAATTGCGTCAAGAGAATTTCACTGGCTTTGGTAGTCGTTTCGATGGTTTGGGTGAGCGAAGCGCCCGGTACCAATCGAAGGTCCATGGCAAAGTCACCTTCCTCCAGATCAGGCAAAAACTCACCGCCCATGCGGCTGAATACAAACAAACTGAAAGCAAACAAGACCAAAGCAGCCCCTATCACAAGCGCCTTGCTCCGCAGGGCAAATGTGATAACCGGCCGGTAAGCACGCTCCAGAAATGCCATGATCTTATCAGAAATGTTCGGTTTGTGCTTCGTGGTTTTGCTGAGCAAGAGGGTCGAGACCATCGGCACATAAGTGAGTGAAAGGATAAAAGCTCCCATAATGGCAAAGCTCACCGTTTGCGCCATTGGTTTGAACATCTTGCCTTCTATACCTACCAGTGCCATGATCGGCAAGTATACAATTAGGATAATGAGCATACCGAAAGCGGCGGAGTTCATGATGTTTGAGGCAGCACTTTTCACTTCAAGGTCCATTTCCCGCTGCGTCAAACGCCGCAATGGAAGATCTTTGTTTTTGACCACGATAAAGTGCAGCACGCCTTCCACGATGATCACGGCGCCGTCCACAATCAATCCGAAGTCGATGGCACCGAGGCTCATCAGGTTACCCGATACACCAAAGACATTCATCATGCCCAGTGCAAAAAGCATGGACAAAGGTATTACGGAGGCTACTACCAAACCTGCCCGCAGGTTGCCGAGTAGCAGTACCAGTACAAAAATCACAATCAGACCGCCCTCTATAAGGTTAGTAGCTACTGTATTGATAGCCTTGTCCACTAACTCGCTGCGATCAAGATAGGCTTCTATTATAAGTCCCTCCGGTAAAGAGGCTTGAATGTCAGCCACTTTATTCTGCACGTTTGTGATAACTTCGGAGGAGTTGGCGCCTTTCAGCATCAGGACAATGCCCCCTACCACTTCGCCCTCTGTATTGCGGGTTAGTGCGCCGTAACGCACCGGATGGCCAAACTGCACTTGCGCCACATCGCGCACCAGCACCGGCAGGCCATTGCGGTTTGAAACTACGATCTTCTCAATGTCTTCAAGGGTACTCGCCATACCCAGTCCACGGATGAAGTAGGCGCTTTGGTTTTTCTCAATATAGGCCGCTCCGGTGTTCTCGTTGTTTAGCTCCAGTGCCCCGATCACGTCAGTCACGGTCAAGTTCATGCTGCGGAGCTGGCTCGGGTTCACGGCTACCTCATACTCTTTTAGGAAGCCGCCAAAGCTGCTCACATCGGCTACTCCGGGCGTTCCCAGCAATTGGCGCCGTACGATCCAATCTTGGATGGTACGCAATTCAGTTGGACTGTATTTTTTGCCGCTTTCTGGTTTCGTTACCAACACATATTGATAAATTTCTCCCAGACCGGTCGTAACAGGAGCCAGTTCGGGCGTGCCCATTTGCTCTGGTATCTGACGGGCGGCATCGCCAAGGCGCTCTGAGATCATCTGGCGTGCCAAATATTGGTCCACGTCGTCTTTGAACACGACGGTAATTACAGAAAGCCCAAAACGCGATACAGAACGCATTTCAATTACATCTGGCACGTTGGCCAAGGCCATCTCAATGGGGGTGGTAATAAAACGCTCTACTTCCTGCGCAGCCAGTGTGGGCGAAGAAGTGACCACCTGCACTTGGTTGTTGGTTATATCCGGGACAGCGTCAACAGGCAGTTGCGTAAGAGAATAGGTTCCCCAAACGATCAACGCCAGCACCATCAGCCCGACCACCAGTTTGTTATGAATCGAAAAATCGATGATTTTATTAAACATGGTAAGCTTGATTTTGAATCAATTTAAATAAGTATACAGCTAAGCGACAAGCCTATAGGAAGCTTGCAGTTAACTTTGTGCTGTACTAATGAAATGATAGAATCAGGCTACCAGCCGAGGCGGGTGCCACCAAGTAGAGGCGATTTTGATTTCGCTCAGCTCAGGGTAAATAAGCGGTTTAGACTGCGGGATAACCGGTAGACGAAACACGATATGCTCGGGCTCGACAGTAATGGTAAACGTGGCACAACAGCCACAACTGCAGAATAATGGACAAGTGTCTTCGTGGAAAGGGGATTCGCCGGTTGTGTCGGCCACGTCAGCTAAGTTAGGCAAATGCTCGTGGCTTTCCATAATCTTGTCCGTGCACGGCAGGCAGGCCGTCCAGCACAGGAACAGGGAAAAGAAAATAGCCACAAGTTTCATCTCTACAAATATAAGCCATTCTGATAGAAACAGGTTCCTGCGCTTCTAATTCAGAATTATTCTTAAGAATATGAAATAAAATCTAGTTGAGGCTCAATAATATAGAGTGAACGATTCTATATACTCAAAAAAATATCAGAAATTTATTCCTGCTTAGGCAACCTCCGGGTGAGTATCTACATCTAAGAGGTAAAGAGCAACAAAACAGCTCAGAAAAAGGCCAGAAAAGCGACATTATTTGATAAAATTTTACCCAGCGTGACGGAACAAGAGTTAATAGCAGGTTGCCAGAAGGCCGAAAGTAAAGCGCAGAAATGCCTTTACGAGCGCTTCGCCTCACCGATGTACGGTGTGTGCCTGCGTTACCTCAAAAACCAGATGGACGCCGAAGAGGCTTTGCTGAACGGGTTTATGAAGGTATATCAGAACATAGACAAGTTCGAAGGCAAAGGCAGTTTCGAGGGTTGGGTAAGACGCATCATGGTAAACGAAGCGCTTGGTTTTTTGAGAAAAAAAGAGTCGCTCTACCTGTCCATTGAAGACGACCACGTACAAGTGGCCGGCAGCATGGGCGCCGACCACGAGTTGGCCGAGGGTGAGCTACTGGATTTGTTACGCACTTTACCTGCCGGCTACAGGGCAGTTTTTAACCTGTATGCAATTGAAGGATATTCACACAAAGAAATAGCCGATATGCTGAACATTACGGAAGGAACTTCGAAATCACAACTGAGCAAGGCCCGCGCCATGCTCCAGCGAAGACTAACCGGACTGGAAGCGATCGCCAGCTAATAAAAGGAGGTACATATGAGACCAGAAGACATAGACAAACTATTTAAGGAGCGATTGGGCCCATCGTCGCCAACGCCGCATGCCGACCTCTGGAACCGGCTGCAAGACAGAATAGAAGCTGAAATGCCATCCACCAACGAGCAGGAGCAAAAGCCTCGCGGCTTCATGTGGCTCTCCTACTCCATCGCTGCGGCTATTGTGCTATTGCTTTCAGTGGGAATCGTATTCTACAATGTGCAGCGAGGCGCCGTGCCGGTTGATGGTATGGCCCGCAACAATGACCAAGTCGCTGAACAGCCACTGATCATCACAGAGCCTTCCGTAACTGAGTTAGCATCTGAGCAAGGTATAGCGCAAGTGACAGAGCCAGCCGGTGAAGCCAACACTTCGGAAGAGATCGTATTTAGAGCAGCTGAGCCAACTTTAAAGGCTTCTGCAGGGGTTAATACAACACCTAAAGCGGCTATTGCCAAAGTTGCTACGAAACCTGCAGCAAAGCAGGCAAGCCAGAAATCAAGTGCAAATCCCATTGTTCCTGCCGCGCAGCTGGTAGCTCAGGTAGAGAAGCCCGCTATACCTGATGTTCATCAGAAGGGCGACTACTATAACACAGGAGAAACCATGCCTGCTACGTTTGCAGCTAATACAGTCGATATGAACGCGCAGCCGGTTGAAATTATAATAAAGCGGGCCGTGGCAGTGCAGCAAGCTGAAGATGAAATGGAAGAATCTGGCTTCCAGAAGAAGCAGAAACTGGCTAAAAACATCTTCAAGCAGGTACGCAACCTCTCTAACGGGGAGCGCGTGGAGCTTTCTGAACTCGGCATCAACGCGGACAGAATTGCACTCGAAACACAAATTGGAAAACAGAAAATATCAAAAGTCATTAATCTCTAACCTCTTAAAACCATGAAACGAATACTACTTCTCGTAACGGCCATCATCATGGCTGCAGCCACCGGTGTGTCTGCCAAAGGCGGCCTAACCATCGGCGAAAGACTCGGCGAACAGGATACCATAGTTGTAAAAATGGCCAACGGCGCTAAAATGGTGCTATACCTGCAGAACATAGAGCAGCTCAAAGCTTTCGAAAACTATAGCCTCGACTCTCTCATGCGGGTGCTCAACAAATATGTGGATCAAGTGGATACCATGGATGCTGTCAACAAAGACCTAAAGTCGCAGCAGACTACCGTAACCTTTGGTAAGGACGACAACAACCCGGAGACTGTGACGATCACGGTGCAGGAGACTGGTCAGGATGGCAAGGTGAGCAAAGAAAAGCATGAAATACGCATCAACAAGAATATTAAGATAGATGTGGAGATTGAGGAAAAAGACGGCAACACTCGGGTGGATGTGAACGTGCCTAGCAAAGCGGAGCGTGACAGCGTTCGCACGAAGGAAAAGAAAGATCGCTACAAGCCAACCAAGTTCAACTTTGACTTAGATCTGGGCCTGAACAACTTTGTGAATCAGGACAACCAGCAGGTGCCTGACCTGAAGCCGCTTGGCTCCCGCTATGTAAGTTTGAACTGGCACCTTAATTCTCAGATAGGTGGCCGCAAGAGTCCGTTCTATCTGGTGTCTGGCCTTGAGTTTGCCTTCAACAACTACATGTTCGACAGAAACTACATCATTGAGGAAGACATTAATGATGTGACATTCTTCCGTAGAGAAACGGAGATCAGCTACGACAAGGCCAAATTGACCCACTCTTCTGTGAATGTGCCACTCATGCCTATGCTGAAGTTTAAGCGTCAAAACGGCAAAGAAGGATTTAAGATTGGTGCCGGACCTTTTGCAGGCTACCGTTTGGGGGCGCACTCCAAGTTCAAGTTTGAAGATGCTGGCAGGACACAGAAAGAAAAAGTGCGTAGCAGCTACAATCTTTCTGACTTCCAGTATGGCTTGACAGGTGTGATCGGCTATGGAAACCTCGATCTGTTCGTGAAGTACAATATGAACGACCTGTTCAAAGAAAATCGCGGACCGGATGCCAACGTGATAAGCTTCGGACTCCGTTTATTTAACTAAACGTGCTGTTTTGGTGAGTATAATAGTAATAGCAAGAGCCCCAATCGGGGCTCTTGCTATTTTATAAGGTGGCGTTTCGCATAAAATTATCAATAATGATGGCGGTCGCGGTAGCCACGTTTAGTGATTCGGCTTTGCCAAAAGCAGGAATTTTGATCAGACGGTTGACTTCACTAGCCACTTCTGGTCGAATCCCGTTGGCCTCATTGCCCATGACCACTATACCTTGAGGGAGCAGCTGCATACGGTGAATGTTGTCACCATCTAGTGAGGCGCCGTATACTGGTGTACCTTGCGGTAAGTCGCGCAGCCAAATGGCAAGATCTAGATAGTGGGCCTTCACGCGGGTAAAGGAACCCATAGTAGCTGAAATGGTCTTCGGATTGTAAAAATCTGCGCAGGAATCAGAACAGACAATGGTACTGATGCCATACCAGTCTGCAATTCGGATGATGGTGCCGAGGTTGCCGGGGTCGCGGATGTCGTCGAGCGCGATAGCAAAATCAGTTGGCTGAAAACTTAAAGTGGGCAGCTGTCGCATGTGCGCTACGGCCAAAGCGGCATTATTACTCGAAAAAGTACCAGCTTTTACCAGATCCTGTTCTTTAACCAGTTCGTATCGTGTACCTTTGCTTAGCTTGTTGCCGTGCTCTTGTAAGAACTCCTCTGTGATGAACAAGTGCTGCATTTCAAAATCCGATTGCAGGAGTTCGAGCACGCTCTTGGCCCCCTCCACCACAAAAGCTTGGTGATGGTTGCGGTATTTTTTTACTTGCAGTGAGTTAACGTATTTTACAATTGCTTTCGACAACATAGAGCTGAGAATCGTTTGAGAACACGATATTATATATTCGGGCTGGTAATTACAATTATAAGTTTCACTGCCTGTGTTCCCACCAAGAACCTTGGTGAAAACGAACAGCTCTTGCTAGGTATAGAACCTAAGGGAATTGATCATGTTAGCCAAACGGATATCGAGGCGGTTTACCAACAGCAGCCTAACCGGACCTTTCTGGGCTCTACTCCTTATCTGGCCATCTACAACTTCGGTAAAAAATTTTACAGCCCCGCCCGTATCGATCAGCGCATCGCCAAACTGCGCACCAGAAGATCTGAGAAGATAAGTGAAGCCGCCGGCGACTCCGCCAAAGTGCGTCGCATACAGGATCGCTTTGACCGGCGCATCTCCCGCCAGCGTGACCGCAAAGAGGAAGGTAATTTCGTGATGCAGCTTGGTGAGCCACCCGCTATTTACGATTCTCTCTTAATGGAGCGCACCATGGATCAGGTGGACATCTACATGAACACCAAGGGTTATTTCAACCATGAGGCTAGCTACGAAAAACTAGAGAAAGGGAAGAAGGTATATATTACCATCAATGTGGTTGAAAATGAGCCCTACAGGTATAGCGTCCTCGATTATAATGTGCCAGACGATAGCTTGTTGGCTGTTGTAAAGCGCTACGAAGATAGGTCTTTACTCAAAGTAGGCGATGTCTTTGACGAGCAGATCATAAACGAAGAGCGTGACCGCCTGTATGATATGATACGCCACAACGGCTATTTCGACTTTGCACGAGCCTATATCATATTTGAGCCTGACACTAGTTATGGCGGTAATACCGTGCGTTTGCGCACGGTTATCCAGAATCCAGAGGATGATTCCCGTCATAAGTCATACTTGATTCGCAATGTATACTTTAAAACAGACGCTGATCGCTTTGGTATGACACGCGATACCTCTACTTTCAATGGGGTAAATTACTTGGCCTATGACCAGAATTACTCTACAAAGATTCTTGATAAGAAAGTAAGCGTATACCCGGGGCAGCGCTACAGCCAATTTCGCACGTCGCTCACCCAGCGTCGACTGGCCGAAATGGATGTCTTCCAGTTCAACAATGTTTCTTACAGCAAAGTGGTTGATCCCGCTGACACGCTGGCCGGTAACCGACTCGATGCTTTTATCAATGCCGTGCCTTCGAAAAAATTTCAAGAGACAACCGAATTGGGTATGAACTTCACGGAGCGGCGTCCGGGTCCGTTTTCAAGCATCAGGCTGAAAGTGCGCAATGTGTTTGGCGGTGCTGAGAATCTGGAGTTTGGTATTCGAGGTGGTCTGGAGGGGCAGATCAACATTTCGGATCAACAACAAACGGTTATGATCCGGGAGTTTGGTGGCGATGCTGCCCTTACTTTCCCGACTTTTGTACTGCCCTTTGGCGGGAAAAGCATTCTGCAGGAATATAACCCAAGAACGAGGATCTATACCGGATACACTAACGTCAGCCGCTCTGAGTTTTCGCGCTCCATCTACGAGGCTTCACTGGATTACATCTGGTTTAAATACCCTCGCCCTTTGCAAACGCCAACGGTACAGTATGTGTTTTCACCGATTAACGTGAACATCATTCAGGTGGACCGTGTTGACCCTGCTTTTCAGGATGTATTAGACAGCCTTAGCATCAGATCTTTTAATGAAAGCTTTAAAAGTGGCTTTATTTCCTTTATCGGTTTTAACCTGATTTACAATACAAACGATTTTATCCAGTCCCGCAATGCCCGCTATATTCGTGTACTAACCGAAGTAGGTGGGCTTTCCTCTAAACTTGGTATTATGCCTGATGTTGGCAATCTCCGCAAGTTCCAGTACGCCAAGATCAATCCGGATTACAGACGCTATATACCCTTGGGTGGCCAGCGCTATTTTGTCTATCGGGTGAATGCAGGTGTTGGTGGACCGCTGTTTGGTTCAGAAGTTATACCTTACGACAAATACTTTTTTGCAGGTGGTGCTTCGAGTGTACGGGCTTGGACGGCTCGACGTCTAGGCCCGGGCTCCCATTTGTCTATGCGCACTATCACAACACAAGGTGGAGAGAGCGAAGCGGTGCCTGACTATAGAATTGAACAACCGGGTGAGGTACTGTTGGAAGCCAGTGCTGAGTACCGCTTTAACATGGTGGGATTCCTTAACGGCGCTTTGTTTGTTGACGCCGGTAATGTGTGGATGCTGAAGCCCGATAACCGCCCCGGCTCTAATTTTGAATTCAATCGCTTTTACAAGGAACTGGCAGTAGGAACGGGTTTTGGCCTGCGTCTAAATTTCTCGGTTGTCATTCTTCGCTTCGACTTCGCGACACAGGTATACGACCCGGCGGGTGACGTATTCGGCAATAAGTTTGTGATCCGCGACTTCCGCTTCTCAGATTTCTTCCGACAGGGTGATCAGTTCAATGCCAGAAGGTCCAACTTAAATATCGGCATCGGTTATCCTTTCTAATCCTTAAAATCCTTGGGGTAAGGTCCCTATTTAAAGATTGACACAAATAAGAATGCCCCGCCTTTAATTGACGGGGCATTCTTATTATATTAAATAATAAACCTGAGTTTAATAGTTCAGCAACTCTTCTATCGTCGCAGCCACTTTCTCGGGGTTTGGCAGCATCATTTTTTCCAGCTCCACATTCAAAGGTATAGCCGGCAAATTGGCGGCACCTAAAGTATAGATCGGCGCGTCCAATTGCTGGAAACACTCCTTAGAAATACGGCCGGCCAAAGACTCGGCGAAAGAGTTCATCAGCGGTTCTTCGGTTAATACCAGCGCTTTACCGTGGCGGCGAACAGAAGCCACTACAGCCTCAAAATCGAGCGGGTTGAGTGTGCGGAGGTCGAGAATCTCAACGCTGCCTTTAAATTGCTTCGAAGCGGTCTTGGCCCAGTATACACCCATGCCGTAGGTTATCACAGTCACGGAGTTGCCCATGCGGATTTCTTCGTCGCTGGCGTATTGCACCACATTAGCTTTACCGAGTGGCAAGATGTAGTTCTCATCTGGCTCTACCGTCTTGGCGTCTTCCGTACCGGCTACTTTCGACCAATACAGGCCTTTGTGCTCCAGCATCACAACTGGGTTCGGATCGAGGAAAGCTGCTTTCATCAGGCCTTTCATATCCGCGGCATTACTTGGGTAAACTACCTTTATTCCGCGGATGGTCAGTAAGGTAGACTCAATGCTGCCCGAGTGATATGGTCCGCCACCGCCGTAAGCACCGATTGGTACACGGATGAGCGACTGCACCGGGAACTTGCCCATGGACAGGTAACAGCTCTTGGAAAGCTCTTCCACCAGTTGGTTCATACCCGGCCAGATATAGTCAGCAAACTGAATCTCGACTATGGCTTTGGCACCTACTGCGGACATACCTGCCGTTGAACCCACAATGTAGGCTTCCTGAATCGGTGTGTTGAACACGCGGCTGTCACCGTATTTCTTCGCCAGCAAGGCCGCTTCGCGGAATACACCACCGAGCTCCCCTCCTACGTCCTGACCGTAAAACAAGGCCTCTGGATAGGTGCGTAGAATATCGTCCACAGCGTGCAGGGCGGCATCCACCATAATGGTTTTTTCAGCACCAGCTGGGCGACGGTCGCCTTTTTCTTCTGTAACAGGTGTCGGAGCAAATTCATGCTGATCGAATGTGCTCGGGTCAGGAACCGGGGCGTCTAGTGCCCGATGGTAGTCCTCCAACACGATTTTCTGCGCCTCGTTCTCCAGCCACTGTATTTCTTCAGAAGTGACATCAGCCTCCAACAGGGCCTGACGCAGTTTCGGGATCGGATCGTTAACGCTGTGCTCCTGTAGGTTCTCACCACGGTACCACTCGCGGCGCACGCCGGAAGTATGGTGACCCAGCAAAGGCACCTTGGCGTGTACCAGTATTGGTTTGCGCACCTCGCGTACATATTCAAAGGCGATTCGCATGCCTTCGTACGACTCGGCAAAATCAGAACCATTCACACGCAGGCGCTCCATCCCTTTGAAGCCTGCCGCATACTCGTAGGCATCCATGGCCCGCATTTCCTTGCCTGTGGCCGAAATACCCCAGTCATTGTCCTGCACGAGGTATACGATCGGTAGGTTTTTCAGCACGGCCATCTGGAATGCTTCGGCTACTTCCCCTTCCGTCACAGATCCGTCGCCCAGTGAGCAAAGCACCACTGGCTTTTCATCACTGTTATTAAGTCCCTGCGACTCAAAATAGGAAATGGCATGCGCCATACCTGTGGCGGGTATCGCCTGCATACCGGTGGCAGAACTCTGGTGCGGAATGGTTGGGAAGCCCTCGCGACGCAATGAGGGGTGTCCGTAGTAGGTGCGGCCGCCCGAGAACGGATCGCCGGCTTTGGCCATGAGTTGCAGCATGAGCTCGTAGGGTTGCATGCCAATGCCCAAGAGCACGGAATCATCGCGGTAGTAAAGCGATGCGTAGTCGTAAGGCTTCAGCTGAAATGCGGTGGCCAATTGAATGGCTTCGTGGCCCCGCGAAGTGCTGTGCACATACTTGCTGCAAATGGTTTTATTTTCTTCGTAGGTGTCTGCCATGGTTTTGGCAGTTATCATCAGGCGGTAGGCCCTTTTAAGGATACTTGTATCTATCTTAAAGGCCTCCATCAATTCTTTTGACATAGGTTTAGTCTTGTGATTGGCCGAAGTTAAGAAAAAATGCCCTTTTTCTAAAATCTGAACGAAGGTTCGGTAGAGCGGCCTTAATTTGGTAATTTTGTGAGCTGATTTTTGGTCTACAGCGCTATGCGCTGGTTTTTAAGTAGATCTGTGGCCAAATATCAGTTGTCCGGAGTCTTACATCTTACGTCTATAAAATGTTCAGAGAAGAAGTTGAAGCTTTTATGCGCCAATTCCAGTTGGATCTGGTGCGCGACCTTGAAAACTGCGATGGCGGTGCCACATTCCAGAAAGACGAGTGGCAGCACGAGCAAGGCGGTGGCGGAATTTCCCGTATCATCGAAAACGGCAAGGTGCTCGAAAAAGGCGGCGTCAACTTCTCGGCGGTGCAGGGCGAGCTCTCTCCCCAGTTCCTCAAAATGCTGCAAATGCCCGATCCGAAGTTCTTTGCGACGGGTGTATCGGTAGTGATGCACCCGCACAGCCCCATGGTGCCCATCACGCACATGAATGTGCGTTACTTCGAGGCCGGCGACGGCACGGCATGGTTTGGCGGCGGCATCGACCTGACCCCGATCTATGTGGATGTAAAACAGGCCCGGGAGTTTCACGAAGCCATGAAAGCAGTGTGCGACAAGCACCATCCCTCCTATTATCCGGAGTTCAAGAAGTGGGCTGATGACTATTTCTACAACGAGCACAGACAGGAAACCCGTGGTGTGGGCGGTATTTTCTTCGACCGACTGATGGCTACCGACGAAATCAGCATGGAACAGCGTTTTGCCTTTGTGCGCGATGTGGCCTATGCTTTTGCGCCGTTCTATACCAAGATCATCAACGAAAACCGCAACTTGTCTTACGGGGAGAGCGAGAAACAGTGGCAACTGATCCGACGTGGCCGCTACGTGGAGTTTAACCTCGTGTACGACCGTGGCACCAAGTTCGGACTGGCTACCAACGGACGTATTGAATCCATCCTGATGAGTCTGCCGCTGCATGCCTCTTGGGTGTACAACCACAAGCCGGAGCCGGGCGGAGCGGAAGAGAAGACGCTGGGCTACCTCAAAAAGGATATCGACTGGATCAATAGTAAGTAAGCATGATCGACCAACTGGAGAAGCTGGATCAGGAACTGTTCCTTTTTCTGAATGAGCAACGGAGCCCGTTCTGGGACACGATCATGGTGACGGTTTCGGATAAATACTTCTGGATTCCTTTTTACCTTTTGCTGATCGGTTACATTGTCTGGCGATATAAACTGCAGAGCATCCCGATGTTACTAATGGCCGTGGCAGGTATTGGTTTGGCTGATTATGTGGCTTCAGGAATCTTCAAGCCGTATTTTGCTCGTCTGCGCCCCTGCCATGATCCTGAAATTTCGGCTATGGTGAATCTGGTGCGTGGCTGCGGCGGACAGTTCGGATTCCTCTCCTCACATGCCTCCACGGGTTTTGCGCTGGCAGTATTTTTCAACTTGATCCTCTCCGACCGCTACATGATCTTTAAGATATTTCTGGTGATGTGGGCTGTGGTGGTCTCTTACTCACGCATATACCTAGGTGTGCACTATCCGGGTGATACGCTGGGTGGCGCACTGGTGGGTATCGGAACGGCTATGCTGGCTGTGGTGGGCTACCGTTTCTGGCTGCGAAAATATACCCGCTTTCAGCACAAACCTTTGGCATGATCCGCTGTTTCTGACGTATTGTTAGAAGAGCTGATTTCCGGACTTGCAACTACGAAACTTTTTATACCTAGTACTACCGCTCTTGCTTCTGCCTGTGCTGCCCGCATGGGCACAGGACATCTTTGTGCTACGCGGCCGGGTACTGGACGCGACTACAGCCGAACCACTGGCTGGCGCTTCCATCAGTCTGGAAGAACGTCCTTCCATTGGCACTGTCTCGGAGCCTGATGGCAGGTATAGCCTGAGCGCTCCGCCGGGCACCTATACCTTAGTTATCCGTTACATCGGCTACGACAATCAGGAAACTCCGCTACAGCTCTTTCGCAATGAGACACTCGACCTGAGACTGGCGCCCGCTACCTACAGTACTCGTGAAGTCGAAGTAATCGGCACTCGTCTCAAGCCCATCACCCAAACCGCTATGATGGGCGAATTGGCTATCCCGATGGAATCGGTGAAGACACTGCCAGTACTTTTTGGCGAGACCGATATCATGAAAACGGTGCAGCTTATGCCGGGTGTGCAGTCAGGTGGGGAAGGCAACACGGGCTTTTATGTGCGGGGCGGCGGGGCTGACCAGAACTTAGTGCAGCTCGATCAGGCGGTGGTCTACAATCCGGGCCACTTGCTCAATTTCTTTTCGGTTTTCAACAGCAACGCCATCAGCAATGCCACGCTCATCAAAGGGAACATGCCGGCAATGTATGGCGGTCGCCTGTCTTCTGTGCTGGACGTGGAAATGCGTGAAGGCAGTACCGACAGCCTGCAGGCTGAGGGTGGAATCGGGCTGATTGCTTCCCGCCTGACGGTGCAGGGGCCGCTACAAAAAGACAAAGCCGCATTCATCTTCTCGGCACGCCGCACCTACGTGGATGCTTTGTTTGGACCTTTTTTAAGAAATACCGAGCAAGGTGGTGTGCCTTTTTATTTCTACGACTTTAACGGGAAAGTCTCCTATACCCTTTCGCCCAAGGACAAGCTATACCTGAGCGGATACTATGGAAAAGATGTGGGGTCGCTTACGCTTTCGTCTGGCCGCTTTGTGGCCGATTTCCAATGGGGCAATGCCGCTGCCACGGCACGCTGGAATCATCGGTTCTCAGACAAACACTTTGTGGATGTGACAGGTACGCTGAGCGATTATGCGTTTGACTTTACGTGGGACTTTGGGGACATCACCACATCCGTCGAAACGGGTGTACGGGACTATACTGCCAAAGCGGATTTTGTCTACACACCCACGGTTCAGCACCAGTTGGAGTACGGATTTCAATACACTCACCATACTTTGCGACCAAGAACGGGCAGCGCTGAAACAGCCGAGGGAGATGTGTTTTCGACAGATCGGATCCTGTCAAAAACAGCCCATGAGGCGGCGATCTACCTGTCCCACGACTGGAACGTGACGGATCGTCTTTTGCTGAGTCTGGGTATACGAGGCAGTTATTTTGCGCAAATGGGGCCATTTACCTTTTTTACTTTCGATCGAAATGAACGGGCTACTGATTCGGTGGAATATGCGGCTGGAGAGCGAGTGAAGACATTTCAGGCACTGGAGCCGCGGGTTTCGGCACGCTACTCCTTGCGTGCGAACTCGTCTGTCAAGGCTAGCTATACCCGATCGGCGCAGTATCTCCACTTGGTTTCAAATGCCTATACCACCTTGCCGCTGGATGTCTGGGTGCCGAGCTCAGCGATTGTGGAGCCTCAGCGGGCGACGCAATATGCCATCGGGTATTTCCAGAGTTTCAGCCAGAACATGTATGAAGGCTCTATCGAGCTCTATTACAAGACCATGGAAAACCAACTCGAGTATCGCGAGGGCTTTGTGGCGGGGCCAAGCAACCGCGATCTGGAGTACGAGTTTGTGCGCGGCAGCGGGAAGTCCTACGGTGCAGAGTTTTTCCTGCGCAAGAACTACGGTGATTTGCAGGGCTGGCTGGGCTATACCTTGTCACGCACCGACCGCACGTTCCCGGACATCAACCAAGGCCGCACCTTTCCCGCCCGCTTCGACCGCCGGCACGATATGTCTTTAGTAGCTACATACAGGTATAACCCACGCTGGACATTCGGCGGAAGCTTTGTGTATGGCACCGGACAAGCCACTACCATGCCGGAGCGGCGCTACCTGATTGAGGGCACAGTCAATTACCAATACGGCAACCGCAACAGTTTCCGGATGGAGCCGTTCCACCGACTCGACCTCTCGGCCACACTGGAGGGCAAGGCGCAGCGTAGACTGCAATCTAGCTGGACCTTTGCGATCTACAACGTGTATGGCCGCCGCAATCCGTTTCTGTACTACATTGACAGCGAGGGCGCACCTTACAGCACCGAAACAACCGTGCAGGCCAAAAAGGTATCGCTTATACCCTTCCCCTTGCCTTCTGTCACCTGGAATTTTAAATGGTAATCCTATGAAACTAAGACCTTGGCTGATATTATTAATAACCTTGTTCCTCTCCGCCTGCGAAGAGAACCTGACCATCGATATACCTGCCGGACAGGAGCAATTGGTGGTAGAGGGACACATAGAACAAGACGCTCCGCCGGTGGTGGTGCTTACACGCAGTATGCCTGTGTTTGCCGGCTTTTCACCTGCTGACATCGAAGCCAGTTTCGTACACGGGGCGCAAGTGGTGGTGTCGAGTGCAGGCAAGAGCTATACCTTAAAAGAAGTGCCCGCAGGCGCTTTCTGGCCTGAACTGCGGCGAGTAGTCTCGGAGCAATACGCCATACCTGAAGCCCAATTGACAAGTAGTAGCGATTTTATTTTTTATGTCTATACCTCCGAAGAGTTGTTGGGCGAAGTCGGCAAAAGCTATCAGTTACGAATTAGTCATGAGGGGCGGGTACTGACATCGTCTACCACCATCCCCCAACTAAATCCGCTGCAAGAGCTTTTCCTCCAGCCCCACCCCGACCCAAGTCAGGACAGTCTTTTCATACTCTTTTACCGCTACCAAGATCCCGACACACTGGGCAACAGTGTGCGTTATTTCACAAAACGCAACAGCGAGCCGTTCTACCCGGGATACTTTGCCTCCGTTTTCAATGATGAGTTGATCAATGGCGTGCAGAACCTCAGTTTCCCGCTGGACCGCGGCGAACCCCGTGGTCGGGATGTGGACTTGGATACTTACAGCTACTTTGGGAAAGGCGATACAATTGTGGTACGTTGGGCAGCTATAGATATTGAGCACTATCGTTTCTGGTTTACACTGGAAAACGAGCGCAACAACAACGGCAGCCCCATCGGGTCCCCTAATACAACCCGGTCAAATATTAACGGCGGACTTGGGGTTTGGGGTGGTTATGGGGTAACGTATCATCGAATTGTGGTGGAGTAAAGTTTTATGCTTTCCCTAGCAACCTGGCTACATACTTCCCGATAATATCAAACTCGAGATTAACTAAAGACCCCGGCTTCACTTGGTGAAGGTTGGTATGTTCGTAGGTATAAGGTATGATCGCCACAGAAAAGCGGTCATCCTGAGAGTTTACCACCGTCAGGCTAATCCCGTTAACAGTAACAGAACCCTTCTCCACTGTCACATTACCCAAGGTAGGATCATAACGGAAAGTAAAAACCCAGCTGCCGTTCTGGTCTTCCACTGACTCGCACACCGCTACTTGATCCACATGGCCTTGCACGATGTGCCCATCGAAGCGGCCGTTGGCGCTCATGCAGCGCTCCAGATTTACCTTGTCGCCCACTTTCAGGCTGTTCAGGTTGGTCTTTTGCAGCGTCTCGTCAATAGCAGTTACGGTATAATCTGTTTCGGTAATGTTCACCACCGTCAGGCAAATACCGTTGTGGGCCACACTCTGGTCTATCTGCAGTTCGTGCGTGAAAGGAGCTGACAACGTGAAGTGTTTGTTGGTGCCTTCTTCCTGAATGGCCTGCACTTGGCCCATGGCTTCTATTATACCTGTAAACATGGCTTTTCGGGTAAATGATCTGAATCCAAAATTAACCACGATTTAGCTGAAAAGCACGCTTGCCATACCTAAATCCGCGTATAGGTGAGATTAAATTGCAGAACGGTTAGGTAACTGTGGGTGGGTATGCTTATTTTCGCATGAACAGCATAGGTAGGAAGCGTCTTAGCTTGTCGCTTTGCTCCTATAACTCGGCTGTATCCGGGAAAGCTTCTATTTTTTTATACTGAAACAAAGGGAAATGCAGACAGACTTGTACAAGCACAAAGGCATGCGCCGCGCCTTGGTAAAGCAGTTGAGAGACAAAGGTATACGCGATGAACGGGTGTTGGCGGCAATCGAAACTGTTCCCCGGCATTTTTTCTTCGAAAAGGCCTTTCTGGAGCAAGCTTATCAGGACAAAGCCTTTCCTATCGGTGAAGGCCAGACCATTTCGCAGCCTTATACCGTGGCTTTCCAGACCGAATTGCTTAGACTTCAGCCTACCGATAAGGTACTTGAAATTGGTACAGGCTCTGGCTACCAGTGTTGTGTGCTTCTGCAGATTACCCCGAAGGTTTATACCATCGAATACAACAAACCGCTCTACGACAAAGCAGTGAAGTTTTTCAAGACCTACGGACTATTCCCCCATACCTTTCACGGTGATGGCTCACAGGGTTTGCCTGCCCATGCCCCTTACGACAAGATTATCGTAACGGCCGGTGCGCCGGGAGTGCCTAAAACATTGGTAAGCCAGTTGAACATCGGCGGCATACTAGTGATTCCTGTCGGTGGCGAGTCGAGCCAGAAGATGTTGCGGATTACACGAACAGGCGAGAATGAGTTCACGCAGGAGGAGTTCGCCGACTTTAAGTTTGTGCCTTTGCTGGGAAAATCCGGATGGGATTCATCGAGTCTTTCATAATAGTAACACTATCTTAATAGCCGGGTAGCTTTTTGTTTGGCTGCTTGTGCCCTATCTTTGCGGCAGAATTTATAGAGAACAGACATGCGTAAACAGAAAAAAGTAAGCGAATCATACGTGATCATGACCGAGCTGGTGTTGCCGAACGACACCAATACCCTTCACAATCTGATGGGTGGTAAAATGATGCACTGGATGGATATTGTATCGGCCATCGCCGCGCAAAAGCACTCCAACCGCATTGTGGTAACAGCTTCGGTGGACAACGTGTCTTTTGCTGAAAGTATAAAGCTGGGCAACGTGGTAACGCTCGAGGCCAAAGTGACACGCGCCTTCTCTTCTTCTATGGAGGTTCATATTGTGGTATATGCCGAAGATATCCCGTCAGGCAAGAAAGTAATGTCAAACCAAGCCTTCTTCACGTTCGTGGCGGTGGACCAGTCCGGCAAAGCGATTGATGTGCCCGAAGCTATACCTGAAACGGAAGAGGAGATTAGATTGTATGACGGTGCCCTTCGTCGTCGCCAGTTGCGTCTGGTATTGGCCGGCCGTATGAAGCCAAGCGAAGCCAATGAGTTGCGCTCCATCTTTGACCTGAAAGAAGAACAGGAATAATTACACCTATAACTCATGAACGCACTGACACCAGCGCAACTGAATGCGGAGTTTCTAAAGCATTTCATGCCCGAAACGTTATACCTGCTCGATGTGGATCAGCAACCTGTTGTTAGTGCGCCTGAGCCTGTAACCGAAGTACCGGTACTTGAAAAAGCTCAGCCTGTAGTTTCAGGAGTGCAGGCACCAAGCCCTGCTGATGAAGAGCTTACCGCCCCTACTCCAACAGCTACACCTGCAGCCGCTATACCTAAACTGCCGAAAATTGAGCCAACAACGCAGCCAAAGTCGTTTGACCTGATTGGAGAAAACCGCAAAGGTCTGATCGTGCTGGTTACGCTGCCGGACTCAGAATTTAGAGCTTTGCCGCAATCCCAGTTCCTGACTAAGATTCTGGCTGCCATTGGTTTCGGTCCGAGCGATGTTGCATTTGTAAACAATGTGTCAGGTGCCATCACCAAATTTGAAGCCCTGCGCGACACCACGAAGACCAACTACATCATCAGCTTCGCCAGTCGCCTTGACACGGATCTGCCGCATGAGAAGTTCACCCTTTATAATCCTGTGCCTGTAGATAGTGTGCCAGTAGTTTTCTCACAGTCTCTGGCGGTGCTGGACGGGGATCAGGAGCAGAAGAAAATGCTGTGGGGAGCCTTGCAGCGGGTATTTAAGAAATAGAGTAAACTAACTTTCATTATTGAAGAATCTTGTTTGCATAAAGCAAATGCTTATCCTCTAGGGGTAGAGCCCTCTTATTTAGCCAAGATCCGCGCGGGATAACAGATTTTTTTAAACTTCATGTAAAAAAGCGAAAGCCCTTCCAA
The DNA here is from genome assembly GCF_947499215.1 of uncultured Pontibacter sp. GTDB lineage: Bacteria > Bacteroidota > Bacteroidia > Cytophagales > Hymenobacteraceae > Pontibacter. Next base: position 45,233 of record NZ_CANMNI010000001.1, read on the forward strand.
ACTGGAAGGGCTTTCGCTTTTTATTCATTACTCTAATAAAGGACTAATTTACAAGCGAAGCAATCTTCTCTTCCAACTCCTCTCCTCTTAGGCCTTTGGCGATAATCTTACCTTCTTTGTCTAACAAGATTGTTTGCGGGATGGCGTCTACTTGGTATAGTTGTGCGGCAGAGCTTTCCCAGCCTTTCAGGTCTGACACCTGCGGCCAAGTGAGCTTGTCATCGGCAATGGCTTTTAACCACTTCTCTCTTGACTGATCAAGTGATACACCAAAAATTTCGAAGCCTTTGTCTTTGTACTCATTGTACATACGCACCACATTCGGGTTTTCTTTGCGGCACGGAGCGCACCAACTTGCCCAGAAGTCGATAAGCACATACTTACCGCGAAGAGAGGACAGAGCGATACTTCCGCCTTCCGGCGTTGGCAGTGAAAAGTCAGGTGCAACCGAGCCAATAGCTGTACTGCGCATAGACTCCAGACGCTTGTTTAGCAAAGCCGTATACTTTGAATCCGGAATTTTCTCGGAGTAAAGTGTCGCCATGCTGTCAGCAAAAGAAAAATCAGTCTGAGGGTTGATCAGGTTAAGCGTACCAAAAGCTGACACGATTGAACCCGGATGCTGGGCGAGGAAGTTCTTCAACTCCTTCTGCATGGCTAGGTATTGCTGACGGTATCCTTCTGCTTCTTCGGTCTTGCCTTCTGCCATTGCTTGGTTGAACTTCTGGCTCAGTTCCGCTTCTTTCTGTCGCGAATCATTCACCATTTTGTTCAGCTGCTGGAACAATTCTGAATCCTCTGACCCTTCTATTTTAGCTGTACCATTTAGATCGCTGGCGTCGGCTTCTACTTTGATCTTTTTGTTCTCCAGCACTAGCATCATCCCATTCTGCTGATCAAGTCCTAGTCTGTAAAACGTTGGCTCTTTTACCGTACCCTCAAATAGAAAGCTACCGTCCTGACCGATATTTGCGGTGTCGCGGGCAATAAACTGCTGCTCACCCAGTTCGAACAGGTAAATTTGACCCGGAGTGGCATTCTGCAATTTGCCTTCTATGGTATAGGCACTGCCATTAGTAGCAGTTTTATTGCCTTGGCAACCAGCCATCAGCGCTGCCGCTGAAGCAAGTATTACATACTTTTTTAGCTTCATCATTTCTGTAGGTTGATTTATTAAATATAGCTAACCGTATTGCTGCTATCAATTTTATGCGATGAATGACTTTGAATACGCGACATAAGACATAGCTTTTGTTTAACTGAGAGTACTGTGACTCACGTCTTGTATCTATTTGAGTCCTTCCTGCAACAGCTGGTTGGCTACTTTCGGGTCGGCTTTGCCTTTGGTCTTTTTCATGATCTCACCCATGAACATACCTACCAGCGACTTCTTACCCGCTTTGTACTCCTCCACTTTCTGCGGATTGGCAGCCAGTACTTCAGCCACAATAACCTTGAGGGAATCCGAGTCAGATTCCTGCAGCAGGTTCTGCTCCTCGGCAACTTGGTGCGCAGGTATACCCGGATTCTCCAGCATGTAAGGGAAAATCTTTTTAGCGGCAACCGAGTGGCTTACCTTGTTCTCATCTACCAGTGCAATGATCTCGGCAATAGCGTGCGGCTGTAGCGGGAAATCTTTGATGTGCAGTTGCAGCTCATTCAAATAGGACTTCACCGGACCGGTTACCCAGTTAGCGGCACCTTTGTAGTTTTGGGTATACTTGCAAAGCTCGTCATAGTATAGCGCGATCTCTTTTGCATCGGTCAACACACCCGCGTCATACTCTGACAGGCCAAACTCCTCTGTGAAGCGCTTGTAAAGTTCCTGTGGCAGACTTGGCATTGTTTCCTTTATACGCTCCAGCCACTCCTGCTCGATCACCAAAGGTGGCAGATCCGGCTCTGGGAAGTAACGGTAGTCGTTTAGCGTTTCTTTTGAACGCATGGCCGTCGTCGTGCCTGTGTTCGCATCGAAGTTGCGGGTTTCCGAATCAATTTTGCCGCCGTTCTCGATCACCATGATCTGGCGCTCAATCTCGTGCTCAATGGCACGCTGCACGTTGCGGAACGAGTTCATGTTCTTCACCTCTACTTTGGTTCCCCAAAGCGGCGAGTCCTTCAGCATCACCGAAATGTTGGCATCGCAACGCAGCGAGCCTTCTTCCATGTTGCCGTCGCAGATCTCTAGGTAACGCACCAAACGACGGATTTCCGTCAGGTAGTTGTAAGCTTCCTCTGAATCACGGATGTCTGGCTCAGACACAATTTCAATCAGCGGTACCCCGGCACGGTTTAGGTCAATGAGTGTTTCTACTTCACCGGCCAAGTGCATGGATTTACCTGCGTCTTCCTCCATGTGAATGCGCGTAATGCCAATGCGCTTGTCATTGCCTTCAGCGTCTTTTACATCCAGATAACCAGCTGTACAAATTGGTGTCTTGTCTTGCGTGATCTGGTAGCCTTTCGGAAGGTCTGGGTAGAAGTAGTTTTTGCGGGCATAGATGTTGTAACGTCTGATTTCGCAGTTAGTGGCCAGTCCCATTTTCACGGCCATCTCCACCACGGTCTTGTTAATGCGTGGCAAAGTACCCGGGTGGCCCAATGTGATCACGCTCAGGTTGGTATTCGGCATCACGCCATACTCTGTAGAGTCAGAAGAATAGGCCTTACTCTCCGTCAACAGCTGGGCGTGTACCTCCAGACCGATAATCGCTTGGTATTTGTCTCTTATTGCTTTATCCATTGTCTAATTAAGAATGAATAGTGAGTAATGAATAATATCCGAAGAAATCATCCATTACTCACTATCGATTACTCATTAATCATTACCCATTAATAATTGATTTCACCAGTTCTTCGGCCTTGGCTGGCACAGCCTGCAAACCAGAAGCGTCTTTACCACCTGCCGTGGCATAGAACGGTTGTCCGCCGCCGCCGCCTTTGATCTCTTTGGCGAGTTCACGCACCATCTGGCTGGCGTTCAGTTTACGGTCCGAAACCAGATTGTCCGATAGCATGACCGCAATCTGTGGCTTACCGTCAATTTCAGCGGCCAGCACCAGTACTAGATTGTCCACGGCCTGACGCATATCGAAAGCCAGTTTCTTCAGGTAGTCGGCTGTGCTCACATCTACTTTTTCGGCCACAAAGTTCACACCGTCTATAGACTGAGCTTTCTGCACCAGACTTTCTTTCAGCGTAGTCAGTTGCTTCAGCTCGAATTGCTCGAGTTGCTTCTGGAGAGCCTTGTTGTCTTCCTGTAGCTTCTGCACGGCGCTTGAAATGTTGCTGTGTGTGCCGAGTACTTCGCGCACGGCGTTGAGCTCGTTTAGCTGTTGCTGCATGTATTCTTCCGCAGACGCAGCCGTAGTTGCTTCGATACGGCGAACGCCAGCGGCTACGGAGCTTTCAGAAAGTATTTTGAAATAGCCAATCTCGCCTGTGTTGTACACGTGCGTGCCGCCGCAAAGCTCTACCGAGTGGTCACGGTCAAAGGCAATCACGCGGACAAACTCGCCGTATTTCTCGCCGAAGAGTGCCATGGCACCCATTTCTTTGGCTTCGGCAATCGGAATATTACGTTGCTCCTCCAATGGTATAGCCTGACGCACACGCTCGTTCACGATGGTCTCTACCTCACGCAGTTGCTCGTCGGTTACTTTAGAGAAATGCGAGAAGTCGAAACGGAGCACTTTCTCATTTACCAGTGAGCCTTTTTGCTGTACGTGCTCGCCTAAAACTTTACGTAAAGCGGCATGTAGTAAATGTGTAGCGGAGTGGTTTTTACGAATCAGGTTGCGGCGCTCAAAGTCCACCTCACTTCTGAACGTAGCTTCTACGTGCTGCGGCAATTTCGCCACGATTTGCAGAATCAGGTCATTCTCTTTCTTCGTGTCCAGCACCTCGATTTGCTCGGTCGCTGAAATCAGGTAACCGGTATCGCCCACCTGTCCGCCGCTCTCGGCATAGAACGGGGTGCGGTCCAGCACGATGTGGTACTCGCTCTTAGTCTTGGTCTTTACCTGACGGTAGCGCACAATGTGTGAATCAGCTATGTCATGCTCATAACCCAAAAACTCCGTCTCCACGTCCGGCTGAATGATCACCCAGTCGCTTTGCTCCTGCGCCGAAGCGTTGCGGGAGCGGTTTTTCTGTTGCTCCATCTCCACAGCGAAACCAGCCTCGTCCACTTTCAGGCCTTTTTCACGGGCAATCAGGGCGGTAAGGTCCAGCGGGAAACCAAAAGTATCATACAGTTCGAAGGCTGTTTTGCCGTCGATGGTATGGTGGTTCTCTTTGAATTTGTGCTCCAATGCGTCCAGTCGCTTCAAGCCATTCTCCAAGGTACGCAGGAAGGCGTTCTCCTCTTCCTCTATCACGCGCTGCACAAAGCTTAGCTGGGCGTTGAGTTCAGGGAACACGTGCGCCATCTGGTCAGCCAGTACGGCCGCTAGTTTGTACAGGAAAGGCTTTTTAAAGTCAAGGAAAGTGAAGCTATACCTAACCGCACGGCGCAGGATACGACGGATCACATAACCGGCCTTGTTGTTAGACGGTAACTGTCCGTCCGAAATCGCAAAAGCGATGGCACGGATGTGATCGGCCATTACACGAATGGCAATGTCGGTCTTCTCATTCTCGCCGTAAGTCACGCCAGCTTCTTTAGCAATGAACTGAATCAGCGGCTGGAAAACGTCGGTGTCGTAGTTGGAACGCTTGCCCTGAATGGCCATGCATAAACGCTCGAAGCCCATACCTGTATCGACGTGCTGCGCAGGTAGTTTTACCAGCGAGCCGTCAGCCAGACGGTTGAACTCCATGAATACGTTGTTCCAGATTTCGACTACCTGAGGGTGGTCAGCATTCACAAGCGTCTTGCCGTCCACCTGCGCACGCTCTTCGTCGGTACGTAAGTCCACGTGTATCTCCGAGCAGGGACCGCAAGGACCTGTATCGCCCATCTCCCAGAAGTTATCCTTCTTGTTGCCCATCAAAATGCGGTCTTCTGCAATCATAGACTTCCAGATGTCAAAAGCTTCCTGATCCATCGGCAGGTTCTCGGAGTCATCGCCTTGGAACACCGACACGTACAGCCTGTCTTTCGGCAACTGGTATACCTCCGTCAACAGTTCCCATGACCACGCAAGCGCTTCTTTCTTAAAATAGTCGCCAAAAGACCAGTTGCCCAGCATCTCGAACATGGTGTGGTGGTAGGTGTCGTAGCCTACTTCCTCCAGGTCGTTGTGCTTGCCCGATACGCGCAGACATTTCTGGGTGTCGGCGATGCGCTTGGACGGCGCTGGTTTGTTGCCCAGAAAGTAATCCTTGAACGGCGCCATACCTGAGTTGATAAACATCAGGGTGGGGTCATCTTTTACCACAAGGGGTGCTGACGGCACAATCTGGTGCTGCCGTTGCGCGAAGAAGTCAAGAAACTTTTGTCTAATCTCAGCTGAGTTCATCTATGAGTATTAAGCCTTTAGATACAATCTGCTATACTTGTTGTTTAATAACAAAAAATATAGAATTTTTGCCTTACAGAAACAGCCCTTTCGGGCATTGCTTACGCGGGCCTGCATTAGGGCAAAAGTAGCAATTTTAGCCGTAATTGTGTGTGCTATACCCGAAAATTAGTGCTGTTGGCCTATACATTGAAACCGACACTATGCCATATAAAGAAAAAGAAATCGAAAAACAGTACTACACCATCGGTGAAGTAGCTGCCATATTTGACGTTGCCCCTTCGCTCATCCGCTTCTGGGAGACTGAGTTTGACCAACTGAAGCCGAAGAAAAACAAGAAAGGTAACCGCCAGTACACCGTCAAGGACATTGAAGAACTGCGCTCCGTGTACCACTTAGTGAAAGAGCGTGGCTTTACTATACAAGGCGCCAAGGAAGTGCTCAAGAATAAATCGGTGCAGACCAAGGATAAGATCGAGATCATCAATTCGCTGGAAAAGGTGCGTTCGTTTTTAGTTGGAATCAAGGAGCAGCTGAACACCAAAAGCTAAGCCTGCGTACCTTGATGCATGTCACAGGAAGCCCAATTTGAAGTAGCCCTTTCGTTTCTACCCCACATCGGCGATCAGCTGACGAAGGTGCTGGTGAGTTATTGCGGCTCCGCCAAAGCCGTGTTCGATACGCCCGTTGTCAAACTGATGAAGGTGCCAGGCGTAGGTGAAAAGGTAGCCAAAAGCATTCGCGACAATGGCCGTCACGCTTTGGTGGAAGCTGAAGACGTCCTGAAAAAGGCTTCTGACAAGCATGTGCAGTTGCTTTTTTATACCTCTTCTAAGTACCCAAACCGACTCAAGCAACTGCCAGACGCACCGCCTCTCCTCTATTTCAGGGGCAACTCCGACTTAAACCATCGCCGCATTATCAGCATTGTAGGCACCCGTAAACCAACTAGTTATGGGCAAGCCACGACCGAGCGTATTGTAGAAGAGCTCAAGCCCTACAACGTGATGATTGTAAGCGGTCTGGCCTACGGAATTGACATTGCCGCGCACCGAGCCGCTTTACAGGCTGGACTTCCCACCATCGGCGTGATGGCCTCGGGGCCCGACACCATATACCCGGGCGTGCACAAGAAGTATGCTGAGAAAATGCTTGAGCAGGGCGGCGTTATAACCGAAAACACCTTCGGTACCAAACCCGATGCACCCCGTTTTCCGGCCCGTAACCGTATAATAGCCGGTATGTCGGACTGTACCATCGTCATAGAAGCGGCATTCAAGAGCGGCACGCTGATCACTGCTGACATCGCCCACAGCTACGACAAGGAAGTAATGGCCGTACCCGGAAATATCAACTCCCCCATGTCAGAAGGTACCAACTGGCTGATAAAGTCACACAAAGCGGCCGTACTTACCTCTACACAAGATCTGATCGAGTTGCTCAACTGGGATATGGAAGACAAACTGGCCTCCAAACGAGCTTCCGCTATTCCTGCGCTCGACCCAGCGGATTTCACGCCCGAAGAAATGCAGGTGCTGCAGGTACTGATCCAATCGGGCGAAGAGCAAATGGATAATCTGGGCTGGAAGGCGCAAGTGCCAGTCAGTCAGCTGGCCTCCGTGCTTTTAGCGTTGGAATTTAAAGGGATGGTGAAAGCTCTGCCGGGGAAGAGATTTGCGCTGATACGGTGAGAAATAAACAATTTGGCTCTCTAATTATTTATATGTCATTTTAAATTATGTGTTATTCAGGAGGAATCTTGTTTGCCAGCTTCAATAGCCTTTGCTACTTGCCACCAAGATCTTTTCAAGATGACAAAAGGTTTAAGTTTTGATCTTCAAATACTTAACTTTTAACTCTCAACTTTAATCGAAATACCTTGCTTCTCTATAACAACACTTTCGTTCTCCAACAAGATTTGAAACTCCCGATCTCTAACCGGGCCTTTCAGTATAATGATGGTTTTTTTGAAACGATTATGGTCGTGGATGGCAGATTGTGTTTTTGGGCTGATCATAAAGACCGTATGCGGGAGGCGGCGAGTGCTTTGCAACTCACAATACCTGAATACTTTTGGGACGGAGAACTGGAAGACAACCTGTTACAGCTAGTCAAACAGCGCAATGCGGTTAAGTTAGGTCGTCTTAAGTTAAAAGTATGGCGTGCTGGTGCAGGACTCTATACCCCACAAACAAATGAAATCGAATGGCTGGCGACGGCGGAACCTACTCATCCATTACCTGATGCAGGTATAGAAATCGGGGTTTGCCATAGTGTTACAACTTGCTTATCGCCTTTCTCAAATTTTAAAGGGCCTCAAGCGCCACTTTATGTGCTGGCAGGTATAGAGCGGCAGACCAAAGGCTTCGATGATTTGCTGTTGTTAAATACTGATGGACACGTGGCAGAATTGATTTCCTCAAATATCTTCTGGATGAAGGGTGATGTACTCGTTACCTCAGACCTTAAAACAGGTTGTGTGAACGGAATTTTGCGTCGTAACATCATTCGCTGGTGCCAGCAGCATAACATAGTAGTACAGGAAGTATTAGCGAAGCCTGAAGAATTGCTGGAGGCAGATAGTGTATTTGGTGCGAATGTGACAGGTATAAAGCGTATAGCAAGCTTAAAACGCACTGTTTTAACTCACGATGGAAATTTGGAGAATCGTCTTAAAGCAGCGTTACACTTGAAATAGCTGCTAAATAATTACTATTTTTTTATTATGAAGAGGTTGCCATAACAAGTTGGCGACCTCTTTTTTTATTGGTAATATACTAATATTAAAAATGAACTATATGCCTATAAACTTATTCTTTTTACAAACTAAGTACATGTTACCTAACGACTTAAACATTCCGGAAACTACTCTGATGCTTTACGTAGACTGCAATTGCTGATAAACTGCCGAGTACTAATACTTATGCTTTAGGCAAGACAGCAAGTAAAAATTATCTCACCTTAAACTTTTACCACGTATGAAACACTTTTACTTTTATGCCTCCTTATTCTTGGGAGGTTTGATTTGCTCCCCTGCTGCGTATGCACAGGATCAAGGCAAAATCAAGCAAAGGATCGAAGCCTCGAATGGCACACCCGCTTTTATCGAGTTTGATAACAAGGGCGCGGCGCACCGCTCCGACCAAGCCACGCAGGTGCTCCGGTCTTACTTGAATCTATCACCAGAAGATGAGCTAAAGCCGGGGAAATCCGAAACGGATGAAATGGGTTTCACACATCAACGCTACACACAGTATTATAGAGGAACTAAAGTAGAATATGGTACCTATACCGTGCACAGCAAAAACGGCGTAATCCAGTCGATTAACGGGGAACTTAAGAAAATTGAACGCCTTAATACAAAGGCCTCTATTTCTGAGCAAGCCGCACTTTCCGCTGCTTTAAGGCACATCAATGCCAAGACCTATATGTGGGAAGACCCAGAGCAGGAGGCGTGGGCAAAACAGCTTCATAATGATCCAAAAGCTACTTTTTATCCAAAAGGTGAACTGGTGATCATCGAAAATGAGTTGGCCAGAACCAAGGAAAAGCATGGCAAACCGGTATTAGCTTACAAATTTGACATCTATGCGCACCAGCCTGTTAGCAGAGATTATGTGTTTGTGGATGCGCATACAGGTGAAGTGGTTTTCAAAGATGCCATTATCAAACATGCCACCGCTTCAGGTACTGCAGCTACGCGCTATAGTGGTTCTAAAACCATCACGACAGATAGTTACAACGGCTCTTACCGCCTGAGGGAGTTTACCCGTGGCAGTGGTATAGAGACTTACAACTGCAATACGGGCACGAGCTACACGGCAGCGGTTGACTTCACGGATAATGACAATAACTGGTCATCCACTGAGTACAACAACACGGCCAAGGACAATGCTGCGTTGGATGCACACTGGGCTGCCCAGATGACCTACGACTATTTCAAGAACAAGCACAATCGCAATAGCTTTGACAATGCCGGAGCGAAAATTAAAAGCTACGTGCATTTTGACAAGAACTATGAAAATGCCTTCTGGAATGGTTCTGTCATGACCTACGGTGACGGTGCCACGCGCTTTGACGCCCTGACTAGTCTGGACGTGGGTGCGCATGAAATTGGCCACGCGGTTTGCTCTAACACGGCTAACCTGAAGTATTCCTATGAGTCCGGTGCTTTGAACGAAGGCTTCAGTGACATCTGGGGCGCTGCGGTGGAGTATTACGCCGCGCCGGGAAAAGCAACTTGGTTGATAGGAGAAGACATTGACAAGCAACGCCCTTCCCTCCGCTCTATGAGCGATCCGAACGCAGAAGGCCAGCCGGATACCTACAAGGGCGACATGTGGTACAGCGGCACCGGTGATAACGGTGGTGTGCACTACAACAGCGGCGTTCTGAACTACTGGTTTTATGTTCTTTCAGTTGGTAAATCAGGCACGAACGATATCGGCAATAGCTATAGCGTAACAGGTATAGGTATAGACGCGGCCGCCAAGATAGCTTATCGTACGGAAGCCGTATACCTTACTTCCAGCTCGGTTTATGCGGATGCACGAACTTATTCCATCCAATCTGCGATCGATCTGTATGGAGCCGGTTCAGCTCAAGTAATCCAGACAACCAATGCTTGGCATGCAGTAGGTGTCGGCGGAAAGTATGGTGAAACGACTTACTGTGTTTCTCAGGGAAACAACTCTTCTTACGAGTGGATCTCTAAGGTGCAGTTGGGTAGTTTTATAAAAACTTCAGGTGCAGCGGGCTATAGCGATTTCACGGGTACGACTGTTAGCGTGAGCGCAGGCAGTGCTTATCCTGTAACGCTAACCCCAGCCTTTGCCAGCACGGCATACAATGAGTATTGGAAAATATGGATTGACTACAACAAGGACGGTGACTTCGACGATGCCGGTGAACTTGTATTCGATGCCGGTTCCTTGAGCAAAACTGCCGTGAGCGGTACGATCACAATCCCTTCTTCTGCCTCGGGTACAACGCGTATGCGCGTTTCCATGAAGTATAATGGCGCTCAGACAGTTTGCGAATCCTTTGGCTATGGAGAGGTAGAAGATTATACCATCAACATCGGAACCAGTACCGCTTGTGCAGTGCCGGGTAGTCTAGCCTCTTCTAACATCACCTCCACATCTGCAACCCTTTCATGGGGTGCAGTGTCAGGTGCCTCCAGCTACAACGTACGATTCAGACCTATCGGCACTTCCACTTGGTCGACCGGCAGCGTAACGGGTACATCTGCCAGCGCGACCGGACTTGCGGCAAGCACGCAGTATGAGTTCCAAGTGAGTACGGTGTGCTCCGGCAGCAGCTCAGCCTACTCAACTTCCGCTACGTTCACGACGGCTTCGACTTCTGTGGCTTACTGTGCATCCAAAGGAAGCAATGCCAGCTACGAGTGGATAGACTTAGTGGAGTTTGGTGGTTTCAAGAATGTGACCAGCAGTGATGGTGGCTACAAAGACTTCACTAACCTGACAGCCAATGCCGCCCGAGGTAGCAGCAACACCATCTACATCAGCACCGGATTCTCAGGCACCGCCTACACGGAGCATTGGAGAGTGTGGGTTGACTTTAACCAAGACGGTGACTTTGATGATAGTGGCGAGTTGGTGGTTAGCGGTTCGTCCTCTAGCAGCGCCACATTAAGTGCAACCGTAAATGTACCGGCTACAGCTGCGCTTGGGAAAACACGTATGCGTGTTTCCATGAAGTACAATGCTGCGCAGACATCTTCGTGTGAGACATTCAGCTATGGCGAGGTAGAAGATTATAGTGTGAACGTAGGAAGCACCTTAATGGCTTCTTCTACCAGTAGCATGACTTCTGCTGAGCAACTTGGTGAAGCCATTGGTCCAGATGTGGCCGTTTATCCTAACCCGGCCAATTCTTACATTACAATCAAAGCGCCGTCAGAAAATGCAACCGTAAAAGTAATGAGCATCACGGGTGTTGAACTGATGCGTGCCGATGTAAAAGGCGCCGATAAACGAGTGGATATTTCCAAACTGGCAACCGGTGTATACCTGATCAGTGTGAACGATGGCCAGAAAGAAGTTTACCACCGCATCGTAAAAGAGTAACCCTGCTTAACTATTCCTAACCACATATTCATAACAAGTCAAAGCCCGGTCATTAGCCGGGCTTTGTTTGTTTGTTTGTTTGTTTGTTTGTTTGTTCAGGTTAGATGCTGAGATTTAAACCAAGCGAAAATGTTTTGGGCTGTGGATACTGGCCCATGTCTATACCACCGCGGACCTCGGGGTCCTGTCCTTTATACTTCGTAATAACGAAAGCATTTTGGGCTGTGGCGTTCAGTTTAAGATTTGCTCTTTCTTGTAACACGCGACCTAGATTATAAGTTAGCTGCAGGTATTCTAAACGGGCAAATGAAGCATTTTCGAGGAAGTGACTGGAATTAGTCTGTGGCATTCTAAAGCCTGTCTCAGTATAGCTTCCTGATACGTTTTCCAGATAACCGGATCCTAAGGCCATGTAAAGGGCGCTTCTGTAAGCATTAGCAAAATTGTAAACGTGATTGCCGGTAGATCCCCTCAGTAGAAAATTGGCGCTCAGTTTCTTATAATTTAATTCAGACTGAACTCCAAATACGAAATTAGGATCAGTAGAATTCATAACCTGCCTCTCATGGGTCCCTCTGCTGTCTTTTGTGTAAGCCCCTTCAAGTGGTATGCCGGCTTCATCATATAATTGCTCAAGGCGGTAAAAAGAGTTTATCGGTTTACCAGGGCTTAAAACCAAGGTATTATATATGTAATACTCTAGACCATGCTCAAAATCTGACACCTCTGATTGCAGATACATCAAATTTGCACCAATGCTCCAGTTAACATCAGGCCTGTTCATCAGTTTATAGCGAATGTTGCCTTCTAAGCCAGAAGACTTAAACCCTCCACTGTTTACCAAGTATTTGCTCATTCCTCCAGAATTGGCAACAGACATTTGAAGTAGCATGTCGGTCGTCTTTGACTGGAAGTAATTTATATCACCATACAGTCTGCTATCAAGAATTCCCCAAGCGATTCCGGCATTCCACTTGCTGGTCTGTTCCATTCTAAGCTCTGGGTTAAATATGGTGGTAAGCATGATGGATGCATGATCCGGTTTCAAAAAATTGCTATAGTTTGCAAACATACGCAGATCCGAAACAAGTGTGTTGGCGTCCATGAAAGCCTCTTTACTTACATTCCAAGAGATGCCTGCAGAACCGGACAAGCCAACTGCTTCTGTTCCAAAAATGGAGTTTTTGTCTTTCGCCAAGGATGTTTCTAACAGATAGCGATCCTTCAGCTTAAAATACAACTGGCTGTATAAGGCAGACGTTTTAACAATACCTTCGTAATAGCTGAGTCCAGAGATAACCTTTCCGCTCTCATTTGTATTTGGGTGGTAGGTAAGCTCATTTTCTTTTTCTTTTAAAATACCCCCCGCAACAAACCGAACTCTGCTGTCTAAGCGCTCCAGCGCTTGGTCGTAAATTATAAAGGCTTCTTTCTGCTCCCAATTAATATGATGGTCTTTATTCTCATAAATTCCTCCAATATAGGCTACTGAGGCCATGTTCGCTGGCCTTGCGCTGGAGAAATGATTGTTTTGCTCCATGCGGGCATAGCGCACATTTACACTTAGGCTTGGCAAAAAGTGTAGCCTGTATTGCAAGTGGGCTTGACCGTGTAGTTTAGCTGTCTGGTCATAAGCATGGCGCTGTTCTAGCAAGCTGAGTGGGTTTCTTGTTGTATAATAGTTTAACGTTCCATCAGGATTAAGATAAGTGCGGTAGCCGCCGTATTCATTGTCTTCATACACTGGTTGCGTAGGGTCAAATGCAAATGCCTCCGTAATAGCCGTATTATCAGCAACACGTAAATCCTCATCCACTTTACGCATGTGCAAGTTTAGACGAATATGATCATTTAGGAATCTCGGGTTAAGTGAAAGCGCCAGTGAGTTTCGTTTGGCTTGCGATGTTTTTAAAATGCCCTGCTGGTTAAGGTGACCGACGCTTAAACGGTATGGGAGAATATTGAGTAAGGATCCGCTCAACCCTATGTGCTGGTTATGGCTAAAAGCTTTGCGGTAGATCACATCCTGCCAATCGGTAGTAGAAGAGCCAAGCAGGTGGCTCTCCTCCGGCAATTCCTTATTTACAAGTTCTCGAAAGGCTCCTGCACTCATTACATCAGCCCTCTTGCCGAGCATCGACAAGCCTGCTGTTGAATTGAAGTCCACTTTTAATTTAGAGTTGTCTCTTCCCTTTTTGGTTGTGATAAAGAGCACACCGTCTGCAGCTCTGCCTCCATATACCGCTACAGAAGCCGCGTCTTTAAGCAGTGTTATGCTCTCAATATCATGCGGACTTAAGAAACTCAACGGACTAGTATAATCTGAAGCCGATGTATTGTCGAGAGGCATACCATCCAGTACGATTAAAGGGGTTTTATTCCCGAAGATAGTGGTGCCGGTTCTAAGCACCATTTCTGAACCGGCACCCGGGGCCCCGCCACTAGGTAACACGCGCAGGCCGGGAACCTGACCGGTTAGCAGTTGCTCTGTTGAGTAAATTATGCCTCGGTTCAGTTGTGCTGTGTTAAGTACATGAGCGTTCTCTGTGAATTGGTTTGAAGCACGCTTGCCAAAGCCGGTTTGAAGTGTATCAGCAGGCGCTGACTGCGCGATTGTGGTGAAAGCCAGAAATATACTGGCTAAAGTTATACCGCCAGACTTCAGAAGTCCGGAGTGGGTGATTAAAGTTTGTTTCAAGAAAATTGTGGTTAGAATTACAAAATCAGCTTCTAAAATAGTTCTTTCTTATAAATGCATATTCAATTCTGTGAATATTTATTTTATACTAGCAAAATACAGCTTCTAAAGCTCCTTTGTGCCTTTTCCGTATAAAACTTTGTTAACTTCGTTTCTTACACCAACTCGCTCGCACTTCATTTTTAGCGGCATATTTAATTGATCACATGGACAGAACTTTACATATCGGTTTACTGGGTTTCGGCATGGCGGGGCGGGTTTTTCATGCGCCTATCATTTCTGTGCTGCCGGGGCTAATGCTAAGCATGATAAGGGCAGGTAGACCGGAAAGTATAGCTCTGGCAAAAGCGTCATACCCTGAGGCGGAGGTAGTGACAGATGATGCCGCTATTCTACAGGATAATCGGATTGATTTGATAATTGTTGCCACCACCAACGACACGCACTTTGCTCTTGCCAAAGCAGCTTTGGAGGCTGGCAAAAATGTGGTGGTGGAAAAGCCCTTTACTATTACCTCCGAGCAGGCAGATGAACTAATCGAACTGGCCCATAAGCAAAACAAGTTGCTTGCTGTCTACCAGAATCGTCGCTGGGACAGCGATTTTAAAACCCTACAGAAGCTGATCCAGAGTGAAATGCTAGGGCGTTTAGTGGAGTACGAGGCACACTTCGATCGCTTTAGACCTATACCTGCCTCCTCCACTTGGAAGGAAGAAGACCAGCCCGGTACAGGCATTCTCTATGATCTAGGCTCTCATCTTATCGATCAGGCGCTGACGCTATTCGGAACCCCCGAGGAACTGTACGCTGACCTACGCACCCAGCGCAGCGGAGGACAGATCATCGACAGCTTTGACCTTACTCTCTACTATAAAAGCGGCCTGAAAGCCATTCTGAAAGCGGGCATGCTGGTGAAACAGCCGGGACCTCGGTTTATCCTATCGGGTGATAAAGGTTCTTTTGTGAAGTATGGGCTGGATGTGCAGGAGGCCGCACTCAAGCAAGGCCTCTCCCCTGCCAATACAGCTAATTGGGGCAAAGAGCCCGAGGAGATTTGGGGCAAACTCGACACAGAAGTCCAAGGCCAGCACCTTGTTGGCAAAATCCAGAGCGAAACCGGGGACTACCGCGGCTTTTACGAGAATGTACGTGACGCTATACTAGGTATAGCGGAGCTGGAAGTAAAGCCGGAACAGGCGCGCAATACCATTCGTTTAATTGAGCTGGCTATGCAAAGCAGCTACGAGAAGTGCCGGCTCAGCTTTCAATAAGCAGCAGGACTAAACAGCCACTGGCGCTTTAATACCCGGGTGCGAAACGTAGTTTTCCAGCTTAAAGTCTTCGAAGGTAAAGTCAAAGATGTCTTTCACATTTGGGTTTAGGCGCATAGTGGGCAATTGGTGCGGCTCACGGCTAAGCTGCAGCTGAGCCTGCTCCAAGTGGTTCAGGTATAGGTGCGTGTCACCGCCGGTCCAGATAAACTCGCCCGGCTCCAGTCCGGTTACCTGCGCCATCATTAGCACCAGTAAGGCGTAAGAGGCGATGTTGAATGGCACGCCCAAGAAAACATCGGCAGAGCGCTGGTACAGCTGGCAGCTCAGTTTCCCATCAGCCACATAAAACTGATAGAAAGCATGGCAAGGCGGCAGTTTCATGTTTTCTATTTCCGCCACGTTCCAAGCGCTCACAATGATGCGGCGTGAATCGGGGTTGTGCTTCAGTTGGTTCACCACTTGCGTGATCTGGTCGATATGGCGGCCATCCGGCGTAGGCCAACTGCGCCACTGCGAACCGTATACCGGACCCAAATTGCCGTTTTCGTCCGCCCACTCATCCCAGATCGTCACGCCATTTTCTTTCAGGTAGGCAATGTTGGTGTCCCCTTTCAGGAACCAAAGCAACTCGTGTATGATCGATTTGAGGTGTACCTTTTTAGTGGTCACCAACGGGAATCCTTCCGCTAAATCGAAGCGCATCTGGTAACCGAACACACTCAGCGTGCCGGTGCCGGTTCTGTCTTCTTTCTTCACCCCATTGTCGAGGATGTGCTGCATCAGGTCCAGATACTGTTTCATACAGATGATTGCGTTTGATTGTGGTTTTGAACCCTAAATATATTATTTAATATTCGCCTTTGGAAAAACAAATCACAATTCCGCCTCATTTTCGCACAATGCATATTTTTTGTGCTATTCCTTTTCTGACTTGAGTATATTGCCTGATGAATCAACCCAAGCGGGTTGTATCTCGAATAAGAAAGACTTTAAGGCATAAAATAATCGAATGGAAATTCCTTTACTATCTGACGTCGTAATTATTCTGGGGCTGTCTGTCGTGGTTATTTTGCTGTTTCAGCGTTTCAAGCTGCCTACGATTCTCGGCTTCTTGATGACGGGTGTAATTGCCGGTCCGCATGGACTGAGTCTGATTACGGCAGTGCATGATATTGAGATTTTGGCTGAAATAGGCGTTATCCTGCTACTCTTTATAATCGGCATGGAGTTCTCGCTGCGCAACCTTGCCCTGATAAAACGCACCGTACTACTTGGAGGCGCCACGCAGGTCGGGGTCACAATTCTGCTGGTGGGACTTTTGCTGATGATGTTTAATTTCTCGACAGCAGAAGCTTTTTTTGTAGGTTTTCTCTTCGCGCTCAGCAGTACCGCCATCGTGCTCAAGCTACTGCAGGACAAAGGCGAGATCAACAGTCCCCATGGAAAGGTGGTGCTGGGTATCCTCATCTTTCAGGATATCATAGTGGTTCCCATGATGCTCGTGGCGCCGCTTATGGCCGGTGGCTCTGAGAATATAGCGGTGGAGCTCCTACTCATGGTGCTCAAAGGGGCCTTCGTGATTGTATTCGTATTGATTAGCGCCCGCTATTTGGTTCCGAAACTGCTTTTTCTGGTGGCCCAGACCAAAAGTAAAGAACTCTTTATTCTCAGCATCGTGGTAATTTGTTTTGCAGTGGCTTGGCTGACTTCAAGTCTGGGCCTCTCGCTGGCACTAGGTGCATTTATGGCCGGACTTATTATCTCAGAGTCTGAGTATAGCCACCAAGCTACCAGTAATATTCTTCCCTTCCGTGAGATCTTCACCAGCTTCTTTTTTGTATCGATCGGTATGTTGCTGGATTTTGGCTTTATGCTCCAGCACTTACCGCTTATTTTAGCGCTTACCCTCTGTACCTTTATCTTAAAAGGCGTGATTGCGGCAATGGCTGCTCGCATTCTGCAGTATCCGCTACGTACTTCCCTCCTTGTCGGACTTTCACTTTTTCAGGTAGGTGAGTTTGCCTTTATTCTGTCTAAAACAGGTATAAACAGCGGCCTGCTATCTGATGAGGTATACCAGTACTTTCTGTCAGTATCGCTGCTCACTATGGCGATCACCCCCTTTGTGATCGGTTCCTTCCACACCATTGCTAACAAGCTAAGTGCCCGTTGGGTGCCGGCTAGCAATCAGATACCCAACGCACCGGCCCATGCGGAAGACAACGGCGATTTACACCATCTGGAAGATCATGTGGTGATAATCGGCTACGGCATAAACGGGCGAAACGTGGCCAAGGCGGCCCGCCATGCCAGTATACCTTATGTCATTGTGGAACTCAATGCCGTCACGGTAAAGGAGGAACGCTTGCGCGGCGAGCCGATTCTGTACGGCGATGCGGTGCATGGTGTTATTCTATCGCATGTGAGCATTCACAAGGCGCGTGTGGTCGTTATAGCTATTTCGGACCCCGAGGCTACTAAGCGTATCATTTCGAGCATCCGTGAGATAAGCGACAAGGTGCATATTATTGTGCGCACCCGCTTTATACAGGAAATGGAGGAAAATTACAGGCTCGGAGCGGATGAAGTTATTCCGGAAGAGTTTGAGACTTCAATTGAAATATTTACCCGGGTGCTTTCCAAATATTTGATGCCCCGCGATGAAATCGACAATTTCACCAACAGTATTCGGGCGGACAATTACGATATGCTCCGTAGTTTGACGGGACGATCTGCCAATGGCGGCAACTTCAGTGCCGACCTGCCTGATATCGAAGTGGCTAGCCTTCGGGTGTATACCAAAGATGACACGCTCGTAGGTAAATCGCTGCTTGACGCGGATGTGCGCAACCGCTTTGGTATTACGGTGGTGGGTATAAAGCGCGAGGGTGACACGCTGTTGGAAATAAACGCAAAAACGAAGCTAAAACGGGGTGATGTGGTGTATGTGGTCGGCAAACCGGTCGACGTCATGCGCTTCAACAATTTTGTGCGAGCCGACTAAGGTATAAAAGAAAACCCCGCTGTTGAGGCGGGGTTTTCTTTTTTTAACGCTGCACGGCGGTAGGCATGCGTTTCATGATTTCCTGTACCAGACTTCTCACTTTACCATAGCCGGCATCAGGGTTTTTGACGGCTCCCTCCGTCCAGCCGCGCCACAAAAGCTGCTTGCTTTTCGGGTCGATCACATCCACGATCAAAGTGCCTTGCTTAAATAGATCGACGGCCCGGTAGCCCGGCATCTGGGCGTTTCCATAGCTATACCGGTAACCCACCATATAGGCGTAGCTATACCCGAAACCCGGTCCATAAAGATCTGGTTTGTCCATGGTGTCCGGCACCGAAACGCTCACATCATAAGCCACCAAAACATCAGGATTCACAGTGGTCTTGCTATACCCCTTTCGCGCCATTTCCTCTTCCACCGCACGAATTAAATTGCTGTTCAGTGAAGGTCCATACCCTTTCATGTAGTTGGCTGCCGCGCTAGGGTCGTTCTGGTACCATGCATACGTAGTGCGGCCGCTTAAATCACCCTCCGAAGAGGTGATAGCACTGGTCTGATCGATACCTGTGGTGGCGACGCAGGAACTTAAAAGGAAAGCGAATAGAAATAGGTATAAGGCAAAGAGTTTATTTTTCATGCTTCTAATAGTTTACACGGGTATTTGGTCTGCAGCTGGTTAGGGACAGTGCCTTGTATATCTGCTAACGTATCAAATTGTCAAGGATGACATTTATCATCGCTTGCTTTCAAATTTATATATTCTTTTGCGAATAAATGAAATCTGATACAGGGAAAAACGGAACTTAGCTAACCGCACCAAACCGGCTTCGTAAGTTAAACCTGACTCTTTTCAAGTAACTGTTAAAATCTGAGACAATGAATGATCCCCAATTGAAATACACAACAGCCGAGGATGCGCTTTCTGTCATTAAATCGGGCGACCGGGTATTTGTGCACGGCAGTGCCGCCACACCGCAGTACTTGGTACACAAACTGGCCGAACGTGCTGATGAATTGCGCAATGTTGAACTGGTGAGTATCTCCACATTCGGAGATATGCCCTGCGCCGAAGCGCGATGCAGCGACGCGTTTTACATCAACTCCCTGTTTGTGTCAGCCAATGTGCGGGAGGCCGTCAACAGCGGCCGCGGTGATTACGTGCCTATTTTCCTGAGTGAGATACCCAACCTTTTCCGCTCAGGCATCATGCCGTTGGATGTGGCCATTGTGCACGTATCGCCTCCGGACCGCCACGGTTTTTGTTCCTTGGGCGTGTCTGTTGACATTGCCCGGCAGGCCGTGATCAGCGCCAAGCACGTGATCGCGCAGGTGAATCCGCAGATGCCCCGCACACACGGCGACGCCCTGATCCATACCCGCCGTTTTGACGCGCTGGTGGAAGTGGATGAGGCCCTGCCTGAAGTGGACTACAGCCAGAAGATCACCTCTGTGGAAGAAACCATTGGAGGCTACATTGCCGAGTTGGTCGAAGACGGAGCCACTTTGCAAATGGGCATCGGTGGTATACCTGACGCGACGCTCAGGAGTCTTTCAAACCATAAAGGCTTGGGTATCCATACCGAAATGTTCTCGAATGGTATCCTACCACTAGTAGAAAAAGGCGTGATCACCAACGAGTTCAAGAAAAAGCACCCGGGCCGTATTGCGACTGGCTTCATCGTCGGTAACCGCCAGCTCTACGATTTTGTGGACGACAACCCGCTTATCACGATGCTTAGCTCCGATTACGTGAACGATGTGAGCATTATCCGCACCAACCCGAAAGTAACGGCCATCAACAGTGCTATTGAAATCGACCTGACCGGACAGGTTGTATCAGACTCCATTGGTACCTACCAGTTTTCAGGTATAGGCGGGCAGATGGACTTTATTCGGGGTGCTGCTCTGTCCAAAGGCGGGAAGCCGATCATTGCGCTACCTTCTGCCACTAATAAAGGGGTATCCCGCATCACGCCTTACATCAACCAAGGGGCGGGTGTTGTGACGACAAGGGCGCACGTGCATTATGTCGTGACTGAGTATGGTGTGGCCTATCTGTATGGCAAGAACCTGAGGCAAAGAGCAAAAGCCCTAATTGAAATTGCGCATCCCGACCACCGCGCCCGACTGGAGGAGGAGGCATACAAACGCTTCAAAAACTTATGATCAGGGTGCTAAACTTTAGATTCTGAAATGCGTGTATGGGAAAGATAAAAGAATACACCTTATGGATATTTCAATTGTTTCTTCCCATATGCCCTCCCCCCGTCCTGAATGGGTTGTCCGTTTTGCACGTATAGGCTTGATCGCCAAAGGCATTGTGTATTGTTTGGTGGGCGCTTTGGCTTTTATGGCCGCATTTGAACTGGGCGGTCGCAGCGAGCAGTCAGCTGGAAAGTCGGGTGTTTTCCGTTTTATAATGGAACAGCCCTATGGCAAGGTTTTATTGGCGCTGGTAGCTGCAGGTATGCTTTGCTATACCTTGTGGCGCTTCATTCAGGCCATACGCGACACGGAAGAAAAAGGCTCCGATGCCAAAGGCATAGGCAGGCGCATTGGCTATGCTTTCAGCGGAGCGGTATACGGAGCGCTAGCTTTTACGGCAGCACAGTTGGTCCTTGGCAATGGCGGCGGCTCTGGTTCCGACTCTCGCCAAACCTTAGCGCGCGAACTGCTCGCGCAGCCTTTTGGGCAGTGGCTATTGGGTGCCGTAGCCGTAGGTACCATGGCCATGGGACTGTATCAGTTCTACCGGGCCTATTCAGGAAAGTATATGAACAAAGTGCAGCAAGAGAAACTGGATCCAAAGGTGCGGCAATCGCTTGTGCGGGCGGGGCTTGTTGGGTATATTGCCCGTGGCTTTGTCTGGCTTATTATTGGCTACTTGCTGTTACGCGCCGCTGTTAACTCAAACTCTAGAGAGGCTGGTAGTAGCTCTCAGGCTTTTCAATTTTTGGAGGAAGCCTCCTATGGCTCCTATTTGCTGGGTGCGCTTGCCTTGGGACTTATCTGCTACGGCGTTTTTATGTTTGTGCGGGCCAAGTGTGAGGTAATCAGCACCAAGTGATAGCTTGTAAATTATTTGGGAGTTTGCAAAATGCCATGCTTCTGCAACGCTTTTTTCACACAATCCATTGCTTTGGTTTTTAGCACCAATGTCGTCATTTTGTAGTCGTAGGTATTCACCCAGATCAGCACACGCAGATTCATGGCCGTGGCTGTAAAGTCCTCTATTACCACGGCAGGCTTTTCCTCATGCAACACACCTTCCAAGTGTTCAATGTTGCTGATGATGATCTTCTTAACATCCTCAAAATCGTGCTGTAAGCCTACGTTCACAATAAACTCGATGCGCAAAAGCCCGTCTCGGGTGAAGTTGGTCACCACTTCTTTTAGCAAAATGGAATTAGGTATGTAAATATCCTTTCCGTCAAAGGTTTTCATCTGGGTGCTGCGTAAGTTCAGGGTCAGGATTTTGCCATGGAAATCGCGCACTTTCACGGTGTCATCTATGCTGAAAGGTCTGTTAAATGCGAGTATGATGCCCGCCAGAAAGTTCTCCGCAATATCCTTTAAGGCAAAACCCACCACAAAGGCTGACAGTCCCGCACCCGCTAGCAGACCGCTGGCTATACCTGTCAGGCCAACAAGCTGCAGCATAACCATCAAGCCTATCATGATCAGGCCGTATTTTACAATATTGGATATGAAAGTGACCAGCAAAGGGTCATCTACCCGGCGCCCAAGTCTGTTTTGCACCAGTAAACTCAGTTTGCCAGCCACATATACAAAAACGAGCAGGAGCAACAACGAGATGAAAAGCTCCGGCAAGACCATAACAATGCTATTATACAGATCAGTGAGTGAATCTCTGAAGGAGAGCGTGATTTGTTTGGTGTTTTCCGCAAACGTGGTTTCCTGCATGTGGTGATCTCTTTTTTTGAACAATACTTGTGTAGTGAACTAAAACTTCAGGAGTGTTTTAAGGTATAGGCGGGTCTTGTTGGGTAAAGTACTGAACCATGGCCAATTATAAATAAATTCTGAAATAGGCATAAAACAGTCCTACTAAACCAAATAAGGCCTGTAAACTGTTACAGGGATATAACTTTACTATTATATTTGGCTTATCTTACTAAATGCCCCACAACTAGATGACAAACGGCTCTTTTAAAATTTTTATTCTGGACGACGATGTGTGGTACAGCGAATTGCTAGAGTATCATCTGTCTCTCAACCCAGATTATGAAATTCAAAAGTTTCACTCTGCAAACGACTGTCTGTCAAATATGTACCAGCGCCCAAATGTGGTGACCTTGGACTATTCCCTGCCAGACAAAAACGGATCAGAGGTGCTGAAGCGCATCAAAGAACAGAGCCCCGATGTGCAGGTGGTTGTT
This sequence comes from uncultured Pontibacter sp., assembly GCF_947499215.1. Lineage (GTDB taxonomy): Bacteria > Bacteroidota > Bacteroidia > Cytophagales > Hymenobacteraceae > Pontibacter. The sequence continues at coordinate 68,166 of NZ_CANMNI010000001.1, forward strand.
ATTTCAGGACAGGAGGATGTGGCCACAGCCGTAGACCTGCTAAAGCTAGGCGCCTACGACTATATTGTGAAAGACGAGGACACCCCTGAGCGTCTTTGGAACACCATCAATAAAATCCGCGAGAATGTGTCGCTTCGCGAGGAAATCAATCACCTGAGAGAAGAGATTGGTCAGAAGTACGACTTTGGCAAGGTGATCATCGGCAACAGCGACGCCATTAAGCGGGTGTTCACCTTGATGGACAAGGCTTCCAAAACCAACATTACCGTTTCAATTCACGGCGAAACGGGCACGGGTAAAGAGTTGGTTGCCAAAGCTATACATTATAACAGCCCTAAAAAGAAAGCCCCGTATGTGGCAGTGAACGTCGCTGCTATTCCGCGCGAACTCATAGAAAGCGAACTGTTCGGCCATGAGAAAGGCGCCTTTACCGGAGCGTTGGCCCGTCGGTTGGGTAAGTTTGAAGAGGCGAATAAAGGCACTATCTTTCTGGATGAGATTGGTGAACTGGATATTAGTCTGCAGGCCAAGTTGCTCCGTGTCTTGCAAGAGAAAGAGATTACCCGGATAGGCGGTAACGCGGTGGTACCGGTTGATGTCCGCATCATCGTGGCTACTCACAAAAATTTGGCCGAGGAGGTTAAGAAAGGCCGTTTCAGAGAGGACTTGTACTATCGGTTATTAGGCCTCCCAATACAGCTACCTCCCTTGCGAGACCGTGGAAGTGACATATTGGTGCTTGCGAAGTTCTTTATAGACAGTTTTGCAAAAGAGAACGGCTTGGGTCGTAAACACCTTTCTCCTGAGGCGCAGCAGAAGCTTCTCTCCTATTCTTTCCCGGGAAACGTGCGTGAACTCAAGGCGCTTGTTGAGCTGGCTGTTGTTCTCTCTGACGAAGAGACTATTAGCGAGCATGATATCAACTTCTCCGCCAGCCATACCGAAAAGGACTTTCTGGCCGAAGAGCGCAGCTTAAAGGAGTATACCACCGCCATTATTCAGCGTTTTCTAGATAGGTATGACTACAACGTACTGTTGGTGGCTGACAAACTTGACATTGGTAAATCGACGATTTACCGTATGATTCAAAGCCACGAATTGAACGTTAAATAAACTACCCTTCCGATCGAATCATGCTGTTAGGTCTATACTTGGCGGAGTGTTCGTTCCGTAACAGGTATAGAAGTGACTTAATTATTCAGCTCTTCTAATTTTTCGAAGGTGAGGGGCTTTTCGATAACACCCAGAACCAGTTCATGCTGCAGGCAGGCTGTTTTGTCCGTTTCGCTAATGGAGGAGGTTAGCACATAAACGATGGGGTGCCCGCCACCGGAGGGCAGTAGCCTGCTTACCTTATCAATAAATTGATGCCCATCCATGACGGGCATATTCAAGTCCAAGAAGATGTGCGATGGCATTGCTCCATTGCCTATGTCCTGTTGCAGGCAGGATATTGCCTCTTTTGCATCAGGTATACCTATGCTGATGCAGTTTGGAGCATAAAGTGACAAAACCAATTCCGTCAGGTATAGCGTCACCTCATCATCATCAATAATGTATACCTTTTTAAACATAGGAAGTACCCCTCTTTAGCTGCCGATAAAGTTGGAGTTATATTATGAATATTAAAATAGATTATGACTGATTTATTTATAAATATTCAAATCTAATGTTACGGAATTGACTTGTCAATTTATGAATAGTGCACATAGGAGGCATTACTGTAATGCTCTATGAGTTTACTGTTATGAAATAATCAATTTTAGGCGTGGCGGTTAAGCTGTTTTAGAAATATAACCCAACATGGATTGTGTTCCTATACACTATGTATGAATGAAATATTTGCCCTGCCAACATATAGCGATACTTTAAAAGGAGAAACAGCGAAATTGCCAGCTCATCTAAACGGAAAGAATTAACACTCAATATTTAAATTTAATATCACTGCCGATTGTTACTCCAATGAAAAGCGATAATTTGCGATTGAATCCGATCTTTTTCATGGAGGGTTTATTTGAAGCATGATGGATACTTTTAAGGAGCTGCAGCAACTGAGAGAAGAACTGGTGCGTGAGCGTGAAGCGAGACTTCAGGCCGAAAAAAAGGCTGAGGAGTTAGCTTGCAAACTCGATGCACACAAGTCGCATCAGCAGCATGTTGCTACTGAGCCTGTTTGGAACGTGATGCATATGGTACCCAGTATCATATACATCTACGATCTGGAGCAGGACAAGTGCATCTACCTCAACTCTTGTATTACCAAGATGCTGGGTTACACGCAAGAGGACCTGAATGCGATGAATGGGCACTTCTTTATGTCTGTCGTTCAGGAAAGTGACAAGCCTCTGCTCCTGCAGCATACCTCTGGTATGCTGACCGCCCAAGATGGCGATGTGCGTGAAATAACATACAGCGTACGCGCAAAAGACGGCTCTAATAAGATTCTGTTTTGCCGCGAAGCCGTTTTTAAGCGCAATGCCGCTGGAGAGGTTATACAGATCATAGGATCGGCTGAAGATGCCACTCGACTGCGTCAAAAGAATCAGGAGCTTGCCCGCCAGAAAGAATTTTATGAAGCCATCCTGAACCACCTGCCTTCGGATGTAGCCGTTTATGATGGCGATCTGCGCTATATTTTTGTAAATCCAGCTGCCGTGTCGGATCCACATTTGCGCGAGTGGATACTCCATAAGACGAATGAGGAATACTGCGCCTATCGCAATGTGCCACTTCACCGCATTGAGTCTCGCGGCAGACACCTGCGCCAGTCATTGGAAGAGCGTAAACAGGTAGCCTTTGAGGAAAGACTGGTCGATAAGAAGGGCAATGTCAGCTATCATCTCAGAAAGCTGAACCCCGTGTTAGATAGTGAAGGGAATGTACAGCTCATCATTGGACACGGCCTCAATATAACGGATCTTCACAATGCGCAGCAGGAAGTGAAGGAACGCGAAGCCAAGATCAGGGCTATCCTCGATGCTATACCTGACCTTATGTTCATCATCAATAAGGATGGTGTCTACCTGGAGAAGCATAATGACAACCAAGAGCACCTGCAAGGAGCCTCCAATGAAATCTTGGGAAGTACTGTTTTTGACACGCTTCCGCATCCGCTCAGCCAAACGGTATATGGTCTGATACAGAAAGTGCTTGCCAACGGGCAGATGGAAACTATAGACTATGAGTTAGACTTTCCGGATGGCACCCGTTATTATGAGGGGCGCTTTGTAAAATATAACCAAGAACAGGTGCTGGCTATTATCCGGGATGTTTCCGAAGAACGCAAGGTAGCGATAGAGGTTGAAGAGAAGAATGATTTCATACGTTTCGTGCTTGACACAAGTCCCACGCTGATTTTTGTGAAGGATGGGGCGGGTAATTTCAAGCTGGTTAATCAAGAGTGCGCCGCTTTATTCGGCTTGTCACCCGACGAGATGGTGGACAAGAACACACGTGACATCCATGCGGATCTGAGTGAAATCCAGCAATACGACAGTGTAGACCGTCTGGCGATTGAATCTGGAAATGAGGTACGCGTTCAGGAGAGCTTCACCTCGCCGGATGGCAGTGTGGAGTGGTTTAACACGATCAAGAAACGGCTTATCACCAAAAACGGTGAAGTGCATGTGCTTGGTATTTCTACCAATATAACAGAGCAGTATAATGCAAATAAGCGGCTTGAGGAAAGCGAGGAACTTCACCGCCTGCTTTCAGAAAACTCTAGAGATTTAGTTTGTCTCCACGATCCGGATGGCGTTTATTTATATATTTCCAATGCCTTGGAAGAAATGCTTGGGTATAGCGCGGATGAATTGGTCGGAACCTCTGCCTATGATATGCTGCATCCGGATGACGTGCAGAAAGTAAGGAATGCAATTAATGCCACTGCTCTCAGACGGAAGCAAAACACTACCGTGCAGCACCGTAAAAGACACCGTGATGGTTACTATATCTGGGTAGAGACCAATATTAAACTGATCACTGACAAGGATGGCAACGTGGTTAAAATGCAGTCATCGTCCCGCGATATTACCGAGCGCAGGTTGGCTGAAGACGCGCTTAAGAAAAGCGAGAAGAAGTACCGCGACCTCATCAAGTATAGCCAAGCCTATATGTGTACCCACGATATGCAAGGCATAATTCTGTCGGTTAACCCCTATCTGGTGGAAATGCTTGGATACAGTGAGAGTGAGATTGTGGGCAAAGAGCTTAAGCAGTTCTTCCCCCTCCTTCACCGCCAGTACTTCCCTGACTACCTGAAGCAGTTTGAAGATAAGACAGTAGTGGAAGGCGTATTGTGTGTGTTACGAAAAGACAAAGAGGAGCGCTACCTCAGTTACCAGAATTATAAAGTGCAGGAAGAAGGCCAAGAGCCTTACGTAATTGGTATCGCGCAAGATGTTACAGACCGTGTGCAAACGGAAAGGGAACTCAAAAAAGCGAAAGAGGCTGCTGAGGAATCGGCCCGCGTGAAAGAGAACTTCCTCGCCAATATGAGTCACGAGATCAGGACGCCTCTAAATGGCATACTGGGTATGGGCGGTCTGCTGTCCAAAACGCAGCTCGACGAAACGCAAAAGAACTACCTGAAAATCATTGGTCAGTCAGCAGACAACCTGCTGGTAGTTATCAATGATATTCTGGATGTTGCCAAGATCGAGGCTGGCAAATTGGAGTTGGAGTCAATACCCTTCAATATACATGAGGTGGCGCATGCGGCTTACCAAACCCTTAAATACAAAGCTGAGGAGAAAGATATCGCCCTACTGCTTGGCGAGCTGGTGCTTCCTCAGACTTTGCTGCAAGGAGACCCCTACCGCCTGAATCAGATTCTGCTGAACCTGCTCAATAACGCCGTTAAGTTCACAGAGGAAGGAAGTGTGACGCTAAGCGCCAAAACCTTAGAAGAAACAGCCACTACGCTAACAATTGAGTTTACTGTGGCAGATACAGGTATAGGGGTCCCAAAAGACAAGAAGCACGTGATTTTTGAAGGCTTCACCCAAGCCTATTCCAGTATAACCCGCAAGTATGGCGGAACGGGCCTAGGTCTGAGCATCTGTAAAAACCTAGTGGAACGGCAAGGCGGCGACATATGGGTGGAGGATAATCCGGCTGGTGGAAGTATTTTCCGCTTTATGCTGACATACCCTAAAAGCGAGATAGATAAGCTGCCTGAGACCAAGACAACGCATGTGGACTACAATAGCCTAAGAGCGACACGCGTACTGCTGGCCGAGGATAATGAAGTGAATATATTCTTGGCCCAAGCTATTATGGAAGAGTGGGGTTTCCAGTTGGATGTGGCAGTGAACGGCCTTGAAGCCGTGGAACTGGTGCGGCAGCATGAGTACGACATCATCCTGATGGACATACAGATGCCGGAAATGAGCGGAATTGACGCCACGCTCCATATCAGAGCAATGGAAGACGAAAGCAAGTCGGGCATTCCGATTATCGCCCTTACTGCAAACGCTTTGAAGGGTGATGCGGAGAAATACCTGAGTGCGGGTATGAACGATTATCTCTCTAAGCCTTTTGAGTCTGAAACGCTGTATGCTAAGATCGCCGCCTTGGTTCCTGAAAGAAAAGTAGCAGTCATAGCACACGAACCATTGCCATCTGAGCAGTTGAGTGATGCTGTCGGTTTTTCAGAGCCGCTTTACAGCATGGAGGTTATCCGGAAAATGTCGCACAACAACGAAGCATTTATGAATAGAGCCCGTCAGCTCTTCGCAGACACGGTTCCCAAAACTGTGCAGGATATGCAGGCAGCGGCGGATAGACAGGACTGGAAGACTGTAAGTGCCTTGGCTCATAAAGTGAAATCAACCATCGATACGATGAAGATTGACTCCTTAAAGGAAACGGTGCGTTTCGTGGAGAGTAACGCGAAGCAGGAAACAAACTTAAGCGAGGTGCAGCAGGGCGTTCAGGAGTTGGCGCGCGTGTTAACGCGGGTAGTTGACGAGATAAGTACTGAAATTACCTCCTGACGAGTCTATAATCTGATAAACAAAGCCCGTTTCGGTTACCAGAAAGGTACACGGAACGGGCTTTTTGACAACTTGCTAGGGTCTCAGTCTCGTAATGCTTAATTTAAGGCTTACCGAATTAGAAACATGCCCTCAACCCAAATATCCCCCAGTATCCAAGATATTGATCAGATAATAGCACTACGTCATTTGTTGCACCAGCACCCTGAGCTATCAGGCAACGAGTATGAAACGAGCCATACCCTGCGGCAATTTTTGCAACGATACGAGCCGGATCAGGTAATCACAGATTTGGGAGGCGCAGGGTTTGCCGCTGTTTTCAACGGATCTGACAGTAAGGGGCCTACAGTCCTTTTCAGAGCTGAACTGGACGCCCTGCCCATCGTGGAGCAAAATGAACTGGCCTATACCTCCATTCGCAAAGGCGTGAGCCACAAGTGCGGGCACGATGGCCACATGGCTATACTGCTGGGAGTAGCCAATCTGCTGCGAAAACACCCCCTCCACACCGGACGGGTTATACTGCTTTTTCAACCGGCCGAGGAAAACGGTGCCGGAGCGTGGGCAGTGCTGCAGGAATCCCGCTTTCAGGACTTGCAGCCTGATTTTGTTTTTGCGCTGCACAACATGCCCGGGCTGCCTCTTAAGCAAGTGCTCGTTCGAGAACAGACCTTCGCGGCCGCCTCTGTGGGTTTGAAAGTTGGGCTATATGGCAAGGAGTCGCATGCGGCTGAACCAGAGAATGGTCAGAATCCGGGAGAAGGTATGAGTGAATTGATACAGGCGCTAAATGCCATCGCACGAGATCAGACCCCCTTCTCAGATTTAAGCCTATTGACGATAGTGCACGCTCGCCTTGGAGAGATGGCCTTCGGGACAAACCCCGGTTTTGCCACGGTCATGGCCACTTTGCGGGCCTTTGAGCAGGAAGATCTTAACAAATTAAAAGAACTTGCCATAGAATCAGTTAAACTGGTTTCATCAAAGTATAACTTGAGGCATGATTTAGAGTGGGTGGAAGAATTTCCGGCAACGGTAAACGCTCCAGAAGCGATTGAGTATATAAAGCATGCGGCAACAGGTATGGGTTTGGATATAAAACAAGCCGAACAACCTGTGCGCTGGTCTGAGGACTTTGGTCACTTGACCAACAGGTATACCGGCGCCCTGCTTGGACTCGGTGCCGGAAAAGACCAGCCCCAGCTGCACCACGCCGACTATGATTTTCCGGATGAACTTATACCTGTAGGAGCCGCCCTTTTTTATCGTATTGCCCTCACCATCATGCAAGACAAATCACCTCATGTTTTATAGTTCCTATATCGAGATAAGCCAATCAGCCTTAGCACATAACATCAATTTCCTTAAATCACAGCTTCGACCGGGCACCCAGTTCTCTTCCGTGATAAAAGGCAATGCCTACGGGCATGGAATTGAGGAGTTTGGCCGCTTGGCTTATACCTGCGGGGTGCGTCATTTTTCGGTTTTCAGTGCCGACGAGGCCTATCGTTTGCAGCAGGTCCTCCCCCACACGGCCACTATCCTGATTATGGGCTACATTGACGAGGAGGAGCTCGAATGGGCCATTGCCCATGATATTGAGTTCTATGTTTTTTCCTTGGCAAGGCTTGAGCAGGCCGCTGCTGCCGCCAAATCACTTCAAAAACCTGCCCGCATACACCTCGATCTGGAAACCGGCATGAACCGAATTGGTTTGGGAGGTGATGAGATTGAAAAAGCAGCCGACTTCATTTGTAAAAATGAGGCGCTGTTGAATGTAGTCGGGGCCTGTACTCACTATGCAGGAGCGGAAAGCAGCGAGAACCATGAGCGGGTAATTAGCCAACTTGCGAAGTTCAGGTCAAGCGTAAGTTTTCTGCAAAGCAAAGGTATACAGATCAAGACACTCCACACCGCCTGCTCGGCTGCCGTCATGGCCTATCCTGAAACGCACTTAGATATGGTGCGCGTGGGCATTATGCAGTATGGCTTCTGGCCGAGTCCTGAGATATACCAGCGCTACATGGGCATCAGTACCGACCGCACCGACCCGCTCCGGCGACTCATCAACTGGAAAAGCCACATTATGAGTTTGAAACAGGTACAGGCAGGTGAGTTTATAGGATATGGGCAAAGCTTTCAGACAGCGCATGAAATGCTCATCGCCTCCATTCCGGTGGGATACGCATGGGGCTATAGCCGCACCCTGAGCAACCAAGGGCAAGTGCTGATACGCGGACATCGGGCGCCCGTAGTGGGCATCGTGAACATGAACGTACTGATGGTAGATGTGACCGCTATACCTGAGGTGGCACTGAAAGATGAGGTGGTGCTGCTGGGGCGACAGGGAAATGAGAATATCACAGTGGCATCCTTTTCCGAACTCACTACGCAGCTGAACTATGAACTGCTCACGCGTTTGCCGCTGAACATTCCGAGACGCATTATTGAGTAATTTCCGACTGATGCACATTCATCGGGTGCAGCTCATAACCGCAGTTATCGCAAAAGTTAGCTGAAGGAGTATGTCCCTCTTTGTGGCAGTTCGGACAAACACGGGTCGAGGTGCTCAAACGCTCCGCGTTGGCTAGCTCCACAGACACGATACCTGTTGGTACGGCGATAATACCGTAACCCGTTATCATGAGGCAGCTGGCTAGAAACTGCCCCAAGGGCGTTACTGGTGTTATATCGCCAAAGCCCACTGTCGTTAGCGTCACAATGGCCCAGTAAATGCTCTTGGGAATGCTCGTATAGCCACTTGCTCTGCCCTCTATCACATACATCAGGGCACCCACTACCACTACCATCATCATAACCACAGAGAGAAATACCGTGATTTTTGTCATGCTGGCTTTTAGCGCTTTCGACAGTACATGCCCTTCGTTTACGAAACTGGTAAGTCTAAAAACACGGGCGATACGCAACAGACGGAATACCCGAATAACAAGCAGGTACTGCGATCCTACAAAAAAGAGGCTTAGGTAAGTGGGTATGATAGCCAGAAAATCAATGATGCCGAAAAAGGAAAATATGTAGTTGAATGGCCGACTTGAGCTGTATATGCGCAGAAAATACTCTATCGTAAACAGAATCGTGAAAGCCCATTCCATTGCCTGAAATATATGCAGGTAGTCCCGGCGAAAGGCTACCACGCTCTCCAAGGATACCACTAGCACACTGGCTACGATCAGCATCAGCAACATGATGTCGAAAGCCTTTCCCGCAGGCGTTTCCGCCTCGAAAATAATGGTATAGAGCTTGCGTCTTAAAGAGTCTTTATGCTCGGCCATTTAGTTATTGCCTTATAAAGTTGATGAAACCCTTACCGAGTCGCGCCTGAATCGGTTGGCCATGTACTGTTGTATACGTCCCTCATACTCAGTCACCTTGGCCGGGTCTACAAATACTGCATTTGTCTGCTTGACTGGGTTTGCCGCCTGTGGTTTTTTCCAGCCGATCATTACTAGCATAACTGTGTCTAGTTTAACTTTGTTTTCCGACACCGATACGATCTCCCCTACTTCCACTTTATCTATTTCCGGGAATATCAGCTTCAGCTCCCGGCTAGCGCTTACCGGTGTGAAAGTACTTGCCAATCGCACTAGACTGTCTGCTCGCTGACTCTGCATTTTCTGTATCTCTATGGTCTTCAGGAAGTCCTTTGTGAGGTTGTTTGTAATGTCGGAGGCCATTCGGCGGACATCCTCGGCGGACACGTCCAACTGTACCAGTTTTACTTGGTGCTTGGCAAGCGAATTTTTGGCCAGTAGCGTGTTATAATGGGTTATTAACGTGTCCGGAACCGGATTTCCCACGCTGTAGATTTTGATTGTATTGAGTGTATCTGTGTCTGTAACCTCCCATTTAATGATTTCATTGTTACGTCCGGCAAAATCCCGCACAATCAAATTTTCGATTTTCTTCTTCGTCTGCACAGTCTGATAGATGTTGTAGAGAAAGTAAGCACTTGGCGATACCACGATAAACAGCATTACGGCCATGATGCGTGCCACGCGCCGTTCCGTTGCTTTGTCTACGTAGTGTTTGATGTCGAATTTGAGGTATTTTACGATCAAGAACGTGGCCAGACTGATAAAGACGGCGTTGATGAAGAACAGGTAGAAGCCTCCGAAGAAGAAGTCGAAGCGGCCCAATGCCAGTCCATATCCCGCAGTACAGAGCGGCGGCATCAAGGCGGTAGCGATGGCCACACCCGGTATGGCGTTCGATTTGTCAGAGCGGGAAATGGAGACAATACCGGCCACTCCGCCGAAGAAGGCCACCATAACGTCTAGCAGGGTCGGCTTGGTGCGTGCCAACAGTTCGTTGGTCGGTTCGCCAAGCGGTGTAATCATAAAGTAGAACGTGCTTACGATTAGACCGGCAGCGGCCGCAATGCTCAGGTTCTTGACGGAGGCCCATAACATTTCACGGTCGTTGATCCCCACCGCTAGGCCCAAACCAAGTATGGGCGACATGAGCGGGGAGATAAGCATGGCCCCGATGATTACGGCGCCAGAGCCTGTATCTAGACCAATGGATGCCAGCATGGCCGAGCAAATCAGCATCCATGTGTTGTTGCCCCGAACTGGTATCTTGTCGTAGATTTCTCTTATTGTGCCCGGTTCATCCGTCTCATGAATGATGTTGAGCGCTCTATCCAAAGCTCTCTTTAAAGAGTCGATAATCATAAAAAGGTAATTGCTATTCGGGTAAAAATAACCTTTTTAGCCTAAGTCCCCAAGTTATGACTGTAGTAAAGTAAGATGGCGGGTGAGTAAACCGGTGGCGTTAAGCGCTTTAATCATGTCGTTTACCTTATGTCTGTCTCCCGGGTTCTTAGTTGTTTCTTGGGCATCCTCTACCATAAGCTGCGCCTCTTTTGTGATGGCAGCTTGGTGTTTGGGATAATTTTTCGCTTCGTGACACAAGTTTTTGAGCAGGTTAAGTAAACGCAGCAAAATAATGGGGTCTGACTTCCCATAGACGCGTATAGGTCCCAAGCATACACTCATCAGTTCTCTAAAGCTCACTTCATCTAGGCGCAAGCGCAGCGTGCCATCTTGATCATGAAAGATTTTCTCATCGGTCAGCCGCATTCGCAATATAAAGAGGTCGGTTAGGTAATCGATGGCTTTGATGGCAGTGCCAGGATCGTTTACGCTTGGACTCAAGGCCTTAACCGCACTCTCCGTGATCTGTTTGAAGCCATACAGGTAATTAATGTCGGCCAGCTCCTCTTGATAAAAACTTAAATTGCTGTCTAATTCTCTACAAAAGAGTTCCTTGTCTTTGAGGTTTCCGGCAACACGTGCAAAAGGAAGACCTTTGATCACAAAATGACCAAGGGGCTGCATGAACTCCAGCACCACGTCATGTTCCTTGCACTGTTCTATTACCGCCTTTCGGTCTACTTTCTGCAGATAACCCGTCGAACTACTCTCAAGCTCTCGCCAGTCGCCAGTTTCGAATATAGCGGGCAGTTCAGCCCCTTCGTCCCGTTCAATCTCTTCTTTTAGTTTGTTAAGGGTCGTGTTATAGATACCCTCTAAAATGTTGTCTATTTGAATGGCAACAGAGATAGAATGAATGAAATACACAAAAAACGCTAAGCAGAGAAAGGTAAAGCACATGGCCACGAACACAGCCAATCCGGGCAGGTCTGTATCATAGTGCTCTGACCGCACGTTTACCATCACCACTAAGGTGTAGATGAGTGTGCCAAGGTATAGGCCAAGCACTTTCTGGTTCGATTTAGAGGAGATGAGCCCGGGAATGACCCGCGGCGAAAAATTACTGCTTGCCTGATTGAGAACCAGCATCACCATGGTAAAACTGAATACTATAAGTGAAAATATGCCAGTGGCGATGGTACTCAGAATCATGTTGGCCGTTTCGCCATGGGTGATGATGAAGAAGGGCAGTTGATCTTCTAATTGTTTGCTTATCCCTCTCGTCTCATAATAAATCATCAACACGGCAAAGCCGAAGAAAAGCAGGGATATAAGCGTTGGAAAAAAACCTATGCTTGTGTAAATAAACTGTATAACAAGCTTTATGCGGCCTAGAATTCTCCTCATGGGCGGTAGTATAGCGCTTTTAGTTTGTATTAGCGTTTACTGCCTGTATGTGCTATAAGTTATAAATAATAAGAGAGCCAGTAACAGCTGGCTCTCTTTCAATGTGGATTTCCTACTCGAAGGCAGTGTTGGTATGGGCTGCCTCCCAAATCATTTGTTTTATCAGGTACAGGCGCAAGGAAGGGTTTAGCTGAATTGCCCGTTGAAGCTCCTGTTTATCTATCCGGATTAAGAATGTTGTTTCTGATGCTAAAGCCGTAAAGCTGTAGACATCGTTCAGTAAATCGGTGATTCCGAGCAGAAAATCGGGTGGGGCGACAATCTTCTCATCCATATTAGCTGCCGTGCCTTCTAGAAGGACACTGCCACTCGTGACGAGGTAAAAATAGTATGTTCTTTCCCCCTGCCTAAACAGATAGCTTCCGCTCTCATAGATCGCGGGCTCACCTGTTAGAATACCTTGCTCTATAAAATCCCGTATCGGCATGATTCCCTAGCCTATCAAGTGCTGCCCCACCGTTTGTATTTGGGTTTCTCTCTGTTTTTTTGCACAGTTCACGCAGCACCCAGAGCAAGGTTTCTTTTTGTGCTGGTGATACGTGAGCAATGGAATCCGTGTATGGAAAGCCATTGTTTTCACGTAATTGCTGCTAAAAAGTCGCTGCATCAGATAGTTGTCCTGTGTGGCTAAGATCAGCGCGTCAGCACACGCCAGTTCAGCAAACTCGCTGATGCCTTCCAGCACATCTTCTTCCTCCAATAGCCTGAACTCTACTTTTCGTCCCTTCATCTGTTTTTCCAGTTCCAGCATGGCGGCTTTGTAGGCGCAGAGTTGGGCCCGCTCCTCCTCACCGTATACCTGCACCAAGGTTAGCTTGGCCTTAAGCTGCTGTGCAAAATCCGCAATTCGGAAAAGTACGCTTTGCTCTTGGTCAGTAAAATCTGTGGCAAAAACCAGATGCTTCAGTTTTTTGTAGCGTGCTACCGGCGGTATTACCATGACAGGGCATGATACTAACTCCATGATAGCGGCTGTTTGGTCAGCTGCTACCTCGGACAGGCCACTGGGCGCTCTCACTCCGGCGTCCAAGAGCACCAGATCAATCTGGTAGTCCTGTACTACGGACTGGATACTATCGAGCACTTGGCCCGGACGCACCACACAGTCGAACGGTGCGGCAGCTTTATCAGCTTTGAACTCGCGACTGAAGACACGTTCGGCAAAAGAGCGCAGCTTCTGAATACAGCTGCTTTGCTGCGTAAATGTCAAGTCGGCAGTTTTGCAGGCATGGAACAGGTATAGCTCCGCGCCTAAGGCATGGGCCAGTTGTCCGGCGTAGTAAAGCAGGTTTTCCCCCGCCTCGTTCATTTCCAGCGGAACCAGAATGCGTTTTGTTAGCGATAGCGTACTCATGGTGATTTCTTTTAGTATAGTAAAGGTATGGATCGTTCCGTTGCCAAGCAGTGAGCTGCATCACCCAGAAATGTGACTTTGGTTAGTTTTTGCTCTGCTGACCTATTTAGGTTTTGAACAGCAGCTCATCTCAGTTGTATGCTGAGCCGTCTGTACCACTTTCGGGCTGATATAAGGTATACCCAGTCCCAGTCCGCGCACGATGAATAAGATGGCCAGCGTCATGCCCACATAAGGCACGGCGCGGTTGAAAATCCCCCTTACCTTTAAGCTTATGAGCTTACCCGATAGGGACACCAGATACATGAGCGGAAAAGTGCCTAGCCCGAACAGTGTCATATACAGCATGGCGCCGTCTATACCCGGTGCGCTGATCGCACCGGCAAGGGCGATGTACACGAAGCCACAGGGCAGCAGCCCATTCAGCAGGCCCACTACAAACAGAGAGCCGAGTGAATTTTTCTGGAAATAATACCCCAACTGGTGGCGTACCCAGCCCATTGCTCTGTCAGTACCCAACACACTCGATGCCCTTCCCTTCATAGCGGCGGGAAGCACCAGTAGCAGGATGATCAGTATACCTGACACAATGGAAACCGTCTGCTGTAGACCCGCCAGCTGCAGTGACTGGCCAAAGGCGCCTGCCAGCGCTCCGAGTGATGCGTATGTTACGATGCGACCACCATTGTACAGGAGCCGGCCGAGATAGTATCTCCAGCCGGAACTCCCGACAAATGGTAGCGCCATTGCTATAGGGCCGCACATCCCGACACAATGGAAACTGCCTAATAAACCAAATAGAAATCCTGCCCAGATCATGGATTTACTTTATTTGGATTGTTTTCTCTGAATAGTATGCTTCTTCTCCGTCGCTAAAGTTCACGCGAACTTTCCAAAGGCCTTTCTCCAGATCCTCTGCTTCTATGAGCTGGCTGTGGTCACGGCCCAGTGCCATCGGCAGCTGCTTGTCCAGCTTGTCGTCCGACGGACGAAACAATGTGATCGTGCCGCTTACCTTTTTTTCGCTGTAAGTAGCCGGCAATTGCAGCAGGATGGTTCCAGCTTCCGCATTATAGTTGACCATTACATCGCCTAAAGCCTGCGTGCGGCGCACGCGGTCAATCTGATCTTGATAGGCGATCTCCTGTGCATAGTAGTCTTTGCTGACAAGGTCCACGTCTTGATTCATGGCCTGAATCACGAAGAAGACAATGTAGCCCATAAAGGACACCAGTCCGATAACGATGGCATAAGGCCAGAAGGTGAATTTTTTATTTTTATCAGTTTCCATGATGAATGCTCGCTAATTGTTGCTTTTGAATTGGATTGCCCAATTTAACTTTACTTGGCCGGGCCAAGGAATTTGGTATCCTGTACCGTAATTAGTTCATCGCCGTGATACACCCCGATTTCTATCTTAGAGTTCATGCCCTGCAGCCGCCCCTGCGGAATCTCGGCGAAAAACACGCCATCGGCTTTGCCCTGCGCTGGCAGCACTAAACTGCTACCGACCACCCGGATGGTTCCGTCTGTGTTATGCAGTTTGAGCGTGAGCGGCATGTCTTCATTGGTCTTGTTGATGACAGAGATGTTGTAAAGGTTCTTCACCGTACCCTGCGTAGTTTTCTGATAGAGCTGCCCCGGGGTGCGCAGGATGGTAGCCTCCGCATCGTCTCGGGTTAGCAAAAGGGTGGTAAGCGCAACAAGCAACAGCATGAGTACGGAACTGTAACCCATTACCCGAGGTGTGAAGAATTTCCATTTGCGTCCATCAGCTATTGCCTCTTCAGAGTCGTAGCGTATAAGGCCCTCCGGCTTGTCGATCATGCGCATGATGTCATCGCAGGCGTCCATACAGGCCGTGCAGTTAATACACTCCAACTGCGTGCCGTTGCGGATGTCTATACCTGTAGGGCATACCTGCACACACTGAAAGCAGTCGATACAGTCTCCTTCGGTTCGCTCCTGTCCTTTGCGCAGTTTGCCGCGTGGTTCTCCGCGCTTGTAGTCATAGGCCACTACCACGCTTTTCTTATCAAGCATCACACCCTGAAGGCGGCCATAGGGACAGGCAATCGTACAAACCTGTTCCCGGAAATAGGCAAACACCCAGTAGAAAACTCCGGTAAAAACCAGCATGGTGCCAAAACCAGCTAAGTGGTTCATGGGGTTATCGGTAATGATCTCTTTGAGCGCATCTATACCGATAATATATGCTAAGAAGGTATTGGCGATAAGGAAGGAGATCAGCAGGAAAATAGCTGTCTTAGTGCCTTTTTTAAATATTTTCTCCCCATTCCAAGGCATTTTGTCCAAGGCGCGCTGTTTGGTATAGTCCCCTTCGATCAGGTACTCAATGCGCCGGAACACCATTTCTAGAAAAATAGTCTGCGGGCATACCCAGCCACAGAAAAGACGGCCGTACACAACCGTGAAAAGAATGATGAAGACGACCAGTGCCAAGAAGGCCAGCACCAGAATAAAGAAGTCCTGCGGCCAGAAAAGGATACCGAAGATTACAAACTTGCGCTCTACCACATTGAGCATGAGCAGTGGCAAACCGTTGATCTTGATGAAGGGTCCAGCGAAAAGAAAGGCAAGCAAGCCGTAGCTCACCCACTTCCGGTAATCATAGAATTTGCCTTTCGGCTTTTTAGGGTATATCCATACCCTCTTCCCATGCTCGTCAACTGTCGAGATGTGGTCCCGGAACTCCTCCGGAGATGTCTGCAATTTAGTTGCCATGGCAGTTTAATTTGTGCGGATATTAATCCTGCCTGTTATAAAATATGAAAATGCCGAGAGTCTAAAAGTATCTCTCTTTGCTTTTACAAAATTCCGCATTTGGCTGCTCCAAAAAGATGACGCAAGTCATTTTCCGGAGTGATAGTCATCAGTAATGGGAAAAATTAAAAAGGCAGGCACTCATTGCTGAATGCCTGCCTTTTTCTGATCTGTAAATTACTACTCCTTCTCCCCTTGCGCCTCTTTGGCGTTTGGCGGGTTCGTGCCTTGCAGCGAGAGAATGTAACTGCTAACCTCGAGCATCTGGTCTTTGGTCAGCTTGCCCTGCCAAGGCACCATGCCCTTGCTTGGCACACCGAATTTCACTGTCTTGAAAATGTCGTTCACATCGCCACCGTGGATCCAGTACTCGTCAGTAAGGTTAGGTCCTACGGTACCTTCTCCAGCCTGACCGTGACAGGCCGCACAGTTCTGTATGTAGAGCGATTTGCCGGACTCCAGAGCGGAGGCATCAGTCAGTACTTCAAAGTTTGTCACTGCATTCGGGTCTTCCACATTCTGAGACGCGATGAGCGCTGCCTGCTGCATTTCCATTTCATACTCCTCTATCTGTAGGGCTCCTGTTCTGAACACGTGGTAGTGCAGCATATAGCCCACTGCGAACACAATGGATACATAGAACATATACTTCCACCAAGGTGGCAGGTCATTGTCATACTCCTGTATGCCATCGAAATCGTGTGTGGAGTGAATCACGTCTTTCGCCTTGCCGGTCATAACAGTGGTATCTCCGCTCAGCAGGGCATACATACGTCCTGAGAAAGTAGCTTGGAATTCCTCGTCTTTAAGCGAGTCGCCCATCATCGGAATGATCAGACGGAAGAGCATCACCAGCACGAATACTATCAGTAGGATGATAAGGGCAACCAAGCCGTAGATGAAGTGCACAATAGGCGGCAGATCCATAAAGGCAACCTCCTGTGGTGCAGCCGGTGTCACTACCTCTGTGGTAGCGGCCGGTGCTTCTGCTGTTACAGGTGCAGCGGCGCTTGCCTCCTTGATATAGGCGATCACATGGTTGATGTCCTCATCAGAAAGGGAGCCTTCAAAAGCAGGCATCGGCATTTTCTTGAATTGCTCATACACAGCCACCGCATCTTCGTCACCGGACTGGATGAGGGCCTGTGAGTTCTTGATGAATTTGACCAGCCATTCGTCGCCTCGTCGCTCGTGCACATCTTTCAATGCAGGACCTACAACATCGGCATCCATACTGTGGCAGGCGGCGCAGTTGCCTTCAAAAATTTTCTTTCCTTGCACTGCGTCCTGAGCCATTGCCGAAGCGCCGGTCATTAAGAACAGGCCAGCCGCTAGGGCTAGGGTTTTGAGTTTGTGGAGTGGAGTTCTCATTGTCTGTTACCTCCTATTGTTTGATCTTGATCTTCGTCTGCACAGGCGAAGCTGCTCATGTTGCTTACATATTTCTTATCCATCAGGGCTACATAAAGGAGAAGACCCAAGAAGAACACAAAGAAGATCGTGAAGGATATGAGCGGGTATATTTCGATGCCGTCTATGGCTTGTAATACGTTCTTATACATTGTCTTAGACTTTTTTGACTCTCAGACTTTGTGACAAAGGACTTCAGTTTGCTCATCTGTCCTTTGTCATTTAGTCTGTTGTCAGGTTCACTATTCTTCTACTTCTTCAGCTTTCACCTTAATGTCCGTACCCAGACGCTGCAGGTAGGCGATCATGGCGACGATCTCGCTTTCCGGGCGTACTTCGAGCCCTTCTTTAGCCAAGTCCGCTGTGATCTCTCGTGCCTGATTCATCAGTTCTTGGTTCGCATTGGCGATGTACTCATCTTCGTAAGGCACACCCAGTTGCTTCAATACTTTCAGTTTCGCTTCTGTCGTGGTCAGGTCCACGTCCTGCTCAAACAACCAAGGGTAGGCCGGCATAATAGAGCCCGGAGACATAGAAGTTGGGTCGAGCATGTGGTGGTAGTGCCAGCTGTGCGGATACTTGCCACCCACTCTGTGAAGATCCGGACCGGTACGCTTAGAGCCCCACAGGAAGTTGTGGTCGTACACGAACTCACCTGCTTTGGAATACTCACCGTAGCGCTCTGTCTCCGATCTGAATGGACGCACCATTTGCGTATGGCAGTTCACACAACCCTCTTTGATGTACAGGTCACGCCCCTGTAGCTCGAGCGAGGTATAAGGCTTCACGCTGGCGATGGTTGGCACGTTTGACTTGATCACGAAGGCAGGTATAAACTCTACCAGACCACCGATCAGAATCGCTACAGTTGCCCAGATAGCCATTTGCGTAGGGCGTTTTTCGATCCAGCTGTGCCAGTGACCGGCATTGTGGCTCACTTCTTTCACTACCGGAGGAGCAATTGCCGCCTCGTTCGCCTCCAAAGCGCCAGACTTAGCCGTCTTATACAGGTTGTAAATCATCAGGAACACACCGCTCAGGTATAGCAAGCCGCCAACACCGCGCAGGTAGTACATAGGAACGATTTGCAGCACAGTCTCCAAGAAGTTAGAATACTGCAGGGTGCCTTCCGCTGTGAACTCTTTCCACATCAGGCCTTGAGTGAAACCAGCCCAGTACATTGGGATGGCATAGAATAGGATACCCAGTGTGCCCAACCAGAAGTGTGCGTTGGCAAGCTTCTTAGAGTGTAATTGCGTTTTGTAAAGACGGGGGAACAACCAGTACAGCATCGCGAATGTCAGGAAGCCGTTCCAGCCCAGCGCACCTACGTGCACGTGTGCTACGATCCAGTCAGTAAAGTGCGCGATGGCGTTTACGTTCTTCAGCGACAGCATCGGACCTTCAAATGTCGCCATACCGTAAGCAGTGATGGCAACCACCATGAACTTCAGTACAGGTTCGTCACGCACTTTGTCCCAAGCGCCACGAAGCGTTAACAGACCGTTGATCATACCACCCCAGCTAGGAGCGATCAGCATCACAGAGAACACAACGCCCAGTGACTGCGCCCAGTCAGGCAGTGAGGTATAAAGTAAGTGGTGCGGACCAGCCCAAATGTAAATGAAGATCAGCGACCAGAAGTGTATAATGGAAAGTCTGTAGGAGTATACCGGACGGTTGGCAGCCTTAGGCAGGAAGTAGTACATCAGGCCCAAGAACGGTGTGGTCAGGAAGAACGCAACCGCGTTGTGGCCATACCACCACTGTACCAGCGCATCCTGCACCCCGGCGTAGCCAGAGTAGCTTTTCCAGAATGTTACCGGCAGTTCGTATGAGTTTACAATGTGCAGTACCGCTACGGTCAGGAATGTGGCAATGTAGAACCAGATGGCTACGTACATGTGCTTCTCACGACGTTTTGCAATAGTACCGAACATATTCCAGCCGAATACTACCCATACCAAGGTAATGGCGATGTCAATCGGCCACTCAAGCTCCGCATACTCTTTAGAAGTTGTGATGCCCAGCGGAAGTGTGATCAGAGCGGCTACGATAATCAGCTGCCAGCCCCAAAAGTTCAGCTTACTAAGTTTATCGCTGTACATGCGCGACTTACAGAGGCGCTGCAGCGAGTAGTACACACCCATGAAGATGGCGTTACCCACGAAGGCGAAGATCACCGCATTGGTGTGTAGTGGCCTGATACGGCCGAAAGTCGTGTACTGGTTGCCCATGTTCACGTCGGGGTTTGCGAGCTGAAACGCGATCAGGGTACCGATGATCATACCGGCTACGCCCCAGAACACGGTGGCTATACCAAAGTCGCGAACGATCTTGTTGTCGTAGAAAAAGGATTCCGAGACCCCTGAATCCTGCCCCACCCGTTGCGGTGAGCCCTCTAAGACAGATGCTACATTAGTTGACATGTGCGGTGTCCTCCATTGGTTAAGGTGTGTTGAGTATTATTGTTTGTTTTATTATTAATCATGTGCAAAATTCATAATTCAGCCTCTCCAAAAAGATGACTAATGTCATTCTTCGAGGTGATTGTCATCAGTAATCGAGCTGACTTATTTCTGTTTTTGGCTTAACTTATCTGTTTTAGGCCCGGCATTGAACTCGTTTTCGAAGAGCATGCGCACAGCCGGCGTGTAATCGTCGTCGTACTGACCGGAGCGCACTGCCCACAGGAAGGCGGCTAAGAAGCCAGCAGCTACAAGCACACTTATGGCGATGAGAATAAAGATGATATACATAACTTATTGAGTTCTGAGTTTAGAGTTCTGTGTCCTGAGTTATTTTCAATTCCTCATTCTTCATTATTTAATCCTAATTGATCAAAGTCCCGCTTTTTTCGCGGCGTACTTGACGGAGAGTGTGGCAAAGGTCATCACGCTGATCGTGCTGATCGGCATGAGGATGGCGGAGACGATGGGCGTGAACAGCCCCATCACTGCCATGGTTAGGCCCACCACGTTGTATACCAATGACACGGCAAACGTCAGTAGGATGAGTGTCATGGTCTTCTTGGAGAAGTTCAGAAAGGTGCTCAACCTGTCAAATGCACTGGCGTCTAGGATAGCGTCGCAGGACGGTGAGAAGTTGGTTATGCTGTTGCTCAAGGCTATACCTGCGTCGCTTTGCTTCAAGGCGCCTGCGTCGTTAAGACCGTCGCCTACCATTAGCACTTGGTGCTGCCCTTTCTCTTTCAGGCGCTGTATGTATTCCAGTTTCTGCACCGGCGATTGATTGAAGTTCAACACGGCCTCTAGTCCCAGCAACTCTCGCAATCGAGCCTCTTCATGGTCATTGTCACCGGAAAGCACGGCTATTTTCTTATCGCCCAAGCCCTGTAACACTTTGTTAAGTCCATCGCGGTACACATTGAAGAAGGTATAGTAGCCAAGCACTACTCCGTCTACTGACACATAAACCGTAGTTTTGAGGTTGTCTTTCTGCTTATCGGTAGGTACACCCAAGTAGGCCGCTGAACCAACACGCACGAACAGGCCGGTCACTTCACCCGCTAAGCCCTTGCCGGCATATTCTTGAAAGTTAGTGACTTCGGCGGTGCTGCCTGCTATGCTCTCGCTGATGCGCTGACTCAGTGGGTGCGTGGAGTGGCGCAGCACTGAAAGTATAGCATGCTGCTCTTTATCTGAAAGCACTTTGCCTGTGTAGGTTACCTCCGCCTCGCTTGGCTCTGTCAGAGTGCCTGTTTTGTCGAACACCACTGTATCTATTTTAGCCAATCGCTCCACTACGCCCGTGTTTTTGAGATAGAATTTGTTGCGACCAAACACCCGCATGGTATGGCCATGCACAAAAGGCGTTGCCAGTGACAGTGCACAGGGGCAGGCAATGATCAGCACTGAGGTGAAGGCTTTCATGGCGGTGTCCATGTCGCGCGGCACCCAGTAAATGAGCGCTCCGGCAGCCACCATCAGGGTGACAATGATAAAGTATTTGCCAGCAATATTGGAGTAGGTATGGAGGTTCTGCTCTTCGTTCTTTGAGAAGACCGTGTCGTTCCAGAGCTGCGTCAGATAGCCTTGCGATACTTCTTTCACCACCTCCAACTCGATGCTCTCTCCTACCTGTCGGCCACCCGCGTAGATAACCTCTCCCACTACCTTCTCCACTGGTTCTGACTCACCGGATACAAAGCTGTAGTCGATCATGGCGCGGCCATGCAGCAGGATGGCATCGGCTGGTATAAGTTCTTGGTTGCGAATGCGGATACGGTCGTTTACTTTAAGGTTTCGTACAGCTGTGGAACTCTCTTCGCCGTTTTCTTTCAGCACTGTAATGGATACCGGGAAATACGAGGTATAGTCTCGGTCGAAGGACAGCGTGTCGTAGGTGCGCTGCTGAAAGTACTTGCCAATCAGCATGAAGAACACCAATCCTGTGAACGAGTCCAGATAGCCCGGCCCGCGCTCTGTTATGATGTCGAACAGGGATACAAAGAACAGGGCAAGCAAGCCTGTTGAAATAGGCAGGTCGATGTTAACCATACGCTGCTTTATACCTTCCCAAGCGGAGGTAAAAAAGCCCCTCGCACTGTAAAAGAACACCGGGATGGATAAGATGATGCTCATATATCCGAAGAAGGAGCCGAAGTTGTTCTGCAGCCCTTGCGTGAAGTCCAAATAGTCCGGGAAGGCCAGCAGCATGACGTTGCCAAAGCTAAAACCGGCTATACCTAGTTTGTAGATAATCGCGCGGCTTTTGCTGGTTGTTTTCTTGCCGTTGGTGTCAGCCAGTGTAATAGCAGGCTCATATCCGATACGGGTTAGCAATTCCACCACCTCGCGCAGCGAAGTCTTCTCATGAAAGTAAGTAAGCGCTACCTCCTTGCGCAGAAAGTTGACAGTGGTTTCAGCTATACCCGGGTTGAGCTTAAAGAGGTTTTCCAGCAGCCAGATACAGGAGCTGCAGTGCATCTGCGGTATGTAAAAGGTCAGCTTGCAGATCTTGTCGCTGCGGAAATTGATGAGCTGCGCTTCCACGCCCGGATCATCCAGATACGCGAAGCGAGCCTCGGGCATGGACTTTTTGTTAGATAGCCCCGGGTTTTCCTCTAAGTTATAGTAGGTACAGAGATTGTTCTCATCGAGAAGTTCATAAACGGCTTTGCACCCATCGCAGCAAAACGCTTTGTCGTGCGCCAAGATGGGTTCGTCACCACAGGAATCCCCGCAGTGGTAGCAGTTCTGAATATTGGTTTGGAGTGCGGCTTCCATCACAATTATCCTTTTAATGTCTGATACAAAGGTAATTGGACGGTATAGTCTAAAAGATGACGCATGTCACTTTCTAAACTGATTATGCTCAGTGCACACAGTTGTGAAGTGTCCTACATTTGTAACATCAAGAATGACGAAACAGAAGGCAGCCGCAGAAAGAGAGAGCTGCACTGCCCTGCAAGATATGTTTTGTGATTAAAGTTTAGTGTTTAGTATAAGGTGATTTTTAGCTTGGAAGAGAGACTAAGCTACAATAACGGCAGGCGTCATACGGCTGCCGTTTTTTATTGTCCTTAAAGCTGGGGAAAGGATTAATCGTAAAGGTGACTGATCTTATAAAGCTTCTCCTGATCCAGAATGGTAATGGAGCTGCCCTTTGTTATGATCAACCCTTCTTCTTTAAACTCAGATAGCAAACGGATGGTGGTTTCCTTTGCAGTTCCCACGATAGAGGCTAGGTCTTCACGGGAGATGGAAATGGTGAACTGGTCTTCGCCTTCGCTTTGCTTATAGGTTTTTTGGAGTAGTAACAGGGCTTCGGCAAGTCGCTCGCGCACGGGTTTGTAGGCCATTTGCACCATGCGCTCCTCCGCCTCTCCCAACGCATTGGAAATTAGCTTCATTAAGCCGCTGGCAAAGTCCACGTTCTGGCTGATCAGTTCTAAAAACTGTGACCGGGGAATAAAACAGATCACAGCGTCTTCCAGCGCCACAGCCGAGGCGGAGTAATTGCTGTCGGCCATCAAGGCGCGGTAGCCGATCACGTCGCCGGGTTTAGCCAGTCGCACGATCTGCTCCTTGCCATCGCTCCCCAGTTTGGCTATTTTGATCTTTCCCGAATTGATGCAGAAGAGTCCCGTAGGTTTGCCGCCTTCGTGAAAAATCAGCTGTCCCTTTTTGTAGGCAAAGCATGATTTTGTTTCAGAAAGGTGCGACAATTCGGACGCTTTGCAGCAGCTAAGCAGCGAATTAGACCTACTTTGACAGTTGAGACAATCTGGGTTAGTGAATTTCATAGGCAATCAGGATGCTGCAAAAGTATGCAATAGCCTGTTATATCGTATGCCTTTCAACACTGTTTTTTTATAATTTGTTCTATAGGTGAAGCTGCAAGTGCCTATAATTCAAAAGAAAAGCCCCCGCTGCTAACGGAGGCTCTTTCCCATAATGCGTGAAGCTTTATTATTTAATGACCAGCTTACCTTTCATGTGTGGGGCATCGCTTGGGTAGGTATTCACAAACTCGTAAATGCCAGTCTTTTCCGGTGCGGTGAATTCCATATTAACGGTCTGCCCGGGGAGTGCCAATGGAGTGGCTGCGAACATCATCGTGCTGTCGGGCAGGTAATTGCCGGATGGTCCCGCTTTGCTTCCCTTCTGGGCGGCTTGCGCGGAAAAGCCCTCTTTTGTGAACACAATGTTGTAGATCATTTTTGGGTCTTTCCCTTCGTTGATCAATTCAAGTTTTACCAGCGAGCCGGCTTTCACCTCGATCGTGTCTTTGTCGAAGTTCATGCTCTGGAGTTCATCCTCTCCAACTACTTTTATGGTGACTTCCTCTACTTCCTGCAAAGTTGTGTCCTGCTCCGTATCACGCTGTTTTAGCGGCTCGTCGGTTATTTCCTCTGGCGTATCCTCAGCATCCTGTCGGCCATTGCAACCTGTCGACAATAACATAATCGAGAAAGCCCCTATTATCCATAATTGTTTCATAGCTAATTTTCTAAAGGTTATCGTTTGTACCTTTGGCTTAACTGAATAGCTCTTGCTCCAGTCGTTTATCATGTCCGTAGATATCGTCTCGGAAGTGGATGTTGCCGTCACTATCAACCCAGCTGGTGAAGTAAACCAAGTATACCTGAATTTTTTTAGGCAGGGTAATCCACTCTTCTTCTCCCCCATTGATCGTCTCTTGTATGCGGCTTTCATTCCACTCCGGCATATCCTGCAGTACATACTTGGCCAAGTCCATAGGGCGTTGCAGGCGCACGCAGCCATGGCTGAAACCGCGCTGTGTCTGGCTGAAAAGCGAGCCGGTTGGGGTATCGTGCAGGTATACAGCATGCTCATTCGGGAAAAGGAACTTCATCGTACCCAAGGAATTTTTTGGCCCCGGTCGCTGGCGTACCATGTACGGGAAATTTTTCTCCGTGACAGAGGACCAGTCGATTGACGATGGCGAGATGGGTTTCGGATTACGCTCTTTGGTCACAATCTCCATGTTCTGTCGATCCAGATAACCGGGCTCCCGTAATATGCCGGGTGCTATCTCCTTTTCAACAATGCTGTTCGGCACGTTCCAGTAAGGCGCTAACACGACATACTCCATTCTGTCGCTAAAAATAGGAGTCGAATTCAACGTCTTGCCCACGATCACGTTCATCTCCATCACCTTTTTATATTCACGCTCAGCCTCCGGACTGTTAGAGGGATCTTCGTAGATGTACATTTTATATTCCGGTATGTTCACCCAAACATACTTTTGGTCCAAGCTCTTCGGTACGAGTCGCTTCGGGATCCAGCGCCAGCGCTCCATGTTCATCATGATTTGCTGGATGCGGTCCTCAACTGGCACGTTCATCATACGGAGCGTATTGCCTCCCACCTTACCGTCAGGCACGATGCCGTGCAGCTCCTGAAACTGTTTTACCTGTGCCTCCAGTTTGTCATCGAACTGGCGCATGGCCTTGTTGTTCGGGTCTACCTTCGTGCCAAGATTCAGACGCTGTCGCAGTTGTACAACCGCGGCAGAGGTATCCCCTTTCTCAAGTATCTTCTTTCCGCCCAGTTCCACTTTAGGCCAGCCACCCCGTGCTTCTATCTCTCTGTACTTCTGGAGTGCCTCTCGCAAGTCAGCATATCCTTTGTGAAGCGCTCCGAACTCATAGTAAGGGTACGTGCTTTCACGCTCCTTCAAAATGGTTTGCAGGGCCTTGTGCAGTTTGATCTTGTTATTGCGAACTCCCCATTGCACCTGCTTCACATTGCTCGGGTTGATGCGCCCGCGATAGAAGTCAGATGCATAATTGAAGTAAGTGCCGGTCAGGGCAATGTCAATTTGCTGCTGCATGTCAATACGGGCGGAGTCACTTCGCCCCAGTTCATTGTACTGGGTGATCATGCCCTCAATATCCACCACTTTGTACTCTTTGGGGTCGAGCCCTTCGCGGGTGGCGTCATTTATGGTGCTAATGAGCTTTTCGGACTGTGGGACCAGTTCATCTTCTTTAAACCAAGCCAACTGGTAATCGCGATCCCCATAGAACAGGTAGATCAGGTCTTCGTGATCTTTAAAGTCCTTCTTTTTGTCGATGTAGTTTTGGATAAACAGACTGTCGGTTTCGGTGGCAGTTACCGTATTTAGGCCCAACAGCTCTTTAACGCCGCCGGAGCCTTCTTTTTTGTCTTCCCCATTGCCGTTGCAGGATGCCATCCCTAGCAGACACAGCATAGCGAAGCCATAGTGTTTCAGGTGAATTGATTTGAAAGGGTTCATGCTTGTTGGTTTAAGGACAGGACTGCGGATGGGACCTACAACCGATTTTGCCGTAATTTCTACGCTTAAAATTGTGCTATTTCTCTGCAGCTCCTGTCTTTCGATTATGGTTTTGCCTTATGTACTTCAATCAGCGGTAAAATGTTATGTATGGTCCATAAAGAGGCTTCTACTGATAACTGTAGTCTAACCTCTAAAGAGTATGTCACTGAAAAAGCGAAAGACCGCACTCTATAACATTATACGTATAGAGCTGCCATGCAGGCTGTTACTTATGCCATACTTTACAGTTTGCGCCAAATACCGTATCTTACCCGATAATATATAAAAACTATGACCCCATACCGTAAACTTCTACTTGGACTGGGTTTAGCCGGCTCTCTGCAGTTAGGCGCCTGCTCCACTCAAACAACAACCAGCGACGAAACTATGACAACCGAACAGCAAGGCATGGCCAATGCGCCCGCCGATGTGCACAGCTACGCCAAACCGGCCGAAGCGGTGGCCCGCCATCTAGACCTCGACATCGCCGTTAACTTCGAGCAGAAAGTGATCAGCGGAA
Source organism: uncultured Pontibacter sp. (assembly GCF_947499215.1). GTDB lineage: Bacteria > Bacteroidota > Bacteroidia > Cytophagales > Hymenobacteraceae > Pontibacter. The sequence continues at coordinate 95,163 of NZ_CANMNI010000001.1, forward strand.
AGGCCTCCTATGAGATAGAGAACCTTGCCAAAGGCAACCAGATCATATTCGATACCCGTGGACTGGAGATCGAGCAGGTATACCTAGGCAAGGCCCAATCCCCGACGACATTTAAGCTGGGCGATGAGAAAGAATTCCTCGGCAGACCTTTGATCATAGACATTCAGCCGGAGACGGATTATGTAACCATCCAGTACCGTACCACGGCCAATGCCGATGCCCTGCAGTGGCTCAACCCGCAGCAGACTGCCGGTAAAAAGCATCCATTCCTGTTCACGCAGTCGCAGGCCATCCTTGCCCGCACATGGATTCCGATTCAGGATAGCCCGGGTATACGCATCACCTATAGTGCCAAGGTACAAGTGCCGAAAGAGCTGATGGCTGTGATGAGCGCCGAGAACCCGCAGCAGAAAAACAGCAGCGGTACCTATACCTTCGAAATGCGACAGGCTATACCTTCTTACCTGATGGCTTTGTCTGTTGGCGACATGGTATTCAAGCCGATCGGACAGCAGACGGGCATATATGCTGAGCCGGCCACGATTGATGCATCCGTATATGAATTTGCTGAGATGGACAAAATGTTGGTTGCCGCCGAGAAGCTGTACGGCAAGTACCGTTGGGACCGCTACGACCTGCTGGTTCTTCCTCCCTCCTTCCCATTCGGTGGCATGGAAAACCCGCGCCTGACCTTTGTGACACCTACCATACTGGCCAAGGACCGCTCGCTTACGAGTCTAATCGCGCACGAATTGGCCCATAGTTGGAGCGGCAACCTCGTTACCAACGGCACTTGGGATGACTTCTGGCTGAATGAAGGCTTCACGGTATACTTCGAGCGCCGCATCATGGAAGAGATCTACGGGAAAGAGTACGCCGACATGCTGAACGTGCTCGGCTATCAGGATCTGCAGCACACATTGGAGGAACTTGGTCCTAACAGTGATGACACGCGTCTGAAACTGGACTTGGAGGGGCGTGACCCGGATGAAGGGTTGACGGATATTGCCTATGAGAAAGGTAACTTCTTCCTGCAGAACATGGAGCGCGCCGTAGGCCGGGAGCGTTTTGACCAGTTCCTGAACAATTACTTCCAAACATTCGCCTTTAAAAGCACGAACACAGACCTTTTCTTGGATTTTTTGCGCAAGGAGTTAGTTAAGGGGGACGAACAGCTGGCTGAGCAGATCAACATAGAAGGTTGGGTGTATACACCGGGCCTGCCTGAAGATCATGTGAAACCAACCTCAAGCCGCTTCGCGCAGGTAGAGGATTCGTTTAAGGCATGGCAAAGCGGCAAACCCGCCAGCCAGCTCCAAACCAAAGACTGGTCTAGCCACGAGTGGCTGCACTTTATCCGCATGCTGCCTGAGCAAATGACACAGCAGCAGTTGGCCGAGCTGGACAAGACTTTTGGCTTTACCAACTCCGGCAACTCTGAGGTGCTCGCCGCATGGTTTATTCATACCATTCGCAACAATTACACGGCAGCAGATAGGGCGCTTGACAATTTTCTGACAAATGTGGGACGCCGTAAGTTTTTGGTGCCGATCTACAAAGCGCTTGCCGCCACACCGGAAGGAAAGAAAAAGGCGCAGGAGATCTACGTCAGAGCAAAACCAAATTACCATGCCGTTTCCACCAACACACTGGATGCGATGCTGAAATAGGTATAGCCAAACCAAATAAAAAGCCCCGCATGCAGCGGGGCTTTTTTTATGACTGGTATAAACGAAAAAATCTGTCTCCTTCTGGCCAGCTTGGGTAGCATGGGGAAAGGACAGATTTTTTCAGTATATCTTTAAGGAGTGTTATTTCATTCCTTTGTGTTCAGCTTTAACATTGATTTTGCTTTCGGCAAGATCAGTTAGCTTTAGGTCTGTGGCTTTTTCCTCCTCGAGCGTTGTGTGCAGCAGTTGAAGCGCCTCTTTGTGGCCCAGCTGTTTGGCATAGGTACAAAGTGTGCCATAACCGGCAATTTCATAGTGCTCCACACGCTGTGCAGAAGCAATCAGGGCGGCGTCCATCACATCCGAGTCAGCGTTTTCGGACATCATGTCCTGCGCCTCCTTGATGATTCCTTCCATCGCCTTGCACTTCTCTCCAGATGGTTTCATGCCGATCGATTTGAAGACTTGCTCCAGTCGCTCAATTTGTTTCTCTGTTTCGCTGAGGTGCATCTCAAAGGCTTTCTTCAGTTGTGGCGCAGAAGCTTCTTTTGCCATCTTAGGAAGTGCCTTGGTGATTTGCTTTTCAGCGTTGTAGATATCCTTCAGTTCGTGGATGAATAAGTCATTCAGGTTGTTTAGTTTCATAGCTTGGAAAGGTTTAGCGTCGTAAATAAATTAAGCAAATGCTTGTGGAATTACTATACGGCTGCCCTTTGCTTGGGTTTTAAAAATATAACTATTATTAGTTAAAATCTATATATTGAAAGTCAGGCTAACAATATGGTATAATAAATACAATATATTATATATGTACAGATATTATCTTTTGTATAAGTGCAATTCCATTTTAAACAGAAATTGAGACTCTAAAAGCAATTAAAAGCCTATAGCCGTAACGAATTTCGAAAATATGGGTAATCTTAGGGGAGAACCTGCTCAGCAAATAAGCGGGTCCTAATGACATTTTTATACAATTAGCGAAAATATAGCACCCGTGGATATACCAAAAGGAAAGCTCATTGCCATTGGCGGAAACGAAGACAAAGGCTCTTACCCTAACCCGAAGACCAAAAAAAAGTATTATCTGGACTTCTTCGAGCTCGGTATTTTGAAGCGCTTTCTGAGTGAGATCCCTGCTAAGAAGCCGACCATCGAGGTGATTACCACCGCATCGCTCATACCCGAGGAAGTGGGTGAGCGCTATGAAAGCGCTTTTGGCATTCTTGGCTGTGAAGGTGTTAATATGATGCACATTCGGGAAGAGGAGGACGCCCTTAAGGAAGAGTATATTGAGCGTATTCGAAAAGCGGATGGCGTTATGTTCAGCGGAGGCGACCAGTCCCGACTGACACGTATATTCGGCGAAACGGAATTTCTGGAAATTATAAATAACCGCTACTGGAACGAAGAGTTTGTGGTCGCGGGTACGAGCGCCGGCGCCATGGCCATGTCCGAGATTATGATCAAGGGCGGCAGTTCTACAGAGGCGCTTCTCAAGGGCTCCGTTAAGATCGGACGAGGCTTCGGTTTGATCGGTGGTGTGATCATTGACTCGCACTTTGTTATCAGGGGGCGCTTTGGCCGATTGATGGAGGCTGTGGTGACCCACCCGAAAACGGTTGGCATCGGCTTGGGAGAAGACACAGGCGTGCTCATTACTGAAGGACACATGATTGAGACCATCGGCTCTAACCTAGTGGTGGTCGTGGACGGACACGGTGTGAACTACACGAATATAACAGACATATCACCCGGCAAACCCGTTGCCATAGCCGGCATGATGATGCATGTCCTAGCCAAGGGCAATGTATTCAATATTAATTCCCGAGAGTTTTTCAGGGACATGAAATCGCTTGAGAAGGATATCGTAGCCTCCGAAACACAGTCTTAATCTTTATAGATAGACACGATACCCTCTTGTCCGCTTACCCGACAGCCTCTGTACATACCCTCTGAGTTAAAGGGTAGGGCTATGTTTCCTTTGCCGTCCACGGCGATCAGGCCGCCTTCGCCACCAAACTTCACCAGCTTGTCCAACACTACTTTATCACAAGCCTCCTGTAAGGTATAGCCCTTGTACTCCATGAGGCAGGACACATCGTAAGCCACCACCGCTCTGATAAAGAACTCGCCATGACCCGTGCAGGAAATGGCGCAGGTCCGGTTGTTGGCATAGGTTCCGGAGCCGATAACAGGGCTGTCCCCAATGCGATTGTAGTTCTTGTTCGTCATGCCGCCGGTAGATGTGGCGGCTGCCAAATCGCCGTTTGTGTCACGTGCCACGGCCCCTACTGTTCCAAATTTACGGTCTTCGGTATGGTCGAGCATAAAAATGTCGGTGTCGCGCACGTCGCGAAACTGCTTGTAGCGATGCGGGTCATAAAAATACTCCTCCGGCTCAAAGGCGATACCATACTTGCGGGCAAACTCCTCCGCCCCGTAGCCGCTCATAAACACATGGTCCGAGTGTTCTAGGATTGCTCGGGTCAAACTGATAGGATTGCGGATGCTGCGAACACCGGCCACGGCCCCGGCTTCTAGGGTTTTACCGCACATGATGGCGGCATCCATCTCGTGCTTTCCCTCCTTGGTGAAAACGGAGCCTTTGCCCGCGTTGAACAAAGGGGAGTCTTCGAGGCGGGCGACGGCCACCTCCACCGCATCGAGGGCGGAGCCACCTTTACTGAGAATTTTGTAACCTTCATCGAGCGCGTAGGATAAAGCGGCCTTGTAGGCTTTTTCGAGTTCGGGTGTCATGGAGGCCGGTGTAATGGTGCCCGCTCCTCCGTGTATGGCAATAGCTAAGTCAGACATGGTAAATGGGTGCGTTTATGTAGGGTCCTACGCCCGATAGCGCCCTCCTGTTTTAGTAGTGCCCTTTTAAGCTAAAAATTTCCTGTCACTGCCATCTTTTCAGGTCCTCGAAAGGAGAAGATTTTGTATATTTGTACTTAGATCAATCTATTAATTCTAAAGTTTATTTTATGTCGTTTGATATTCAAGGAAAGCTGTATGAAGTGTTTGAAGAGCAGCAAGTAAGTGAGAAGTTCAGAAAGCGTGAGTTTGTGCTGGAGATTCCTGACGGACAGTACACGCAGTACTGCAAGTTTCAGCTAACGCAGGACAAGTGCAGTCTGATCGATTCGTATAAGCAGGGCGATGAGATCAAAGTTACTTTCAACCTTACCGGTAAGCCTTTCACTAAAAACGGCCAGACCATGTATTTTACAAACCTACAGGCTTGGCGCGTAGAAGGCGCAGCGGCTGGCGGTGGTTTTGGTGCACCAGCCGGAGCTCCGGCACAAGAATCAGCAGCTCCTTCTTTCTATAGCAGCGAAGCGGACAACGATCTGCCTTTCTAATAAAATATTGCGTAAAAGAAAGCGGGCCCCTTCAGGCTCGCTTTTTTTATGCTTATAAATTTACGGCCCTAGAAGGCCGCAAAACTAAAAGGGCTTCCCCGACTTATCATATTTATAAGGTATAGCTAGTATATCAGAACTCTTCTCACTATGGACGATTTACAGCGACTGATCTGGCAGGGCGAAAACGATCAGGTAGATTTCAAGCAGCGCGTCACACAGCCCGACAAGATAGCCCGCACGCTGGTGTCGTTTGCCAATACCCGTGGTGGCGTCATTCTGATCGGAGTGAAAGACAACGGGAATCTAGTCGGTATAGACCCTGATGAAGAAAAGCACACGCTGGAGCTGGCGGCAGACTTTTACTGCGATCCGCCTTTGCACCTGCTATATGAGGAGGTGGAACTAGACGGACATACGATTTTGAAAGTGACTGTGCCCGAAAGCAGCCATAAACCGCACTTCGCTAAAGTGAAGGAAAATGACTGGCGTGGCTATGTGCGGGTGAAGGACACGAGCGTGCAGACCAGCAAGATGGTGAACAAGGCGCTGGAAACCGAGGAACCTGCTTTTGAGCGTATACCTTTGGACCGCCATGAACAGGCGGTGCTGGATTATCTCGCGCTAAACCGCCGCGTAACGCTGCGGCAGTATACGAAAATAGCCAATCTATCCGAGCGGAGGGCTTACCGCATGCTTGTGAAACTGGTGATCCACGGCTACCTGCGCCTGCACGATAAAGAAAAAGAGGAGTATTATACCTTGAGTTAGTGCTATCCTATTACCGCCTACTTAGAACAATGGGATATCTAGTCCTAATTAATAACGTCAATTCTTGGCAAAACAAATAGACGAAGCGATATCTGGATTCTCCCCTTGAGGGGAGCCAGAGGGGTATTCGCCGCTGCGGGAAAAATTGCAAATTGATCAACTACTGGCCTTTTTAACTTTGTAAGCTAAACCCCTATTGACCCTTGGTCGCAAGCTTCGAACTCCCGTTCTCACTTGTCCTCAAGGGGATACTTTTGCTAGTACTTAACAGACCTAGTGCTCAGATCCAGTTTTATCTCATTGCCCTTCTCATAATATTCGGTATGAGTCAGTTGGCCGGCGCGGTTGTATACCTCCCATGTGCCGAACCAGAAATAGTGGATGGTGCGCTCCGTCTCCACCACACGCGCCATACCTTTCTTTTCCAGCTCTCCGTTGTCATGAAACAGCTTAATCAGGTATTCATTCGTGTGGGGTTTGTGATACTCGATCTTCCGAATACTGCCGTCCGGGTAGTAATAGCGCCATTTGCCCCGCTCCTTTCCGTGCTTAAATCGGCCATTGCGCAGCAACGTGGCGTTGTCAGACAGGTATAGTTTCCAGCGGCCATGATGCCGGCCCTCTTTGTCAAAGCGATTGATTTTAAAAGGCCATACTCCCTTCTTGGGCTTAGGTTGAGCCTGCAATGCTAGCGGCAATAGTAAGAGCAGAATAATTCCATAGATATAGCATCGTTTCATAAGCATCTGTTATTGACTTTTGAGTGGAATTGACTATACAGTTTCACGCAATCTGGCAGCTTCTGTTATAAGCAAAGCTAAGAATTTTTATTTTATTAACTAAATAATTAGTTATACTGATTTATTCTATAAACGGTTATGAATCAATATGCTATAAAATAGTTTTTCTTACAGGCTGTAACAAGGCCTGTGCGTGAAGGAAAATACTGGCTTTTAAAGATAGACTTATCACTATGTGTTTGCGTAAAAAGAGAAAGTCCACCCTTTTAACCCTGCCCTTATGCCTAGAAAAACAAAGACCCAAGAGGAAAAGACCGATACTATTTCACGCACGGCCAGCAAAGTAAAAGCCCCGACAGACGCCAAGCCCGCAAACCCCAAGGGGAAAAAGATATTCGTACTTGACACCTCTGTCATACTCTATGACCACAGCGCGGTGCAGAACTTTCAGGAACATGATGTAGCCATCCCTATCACGGTGCTCGAGGAGCTCGACAATTTCAAAAAAGGCAATGACATCAAAAACTTCGAGGCCCGCGAGTTCATCCGTTTTATCGATAAGCTTTCGTCAGAGCATATGCTGCAGGAGTGGATCCCGCTCAACGGCAAAACCAAAGGCAAGTTTAAGGTGATGATGAATGGCAGCGCCAATTTGGATGCCACCAAGATCTTTGGGGACAAGAACGACCACCACATTCTCAACTCGGCCCTGCACATGCAGCAGGATTACCCGAAAAGCAAAGTGGTGTTGGTGACCAAAGACATCAACCTGCGTCTGAAAGCCCGCTCTCTGAATTTGATTGCCGAAGACTATGAAACAGGCAAAATTCAGGATGTTGCCGGGCTGTATACCGGCAGCGATACGCTCGAAGAAATCGACCCTACTGTCATCAACGACCTCTACGAAAAGGGAACCAGCGAGAGCGGTAAGGTTATGAAAGCCACCCCGGCCGATAACCACTTTTATGTGCTCAAGAGCTTTAAAAATTCCGTCCTCTCCTACTATAATCCAGCTGACGATCAGTTTGAGCGGGTTGACAAACAGAGCGCCTATGGGGTGAAGCCGCGCAATGCCGAGCAGACCTTCGCCATGCACGCATTGCTCAACCCGCGCATCAAGCTGGTGAGCATACAAGGGGTGGCAGGTACGGGTAAGACCCTGCTGGCCTTGGCGAGTGCCTTGGAGCAGCGCCGCGATTACAAGCAGATCTACTTGGCAAGGCCCATCGTGCCGCTCAGCAACAAAGACATCGGCTACCTTCCCGGCGATATTAAATCGAAGTTGAATCCTTACATGGAGCCGCTTTGGGACAACCTGAAGTATATACAGAACCAGTACGCTGAGAACAGCAAGGAATACCAGAAGGTGCGGGAACTGATCGAACTGGAAAAGCTGATGATCACGCCGCTGGCTTATATCAGAGGTCGCAGCCTTTCCAACATCTACTTCATTGTAGACGAGGCGCAGAACCTGACGCCGCACGAGGTGAAGACCATTATCTCCAGAGCGGGTGAGAATACCAAGATCGTATTTACGGGCGACGTCTACCAGATCGACACGCCTTACCTTGACTCGCAGAGTAATGGTCTCTCCTACCTCATAGACCGGGCTAGAAACCATCCGCTCTATGCGCACATCACCCTACTCAAAGGCGAACGCTCTGAACTGGCCAATTTGGCCAACGAACTGCTTTAGTTATACCTGAAGAACGCAAAAGACCGCGGCTATACCTTAGTCGCGGTCTTTTGCTTTACTGCTTATTTCGGATGCTGTATTGCAAGCTATTGCAAAGGGATCTAACAGTTAATTGTAATATCAGCAGGAGCTAATAATAAAGGCTTGACCCATTATCTTGTGGTTCTGGCCGCCATGGCTGGCTCAAACAGAGCCTGTAGCGCCAGCAGGCTCTGTTCGGTTTCCTGCTCCGTCCTGAGCTTTTTGAAGAAGCCCCTATACCTGTCGTAGGGCTCGTCTGTAGAGCGGGCTTTCTGGTGCCACACTACTTTAGTGCCGCCTTCCACAGGCTCCAAACTGAAAATCCCGATGGTTTCGAAGAGCTCGCCTTTCGTCTGCTGTTTGTAGTAAAGCTGGGAGGGTGGCGTGCTCTCGGTGAAGTGCATCTGCACCATCCCCACTTTGTCGCCGTGCCACTGCTGCGACGCCCCTTTTCCCGCCATCGGGCCGCCATAGAGTCGGATCATGGTCGGGTCGTAGTCCTTGTTCCAAGCATTCCATTTTTCCCATTGGGTTGGGTTATTCAGTAAAGGGAACACATGTTCCGGCTTCGCTTTCACCACGATCGACCTACTGACTTCGTAGGAGTCAGGTACCAGAAAGGAACCGAAATAGACTGCAGCCGCTGCTATCAGCAAGGACACCAGTAGAATGAGCGACGCTTTCATATACTTTGCGACATGCCTGTAAGAGTATGGGATAATTTGTTGTTAAAGGTACACCAATTTAAAGGAGAAAAAACCACAGTGTCAAGCAAGTGCAAAAGATTATTTTTGAATCTAAAAGTGTGCTATTTTAGTCTCAGTAGCCTACTGATACCAAATCGCAGCCAATGCCGTATAAGACGCAAACAAAAGACAAAAACATGATTCAAGATCTTATAAATAAAGGCCTACAGCTGTCTAAGAACAGCCTATTTCAGAAATTGTTAGGAAAAGCTGGCGGACTTATGTCCAAACCCGTCAAACTAGGAATGCTTCTGACTGCCGCCTATGGCAAGTTAGTGGACGTAGACAGCGACAAGAGCGGTTTCGATCAGGTGAAAGAGGTGATGCAGACCTTCATCCGGCTTGTGAAAGCATATATCAATGGTAATTACCGCGATGTGTCTAAAAAATCGATGCTTGTGGGCGTGGCGGTACTGCTATACCTTGTTACGCCACTCGATGTGATCCCAGACTTTATACCTGTCATCGGTTTTCTGGACGACATCAGCCTGATGGCTTGGTTCATTGATTCCTTCCAGAAAGAGATCACCAATTTCAAAGCTTGGGAGAGTAATAAGAATTTTGAACCGACAATTGGTACGTTGTAGAGTTTGGGAGTTATACCTGTAGGGACAGGTCGAGACCTGCCCGCGCATTAGACTAATCTATGCAACTGGATCTAATAGTTGGGCAGACTTTTTTTCTCCGTTAGTAGGGTACCGTACTTCGTGGGGTGCTTCTTTGCACGATTGGACAGGTCGCGACCTGTCCCTACAGGTATACCTTTAAACTCATATTTCTTCCTTATCTTCGGCTTTCAAAACCAACACATAAACTAACCATGATCAGTAAGCGCATTATAGCATTTTTTGCTGCGGCCTGTCTGAGTTTGGGTATAAGCACGGCCAAGCCTGATGAAGGCATGTGGCTGCCTATGCTCCTGAAGCAACTCAACGAAGCCGAAATGCAGAAAAAAGGCATGAAACTCACTGCCGAAGACATCTACAGCATCAACCAGTCAAGCCTGAAAGATGCCATCGTTTCGTTTGGCGGATTTTGTACAGGCGAGATGATCTCTTCGGAGGGACTTCTGCTGACCAACCACCACTGCGGCTATGGTCAGATCCAGAGCCACAGCTCCGTAGAAAAAGACTACCTCACCGAAGGCTTCTGGGCCATGAACCGGGAGCAGGAACTTCCAAACCCGGGTCTGTTCGCTACCTTCATCGTGCGTATGGAGGATGTTACACAGCAGATTCTGGCGGGCATACCGGCCAACGTAACAGAGGCCGAACGTGAGAAAATGGTGCAGCAGAACATTGCCAAGGTGCGCCAGCAGGCGACAGCCGGTACGCATTACGATGCCATCATTCGTCCTTTCTTTTATGGCAACGAGTACTACATGTATGTAACCGAAACCTTCCGTGATATCCGTCTGGTAGGTGCTCCCCCATCGTCTATCGGCAAGTTCGGTGGCGACACCGACAACTGGATGTGGCCGCGCCATACCGGCGACTTTTCCATTTTCCGCATCTATGCCGACGAGAATAACAATCCGGCGGAGTACTCACCGAACAACAAGCCTTACAAACCGAAGCACCACCTGCCGATCTCTATGAGTGGATTGCAGGAGAATGACTTCACGATGGTGTTCGGTTTCCCGGGCCGTACAAATGAGTACCTGACCTCGCATGCCATCGAGGAGATCTACGAAGTGTCTAACCCGCACAAGATCAAGCTTCGAGATACTAAACTCGCCATTCTGGACAAGGATATGAAAGCCTCTGATGCGGTGCGCATCCAGTATGCCGCCAAGTACGCCAGTGTGGCCAATGCTTGGAAGAAGTGGATCGGTGAGAACCGCGGTTTGCGCAAAGCCAACACCATTGCCCGCAAGCAGGAACTAGAGAAGCAGTTCACGGCATGGGCCAATGCCGATGCCAGCCGCAAGCAAACCTATGGCAATGTTATTTCGGAACTTGAGCAGAACTACAAGCAGCTGGAGGGCATTACGATTTCCCGTGATTACATAATGGAAGCGGCATGGGGTGTTGAGCTGGTTCGTTATGCCAACGACTACATCAAGCTAAACGAACTTTTAGAAGCCAAAGCGCCACAGCAGGAAATCAATGCGCAGCTGGACCGATTGGAGAAAGGTGCTGCCAGTTATTTCAAAAACTACAACGCCCCTACCGACAAGAAAGTGTTTGTGGCCCTGATGGGCATGTACGCCGACAACATTGACCCGAAGATGCAACCGACGGCGTTCAATACCGTGCGCCAGAAGTATAAAGGTGATTTCAGCAAGTACGCTGACGAGGTATACGGCAAATCACTCTTCACTTCCGAGGCTGGAGTGCGCAAAGCGATTGCCGACATCAGATCCGGCAAAGCCAACCCGCTGAAAAACGACCCGGGCTTCCTGTTGGCCAGCAGCATCAATGACTATTACCGCACCAATGTAATGCCAACCTATACCAAGGTAAACGACAATCTGAACCTGCTCTACAGAACCTATGTGGCCGGTCTGCGTGAGATGCAGCAGGATCGCAAGTTCTACCCGGACGCCAACTCCACCCTGCGTGTAGCCTATGGTAAAATAGAGCCTTACGAGCCGGTGGATGGCGTGAAGTACAAGTACTACACCACACTGGAAGGCATCATTGAGAAAGCCGCTTCGGGTGCCGCCGAGGACTACGCCATACCTGCCCGACTGCAGGAACTGTACGACAAGAAAGACTACGGCCCTTATGGCGTAGACGGGCAGCTGCCGGTTGCCTTTATCGCGTCGAACCACACCACGGGCGGTAACTCCGGCTCCCCGGTGATAAACGCAAACGGTCAATTGATCGGCACGAACTTCGACCGCAACTGGGAAGGCACCATGAGTGATCTCACCTACAACCCGAACCAAGTACGTAACATTTCGGTGGATGTGCGCTACATGCTCTTCATTGTAGACAAGTTTGCCGGAGCCGGTCACTTGGTGCAGGAAATGACGCTGGTAAACGACAACACGTCTGGTTTGCCGCAAGTGGACGCACGCCGCAAGGCTGAAACTCCAGTTGAAGCAACACAGCTCTCCAAGAGGGAGCAGCGCAAAGCCGAGAAAGCCGCTAAAAAAGCAGCTAAGAAAAAAGAGAAGGAAGCAGAGGTGATAAATTAAACTGAGCCTCTTTCCTATTTTACAAAGCCCCGTCTGGTCTTCAGGCGGGGCTTTTTTGTTTACGCTATACCTTATTCTGCTCCATGTAAGGCTGCCAGTTGACGATGAGCACCTTCTCGTCGGGCAGCAGAAAATAGCCGTAGTCGTAGCAGAAGTGGTAGGTGTTGCCCTGCTTGGTGCGATAGAGGTGGGTGAAGTGCCGGAAGTCGAAGCCGGCCACTTGGAGCACCTCCCGCCTGAGGGTGGTCTTGCCCTCGGGGCTGTGGCGCTGCAGCACAAAGCGGTTGTGACGCAACTTGTGGTTGATCTCCTTCATCAGGCGTTCGCCCTCGTCCTCGGAGCGCCGTCGGTTGCTGGCCGCGGCGCGGCACTGGTTGGAGCAGTACCGCTTACCGACCCTACCCACCAGTGGCTGGTCACAGGCTTCACAGGTTCTTTTCGTATTATCCATAAGCTATATGCTGTTATAAGCGCATACAAACGTTTATAACGATTTTAAACGTTTGTATGCGCACTTATGCGCATAGTCTGCGCTTAAGTACGTGGAATACCCGAATTTAGTGTCAGTATCACCGTCTACGCACTATGACTCATACCAATTCCCAGCCAGCTGTTTACCTTAACGCCCTCGAGCATGAGGGGAAGCGCTTCATCCGCCTTTGGTTCAAGGCCAACCCTTTTATTGCCAAGCGTTTGAAAGAGGCCCCATGGGTCAAGTACAGCAAAACCTACAAGTGCTTTGTGATGCACCGCACCGACCAATGCATTGAGAAGCTGCACCAGCACTTCGAGGGGCTGGCCAAGGTGGACGCCCGCTATCTGGACAGGCCTAAACGTCTGCGTCCCGCTGAAGGGGCGACCATACTGGCCTCATCCCAAGCCTCCGACCCGCTGCCTCGGGTGACCGCCCTGCCTGTGGTGCGCCTGCAGCCGCTCGAGTACGAGGGCAGGACGCTCATTCAGCTTTCCTTCCAGTACAGCAAGGAGATCTATACCTGCCTGTGGCGCTTCAGCGGCTGCACCTGGCTAAAGGAGTTCAAGTGCTTTGCCATGGCCAACGAGAGTGCGCTGTTCCATGAGCTGCTGGACGTGCTGGAGGGCACGGCGCAGGTGTGGCTGGCCCAGACGCTGCAGCTACGGGACCTGCCGCTGCAGGCGCGGCTCTGGGAGCAGGGCTACGTGAAGGGACCGGCCTACATTGCCTGCCCCCTGCCAGTTATAGAGAAGCTCTTCCTGCTCAACTACTCCATGAACACCATCCGCACCTACCACGCCCTGCTGCTGCGCTTCCTCAACGGGCACAGCGCTCAGGGACTGGATAGTATAAACGCCTTCTCAGCCGAGGAGATAAACCGCTACCACCGGGGCATGGTGCAGAGCCAGAGGTACTCCCACTCCACCGTGAGCCAGTCGATCAACGCCGTCAAGTTCTACTTCCAGCGGGTGCTGGGCCGCCACAGCGTGCGGCTAGAGGACGTGGAGCGCCCGGAGAAGCCCAGCCGCCTGCCGCAGGTGCTCAGCAAGCAGGAGGTGCTCAGGATTCTCTCCGTCACCGAAAACCTCAAGCACCGCTGCCTTTTGCAACTGCTCTACGCCGGGGGCCTGCGCATCAGCGAGGTCATCAACCTCAGGATCACCGATGTTCAGTCTGACCGCAACCTGCTCTTTATCAGGGGCGGCAAGGGCAAGAAGGACCGCACCACGCTGCTCTCGCAGAAGCTTCTGGAGAGCCTGCGGGCCTATTATAAGGAGTACCGCCCCAAGGTGTGGCTCTTTGAGGGGCAGACGGGCGGTCAGTACACGGTGGAGAGCATCCGCAGCGTCTTCAGGGCCAGCATGGGGAAGGCGGGTGTGAAGACGAAGGCCACGCCGCACACGCTGCGCCACTCCTTTGCCACGCACCTGCTCGAGCAGGACCACCGAGATCTACACCCACGTGACGAGCTACGCGCTGGATAAAATTACCAGCCCACTGGATTGTTTGTAGAATTATCTTATATTAGCTGAAGTAAATATAAAAATGATGAAAGCGGAGAAAAACGGCCAGAAAGGTGCTTTGGATATGCTAAGAATGGAGATATTCCCCTTCGCACATAGTGCCAATAACCGTATGTTCACGCTTTCGAGGTAGTTGGGCATAATACGAATAACGAAATAACCATACAGTTACCTGTTCTCAACAATAATTCAATTAAAGTTTGACACCTGTGAATATTTTAAAAAAAATATTAGTTTCTATAACTTCAGCTTTAGTTGGTTTAATTTCGATTCCCATATTAGCCTTCGATTTTTCGACAATTCATTTTCCTGTACTAATTATTTATTTTCTACCAGGGTTTAGCATCTCTTTGATAATTATATTCGAAGTCTTAACTAAAGTCCAAAGCTTAGAGCTTGTTTATCAATTCATTCAAGGGCCAAAAATATTTCTGTTGTTTTTTGTCCTCCTCATAATAGAATGGTTTTTGATGTACCTAGTACAACCAATGAATGATCAAGTTTTTACATCTCAATTCGCTACTGCGGTAATTCTAGCTATAATAATGTATGGTAGATTAAGTGAAAAATGGAATGTATTTCCAGCTGGGCCTTGAATTGAAACTGAAGATTAAAAGTAATTTGCCCAACAAGGTATACAAGTCACACTTCGGCTACGCCTCGTTCGTCTTTTATACAAGCCGTTGGCAAAAATATAAGTTATAGAAAAGTGGATGATAGAAACGAATAACGATAGCCACCATAGCTTAGCCCAGCAGGTAACGATAATTGCCTCTCATATGGTGACCTTGGTTATAGTTCAGTTCATACTCATGCTCTTTGTAGGCTTAGTAGTAGGAATGGGGCCAGAAAGCACAATGAAAGGTTGGGTAGAAGCTTTCACCTTTACACTTGCGTTTGCTACTATTCTCTACAGCTACTATAGATTAAGAAAGCAGTATATGAAGGTGCTGGTGTATTCGTTATTGAACTTGATTCTTTTGGCTGCGGAAATCTATTTTTATGTGGAAATACTCAAATGGGATATTGCCTTAGGCTTTATGATAATCATCTTGGCAGGAGCTTTTATACCATTGAATTATCTCCTGTTGAATTTGCTAATCGAAAGAAAAAGGTAAAATTACCGTTGCCAACAAAGTTCAGCCCTTATCCTCGGCTCCGCCTCGCCCATCGGCTGCACGAGTAACGTTGTATGGGATTAAAACTATAGAATGAACGACCTGATGGAATTTGCCTTAGGCTACTACGAAAAAAGAATCAAACAGGAGTTCGCTACAGATGATGTTGGAATCACTTTAGAAAGACTTGGCGGAAAGAGCTTTGAAAAAGTAATTTCAGTGGACTTAAAAAATCCAGACTTACTCAACCAGCAAGAACTGGAAGTTGAAATAGCTGAAGTCATCAAATTTATTCAAATCAGCTTCCCAAAGACCTATAGTAATCGCCCCGTCTGGTTTAGGACAAATGTAATTGACCAAGCTGTAAATGACTACGTTGGAATCGGGCTGTTGAATTTTGGTGGGCCTTGGTTAAAGTATGTAATTTGTTCTCTAAGCTTCGATAGAGCCGACCAAAGCGGAGACACATTAATGACAGTATTTGATACTGATTTCCAGTGGGCAATCAACTTCGAACTATCGCAGGACAACAGTTGCTTGACTGTACAAAAATTTGAAAAATAACCCCATACAACAAAGTATAGCATCTATGCTGCGGCTGACGCCTTGCCATTTGCTATACCAGCACGTTGTACCAAATAGAAATGATAAATAGAAAGACTGGCTTCGTTGAATTGGCTTTTGATAAAACTATAAAGCCTACAATGACACTTGGAGAGATAAAAAGTATGGACATTGGAGAAAGCCAGTCTGAACTAGATATGGGGAATGGCTGGAAATGGTATAACGTCAGAAATGTAAAAGTCGCTAACCTATACTTTATTATATCTTTTGGCTTTCTTGATGAAAGACTAAAAGAACTAAGCTTGGGGTTTAGCAAATTAAAGTATGACCTAAGTAAAGGCTGGGAATCATGCAGTGAAAAAGAAGAAAGGCAAAATGACGTCATTTTTAACAAATGGCTCAATACAGAGTTGGGTTCAGAGAGGACAATTAGTTGGGGTGAAGTGTGGGTAGGCTATGATGAAAAAGGCGGCAGCAGCTCCATCGGATTAAGGTATAATAACTAAATGGTACAACACAATGCTTAAGAAACCTTGCTTACGCTTCGCCCATAAGCTGCACGAGTCACGTTAGGCTGTATTTCAAAGAATAAAAATTCTACAAATCTTTTAAGAATTAAACTTAATACTTACTTTTGGCGTTAGTAACGTTAAAAGTAAGTATGATTGTATCTTTCGGGTCAAAGGAAACTGAAAAAATATGGAATGGGGAAAGGGTAGCGAAGCTGCCTATTGAAATCCAGACGATTGGAAGACGTAAATTAAGAATGCTAAATAACTCTCAGGATATCGCTGACCTTCGAATTCCTCCTTCCAACAGATTGGAGAAGTTAGCTGGAAATCTGAAAGAATTCTACAGTATCAGGATAAATAGCCAGTGGAGAATCATCTTTCAGTGGAGTAACGGCCAAGCATCAGAAGTAGAAATTATAGATTACCACTAAAAAGAACAACATGGAGCGACTACTTAATATCCATCCGGGAGAAATACTACAAGAAGAATTTCTTGTTCCTCTTAATATCACTGCCTACAGACTCTCAAAGGACATTGGAATTCCTCAGACCCGAGTATCTGAAATTTTGAAAGGAAACAGGCGCATTACAGCAGACACGGCTTTGAGGCTAAGCTACTACTTTGGAAACTCTCCTAAGTTTTGGCTGGGTTTGCAAGATGATTACGATTTAGAAGAAGAGAAGTCTAACAAGCAGCAAGAGTTGGAATCCATAAAACGATTTAAGAAAAACACAGCCTAACCCGGTGCAGCTTTAACCTTTGCTTCGCATCGGCATCGGCTGCACAAACCCGTTAGTTGAATTAAATAAGTGTATCATGTGCCCTACTTACACCCATGATTGGGGAAGCAGTAAATTAGCATAAAAGCACACAAACTTTTACCAAATGGCGGGGGCACATGAAGTGACAAATCCAGATTCTTTTATCTTGGTTTGATTAGTCGTGTTTTCTTCGCTTTCGTTCGATTTAATTGTATTGCTACATTGACCAAGCACCACCCAAATAATTACAAAAATTAGAATCGTACTGAAGCATCCTCCACCTAGTTTTTTAGCACCATAGCCAGCAAGCAATCCTCTGAATAAGTTATTCATAGTAGTATTTTTATGTGTCTCGTTAGAAACGACATTTGGAATATGAAGTTTTACTTACGTGCCCAACCGTTCCTAAAAAGTTATTTGCAGAAGGTTATATGGTAGGCTTGCTGCTTTATCCTAGTCTAAAGGGGTGGTAAGGTGGAGTATGGGAGCTAAACTTAGAGATACTTGAAAAGACGAAGGTTAGAGATTTCATTGAGTATAGAGCAGAACCCTACACTGAATAAATAAAGTGGTGAAAAACACGATACGCCAACAAAGCACAGGGATTACGTTCGGCTGACGCCTCACACATTGCCTGTACTAATCCGTTAAGGCAACAACTATCTTACATTCCCACCCTGCTGTTCTTCTCTTCTTTCAATGATACACTCTCAGTTTTTGAAGATGCTTTGTGTGTTTCAGCGTCCAAATCGTCTTCTGCACCATCCTTAAAAATTCTTTTAAGGATGTAACTCTTAATGGAGAATGGCAGAATACGTCCTAAGCGAATCAGGAACCGGTTTTTCCAGCCGGGTATAATCAACCCCTGTTTGTTGAACAAGCCAGCTATTGCACTGCTAGCCACTTCTTCTGGGGTTTTCGTTAAAATTCCATTTCCCTTTTTAACATGCTGGTTGCGCTTTTGCATGCTATTAGTGCTAGTTGGACCGGGGCAAAGACAGCTCACATGTATATTATAAGGCTTTAGCTCCATTTGCAGCGACCTAGAAAAGGTCAGTACAAAGCTTTTGGTGGCAGCGTAAACACTTTTATAGGGCAGCGGCATAAGGGAGGCAAAGCTCCCGACGTTCAGGATATAGGACTCCTCATTCTCCCGGAGTTTGGTCACAAACAAATGCGTGAGCGCCACGACTGCCCCTACATTTAACTTGATCATGCTTTGATATTCAGCAAGGTCAGCCTCCTGAAAATAACTGTAATTGCCGATTCCCGCATTGTTTATCAGTACATTGATCGTTAGCTTTTGCGCATGACACCAATCATACAGGTATTGTATGGCATGCGGAGCGGTCAGGTTGAGTTCCAGCGCCTTTACGTCCACCCCATACTGCTGCTGCAAAAAGGAAGCAGTCTCTGCCAGTTCAGATTGTTGTAGCGCAACCAACACGAGGTTTTGTCCGCGTTTGGCGCACTCATCCGCCATGGCCTTGCCTATGCCGGCGCTGGCTCCAGTTATAAGCGTATACTTTTTTTCGATAATCATGCTTCTTGTAGCGATCTGAGTGTTTTTTCTAATCCCTCTTGTAAAGGTGTAATGGTATAGCCTAATTCGTTTATCGCTTTCTGGCTCGATACGCTCCAGTCAGCCAAATACTTTCTGGCCCATTCGGGCGTAATCAGAGGCCTTCGGTATGTTAGCCTCGCCCCTAGCTCAAGCCCACTGCTTGCCAGAAGCAAAAGCCACGGCGGCATGTGGAGGAGAAAGCGTTTCTTGCCTGACAATTTACTTATAAGGTCAAACAGCCGGTTGTAAGAGGCGTTCTCCCCACCCAGCAGATAGCTTTCCCCGCTTCTCCCCTGCTCCAAAGCTAGTAGGTGGCCCTTTACCACATCATCGATGTAGCAGTAGTTGCCCACTTGTTTTCCATCGCCCGGTATTATGCGCCACTTACCGGACAGGTATAGCCGCAATAGTTTGGCGATGCCATTGCTGTCGCTCTCCTTCCCCGGCCCATACACGCGGCTAGGGTTCACGATCACGACCGGAAGGCCTCTTTTGACAAAGTCCTGCGCCAGTTGCTCCGCTTCCGCCTTTGTGCTTTCATACAAGTTCGTAAAGGGTCTTTTTAGCTCTGAAGCCTCATTTACGGGGTTGTCGGCGCTCGTTGAAGGACCGTACACACTTGCCGTTGACGTGACAACTACCTTTTTCACTTTGTGTTTGAGCGCGGCATCCAATACGTGTTGCGTGCCCCTTACATTTACGCGTCTGTAAATAGTAGCATCGTTTGGCCAGAGTTTGGCATAGGCGGCTAGGTGAAAAACCGCATCCACACCGTTCATTGCCTGATCAATGACCTGTGTTTCGTCTAAATCTCCTTCATATACCTTTACGCCAATTGCTGTCAGATCAGCTGCCTTTTCTTTCGATCTGACCAGTGCATTCACTTCATAATTTCTGTCAACCAGTTCCTGTGTCAGCTGATGACCTATATACCCTGTCGCACCGGTAATAAATACTTTCATAGGATACTATTTACATATCTCAATGCTTTATTGTTTTCAGAGTTCATCAAATTGAAAACTACTCTTCCGATATCCGTACACAAACGCATCAGATCAAATGACAGATGGCCTGAAATAGGACCATTAAAACTCCAATAGGTATGATTTACATTGTGATGGGCGTATCGGGAAGCGGAAAGACAACGGTTGGGCTAAAACTTGCTGACTGGCTCGGGCTTCCTTTCCACGATGCGGATGATTACCATTCGCCGGAGAGTATCAAAAAGATGAGCCAAGGTATACCACTGGCAGATGAGGACCGAATACCTTGGCTGGAGCAGTTAGCCGGTCTGATTACCCGTTGGGAAAAAGAAGGAGGCGCTGTGCTGGCCTGCTCGGCGCTAAAGGAGCAATACCGTAAAACGCTGCAGTCTGTTCCGCACATCAATTGGATTTACCTCGATGGCTCCCGTGACACTATTCTGGGACGTCTGCAGTCCCGCCACGCGCATTACATGGGCCCATCGCTGCTGGAGTCTCAGTTGGAGGCGTTGGAGAAACCTGCCTATGGTATACATGTAGATGTTTCACTCAGTCCTGAGCAGATTGTGCAGGAGGTAATAAAAAAACTAAAGCATATGATTCCCCTTTCTGAATTTGGAGTAATTGGCCTAGGCGTGATGGGCAAAAGTCTGGCGCTGAACTTGGCTGACCGCGGTGTGAGTGTATCCATGTACAACCGCCACGTGCCGGGCAAAGAAGAAGGTATAGCCGAGCAGGTGATAAACGAGAATCCCAGCGTTACCAATATTAAAGGTTTTGACCAACTTGAAGAGTTCGTGCAGTCGCTGGATAAGCCGCGCAAGGTGCTGCTCATGATCTATGCCGGCGCCATTGATGCCCAATTGGAAACGCTTATGCCTTTGCTTGAGCCCGGGGATGTGGTGATAGACGGCGGCAACTCCTATTATAAGGACACTTCCCGTAGAACAAAGCTGCTTTCCGCACAAGGGCTCCACTTTGTGGGCACCGGTATATCAGGTGGCGAAGAGGGCGCCCGCAAAGGGCCGTCTATTATGCCGGGTGGTCCCCGCCAAGGCTATGAACAGGTTGCGAAGTATCTGGAGTTGATTGCCGCCAAAGATAAAAATGGAAAGCCCTGCACCACTTACATCGGTCCAGATGGTTCCGGGCACTTTGTAAAGATGGTGCATAACGGTATCGAGTACGCCGAGATGCAGGCGCTGGCAGAGGCCTATTCCCTTATGCGCTACATGTTGGGGATGGCTCCCGAAGAGATCGCTGACACATTCAGCGGCTGGCAGCAAGGCGGACTGGGAAGCTACCTGCTGGAGATCACCATCGATATTCTGCGCAAAAAGGAAGACGGCGAACTGCTGCTTGACAAGATACTTGACCAAGCGGAGCAGAAAGGGACTGGTGGCTGGTCGGCGGCCGTCGCGCTGGACTATGACGTGCCCTACGATACGCTCTCAGAAGCCGTTATGGCCCGTGCCCTCTCC
Organism: uncultured Pontibacter sp.; assembly: GCF_947499215.1. Taxonomy (GTDB): domain Bacteria; phylum Bacteroidota; class Bacteroidia; order Cytophagales; family Hymenobacteraceae; genus Pontibacter. The sequence goes on from NZ_CANMNI010000001.1 coordinate 116,296, forward strand.
GCCATGAAAGCGGAAAGGGTGAAAGCCGCAGCACTGTACAAATCCGGATACACGCCAGCTGATACAGATAGAAAGGCATTTGTCAGCAGTCTGAAAAACGCCTACCAGTCCACCCGCATCATCAATCACGAGATAGGCTTTAACTTGATGCGGGAAGTTTCGGTTCAACTGGATTGGGAGCTAAATTTCAGCGAGATTGCCCGCATCTGGACCAACGGCTGTATTATCCGCTCCGAATTGATGGAAGACTTGGCTGTAATTTACAAAACAAGTGACGGCTTACTTTTATCACCCGCTTTGGCGGACAGCATGCGTAGCTGGCGAAAAGACTTTGCCTATGTGGTGGCAGAGGGCCTGCAGCATGGTTTTGCGCTGCCCGTGCTCTCTTCCGCCCTAAATTATTTGCTTGGGTATAGCACGGCAGACTCTCCCGCCAACCTGATACAGGCGCAGCGTGACTATTTTGGGGCGCATACCTACCAGCGTAAGGACAGAGAGGCTGGCATGTATTTCCACACACAGTGGAAGGAATAGGTAGCTGAGTAATTTTGACTATAAGCCTCACTTTTGTCCTGAAACAATGTTTAAACACATTATAATTATTATTATACCTAAGTGACTAAAGTCACTATTGCAACTGACGGCTGTCATAAGAATAGAAGAGATTGGGGTGTTCTTTTGTAACCATAAAGACACTCTAACAGCAATTCTTATGAAACGGTCACATTTACCTAAAGCAATACGGCTGGCGATGGTAGGCATCTTCTGCCTAGGCATTGCCTCATCCTGTGGCACCAAGACCACAAATGCCGAGATACTCAACTCCCTTAATGAGACGGAGACTCCGGGTGAGATGCCTGTCATTGAGGCGGAACTGACGGATGCACCGAACGTGCCAGCGCAGATCACGCGTAAGCATGCCGCCAAAGTAGTGGTTCGTCTGGAAGTAACAGAAGTTGTGAAAAAAATGGCTGACGGGGTAGACTATACCTTCTGGACGTTTGGCGGCTCGGTACCGGGCAAGTTTATCCGTGTCCGTCAGAATGACGAGGTGGAGTTTCACCTGATGAACCACCCGGACAGCAAGAACCCGCATAACATCGACCTGCACGCTGTAACCGGCCCGGGTGGTGGCGCTGCCGCTACCTTTACTGCCCCCGGTCAGGAAACAGTTTTCAACTTCAAAGCGCTGAACCCCGGATTGTATGTTTACCACTGCGCTACAGCCCCAGTTGGTATGCACATTGCCAACGGTATGTATGGCCTGATCATGGTAGAGCCTGAGGAAGGTATGGAACCGGTTGACAAGGAGTTCTACATCATGCAGGGTGACTTCTATACCAAAGGCGCCTTCGGCGCTCCTGGTCTTCAGCCATTCGATATGGAGAAAGCACTTGACGAGAGACCATCTTACGTGGTGTTTAACGGCTCCGTAGGTGCTTTGACAGGTGACAATGCCATTACGGCCAAAGTAGGTGAAAAAGTTCGCCTCTTCGTTGGTAACGGTGGTCCGAACCTGGTGTCTTCCTTCCACGTGATCGGTGAGATCTTCGATACGGTGTATCCTGAAGGGGGCACAAACGTCAATAAAAACGTGCAGACTACCCTGGTGCCTGCCGGTGGTTCAGCCATTACAGAATTCAAACTGGATGTTCCGGGTAACTATGTGATCGTGGACCACTCTATCTTCAGAACCTTCAACAAAGGTGCACTGGGCATGCTGAAAGTAGAAGGTCCGGACAACTTGGCGATCTTCTCAGGACAGACAGAGCAGAAAATATACCTACCGGAAGGATCTACCGTGCAGGAGATGCCGAAGTCTAACACCCCTAAAGCCGCCTTTGCCTCTAACAAGGACATGCGCCTAGAACTCGGTAAGACCCTATACGCCCAGAACTGCCAAGCCTGCCACCAAGCAGAAGGCCAAGGTATAAAAGGTGCCTTCCCTCCGCTTGCCAAGTCTGACTACCTCAATGCCGACGTAGACCGCTCTATTGGTGTGGTGGCGCATGGTCTGGAAGGACAGATAAAAGTAAATGGCGAGGTATACAACAGCACCATGCCTAAATTGAAACTGTCTGACGAAGAGATTGCCAACGTGATGACTTATGTGATGAACAGCTGGGGCAACAAAGGCGGCGAGATCACTCCTGAGCAGGTGAAGAAGGCGAAAGCCAACTACAAGCACTAATATTAACGCTTTTCAATCATGCGACGACTTCTGACAGTCTTGCTGATGCTCGGAGCCTGCAGTTTAGTACAAGCACAAAAGGGCACTCCTGCCGACATGGTTCATGTCAAGGGAGGCACTTTTGTGCCGCTTTACGGCAGCAACAACCAAGCGATATCGGTGCAAGGGTTTATCATGGATAAATATCCGGTGACTAATGCACAGTATGAGGCTTTTGTAGCCGAGAACCCGAAGTGGAAGAAGTCGGAGGTGAAACAGCTTTTCGCGGACGCCGGATACCTCAAACACTGGGCTACCGATATGGGAGTGGGTTCTAACGCGGACAAACTCAAAGACAGCCCGGTGATCAACGTGTCATGGTTTGCCGCCAAGGCCTACTGCGAATGCCAGGGCAAACGACTGCCCACTGTGAATGAGTGGGAATTTGCGGCGCTGGCAAGTGAGACAAAAAAGGACGCCTCCAGCGAACCGAGTTTCTACCAGCGCAGCCTCGACTGGTACAGCCAGCCTAACCCGAAGTACCTGCCGCCTGTGCAGAACGCCTTTAAAAACTACTACGGCCTTTACGGCATGATCGGACTGGTTTGGGAATGGACCTCTGACTTCAATTCGGCCCTGATCATAGGCGAGTCCAGACAAAACGCCAGCTTGGACAGACAGCTGTTCTGCGGAGCCGGCTCTAGCGGAGCGAGTGATGTGAAAAACTATGTGGCCTTTATGCGCTACGCCTTCCGCTCCAGCCTGAAAGCCAACTACACAGTGGCAAATCTGGGCTTCAGATGCGTACAGGACGTGCCTGTGAAGTCAACTGCCAAACTTTAATTTAACTAATCATGAAACGCTATACCTTATATTTTCTCGCTCTCGCTGCTACAGTTTTCAGTAGTTGCCAACAGGATGTGGCACAGGAGGAAGACAGCTGCTGCGCAAAACCGGTGGCCGCTGACCAGTTGCCTGCTGGTACGGGCACCTTGGCTATACCTACCGGGGCCATGACCGATATGTCGCTCTACAACCTAGAATCCGACTGGCAGAACCAGCGTGGTGAAGCGGTAAAGTTGCAGGACTTACAAGGCAAGGTACAGTTGGTGGCCATGATCTATACCCACTGCAGTTATGCCTGTCCGCGTATTGTGGCAGACCTGAAGCGTATCGAAAGCTGTTTAAAGGAATTTAAACGGGATGACATTGGCATCGTGCTCGTGACGATGGACCCTGCCCGCGATACGCCAGAACGGCTAAACGCTTTTGCCACCTCTAACAGCCTAGACGCAAAACGCTGGGTACTGCTAACAAGCGAACAGGACAACATCCGGGAGCTTGCCGCGCTACTTAATATGAAATATAAAACAGAGCTTGACGGAGAGATCTCCCACTCTAACATCATCTCTGTGTTGAACGCCCAAGGTGAGATCATTCACCAAGCAGAGGGGCTGGGTGTGGAACCAGATGAAACAGTAAATGCGATTAAAGGCTTATTGCAGAAGATTTAAATAGTTTTGGCTGAATGTAAACCGGGGGTTAGCCTGCATAGGTATAGCCCCCGGTTTTTTTATTGTTGTCCTTTTCCGCGCATCTGCTTTTCCATAGCGTCCCACATCTCCTGCGGAATCTGGTCAAAGGCATTGAACTCACCGGCCCCATAAAGCCATTCGCCTCCATCAATTGTCACCACCTCTCCGTTCACAAATCCGGCATAGTCAGATACCAGATAAGCGGCCAAGTTAGCCAGTTCCTGATGCTCGCCGAAACGGCCTACAGGTATACGTTTTACAGGGTCCAGTTTGTCAGCCAGTTGCTTCGGGAAAAGTCTGGTCCAAGCGCCTTCGGTTGGGAATGGTCCGGGAGCGATGGCGTTGGAACGGATTCCGTACTTGGCCCACTCCGATGCCAGCGAGCGAGTCATGGCGAGCACACCCGCTTTAGCACAGGCTGATGGCACCACATAGCCAGAGCCCGTCCATGCGTAGGTGGTTACGATGTTGAGGATGTTCGCCTCCTGTTTTTGCTCGATCCAGTGTTTGCCCAGCGCCAGCGTACAGTTGTAGCTGCCTTTTAACACAATGTCGGTGATCACATCGAAAGCCTTGTGGCTCAGGCGCTCGGTTGGGCTCACGAAGTTTCCGGCCGCATTGTTGACCAGCACATCCACCCTGCCGAACTTATCGAGCGTGGCCTGAAGCATGGCCTCTATTTCGTTGTACTTTCGAACGTCGCAGGCTACGGCCAGCACCTGTCCGCCGGTTTCCTGCATCAGTTCTTCGGCTGCTTTGTCGAGCACCTCCTGCTTGCGGCTACAGATCACGGCATTGGCACCGAGTTCCAGAAAATATTTTACCATAGAGCGGCCAAGGCCTGTACCACCACCGGTTACAATGATCGTTTTGCCTTTCAGAGCGCCTTCTTTTAACATGGGTTCTGCCTTCATCATCTTATTTTGTTTGTTTTTAAAACCTAACGTATAATTGTTTGAGCTGACTAAGCTAAATATAAGAACCTAGACCGACAATTAGAGTAAAAGAAGCATTCTTTTGCAGAAGCATTTAAAACTATGGATCTAAAACAAATTGAAACCGAACTGAAAGAGGCATCAGACGGCCTGCTCATGATGAGCGAAACGGACGCTCCCTTTGAATTTTACCATGCCGAAGATCTTACGGCAGATGATGAACTGGATGAAGAGACAGTTTTGGGGTTAGCCGCTATGCCTGCGGAATACCCCATGGAGGAGGTCGATCTGGAATACTTCTTGCGAAACATGACTCATGCCCGCCCAGAAACCGGAGATGAGGGAATGCAGTTAGCAAAACGCTTTGAGAACCTTCAGAAAAAGCTACGGGAACTCTTACAAGACGTGAAGGTATACCGCGTCGGCGAAACACAGAAACTAGTGTTGATTCTTGGTCGCACTCCTAACGGAGAAATCGCCGGCCTTAAGACCATGGTAGTTGAAACCTGATGAAAACAAAAATCCCCGACTAACCTAGCCGGGGATTTTTGTTTTAGAATTAACCTTTCAAAAAGCTATTCCTTAAGAAGTAGGTCCGTTGTCTACACGGGCCTCTATCACACTTTGTACTGACGCCGCTACATTAGATAGAATGTTATAGCCGGTTTTTGCTTCGATGGCGTCAACTGTAGTTCTGTAGGTTCCCCAGCTGGTGCTAATGCTATTGGAGTTTGGTGTGTCGATGGCGATAACGCGTGTGCTGGACGTCACGCGGCTAACGTCACTCGTGCCCACAGGCAGAACCACGATCACTTTCCAGATACGGTTCGGTACGGTCACTTTCCCGCTAGCGAGTGTCTCTTTGTACCCGTTGCTACCGGTGCCGCCCTTGCCATACTGCCCCATGATAATGTAGAGCTCATTGCCTTGGCTAACCAGCTTGCGACAGTAATTCTCGAGGTTTCCCCAAGTCTGCTGGTTGTTCGTAGGCGCCTGCGGGATCATGTTAGACATCAGGAAGGTAGCAGAGTTATCCGTAACGGTGAGGGTGCGGTCAGCGGATGGCGCATTGTGCCCACGGTCAAAACCGCTGCCTGTGTAGTCGGATGGCTGCACTCTGTAGAAGGCGCTTGGAAGGGAGTTATCGGCCCTAAAGTCATCCTGACGCGGTGTGCTGCCGAGCCAAGCGCTACTCAAATGCCAGCTCACCCAGTTCGGCGTGCCACGGTAAGTGTTGTAGGACATCGAGAACTGGGCCTTGTCGATGAGGTAATTGGAATAGCTGGTATTCGCACCGCTTGGGTTGCCCATGGCCCTGTTGCCATCCTTTGTTGCGGTGGCATTGGCAATACTGGTAATAGTGCCTAAATTCTGTTCATCAGCAGGCGCAAGCACCTCCTCTTTTGAACAGGACACGAGCATCCATCCTACCAAGGACAGATACATCATTCGCTGTAATTGTTTAAACATAGTATAAGGATTGATTTGATTGATGCGGCAAAGATGCTATACCGATTTCATTCAAACATTATCGAATGATTATATTTTCATAACAAAATAAACAATCTTTAAACCACTATGCGCCAACCTGTTAAAATTACATTAAAAGCGTCTAAACAATTAAGCTGATAGCCATTTTGGAAGTGAAAAAGAGCTTATTACGTGGCTGTGAAATTTAAAAATGGTCCAGTATCAGTTTGTTCGCCGCGATGATGCCGCTTAGGCAGACACCCACAATCCCTTGTCCCGGGTAAACTGAGTCACCGCAGGTATATGCCCCTTTGTGATCGAGCCGCGCATCTTTCATTTGCCAAGGTTTAATGCTCCTGTACTGCGGATAGCCCCCAACCATACCGTAGGCCCGCTGTGTCCAGAAGGTCCAAGCACCGGGAGTGGCAGAGTCACGGTACAGAATATCCTCGCGGCACACCAAACCCCTCTTTTCCATGCAGGTTATAATGGCTTCCTCAATTTCTCTTTTGTGCTCTATCCGATTTACAGACGGGTTAGGCACGTGGGTACTGATGGCCGCCACCGTCTCACCCTGCGGTCCTCTATATCTGTCGTTCGGGTGACTGAAACTCACAAAAAAACTATTGCTATGGATGTGGGGTAAACCTTCCGGCACATGCACTTGCTGGTGCAGCGCCTCCACGGCAGGCCTGTGGCGAAGAACCAGTGCCATGGTGAAAGCACCGTTAAGTTTCTCGGAGGGCAACAGGTAGGGTTGAAGCTTTGCCTTTACCTTTTCGACTTGAAAGAGTTCGGAGGTATTGTTGAGGGGTATACCACTGATCACAAAACGGGAGGAATAAGTTCCGGCAAGGCAGCGGACTTCGTATCCCTCTGTTTGCGGTGTGATAGCTTGTACCTCGCGCCGGTATAAGACATCTCCTTCTCTGCTTTTAATGTAATCTTCTAAAGCACGGGCCATTTGAATCATACCGCCCGGCACATAGTAATTCCCGAACAAGGTATAGCAAAGAGCCGTCGCGCCGAATAGTTCATTTACCTCACCCAAGTGATTCTGAGCCGTAATCAGCAGCTGTTCATTCACAAAATCAACAAAGGGTTTGTTGTCGAGCAAGTCATACCTTCGCATCAAATCCTCCATCGTACGAAAGGCTCCCGGAAGCAGGCGCAGCTGATGCAGTCGCACCTGTAGCATAGCCTGCCAGAGGTCTTTTATACTCGAAAAAGGAAAGAACTTTTGTTCCAGCGACGTGCGCCAGACTCCTTGGCTAACACGATAGCAATGCTCCCAGAAAGCGCGCTGATTCTTTATACCAAACACGCGTTCCGCTTCTTGTATCCATTCCTCCAAATCGTTGTAGCGGGTCAACAGGCGACCATCCGGCAAATGGACCTGCATGGGGGTATCCAATTTGAGTAAGGGCAACTCTATACCTGTTTCGTCCAGCAGGTAACGTAGCGGCATGTGTTCGTCAAGTCCTACTAAGGTGGTGGCGCCCGTCTCAAACCAATAGCCTTTGCGCTTATAGGTGGAGGCGCAGCCACCCGGGTATTTGGCCTGCTCGAGCACCGCTACTTTTAAACCCCGCTTGGCCAACAGGGCTGCAGCTGTAAGCGAACCGAAACCAGAACCGATCAGAATGACGTCGAAATGCATGTATACCGTTCTATTACCCTTAACTTTGTTGCAAGCGATAACAAGTGACTCTACGGAATGTTAACACTAAAACTCCGATGTGATGCCAAATAAAGTTGATATAAGTGTAATGGGCTGCGGTTGGCTGGGTCTTCCCTTGGCGGAGAGGCTGGTGAAATCAGGCTATCAGGTAAATGGCTCGACCACTTCCGAATCCAAGCTGGACTTAATCCAACAGGCAGGTATAAAACCATTTTTGCTAAACCTTGCTGACGCAGCGATCGACACTGCTGCACTGGCGGATTTCCTGCAGGCTGATGTGCTTGTGTTGAACATTCCGCCGAAGCTCCGGGCCGATGGCGGTGAGAGTTATATGCAACAAATGCAGCTGTTACTGAAAGTGCTGCAGAACTCCCCGGTTAGCCGTGTACTTTTCGTGTCTTCTACATCCGTTTATATGGATCTCAACCGCGTGGTGACAGAAGAAGACACGGCATTTACGGATGAAAAGGATCCGAATAATGTTCTGTTGTGGGCGGAGCGCGTGTTTCAGAATAATGAGGAATGGGTATGCACCACCGTGCGCTTCGGTGGACTAGTTGGCGGCAGCAGACAGCCGGGCCGCTTCATGGCTGGAAAACACAATCTGCCCAATGGCGACGCACCCGTTAACTTGATTCATTTGGACGACTGTGTCAATATTCTTCATCGGATTATCGAACAGGAAAAATGGGGCAAGGTATACAATGCCTGTGCCGACGAGCATCCCAGTCGGCGTGATTTCTATGTAGCCGCAGCACAGGCACTCGGCTTGGAAGCACCCTCCTTTGCCGATATGGAAGAAACGCATTTTAAGCTTATTAGCAGCCAGAAGCTGAAAGACGAACTGGCTTTTGTGTTCGCTCATCCCGACCCCATGGCTTTCTTTTAGTATCTTTGTTTTTTAATGGCTAAATGGTTGAAAGGTTAAAATGCTAACGCCCTAACTTCATTTCAAATTAGAGAGTTTAGCCATTTAACAATTAAATAATTAACTACATGCAAATAGTAGTCATAGGCGGGGGTGCGGCCGGTTATTTTGGGGCGATCGCCTGTGCGCAGGCTAATCCAAAGCTGCAGGTTACGATTCTGGAAAAGACTTCTAAACTGCTCTCCAAGGTGCGGGTATCCGGCGGCGGGCGCTGCAACGTGACGCATAACTGCTTTGTGCCATCCGTATTTGCGCAGCATTACCCACGTGGCGCTAAGCAGCTCAAAGAGGCATTCAAGACTTTCGGGGCTACGGAAACGGTGGCATGGTTTGAGGAACGTGGCGTGAAACTGAAGGCGGAGCCGGATGGCCGCATGTTCCCTATTACCGACAACTCACAAACCATTATTGACTGCCTGCAACGAGAAGCGGCCCGGGTTGGTGTGCGGGTGCAAACAGGTACGACTGTGGAGCGTATTGAGGTGATTCCTGAAAACAAAGGCTATACCCTATACTTGACCGGAGGACGTCAAATGCACGCCGATCGACTACTGGTTAGCACAGGTGGCAACCCTAAAAGTCAAGGCTATGACTGGTTGCGCGACTTGGGCCACGCTATACAGGAACCAGTTCCATCCCTTTTTACCTTTAATGAGCCGGGTTCTGAGCTCAAAGAGCTGCAGGGCATTTCTGTGCCGCAAGCTCGCGTGCGCATCGCCGGACAGAAACTTGAGTACGAAGGGCCTCTGCTCATCACCCACTGGGGTTACAGCGGACCGGCTGTGCTGAAGCTTTCGGCTTGGGGCGCCCGTCTGTTTCATGGCATGAATTACCGCTTCACGGCACTCATCAGCTGGGTACACGATCAGAGTGAGGAAAGCCTGCGTGAGCAACTGCAAAGCTTCCGACAGGCCCACCCCAAAAAGGTTGTGGTTACGAATCCTTTGTTTGGACTGCCGCAACGTCTTTGGAAAGCCCTGACAGGTATAGCCGGCATTGGTGCGGATACTAAATGGGCGGAACTACCCGCCAAAAACACGAATAAACTGGTGGAGGCACTGCTGCGCATGCCGGTGGAAGTGGACGGTAAAACGACTTTTAAGGAAGAGTTTGTTACATGTGGTGGCGTGGACCTGGGTCAGGTGAACATGAAAACCATGGAGAGCCGCCTGCATCCGGGACTATACTTTGCGGGCGAGGTGCTTGATATAGACGGTATTACGGGTGGTTTCAACTTTCAGGCGGCTTGGACAACCGGTTACCTCGCCGGAAAGGCTATAGCCTCCTCCATATCCTAACATAGCCATATATCCATTTTGGTAACAAAAAGGCAAGTATTGCAGTACATCAGCATACAAAACCTAAAAAAATATCACTATGGAAATTAATAAAGAAGTTTATTCAACTGTGCACCACCTCATCGAAAGATGCAAAGATGGTGTAAAAGGCTATAAAACCGCTGCAGAAGATGTAGAGGATCAGGACCTTAAAGAACTGTTCCGCAAGTATGCCGTGCAGCGTGATAGCATGATCACAGAGCTGCAGGACCAGTTGCACAAAATGGGTAAAACGGATGATGAATCCAGCTCGATTGAAGGCACTTTGCACCGTGCTTGGATCGATATTAAAGCGGCTCTTTCCTCTAAGGACAGAAAGCGTATTCTGGAGGAGTGTGAGCGTGGCGAAGACTATGCCGTGAAAGCCTACGAAGAAGCAATGGAGAAAAACCTACCGGGTCAGTTAAAGCCAATCATTGATCAGCAGTACCGTGATGTGAAAAATGCGCACGACCACATCCGCTCGCTTCGCGACAGCGCTTGATATTCGAATTAGATAATGAAATACAGAAAGGGGCTTCGGCTCCTTTTTTTATGGCCGTAGTAATTGGGAGCGTAAAAGGGGGGATAAAAATAATAAGCCTGACATCCGTCTGATGTCAGGCTTATCTTTCTAACTGCGTAAAACAGTAGAATAATCTTCCAACCTTTTTATGATACCTTCTTTAACGGGCGGCTGAAAGCAAAGTTGCGCCAGTGGAGAAAAAAATATAAAACAAAAAGGTCGACGTTTCAAGTCGACCTTTTCTAACAAGATGAAGCTTTTTACACTTCAAGCTTTGTATATCTGTTTATACGAACCGCCCTCGGGCAGGTTCAGGCAATTAGAATCTTTTTTTGCGGAATCCGCCACGATCACCACCGCTGCTGCGACGGTCGCCGCCTCTGAAAGAGTCACGGTCGCCACGGCCACCGAAACGGCTTCCACCGCCTCCGTATCCGCCGCCTTCTTTGCGTGGACCACGGTCACGATCGCCACCGCCATAACCACCACGGTCACCACCGCCGAAGCGTTTGCCACCACGGTCGCCACCACGATCAGCACCGCGATCGCTGAAGCCGAAATCTTCTCTGCCACCACCGGCACCGCCTTCTTTCTTCTGCGATTTCTCTACGATTACCATGCGTCCTTCCACCTCAATGCGGCCCACTTTTTGCAGGATATCAGCGGTGTACTCGCTTGGTACCTCCACAAAGCTGAATTTGTCATACAAATCAATGTCGCCTACTTTAGAAGCAGGTATGTCAGCGTTCTGGCTCAATAGATCGATCAAATCCTTTGGATGCACACGGTCTTTCTTACCAATCGTGATGAACAGACGGTCGAAACCAGCCTTAGGTCCACCCAGTCCTTTTTCAGCCTCTTTACCGGCTTCTTTTGTCTTGGCTTCTTTCAAAGTCATTTTCAAAAGGGCAGCGGCAATCTCTAGGGAAGTATATTCTTCGTTTACCAAGCTCTCGATTTTGGAGATGTGCTTGGTAAGGTTACCCTTCTCCAGCACTTCACGCACTTTCTCCAAGTAGGCGCTGGTACGCAGCTCGTTTACGTCTTCGTAAGTAGGTACCTGCTGCAGCTGGATGTTTGCTTTGGTATAGCGCATGATATCCTTCAGCTTGTACATATCTGAGCGACCAGATACGAAAGAGAAAGCACGGCCAGACTTACCGGCACGTCCCGTACGACCAATACGGTGTACATAAGACTCTTCGTCCTGTGGCAGGTCGTAGTTGAATACAGCCTCTACGTTATCCACGTCCAGACCTCGGGCTGCCACGTCAGTTGCTACCAGTATCTCCAGTGTACCGTTACGGAACTTGCCCATCACGTTAGAGCGCTGGTTTTGGTTCAGGTCACCATGGAGGGCATCGGCGAAATAGCCACGTGCCTGCAGGTTAGTTACCAGTTCATCCACCATACGCTTGGTATTGCAGAAGATAATAACAGACTTCATGTTGTGCATGTCCAGAATGCGGGAAAGAACTTCCTGCTTCATAGAGTTACGCACCTCGAAGTACACCTGATCAATGTTTGTTACGGTCAGTTCCTTGTGCACCACTTTCACGATCACCGGATCGTTTTGGTAGCGCTTAGTCAGTTCCATGATCGGCTTGGACATGGTGGCCGAGAAGAAGATCGTTTGGCGCTCTTCCGGCATTTTGCTCAGCACAAACTCAATGTCTTCACGGAAACCCATGTCAAGCATTTCGTCCGCCTCATCCAGAATGATCTTTTTGATCTTGTCCAGTTTGAGGGTTCCGCGCTCAATGTGGTCCATTACACGGCCCGGCGTACCGATTACGATCTGCACACCCTGCTTAAGGGCACGTAGCTGACGGTCGTAAGCTTGGCCACCGAAAATCGGCACAATGCTGATGCCCGGCTTGTACTTAATAAGTTTCTGAATTTCGCCTGCCACCTGAATGGCCAGTTCACGCGTTGGGCACAGGATGAGCGCCTGTACGCTACGGTCGTTCTCGTCGATGCTCTCGATAGTAGGTATACCAAAAGCGGCTGTTTTACCGGTACCGGTCTGTGCCTGTCCGATAATGTCGCGTCCTTCTAATACTACTGGGATAGCTTCTGTTTGGATGGGAGATGCTTCTTCGAAGCCCATGTCAGCGATAGCTCGCTGGACTTCCGGCGAAAGCGGAAGCTCGTCAAATCTGATTTTGTTCATTCTGATAATAATAACTTTTTATACATCACTTGGAGGCAGCCTGTCCATATATCCCCTCTTATACGAAAAAGGAGAACGAAACGAAACTAAAATCAACCAGGGTATGCCAAAAAGCGGATTATCCAGTTTTACCTAAATCAGACTGATTCCAAATCGGCTGCAAAGGTACGGAAAAGAATTCACACTAACACTATAGAGGTCATATTACCGGTTTTATGCGTACCTATAAACGATTGTGTATTATTTGATTATAAAATTGTTCTAATAATTTAGCAAACGATTAGAGAATTCTTGATTTATTTTTTATTTTGCGCTAAAATATTACAAATAATTATTGAAATAAGGAACAACACTTTCATTCACCCGTAAAAAGAGCAGATTTACACTCTAAATCAAGCCTTTAACCATTATTAAAAATTTTCATTGGTTTATACAATATATTGCACGTAGTTTAGTGTAATACAGGATCTAAACCAGTAAAAATTGACACCACCCAACGAGCTGAAGCAAACTGAGTAGACTTTCTAGTAGGCTTTGATGTCACATATAGCCGAATCTGCCATTAATTAGTATCAGTATAGAAATCAGATTGCCCTGCATCCTGAATGCTGGCATTTTTATAATAAGAAATTCAATCAAAGATCTTTAACCCATTAATCCTTTCTAACTATGTTACACTTCTCCAAAATCACAGCAAAGAGCAAGGACTTTCATCTGATCGCATCTGGGGCGCTCGCTTTTAAGATTCACAACAAGATACTGAAGGATGATGATTTTATGAAAGGCGCCAAGGTGTCCCGTAATCTCCTTCAAAGTAACGCGGTTATCAAGTCCCAAGAAGGCGACCAGAAAAAGGTGTTTTTCGTGATCATCTCTGATCTTGACAAAATGAATGCAGCCCACCTGTGCAACATGATCGCAAAGGAGCGCGCCAAAGGCAGCTATGCCGTATGTCAGGTGATTCCGATGTATTATAATGAGCCATCCTTTAAAGCCTTGAAAATGCTGCGTCAGAATTTTGATGAAGTGATCGAATTGAACAAGCTTACTCTGGGTGGTGGCAAAGCACTTATAAGTACAGAACAGCAGCACTGTATTATAACGGACTATTCCATCACCATGGCTCGTATCGTGCGTAATATCAGCGTAAACGATCATGCTGTGAAAGAGAAAGAAGAAAAGAAAGGCCAAATCGTATACGCATAGGCTTAAGCACATCGTAGAAAGGCATTGAGCTCCTTCCGGTCCACCGGGGGGAGCTTTTTGTATTTTTGCCTGTACCTCAGATTTTTAAGAACCTGTCATTAATTTTTGCTCTTTCAAACTGGCATTAGCCACGACGCCGATGTATCTTTAGAATTCTGATAACACAGGACCCGAGCCATGACCCGCAACTTTAAGATCTTATCCTCCTCTGCCGGTTCAGGCAAAACCTATACCCTGACCAAGGAGTACCTCAAGCTGGCCCTGCGCACTTCCGACCCAGATTACTACCGCTCCATTCTGGCGATTACGTTCACCAACGATGCAGCCGCCGAGATGAAGGAGCGCATACTGGGTGCCCTTCGGAATTTCAACGATACCAGCCTGAGCGGACGCAGTCTTGAGAAAAGCGAGCAGTTACTGGACTATATTACAGAAGAGCTATCTGAACAATACAAGGAGGAAACGTTTGACAGGGAAATTATACGGGCTAGAGCCGGCATACTTTTTACGCAGATCCTCTATAATTATAGTGATTTCTCGGTGAGCACCATCGATAGCTTCGTCAACAAGATCGTGCAGGCCTTCACCAAAGAGCTTAACATCCCTTATAACTTTGAGGTGGACCTTGATTCGCAGACGCTGGTGACCACGGCCGCCCAACTCTTGCTCGACAAGGTGACGAACAGCAAAAACGACCTTCTGTCGGAAACACTCGAGCATTATGCCTTGGAGAAAGCCCGTGAAGGCCGCAGTTGGAATACACTGCCCGACGACCTAGCCGACTTCGCTAGAAATCTTTTAAACGAACAGGTATATGAGGCGGTAACCGACCTGAAAGAACTCACTTTAGAAGATTTTAAGTCAATTAGAAAACAGCTGAAAGAGCTGCAGGAAGGTATAACGGAAGCATTGCAACTGGAGGCCAAGGCTGCTTTAGCTGCTATTGAGAATGCTGGCCTCTCCCCTGCCGATTTCTTTCAAAGCACACGCGGCCTTTGTGGCTATTTTAATAAGTTCTCCAGAGAAGCCGACCTGAATTACGGCAACAACTACGCCCGCCAGACGGTGGAGGAAGGCAAGTGGTATGCCGGGAAAGCCAGCACGCACACCAAAAGCCAGATCGACTCGATCAGTCAATCGCTCACGGAGCATTACTATGCCATAGAGGAAACCAAGGAGAAATACGCCCAACTGTTTACCCTGATTCAGGCCGTTGTTCCACACTTATATAAAGTGTCTGTGCTGAACGAACTGGAGAAATGCCTGCAGGAAATCAAGCTGGACCGTAACACGGTGCACATTTCAGAATTCAACAAGCGCATCATCGACATTGTGCTGCATGAGCCAGTGCCTTTCATCTATGAGCGACTGGGCGAAAAGTACAACCACATCCTGATCGATGAGTTTCAGGACACCTCAGTGCTGCAGTGGAACAACCTGTTGCCGCTCGTCGACAATGCCATTGCCTCGGGGCATTTCAGTATGGTGGTGGGCGATGCCAAACAGGCCATTTACCGTTGGCGCGGCGGCGAGATGGAACAGATCCTGCACCTTTACAAGGAGGAAACGCACAAGCTGTACGAGAACCGTCGCCATGGCAACATGATCAGAGAGCGCTACGAGTCGCTGCAGAGCAACCTGTTCCCGGATGTACTGCAGGAGAATTACCGCAGCCGCACCGAGATCATTGACTTCAACAACGAACTGTTCACCTTTTTCAGCAACTCACATGCTGACTACGGTACGTTTACCTCCATCTATGACAAGGATTTTGTGCAGAAGTCACCGTTGGGTAGCAAGCAAGGTGGGCACGTGCAGATCCTGTTCACGCACCCCGACGACACCAACCTGAAGTATGACCTGAAAAGCTGCGTCCGCACAGAGGAACTCTACGACGAATATACCCATGAGGAGGAGATCAGCTACGATGAGAGCACACTGAACATGGTGCTGCAACTGGTGCAGCAAGGCCTGGTAGACGGCTATACCTTGCGGGACATGGCCATTTTGTGCCGCACCAATGCCAAGAGTAAGCTTATCGCCAATTTCCTGAAAGAGAAACAATACGAGATCATATCGCAGGACTCACTGTCGCTGCAGTTTGCCGAAGTGATCAACCTAATCATTGCCATGTTTCGGGTGTTCAATCGTCCGAATGACACGCTGGCCAAGTCGGAGGCGCTCTACCTGATTCATACCGTTACCTCCGGCATCGTCCCGAAAACAGAACAGGCACAGCAAATTGCCGCTGTCGCCAACCATGCCGACCCGCAGCTGTTCTTTGAGCATTTGCGAAGCTTAAATTTTGATGTGAAGGAGCGTGAGACGGGCAATCTGTCTATTTACGAGCTCACCGAACAGTTGATCCGCATCTTCAATTTGTTGGGGCAAAATAACGAATGCGAGTACCTCTTCCGTTTTCTGGATCTGGTGCTGGAGTACAGTCTCAAGAACAGCAACAACCTCAACAACTTTCTAGCCTACTGGGACGTGCAGAAAGAGAAGCTGAGCATCAACACGCCAAAAGACCGCAACGCCATCACGATCACAAGCATTCACAAGGCCAAAGGCCTCGCCTACCCGATCGTAATTATTCCGTTTGCCGACTGGAGCACTGAACCGCAAACCCGCGCTCTAATGTGGAGCCGTCTACCGGACGACATGGGCGTGATGCAGAAATTGAAGAGCGTCGCAGTTAACATAAGTTCTAAACTGGAGAACACGGTGCTGGCCAAACAGTACAGCACCGAGATCGAGAAGACCTTTATCGAAAACCTGAACATGCTCTACGTGGCACTCACCCGCCCCATTGACAGGCTATACCTGATCGCCAACGGCAAAGACCTGACCGACGACAAAAAGGCGAGTCGTGCGCTGGACGGCTCGGCCAAGAACGTGAGCCATTTACTCTACCGCTATCTCGTGCACAAGGAGCTGTGGCAACCGGAACAGCTGTGTTATCAGGTATACGCCGGGGCCGATACGAAACAAGGCGAGAGCGACCGAGAACTTGGCACCGTCTATACCTTGGATTTTCTGCAAACCACCGACTGGGCGCAACGGCTACAACTAAAACAGCACGCCAACAACGTGTTTGACTTTGAAACGCAGACCGTGCAGCGTACCCAAAACAAAAAGCTGCATTATGCCCTTTCCCGCATCATCACAGCCGATCAGTTGGACACCGTTCTTAGGCAGATGGTATACCAAGGCATCATCAGTGAGCGTGAAAAGCCGAATCTAAAGAAGAGTCTGGAAGAGGTGCTAAACCACCCGAAACTAAAGCATTATTTCTCAAACAAGGTGATTGTAGAGCACGAAAAAGAGCTGCTTGACGCCCGCGCTTACCTCTACAAACCGGACCGTGTGGTATTCGACTCGGGGCAAGTGGTGCTGATAGAGTTCAAGCTTCCGCCTCCCCTTCCCGAGCATCGCAACAAGCTCGACCATTATGCCGTGCGCTTCAAGCAACTGGGTCACGAAAAAGTAAAATGCCTCCTCTACTACTTCGACACAGAAGAACTGTATGAGTGGCAGTACGGCGGTAAAAGCCTGCAAATGGGATTAGCACTGTGATGCTGAAGAATGAATAATTACTCCTTCAGCATCATTAACCTTTCACTGCAATTAATCATTATTCACTAATAATTAATCATTAAAAAAATGGATCAGGCAGCACAGACGATGATCGACAACCTGCAGAAGAACACAGGTAAAAGCTTAGAAGAGTGGATAGGTATAGTAAAGGAAACGGGCCTACAGAAGCACGGCGAAATTGTCAAGTTCTTAAAATCAGACCACGGCTTTACACATGGTTTTGCCAACATGGTTGCTTTAAAGGCGAAAGGCACGGATGCGGGTTCTGCGGAAAGCCCGGAGCACTTGATCGACAAGCAATATAAAGGCAAAGAATCTCTGCAACCGCTATACCTGCAATTGGTCTCAGAACTGCAGAAGTTTGGTGAAGACGTTGAACTGGCCCCTAAAACTGCCTACGTAAGCGTTCGCAGCAAAAAACAATTCGCACTGATACAGCCATCAACCAAAACCAGACTCGATGTAGGAATAAACCTAAAAGGAAAAGAGCCGGAAGGAAAACTGGAAAAGTCTGGAAGCTTTAACGCTATGTGCTCACACAGAGTTAGGTTGGAGAATGCGGAAGACATTAACCCAGAGCTGATCAGCTGGCTGAAAGAGGCTTATGAGCAAGCAAAATAACGAGGTCAGGCAGATCGAAATCAACTTTAGGAAGAATCAATAATATAACTCATACTCCCCTTCTGATTTCAGGAGGTGCTTAGGGAAAATTACTATGGAACAACGAATTACACTGATTACACTGGGAGTGCGCAACCTGCAGCGGTCCCGCGATTTTTACCAGAACATTTTCGGCTGGCAGCCGCTGGAAAGTACCAATGAAAGCATCGTTTTCTTTCAGCTAAATGGCATTCAACTGGCGCTTTTTCCGCAAGAGTCCTTGGCTGATGATGCTGGTGTGGAAGCGGATGGCAAAGGCTTCCGGGGTTTTTCGCTGGCCTATAATGTGCGATCTGAAAAGGAAGTGGACGAGCTGGTTTCTAGTTTGGAAACTAAAGGTGCAACTGTGCTCAAACAGCCAGAAAAAGTATTTTGGGGCGGCTACAGCAGCTATATCACCGACCCGGACGATAACCTGTGGGAGATCGCCTACAATCCGTTTCTGCCCATGGATGAGAGGGGAAACGTTGGAAGTTAATTTAACCTCCTAACAATTCACTCATTCACTTAATCACTCATTCACAATTACCAAAGTGCAGACTTTCCTTGAGCTAACCGCCAAATACGTTTACGAGAAGTATAAAGAGAACATCAGCGAGCTGTGCATCATTCTGCCATCTCGCAGGGCGAGCTTTTTCTTTAAAAATGCACTGGCGCAGGCAGCACCCGAACCCATCTGGTCGCCGGAAGTGTCGGGTATGGAGGATTTTATTACAAAGTTGGCAGGCATCGATGTGCTCGAGCCAATTAATCTGCAGCTTGAGTTATACGACCTCATGCGGGAACAGGATCCGACGCTGGACTTCGACCAGTTTGTGACATGGGGCGGCACTTTACTCGACGACTTCAGCCGGATTGACCAGAACTTGGTGGACACGACCAAGCTGTTTGATTACCTGAGCGAAGCCAAGGCATTGGAGCGCTGGGACCCGAAGGATCTGGGCAAACCGATGTCCGCTACCATGAAGAAATACTTCAGCTTGTGGGACAATATTGAGAAGACTTACCATAACCTGAAAGCCCGACTGGAACATAACAAGCAGGCTTATACCGGTATGGCTTACCGCAAAGTGGCTGAGAACATAGATCGCATCGCCAAGATGCCGGGCTGTGCCCAATACTTGTTTATTGGTTTGAATGCCCTGACAAGTTCTGAGGAAAAGATCATCCGGACATTGCTAAAGCACGACAAGGCTGAAGTGCTCTTTGACTCAGATGATTTTTACATGGAGGACGGCACAGCCAATCGTGCTGGTAGCTTCTTGCGCAAGTATAAAAGCACTTGGAATATGCCCGAGTGGCGCTGGCAACAGAACATGCTACTCACACAGGAGAAAGAGATTAATGTGATCGGGGTAGCCAATGCCAGCATGCAGGGCAAACTGGCCGGTCAGTTGCTGCAGGAAATCCGGGAAAAAGACAAGCATGCGCAGGTGGCGATCGTGCTGCCTGACGAAACCTTGCTCCTGCCCGTGCTGCACTCTATACCGGATGAGGTGCCCAACTACAACGTAACCATGGGACTTAGCTTCAAGGGTACGCCGCTTTACAATCTCATCGACCTCTTGTTCGATGTGCACCTGACGGGCGTTACTCAGTTGCAGGAATCCGGCTACAAGGTATACCAGTACCACCACCTGACGGTCACCAAGCTCCTCACCCACCCGTTTATTCGACGCTACGAGTTATACCTGAATGAACAACCGGATCAGGCTAAATACCATGGCTTCGTACAGAAAGTGCTCGACCACATTGTGCAGGACAATCGAGTGCTTATCACGGCCAATGATTTGCTGAAACTGGGCGAAAACCACCCGCTTTTCGAGGTTTTGTTCCGCTCGTGGCGCGACTGTGATGATATTATAGCCTCGCTGTACAAGCTGATCGACATGCTGCACAAAATGTACAGTCACCAGCCGAACACAATCGAGACGGAGTATCTGTATATCTTCTATACCATCGTGAAGCGGCTCGACACCATTTTCGACTGCCGGGAGCAGAAGATCTCGGTGCGCAGTTTCCGGAAGTTTTTAAATGAGCTGATCGCATCACAGCGCCTGCCTTTCAGCGGGGAACCGATCTCCGATGTACAGATCATGGGTATGCTCGAAACCCGTGCGCTCGATTTTGAGAACCTGATCATTTTGTCGGTGAACGAAAACACGCTGCCCGCTCCCAAGCGGCATGAGTCGCTGATGCCTTTCGATGTGCTGAAGCAGTTCGGACTGCCTACTTATGCTGAAACCGAAGGTGCTATGGCTTATAACTTTTATAGGTTATTACAGCGTGCCAAACGAGTCAACCTGCTGTATGTGCTGCCATCGGACACCTATGGCTCGGGCGAAAAAAGCCGCTTTGTACTGCAGCTGCAACACGATCTGGCCAAGCGCAATCCGGGCATCAAACTGCGCGATCTGACCGCTACGGTAGAATTGCGCAAGACTAAGAAGTACGACGAGGACATCGTGATCGAAAAGGACGAGCAGACACTCGAGCAGCTCAGAAAAGAACTGCAGCGCGGTCTTTATCCTTCGCACTTGAACATGTACATTAACTGTTCACTGCAGTACTACTTCAGCCGGATTGCCAAGATCAGGGAGATGGACGAGGTGGAAGAACAACTCGGTGCGGATCAGTTCGGTACTATCGTTCACCAAGTGCTAGAAGATTTCTTTCGCCCGTTTGAGCAGAACGGGCTGCCGATCGAAAAGCCGCACGTGGAGCAGATGCTCAGCCAGCTGCAGCAAAAGGTGGAATTGGAGTTCAAGAAAGTGACAAGGGGCGCCACACCAGAGCGCGGCATGAACTACCTCCTCTACAAGGTGGCGGTGCAGGTGCTGGAGAAATACCTCCAAAGCTTATTAACCTCCGATGACGAGCTGCCGTTGTATGTGCTGCGCCTCGAAGACCAGCTCGAAACCACGCTGCAGGTGCAGGTTGGCGATACGCTTATACCTGTCAAAGTAGCCGGCAAGGCCGACCGCATCGACCTGAAAGGCACTGAGCTGCGCGTAATCGATTACAAAACCGGCAAGGTGGAACGCAATCAGGTGAGCATTAAACCTGACGATCTGCAACAGCACTTTATCACTTCGCCCAAGTATGACAAAGCCCGGCAGTTGTGGCTTTATGAGTACATTCTGCAGCGCAATTTGCAACAAGCCCCGGATGTTTTGCTGCGCAACGCCCGCCATATGGATCCAGCACGCATTGTGGCGAAGTCCGGCATTCTGTCATTCCGGAATCTCGATGCCGGCGTACTCACAGCCGATTTTCCTTTTGAGCAGGCAAGCGGTAAAGACTTTATCAGTTCTTCCGAAGAATTTATTTCAAAGTTTGTAAATGAATTGCTAGACCCTAACGAGCTGATCCGCAAAACAAAAGACTTGGAGGTTTGCCAGTATTGCCCTTACAGGGGCATTTGTGCACGATAATTTAGCCGAACATCAGCATAATAAGGTTCGTAAGACGTTAAGAATTAAATTACCTGTATATAGGTTCGTTGCCATTCTGAACGGATTCTGTAAGAAGCCTTTTATACGTCACACATTTTTAGTAATATCGGATTCGTAACATATGCCGGTAAACCAGAATACATTGCGTACCTCTATTGTCACCCTCCTTCTTGTATTTTCTTCTCTAGCTGTATTCGGACAGAGCGCCAACCTACAGGTGGTGGCCATGCCCGGCGATGGCATCTATACCTTGCTGCGCAGGCATGGGCTTAACCCCTCTGAGCACCTGAGTAAATTTATTGAGATCAACAGAGAGCGCTTCGGCAAAGACAATGGTTTGATCGCCGGTAAAGAATATACCCTGCCGGAGCTTGGCGCTCCGGAAGCAGCAGCTGCCGGTACAACGGCTGTGGACATGACAGGTATAAATGCCGCCACAGCTTCCGGGCCTAATGTGAGCGAAGCTCCTGAGACTAGCTCGGCACCAGTAGCAAGTTCTAAGCGCGTGCTTGAAATGCCGTTGTTCGGAGACAAATATGCCCGTGTGGAAGTAAAAGACCAGAAGTTGGAAGGCGCAGTTTATTATCTCCTGTCAGGCCACGGCGGCCCCGACCCTGGTGCCGTTGGTAAGTATGGCAAGCATGAGGTGGCTGAGGACGAGTATGCCTATGATGTAACGATTCGACTGGCCCGCGTACTCATGGAGCATGGCGCCACTGTATACATGGTCATTCAGGATACGGATGACGGTATACGCGATGAAGGCGTCTTGAAAATGGACCGGGACGAAGTGGGGTATGGCGGACGCGTTATTCCGCTTAACCAGAGTGCCAGATTGCGACAGCGTACCGCAATCGTGAACAGTCTATACCCAAAGCACAAGGGAGCGTACCAACGCATGCTCGCCATTCATGTTGATAGCCGCAGTGAAAGCCAGAACATTGACGTGTTCTTTTACCATCACGAAAACAGTAAAGACGGTGAGCAGCTCGCCAAAAACATTCATCAGACCTTTACCTCTAAGTACAAGCGCTACCAGCCCAATCGTGACTACTCTGGCAACGTAACGCAGCGCAGTAGCCTCTATGTGATCAAATATAGCCACCCGCCCACGGTGTTTATTGAGCTTGGAAATATCCGTAACGTCAAAGATCAGCGGCGTTTTGTTATTCCGGACAACCGTCAAGCCTTGGCAAACTGGATTTATGAGGGCTTGCTCTCTGATTATAAGAATTAGGAAACAGAAAGGACAGGCAGAGTCAAGTTACACTTACTGGCAAACTTATAAGACTCCCGACGAAAATAAAACCGCTCCTTCTTAGAGTCTGGATTCAGAAGTCTATTTGGTATCATAATGCGCAGTTGCCTGATTCTGCTCAGTATTTTTTTTCTAATTGTTTAGTCTTTGTTTTTATAGCACTCGTCATACTTTTTTGGCCGCATAAACAAGTATTTTAAAAGATCGTATCATTTATTAGGACCTAAGCCTCCTTGAACTGATAAAGCCGGACACACGATTTTACACCCTGCTGGCGGAGCATTGAAACTTTGGTAATGCCACCACATTAATAGCAGCCATAGCGGTTACCAGTCGTTTCCTTCTTCCCACCCTTCCTTTCCGTCTATTAATCCTCTTATAGTTGTTCGTGCAATGCTGATATTAAGTACAATTTGACAAGTTGTATAAGTGTCTAAACAATGGAAATTTAAAAAGCAAAGTGCTTTAAAACAGGGCTCTATTTATAAGAATAAAACTAACACAACACTCTTTCGTTAGTTATAGTATAAATAACAGTATTAAAATCGTTCAATTTTAATTATTAACTAACCACTAGAGGACTACTACTATGAAAAGAATTTATTTACTATCAGCTCTGCTAATTTTTTTGTCAACCGCTGTTTTTGCGCAGGATGTTGAAGATCTTCCCCGGCCTCAAACATCAGCACCGGTAGCCAATGATGCCATACAGCAGGGAAACTGGATTGTGGGTGCCAGCGTTGCCAATGTCGGTCATAACTTCAAATCCGAAACATTCAGTCTGGATTTAACCCCAAGGGCAGGATATTTTATAAGCGATAATGCTGTTGTTGGTGCTCAGACACAACTCGGCCTATCCATCTACAGTGGCGGGGAGTCATTCCGATATGGTATCACTCCATTTGTTCGTTATTACTTTCCTGAAGGTGCTTCAAATACCGGCAGGTTCTTCGGTGAAGCCGTAGTAGGTATTGCAGGTAGCTCTGACGAGGACAGCGAAGGCGACTCTGTATTTTCTCGGGTATATGGTATAAGTGGTGGCTATGCGTACTTTATAGCAAGAAACGTAGCATTGGAGGGTATGCTTAACCTGATCCGCAGTAATGCCAATGTAGACTTTGGAGGATCGTCTACTGGTCTTTCTATTAGTCTAGGCTTACAGATCTATTTGCCAGCAGGCAATTAAGTCGCTATAATTTAAAATTCAAAGCCCGCTCCAGTTCTCTGAAGCGGGCTTTTGCTTTTTATACCTATCGGATTTTATAGATTTATTTGAGTGTCTTCTCCACCAAGTGCCTGCTGCCGTCTATCTTGTGCGTATAAGGCAGTCCCAGTATCTCGGCTATCACAGGATAAACGTCCACGTTCCTAAAGCTCTCCACTTTTATACCTTGCTTAAAGGCTGGTCCCCACGCATAAAAGACCGTGTGCATTTCTTTTACCTTGGTCGCGTCATACCCGTGTTGACCCGGCGCGGGTGGTCGTGATGAAAAATGAAACACCTTAGGCGCATCCGTCAGCAGCAATATATCGCCAATGCGGCCATATTTGTCGTCCTTTGTGCCATAGCGCAAGTGCTTTGGCATTTTTTTCTTGGTATACACGGCATACTCTTTCGCTTCCTTTTTGAGCTTCCGGTAAGTTGGCTTTACTGCTTTTTTATCTTTGGCGTGCAGCTCCACCACCATGCCTCCTCCCGATACCATAAACTTGGACGTGTCGATTGCGGCAGGCATGGGCAGGGTGTTTTTTGTATCTACTGCCAGCATGCCGTGGTCTGACACAAACACGTAATTCACCGGCAAACCGGTTTGGGCGACAGCTTCGGTCAGCATTTGCATGTGCTTGTCGAGGTCCTGCACCGCTTGTCTGGTTTCAGGGGCCTCAGGGCCATAGCGGTGGCCGGCATGGTCTACTTCCGGTAAATAAAAAGTGATCAAATGCGGTCGTTTTTCCTCTGGCAGCTCGAGCCAGTCCACCACTGTCTGGATGCGGCGCTCTATAGGAATCACCTCATTATATATGTAGTGATAAGTAGACAGTATACCTTGAATGGGCGCTTCGGAACCGACCCAGAAAAAGCTTGCAGCGAGCATTTGCTGTTGCTCGGCCAGCACCCAAAGCGGCGTGCCGCCATACCAGCTGCCATCTTCCACTTTGCTGCGGTCGCGCATGCTGTAGTGCTCTTTGCGCTGCGGGTCATAAAAATGATTATTGATGAGTCCGTGGCTCGACGGGTATAGGCCGGTCACGATAGAGTAATGGTTCGGGAAAGTCTTGGAGGGGAAAGCAGGTAGCATCGACTCCGCCTCTACTCCTTCAGCGCGCATGCCCTTTAAAAACCGGGCGTCGTACTTGTCGGCGTAATCGTAGCGGAAACCGTCTGCGGAGATGAGAATGACATAAGGCTTTTCCTGTTGTGCCGGGCTGTTATACCTGTCGGCGATAACACGCTGCACCGTGTCTACCTGTGCGAATGCCGGTCCCTGCCATAGCAGAAAGATCAGCAGAACAACAATCTTCTTCATGGCACGAAGATACGGCAAAAGCTGTGTATGCTCCACTTTCGAGTGTTATTATACTGTTAGCAGCATGCTATTCGGAAAATATGAGGTATAAATAAAATATTAAAAAGAAACATTTGTCATTATTCCGTACAGAAGTAATACATACCTTGGCACCAAAACAAGACAGAATAAGATGCTACACGAAACTCCTCCTTTCACACTGACATTTCTTGGTGGTGCAGGCACTGTTACCGGCTCCAAGATGCTTTTGAAAACCGACAAGCATCAGGTACTGATCGACTGTGGCCTTTTTCAGGGACTCAAGCAGCTCCGCCTGCTCAACTGGCAAAAACTGCAACTGAATGTGGAGGAGCTCGACGCCGTTATCCTTACCCACGGCCACCTCGACCACTGCGGTTACCTGCCTGTGCTCACGCAAAACGGCTACAACGGCCCCATTTACGCCACCACCCCTACCCGCGATGTGACCGAAATCATCCTGCGTGACAGTGCCAAGATACAGGAGGAGGACGCCTCTGAAGCAAACCGCAAAGGATTCTCCAAGCACCATCCGGCCAAGCCGCTCTATACCTCCGGCGATGTAGACCAGACCATGCCGCTCTTTGAAACGCATGAAGACAATGAGTGGGTGATCATCAACGAGGACTTCAAATTCTGTTTCCGGAAAAGTGGGCACATACTCGGCTCTGCCTTTGTGGAGCTGAAATGCAAAGGCCGCAAAATTGTTTTTTCAGGAGATATCGGACGTCGCAAACCACTTCTGATGGAGCCGCCCGCTTTTGTTCGGGAGGCAGACTATCTGGTGCTGGAGTCTACGTACGGCGACAGGATGCACGAACAAGCCTCGGCGTATGATGAGCTGCAGGCATATGTACACCATACCCTTGAAAAAGGGGGCGTACTGGTGATTCCTAGTTTTGCCGTGGAGCGGGCTCAAGAACTTTTGCTCATTCTTAACACCCTGCGCGAAGACCGCAGCATACCGCCTATACCGATCTACCTTGACACGCCCATGGGCATTGACGTGACGGAGCTATACCTGCACCACCGCCCTTGGCACAGTCTGAGCGATGCCGAGTGCCGCACCATGATGAACAATGTGCATGTGATTCGTGATTTTGAACAGACCCTGCGTGTGCTGGACAAACCGGGCCCAAAGATTGTGATTGCGGGAAGCGGCATGGTGACTGGTGGTCGTGTGCTCTACTATTTGCAGCGGCTGATCGACGACCCCAAGAACACCGTGCTATTGGTGGGTTATCAGGCGCCGGGCACAAGGGGCAGTTTGCTTTTGAGCGGTGCCACCGAAATTAAAATGCAAGGCAATTACTATCAGGTGCGAGCCGAGATCCAGCAAATATCTTCTCTCTCCGCCCACGGCGATCAGTCAGAATTACTCTGGTGGCTGAGTCATTTCAAAGAAGCCCCGCTAGAGGTATTTTTGAACCATGGAGAAGCACAGGCCCTAGAAGCCCTTCGATTGAAAATAACTGATACCTTGGACTGGAAGTGCACGATAGCCGAAATGGGCACCACCTATGAACTGCACTGATAATCCGATTGGTGTTTATTTAATAAACAGGCGCTTGTCGAATGCGAATGGTTCGGTCTTGAGAATGCGGACTTTGTGGAAATCCGGATGGCGTGGATTGGCTAGGTAATTAAATGTACCCTGCACCGTGGCGGAGGGTACATTTAGGATCAAGTGCTTTTCATCTAGAACGTAGGTGTCGCCGATTTTCTGCGTTACGTTGGCATGCGGAAAGGACTTCCATGCAGTCGGCAGATTCTTTTCCTCAATCACGTCCATCGAGGCGTCGTCTGGCAGTTCTATCGTAACGAGGTGATAGTCTTTGGGGACAATGCCCAGCGGCATGTGCACGGCTATCTCCACGGTACACAGCGCGATGGACTCGCTGGTATAGAGCACAGCGGTTCCTTTGCTGTTCCAGCGGCCCCCTGCCAGTTCGGCGCCTTTGCCAGAAAGGTCATTGCAATAGAGTTTTCGACTGAGCCGGTATACGATCATGCCAGCACGCCGTGTTCAATGCGGGTAAGTTCGTCGCGCAACAGACCGATGCCAAATGTGCTGTCGAGTAATTCTTTGGGCCGTATACCGCCCAATGCCACGTTTTTCGCTTCGAGCCAAGCATCAAAATCCTCTTTTTCGCCGAATACCTCTAATCCTTTGTTGTACACGAGTGTGATCTCAAGGATTTTTTCAGAGTGCAAGGGGTCAAATTTTCGTTGCTCTTTTTTGTAGCGCTGAAATGTGCGCTCTGATAGGTGCAAGAATTCAGACCACTCCCCTATACTGAAAGGAATTTTGTCTGCGATATTTTGAAAGGTGGCATACTTGATCCCCTCGCGCACCGTCGTGATGAGCATGAAAACATCGCGATCGTCTATCAGACTGTAGCTGATGCCATTGGTTAGTTTAAGAGCCTTTCCCATATCAATAATCCTTTTCTCAAATATACGAAACTTGTCTATTTAAATACGTCATGTGTCGCATTTTATTTTTATAAATCAAGATGGAGCCAACTCAATCCAGAGGTACTAAAATAGACAAGATGGTCGTTAGTACCCAAACCACAAAATAGAACAGACATGCGAAGTTGGATAATAGCCGCCGGGATCGCGCTTTACGCAAGCCTTGGCGCCTGCAGTTCCCATAATGTCATTACAGAAAACAGGCATTCGCCCAAGCCTGAGTTTAGATTAGCTGACGTCATAACCGTAAAGCAGCCCGCCACGGCAGAGGAAAAACAGCAACAAAAGATATTTCTGGACAAGAACGCCAAACGCTTCAAGAGCCGCAAAGCCGCGTCTGCCTACTATGCGCTGGAAGCGCAACGAAACTTCAATGAGGCAAAGCTGGACTCGGCTACCTTGCTGTTTGGCCGGGCTTGGCTCATGGACAGCACCAATAATGACGTGTACTGGGGCTATGGTCTGGTATTCGGGCAGCAGAAGGAGTATGACAAAGCGCTCTACATTCTGTACTGCGCCCTCGATAAAGACCAGCACAACCCGAGACTCCTAACCGATCTGGCCACCAGTCACCTTGGGCGCTTCTATGCCGAAAGCAACCCGGAAGATCTGATGCAGAGCCGTAAACTCTTAGAGAGGGCCGTACGCTATTCCCCTGACAAAGCGGACGCCTACTACAAGCTGGCCGTCAGCCACTACTACTTGCAAGAGTACGCGAAGGCTTGGGATTACCTGCACAAAAGTATCAGCAGGGACAAAAACATGGCCGACACCGCCTTGATAGCTGCTCTGCTCGAAAAACAGCGCGATCCGGCTGGTAAATATGAACGGCAGGAGCTGTAATCATTTGTAAATTCGATGCTTGTGATGTAGTTTTAGAATTCAATAGAGTATACCCACACTTCTTGAATTTCATCACATGAAGAGAATAATACTGGCTGCATCAGCGCTTTTAATCAGCGCGTCCGCCGTTTTTGCGCAGAACCAACCTACTACTGCAAACCCTAAAGTATTGCCGATGTTTGGTAAGCAAGCCAAAACGGAAGCGCAGCAGATGGCCGACGAAAAGTTTCTGACTAGCTGCGACAAAAGTTTTACCAGCCGCACCGAGGCTAGCAATTTCTTTATGGAGCGCGGTTGGGAGTATTATAATGAGGGTCAGGCGGACACGGCTGTTTATCGCTTTAACCTTGCTTGGTTGCTGAACCCGGATAACCATAACACCTACTGGGCATTCGGTTTAGTAGAATACAGCAAAGGCAATTCAAAAGTGGCAATCGACATGTACGAGCGTGCTTTAAAGTATCAGCCTAACAACTCCCTTTTACTGTCTGATGCGGGGACAGCCTTAGTCTCTCAGTTTAACACTGATAAAAAGAAAAAGAATCTCAAGCAGGCCGCTGCTTATTTAGACCGTGCAGTGGCAATCGATTCTGCGAACGCCTTTGCCCTGTCCGGATTGTCACAAGTGCGTTATCATCAGAAAAAATACGCGGAAGCATGGGACTATTTGCACAAAGGCCGTGACATCAACATGCAGTCGCTGGACTACAACTTTCTGGCGGAGCTGATGGTCCGCATGCCTGACCCGAAAGGCATGTTCCGTAACGAAGCCCAACCTGCCGAACAAGCCCAATAGCACTTACACCCGAAGTACCAACCTTAACAATTGATATGAAAAAGAATTTCTACAGAACCTCCCTCCTTCTGTTGGTCGGAAGTTTGTCGCTTTCTTCCTGCGTGGTTTCCAAAAAGAAGTACGAAGACCTGATGGCCCGCAAAAACGCACTGGAGCTAGACAAGTCGGATCTGGAGCAGCAGAAGAGCACCTTAGAGCAGCAAAAATCCGCTCTGGAAAGTGAAAAAGCCCAACTAGAGCAGGAACGCGCCGAGTTGGAGCGCCAGAAAGCTGAATACCAACAGAGTCTGCAGCAGGCCCTGAAAGAGGGTAAGGCACTGGGCGAAACCCTGAATATGAACAAGTCGCAGATCGACAAGCTGAACGCCGACCTGAAAGCCCGCGAGCAGCGTCTAGCCGAACTACAGCGTATCTTGGACGAGAAGGACAAAGCCGTGAATGCCCTACGCTCTAAAGTGAGCAATGCGCTTCTTGGTTTCAACGACAAAGACCTGACTGTGAACATCCGCAATGGTAAGGTATACGTGTCATTGGCTGAGCAATTGCTGTTTAACTCCGGCTCCACCAAAGTAGATCCAAAGGGGGTAGAAGCGCTGAAAAAACTCGCGACTGTTTTGAAAGAGCAGCAGGATGTGAATGTGGTGGTGGAAGGCCACACGGATGATGTGCCGATCGCACGCGGTACAGTAGGCATGCAGGACAATTGGGATCTGAGTGTTCTTCGCGCCACAGAGATCACCCGCATTTTAACACAGGCTGGTGTTCAATCCGACCGCGTGACGCCATCTGGCCGCAGCTTGTACGTACCACTCGACAACGCCAAAACAAAAGAGGCACGTCAGAAGAACCGTCGTACCGAGATCATCCTGACACCTAAACTGGATGAGTTGTTCCAAATTCTGGAGTCAGCTTGATCAGCATAAAGCACAAAATAAAAGCCAGCTTCGTAAAGGAGCTGGCTTTTTCGTTGAAAGTCGATGTATGCTTATCGTAGATGTAAGATGCTACACCTTAAAAATACCTCTAAGGCTGTATTTCGGTGTCAGGTACAGCTACCACAGGTACGGCTATCTCTGGTGCGGAAGCTAAAGGCATAGTTCCGGCAACAACAGGAGTGGGCTTCGGCAAAAACCTATGTAAAATTGGCAGCAATGCAAAGTAAAGTGCTACCCCAACAGGTACGGCCAGTATGGCCCATGCCGAAACGGCAGCCAGATTCGCTAGCCAAAGCTTGTTAAGAGCAGCCAGCCAGTCCAGCTTAAACATAGCAATCATTTCATCCAATGACAGTTTCAAATCATCAAGCCCAAACATAAAGATGCCTACCTTGATAAAAGGTATAATTAGTAAAAGTTGCAAAGGGTGCACTAGATAGCTTACGAGCACTGTTGCAGCAATATTCAATCTGAAGCGAGCAGCTAGCGCTGTTCCCATAACCGTTGTGACGCCAAGCGCAGGCAAAATGCCTACCACAGAACCGAGCGCAACCGTAACAGCCAGTTTGTGCGGCGTCATACCCTGCCGGAGCAGGTTGAGCACAGGCTGTGCGATGCGGCGTTTAAAAAATCCGGTGATAATGGTAGAGGACAAACCTTTGGCTAAAATTAAGTTATGTTGGATGATAGGATTATAAAGAAGACGCCCTAAACCTTAAAAGAGTTGCATCTGCTGTATCATAAATTCTGCTGCTAATCCTTTGTAGCTTAATGCTAGAAATTCTATAAAAGTAACCTGCTAACGCAAGCATTGTTTTACTTATTTCAACAGGAATGAAATTAGCTATCGCTTAACGAATTTTACTTCCTGATTCGTAGAAAACGTAAGATCTTGTCTATCGTCAGGGCGTGTTCTTCGGTGCCCTCTGTACCCAGCATAAATGAATAGGCTTGCAACTCGGGACTATTGTCAAAATAAATCTTGAACATACCTACAATGGGAACCGCCACGAACATACCTGGCAAACCCCATAGCATACCGCCCACTATGATGCTGAGGATCGTGAAAAGTGGGTTAATGTTTACTCGACTACCCGTGATATTAGGAGTCAAGATGTTGTTCTCGGTGAACTGAACGGCCAAAAAGAAAAACAGCACAGCTAGGGTTTTCTGCGGATCGCCCTGCACTACCAAGGTATAGAGCAAAGGTATGGCCCCGCCAATCAGCGTACCGAAGTAAGGTATAAAATTGATGAAGGCAGATACGATCCCTAACAAGATGGCATATTCCACCCCTATTAGCAGCAGGCCAGTGGAGTTGATAAAGCAGAGGATCAGAATCACGATAACGACCCCGCCCATATAATGCTTGGTCACATCCGAAATCTCATCGATCATTACCTTCACCTTGCCGTGCCTGTCTGATGGAAGCGCTCGCAATAAAAAACTCTCGAACTTATTGCGGTAATACAACATCAGAAAAATATAAACCGGCATCAGTGCAAATTTGGTTATGGTACTCGTTGTAGCCAGTAATATGTTAGCGATAGCCGTTCCACTTAGATCCAGTGCATTGTTTACCTGCAGACGAAGCCAGCGCTCGTTGGTCTGGTTGTCGTCTCCAAATTTACGATCAATATGCGCTTGCAGCATATCGATGTTGAGCAGCGCCTTTTCTTTCAGCTCAGGGAAATCGGTTAAAAAGACTGAAAGCTGTTTGTAAAGCAGTACCATTAACCCAGCAAAAAGGGCCATAGCCGTAATGATGGTGACAAAGTTAGCCAATAAGCGGGGCACCCCCCATTTCTCCATCTGTTTTACGATAGGATATAATAGGTAGGCAAACAGCAAGGCCATGACCAAAGGGTAAAGAAACTCGCGTGCTTCTACCAGTACGTATACGAGCAGCACCAAAAACAATAACCAATACGTCAGCTTCTTTACTCTCTTGTAATCGTTTGCCATACTCTTATTACTGAAAAAATAGAAGTAGGGATATATTGGAATCCGTACCTTTACGGTTCACGTACGCATGCCTATGGCTTCTTTTGATCAACTGGGACTCTCCCCTGCGCTTTTAGAGCGCCTCGCTGAGCTAGATTTTCACACCCCTACTCCAATACAGCAATCTGCTATACCTCCGCTCCTCAAAGGACAGGACGTAGCCGGACAGGCAGAGACGGGCAGTGGTAAAACAGCCGCCTTCGGTTTGCCTCTTTTGCAGCATATAGACACAAATAAGCAGCAGGTGCAGGCACTGGTGCTGGTACCCACCCGCGAATTGGCTGTGCAAGTACGTCACGAACTAAAGCAACTTGCCCAGAAGATCGACAACCTCAAGATCAGTGCTTTTTATGGTGGGCACTCTTTTTCACAGGAACGGGCTTCGCTTGCTTTCCCGCCGCAGGTGCTCGTGGGCACACCCGGCCGTTTGACAGATCATCTTTATCGCCAGACTGTTGACTTTAGTCAGGTGCGCATGCTTGTGCTCGACGAAGCGGATAAGCTCCTCGAAATGGGTTTTGCTGATGAAATAGACCAGATACTAGAAGCTATACCTAAAAAGCGGCAGGCTGTGCTATTCTCAGCCACTATGCCCGACGAGGTGAAGCAACTTATTTCAGAGTCGCTTAAGAATCCGCAGTTTGTGCAGGTGTCGCCCAATGCTATACCTGATCTGGTGCGGCTGACAGGTATAAAAGTAGCGCAACCTGATAAGCAGCAGGCTTTGCTCCACCTCCTGCAAAGCATCAACCCCGCCGGCACGGTCGTATTTTGTAACACTCGCGGCGCCTCCGATGATGTGGCAGCCATGTTGGCCAAACACGGCTTCGGCGCCCGTTCACTGCATGGTGGTATGGAGCAGCAGGACCGTGACAAAGCCATGACACTCTTCCGCAACGGCACCACACAGGTATTGGTCGCCACTGACCTAGCCGCACGAGGTCTCGATATTGCCGCGCTCAAGAACATCATCCACTACGAACTGCCAGACGACGAAGCCGCCTACCTGCATCGCAGCGGTCGCACTGGTCGGGCCGGACGAAGCGGCGAGGTCTATACCTTCGCCACCAACCGTGATGAGCAAAAGCTGCGTGACTGGGGATTGGTGCGCATGGATGAGTGGCTGAACACTACTGAGCTAGCTGCTCGTGTTGAAAAAGCTGCCCCGGAATCGACCGAAGCCTATGCGACCCTTCATATCAATGCTGGCCGGAAAAACAAACTCAGTCCAAGAGATATTGTAGGTGCTTTAATAGCTGCCGCCGGCCTTAAAGCCGATCAGATTGGTCGCATCGAAGTGCAGGACAAAGCCAGCTATGTGGCTATACCTGCGGATCGGGCTACTGAAATTGCAGAGGCGCTTTCGATTGGAAAGATAAAGGGTAGGAAGTTCAAAGTAGGATTGGTGAAGTAAATGCAATTGTCATCTCGAACGTTTGTGAGAGATCTGGGGAAATTTAGAATGATGTCTATGATCCAGATTTCTCCCGTTGGTCGAAATGACAGAAAAGAATCGTACGCAATCTATACCTATAATAAAAAAGGGGACCCACTGAAATATCAGTGGTCCCCTTTTTAAATACAGAACAAACTTAGCGTTGTTCCTTCGTTTCTTTAGCAGCTTCAGCTTTCGGTGCGTCTTTTTTGGAGCAGCACGACATAGGCGCAGCGGCAGTGGCTTTACCATCTTCTTTTGCCGCAGTAGAGGCAGTCGTCATATGGCAGGACTCAGCTTTTTCGCCTTTACGGGCTTTTTTGGTTTTGCCGTTTTTGTCCGTGTGCTCCATTTTGCATTTGCCACCTTCGCAGGCGAGGGCTGGCGAGGCCATTCCGGCACCTACAAATCCTGCCAGTGCCAGCGCTAAAACGATCTTCTTCATATCTCTTGGTTTATCGATTGTTTAAACAGAAATCAACCCTTTGTTGTTAGGTGAGTAAATATACACGTTCTACCCAATCACCAAAATGATCATCATCATTTTTTAATCCCTTGAGCCACAAAACCAGCAGTTTACTTGTCCTAACCGTCATTGCGATCCTGACGGCTCTCAGCGTTTTCTACGCCTCCCGTCTGCGTTTCGATTATAACTTCGACAACTTCTTCCCGAAGGGTGATCCGGATCTGGCTTACTACTTCAGCTACCGCGATAAGTTCGGCAACGACAACGATTATTTGCTGATAGGCCTCGACAAAGGAGGCAGCCTGTTCGACCAGCAATTTCTGCAGAAGGTCGACACACTCACCCGCTTTATGCAGCAACAGCCGCATGTAGAATCGGTGCTCTCTCCTACAACCGTTAAAAGTCCGATCATTGAGCAATTTGGCTATTTCGAAATACCCTACCTGCATCCAGACGAGCCCGAGCGCTATACCCAAGACTCCACGCTGGTCTACCAGAGTCGCGAGTTGGTGGGCACACTGTTTTCAGAGGACGCCACGGCCGTTTCGCTGTTCGTGCAGACAAGCGACGATCTGGGCAAGGAACCCGGCGACTCCCTGATTGCCGCTATGTATGGCGAGATCGAACGGTTGGGTTTGCAGGAGCACCATGTGGCCGGAAAGGTACTGGCGCAGTCGGTCTTTATCGAGAAGATGAAGATCGAGCTGGCGATATTTATGTCGGCCTCCATCCTCTTGGTTATCCTGTTTTTGTGGATCGCCTTCCGCACGCTTTGGGGTGTGCTGTTGCCATTGGTGGTGGTGCTTCTTTCTGTGCTCTGGAGCCTCGGGGTAATGGGACTGTTCAACAAGCCCATTGATGTGATGACGGTCTTGCTGCCAACCATCATGTTCGTGGTGGGAATGTCCGATGTGATCCACATCATGTCGCGTTACATCACCGAGATTGGGCAAGGGGCAACTAAAATACAAGCACTGCGGGTCACGATCCGGGAAGTAGGCATGGCCACCTTGCTGACTTCGCTCACCACCTCTGTTGGCTTTCTAACGCTACTCACTACCTCCATAGTACCGATAAGGGAGTTCGGGTTATTCACAGCCATTGGTATTGCGCTTGCATTCGTGCTGGCTTTCACTATGCTGCCAGCTATTCTACTCTTGAATAAAATACCCAATCCACGGCGTGCCCGACGTTCTGATTTGTCGTGGCCGATGCTTTTACGGCGTGTCTATACCTTCGTGTTGCAGAAGCCTTACCCGATTCTCTATGCGAGCATGGGCATTGTGTTGGTTTCCCTGATCGGAATCAGCATGATCAAAGTCGACACTACTTTGCTCGAGGACCTCGGCGATGATGACCCGATCATCAAGGACTTTCAATACTTTGAGGAAAAGTTCTCAGGCGTTCGTCCCTTTGAGTTGCACTTAATTGCCGGTCCTGATAAAAGTATGTACGACCTCGAGGTGCTGCAGGAAATCGATCAGCTGGAGACTTACCTCTACCAATCTTACGGCCTCAACTTCATCACCTCCCCTGCTACCGTGGTCCGTTCTATCCACCGCGCCCAAAATGGCGGTTTACCAGACTACTATACCCTGCCCGCTAACGAGCGGGAGATGCAACAAGTGCAGCGGCGGCTGGCTGCTTTCAGCAAGCGAAGCGAACTGCGGGCTGTCGTGACGGCTGACCAACAGGAAGGCCGTTTGGCTGGCAAAATGACGGATGTGGGCAGTGTGCGAGCCGCCGAGCTCAATGACTCGCTACGGACGTTCATTGATCAGCACATCAACCCTGAGTTCCTGCAAACTCGCATTACGGGCAGTGCCGTGATGCTCGACAAGAATAACGATTATGTGGTCAGCAATATGCTACAGGGCTTGCTGATCGCTTTTCTGGTGGTGGCTATCCTAGTAGGCTTCATCTTCCGCTCGCTTCGCATGGTCCTGATCTCGCTTGTGCCCAATATTATCCCCTTGCTGATGATCGGGGGCATCATGGGCTATTTGGGCATCAACATGACGGTGTCGGTTTCCATCATCTTCACCATCGCTTTCGGTATCGCCGTGGATGACACGATTCACTTTCTGGGCAAACTCAAAGTGGAGCTGCGGAAAGGCAAGTCACTGCCATACGCTATTAAGACGACTATCATCTCAGCTGGCAAGGCGATCATCATCACCTCCTGCATTTTAGTGGCCGGTTTCATGACGCTGGTGCTTTCTACCTTTGATGCCACCTTTTATGTGGGGGTATTTGTGAGTCTCACGCTGGTTTTTGCCGTGGTGGCCGACCTCTTGCTTTTGCCCGTGCTGATCCTCTATTTTTACAGGCCAAATCAAAAATAATTTGTGCCTAATCCAATAAGGATGGCCATATTTGCGTGATAGAGTAAAGCATTCCTTTTTATGATGATGAAGAAACTACTGGCTATTTGCTTTTGCTGCCTTTGGTTTGTGGGCGCGCAGGCACAGGAACAAGCACCACCGCAAGAAGACAAACTCAGCCGTCTGATGGGCGAGCGTGAGCAGTTGATTCTGGAGTACCAGTACTACAGCGGGCAGAACAGCAACTTCTGGGGCAAGCAATCCAAGAAAGACCTCCTCAACATCATCGATACCCTCAAAGAGATTATCCGCAAAGACTCCGAACTGATTGGGGCCGTGAAAGAGGTCAGCGTGCGCAAGATTGCCGAAAGCACCGTGGAGAGTCAGCGGGCCGGTAAAATGATCCAACAGGACGAGCGCCTCATCAACAACCAGATCTCCGACCTCAAAGGGCAGATCAGCACCCTCGAAAGTCAGGCCAAGAAGCGGGAACGTGCCATTCTTGACCTGAAAGAACAACTGAAAGCCACCGACGAGGTGCGCTACGGCAAAGACCGTGTGATTGCCATTCTGGGTGGTGCTGCCTTCATTATGTTCCTTTACGCCGTGTTCCTGCAGATCAGATTGAGCACCAAGAAGACGCCCAAAAAACGCAAGAAGGCCTAAGGCCGTATAGCTGCCACAGGTATAAGGAACAGCCTGTTCCAGCGGAATTATTTAGCACACGCTTTTTGTTATATGACGATACCTTTTCAGGTATTGACAATCAAGACAAAAGCTACGGAAAAGGCTGGCGCTTCGTACCCAGCCTTTCTTTTTTAGATAAGCATGATCGATATTTTTGAAGAACTACGGCAGGTACAGGACTTGCTGAAAATAGAACAGGAAGAAGACCGGCAGCAATACAAGCTGAAGGCATTGAAAAGCACGATCACCGAGCGCAAACAAATGGGTCTTTGCTGGTATCCGGTCGTGATCTCAAAAGAAGAGATCGGTTTTGGCAACAAAGTAGTGATCGAGCTGGAGCGAACCTCCGACCGCGACCAGCTGCACCTTTTCCAGCCCGGCAAAACAGCCTCCCTTTTTATAAATAGCGCTGAAAAAGCCAGCCTCAGTGGCGTGGTGCTGGGCGTAAAGCGCAACAAGGTAATCCTAGCCACGAACAAGGAAGATCTGCCTGACTGGGTGGGAACTGGTCGCATGGGCATCGAGCTGACCTTTGACGAGATCAGTTACCGCGAGATGGAGATTGCCCTGAAGAAGGTGCAGGAAGCCAAAGGTTCACGTCTGGCCGAGCTCCGTGATATCATGCTAGGTATAAAGCCCGCCTCGTTCACAGACGAGAAGCTGGAGGAGATACAGGTTTTGAACGAGTCACAGAACGAGGCCGTGCAGAAAATCATGCAGGCTAAGGATGTTGCGATCATTCACGGGCCTCCGGGCACGGGCAAAACCACGACGCTGGTGCAGGCCATCCTCCATACCTTGAAATCGCAGAAGCGCTTGCTGGTAACGGCTCCTTCCAACACGGCCGTTGACTTGCTGACCGAGAAGCTGGCCAACGAAGGCGTGAATGTGATCCGCATCGGTAATCCTTCACGCGTGTCGGATGTGCTGTTGGAGCACACTTTGGACGCGCAGGTCATGGCGCACCGTGCCTACAAAGACCTCAAGAATCTGCGCAAGACGGCCGAGAAGTATAAGCGCATGGCCTTCCAATTTAAGCGCAAGTTCGGCCATCAAGAGCGGGCGCAGCGGCAACTATACAAATCCGAGAGCCACCGCCTGCTCGACGAGGCCGACAATGTGGAGCACTACATCACCGATGACCTCCTCGACAATGTGCAAGTCATCACCTGTACACTCGTGGGGGCGGCGAACAAAGCGATTCGTCACCTGACGTATGACACGGTGTTTATCGACGAAGCAGCACAGGCCCTCGAGCCGGCTTGCTGGATTCCGATCAGCCGCACCAACCGTGTTGTGCTGGCCGGTGACCACTGCCAGTTGCCTCCTACTATTAAGTCATTGGATGCGGACAAGGGCGGCTTGAGCGTGACTTTGTTTGAGAAGTGCATCAATCGTCAACCGGAAGTCTCAGTAATGCTGAAAACGCAGTACCGCATGCACCACCACATCATGCAGTTCTCGAACCAGCAATTTTACGGCGGTGAATTAATAGCGCACGAAAGCGTGCACAGCGCCGAGTTGCACGGGTATAACACGATCTTCGCACCCGACATGGCGGTTGAGTTTATCGACACGGCCGGCTGCGGATATAACGAAGCGGAAATGCCGGAAACACAAAGCTCTGCCAACCCGGAAGAGGGTGACCTTCTGATTAACCATTTGTCGAATCTCCTGAAAGATTATGACGAGGAGGAAGAAGTGGCACCGCTGAAGATCGGAGTGATTGCGCCTTACCGCGCCCAGATCAATTACCTGCAGGACAAAGTAGAGCATACGCCGCGACTGCACGATTTACATCAAAAGCGCCAGTTGAGCATCGGTACCGTCGACAGTTTTCAGGGGCAGGAGCGCGACATTATCTGCATGAGTTTGGTGCGCAGCAATGAACGCGGCGAGATCGGTTTTTTGGCAGACGAAAGACGCATGAACGTGGCCATGACCCGTGCCCGTCGCAAGTTGATCATTGTCGGAGACAGCGCTACGCTTTCTACCAATCCGTTCTTTGCGGAATTGATTTCCTATGTGGAGAGCATTGGGGCTTATAAAAGCGCTTGGGAGCTAACTGAGAGCCTGCCTTAGCGTAGGTATAAGTTTATATTTTATTTATTCATCATCAGAGAGTAGTTCAAATATAACCGAGTGAGTTATGCTTCTCCGGTTAATCTTTCTACCTTTCTGATACCAAACCAAAACACACAATTATGAAAATTGAGAAAAACAGAGTGGTGACGCTCTCTTACGAGCTCCGTATTCAGAACGAAAGCGGTGAGCAAACCCTCGTTGAAACTGCCAATAACGAAAATCCAATGGTGTTCATATACGGCATGAGCGGCCTGCCAGACCAGTTCGAAGAAAACCTTGACGGCAAGAGTGCTGGTGACGAATTCGACTTTAAACTTGACTCGAATGACGGTTACGGTGAGTTTGACCAGAACGCAGTAGTAGAACTGCCGATGAGCGTGTTTGAAGTAGAAGGCGGCATTCCAGAGAACATGCTGGAAGTGGGCAACTTCATCCCGATGGCGGACAGCGAAGGCAATCAGCTGCAGGGCCGTGTAGCCGAAGTAAAAGACAATGCTGTACTAATGGACTTTAACCATCCACTGGCTGGCAAAGAACTGTTCTTTAAAGGCAAGGTAGAGAAAGTACGTGAGGCAACAGCTGAAGAACTGGACCACGGTCACGTGCACGGCGAAGGCGGTGTGCATCACCACTAAGAATTAAAAAAAATCAGAAGGAAGGAGTCGCAGGTATAGCGGCTCCTTTTTTTTATACCTAGTGCTATACTACCTTTCTCAATTCCGGCAATACCTCCTCCACATAAGCGATCAGCTCTGGGAAGAACAAAGAAAAGTCTGCGTCATACAAGGTATAGTTCTCCAGCAACTCCTCTCCCGCTCTTTCCATGCCTGACTCAAACGAAGTGCGTCGGCTCAGTCCTCCGAGGGCCTGCGCTATACCTGAAACCTCAGCATAAGACAAGAGCCAGTTTTGCCGCATCATGTAAGGAAAGAAATACTGTACCCGCTCCGGCAGATTTGGCAAGTGGGAGTTGATCAAGGTATAAACGCGGGAAGTATACGCTTCCAGTGATTCCAAAGAAAACTCCCCAAAACGGTTTGCAAGAAAATGGTCAAAGTACAGATCGGCCACCACCGGAGCATATTTCCGGAAATGAGGTCGCAAGCGGGCTTTGGTCTCGCTTACGACGGGGTGCGTGTCAGTGTAGGTATCAATCAGGCGATGCAGCTTGATGCCCCGGGCAATACCGGTTGGGTACCGCTCCAGCTGTTTTCCCTTCACAGCATCGGCTATAAAATTGCCCAGTAAAAGCTCTTCGTCGTCGCCTGACAGGAAAATATGGGCCAGATAATTCAATGGTTCGGGGTTTGGTTCAGTTGCAATATAAACATCTTATACCTGATTCGGTTGTAAAGGTATAGCTGAAACGGGCATAAACACTTTAGGGTATTAGCCCGTACCACTTAAACACATACAACCAATAAAACTATGAACAACGACAGAAAAGAAAATCTGCAGAAACTGATAGAATTGATAGAGGACATAGACTTTACTATGATGACGACCGTTGATGACGACGGAAGCTTGAGAAGCCGTCCTATGAGTACCCAGCAAATCGGGGAAGATGGGGTGATGTGGTTCTTCACTGGCTACGAATCAGGTAAGTCACACGAAATTAAAAACGATTCTCATGTGAACCTGAGCTACTCAAAACCGTCTGACAACGTGTTTGTTTCGGTTTCAGGCAAAGCAACCCTATCCAAAGACAGAGCGAAGATTGAGGAGCTATGGTCTCCTGAACTTAAAGCTTGGTTCCCGGGTGGGAAGGAGGATCCAAATGTCGGGCTTATCAAAGTCGTTATTGACAAAGCCGAATATTGGGACTCCCCCAATAGTGCTGTTACCCACTTGATTGGTTTCGTAAAAGCGACTTTGTCTGGCGAAAGCTACGATCCGGGTGAGAATAAAAAGATAGACCTATAGGTATAGCTCCAGCATAGAAATTACTGGAAACACCTGCCAAACATTTCCGTTCGGCAGGTGTTTTTGGTTTATTCGTTTTGTAAATTGCACATACAGTAACCCTCTTTTAATACCCGAATCCCGTGCGACAAATCTCCCCCCAGTCCGATCGACTTACTACCCTCACGCTTTTTGGTTTTCGGAAAGGCCATATTCGTTGGGGTTTAGCCCAAATGGGCACCAAAGGCGCCGAATTAGACCAAATTCCCGGCTTGCTCTTTCACAAATTGCTAGGCAGTGGACAAGGCAAAGGGTTCAGCATTAAGCCCAACTTTAGAAGGTATGGACTGATGTGCACATGGGAAAGCGAAGAGGCTGCAGACGAGTTTTTGGAGCGCTCTGAGTTGATGATGGAATACCGTCTGCATGCGAGCGAGATCTGGACAGTAAAACTTGTCCCAACACAGGCGCACGGACTTTGGGACGGGGTGCAGCCATTTACGCCACAACTTTTTGAAAAACAGCACGAAGGCCCGATAGCTGTGCTAACCCGTGCCTCCATCAACTGGAGGGCGCTGCCGCAGTTCTGGCGCTTCACCCCAAAAGTAAGCAAGGCACTCGATGAGGCGAAAGGGCTAATCTGCTCTATCGGTCTCGGAGAACTGCCACTTATCCGGCAGGCCACCTTTAGCGTCTGGGAATCGATGGAAGCCATGAAAGCCTATGCCTATCAGGGCGAGCTGCACAAAGAAGTGATCAAGCGCACACGGGCCGAGAAGTGGTACAGCGAAGAGCTCTTTGCACGCTTTATACCCGTCGAAAGTCAGGGTCTATGGAATGGCGTGAACCCGCTAGCCTCTGTGCTTAGTGCAAGCGAATAAGCTATACCTTCAGCATACCCAGAATTCCAAATCCGATAATACTTAGGCTACTGATGATGTTGAGTATTTGGATGGACTTTGGGTTTTTCATGTACCTGCCCAGTGAAGCCCCAAAAGTCGCCAGTAGGGTTTGAATGATTACGCTGCCCAAGAATATGGCGATGGACAAGTTAAAAACCTGCAATACCCCAAAATCTGGCTTCACCAGCTGACCTGAGAATCCAACAAAGGCCACGATAGTCAATGGATTGACGACTGTGAGCAAGTATGTAGAAGTTAAGTAACCCAGTTCTCCTTTTTGTACCGCAGAAGTATGATAGTCTTTGGCGGCGTCACTGATTTTTAGACTACCCAGCAGCATCCATAATCCGAATAATATAAGAGCTCCGGATGCTACCCACGAAAAATAGACCTGATTCATGTTAAGGTAGCTTACGAGGATAGAGCCTACCGTAAAGGCCACCAGTGCATAGGTCAAGTCTGCCAACGCAGCTCCCACCCCACAAAGCACACCGCTTCGGAAGCCATACACCAATCCTCGATTAATAATTAAAATGGCGATAGGACCAACAGCGACCGCCAAGGTCACCCCAAATACAAATGCTTTTAAATAATCCATTTCTGTCAATTATTAGATTTCAGACAGATGACGGCTGAAGGTATAAAAAGACGCAAAGAATGGGCTTATTTTCGCGAGCGGTTCAGTATATCCTCCATCAGGTCGACCTGAATCTGTTGTATTTCCAGCAGACGCTGGTTCTGGTGTACGATCAGGTGGTCGATCTTTTCATGCAACAGCCGAATCTCCAGTTCCGCTTTCAGGTTTACTTGGTAGTCGTACTCCGATCGTTGCCGGTCTTTCACCTCTTTTCGGTTCTGGCTCATCATAATGATAGGTGCTTGTATAGCCGCCAGACAGGACAGGATAAGGTTGAGTAATATGAAAGGATACGGGTCAAAAGGACGAGTGGCAAGCAGGTATACGTTCACCATCATCCAGAGCAAAATGAACCCAAAGAATGCCATTATAAAGGTCCAACTGCCACCAAATGAAGCGATTTTATCTGCCATCCGGTCACCCAGTGGAAGGTTCTCTTGCAACTCCTCCTCAATGTTGGTAGAAAGCAGCTCATTTTCCTGTATGCTGTCAAGTACCTCTTTTTCAAGTTCCGATATCTCACCTAGCTCTTTCTCTAAGAGTTGCTCCAGATACTTCTTGCGGTAGATATTAAGATTCCCCACCGCCACATAGGATTCATCTGTAAAATCGGGGTAATCGACTTGAATTAATTTAAAGATAGGCCGCCGGATCGTTGCTCCCAGTACCAGTTGGTTTAGAGGGAGTTGCCTTTTGGTGAGGTGGCATACGGCGGTTTTCAAGTCCTGCGATTTGGGTTTGAGACTGACTTAGACTTGTACGTAATTTGCCGGGCAGGTATAAAAAAACGGACTGACAATTTGTGCCGGTCCGTTCTGATAATATTGTAAACGCTACTTAGTGTTTAGCTCCTTTTAGCGCCTCTTCCAATTTAGCCTTCAGCGCGTCGTATAAGTAATAGCCACGGCTCAATAAACTCAAGTTATGCCCAACGAGTAGGTATACGCTTGGGAAAGCATTGGCTTGCAAGTGGCGGGTGATCAGGAAATCTTGCTGTGTCTTTTCTTTCATTTCATCGGAGTGAAACTTCTCCAAGAAAGTATCTTCCGCTATACCTAGTCCTAGTGCGATCTCAGCCAGCACCTCCGCTTTGGTTACATCATTGTTGCGGGCATAAAAGGCACGCTGCACCTCTTCGGCCATCTCCAGTTCCTTTTCTGGCTGCAGGTAGCGCATAGTTACCACAGCGCGGCAGCCCGGCTCTGTGTCGTACACAAAACTGTCCCGCTCAAAGAAACCGAAATCAAAAGCCTGTTCTGTCGCCTTCTCCACTTCCTGCCAATGTTGCTGTACTGCGGCTTTCATCTGGTCATCCATTGGCTCGGTTGTACCCGGACGCAAGCCACCCAGCACCAGCTTAAAGTTCAGTTTACCTTCCTGTTCTTTTTTGAGCTGATGCAGCACCGGCGCAAATCCGTAGCACCAAGAGCACATCGGGTCCATTACGTAAATAATGTGCGGCACATCCAGCAGATCGTATTTTTCCATTTTATTCTGTTTTGCTTCAAAGTGCAAAGGTACTTTTTTGATTGATAAATGGCTATATGGTTAAACCCAACAATTTAGCCATTCATCCATTTAACCATTTCGCAATTATAAAGTATCTTTACAGCTTGTTTAGATCAAGCGAATTCACGATAAACTATGTCAGAGTATA
Organism: uncultured Pontibacter sp.; assembly: GCF_947499215.1. Lineage (GTDB taxonomy): Bacteria > Bacteroidota > Bacteroidia > Cytophagales > Hymenobacteraceae > Pontibacter. Next base: position 160,900 of record NZ_CANMNI010000001.1, read on the forward strand.
ATTTCAATCAGATTGAGAAGAAGTGGCAGCGTTACTGGGAAGAAAACCAGACGTTTAAAGCCACCGAAAACACCGATAAGCCGAAGTATTATGTGTTGGACATGTTCCCCTACCCGTCTGGCGCGGGTCTACACGTAGGTCACCCACTCGGTTACATCGCCTCTGATATCGTGAGCCGCTACAAACGCTCCAAAGGATTTAACGTGCTGCACCCGATGGGCTTTGACGCCTTTGGTTTGCCGGCCGAACAATACGCCATTCAGACGGGTCAGCACCCGGCCATTACGACGGAGCAGAACATTGGCCGTTACATTGAGCAGTTGAAGAACATCGGCTTCTCTTACGAGTGGGAGCGCGAAGTGCGCACCTCTGACCCAAGCTATTACAAATGGACGCAGTGGATCTTCATGCAGTTGTTCAATAGCTATTATGACTATACCTCTGACAAAGCCGAGCCTATTGACAAACTGACTGCCGAATTTGAGGCAAACGGAAACGCCAATATTAAGGCTGCCTGCGACGAAGACACCTCTGCCTTCACGGCCGAGGAATGGAAAGCCATGAACGAACAGGAGAAAGCGCAGACACTCTTGAAGTATAGACTGACTTACGTAGCCGACGCTGTGGTGAACTGGTGCCCTGCCTTGGGTACGGTACTGGCGAACGACGAAGTGAAAGACGGTCTTTCGGAGCGCGGTGGCTACCCGGTAGAGCGCAAACTGATGCGCCAGTGGATGATGCGCATCACGGCCTACGCCGAACGCCTGTTGCAGGGCCTCGACACCATCGACTGGCCCGAGCCGGTGAAAGAAATGCAGCGTAACTGGATCGGCAAGTCGGTAGGTGCTGAACTGGACTTCGCCATAGAAGGTGGTGCCTCTGAAAAGATCAAGGTATTCACGACCCGTATTGATACCATCTACGGTGCCACTTTTGTAGTACTGGCGCCAGAGCACGAGCTGGTAAATGAAATCACGACCGATGACCAGCACGCTGAAGTGGAAGCTTATGTGAACGTAGCCAAAAACCGTTCGGAGCGCGAGCGTATGACCGACGTGAAAACGGTGAGCGGTGTGTTCACCGGTGCATACGCCATCAACCCGATTTCTGAAGAGCGTGTTCCTATTTGGATCGCGGACTACGTGCTGGCAGGTTATGGTACAGGTGCCGTGATGGCCGTACCGGGCCACGACTCCCGCGACTATGCCTTTGCCAAGCACTTCAACCTGACCATTAAGGAGGTGGTAGCCGGAGGAAATATCGAAGAAGAAGCCTATGCCGGTAAAGAAGGCAAGATCATCAACTCCGGTTTCCTAAACGGGCTGGAAGTAAAAGAGGCAATCAAGGCAGGTATAGCCAAAGCCGAAGAACTGGGAGTGGGCAAAGGCCGCACCCAGTTCCGCATGCGCGACGCCGTGTTCAGCCGTCAGCGCTACTGGGGCGAGCCGGTACCGGTTTACTTTAAAGACGGTATACCGCACTTGCTGGATGAAAGCGAACTGCCACTGGAGCTACCGAAGATCGACGCCTACCTGCCAACTGAGACAGGTGAGCCACCGCTTGGCCGTGCCGTGGACTGGAAATATCAGGATCAGTACGAATACGAACTGAGCACGATGCCGGGTTGGGCTGGTTCGAGTTGGTACTGGTACCGCTACATGGATCCGCAAAACGATCAGGCCTTCGCTGACAAAGCCAAGGTGGAATACTGGCGCAATGTGGACTTATACATGGGTGGTGCTGAGCACGCTACGGGTCACCTCCTCTACTCCCGCTTCTGGAACAAGTTCATGTTCGACCTAGGGCTGGTAGTTGAGCAAGAGCCATTCAAAAAGCTGATCAACCAAGGTATGATTCAGGGTCGCTCGAATTTCGTGTACCGCGTGAAGGACAGTAACACTTACGTATCCCACGGTCTGCGCAAGCAATACGACACGACTCCCCTGCATGTGGACGTTAACATCGTCGAGAATGACGAGTTGGATATGGAGGCTTTCAAAGCGTGGAGACCAGAAAACGCCAATGCCGAGTTTGTGCTGGAAGACGGAAAGTATATCTGCGGCGTTGAGATCGAAAAGATGTCGAAGTCGAAGTACAATGTGGTGAACCCGGATATACTCGTAGAGCGCAACGGTGCCGATACCCTGCGCATGTACGAAATGTTCCTAGGCCCATTGGAGCAGTTTAAGCCATGGAACACCAACGGCATGGACGGCGTGACCAAGTTCTTGAAACGCTTCTGGAATCTTTTCCATAGCAATAATGGCAACTTTGCCGTGACGGACGAGGAGCCAACAGCTGCGGAGTTAAAATCGCTGCACAAGACCGTGAAGAAGGTAGAAGAAGACATTGAACGTTTTTCGTTCAACACTTCGGTTGCCACTTTCATGATCTGCGTAAACGAGTTAACGCCCCTTAAGACGAATAAGCGGTCTATTCTGGAGCCTCTTACCATTGCACTGGCACCTTATGCGCCGCACATTGCGGAGGAACTTTGGGAGAAGCTAGGTCACAAAGAGAGCATCACGTTCGCTCCGTTCCCGGCTTGGGATGAAAAGTACCTCGTGGAAAATACGTTTGAATACCCGGTATCCGTAAATGGCAAGACACGCGGGAAGCTTTCCTTTGCCACTGACACACCGCGCGAAGATATGGAAAAGGCGGTTTTGGCTGACGAACAGATTGTGAAGTTTTTGGAGGGAAAAACACCAAAGAAAATTATCATCGTCCCTAACAAAATCATCAACGTAGTGGTATAAGGATTTCCATCTTACCACTAACTATTCCAAAAGCCGCTCAGACCCCAAATCTGGCGGCTTTTGGTTTTTTAGACCTAACAAAAAGTCATTTGTATACCGTATAGAATACTAAACCTCAAGGCTATGCTGCGTATACTTGCTCCCACCGATTTTTCAACTGATGGCTACAACGCCACGCTGGTTGCCATGCAACTGGCCAAAGCACTGCAGGCTGAAGTAGTGTTTGTGCATGCCATGGCCAAGCCGCCTGTTCCGGCGACTTCACCAGAGTCACTTTTCCAGAGCGTCTATCAAGAAGAACAACGAAAGGCACGTATTAGACTGCTCGATGAAGCACAGCATTTATTCGACATTCTCGATTTACGCCATGCCGACGTCAGGTATAGTACACTGGTCGTTCCAACACCATTTGCAGACTCAATGCTGCAGGTGATTTCAAGCGAAAATATTGACATAGTGGTGATGGGAAGCCGTGGCAGCAGTCAACTCAAGCAGATTCTAATCGGAAGTAACACATTAGAGTTGATGCGTGTTAGCCCTGTTCCTCTACTGGTTATACCTAGTGATGTCGTGTTTAACGGCTTCGAAAATATCAAAATCTTACTCGAACGGATGAAGCTACCAGAACGGTTAGGTTTGGACATGCTCAGTCGAATTGCGCATACCTATGACGCTTCGCTCCACTTTCTGATATTGACGAAGGATGGAGAATTTGTAGAGGATGTTTCCGAACTTCAATCTGACCTCACCGTTTGGGAGCACCTTTTGAAACTGCCAAACACCACCACGCTGCTAGCCGACTCAGAGGCACTGGTAGGGTTAAGAGCGCAGCTAACAGCCACAAACTCTAGCTTGGTCGTATTAATGCCGGAAAAACAAAGCATGTGGGAATCATTGTTTTCCAAAAACATAAGCGAGGAACTTGCAGCAAGAGCCCATATGCCTTTATTGGTCATTTCACCTTACACCTAGTGTCATGCACGATGTGTTGAGCAACCCGTTTTTTGAGTTGTCAGTTATCCTGGCAATAGCCGCTGTGCTTGGGGCAGTGGGGCTCGTGCTGCGTCAACCGCTTATCGTTATGTTTATAGCGCTAGGTATACTGGTTGGTCCCTCCGTATTCAACTTGGTGTCATCATCTGACATGGTGCATCTACTTGCGGAATTGGGCATCGCGCTGCTGCTATTTGTGGTAGGTCTCAAACTCGACCTCTCCCTTATTCGCTCCACAGGTATGATCGCCTTGATGACGGGTTTGGGGCAGGTTATTTTCACTTCCGTTTTTGGCTATTTGATAGGTATTGCGCTAGGGTATAACGCCATTACTGCGCTATACATTGCGATAGCACTTACTTTCTCCAGCACGATCATTATCGTCAAACTTCTCTCTGACAAAAAAGAAATCGACTCACTGCATGGTCAGATCGCCATTGGTTTCCTGATCGTGCAGGATATTGTGGTCGTATTGCTTATGATCATGCTCTCAGCGATGAATGTTAAAACAGGGGCCAATCCTGTTCTTAGTATCGTTCAGGTAGTTTTAACTGGTAGTGCCATCGTCGCTGTCATTGGACTGCTGATGCGCTTTGTCATCCCATTTTTAGTTAATTACTTGGCTAGGTCACAGGAGTTGTTGGTGCTATTCTCCATTGCTTGGGCCGTGATCGTCGCTTCCACATGCGATTATCTAAATTTCAGCAGGGAAGTAGGTGCCTTTTTAGCTGGCGTATCCCTTGCATCCACCCCTTACCGCGAAGTGATAAGCGGCCGCTTGGTTAGCCTCCGGGACTTCCTGCTTTTGTTCTTCTTTATCAATTTAGGTTCGCAACTGGACTTGGCGCTACTTGGCGAGCAGATTGGACCTTCCATCGTCTTCTCGCTATTTGTGTTAGTTGGCAACCCTTTGATTGTGGTTGTGATAATGGGTATAATGGGATATCGTAAGCGCACGAGCTTTTTGGCGGGCCTGACAGTAGCCCAAATCAGTGAGTTCTCGCTTATATTTGCAGCACTCGGCCTTTCCATGGGGCATATTCAGGAAAGCACTGTGGGACTTATCACATTGGTTGGCCTGATCACGATCGGACTTTCTACTTACATGATCATCTATTCGCACAGTTTGTATGATATGCTCGCACCCGCTTTAAGCATATTTGAGCGAAAGATACCTTATCGGGAAAATGAAACAGAGCAAAACATGCCCCAGCAAGTCGATGTCATCTTATTTGGGCTGGGCCGATACGGAGGCAATATCGCACTCACACTCATGAAAGAAAACATACAGCTGCTTTGCATTGATTTTGACCCGCAGCAGGTGCGCTATTGGCAGAAGCAGGGACTCTCGGCACTTTATGGTGATGTGGAGGACCCTGAACTACCAGACAGGCTTCCCTTGACTACTGCGAAATATGTGATCAGCAGCCTTTCGGATGTGAACGCCAACATTGCACTAGTAAAACAGTTGAAGGCAAGTGGTTACCGGGGAAAGATAGCTGTCACTGCACACCGCTTATCTGATCTGGAGCGGCTCAAGACAACACCGACCGATATGATCCTTTCACCTTTTGCTGATGCTGCTGAAACGATACCCGCACGCCTGAATCTGACTGAAAAAATAAAAGGATAGCCATTGCGCTATCCTTTTATTTTAAACGGCTTCGTTCAGTTCGTTTACCTCTGCCAAACGCTCCTCTGCTGTATCTATAGACTCCCTTACCTTTTCCAATAAGTTAGCCAGTGTTTGCGCCTCCTCCTCTGTGAGACCTTTCACGAGATTGTCAAGCTTATAGAGTTCGTTGCTGATTTGATCCAGCAGATTATACCCAGCGGTGGAAATGACAATATTGACCAGTCGTTTATCACTTGAATTGCGCTCCACTTCAACCAGACCTTTTATTTTTAATCTGCCCACGAGACGTGAAGTGTCAGACATTTTGTCGAGCATGTGGTTGCGCAGGACCGATGTAGAGACAGGTTTGGGGTAGTGCTCACGCAGTATACGCAGGATGTTATACTGTTGCCCCGTAATGTCTTGTTTTTTGAAAAAATCCTCGTAACAATTAAGCAGTAAGCTGTTTGTCACGATAATGTTTAGGCTGGCTCTTTGCCAATCGTTTCTGTAGGCAAATATACCTACACCGCGTTGAGATTGCATAGTGAGATGGGTGAATAGTTGCGAAATAGGTCTTAATATACATATTATTTGCTATATGTGTTGCAATATTTCACCTCACCTGTGCGTTAAAAATAATGGCCTTATCGAGTTTTAAAGCAGTTTTAACCAAAACACTCACAAACAAGCAACCATGTGCATCCATTGTTATGATACAATGCGTTTTTGTGCCGGAATTGCATTAAAATATATTTAAACCCTCAGTAAAATTTTTTAATTTTTTTTACCAGTGCTTAATCACAAAGTACACCATGGCAGCCAAAAACATCAGAATAGAGATTTTATTAATGGTATGCATGGCTCGCAAGTTGAAGTTGGTTTTGCGATTCGGGTCTTTTTTGCGGAAGAAGTAGGTGGCCACTTCTCTAAAATCAAATAATCCTTTCATTGTGCGGTCTTTATTCCTAAAAAAATCAAAGTGGGCCCGGTTTGACCACTTTTGTATTTGTTAACACCTATTAATGGAGAATAATTGCGAACAAGAGGTGTACCTACTCCTCTAGCCTCACCGGTTCTATCCATTTCTCATCCTCTCGAATCAATTCGATCAGTTCATCTACGGCCCTATCAGCCGACACGGACTTTTTCACAACAGTCTGGCCACGGTACAAAGCGATTTTGTCTTTTCCAACGCCCACATACCCGTAGTCGGCATCTGCCATTTCACCCGGGCCGTTCACAATACAGCCCATTATACCAATTTTTACGCCTTTCAGGTGGTCGGTTCGCTTTCGGATCATGGCGGTAGTCTCCTGCAGGTCAAATAAGGTACGGCCGCAGCTAGGGCAGCTAATGTACTCGGTCTTGCTCATGCGCGTACGGGCAGCCTGCAAAATACCAAAGCTCAGGTTGTTGAGTTTATCAATCGTCTGCAACCATGCTCCTTTATCCTGCTCAGGCAAAAGCTCAGTACCCAGCATAATCCCATCGCCCAGCCCATCGATCAGCAGGCCCCCTACGTCTGTTGAAGCGTAGAGCTGTATCTCATCCGCTGTCAATTGCCCGTAAGCGCGCTTAGCTATGGCAGGAGTCTGAACACCGTTATTCATCAATCTGAAGAAACACTTGCGTAGTTCAGGCATGGCATGCTCGTTGCTAGTGTGCAGTAACAGCACAACCGTCGTGTCCTGCTTTAAGCGGTCCATCAATTCAGGTGTGATATCATGCACGTTCGCCTCCAGAAAATTAAGTTTTGGATGCAGCTCATTCGCCTCTAAGTACTGACGGGTTGTCAAAAGAGGATGACGGTTTTCCTGCTCTTCGGCTAATTGCCATGGCACATAGTTTACGATCTCCTTCAAACCGTTTGGCAGCATGAAGCTGATCGGTCTATCGCCTGTATAGATATAGTCGGCGCCCAGATCGTTCATATTGAACTTGTCGAGCAGCATAGAATACAAGTGGCCTACGCTTTTGAGGTCGGCATACTGTATGTCTGTCAGTCGGCTCAAGTCGGCAACCACGCGGGGTACGTTGCTCCCTCCTATATTCTCTACTTCAATTGTCTCCCGGCGATGGTACTGAAATGGATTGATGGGTACTTGGCAAAGTAGTTTAATCGGTTGCGCTTTTTCAGCACGGTGGGTATAGCGGTCAATGAGGGCCTTGGCAACGGGAGCCTCTGCTTCCGGAGCCTCGGTTAATGACACACGAACCGTGTCACCGAGTCCGTCTTCAAGCAACGTGCCTATACCTACGGCTGATTTGATGCGGCCGTCTTCGGCCTCTCCGGCCTCCGTTACACCTAGGTGCAGCGGGTAAGGTTTAAGCCCCTCCTCTTCCAGTTTATGCACCAACAGCCGGTAGGCCTGCACCATTACCTGTGTGTTGGAGGCCTTCATGGAGATGACGATGTTGTAGTACTGCTCATCCTCGCAGATGCGCAGAAACTCCAATGCGCTTTCCACCATACCCAGTGGTGTGTCACCGTAGCGACTCAGAATGCGATCGGAGAGTGAACCGTGGTTCGTCCCAATACGCATGGCCGTGCCGTGCTCTTTGCAGATGCGTACCAAAGGCACGAAACGCGCGCGTATCCTATCAAGCTCGGCTTGGTAAGTATCGTCGTTATACTCGATTACCTCAAACTTCTTCTTATCGGCGTAGTTACCCGGGTTGATGCGCACTTTCTCGACAATGCGAGCAGCGACTTCAGCTGCATTTGGCGTGAAGTGGATGTCGGCCACCAGCGGAGTATTATAGCCGCGGCGCCTTAACTCTTCCCGGATATGGCGAAGGTTTTCGGCTTCTTTGATGCTGGGAGCTGTGATGCGGATATACTCACAACCAGCCTCGATCATGCGTATACACTGCTCGACAGAGCCAAGGGTGTCCATTGTATCCACGGTGGTCATGGACTGCACACGGATCGGGTGATGACCGCCCATGGGTATATCGCCTATGTTTACAACAATGGTTTCGCGGCGCTTGTACTCCGTCAGGCTGGGGCAATAGTTCTTGTTCATATAAAGGCCTAAGCTAATGCTTCGTTCTCTTAACTAATGTCAGGCCTGCTTTGTTCAACAGGCAATTCCCGTAAATTTAGCACCTTTATTTTAAAGCGTGGTAAGTCAATCAATTTTGTTAATTAGCAGGTATATGCACAATGAATTTAGTATTCATGCCAACTAAACCGCTCATTATTCTGGGAAGTGCCCGTAAGTCTGGTGACACTGCCAAGCTTGTTACCTCCTTATTCAGAAAAGAGGACATTACATTAATTGATCTCTTAGACTATAATATCAGCCCATACGATTACGACGCAAGGTATGCAAAGGATGATACCTTCATGGAAGTAGTAGAACTTATGATGAAGCACCAACAGATCGTTTTTGCAACGCCAGTGTATTGGTATGCCATGAGCGGTTTAATGAAAAACTTCTTTGACAGGCTTACTGATTTTGTGACTACAGAGAAGCCAATTGGCCGCAGCATGAATGGGAAGCAGACTTTCTTGGTTGCTATTGGTGCAGAAGAAACACTTCCCCTTGGATTTGAGGAGCCTTTTCGTTTAACTTCTTCGTACTTTGATATGGAATTTATAGCTACTTTGTACTGTAAATCATCTGAAACAAACGTAGAGAGTATTATCAAAGATACTTTTATAGCAAGAATACTTAGTTCAACATAGAAAAAATAGGCTATGATACACATGCCAGCTTTTATACCTAAAAACACGGATGATAAGCTTAGATCATTAATGCAGTGGGGACGCCTGCGCCAGCATCACATTAGCGAGGCTTTCTTCATCACAAAAGACACGGTTTTATCTTTCCTGAAGCGACAGATCGAACATGGCAACTGGCGTGCGGTAATGGAAGTGCTCAAAGGGAAACCTATGACACAGGCCGGCAGGTTCATGCTGCATGAACTGCGCGACAAAGTGGTGCGCAGTCTCATCATCCGAATGGGACTTCGGAAAGTCATTGCCGTGGCGCTGGCCATCGTGCTGATGCCGCTGATACTGGCTAAAGTGGCTGGAGAGGTAATCGGCTGGATGCGCAACCGACAGCGCTAAAAGCTCATAAACAAAAAGAGCACCCGATTAAGGTGCTCTTTTTGTTTTCACTCTTGTTTAAATTAGCGTCTGAACATCAGCTCGCGGTATTTCACCAATGGCCAATCCTCATCGTCCACCATCAACTCCAACTTATCTACGCTCGTACGAATCAACTCAAAGTAAGTCATTACTTTTTCATTGTAGAAGATTGCCTTCTCACGTACGTCCTCGATCTTGTTGGCAACCTTACGCTGTTGGATCATCTCCACCGCACTGGTCTGAATCATCTTAATATGGCGGGAAATACGCTTAATGGACTCTAAAGTCGATTCTGTGTACTCATCTTCCAATCCAAGGTCTTTCAACCCGCGAATATTCTGAATCAGCTTGTTCTGGTATGCGACAGCTGTCGGTATCACGTGGTTGAAAGCCAGATCACCCATGACACGCGATTCGATCTGGATTTTCTTGATGTAGTCTTCCAGCAGGATTTCATGCCTTGCAGCCAATTCTACTCTGGTGAAAATGCCGTGGCGGGTAAACAGTTCCTGTACATCTTCGCGGTGATAAACATCCAGCGCACGCGGCGTCGATTTGATGTTGGACAACCCGCGCTTCTCAGCCTCTTCCTCCCACTCTTTGGAGTAGCCATTGCCTTCGAAACGAATAGCTTTAGAAGCGGCCACATACTCTCGCAGTACTTGAATAATGGCCAGTTCTTTCTTCATCCCCTTGTTATCGATCAGATTGTCCACAGCCACGCGGAAATCAATCAACTGATCAGCGACAATAGTGTTAAGCACTGTCATAGAGGAGGAACTGTTGGCAGAAGAACCCACGGCACGGAACTCAAACTTATTGCCGGTAAAGGCAAACGGAGAGGTTCGGTTACGGTCGGTGTTATCGCGCAGGATCTCCGGGATTTTGTCTATACCCAGTTTCAGGTACATATTGTCGCCTTTCTCCATCGGTACCTTGGCGGTACGCTCCAATTCCTCCAGTACGGCAGTGAGCTGCTGTCCCACGAATACCGACATGATAGCCGGCGGTGCTTCGTTTGCTCCCAGACGGTGGTCGTTACTAGCGGATGCAATGCTAGCACGCAACAGGTCGGCGTGCTTGTACACAGCCATTACCGTGTTGATAAAGAAGGTCAGGAACTGCAGGTTTTCTTTTGGCCTTTTTCCGGGTGACAGCAGGTTCACGCCGGTGTTGGTACTCATAGCCCAGTTGTTGTGTTTCCCGCTGCCGTTCACACCTTTATAAGGCTTCTCATGCAGTAGCACTTTAAATCCGTGACGCTCTGCTACACGATCCATGATGTCCATCAGGAGTTGGTTGTGGTCAACGGCTAGGTTTGCGTCCTCAAAGGTTGGCGCGCACTCAAACTGGTTTGGCGCTACCTCATTGTGACGTGTGCGCAAGGGTATACCCAACCGCAGGGCCGACTTCTCAAAGTCCACCATGAAGGAGTGCACGCGGCTTGGGATGGAACCGAAATAGTGGTCCTCCAACTGCTGGCCTTTGGCAGGGGCGTGTCCAAACAGGGTGCGACCGGTCATAACAAGGTCAGGACGTGCTTCGAACAGGGCACGGTCCACTAGAAAATATTCCTGCTCTATACCTAACGTGGTATTTACTTTAACCACATCCTTGTCGAAATATTGGCAAACGGGCACAGCGGCTTGGTTCAGCAAGTGCAGGGATTTCAGCAAGGGCGTCTTATAGTCTAAGGCCTCGCCGGTGTAGGAAACGAATATGGTAGGTATACAAAGCGTACGTGTGCCGGCGTTTTCAATTAGGAAAGCTGGTGAGGAAGGATCCCAAGCACTGTAGCCACGCGCCTCGAATGTATTGCGAATACCACCGCTCGGGAAAGAGGAGGCATCAGGCTCCTGCTGCACCAAGGCGCTTCCTTTAAAGCTCTCGATTGGGTCCCCTTCACCAGTCAGGTCGAAGAATGAGTCGTGTTTTTCAGCAGTAGCACCCGTCAGTGGCTGGAACCAGTGCGTGTAGTGCGTGGCACCTTTGCTCATGGCCCATGTCTTCATAGCCGCAGCCACGGCGTCCGCTAGGTTACGATCTACTTTCTCACCAGCCTCAATCGTGCTGCAGAGTCTTTTGAAGTTCTCAGAAGACATGGTGGCACGGAGAGCCGAGAAACCGAAAACGTTCTCGCCAAAATACTCCGATATTTTATGTGTTGGCGGAGTTACCTCAGCCGGTTTGCGCTGACTTACCAGTTCAAGCGCTTTGAAACGAAGAATTGCCATGGGTTAAAGTGGTTAGGGTATAAATATGAACCAAAGGTATCAACAAAAACAATTAGTTGTACGCTAAGGGGTGTAAAATATAGGGGGTAATTATAAGTTTTACTAAATATTTATGTCAACCCCCTTTTTTTGGAGGGGCATTTTGCCAAAACATTGATTTTTAAAAGACCTTTATACCCTCACTACTCCTTATGAATTATCTGATTATAGCAAATGTTGACAAGTGGTATACTTAATATTCTAATAGCCTATCTCATTTCTAAATTTCGTATCTTTGCCCCCTGATTATGAAAAAGGTAGCATTTTATACTTTAGGTTGTAAACTTAACTATTCAGAAACCAGCACGATCGGAAGAATATTCCAAGAGCGCGGGTTTGAAAAGGTGGAGTTTACGGATACGCCAGACATTTACGTCATCAATACCTGCTCTGTCACAGATAATGCAGATAAGAAATGTCGTAAAATTGTGAAAGAGGCACTGAAGCACTCTCCTAACGCTTTCATTACCATTGTTGGGTGCTATGCCCAACTCAAGCCAAAGGAAATAAGTGAGATACCGGGTGTTGATGCTGTACTGGGTGCTGCCGAGAAATTTCAGCTGGTTGATATTCTCGAGACTTTTGAGAAAAAAGACAAACCGCAGGTATATGCCAGCGAAATCAGCGAGGCAAATACTTTCCACAACTCCTACTCCTTCGGAGACCGCACCCGCACTTTCCTGAAGGTGCAGGACGGCTGCGATTATTCCTGCACCTTCTGTACCATTCCCTTGGCCCGTGGCAATAGCCGTTCGGACAGTATAGCCAACGTGGTGCGCTCCGCGAATGAAATTGCCGAGTCAGGCGTGAAAGAGATCGTGCTGACTGGCGTGAACACTGGCGACTTTGGTTTGCAGGATGGGGCGCGTGTTGAGACATTTTATGGGTTGGTACAGGAGCTCGACAAAGTTGAAGGTATAGACCGCTTTAGAATATCTTCAATTGAGCCAAATCTTCTTAAAGACGAGATCATCGAATTTGTAGCGCAGAGTAAGCGTTTCATGCCGCACTTCCATGTTCCGCTGCAGTCAGGTTCTAACAAGATCCTAAAATTGATGCGCCGCCGCTATCAGCGTGAGCTATATGTTGACAGGGTAGCTAAAATTAAGGCCTTGATGCCGCACTGCTGCATCGGAGTTGACGTGATCGTGGGCTTCCCCGGTGAAACGGAAGAGGATTTCTTGGAGACTTATAATTTCATAAACGGCCTTGATGTAAGCTATCTGCATGTATTCCCCTACTCTGAGCGCGAGAACACCATGGCACCTGCCATGCCGGGCAAGGTGAGTATTAAGGACAGAAACCGTAGAGCCGATATGTTGCGCATTCTGTCAGAGAAGAAGAAGCGCTTCTTTTACGAGCAGAACCTAGGCCGAGAATTCACAGTGCTGTTTGAGGATGATGTGAAGGACGGTATCATGGAGGGCTTCACTGAAAACTATGTGCGTGTAGTCGCTAAGTATGATCCGGTGCTGGTGAACGAAACAAAGCATGTTCGCCTGACTGGCATCAATGAGCAGGGGCTGATGGAGGCAGAAGAAACCTATGCGGAGGTTTTCAAGCATTAAAAATTCTGAATTTTTAAAAATTAGCGCTATATTTTCAGCCTGAAACAATTAATAAAGTTTAAAAACCAATCACTGTGAACTTATCTAAAATTCTAATGGGGGTGGCTTTTGCTGCTCTTGTGACAGCTTGCAACACGGAACAGAAGCCACAAACTACTGGTGCAACCACTTCCACTACTACTGCTTCTGATAGCCTTTCTGCCCAACCGGACATTGTGTATGTGAACTCAGACTCACTGCTTAGCAAGTATGAGTACTTTAAAGATGCCCGTACCCGTTTCCAGTCGAAGACAGAAAAAGCTGAGAAAGATCTGCAAGCAAAAGCCCAAGCTTTTGAAAGAGACGTTCAGACTTATCAGCGTAATGGTGGCAACATGACAGTGGAGCAGCGTGCCTCTACAGAGCAAAAACTGTCTCAGCGTCAGCAGCAGCTTCAGCAGCAGGGCCAGACGACAGGCAACCAGTTGGCAACAGAGGAAGCCGAGGAAATGAAAAAAATCTATGACCGTGTGGAGGCTTACTTGCAGAAGCTTAGCCAAGAGCGAGGGTACAAAATGGTGCTTACCTATTCAAGAGGTCAGAGCGCTATCCTTTTCGGTGATGCATCGCTTGATATAACAGAGGAAGTACTAGCTGGCTTGAACCAAGACTACGATCAAGAGAAAGAAGCAGCTAAGACGAAAGATGCTGCGGCTAAGAAGAAATAACCTATTACAGGTATAAAATAAGAAAGGCGGGTCTTATGAACCCGCCTTTCTTATTTTATACCAAACTCTAGTGTGGTCTGGTATATCCGTATATTCTAAAGATTCCTCTCTCTAAAACATAAGGTATATTATTTTCTTTTAAGGCCTTCTGAATAAAGGCTGTATATTCATGCTTTAGAGCTGGAACTAAAACGCCTACACGTTCATCTTTAAAAGGGTAAATTTCGAGCCATTCAATCAGTTTATAACCTTCTGCAGCAATCTCGTTCCACCAAACCGGGGCAAATTTTGCTTTATTGTCGCTATCCAGTACGTATTTAATGTTTACAGCCGGATTAAACGTTTCATCTGAAGTGATTGCACTAACTAATTTATTCCATTTGGTGTTATTCATGACAGACACCAGTTGGTGTTCGTGCAGATAACGCTCTATTACCTTACTCATATCGGAGTGCATCAATCGGGTCGAGCTTGGAGGCGCGGTGTGCCGGGTAGTAGCCAGACAATACGCCCACAACCACACAAATCGTAAGTCCTACCATTACCCAGATCCAAGGCACAATAAAACCTCCCTCTCCTATCAACGAGGCAATGCCGTTCCCCATCAAAATGCCAAGGAAAATCCCGACCATGCCGCCAAGTATACAGATCATGATTGCTTCAATCAAAAACTGCAAGCGAATCTGCTGGGCTGTTGCCCCTAAGGCCTTTCGTACGCCAATTTCACGGGTTCGCTCATTTACCGATACCATCATGATGTTCATCAAGCCAACCGAGGCACCTAGCAGGGTGATAAAACCGATCACGAAACCTCCAACCTTGAGGTAACCAGATATTTCATTCAAGCTTTGAATAAGGGAATCACTTCGTTTTATCTCAAAAGACTCTTCCTGACCGAGCCGGTCTCCCCGCACGTTGCGCATAATGCCAGTCGCTTCGCCCATCACGTAAGTCAACTCGTCAGGCTTGGCGATTGAGGTTTTTATGTTATAGGTAAGTGTCCCTGTCTGTGGAATCTGGCGCCCGGTTTCCAGCGGTATGAGAATCATGCGGTCGCCGCCACTGCCGCCCATACTGCTACCCCGCTTCTCCAGCTCCCCTACAACTTTAAATCGGCGACCTAAAAAAGACACATACTGCCCTACCGGATCTGTTTTAGGAAAAAGCTTGTCAGAAATCTCTTTGCCGATAATGGCCACATTGGATCCCAACTCAAGTTCATAGTTTGAAAAGGAACGACCTCGTTCAAGGTTCAGATTTTGATTTGGAATGTAATATTCGTCACCAGCAATGATGTTGATGTTGGGGTTGGTTTTGTCATTGGCACTTTTTACAACTGTGGCACCCGAGACATTGGCAGAAAGGCTCACTTGTGAATTTGCCTCCATCAGCGCCTTGTATTCAATAGCTTGAGCGTAGGAAATATCCGGGTATACCTTGTCAGATCGGCTCTGATTGTTTCCTCTGCCGTTGTTCGTCTTCTTGCGTATGTCAAAAGAGTTGGCCCCCAAACTCGAAAAAGTCTGGTCGATCGAGTGCTTAATACCGTCAACAGCCGTCAATATACCTACCAATGACATAATACCGATAGAAATGATAAGACCGGTGAGGATGGTACGTAGCAAATTGCTTTTGATGGCGCGGATACTCTCTCGTATATTTTCGAGCAGGTTCATAGGTCAGCTGTTATATGCGAAACGTTCGGTCCTTCGTTAAGTATAAGGAAGAACGCCAGATTTCTAATTTAGCTCCAATATCTGAAAAAAGAACCAATTTCAATACATTTGTTCCCATACCTTGCCGCCCATGATGTTATTACGCTATACTTTGATGCTTACTGTTGGTCTGCTACTTTCGTTGAAAGCCATGAGCTCCACGGTTCTTATCCCGATGGATGAATCACAAAAAGACCACCTCAAATCATATGGTGCGGCTTACTGGGTACTTTCGAAAAGCGTCTCAGTTGACTGGCTGCTCAATTACCGGGGCGGCAGTTTTGCTTTTCAGCATGCACCGCAGCTAGAAAATGAACTCATTGTAAGAGGTATCAGCTACTCCGTAATATCCGATGCGCAATACAACACTATTCTGACACAGATCAGTGACCCGGAGGCGAACATGGATGTTATGAAGCTGGAGAAAGTGCCGAAAATTGCGGTCTACACTCCTAAATCAAAAATGCCTTGGGATGATGCCGTAACACTGGTGTTGACCTACGCCGAAATTCCGTATGACATGGTCTATGACGAAGAGATCATGCGCGGTGACCTGCCCAAGTATGACTGGCTGCACCTGCACCACGAGGATTTTACCGGACAGTATGGCAAGTTCTATTCAAGCTACCACCACTACCCTTGGTATCAGGAGCAGCAGCGGGATGCGGAGGCTTCTGCCAAAGAACTCGGTTTTAAAAAAGTGTCTGAGCTGAAAGGGGCTGTTGTACGCACCATCCGTGACTTCTGCGCGGGCGGTGGCTTTCTGTTTGCCATGTGCTCCGCCACCGACACCTACGACATCGCGCTGGCCGCTGAGGGCGTTGACTTTATCGAGGCGATGTACGACGGTGACGGAGCTGATCCCAACGCTCAGAGCAAGCTGGACTACAGCAAGTCGTTTGCTTTCAAAGATTTTACGTTGGTGCGCAATCCGCTGGAGTATGAGTACTCCAATATCGACATGCAGCCACAAGAACGCGGTCTGACAGAGGCCAATGACTTCTTTCAACTGTTTACCTTTTCAGCCAAATGGGACCCGATACCGACCATGCTGACACAGAATCACGCCAAGACCATTAAAGGTTTTATGGGACAAACTACGGCATTCCGCAAAAATTTAGTAAAGCCAGAGGTTGTTGTGATGGGGGAAAACAAAGAGATGGGGGAAATACGTTACATGCATGGTACCTTTGCCCGAGGCACTTGGACCTTTTACGGTGGGCATGATCCGGAGGACTATCAACATTTGGTAGGTGAAGACCCAACGGACTTGGCACTGCATCCCAATTCCCCCGGCTACCGACTCATCCTCAACAACATCCTCTTCCCAGCTGCCAAAAAGAAGAAACAGAAAACGTGATTACAGGTATCAGTAAGCAGTTATTAATAACAAGTAAGCAGTAAACATTTTTTACAAACTTGTAACAACTTAGGTATACATATAGCCGCCTACTATATACTTACAAATGGAAAGAATACTTTCGTATACCTATGCCTGATAACTGTTTACTGATAATTGATCACTGCACTAGTGCATCCTGTCCGGGCGGGGCTCTAGATTACGGATGATCTCTGCTTCGATCTCGAGCAGTTCCTTCAGGCGGGCATCCACTACATCAACGGGCATATACTCTTTAGCCAACTTCACAAAGCTTACATAATGGCCGGCTTCTGAAACCATCAATTCGTAATAGAACTTTTGGAGCTCTTCATCCTGAATGTTTTTCCAGAGTAGCTTGAAACGCTCACAGCTGCGAGCCTCTATCAAGGCGTTTATGAGCAAGTGGTCCATTAGCTGACGCTCGCGTTGACCTCCTTTTCGGATGTGCTTTGTCAACTCCACCACATACTCGTCCGGGCGGTTGCGTCCCAAGCCAAAGCCCCTCTTCTTTAGTTGGTCCATTACCCGTTCAAAGTGGCTCCACTCCTCTGCCACCAGATCAGTCATTTCCTCCACCAGCCTTGTTTTGTCAGGGTACTTCACGATGAGGGATATACCTGACGTTGCCGCTTTTTGCTCACAGTAAGCGTGGTCAACGAGTATCTCCTCAATATTTTTCTCAGCAATATTCACCCAACGCGGGTCGGTGGGCAGCTGTAATCGAAGTATGGTTTTGGTTGATTGAGAAGACATAAAGGGAAATATTAATCAAAGAACATCCACTTGAGACCGAAGATAAAGCTGAACTGGTTTCCGGGATAATAAGGCGTCATGAAATAGCCCGGGTCTGTGAGTCCTTGCGCGACATTAGATAGCTTCAGGAAGACATTCACACTTTTAATATCGGCCGTGATAAATACATCGGCAAGTGGGTATTTGCGAATCATGAAGTTGTTTTGCAGATGAAATTGCTGCGTCACCGGCATGTAAGCATCGGCCAGATAATCTGACGGGCTGTATACCTGCACTCCTAGCTGACCAATAAGGGCCCTTCTGAACAGGGCGCCTTCAAAGTACAGTTTGGAGTCAAATAGCCATTCTGGTATGCGGATCGTCTCTATATTGTCGGTGTTGGTATAAGCGACGAAATTCTCGAAGTTGATGGCTCCGAAGCGAATGCGGTGTTGCAGCTCCACACCATATAGGTGCTGGTTGCCTTGGAACTGGGCCGGCCGCGCTTGCTCGTTGAAATAAATGTGTCGCTTAATGTGGTTGTAGTGTCCTGTCAGGCGAACAAACTGCCGATTGCCTATTTTGGAGGCGAATGTGCCTTCGATGCGATCGGTCACAGAATTGTTAAAATTGTTGATCCATTCAAAGTGGTTGCTAATCATGCGTCTCTCCACCAAGGAAGGCGAGCGAAGCACACGCGTAACACGCCCTTGTAGAGGCCCTAGGCGCACATTGCCGCTTACCTTGTAGTCATTTGTCATCTGAAACTCGCCCTCTACCCCTACTAAGGCTTTCCCGTGGGTCAGGCGAAGCTCGCCGCCCACGAACAACTGCTCAAAGCTTTCAGCTATATTAACATAGCTTTCGGATGCTACAGAGTCTACGACAAACCGCTCCAGCACACGATTGTCTAACTTTGAGCTGCGTTGCTTTACATAAGCCTTGTAAAAAGACAGTTTGTTGTTACCGGTTACGCCTGCCACATTCTCCATTTCGCGATAGAGGGTACGATCGTCTGTTCTCTGAGGGTGTCTGTAGAGCGTGCTTGGGTAAAAGAAAGGCGTGCCGAGCGAATCGGCCATGGGGATTTGGTCATCCTCATAATCGTTTCGCTGGCGTCCCCAGTCAAAACCGTGAAACAGCTTTAGATTCTCTCCTGCCAGTTTGTAAATGTGCAGCAGGTGGTAGTTGTTTCGAAACTCTTGCGAGGCTGCCTGATCTAAATTGGTGATCGCATCCTGAAACAGGAACAAATTTTCTTCTCGTGCCTGTAAACCTCCCGTCTCTATCTGCTCGTGGTTTAGGTGGGTAAAGTTTGCAAAGAGGTCATACTTCTCATTCTCAGAGCGGTAATGTGTAAAGACCTTCACGGCTTGGCTGCTCACGTAGCCGTCCCGCCGCAGGTTTGACAGACCTATCTGCCGGTTAGCCGATACAATCTGGTAAGCGACACCGGCGCTCCAGCGTGGCGTGATGTTTCTGGCATGGGTGCCTTCAAATACCTGCTCCCCGCGCTGACCCTGTATGTAATAAAGGTGCGAGTAAGGAGATCGTGTGTCGAAATAGTTAATGCGGTCAGGTCGGTAGGCATAACGGTTAAACACCGGTTTGCCTAAGCGGGCCCCTATTTTGTCCGGCATTCTGAAAAGAATAGGCTGAGCCGCCGTGCCCACATTGCCTAGATGCTGAAAATAAGCCGTGTCTTGATACCAGAAGCGCTCATTATGCATGTTCTGAGTACTGGTGTCGATACGCTGTAGCAGATAGCGCCCTTCCAGCACATCGTTCTCGTAAAGTTGAAACGTGGTTCTGGGGCTGTACAACACTTTGGTGGTGTCGTCAATGATTTGCGCCTGTACCATTGGGGCAGACAGCAAACCGACTAAAAGCCATATTCCTACTAAGAGCTTACTTTTCACAAGCCAAAATTAGTGATTTTCATGCAACCCGTATACGTTCCGTTGCAAACTATGAGTTGATTTAAGACGAATTTAATAAATCGATCTCCTTAAACTTTAGTAAAAAGAGCTAACATGACGCTTTACTAATTTATTAAAAACCTCCTCCTGCTTTAAAAAATACACCTCAATCGGGATGTAAAACAGCGGCAGTTGGTGTGTTATTACAGATAAGGCGTCATCAGCAAGCTTAGCGGCATCCTTACGTGTCGTTATAACGCTGACCTCATCTTTGTGGTCCTTTCTTAAAATGTCCTTCAGTCTTGCGAGGTCTTGCAAGGTATAGTTGTAGTGATCAGGGTATTCAAGGTGCCGGATGACGGTATAGTGCTGGCTCAGGAAATCAAGCAAGGGCTGCGCATTCGCTATACCTGTCAGGAGAATGATGCTTTTTTTTACCTTTTGTGCATTGCCCATAGGTATGGAATTGCCATAACGAAAGCCACTAAAAAACACTAGTGCCTCGGGACGAGCATAGGCTTTGATTTGGCGCTCGATTTTCGTCATGCCTGCCTCCTCCAGTTGTTGTGGGCATTTAGTTACTATAATGACATCCGATCTTTTCGCCCCACTTCTTGGTTCACGCAATAGTCCGGCAGGAAGCACCAAGTCATTAAAAAATAAACGGTTATAGTCCGTTAGCATAATATTGAGCGATGGTGTAACCGGCCGGTGCTGCATAGCATCATCGAGTATGACTGCCTGCAGTTCTGGCTGCACTTGCAATAGGTTGTCTATACCCAAAGGCCTGTTCTCGCAGACGGCAACGGTTACCTCAGGAAAATCTCGGTGGTACTGATAAGGCTCATCACCGAGCAAAGCTGCTGTTGATGTTTCGTTAGCCAGCACAAAACCTTTGCTGCTGCGCTTGTACCCCCTGCTCAGTACCGCGCGGCTATACCCATTCAGCAGCCGGAGAAGGTACTCCACATGCGGGGTTTTACCGGTGCCCCCTACCGTTAGGTTGCCAACAGCCACCACAGGTATGGGAAATCGCTTGGAAGTAAGCCAACCCTTATCGTAAAGCCAGTTACGCACGAGCATGATGGCGCCGTACAGTAAGGAAAAAGGCCAGAGAAGGTAACGAAGAAATGTCATAGACGGCAGTATACCTGACAAAGGTAGGCAATAAAGCGAAAACAGGCTGTGATGTACTTGTTTTATATAAAGCAAAAGCACTATATTTATTACCGACAATACACGACCCAATTTACCTTCACATGAAAGCAAACAAATCTGTCACCCCGCTCTTGCTGCTCCTCTTGCTTTTTGGGGTGGCCTGCAGCCCCTGCGCCACCTTGCGGCCAGAGCCACCTGCCCCGGTAGCTTTTTATTTGGTGGACGCCTCTGGCAAAAGCGCATTCCTGAATCCAACCAAAGGCATACATCCGGACTCACTTCAACTAACACTTGATAACGAGCCATTCAACTATCTGTTTACAGGTATGGATGAGTCGATCGGTAACATGGTTTTCGAAACATATCCGGTTATTTACAACAAGTCGCGCGTGCGGATGCTGCTGCACTTAAACAGCCTGAACACCGACACCCTTGACATCGCCTATACCGTCAGCCGCGGCAAGTGCTATACCGACTATACCTACTCTGCCTTTTACTTTAACGGCAAAGAGCTGAAGCGCCACCCTGAGACCGGCTATCTGCAGTTACAAGTGCTATAAACTTTCAAGGCTGCTCTGATCTTAGTATTTTGCCAAATCTAATCAGACTGTATATTCTATGAAAGACAACCCCACCATAGCAGACATCATTAAACTACTGGAGCAGTATGCCCCCGTTCCCTATCAGGAAAGCTACGACAACTCCGGTTTGCAAACCGGTAACGCTGCTGATGAGGTAAAAAGCGTATTGCTCACCTTAGATTGCACCGAAGCCGTCATAGAAGAAGCCATAGCAAAAGGATGCAATCTGGTTGTCGCACACCATCCCGTTATTTTCAAAGGGCTCAAAAGCCTGACGGGGCGCAGCTATGTCGAGCGTACGATTATCAAAGCCATACAGCATAACATTGCCATATACGCCTGCCATACCAATCTGGACAGCGTGCATAACGGCGTGAATGCCAAGATCGCCGAGAAGCTCCAGCTATTAAACACACGCCTTTTAACATCCAAACCGCATACACTAATGCAACTGGCCTTCTTTGTGCCGGTAGATAACACCGAACAAGTATTGGAGGCTATACACAAGGCCGGTGCCGGGCGAATAGGTGAATACAGCGACTGCAGCTTTCAGGTACAGGGCACAGGCCGTTTCCTACCTTCCGAAAGCGCTGATCCGACCATAGGCAAACCGGGAAAACCCGAGCAGGTGAAGGAAAACCGGGTGGAGGTAATTTTCCCAGCTTTTAAGCAGCAGCGGATTATGCAAGCGTTGCTCGAGGCGCACCCCTACGAAGAAGTGGCACACTTTCTCACGCTGCTGGAAAACGGAAACCAAGAAGTTGGCATCGGGATGGTGGGCGAACTGCCGGAGCCGCTACAAGAGCAGGAGTTTTTGGATTACCTGAAAAGCCACATGCAACTGTCCGGTGCGCGCTATACCCCTGTTGGCGATAAAAAGATAAAACGGGTAGCCGTATGTGGTGGCTCAGGCAGTTTCCTGATCAAAGACGCCATCCGGCAGGGTGCCGATGCTTACGTGACGGCCGATGTAAAATACCATGAGTTTTTCGACGCGGAAGGCAAACTGCTGATCGCCGACATTGGACACTATGAGAGTGAGGTATTTACAAAGGAGATTTTTTATGATACAATTTCCAAAAACTTTACTAATTTTGCAGTCTATTTATCGGAAGTAAACACAAACCCTATCAGATACACCTATTAACTACATGGAAAGTACGGTAGCCAGCAAATTAGAAGCATTACTAAAGCTTCAGAACATCGATTCGCAGCTTGATGAAATTAGACGCGTAAGAGGCGACCTCCCTGAAGAGGTTCAGGACCTAGAAGATGAGATTGAGGGCTATGAAGTAAGGGTTCGTAAGTTTGACGATGAAGTGGCGGCACTCAACGACAGCATCGCCCAACGCAAACAGTCGATCAAAGACGCCGAAGGTCTGATCCGCAAATACGAAGACCAGCAAACTAACGTTCGCAACAACCGCGAATACGACGCCATCACGAAGGAGATCGAACTTCAGAAACTCGAGATGCAGATCGCTGAGAAGAAAATCAAAGAAGCGCATTATCAGATAGAGCAGAAGATCAACGAGATCGAAGGCACTAAAAACCGTCTGGAAGAGCGTCGCAAGGATCTTGACAACAAGAAGCACGAACTTGACCAGATCGTAGCTGAAAGCGAGGAAGAGGAAAACAAACTGGAGCAAGAGCGCGAAAAAGCTTCTCAGCAGATTGAAGAACGTCTGTTGACAGCCTATAACCGTATCCGCAAAAACGTTCGCAACGGTCTTGCCGTGGTATTGGTGAAGCGTGATGCGTGCGGTGGCTGCTTTAACACGGTTCCTCCCCAGCGTCAGGCTGACATTGCCGCTCAGAAGAAAGTTATCGTATGCGAGCACTGCGGCCGTGTAATGGCTGGTGTGGAGCAGCGTATATACTAATCAAAAAGGCTTTGAGCGTTTTTCGCTTGAACATATCAGAAAAAAGGATGGCGTTTGCCCATCCTTTTTTTTTGTTGTGGGCGCTGCTACTCTCCCTTCCGGCAGGGGCAGGATCTGTTTTCAATCCTGCAGTTAAGGAAGCCTACACCGAAACTATTAGTCTGCGCATAGGCGAGGGCCGGCGTTTACTAGCGCGTGAACTTCAGGAAAACCCTTCTAATGCTGTTGCGCTGCTGGTAGCCAATCAGCAGGACTTTCTGACTTGGGCCGTTCAGCAAAACCCAACCACCTACACAGGTATATTAGCTAGGCAGGAAAAACGGTTACAACAGCTAAGCAGCTTGAAGGAGCGCTCCGCTTGGGTAGGCTACAGTATAGCGGAAGTCAAGTTACAGATCGGCTTAAGCAAGCTGCTGTATGGCAGCAAACTCGCCGCTGCTTGGGATATCCGGCAGGCCTATTTGCAGTATGCGGAAAATGCCCGCCGTTACCCGCAGTTTCTGCCCAATCGAAAAACACTTGGAGCTTTGCAAGTGCTTATCGGATCTGTGCCTGAATCCTATCGCGTGTTTCTAAATATTATCGGCATGCAGGGTGATATCAAAACAGGTATGGCCAATCTGCATGCCGCTTCCTCACAAACTAACCCCTTTCAGGAGGAGGCGCAGCTATTGCATGCTTTACTAAGCCATCTTGTTAATCCTGATACAGACGAAAACTCAGCTGAATCGCTATACCTATTAAGCAAGGCAAACCCAGACAACTTGCTCTTTCAGTTTGTCGCGATTCATATTTTGAAGAAGACCAAGAAAAGTGATCTGGCCCTGCAGGTATACCAGCGCCGACCAGTCGGTCAACAGTATATAGCTTTTCCGTATCTGCATCATATGGCAGGCGATCTATACCTGTACAAAGGCGATTTTGAAAGGTCCGTGAAGCTATATCAGCTATTCCTTTCGCAACACAAAGGTTTGCATTACCTAAAGGCTTCCCATTTTAAACTATACCTTGCCTACTGGCTCAATCAGGAGCATAATAAGGCTGAGCAGCATTACCGTAAAATAAGTGAGCTCGGGCAGACAGATATGGAGGAAGATGCGTATGCTGCCCGTTTTGTAAAAGATCAGGAAGCGCCAAACCGGTACTTAATGCTGGCCCGTCTGCAATCAGACGGAGGATATTACAAAGAAGCCCTTACAGTAATAAACAGAATGCCACAAGCCTCTTCTCTGACTGAAAAGGCAGAGTATCTTTATCGAAAGGCGCGCATTTATCACGGAATGGACAACCTGCTACAGGCAAAGCGTTTCTACGAACAGGCTATCGAGGCAAGTCGGAACACATCGCTATACTATGCGCCTTACTCCGCCCTACAGCTCGGCTACATCTGCCTAGAGCAGGGTCAGCGTGAAATAGCTAAAGCTTGGTTTGACCGTGCGCTTTCCTACAAAGGCCATGAGTACAAAAACAGTATTGATAGTAAGGCAAAACTGGCCCTGCAAGCGCTTTAATTTTTTCCCATGTCGAATACCCTGACAATCGGAGCACACGAGTTACCCTGCAGTCTAGAAGATTTCAGGTTAAAAGCCATGGTATGGGCGCAGCAGTTTGAGTTGGTGGCAAGCTATACCTCCAATGGTATACCTTACCCTTATGATGGATTTGAGGATCTGTTGGCCGTATCAAATGGCTCGCCTATTCCACTTCAAGGAGGAGACACGTTCGAAAAACTGCAAAGACAGATCGACCAACAGCAGGGGCTCTTGTGCGGTTATCTGGGGTATGACTTGAAAAACCAGATCGAGAAACTCTCCAGTGACAATCCCGATCATGTGGCTTTTCCTGAAGTGCTTTTCTTTGAACCAGAGATATACTTAAGCTTTAAACATAACAGCTTAACTATCTATTCATCAAGTGCTAATGTGGAAGATATAAAGCAGCAAATTATTTCTACCTCCACTCCTATAAACTTTGAGCCACCCATAATCCAAATACAACAGCGGGTTAAGCGAGACGACTACATCGGCAAGGTGGAACGTATCCGCGACTACATACGCGACGGGGAGGTATACGAACTGAACTACTGCATGGAGTTCTTTGCGGAACAGGTTTCCATACCTTCACCTTTGAGTCTATATCTTCACCTGAACACGCTTTCCCCTACCCCTTTCTCTGGCTTCCTGAAATATCTTGATCGCTACCTGCTTTGCGCATCACCTGAACGATTTCTTAAAAAAGAAGAACGCAAACTTATCTCCCAGCCCATAAAAGGCACCATACGCCGCGGCAGTACACCTGAGGAAGACAAACAACTACAGCACCAGTTGCGGCACGACGAGAAAGAGCTGGCTGAAAACATGATGATCGTTGATTTGGTACGGAATGATTTGCGCCGCTCTTGCGCCACGGGCACCATTAAAGTAGAAGAGATGTTCGGCATTTACGGCTTCCGGCAGGTCTCCCAAATGATATCGACCATCACGGGCGAACTCAGGCCTGAGTCTTCCATTTCGGATGCTTTAAAAGGGGCTTTCCCGATGGGCAGCATGACGGGTGCGCCTAAAATTCGGGCGATGGAACTGATCGAAGAGCTGGAAGTAACCACACGCGGTCTTTACTCCGGTGCATTCGGATACATCAAACCCAATCAGGATTTTGACTTCAATGTCGTGATCCGAAGCCTGCAGTACAATGCCACTACGGGCTATCTTTCCTTCATGGTGGGCAGCGCCATTACTTATGACTCAGTACCCGAGCAGGAGTATGAAGAATGCCTGCTCAAAGCAAAGGGTATCCTGAAAGCGCTGGGACTGGAAAGCTTAGATAGAAATTAGGAATTCCTCTGCCATTCTGTCACGTTAATACAGGGGATTGTAGTATATTTGCACCTGCAAAGAGATTTTAGAGCATGGACCCAATCGTTGATTTAGATTTTATAGATAACCGTACCCCTGAACAAGCCGCTGCGGCAGCGTCTTGCGACACCAAGGTGACGGCAGAAACCAATACAGGCAAAACACGCAAACTCTACATTGAAAGCTATGGCTGTCAGATGAACTTCTCCGACAGTGAGATCGTGTCGTCGATCATGCATGAGCAGGGTTTCGACACCACGGCGCAAATCGAGCATGCCGATGTAGTATTTCTGAACACCTGTTCTATTCGTGAGAAAGCGGAGACAACTGTGCGCAACCGTTTGGGCCAGATCAACTACTTTAAGAAAAAGAAACCGGAAATGGTGATCGGTATTCTCGGCTGCATGGCGGAACGTCTTAAAAAATCGCTTCTGGAGGAAGAAAAAATCGTGGATCTGGTAGTTGGTCCGGACGCATACCGCGACCTGCCTAATTTGATCAACGAAGTTGATGGTGGCCAAAAAGCGGTGAACGTGCTGCTTTCCCGTGAGGAAACCTATGCCGATATTAACCCGATCCGTTTGAATAGCAACGGCGTAAGCGCCTTTATCTCCATCATGCGTGGTTGCGACAACATGTGTTCTTTCTGCGTGGTGCCGTTTACTCGTGGGCGTGAGCGCAGCCGTGATGCCCATTCCATCGTGAAAGAGGCCGAGGCGTTGGTGGCGCAGGGCTACAAAGAGGTTACCCTGCTTGGTCAGAACGTGGACTCCTATAAGTGGGCCTCAGAAGACGGCACAGAGCAGGTAAACTTTGCACAGCTACTTGAAATGGTGGCGAAACTCAGCCCAATGCTGCGTGTACGCTTCTCTACCTCCCACCCGAAAGATATCACGGATGAGGTGTTGTATACCATGAAAAAGTACGACAACATCTGCAAATACATCCACCTACCCGCCCAAAGCGGCAATTCCCGTGTGCTGGAGTTGATGAGCCGCACTTATGATCGCGCGTGGTACCTAAACCGTGTGGATGCCATTCGTGCTATACTTGGCGAAGAATGTGGTATTTCTTCCGACATGATTGCGGGCTTCTGCACCGAGACGGAGGAAGAGCATCAAGATACGCTTTCGCTGATGGATTATGTGCAGTACGACTACTCCTATATGTTCTTCTACTCCGAGCGCCCGGGTACATTGGCCGCCCGCAAGTTGGTGGACGACATCCCATTGGAAGTGAAGAAGCGTCGCCTTGCCGAGATCATTGAAAAACAGCGCGAATGCTCCCTGAATCGCAACAAGCTTGATGTGGGCAAAGTGCACCGCGTATTGGTTGAGAACTTCTCTAAGAAATCCGACCAGCAGTTGAGCGGACGCAACGACCAAAACAAGGTCGTGATCTTCGACAAGAAGCACTATAAGAAAGGTGACTACGTGAACGTATTGGTTAACGACTGCTCCGTAGGCACACTCTTTGGCGAAGCGGTAGACTAATTTGGAGATTTGAAAATTTGAAAATTGAAGATGAATGATAGTATCCTTTGCTCTTCAAAACCATTTTCAAATCTGCACATCTCCAAATCTCAATTCATAAAACATGCGCAATATCGATATACAGAGTATAAAACAGCGCTTTGGTATTATTGGCAATTCACCTTTGCTGAACTATGCCATACAGGTGGCGGCACAGGTGGCCCCTACCGATATGACGGTACTGATAACAGGCGAGAGCGGTAGTGGCAAGGAGTCTTTTTCCAAGATCATCCACCAACTCAGCCCGCGCAAGCATGGCCAGTTCATTGCCATTAACTGCGGCGCTATACCAGAGGGCACCATCGATTCTGAGCTCTTTGGTCATGAGAAGGGCTCTTTTACAGGAGCTACAGACACCCGCAAGGGTTATTTCGAAGTAACGGACGGCGGCACAATTTTCCTTGATGAGATCGGCGAAATGCCGTTGGGCACACAAGCCCGCCTACTCCGCGTGCTGGAAAACGGGGAGTTTATAAAAGTAGGCTCTTCGAAGGTCCAAAAGACAGACGTTCGTGTGGTGGCTGCTACTAACGTCAATCTCTTAAATGCGGTTGAAAAAGGACGTTTCCGTGAAGATCTATATTACCGCCTCAACACGGTGCCTATTACGGTACCTTCTCTGCGCGAGCGTGGAGAGGACGTATATCTGCTTTTCAGAAAATTCGCCTCTGACTTTGCGGAGCGCTACCGTGTGAAACCCATCACCCTGACACCTGATGCGGTAGAGGAACTGCTGAGCTTCCGTTTCCCGGGCAACATCCGTCAGCTCAAGAATATTGTAGAGCAAATTTCTGTACTAGAGTACGACCGTGAAATAGACGCTGCCAAGTTGCGCCACTACCTCCCACGCGAAAAGGGCGGTAGTCAGGTGCCTGCCTTGTTAGCCAAAGAGCCGGGAGCAGATCAGTCTTTCTCGGAGCGTGACCTTTTGTACAAAGTGCTCTTCGACATGCGCCGCGATGTATCGGAACTTAAGAAGTTGGTGTTTGAGTTAATGACACGTCAGCCTAACGACCATGAATTGTTGAAAGAGCATGGCCATTTGTTTGAAAATATCGAACAAGTGGGCCAAGTGCGCTCATACAAGTCTAGTGAGCAGCCAGAGCCTTATTACCTGCCCATGCAGCAGGCTAGCCGCGACGAGGACGACTACGAAGAGAAAGTGGAGGATATTCCGCACGAAACAGAGGAAGAGAGCCTGTCGCTTGAATCGAAAGAAAAAGAAATGATTCTGAAGGCCCTCAAGAAGCACAACAATAAAAGAAAGTACGCCGCCAGTGATCTGGGGATTTCTGAAAGAACATTATATCGAAAACTCAAGCAGTATGATATTGAGAACTAAACATCTTGCTTTATCCTTGCTAGTACTGGTGGCGCTATGCTGCAATGCCTGCGGGGTATACTCTTTCACGGGTGCGACGATATCGGCGGATGTCAAGACGATATCTATCCAAAACTTTGAAAACAGCGCTGGGGAAGGTCCTTCTAACTTAACGCAAATCGTTACCAACAACTTTAAGAACTATTATCAACGAAACACCAATCTAACCATTTTGCAGCGCGATGGCGATTTGCAATTGGAAGGACAGATTATTAGCTTTACACTGACGCCGGCCGCCGTGCAGCGCGATGGTAACATCGACCAAGCCACGCTCAACAGACTGACAATGGGTGTACAGATTCGCTTTGTGAACACAAAGGACCCTGAGCAGGATTTTGATCAGCAGTTTACAATCACGGAGGATTTTCCTCAGAATGTGGATATTACAAATATTCCGCCTTCAGCCATCGAACTTATGAGTGAGCGCCTTATAGCGGAAGTATTTAACAAGAGCGTGGCCAACTGGTAGTCATTTTTGAGCGACAGCACCCTTTACATGAATAAATCCGCCTTTCTTAAACTGATACAGCAGGCATCCAACATCACTGACCAGCAGCAAAATGAGCTGGAACAGGTGGCGGCCGCCTTCCCCTATTGCCAGACGGCTCATTTGCTGCTGGCAAAATCAGCTTATGACAAAGGCAGCATGCTCTCTACCCAGCGCTTGCGCCGTGCCTCATCCTACGCCACAGATCGTCAGTTGCTTAAGCGCATCATCTACACCTCTCCTATTTTGGAAACTGTGGCTATAGCAGATGAGCCTATTGAGGAGCAGGATGACGAAGCAGTACTGACAAATGATCATTTATCTGCTCATGATACAGATAATATTCAAGAAGTAGACACTGCTGTAACAGTAGGTGAAACTAGAGCTGAGGAGATGTCTGATCAGGAAGAAACCTTGGAAGAGGTATATACTCCTACTGTTTCGCTCCCTGAGCCCTATCTAACTGATATTGAAGACGTAGTCGAGGAAGAGAACCCCGAAGCGGAGATAGACTCTGAACTAGCCCTGCTCTTTACATTCAATAGCATCAGTTCCTCTTCAACGGATTTGCTGAGTGAGCGCGAATTAGAGGAGACAAGTACAGATCAACTCGAGCAGGAAACAGAGGTCGGCCATTTTGCAGAAACGGCTGAAGCCCTTGACGAAATTGAAGAGTCGGAAGGAGAGACTATCGACGTTGCCGATATTGAGACGGTAGAAGCGTTTTCAGAAGAGCCTATGCCTGAGCAAGTAACTGAGAAAGCACTTGCTATACCTGAAGAGACAGCCATACTACCTCCTACCAGCGAGTCAGAACTATTTGAAGAGGAGGAAGAGCAGCCAGTAATTAAGCCGGAGGATGCTGAGATCAACTATTCCTTTGATGAGATTGATCGACTATATGCCGAAGATGCTTTAGGTTACGCGATGGGATCTAGCCGTATGGGCGAAGTACTGCAGCTGAAGGACGACTATACCCGTCCGCGACCGCAAAGTTTCCATCCTGAGCTTATCCTAGAATATAGCAAGACCCACGAACTCGAAAAAGCGATACAGCCAACGGCCAATGTACTAAGCCATCAGCTTAACATAATTGATCAGTTTTTGAAGCTCAACCCAAGGCTCAAGACCATGGCCAGCGTGAAGCTAAAGCCTGAACCACAGGAGGATTTGTCGCTTAAGAGCTCTAAAATAAAGAAAGGGATGGCTTCCGAAAGTCTAGCCTCCATCTTCCTCAAACAGGGTAAGACCAAAAAAGCCCTTAAAATTTATGAGCAGCTTATTTTGAAATATCCGGAAAAAAAGTCTTACTTTGCCGAACAGATAGAGAAATTACAAAACATAACATAAAATGTATATCGCCCTCATTAGTATCATTCTTTTCATTTGCGTACTTCTTGTACTGGTAGTATTAGCTCAAAATCCTAAAGGCGGTGGACTTTCCAGCCAGTTTGGCGGAGGCGGTGCCAGCCAGCTAATGGGTGTGAAGCGCACAGGCGACCTGCTTGAGAAATTGACTTGGGGCTTTGCCATCGCTTTAGTTGTCCTGACACTGAGCACACACATGATGATCGACACATCAGGCGACACAACTATCCGCAGCGTGAATGAGGAGCGTGCACGTCAGTCTGGTATGCCAGCTGCCCCTGCTGCCCTTCCGGGTGCTGAAGGTGAAGAAGACATGTCAATACCGGGTGCTGCTGATATTCCTGAAATGGTTGACACTGCCAAGTAAGCATAAAACCAATATAAAGAGAAGCCGGCCTTTTGGGTCGGCTTTTTTGTTTCATACCGCTTCCATTCTGACACTGTCATTCCAAGCTGTCCCTTATCTGACAGAGCCTGTCAGGTTTGTCAGGTATAAAGTTCCTCAAAACTGAAAAAATGGCCTGAAATGGCAGAAAATGAGGCTTGGCACAGGAAATGATAGAAGCTGTATGGTTTCAACGTTAAATCATTAACCACAAAAAATAAAAACATAACAAACTATGTCAATCAGCATTAAACCATTAGCAGACAGAGTGATCGTAGCTCCTGCTGCAGCAGAAGAAAAAACGAAGTCTGGCATCATCATCCCGGACACTGCTAAAGAGAAACCACAGCGCGGCGAAATCGTGGCTGTAGGCGAAGGCAAAGTATCTGAGCAAGGCGCTCTGATGAAGCCACAGGTTGCAGTAGGCGACCAAGTGTTGTATGGCAAGTACGCAGGTACTGAGATCTCAGTTGATGGCAACGACTACCTGATCATGCGTGAGTCAGATCTTTTGGCTATCCTTTAATCTATTCTATTTAATTAAAACCAAAGCAATATAACTATGGCTAAGAACATCACATTTGATGCGGACGCTCGCCACAAGATTAAGTCTGGCGTTGACAAACTGGCAAATGCTGTAAAAGTTACCTTGGGTCCAAAAGGCCGCAACGTAATCATCGATAAGAAATTCGGTGCCCCTACCATCACGAAAGACGGTGTTTCAGTAGCGAAAGAAATCGAGCTGAAAGACCCTATCGAAAACATGGGTGCGCAACTGGTAAAAGAAGTAGCCTCTAAAACTGCTGATCAAGCTGGTGACGGTACTACTACCGCCACTGTATTGGCTCAGGCTATCTACACAGCCGGCATTAAGAACGTAGCGGCTGGTGCCAACCCAATGGACCTGAAGCGTGGTATCGACAAGGCGGTTCATGCTGTAGTAGAGAACCTGCGTTCGCAGTCTAAGAAAATTGAGAACTCTTCTGAGATCTCTCAGGTAGGTACTATCTCTGCTAACAACGACGCCGAGATCGGTAAAATGATCGCAGACGCGATGGACAAAGTTGGCAAAGACGGTGTGATCACTGTGGAAGAAGCCAAAGGTACAGAGACTGAGGTGAAGACTGTAGAAGGTATGCAGTTTGACCGTGGTTACCTCTCCCCTTACTTTGTGACCAACGCAGAGAAGATGGAAGCTGAGTTTGACAACCCTTATATCCTGATCTACGACAAGAAAGTTTCTACCATGAAGGAATTGCTTCCAGTATTGGAGCAGGTTGTTCAGACTGGTAAAGGCCTTGTAATTGTATCTGAGGATGTGGACGGTGAAGCACTTGCTACGTTGGTAGTAAACAAACTGCGTGGTTCCCTGAAGATCGCTGCCGTTAAGGCTCCTGGCTTCGGTGACCGCAGAAAAGCTATGTTGGAAGACATCGCGATCCTGACTGGTGGTACTGTGATCTCTGAAGAGCGCGGTTACAAACTGGAGAACGCAACACTTGACTACCTAGGTCAGGCTGAGAAGGTAATTATCGATAAGGACAACACGACCATCGTAAATGGTGCTGGTCAGAAAGATGATATCGTAGCCCGTGTGAATCAGATCAAGTCGCAGATGGAGTCTACTACATCTGACTATGACAAGGAAAAACTGCAGGAGCGTCTGGCTAAGCTTTCTGGTGGCGTTGCCATCCTTTATATCGGTGCTTCTACTGAGGTGGAGATGAAAGAGAAGAAAGACCGTGTTGACGATGCATTGCACGCAACAAGAGCTGCTGTTGAAGAAGGTATCGTAGCCGGTGGTGGTGTTGCTTTGATCCGTGCACTGGATGCCCTGAACAACATCGACGTATACAACGCAGATGAGCAGACAGGTGTGAGCATTATCAAAACAGCATTAGAGTCTCCGCTTCGTACGATCGTAGCTAATGCTGGTGGCGAAGGTTCTGTAGTGGTACAGGCTGTGCGTGAAGGCAAAGCTGACTATGGCTACAATGCTCGTGATGACAAGTATGAGAACATGTTTGCGGCCGGTATCATTGACCCAACCAAGGTTACGCGTCTTGCGCTTGAGAACGCTGCTTCTATCGCTGGTCTGCTGCTTACTACCGAGTGTGTGGTATCAGAAGAGCCTTCTGAGGAAGGTGGAGCTCCAGCCGGCATGCCAGGTGGCATGGGCGGTATGGGTGGTATGATGTAATCAAACATTCCCATAGAACAATAAGTATAAAGCCCCGGGCCTATTGGTCCGGGGCTTTATGTTTTATCAGGGTATGGCAGGCAAGCTTACAAGTCCTTGATTAGAATGGTGACCGTATGCGGCGCCGTTTCATCGCCGCCGAAATATGGGTATAGCTGATAGCCAAGACCAGCCGCGCCAACACAGAACCGTGGCATACTAACCTGTGTGTCGTTTACGCGGAAAATATACTCCCGCTCCCCTATTTCCAACTCATACCTACTCGATTTCTCCAATTCAACCGTTGTAATATAGGCTGTGTTACGCTTTTTGTTTTGATAGGTATAGGCATGTATCTCCAGCCTGTTTGCGTACCAGCGCCAACCAAAGCGGGCGCTGTTACTGTGGTGGTCTGATCCGCAATCAGACATGCCGTACAATTTGTTGATGTCAGCCTGATTCTTGGGATCTGTTGTTGCGTAGACAGCTGAATTGTCAAATGTTGCCTCAAAGCGCATCACAGGGCTTTCTATAAACTTAAAGGGGCTCTGTGTGGTATGCTGTCCCTGCGGGATGGTATAAGTAACGGCAATAGGTTCCGGTGGCCTTGGCTGAACTTCAACGGTCTCTACTTCGCAGGATACACAAAGGAGCAATAGAGCGGCTGCAGATAGCCGCTTTATCAAAAAAGAAAACATGACAGACGTAAAATTGTACTATATGAAATTATTAAAGGGTATAAAGGCTTAAAGAGAGGCCATTAAAATCGGTTCGCAATATCAAAAATTGAATTATAAAAACAAAAAGGCCTACACAATTAAATGTGCAGGCCTTTTAGCTTTATACTATTATTAAGATTAGTGAATGCCGTGCATCCACTTACGCATAATCGGTGTGAGCAGCAGGGCCAGTACGGCAAAGCCGAAGGCCACATAAGCGATTTGCTCAAATACGCCCGTGTACACCATGAGAGATGCCATACCTGTGGCAGCCTCGCCTTCACCACCGCTCACGGCAGTAAGCTGGGCGATTAGACCTGCGATATAGTGAGCGAAAGATGAAGACAAGAACCAAATACCCATGATGAAAGCCACGATCTTCTTAGGAGAAAGCTCCGTCACCTTAGACAGGCCCACAGGTGAGATAAACAGTTCACCCGTAGTGATGAACATATAACCTAGAATTAAGAACCAGATTGATACGCGTCCATCTGTATCCGCATAATTTGCGCTCCAAGCGAAGATCAGGAAGCCAAGACCCAGCTGTGCTATACCTAGTGCAAACTTCACCGGAGTGAACGGATTTACGCCCCTCTTTGACATAAACACCCACATGGCTGAAAAAGGAAGTGCAAATAATATGATAAAGAATGGGTTAATTGAGTTTGTCTGAGCCGCATTCATAAAGGTCAGATTCACGTTACGCTCTGCAAACAGTGTGAGGGATGAACCCGCCTGCTCAAAGAATGACCAGAACACCGTAATGAAGAAAGTAAGGAGAATCACCACAAAAAGGCGCTGACGTTCCACGCTATCCACTTTCACCAAGTTATAGATCAACACAAGCGTGATAACGGGAAGCAATATGTAGTTCATCACAATGTGCATGATCGAACCATCAAAAACAGTTTCACCGAAACCTGGTAGATCAAGTGTGCCATTGAACAACAGTAAACCGAACACAGGAAGCGACAAGAAGCTTAATATTGTTACCCAAGCCTCTTTTGTGACACCAGCAACACGTTCCTTAATAACAGTTGGCTCCGGAGGTAGGCCATTGCTACCGAACACGCCACTGCGGCCGCCCTGCCAGAACATAACCAAGCCTAGCAACATACCTATACCAGCAGCTCCAAAGCCGTAGTGCCAGCCGTAGGTCATACCTAACCATCCACAAACAAGCGGGGCTACCATAGCACCGATATTGATACCCATGTAGAAAATAGTGAAACCGGCGTCGCGACGGGTATCACCTTCTTTGTAGAGCGTTCCTACCAAAGTTGAAATATTTGGCTTAAAGAAACCGTTACCTACAATCAAAAGGGCAAGAGAACCGTAGAAGAAAATAGGATGCTCGATAGCCAAGGCAAAGTGGCCTAGCGCCATCAAGACGGCACCCAGCATAATAGCTTTTCGATAACCCAGCAGTTTATCGGCAATCATGCCGCCAATTACAGGCGTCGCATAAACTAAGGCGCCATAAGCTGCGTAGATACCAATTGCTATTTCATCACGATTTGAAAAAGACTCAAACAGGTTATTTACCATGTATAGCACCAGCAGGGCACGCATACCGTAAAAACTGAAGCGTTCCCAGAGTTCAGCGAAGAACAGATAAAACAGTCCTTTCGGATGCCCGAACATCTCTGGTCCGGTCGGATCAGCGCCAATCGGGGCATTTTGCTCACTTACTTGGTCTGTAAGCGTATGTTCTTTATAAGACATAGGTTTTTGTTAATTGATTGTTTAGTTTAGTTGAGCGTACAAAGAAGGTAAATATATCGGTTTAAACGAACACAGACAAATATTTTTTGGCTTACGGCACGCTGAACGGTTCCTTTTTTAATTAATGCCTCTTATCTTATTTAAATATCTAATATTTTATATTTTTGTACCACAGTTGTGAAACAAAACTTCACTTAAACCCTTTATTTTCAAATGAAAGAATCTGGTAATAAATCAGGTACAGTTGGTCTTGAAAGCCTGGGCATCAAAGAAGCGCAGGAAGTACTTTGGAACCTCACTCCTGCTGAGTTGGTAGAAGAGGCACTTAAAAACGGCGAAGGCGTGCTGACAGACACTGGGGCACTAATGTGTGACACAGGCAAATTCACGGGTCGCTCTCCAAAGGACCGCTTTGTTGTGAAAGACGCCAAAACCGAGAATACAGTGTGGTGGGGTGACATCAACATCGCCTTCGACCCAGAGAAATTCGACAACTTGTACAACAAGATGGTTGATTTTCTGAAAGACCGTCGTCTATATGTGCGTGACGCCTATGCCGGTGCACACCCTGATTATCGTCTGAACCTGCGCATCGTTAACACACAGGCATGGCATAACCTCTTCTGCAACAATATGTTCCTGCGTTTAACGCAAGAAGAGCTTAAAGACCACAATCCTGAGTTCACCATTATCTGCGCCCCTGAATTTGAGGCCGATCCTGAAGTAGATGGCACCCGCCAAGCTAACTTTGCCATCATCAACTTCACCCGTAACATCATCCTGATCGGTGGTACAGGCTATGCTGGTGAGATGAAGAAAGGTATATTCGGGGTGTTGAACTACATCCTGCCTGAAGAAAAGAACACCCTGTCTATGCACTGCTCGGCAAACGTAGGCAGAGAAGGTGACACGGCTATTTTCTTCGGTCTGTCAGGTACTGGCAAGACTACCCTTTCCGCTGACCCGCACCGTGGCCTGATCGGTGACGACGAGCACGGCTGGACAGCAGACAGCGTATTCAACTTCGAGGGTGGCTGCTACGCCAAAGTGATCGACCTAACGCACGAAAAAGAGCCTCAGATCTGGGATGCCATCCGTTTTGGCGCTATTGTGGAGAACACCCGCTTTGTTGAGGGAACACGCACAGTGGATTATGAGAACAAGTCTGTAACGGAGAACACCCGTACTGCTTATCCTATTCACCACATCGACAACGCAGTAGAGCCATCCAGAGCGGATATTCCGAAGAATATCTTCTTCCTGACCGCTGATGCGTTTGGCGTACTGCCTCCGATCTCTAAATTGAACACGAGCCAAGCCATGTACCACTTCATTTCCGGCTATACAGCGAAAGTAGCAGGTACAGAGGTTGGAGTTACGGAGCCTCAAACCACTTTCTCTGCTTGCTTTGGTGCCGCCTTCCTACCGTTGCACCCAACCAAGTACGCCGAGATGCTGGGCCAGAAAATGAATGAGAATAACGTGAACGTATGGCTGGTGAACACTGGCTGGACAGGTGGTCCTTACGGCGTTGGCTCGCGCATGAAGCTGCCTTATACCCGTGCCATGATTACGGCTGCCCTGAATGGCGAGCTTGACAACGTGGAATACACCAAGCACCCTATATTCGGTGTGGAAATGCCAAACGAATGCCCACACGTACCAAATGAAATCCTGAACCCGCGCAACACGTGGTCTAACAAGGAGGAGTACGATGCGAAGGCTACTGACCTTGCTTCTAAGTTTGTGAAAAACTTCAGCAAATATGCTGACTACGCAAACGAAGACATCTTGGCAGGAGCCCCGCAGGTAGAGGTTTCTATTGACTAATCCTTTTTATTAGGTATAGAAAGCCTCCTTGCTTCGGCGGGGAGGCTTTTTTGCTTTATAGCCTAGTCTATCGCTCATTTAAAGCTAATGTAACAATAACGCCATCATTGTATTTACTAACCTTGGTGATATCGTACTCGGGCAGATGAGTCTCTACCAGTTCTCGCAACTTAGGCAGGTCACCAAACCAAATAACAATTTTATAATCAGTTCTTTTTTTAAAGTTTTCACTAATTCTACCTTTCGGTCCGCCTGTTACCCTATATACCCCATACACATCATTCACATAAAGCTTTTCTGCAAAATTTGAATATAATATGGGCTCCCTGAACGTGTATAAGCTGGCATCGAAGCTTTTAGCTGCTTTGATAAGCTCGGAGCTCCTTGTACTCAGATCGCTATACCCTAAAACTCCTGCTTCTCTGGATCTTTTAATGTAGTGCAGGTACGCAAACAGGTTATAAGTTATTATTAAGCATAATACTAGGAAAAACCCTGCTTTATAAGTATATCTACTGCTAAGGGGCAAAAATTTAACACTATAGGTAATAAGCAATAAGAAAGTGACAAAAGCAGGAGCCGTTAACCTATAGTTAGGAGCATCGCTTGACTGCAACATGGCGGACATTAAAACTATCGCCAAGTGGCTTATTGTATAAATAAGCAATATTAGCAGCAGTCTCCATTGTTTTACTCTTAAATTTATAGCTATAAGTATTTTGATTATCAATATAGTGAATACCAAAGCAGTTACTAGAAAGGTGATAACACCGCCATACCTGAAAGTCAAAGGTGGAAGAAACCACTCCCAGCAGGCATTGGCAAACTGAAGTACGGTGTATGTAACATTTGTCAATTCAGTTGTTCTGCCAGAGCCAGTCAAAGTAGAGTTTATGGCATAATTCCTAAATAACCACAGGATAAGAGGAAAAGAAGAGAGGGCAACAAAAACTATACACTTCTTGAACTTCGCAAGTTGGTTGCCATTTGTAAAGAATAAAATAATTAGTCCAGCTAATGCTAAATTTATAACACCTACGTACCTTGTGAGCGCGCTAAGACTTGCCAAGATCAGGCTTAAATAAAAAAATCTTCTAGCTTGGTGTGTTACATACTGATTGAGGTTTATTATGAATAAAAGTGTAATCAGAATAAAAGCAGGTTCGGACCATAAGTAAGAAAAAGTCTTATAGACGGGAGGAGAAATTATGAGCACTATAGTGCTTAAAACACACAGCAATTTAGATTCTGTTAACCGAAAAGCAAGTTTTGAGAAATTATAAACGACAAGAATATAAATAGCCGCATTTAAAAATCCGTAATAAGAAAATATATACTCAGACTTAAGAAAATACCCAGTTGAAAGGATAATGCTAAAGAAGGGGGGCCAATCTGAAAGATACTCCCGTCTAAAAGGAAGATATAGATTTTTGTTTAAGTACAGACTTTCAGCGGATGCCCAATAAGATATTGAATCAGACGTTAAGCCTAAGCCATACTTAGCTATACCTATAATATATAAAGTAGCGGCTATGGTTAAGATAGGAATCAAAAATTTTGAAAAACCTTTTTCCAGTAGGAACATATTGTCAAAATTAAACAAAAGTAACAAACTTCCGTCAAGAGTAAAAAATGCATTTATTCTACACCCCCGACATAGCAACCGACCATTATACCCTTTCCGAAGACGAATCGAAGCATTGCACGCGTGTCTTGCGCTTGCAGCAAGGCGACACGGTATACCTTGTGGACGGGCGTGGGGTAAGGTATACAGCTATAATTCAGGATGCGCATCAGAAGAAGTGCCAGCTGCAGGTGATTGACAAGCAGATCGAATACGGCAAGCTCCCCTACTACGTGCACATCGCCGTGGCGCCGACCAAGAATATGGACCGCATCGAGTGGTTTGTAGAAAAAGCAGTAGAGATTGGCGTGAGTGCCATCACTTTTCTGGAATGTGAGCATTCAGAGCGAAAGCAATTGCGGTTGGACCGTGTCGAGAAAATAGCCGTAAGCGCTATGAAGCAGTCACAGAAAGGCTTTATGCCTCTTTTAAATGACATGACTCCATTTCAGCATTTCATTAAAACCTGTATACCTGAGGACACCTTTATTGCGCACTTAGAAGATGATGCCACCAAGTCGATCAGGGAGTATTACAGACCTGACAGACAACATTGCATTCTGATTGGGCCTGAGGGAGATTTCTCACATGAGGAAATCCAAGCAGCCTATGCCCTAGGTATAAAACCCGTGACGCTGGGTCAGAGCCGCCTCAGAACGGAAACTGCCGCACTGGTAGCTTGCCATACCCTAAACGTGCTGCACGACATTTACGCCCCCTTATCATAGCGAAAGAAGCCATGAAGCGAACCATTTTATGTATTTGCATTATCCTGTGTTGCGGTCTGATAGCCGCTCAGCAAAAGTATAGCTTTAAAATAGCCAAGCTCAAGTATAACGGTGGCGGTGACTGGTATGCGAATAAAACGGCATTGCCCAACTTGATTCGCTTCTGCAATCAGAATTTGAACATGAACATTGCCCCAGAAGAGGCCGTTGTAGAAGTGGGAAGCCCTGAACTGTTCAGCTACCCTTTCGTACACATGACGGGACATGGCAACGTGGTTTTTTCGGATGCCGAGGCGCAGAACCTTCGCAACTACCTCATTAGCGGAGGCTTCCTGCACATCGACGACAACTATGGACTCGATCAGTACATCCGCAAGGAAATGAAAAAGGTGTTTCCGGAATATGAGTTTGTGGAGCTTCCCTTCGACCATCCGATATACAGCCAAAAATATGTGTTCAAGAATGGCTTACCCAAGATACACGAGCACGATAACAAGCCACCACAGGGCTTCGCTATCATACACAAAGGCAGACTGGTATGCTTTTATACCTACGAAACTGATTTAGGAAATGGATGGGAAGACGCAGAGGTACATAACGACCCTGAGAATAAACGGCAAGAGTCACTTCAAATGGGCGCTAACATTTTAGCTTATGCTCTAACGCAGTATTTATAGGTACTGTCTTCACTTAATAGTACCATAGCTAGTTGAAGTATTTTTCAATTTAGAACTAAGAATACAGAGAAACGGTTACTTCATTCTTAATTCTTTATTTCTAATTATTAATTCAGCAAAGCCTTAGTACTGCTTCCTATTGAAAATCTCTGATAAAATGAACGCCTGACGGATCGATTGGGGGTTGTGCAGCAGTTCTCCATACACGTTCGGTACTACTTTTCTCTCCTGCTTCTTTATTTCATATAGCGCGTCAGCGGCTTCTATTCTATCTTTCCTCTTCTTGTTATAAAGACGGGCTTGCTCAGGATCCTCCAGAGAAAGCGCTCGCATAGGTACACGCTCTTTTGCTGCAGGCTGCATAACAGGCTGTAAAACTGGTTTTGGCTTTTCCACAGGTGGTCTGTTCTGCTCATTTACCCGCTCCATCTTTGTCTGCATTTCCCGCAAAATATCCTCGAAGGAAGTGGCGGGTGCCGATGGCCTTTGCTGCTGCCGTGGCTGTGGCTGCTGGGTAGATATGGGCCTTGGCGCGGGCCGTTCACGCTGTGGCTGCTCCTGCGGTGCGTCAGGGCGCCCATCGTCATCAGGCGTCTTAAACGCTTTGCGCCAAGCCGTGTAGATGAAATATGCTACAATGGCCAATATGTATAGGATCAGTTTAAAATCTTCCATGCTGTCAGTATCTTATCAAATATAGCAGAAATAAAGTATTCTGCCCACATACTTCACTCATATTTATACTGCTGTGGTGCGCTATGGTAAACAAATTAGTCTTATTTTTGAGTTTAGTTTGAATAGATTCCGCTGACGCGAATGCAAGTATCAAGATTAGAAATTAAAGGATTCAAGAGTTTTGGCGACCGCGTCGTCATCAATTTTGATGAGGGTATTACAGGTATCGTAGGCCCGAACGGTTGCGGCAAGTCCAACATCGTAGACGCCATACGCTGGGTGCTAGGAGAGCAGAAAACCCGCAACCTGCGCTCCGACAAAATGGAGAACGTAATCTTTAACGGCTCCAAAACCCGTAAGCCCGTGCAAATGGCGGAGGTATCCATCACCTTCGACAACAACAAGGGCATCCTCCCTACTGAGTACTCACAGGTAACCGTTACGCGCAAGTACTATCGTAACGGGGATAGCGAATATATGCTCAACGGCGTGACCTGCCGTCTCAAGGATATTAATGAACTCTTCCTAGACACAGGTATAGGCTCTGACAGTTATGCCATCATCGAGCTCAAGATGGTGGACGAGATCTTGAACGACAAAGAAAACTCGCGTCGCTTGCTTTTTGAAGAGGCAGCTGGTATTTCCAAGTTTCGTGTGCGCAAGAAGCAAACCCTCAAAAAACTGGAGGAGACTGATGCAGACTTAGAGCGTGTCGAAGACGTTCTGTTTGAGATCGGCAAGAATATGAAGACACTGGAACGTCAAGCCAAACAGGCGATTAAGTACTTCCAGTTAAAGAATGACTATAAGAAATACAGTCTGGAGTTTTCGCGCCGCAACATTGAGCAATATCAGCATACGCTGCAGCGCTTAGACCAAGATTTGCAGCAGGAGACCAACTTGAAAGAGGGGTATGTGCTGGCCGTCACAGAGGCCGAAGATGCTATAGCTGATCAGAAAGCTGAACTGAACCAGACGCAAGAGCAGCTGGCTGAAATGCAGAAAACCATGCAGGTGCAAACAGCCAAATTGCGCCAATTGGAGAACGATATCAAACTGAAGTCTGAGCGAAGCAACTTCCTGAAAGAGCGCATGACGCAACTTCGTCAGCAGATCAGCCAGGACACGGCCAATCTGGAGCATACCCAAGAGAGCATTGTGGAGCTGCGCGATGAACTGCTAGAGGTGCAGGATGGCTTTGCGGGTGCTGAAGAACAGGTAAGCGCACTCAAAGAGCAGTTGCAGGAAGCCAACGAACAGAAACAGAGTATGCAGGAGGCTTATCAAGAACTGACACAGGAGCAGCGCACGAAGCAGAATGCCGTGTTCCAGTTAAATAAGTCCCTTGAAATTAGTCAGGTACAAATTCAGAACCTGACGAATGACTTGGACCAGTTGCGTCAGCAACAACTCACAGCTGATGAAGATGCGGCTATACTTGCGGAACAGCTGCAAGAGGCACAGGCCGAGTTGGAGGATAAGACATCCGAACTGGTGCGACTGCAGGCCAAAGAGGAGTCGCTGCTACAGAATATCGAGAGAACAGAGGGCGATATAGAGATTCTAAAAGGGCAGTTTGTCGAGCTGAACCGAACGCTTGATGCCCGACAAAACCAGTATAACCTGACCAAGTCACTGGTGGAGAACATGGAGGGCTTCCCCGAGGCGATCAAGTATCTGGCACAGTCCGATAAATGGCGCAAGCCTGCCCCTCTCCTTTCCGATATCATCGTTTGTGAGCCTGATTATAAGTCGCTTATAGAAAGTTACCTCGAGCCTTACATGAACTTTTTTGTAGTGGAAGAGCTACAGGATGCCGTGGAGGCCATTGCCTTGCTCAAGCAGCACAACAAAGGCAGAGCGAACTTCATTATCCTCACCGAAATAGAGGAGCTTGAACCGACGGCAACGTTCAGCGATGGCAGCCTAAAAGCGGCCTATGAGGTGGTGAAGGCTGATAAGAAGTATGGCAGTCTCCTCAAGTATATGCTTCGCAACGTCTATATCAGCGATGAGACCGAAGAGGACTTCTCAACCGAGGACTACCGCACGATCATCTTGAAAGACGGCTCGGCAATTAAGAAACCTTTAAGTCTTTCAGGCGGTTCAGTGGGCCTTTTCGACGGTAGCCGACTGGGTCGAAAGCAAAACCTCGAGAAGCTGGCTGAGGAGTTGGAGCAACTGCAGCAGGAAGCGGAGTTGATGCAGAGCCGTGTGAATGCCCAGCAACAGATTCTGCTCAACTATAAGAGCGAATCGCAGAAAGAGGCTATTAAGCAGCTCGAAAAGGAAGTTGCCAAGCAGCAGCAGGACCTCCTGACGATCCGCATCAAAAACGAGCAGCACCAGCAGAATCGCAAAAACTTCGACCAGAAGCAGCAGGAGCTACAGCAGCGTCTCGACGACTTGTACGTGCAGAGTCAGCAGGTTTCGCCGCAGGCTGAGGAGGACATGCAGGAGCTGAAGCAGCTGGAAGAGCGCTTGGCGGTACTCAACTCCCAGATCAACCAGCAGCAAGAGCAGATTACAGTGATCTCTGGTATGTATAACCAAGAGAACATTCAGTTCCATCAGCTAAAAAACCGCTTCGGTAGTCTTCAGCAGGAAATTAGCTATAAGCAGAAAACGGTTGAAACCAATCAGGAGCGTATAACGGGACTTCGTCAGGAATTGGAAAAGTCAGAAGAGGAAACCGTGTTGGCGACTGAGTTTATTGAAGAGAACGAGGCGCTGGTAGAGGCCATGATCGAAGCCCGCCGTGAGTTCGGCTACGAACTGGATGCTGTGGAGAAAAAGTACTTCAGCCTGCGCGGTGAACTGGATG
The DNA here is from genome assembly GCF_947499215.1 of uncultured Pontibacter sp. Taxonomy (GTDB): domain Bacteria; phylum Bacteroidota; class Bacteroidia; order Cytophagales; family Hymenobacteraceae; genus Pontibacter. Next base: position 205,275 of record NZ_CANMNI010000001.1, read on the forward strand.
AGAAGGACAAGACCATTCGAGAACTACAGCGCAAGCGCCAGAATGCCGATGAACTCCTGATGCGAATGCAGCAGGCCATCAACGACACGAAGATTAAGTTGGTGTCGGTGCAGGAGCGTCTGGCAGCTGAGTTTAACATATCCACCGAGGATCTGGAGCAGCCTATACCTGAACTGGAGCACGATGGCCTTTTCCAACTGAGCAACGAAGAACTGAGCAAGAACATTGCTGAGGCGAAATCGGTACTAGATAAAATGGGGCCTGTAAACGCCATGGCTGCCGAAGCTTACGTCGAGATCGAAGAGCGCAACAAGTTCATCACCGAACAGCGAGACGACTTGGTGAATGCCAAAAACGCCTTGATCGACACGATCAACGAAATCGACACGGTAGCCAAAGAGAAATTCCTGTCATCATTTAATGAGATTAAGCAGAACTTTATACGCGTGTTCCGCAGCCTGTTTACCGAGGAGGACAATTGCGATCTGGTGCTCACTGATCCAAAGAATCCGCTGGACTCACGCATTGAGATCATGGCGCAGCCTAAAGGAAAAAGACCGCTGACGATCAACCAACTGTCAGGTGGAGAGAAGACCTTGACTGCCATCTCCCTCCTCTTCGCCATCTACCTGCTCAAGCCGGCACCATTCTGTATCTTCGACGAAGTAGACGCACCGCTGGATGATGCAAACATCGACAAGTTCAATAACATCATCCGCACCTTCTCCAACGAGTCGCAGTTTATTGTGGTAACGCACAACAAGCGCACCATGGCCTCTACGGACGTGATGTATGGAATTACCATGATCGAGGCAGGTATATCGCGTGTTATACCTGTAGACTTAAGGCAGATCGCTTAAAAAGACCTATACCTTAAAAGCAGAAGAGCCGCTGAAATGTCAGCGGCTCTTCTGCTTTATAACTTGTTAGGCTTTACTTACTCCGAGTCTATTTCCTTCTGCAGCTTTTTCGTGAGCTTAGCTTTAACAAGCTCATAAGACTGCTTTACATAAAACTCCCACTCTGCATCCGCGAAACGATCCCAAGCCTGCACTTGCACCCACTTATTTCGAGCCATGTAAGGAGCAGGAATAATGCCTGTTAAAGTTGAGATCTCTCCATAATCTCCTTCAGGCACTTTAAACGATATACGTGACTCTCCTTCCAAATTGGTCACACAAAACATTTTGCCACCCACCAAAAGGCAAAGGTCATTGTCCCACTTCACATCCTCCGTAACGCCCTTTAAGCCTAGGCAATAGGCTCTTAGATCTTCAATGTTCATACTTAAATCCCTAAAGCGTCAAACTTCAAAACTTACCTTACCCCCTGCTCTGGGAATCTACCTGTTTTGGTTCTGTAGAAGGCGTAAATTTTTTCTAAATCGGCTTCGATATCGCCCGATGGATGGATGGTTGGTCCTATGCCGGCTTCTTTTTTGGCATAGTCCACATAGCCTAATACAATTGGTACACCAGCCCCAATGGCCACATGGTAAAAGCCCATACGCCAGCGCGGCTGATACTTACGAGTTCCTTCTGGTGTCACGAGCACGCACATATCGCCCGGTGTCTCCTTTATGATTTTAATCATGGCGTCCACCATGCGGGTGTTTTTAGAGCGGTCAATTGGCAGTGCACCCATACCTTTTAGTAAACCTCCAAAAGGGAATTTCATAAACTCCTTTTTTATGGTGAACCGAATGGGAGCCTCCATCATGTAAAAAGCCGCGCGGGCGAAAATAAAATCCCAGTTACTGGTGTGTGGTGCCGCAACCATCACGCAACGGCGCTGGTCTGGTGCCAAATTTCCATTTAATCTCCAGCCTGCAATTTTAAAAAGAAGTTTAGAGAGTGCTTTTGCTAACATATTATCAGACTATAAAAAAATGCTAATCCAGTGCTCGAAACGAGACAATGGATTAGCATTCCAAATATAGTATATAATATTTTAAATCGGGAAAAGATTACAGCCCCTGTTTGATAACGTGAGCTTTCTTTCTGAGCAGGTATACCTGCAAACCGAAGCCAATGGTAGGTCCCATTTCTTGGTAGAGTTTACCATCGCGATCCTTTTTCTGAAAATAACGCATAGAGATGATCGGCTCCAATGAGAACTTCTCATTAATAAAATGTGCATATCCAATACCGATGCCACCTTCCAAAGCCTTATGTTTTTTATTCGCATCATTGAAGTTGTGCAAGCCAATCAGAGCAGAGGCTTCGCCAAAAACACCGTTTAGCAGATAATAACGGACAAAGGGCCCCGCTAAGGCCAGTGTTTCGCGATTTGGCTCTCGTTTACTGTCAGAAAAATCTGTAATCTTTGAGCTTTTATGGGTGATGTTAAGATCGAGCCCGACTGCTAAATCCTCTCTTACAAAATAACCATTTTTAGCACGCATGATAAAATTGATCTGCCGTGCATTGACTTTGGTTCCCAAGTCATCGACCTCTTTAGAGGTTACCAAGTAGTTACCGCCCATATTGCCTCCTAACAATAATGAGCCATGTTTCACTTTAGCTCTGATCAAAGAACTTTCATTTTCCTGAGACCAAGCCTGAGAAGAAAAAATCAATAAAAGTGAAATAGAAAGAGTGAATATACGTTTTAACATAGGCTAAAGAGTTTATTACCAAAGTACGTGTAAGCTACAAAATTGATCTAAGTTTTTCTAATTAAATTTATAAAAACTAAGCCATTCTAGTAACAATCATACTTTTAAGCCTATTTTAAGGCAAATATATACAATTAAGTATATTTTAATAATTCCTTTTTTATACTCATTGTATAACGATATCCTATCTCAAACATTTCATCCGCTTTGCTAAAACTCATTAACCGGTAAAACTTTAGATCAGTTGGTTCAATGAAATAGTCGCACAAATGCATTCGAAGTTTCACATTATTGTTAATGGCAAGGTGCGCCGTGCGCTCTATCATACTTCGAAGGCTGGTTATGCGGGCGTCATGGTTCAAGGGATTACTATGCACTCCGATTTTAACATCACATTTCCCCACCAAAGCTTCAACCGGCATGTTGTCGAGCAGACCGCCATCATTCAATAGCATACCTTGATATCGCACGGGTCTGTAAAGAACTGGAACGGCAGAGGAGGCTATTAACGGCTTGATTAGATTACCGCTCGAAAAATTGACTGTGCGTCCGGCATGCATATCAGTTGCCCCTATGATAACGGGAATGTTTAAATCCTCGAAAGTGGCGTTTTCTCCAAGGTACTTATAGTACAGCTTTTCTACCTCATCAAGGTGCATAATACCGACTTGGCCAATAGCCAGCCGCATAATGCGGTAAATCCGCAGTTCTTTGATGAGCTTTAGCACTTCATCAGGCGTGAATCCTGCAGCATAGAATACACCTGTGATCGCCCCTGAGCTCACACCAGATATGATACTTGGCTTAATACCGATCTCATCGAGAGCCTTGAGTACGCCCAGATGTGCTATACCTCTGGCTGCACCTCCCGACAGCGCCAGCCCTACCTGCATACGATTAGAGTTCGTTTAGTGAGAATGTGGTATCTAAACGGACACCCTTTTCGGTCTGTTGCACCGTGCAGCATTCGTTTACAGCATCGTGCTCTAAGTACAGCACATAATTCTCCTCAGCAGCGGTCTTTAGAAAACGGGCTTTCTCATCGAGTGTTAGGAGAGGCCGCGTGTCGTAACCCATTACGTATGGCAAGGGAATATGACCTGTACTTGGCAGCAGGTCAGCCATAAAAGCCACCTTACGATCTTTATAAGGAATGATCGGCACCATCATTTTATCCGTGTGACCGTCTGCATAGAAAATGTCAAACTGCGGAAAAGGTGATGGTTTGGCAGGGTCTATGAATTGCAAGTGACCGCTCTCCTGCATAGGCAGAATATTCTCTTTTATAAAAGAAGCTTTCTCGCGGGGGTTTGGCTCAGTGGCCCATTTCCAGTGGTCGGGGTTAGACCAATAGGTGGCATTCGGGAAAACCAATTCAAGAGCACCATCGCCGTTCTTATATTTTACGCCGCCGCCACAATGGTCAAAGTGCAGGTGGGTAAGAAAAACATCCGTTACATCAGCATGAGAAAAACCGGCAGCATGCAGGGACTTTTCGAGAGTGGCATCCCCATGCAGGTAATAGTGACTGAAAAACTTGGCATCCTGTTTGTCTCCAATACCATTGTCGATCAGAATCAGTCGGTCGCCATCCTCTATCAGCAGACAGCGCATCGCCCAAGTGCATAAATTATTCTCATCGGCGGGATTGGTTCGCTGCCAAAGCGATTTGGGAACTACCCCGAACATAGCGCCGCCATCGAGTTTAAAAAAGCCAGTATCTATCACGTGTAATTTCATAATTTTAGTTTAGAGTTTGGGGGTTTATGATGTAAGGTATTTGAGGATTAGAAGCTTAATCAATGATTACATATTTTTGAATCGGTATATCTACAATTTACTCATCAGCTTAAAGATATTAAAACAAAGAGAGGTGGCAAAGCTTAAATGCCTCGCCACCTCTCTTTATATGCTGTTAGGGGTTTAATGTTCAGAATTAACCCAACTCACTAAACCCTCAACTCACAAACTCTTAAAACAACATAGCTCTCTAACCTTCAAGCACTACTCCCATAGAAGAGAACTTGTCGATACGTTGCATGATACGATCTCCGGCATCTACACCTTCCAGCTCGTCCAGCATCTTGATGATTTCTTTCTTTAGGGTGCGCATCATACGATCCGGCTCAACATGCGCGCCTCCAAGCGGCTCTTTGATAATACCGTCAATCAGCTTATGCTGCAGCATGTCGGTGGCGGTAAGCTTAAGAGCTTCAGCGGCCTGCTCTTTGTAGTTCCAGCTGCGCCAGAGAATGGACGAGCAAGACTCAGGGGATATAACGGAGTACCAAGTGTTCTCGAGCATCATCACGCGGTCACCAATGGCTATACCCAAGGCACCGCCAGAGGCTCCCTCTCCTATGATGATACAGATAACCGGCACTTTAAGCATGAACATCTCTTTCAGGTTGCGGGCAATCGCCTCCCCCTGTCCGCGCTCTTCGGCCTCTAAACCGGGAAACGCACCCGGTGTGTCGATGAATGTAACGATCGGACGTCCGAACTTCTCAGCCATTTTCATGAGACGGAGCGCTTTGCGATAGCCTTCCGGATTGGCCATACCGAAATTGCGCATTTGGCGCTGTTTCGTGTTACGGCCTTTCTGCTGACCGATAAACATGATACTGCGGCCGTCTACTTCACCAAATCCGCCTACCATGGCCTTGTCATCGCTTACAGTGCGGTCGCCATGCAGCTCTACGAACTTAGAGGTGATACCAGCAATGTAGTCTAAGGTATAAGGTCGGTCAGGGTGACGAGAGAGCTGTACACGCTGCCAGCGCGTTAGGTTGGCATATGTCTCTTTCTTAAGCGTCTTTATTTTTTCTTCAAGCGCTTTAACTGCTTCTGATACGTCCACTTGGCTTTCGCTAGCCAGTTTTTTCATCTCTTGCAGTTTGCCTTCGAGGGCGGCTATAGGTTGTTCAAAATCCAAAAGCATATTTTCTAATTGCTGATTGAAGCACAAATTTAACAGTTTCCGTTAATGCTACAGCGAAAGTGAGAAATTTATACGGAATTAATAAAATAGAATATTTGGTTATGAGCAAGTTATATATTTGAGCTAAAAAATATAGGGGTAAAAAGTGGGCCTACTCTTGCAGAATCAAAAATTACCCTCTACATTTGTGACACTTTAACGGACAGCGTTAAGGAATAACAGTCTGGTCTGGTAGTTCAGTTGGTTAGAATGCCGCCCTGTCACGGCGGAGGTCGCGGGTTCGAGTCCCGTCCAGACCGCAGAATTTAAACTGCGGTTTATCTTTCAGAGTAAATGGCTCTGTATTTTCAAAGTATTGGTCTGGTAGTTCAGTTGGTTAGAATGCCGCCCTGTCACGGCGGAGGTCGCGGGTTCGAGTCCCGTCCAGACCGCAGAATTTAAACTGCGGTTTATCTTTCAGAGTAAATGGCTCTGTATTTTCAAAGTATTGGTCTGGTAGTTCAGTTGGTTAGAATGCCGCCCTGTCACGGCGGAGGTCGCGGGTTCGAGTCCCGTCCAGACCGCTTAAAAGCTCTTGTGAAAGCAAGGGCTTTTTGCATTTATAGCCCTCCCCTTTTCTAGCCTATACCTATACCTATACCTATACCTATACCTATACCTATACCTATACCTATACCTATACCTATACCTATACCTAAGTCAACTCCTTGTCCCCATCGATCATAGTCTCCCTGAAAATCATCAGGTCGGCTATACCTCGTCATTAGATTAATCCCCAATTTAGCCTGCTAACATATTTGGCAAGCCTGTATCGAAAATAAAAACGACAGATCCACCGGAGTGAAGCTGTCGTTTTCTATCTAAGCTATACCTCGTTAAAGGTATAAGAGATTACTCGTGGTAGTTGAGGATGCGGTGACCGCCTTCCATCAGGTAGGTGTCGCGCTTGAAGAGCTCGATGTCGTTTTGCATCATGTCCGTCACCAGCGCCTGCAGGTCGTACTTGGGCACCCAGCCCAGCTTCTCCTTCGACTTGGTCGCGTCGCCTATCAAGAGCTCCACCTCCGTCGGACGGAAGTAGTTCGGGTCCACGCAAACCACTTCTTTGCCGATCTCCAACTGGTATTCCGGGTTGTTGCAGGCGGCCACATAGCCTTTCTCCTCCACGCCCTCGCCCTTGAACTCGAGCTCGATGCCCACGTGACCGAAGGCCATGCGGATGAAGTCGCGCACCGTCGTCGTCACGCCCGTGGCGATCACGAAGTCCTCCGGCTCGTCCTGCTGCAGGATGCGCCACATGGCCTCCACGTAGTCCTTGGCGTGGCCCCAGTCTCGCTTGGCGTCCAAGTTGCCCAGATACAGGCCGTCCTGCAGCCCCATGGCGATGCGGGCGGCGGCGCGGGTGATCTTGCGCGTCACGAAGGTCTCGCCTCTCAGCGGGGACTCGTGGTTGAAGAGGATGCCGTTGCAGGCGAACATGCCGTAGGCCTCGCGGTAGTTGACCGTGATCCAGTAAGCGTAGAGTTTGGCCACCGCGTACGGGGAGCGCGGGTAGAACGGCGTGGTCTCCGTCTGCGGCACGGCCTGCACCAGACCGTACAGCTCGGAAGTGGATGCTTGGTACACCTTTGTCTTCTTGGTCAGTCCGAGAATGCGGATGGCCTCGAGGATGCGCAGCGTGCCCAGCCCGTCGGCGTTGGCCGTGTACTCGGGCGTGTCAAAGCTCACCTTCACGTGGCTCATGGCGGCAAGGTTGTAGATCTCGTCGGGCTGCGTCTCCTGTATGATGCGGATCAGGTTGGTGGAGTCCGTCAGGTCGCCGTAGTGGAGCTTGAAGTTGATGTTCTTCTCGTGCGGATCCTGATACAGGTGGTCGATGCGCTCGGTGTTGAACATGGAGCTGCGGCGCTTCACGCCGTGCACTTTATATCCTTTGCTAAGTAAGAGCTCTGCTAAATAGGCACCGTCTTGTCCGGTAACGCCAGTGATAAGGGCTGTCTTCATGTGATATACTTCTTTAATGTAATTCTCTTTTATGGGTTATATAAGGTATGACTAAGCAGTCACGTATTTTTCTTTGAAATCGGCATAGGCCAAGGCTATACCTTCACGCAGTTCTATTTTGTGTCTAAATCCAAGGCTGTGGAGTTTACTCACGTCCATCAGTTTGCGCGGGGTTCCATCAGGCTTGGAAGTGTCAAATTCCAGTTCTCCCTCAAAACCGATCACATCCTTTATGAGCATGGCCAGTTCCTTAATGGAAACATCCTCTCCTGTTCCGATATTCACCAGCTCGCGGCCGTCGTAGTTTTCCATTAGGTATACGCAGGCTTCGGCCAAGTCATCCGCAAAAAGGAACTCTCGTTTAGGATTCCCTGTGCCCCATACGGTAACAGCAGGCGCGCCGTTGTCTTTTGCCTCATGTATTTTGCGGATGAGCGCCGGTAGCACGTGTGAGTTCTGCAGGTCGTAGTTGTCATTGTAGCCATACAGGTTGGTGGGCATTACGCTGATGAAGTTGCTGCCGTACTGGTCGCGGTAGGACTCGCATAGCTTGATGCCGGCGATCTTGGCGATGGCGTAGGGCTCGTTGGTCTGCTCCAGCGGGCCAGTGAGCAGGTACTCCTCCTTGAGTGGCTGCGGAGCCATCTTCGGGTAGATACAGGAGGATCCGAGGAACATCAGCTTTTTCACCCCGCTCAGGTGGGCGGAGTGGATGATGTTGGCCTCGATCATGAGGTTGTCGTAGAGGAACTCGGCCCGGTAAACGTTGTTGGCGTGGATGCCCCCCACCTTGGCGGCGGCCAGAAAGACGTAGTCCGGCTTCTCTGTCTCGAAGAAGTTCTGCACGGCCTGCTGGTTTCTCAGGTCCAGTTCGGAGGAGGTGCAGGTGATGATGTTGGTGTGGCCGCTGGCCTCGAGCTTGCGCAGGATGGCCGAGCCCACCATGCCCCGGTGGCCGGCAATGTAAATTTTAGAAGTTTTTTCCATCGATCAATAAAGTACAAATGTGCGCAGGTATGGCACTCCGGTATAAGCCGGGTATTTGATTATCAAATAAATAAAAAATAGAATGAGAGCTTAGGAATTGGTGTATTAAGGAGCACTATTGCAAAAGGCCCGTATTTTTAATACATATACCCTATGCCGCAGCATACGCCATTACAGCCTACTTTGTTTGACTGGATGCTATTAATATTACAAAAGTTTTATATAAACACCCGCAAACAGGTGCTATTTACTATTGGTAATAAGTCTAGGTGGCGTCTCTTAAAAGTCAACCTGCAGGCCGTTGGTGATGGTATAGATGAATCGCGTCACGGGCACGATGGGCCTGTCCTCAAAAGTAAAAGTGAAATTGGTGCGCATCGATACACGGCTAACTAGTCTAACATTAAGCCCTAAATCGCCACTGATCCGATTGCGCAGTCGACTGATACTGGGGTCGTATCCTGTCTGATAGTAGGCTATGTTATTTGTCTCGACATGCTCTGATAATTTGGAGCGCAAGCTGATGTAATTTGTGGATTTGGGCAAGTTTGCTACTCGGGTCACCCCCTCCTGCTCCGGATCCTGCCAAGTCTCATGTTCGTGCATCAAACCAGTACCAACAAACCATGTTGTTTTATCCGATTGGTATAAGGCAAACCTTAGGCCTGCTCCTGTCAGGACACGGCGATCAAGTCCCCGGGCCAAGTCAGCCTGATACTGGGCAAACAATTCATAAGACAGTCTTCGCTTCCGCATCAGGTTTACCCTGAAATGCGAATAGCCATTGCTGGCCACGGTATTGCGCAGCTCCCGCGAGTCGTAGTTCACCAGCAGGTAGTTGTAGTAGTTTAAGAGCAAGTAGCTATGCTGGCCGGATATGTAGGCGAGGTCTCCGGTAAAAGTGAGCTGCAGAAAGTTGTTGGGATTATTGCGTCCTGCATTGCGGTTAAACATCGAAAAATTCAGTCCCGCCTTTCCCGCCAGATAATTGGCTGTGTCACGCTCCACACGGGAGCGCTCGATATTCAGAATCTGGGCACTGGCTGTGACTGGAAAAAGATAAAGGCTAAGAATCGAAAGGCTAAAAAGGCAAAGTATAAGGCGCATATAATAATGTTCACTAAGAGCGGAACTGTACTTGCAAAGGTAAAGAGACCACAGCAGGTATAAAAGTGAAGACGGGTTTTCAAAACATTTTAGAACAACGCACGCTTTATATTATAAGAGTATGCTTCATGCATTTTCTTAAATTATCACCACTATTCACTGATACATTTATGGCAAAGAGTTCGGTAAAACTGGTAGCGGCCATACGTGAGACGGCAGACCGCCTCGCCCTAGGCGACAATTACCAATGGGGACATATGGGCAATTGCAACTGCGGCCATTTGGCCCAAACCATTACCCATTACGACAAAGGTCAGATACACGGAGCCGCCATGTGGCGACACGGCGACTGGACGGAGCAGCTGCGGGACTACTGCCCACAGAGCGGTCTTCCCATGGATGAAATCATAGATCAAATGCTGGCTTGGGGGCTGAGCCCTACAGATTTGGCATACCTCGAGCGCCTTTCAGACCCGGCTGTGTTAGATGCATTACCGCCAAACCGGCGCTGTTTAAAGCACAATCTCCGGGATGATGTTGTGCTATACTTACAGGCTTGGGCAGCCTTGCTTGAGTTGGAACTTGTCACACACCTAAGTCTGACGCCTATAAAAAACAAGTCAATTGATTTACAGCAGGTATAATTAAGTCCGTTGCTGCTTTGCGGTATATTTTGCAGTTTTGGCGAAATACATACCCGTAACGCCATGCAAAAACAAGATATTATAGCCAAAACCATCACATATGTAAAAGAACTGCTGCAAGGTGAAGGCTCAGGCCATGATTGGTGGCATATCTACCGGGTTTGGAAAAACGCACTACACATTGCTTCAAAAGAAGAGGGTGCAAATCTGTTTATAGTGGAGCTGGCCGCCCTGCTGCACGACATCGGTGACCACAAGTTTCACAATGGCGACGAATCCGTGGGCCCTCGCATGGTAAGGGCTTGGCTAGAGAAACAAGGGGTTGAAGAATCTATTATCCAGCAGGTTTGTTTAATCGTGAGCGACCTATCATTTAAAGGAGCTGGCACCTCTTCAGCCATGGAAACTTTAGAGGGGCGAATTGTGCAGGACGCCGACCGCCTCGATGCAATTGGTGCGATAGGTATAGCAAGGGCATTTGCCTACGGTGGACACAAAGGCCGCGAACTTTATAATCCGGAAGTCTCACCTGAGCAGCATGACTCTTTCGAGGCCTATAAATCAAGTGCAGGACCTACCATCAATCATTTCCATGAAAAACTCCTGCTGCTGAAAGAGCGCATGCACACGCCTTCTGCTATAGCCATGGCGGAAACTCGTCACTTGTACATGGAAGCGTTTCTGAACCAGTTCTATGCGGAATGGGAAGGTATAAGGTAGGTATAAGCGCTGTAGCAAAACTAAAATAGTTAGCATATAGTAAGGAATGCTAAAAAAACATACCTTTACAGTATGGAGATATTGGTAGGTATAGCGGCATTCTTGGTTGGTCTTGTGTTGGCCTTTGTGGCAATGAGAGGCAAAATCAACGCCCTGCAGGAAAATGCTAATGCAGCCACAGTTGCAAAAGGCGTGGCTGAGGGACAGGCTAAACAGAAAGCGCTGGAATCGGAGGAGCTGAAGGCGCAGTTACGGGAGGCACAGGCCGAGACTATGGAGTTGACCAATGCCCTTACCAAAACCGAGTCAGATTATGAGCACTTGCGGACACGCATGCATGAACAGGCCCGTGAGTTGGAGCAACTCCGGGAGAAGTTTCTGCAGCAGTTTCAGCACATCTCCAACCAGGTACTCATGACCAATGCGGAGCATTTCAACAAAGCTTCATCCGAAAATCTGGAACGCATACTTACTCCTTTAAAGGATCGGATCAAGGAATTTGAAGCCAAGGTTGACCAAACCTATGAGAAAACACTCAAGGAAAGCATCTCTCTAAAAGAACAGATCACGCAATTGGCATCGCTTAACCAGCAAATGAGTCAAGACGCCCTCAACCTGACGAAAGCACTTAAAGGCGAGAGCAAGACACAGGGGAACTGGGGCGAGTACCTGCTGGAGAGTTTGCTCGAGAAATCCGGTTTGCGCAAAGGGGTACATTATGAACGGGAAGAAGTCCGACAGAATGACGATGATAAGGTATACCGTCCCGACGTCATTATCCGACTGCCCGACACAAAACACTTAGTGATCGACTCCAAGCTTTCGCTGGTGGCTTACGAAGCTTACTGCAGCTGTGAAAATGAAGAACAGCTAGAAACCTATCTCCGCAGCCACATCAATTCGATCCGGACACACTATACCGATTTGGGCCGCAAAAACTATCATAGACTGAGTGGCCTTAACTCACCGGACTTCGTGCTCATGTATATTCCCATCGAGCCGGCCTTTAATTTGGCTTTGCAGCACGATCAACATATATTCACGGATGCCTTTGAAAAGAACATTGTGCTAGTGACTACTTCTACCCTACTGGCAACACTCCGCACCGTGGCTGGCGTATGGCGCCAAGAGGACCAGAAACGAAACGTACTAAAAATAGCAGAGGAAAGCGGCAAACTATACGACAAGTTCGTCGGGTTTGTGGACGATCTCAAAACAGTAGGGCGCCACTTGGAGAGCAGCCAAACAGCATATGGAGCCGCCATGAATAAGCTCACCGACGGCAAAGGCAATTTAATACGCCGCGTGGAGATTTTGCGTGAACTTGGGGCAAAGACGAGCAAGCAGATAGATGAGCAATTGTTGCAAGAGGCAAACATCACGCCGGCTGAAGATACTGAATAAACAACAAATAGCCCCCCAAAAGAAAAAGCAGATACGTTACGGTATCTGCTTTTTTTATGGTAAAGCTTTTTTAAATCAATTGAATTGGCTTAGTAATTTACCTCCAGTGCCGGCACATCCACCAGAATAAAAGTAGCCTCCGAAGTACCGCGGATAGCAATAAGTTCTTGGTCGTCCAACCTGATTTGATCATGGGTGTCCGCTTCCACGTTGTTAATTAAAACACTGCCGCTTAGCACATAGATGAGTGTTCGCCTAATTTTGAATGTCCTGAAGTTGACAGCTTCCCCTTGTGACACGTTGCCATAATAGACTGTAGAGTTGGAGTTTAGAAAGGCGACATCCTCCAGCACCTTCTGCCCGGTCACCAAAGGGATTAATTCATTTTTAGCTTTCAAAAACTCAATGTCCAATACTTCATACGAGGGGGCCAGTTCACGCTTATTGGGCACGAACCACAACTGCAGCAAATGAATCTCCTCATCGGTTTCATTTGTCTCAGAGTGCGTAACACCTGTGCCGGAGGTCATGCGCTGCACTTGTCCCGGCGTAACCGTTGCCTGATTGCCTATATTGTCCTTGTGGGTTAACTCACCGGACAGCACAATAGTCACGATCTCCATTTCGGAGTGCGGATGCGTCGGGAAACCGGATTTGGGATTTACGTAATCGTCATTGAACACCCGCAAAGGACCGAACTCCATATTTTCAGGATCATAATAATCAGCAAAAGAAAAAAGGTAGTGCGAGCGTAGCCAGCCCTCCACTTGGGCTTCATATCGTTGGGAAGCGGTAATTAGTCGTATCATATAGCGCTTTTCATTTTATGCTATGCCTTTACGGATAAAGCCGTTTGTTGTTAGCTGCGCAAACAAAAAGCCCAAAAACAGCGAATCCTACCCATTATTAGAGTAGGATCCGCTGCATAAGAAAAAAAATGATCAAACGAGATTTATTCCGCTTTCTTGAGTTTAAGCATCTCCTTTTGGAGATCTAGTACAATGGAAGAAAGTTTGTCAAGTGAGATATCCGCAATGGGAAAAGTGGAGCTGATGTATGACTTCGCCTCCCAAATCTCAACCACATCCTCCACATGCAGCTCATAAGGTGAGTATACAGGGTTATCAGAATGTAGGCGAAGCGTTGAGGCCTCTTTTAGCTTGTTGTAAACACGCTTAAACACCACACCCTCTTTCTCGCTTACGATAATGCAAGGTGTGCCGTCTTTGATTGCGCTCCAGTCCTCCACAAAGCGCCCAACGATAACAGTACCGGAGGAAAGCGGAAGCATAGAGTCACCGCTAATCTCAAAAGCGCGGTAAGTACCGCCTGCACCTAAAGTCGGAAGCCTAAAACGGGGAAGCTCTTCGATAAACTCAGGATCAGCATAACCATTCAGATAACCGGCACTGGCTTTTTGCGGTACGAGTTCAATATTTTCCCGCTCATCTTGATCAACCGTAATGGCTAGGACGCGAAGCTTGCCGCCGCCACCTTGTGCAGATGCGGTTTTAAAACCGGGCTCTGAAAGATCAGCGGTAATAAGCTCGTCTAGCGAAACATCGAAAAGTTTAGCAACATTCACCAAAGTGCTCAATTTAGGCTCCGCCCTCCCCTCCTCATACGCTCCCACAAGAGAACGCTTTATGTCCAGCTTTTCTGCAAGCTGTGCCTGCGTATAGCCAGCATGCTTGCGTAAGTGTCTTATATTGGATGTTACCTTTTCCACAGTATAGTCTTTGTTCTTATCAACATGATCCGTTAAAAGGCAGAAATGTGCCTGCTGTAAACTTACTAAATATTTACGTACAATACTAATGTGATTAGCATAAATTGTACATTTATTTCTGTCATATAATCTAAAACTTGAACCTAATGGAATAGTGCAATATCTCAACAAATATTTTATTTTATTAAGTTATACCCACACCATCTATAGTACAATTAAAAAAAAGTTACACAAAAATTTGTATTCTTACTTTTTATCCAATTATCTTTCGCCAAAACAAACTGAAAACAAGCTTTATATGGTAAAAATCTACTAAACTTATACAATCCCTTTCTTTACCGGCTCTGTCACAAATACTTCGAGAATCCATATTCTCGCAAGTAAACGGAACCACTATGCCCTTTCCAAACTGACTAGTGTATAATTTTTTTACAATTTATACCAAATAGTAAACTTTTCAGAAAATCGTGTTGTTGCGATGCTTTGTACAAAAAGTTTAATTTTTTATTTATAACAACACTTCCAACCAAACTTATTATGATGAACAATTCTACACTATTCAAGGCATTTTCAGGTATTGCCTTAGCATCGGTATTCTCACTCACCAGCTGCCAAAAAGAAGACTTTATGGAGGAGCAGTTCCAGACGGAGACTGAACAGGTAAACCCACTGCACGGACAGGCCATACCGGGACAGTACATAGTAGTATTCAAAAATGGTAGCAATAAGCTGAGCGCCACGGGCATCAGCTCTATGAATATGGCTGGACGCGCAGCAACCAATGCACTGCGTGAGCGCATGCTCTTGGCAGCCGGAGTAGAACGTGAAGCCCTGCAGCAGACTTTTGAGGGAACAGTAAACGGTTTCGCAGCACGTCTCACAAATGAGCAGCTGAATAAATTGCGTCAGAATCCAGACGTGGCCTACATTGAGCAGGACCGTATCTTAGCGCTTGCCAGACCTACCAAAGATGGTGATACAACTACTAAAGGCGGCGGCAATAAAAATACCGATAGCGGCACTACTACCAAAGGTAATGGCAAGAAAACAAGTGAACCCGCCCCTACCGATCCTATTGTAGAAGAGCCTACGCCTACTGAGCCAATAGCAGAAGAACCCGCCCCTACTGAGCCAGTTGTTGAAGAGCCTGCTCCTTCCGAACCAATTGAAGAACCAGTTATAGAGGAGCCTGCTAGCAGCCCTTATAATAAAATCACCGCCCTTCCGGGTGAAACTATTCCTTGGCACATCGCGATGAACGGCTACGGTGATGGAACCGGCAAAACTGTTTGGGTAATTGACTCAGGTATAGATACCGACCACCCTGACCTAAATGTCGACCTTTCTCGCAGTGTATCCCTGATTTATGGTGTATCATCTGTTGAAGATGGTTATGGCCATGGAACAACAGTTGCTGGTATCATTGCAGCTAAAAACAATGGCACCGGTATGATCGGTGTGGCTGCAAATGCCACCGTGATAGCTCTCCGTGTGTTTGATGATACAGGTTACGGCACCATGTCACGCGCTATCAGCGCTGTAAACCATGTGATCAACAACGGTAAGGCCGGTGATGTGGTTAACCTGAGTCTTGGCGGAGGTATATCAAGCACCTTGGACAACGCTGTGATTACAGCTGCGAACAAAGGTATACTGTTTGCGATTGCCGCCGGAAACAGTGCTGTTGACTGCTCTGTAAACTCACCTGCTCGTGTGAATGCACCGGGAGTATATACTGTATCAGCTATGGACAGATACCAGAACTTCTGGGCAAACTCTAACTATGGTGCACCAGTTGACTTCATAGCGCCAGGAGTAAGCGTGACCTCCACCCGCATAGGTGGCGGCATCGGAAGCGGCGGAAGCGGTACATCTTATGCCTCTCCTCACGTAGCCGGTATCCTGTTGCTTCGCGGCGAAGTATTGTCACAGGGAATTGTAAACGGTGACAAGGACAGCTGGCCAGATCCAATCGCCTCTGTAGAATAAGCTTAGGTTACTAAAAAGAGAAGGCCGTCCCAAAAATGGGACGGCCTTCTCTTTTTAGTAATAAATTGCTTTTTACTACCACGCAAACTGCATTTTGTACATAGCCAGCGATAGCCTGATCTTAAAATATTCGTACTGTTCACCCAGATGCTCAAAAATATCCTTCAGTTTGGCATCAGGCCCCAACTTATCGATAGCCTCCTTTATGGCTGCATACTCGCGTTTTGTCACAAAATCTTTGACAGGTATATCATAGCCTTGCTCTAAGAGTGTAGCCAGATGTGAATAGATGGTCACGGGATTTAAATTGCGCCGCTTGGCGATTTCCTCTGGGCTATGCCCTTGCTGGTAAGCTTCCCAAGTGACTAAATGCGTGGCACCCTTTATAGCGCTTCCTTTGGACTGCTCCTCAGTCATAAAGGCGATTATCTCATTGATAAAATCATGTCCGTAACGCTCAAATTTCTGGGCGCCCACACCACTGATCGCTAACATGGCGATCCGGTTGGCAGGTTTCTCAGCGGCCATCTCCTGCAGTGTGCTGTCAGTGAAGACCACATAGGGAGGCACATTCTGCTGATCAGCCAGTCGCTTGCGCAAGGCTCTCAAACGCTCAAACAGCGCATCACGTATGATTTCCCGCTTCGGTTTTTCGCGTTGCTGCGTTTCGGTCTGCTGCTTTGCATCTTCAAACTTAACCAACTCCACCTGTCGGCCTTCGAACAGTACTTGCCGGCTCTGCTCTGTCAGCTTTAAGGTATAGTTCTGGTCATAGGCAAGTTCTACAAACCCTGCATTCAGCATTTGGTGCAAATAGCGGTGCCAGTCCAGTGTGCCGATATTGCGACCGGCCCCATACGTCTTTATACGGTCATACCCACCTGAAAGTACCTGACTGTTTCTGGATCCTCGCAGCACATCAACCAAAAGGCTCATGTTTACACCTTCTTGGGTACGTGCAATCGCGGAAAGGGCCTTCTGAACAATAAGCGTTCCGTCGAACCGGCTCGGTGGGTTACGGCAGATATCGCAGTTGCCACAGTCTTTCTTCATGGTCTCCCCGAAGTACTGCAATAGGATACGCCTTCTGCAAAAGGTGGCTTCGGCAAATTGTTGCATGCGCTCCAGCTTAACCAGTTGCAATTCTGTCTGTGCCTTGTCATTATCTGACAGCATGTTGCGCATGTTCATCACATCCGCAAAGCTGTAAAATAGAAGCGCGTCGGATTTAGCCCCATCACGTCCGGCACGTCCGATTTCCTGATAGTAGCCTTCAATGTTTTTGGGGAGATTGTAGTGTATCACCCATCGCACGTTCGATTTGTCTATACCCATACCGAAGGCGATCGTGGCACAGACAATCTGCACATCGTCCCGCAGGAAGGCTTCCTGCGCTTTGGCACGCAATTGGGAACTCATACCGGCGTGGTAGAAGGTGGCCTTATACCCATTGTCCCGCAATTTACCAGCGAGGCTCTCCGTGGCTTTGCGGCTTAAACAGTAGATAATGCCCGGCTGCCCATGATGCCGACTCAGAAAATCAGTGATCTTCTGAAAGCGGTTCTGTCCCGGCAGTACCGTCAGGTTGATATTCGGCCTGTCAAACGAGGCCACAAAAACCTCCGGCTGCCTTAACTGCAGCTGCTCCTGTATATCTTTTTGGGTAAGTTTGTCTGCGGTGGCTGTCAGGGCAATGACAGGTATAGCAGGAAACTGCTGCTTAAGCGCTTTGAGCTGCGTATATTCCGGTCGGAAGTCATGGCCCCATGCGGAAATACAGTGGGCCTCATCTACGGCAAAAAGAGAAACCTGCAGCCGTTTCAGGAAAGAGAAAAAGCCGGCCGACAGAAGTTTTTCAGGCGACACGTAAAGCAGTTTGATCTGACCATTCAAGCATTGATTCTCGATGGCATACTGCTGCTCAGAAGTCTGGGAACTGTTGAGGTAAGCCGCGGGTATGCCGTTTGCCAAAAGCGCCTCTACTTGGTCCTTCATCAAGGCAATGAGCGGCGACACGACTACGCTTAAGCCCGGTAGCACAACAGCAGGCACTTGGTAGCAGACGGACTTGCCCCCACCCGTAGGCATCAGCACCAGCACATCCTTCTGTTGTAGTATATCGGAAATGATTTGCTCCTGCATCGGCCTGAACTGCTCATAGCCGAAATAAAGTTTTAATGCTTCGCGTGCCTCTCTTATACCTATACTCATACTGTACTACAACCTATACCTGTGTGATAAAAACAATGGATGTGCTAAACCCAAAGTTAACCATAATATACGTGAAATAGGTTCCTGCTTTTTGATGAACCGGACGAGATTCCGAACCAACCAAATGTGACACCGTAACTTAAAGGATTATGAACCTTTAAACCTTAACTATGAAATCTGAAAGAACAAACGAACTAGAGCACGTTCTCATCAAATGTATTACAGCCTGCGAAACCTGCGCCACTGCCTGCCTGCAAGAGGATGACGTGAAAATGATGGTGCGCTGCATCATGCTTGACCGTGACTGCGCCGATATCTGTACTATTACAGCTCGGTTTGTAGCCCGCGACTCGGCCCATGCCAAGCATGTGATTAAGGAGTGTATTGAGATTTGCCGTCTTTGTGAAGAAGAGTGCCGCAAGCACAAGCACGACCACTGCCAGAAATGTGCCGACGCCTGCCGAGAGTGCGCTGACGCCTGCGAAGCTTGGATGAGTACCCGATAGCAGCACATTTCCGCAAATGTAAAAGCCCCTGCTACGCGTGCGTAGCAGGGGCTTTTTTACTAGCAATTTTATTGTCTAGAAAATGGCATCTAGTATGGCCTCGATTAACGATAGCACCAAACTGAACACAAGTGCCCAGATAAAGCCATCTACGTCAAAGCCACCAATCAGCGAGTCAGCCAATAAGATAATGAGCGCGTTGATGACCAACAGAAACAACCCTAAAGTTAGTATTGTCACCGGTATAGTCAATATAACCAATATCGGGCGCACAACAGCGTTTAGCAATGCCAGTACGACAGCCAAAATTAAGGCGGAGCCAAAGCCGGCTATTTGTACACCCGGCAGAATGTAGGCAGCCAAAAGAGCAGCCACACCTGTCAGCAGAATCTTAATGATAATTCCCATTTTCTTTGTCTATATAGTGATAAGATTTTATTCTTACCCCGCTATACGGCAAAGCGGAAATAAAGGTAACTTACTGCACCTCGAGGCGCTTCTGTGACACGGCCATCCAGTTGCAAAGCTTATAAAGCAGCCTTGCGCCCACATTGCCGTTCCACTCGCTGTCACCCGGCGCTACTTCACATAGGTCAAAGCCGATGATCTCACGACCAGACTTCACCAGCGCTTTAATCAAATATATTGCCTCTTCAAATTCGAACCCACCCGGCACAGGCGTACCCGTAGCAGGGCACAACTTAGGATCCAGTCCGTCTATATCAAAGCTGATGTACACCTTCTGCGGCAACTGAGCAATGATCTTTTTGCACTCCTTCTTCCAACTATTACCCTCGTACATGTTCTCCTTCAGCACGCTGTCGTAGAAAATAGTCACGCGTCCGTTGGATTGGTCCGCCAATTCGGCCTCCGCCTGACAAATGTCGCGAATACCTACCTGAACCAGTTTTTTAACCTGCGGCAGTTGCAGCGCATTGAACATAATGGAGGCATGCGAATACTTAAACCCCTCATAGGCATCACGCAAGTCAGCATGTGCATCCACTTGCAAAATGCCATATTCCTCATGGCGTTCCGCAAGTGCGTGCATTAAGCCAAGTGGCGTGCTGTGGTCTCCACCAACTACGCCTACAAGCTTTCCTTTATCCAAATGGGCCAGCGCCTTGGCTTTTAACCACTGCAAGAGTTCCTCCCCTTTCTGAGTAACCTCAGCAGGCAGGTTTTCAAACTCAGACCTGTCAGACTCTGGGCTTCCTTCTTCCAGCCAGTTAATGTAGTTCTCGGCTTTCTGACGCAGGTTGTCGCTCACGGCAGCCCAATCCTCAGAGATCTCCTCCATCGCAATGCCCAGTTTCCAAGCTTCTTTGATGGCGGGCTCGAACAAATCGAGCTGTGGGGACGCCTCCTTGATAGCCTGCGGACCTGCTGCCGTACCGGCACTATAAGATACTGTCACCTCCCAAGGCACAGGGATCAGCACTACTTCCGACTCCTCGACTGTAAAAGGAAGACCGAAAAGACCACCGTTTACATCACCCACACCATTTGGGTCGAAGTTGGCAATCTTCTGCTCTTTGCTGTTAGTTGGTTGGTTCTGCGGAGTATTCATCAGTTACATTGTCAGGGTTTGAATTCAAAAGCTCTTGCACAAAATTCGGCAGCGCGAAAGCGGCCGTGTGAATCGCTTCGTTATAATACTTAAGCCCTTCTCGCTTCGAGAAGGCAGCAGCGGCCTCCGTATCGAAACGCAATGGGTGCGCCTCGCCTTTGGCTGAATATGAGAAGCTCCACGTACCGGTTGGGTAGGTAGGTATAGCGGCAAGATAGCAGTGCACTTTCTCCTTACCGAATATCTGCTTGTAGGTATCATAGATCTCTACGAACACGGCGCTGTTAAAGCGCGGTGACTCACTCTGCGTGATCATAACACCATCTTTAGTCAGGCAGCGGTATACCTCTTTGTAAAACTCTGCCGTGAACAGACCTTCACCCGGTCCTACCGGATCGGCAGAGTCAACAATGATCAGATCATAGTGCTCATCCTTGCATTCTTTAATGTATTTGATGCCGTCTTCCACTAGCAGGTTCAAACGCGGATTGTCAAATGCCACGGCTGTTTCTGGCAGGTGGAGTTTACATGCTTCGATCACCAATTCATCTATCTCCACTAGGGTAACTTCCTCCAATTGCTCATAGCGCAGCAATTCGCGCACCGTTCCGCCATCACCGCCACCTATTACCAAGGCGCGCTTCGCATTCCTGTTGCTGAACATAGGAATGTGCGTGATCATTTCGTGGTACACATACTCATCTTTCTGAGTACACATCACCATGCCGTCCAGCGTTAGCATGTTGCCATAGGCCAGCGTCTCGTACACTTCCACACGCTGGTAGTCAGAATCTTTTTTATAGAGCTGCTTGCCAGAGTGTTTAAGGGAGAGCGCAATGTTCTCATCCCGCTCCGTGAACCACACATCGCGCGTAATAGAACCATCTGCTTCAATACTCTTTGCTGCAACGTCACGCAATGACTCGAGGTTAAACTCGTTGCGTTTCAGGAGACTCAACTGACCACGACGTAGCTCCATGGAGGAACCGTGACCGGCTTCAAACGCGTCTTTCAAATATTTATAAGAAACCCATGGGTCAACAGAGTCGCCACAGGTAAACAAGTCTACGGCTGCGTAGCCATACTCCGGCCAAGTGTGTATGGCCAAGTGGCTTTCCTGAATTACCACCACACCTGAAACGCCATAAGGCGAAAAGTGGTGAAATGTGCTGTTGATGACTGTGGCACCGGCTGTTTCGGCGGCGGCTACCATGCTGTTTTCGATGTGTACTACATCGTTCATCAATTCAGGAGAGCAATCGTAAAATTCAACTAAAATGTGTCTTCCTAAGGCGTTCATTAACTGACTTTGTGGTTTCAAAAAATTAAAGATGCAAAAAAACGAAATCTGAGGCTATAATCAAAAGAACTGTCTCCAATAAGCCTGTACGATGTTAGGCTGTGAGGGATCATCTTAAATAAGAAAAGCTATACCTTAAGGGCGCTCTGGCGCTTGCAGGTATAGCTTTTCTTAGTCTTTATACCCCTAGTCAGGTATAGGACAGCGCTTTATTAAAGTTTGAATTCCCGGATTATCTCGAGCATCTTAATGAGAGTGCTAGTGTCGAAAAAGAGCAGCAGAGGAAGCTCCACGTCTTTTGAGTTATGCTGAAACTTGGTGATAACAGTGAACACGAGCGGCTGGAAAAGCGGATGCTGCACGAGGATGTCTTTCAGCGAATTGGCGATATGGCTTTTGGGTGCCTTTGGCGGGGAGCCATAAATGTTGCTTTTCAAAATGTTGGCAAGCTGCGTTACTAGTGCCCCTGTTATGATGTTGCTAATCTCCAAAAGCAAGGACTCTTGCATCACATTCAGCTCACCTTTCTGAACGTTAAGCATACTCAGGCACACATTGGAGAGAAGGCTGATGTGCTCATCTGAAAAGAGCATGAGCGTCGCCCCGTTAAAATCCCCTTTTATATCCGATTGGATTATAAAGTGTGAATCCTCATATTTAGAAATCAGGGAAATAAGGTCTTTCACTTCAATCAGCTGCACATCAGGCACCTTGAGCATCACCTTATCTTTTGCTATTACCGCAAAAGAGTCTGCTGCCCGGGCTAAACCTATGTTCAGGATCTCTTTGATAATATCTTTTTCCAACTCGGTTACATGAGTATCCATCATGGTCGTTGTCTTGTTAGTTCTGTTATCCATCCCCACTTACCTTACCTTCTGCTTATAAAATATTTGGTAATGGCCGGCACATCCAGCACTAAGCATACCTTGCCCGTGCCGAGTAGTGTCACACCACCATATATGTCAATGCTGTCTAGCGGCTTGCTTAGCGGCTTTACCACTATATCCTGCTGCCTGTAGAGCTTGTCCACGATCAAACCGAGCTTTCTGTTATTGTATGATACAATAATGATGTTCTGTACCTGCCCTTTCAGTTTCGTCTTATCCCCTAGGCGCATGGCGCTTTCAGGTATATTCAGAAGCTCATCCAAATACACCACGGTCACAGTCTCCCCTTTGATGTCAGCCACAAGCACATCACCCACCTCATGCAGCTCATCCTTATCAAGAGCAACTACCAAATCAGTATGTATGAGCGGTATGGCGTAAAAAATACTGTCTATCTCAAATAGTAGCGCTCCTTTTACGGCGATCGAGGTAGGCAACTGGAGCGTAAACGTGGTTCCTTTGCCTTTCTTAGAGTCTATACGGATGCGGCCGCCGATCGAGTCGATGGCATTTTTCACCACATCAAGCCCCACACCTCTGCCGGAGTACTCTGTGACTTCCTTAGCCAGCGAAAAGCCGGGCTCAAACAGGAAAGAGAAAACCTCCGTATCCGGAAGGCCGTCCGCCACGTCTGCCGGCACAAGCTGCTGTGCAACCGCCGCCTTTCTTACTTGGTTCAGGTCTATACCTTTGCCATCATCAGTTAAACTGATAACCACACTCTCGCGGTCGCTTCGGGCAGAGAGCTCTAGCTGTCCAACTTTTGGCTTGCCGGCTTTTGAGCGCTGCTCCGGCTTTTCCAATCCATGCGTGATGGCATTTCGCACTAAGTGAAGCAAAGAGTCCGTCATGATCTGCAGGATGTTTCGGTCAATCTGAATATCCTGACCTGACAGCTCCAAGTCAACTTCTTTCTTTTCTGCCGTAGCTATATCCCGGACCACCCTTGGAAACTTATTGAACAAGGTTCCAATGCTTACCAGTCTGGCATCCATTACGCTATACTGCAAGTCCTCAGTAATGCGATATAGGTGCGAACTCACCATTTTAAGCTCATCGTTATCCAACTCCCGGCTGAGCGACAGGATGCGGTCGCGGTCGATGATCAGCTCACCCACGAGGTTCATCAGGTGGTCAAGCTTCTTAACCTGAATGTAGATGAGATCAGAAAGAGTCAGGTTGCGTGAGCTGCTGAACTTCTGTACCTTGGCCAGTTCCACCGTGCTGTCGGACAAGCTGTCGACAATGATGTCGAGGTTGCGAATCAGTATCGGGTCGGGCTCTATTTGCTGTTCGCTGTCGATGTTTTTGATGAGTTCACCCAACAGATCAATCCCATCAAAAAGCACCCCCACTACTTCATCACTAAAGCTGAGTTCCTTGTTACGGATAAGGCCGAACGCGGTCTCTAGTTTATGTGATACATCGGAGATCTGCAGATAGCCAATTGCTTTGGCATTCGCCTTCAGGTTATGCAGCATACGGAAGATCTCCGCCAAAACCTTATCGTCTTGCGGTCGCTTTTCCAGTTCGCTGATGAGCCTGTTAAGGGCGTCGAAGTACTCCAGCGCTTCTGCTATAAATATCTCTTTATACTCCTGCTCTCTCGATTTCATGTATTCATGTCAGTTGTACTGACTTGCTGCTGCTGTTCGGCCACATACTGGTTTAGGTAGTTGGCAATTTTTGACAAAGGCAGCACTTTGTCGGTATACCCGCTCTCTATCGCGGATTTGGCCATCCCGAAGATGGCTGACGTTGCTTCGTCTTGTGCGATGACGTGGCCCCCTTCGCGCTTTGAAATCGCTAGGGCACCGGCTGTACCATCTTTGCCCATACCGGTCAAAATTACCCCAACCACACGGCGTACACTACTATGCGCTACTGTTCGCATTAAATGGTCGACAGAGGGCAAGTCATAACTGAAAGACGAATCCTCCTCATCGAATGCAATTTTAAGGCTAGCCGTATTACCCATTACAGTATTAACCACCATATTGCGCCCGCCCGGTGCCACAATTACCTTTCCCGGTTTTGGGATAAGGCCAGACCGACCCTCAATCACCGTTAGGGAAGTAAGCTCCTTTAGCCTACGGGTATAAGTATGCGTAAATTTGGGCGGCATATGTATAGCGACTAAAACCGAGGCGTTCAAATCAGGATCAAGCTGTCGCACGATCTGTTCCACCGCCTGTGTACCTCCAGTAGAAGCTCCTATCACAATAACAGTTTCAGCAGTCGCATTTTTAGCAGGCTTTCGCACCACTTGTTTTGCCAGTTGAGAAGTCTCCTCTAGCATACGCAACCGCTTTTCCGGAGCCCAGTATTCTGATTCCCGAACCGCCAGCACCTTTTGGCGAATCTCATCGGAGATGCTTCTGTAGTTCGGTCTCGAAGTTGGGCCCGGCTTTGTAACTACCCCATAAACGCCGATATCGATTGCCTCTTTTAGCATGTCAAGGCTAAGCTGTTCTTTTTCTACGAGCATCACAATGGGCGTAGGACACTCACTAAAGATCCGCTTAAAAGCTAATAATCGGTCATTATGACGAAGTTCAGCTGAAGCCAGTACTACATCCACTTTTTGCAGATGCAGTAAGTTCAACAACTGATCACCATCGGAAGCCAGTCCTGTAACCTCAATATCTTTTGCCTCGGCTAAGATTCCCTCCAGCACTAAGCGTGCGTGACTTGACTTGTCTGCCACCACCACTTTCAGCCTTTTTGTCTGTCTCATCAAAGTACACCTCCTTTCCTACTGTCTCGAATGTGCAACCAGTACTTTAACTATGCAGAAAAAGCTTACTCGTCGAGTGCTTTCTTTACCACCTCCAGCACCTTCTCTTCAGAGAAGGGCTTTACAATATAAGACAGGGCTCCATACTCCAAGGCCTCGTTCACGATCACCTCCTGCCCTACGGCACTTACGATGATGACTTTCATATCAGGCTGCTCTGCCTTTATACCCTTCAGCACATCCAGCCCTGTATTGTCTGGCAGAATCACATCAAGCGTGATCAGGTCCGGAGTCGTCTCCTTTGCCAGTTCCAAGGCTGTCTGCCCATTGGGAGCCTCGCCTACCACCTCATAGCCTGCATCAGTTAGCATGTTTTTGAG
The DNA here is from genome assembly GCF_947499215.1 of uncultured Pontibacter sp. Classification (GTDB taxonomy): domain Bacteria; phylum Bacteroidota; class Bacteroidia; order Cytophagales; family Hymenobacteraceae; genus Pontibacter. Next base: position 231,011 of record NZ_CANMNI010000001.1, read on the forward strand.
CATGGTGCGCATGTAGAATGAGTCGTCTACAATCAGAATTCTTTTCATACCTTAAAGTATAGCTTCAATTTGAATGAATCGCATTAGTTATTATGCAACGCCCTAATCTCATCCTGTGTCAGGATCTTGTACATGTCCAGCACGATAATGAGACGATTGTTGACTTTGGCAATGCCCTCGATATAATTTTCGTGGATGTTGATGTCCTGTAGGAAAGAGGGCGTTTTATCAATCTTGGTCATGGATAGGTTGAGCGACTGCGGCACTTCACGCACGATGACCCCAATGCTATATTCCCTTGCCTCGATTACGAGGGTATAGGTGATATTTGGGTTGAAATCGTCTGAGACCGGAGCCGGCCGAATGCCAAAGCGCTCTTCCAAGTTCATGATCGCGATAATATCACCGCGGATGTTGGCAACACCCTTAATGAAATCAGGCGTGCGAGGCATCCGTGTCACACTTGGTGTCACGGTAACCTCTTTTACCTGCTCTATTTTAATCCCATATTCCTCGGACCCAAGTTTGAAGACAATCAAGTGGATCATTTCCTCCTTTGTTGTCTCAGGTTTGGCCGTAGCCTCGGCGACAGATGTTTCTGTGGACTCCTGCGCTCGGTCAACCCCGTTCTCATTTAGCTGAGGAACGGCCTGTTCATCTTTCTTTTTCGCTTTTTCCTTCATCAGTCCAGAACGGTTTATTTACTGTTGTCCTCGCTATTTCTGTTTCTGGAGCTAACGGAGCTTAGTCTTGCGTTACCGGTCAGTTGTTTCACCTGCTTTGCTTTCGAAGGCATAGATGCCAGTCTACGGTTGTTCTGCGTATGGTTGAATACTAAGTTACCGTCTACAAGTTTGAAGGCTGAAATACTGATCTGCAGGTCTGCAGCAATGTCGTTCAGGTTCTGAGAAGAAGAAGTAAGTTCCTGCATCGAAGCGGACAGCTGCTTGGCCGTGCTGGCTACCTGCTGTGTACCAGAGGCCGTCTGCTCGGCAATGGCAACCACTTCTTCCACGTACTTCACTACGTCTCCGATCGATGACTTCTGTACTTCCGTCGCCGTCAGGATGTCCTGTGCGGTGCGAAGCGTTTCACCACTTGAAGCGGCAATGTTTTTGAAGGCACCGGATGCTTCGAATGTCGCATTCTTTCCTTTCAATACACGGCCTTCCATGGTCGAGATCGCCATCGCGGCAGAAGCTGTATCTTTCTTCACATCATCTACCAGCGTTGCAATCTCACTGGCTGACTTACGGGATCCTTCGGCCAGTTTGCGAATCTCTTCGGCTACTACCGCGAAACCACGTCCTGCCTCACCTGCACGGGCTGCCTCAATGGCAGCGTTCAGGGCAAGAAGGTTGGTCTGTGCGGCAATGTCCGTGATTACGCCTAGTGACTTGGAGATTTCCTGCGAACGAGCGCTTAGTACTTCAATTGTTTTAGAGGTAAGCGAAGCCGAGCTGGATATTTCCTCCATGTTCTTCACCACTTCCGCCACTGTTTTTAGACCCAGCTGCGAAGTTTCCTCACCCAGTAAGGCCGACTTGTTCACCACTTCCGCACGGTTGGCCGTGTCTTTCGTGGTTTTCATGATTTCCTCTATCAGTTTGAAAGCCTGGTCTGTCTTGAGGGCCTGATTCTGTGCACCTTCCGCCATTTGCTGCATGGCAAGCGCCACATCCAGCGTTACGCGGTTCATTTCAAGACCTTTACCGGCCATTTCCTCAGAGGAGCTTCCCACTACTAGTGATGAGTCATTGATCTCACCAAGAAGGGCATTCAGGTTATCAACCGCCAGATTCAAGGCATTGGCCATATCGAGGATGTCACCTGCGGTATGGGCCTCTACTTTTTGCGTCAGGTCACCTTCTGAAATCGCACGTACAACACGGGATACTTCCAGTACCGGCGTTACGATGGACTCCAATAGGTCATTCAGGGTATCAACCAGTTCTTTCCAGCTGCCGCCTACACCTTGCAGTGTCGCACGCTCGGTCAGTTTTCCTTCCACACCGGCTACTCTTGCCACACGGCTAACCTCACCCGCCAAGCGGTTCAAGTCAACCACCATGGTGTTGATCGTATCGGCTAGATCGGCTACCTCACCTCTTGCTTCGAGGGTCAGTTTCTGGGTCAAGTCACCTTTTGATACCGCGGTTACTACTTTTACAATGCCTCGTACCTGCGTTGTCAAGTTGGAGGCCATGGTATTTACATTATCAGTCAGGTCTTTCCAAGTACCGCCAACGTTCGGCACGTTTGCTTGGCCACCTAGTTTACCCTCTGTACCTACTTCAAGTGCCACACGGGTTACCTCACCGGCGAATATGTTCAGGGAGTCCACCATGCGGTTAATGTTTTCCTTCAACTCACCGAGTTCACCTTTCACATCCACAGACACTTTCTGCGTCAAGTCGCCTTTCGCAACAGCCGTTGCTACTTTGGCGATGTCACGCACTTGCAGCGTCAGGTTGGAGGCCATGGTGTTCACGTTATCGGTCAACTCTTTCCATGTACCGCGTACTTTTGGCACATTTGCCTGACCGCCGAGGCGTCCTTCTGTACCCACTTCACGCGCTACTCGAGTTACTTCGTCAGCGAAGATGTTGAGCGAGTCCACCATCTGGTTCAAGTTCTCCTTCAGGTCTAAGATCTCACCACGCACTTCCACTGTTATTTTCTGGCTTAAGTCGCCTTTCGCAACAGCAGTCGCTACTTTGGCAATGTCACGAACCTGAGAAGTCAGGTTGGACGCCATGTAGTTCACGTTATCGGTTAGGTCCTTCCAAGTACCACCAACGTTCGGCACGTTTGCTTGGCCACCTAGCTTACCTTCGGTACCCACCTCACGTGCCACACGCGTTACCTCGCTGGCAAACGAGCCGAGCTGGTCCACCATGATGTTGATCACGTCCTTGATCTGGAGGATCTCGCCGCGCACGTCCACCGTAATCTTCTGGGTCAGGTCGCCGCTGGCAATCGCCGTGGCTACCTTGGACACGTCTCGCAGCTGCACCGTCAGGTTGCCGGCCATCGCGTTCACGTTGTCCGTCAAGTCCTTCCAAGTACCCGCTACATTCGGCACATAGGCTTGACCGCCTAGCTGTCCTTCCGTACCCACTTCAAGGGCCACACGTGTTACCTCACCTGCGAAGATGTTAAGCGAGTCCACCATCTGGTTTAGGTTTTCCTTCAGATCAGCAAGCTCGCCTTTTACATTTACTGTTATTTTCTGGCTCAAATCACCTTTTGCTACTGCAGTCGCCACATTCGCAATGTCACGCACTTGCAGTGTCAGATTAGAGGCCATGTAGTTTACATTGTCAGTCAGTTCTTTCCAGATACCGGCTACGTTTGGCACGTTCGCCTGACCACCCAGTATACCTTCTGTACCCACTTCACGTGCCACACGGGTTACTTCCGCGCCAAACACATTCAGTCGGTCCACCATGTCGTTCAAGATGTCCTTCAGATCACCGAGCTCACCTTTCACGTCCACAGACACTTTCTGGGTCAAGTCACCTTTCGCCACCGCGGTTGCTACCTCGGCGATGTCACGTACCTGCAGTGTCAGGTTGCCTGCCATCAGATTCACGTTGTCGGTCAGTTCTTTCCAGGTACCTTCTACATTCGGTACTGCCGCCTGTCCGCCTAGTTTACCCTCTGTTCCTACTTCACGTGCCACGCGGGTTACCTCACCTGCGAAGATGTTAAGCGAGTCCACCATCTGGTTGATGATGTCTTTCAGCTCGGCCATCTCTCCGCGCACATTCACGGTGATTTTCTGTGTCAGGTCGCCTTTCGCAACTGCCGTAGATACGTTTGCAATGTCACGCATCTGAGAAGTCAGGTTGCTGGCCATGGTGTTCACATTGTCGGTGAGGTCTTTCCAAACTCCACCCACATTCGGCACTTTAGCTTGGCCGCCGAGACGTCCTTCCGTACCCACTTCACGCGCCACACGGGTTACTTCGTCAGCGAATATGTTTAGGGAGTCCACCATCTGGTTCATGTTATCCTTCAGCTGGGCAAACTCACCGCGCACATCCACGGATACTTTCTGAGCCAGATTTCCTTTCGCCACCGCAGTCGCCACATTCGAGATGTCACGTACCTGCGAGGTCAGGTTGCTGGCCATGGTATTTACATTATCTGTCAGGTCTTTCCATACACCGGCCACGTTTGGCACCGATGCCTGACCACCCAGTTTACCCTCGGTACCCACTTCGAGGGCCACACGCGTTACCTCCCCTGCGAACAGGTTCAGGTTGTCAATCGTGCGGTTGATGGTTTCGGCCATGACCTTGAAGTCACCGGATACCGGGATCTGGAATGTTTCGTCGAGATTACCACGCGAGATGTTCTTCAGTACTTTACCCACTTCAAGTACCGGAACCGCGATAGAATCCACTAGACCGTTAATGTTATTGATCATGTCCTTCCAGAAACCGGAAGCGTTCTCGGCCGAGGCACGGGCCTTTAGGTTACCCTCCACCCCTGCTACTTTGGAAATACGCGACACCTCACCACCTACACCACCGATCATTTCCACCATCGAGTTGTAGGCTTCGGCGATCTCGGCAAAAATATCGTCATTCTGTTTTGTCAAACGAACGGAGATATCCCCTTTTTTAAAGGCGTCTAGGGCATAGAGTACTTTATTGAGCTGTTCTCCGATATACTCCGGGCTCGATGGCAGCACTTGCTTGCGGCTCTGCTTACCATTCGGGCCGTTTTTTACCGGAATAGTGGTTGTTGCAGCGTTTGTCACAGTAGCAGCCTTCGAACCGGCATCGCCGTCTTTGGTAGCCGCCTTTTGCTCAACTACTGGCTTTTCCTCTTTCTCTTCCACGGTAGTAGTGGCGGCAGGAGCCTGTTGCTTGGCTTTAGCCCGTGAGGGAGTCGCTTTCTCTGGTTGGCTGGTTTCTACGTCACTGATGAGCTTGTCTTTGCTCAGCTTCAAATTTTTACCTAAGGCCATATGTTTAGGGTTGTATGGGTTTTTGCTTTTTGTTCAGTCCATCGTCAGCATCGAAATAGCGCGGCCGGCTGAACAGAACAAAGGGAATATAACGGCAATTTAATCAATTTCAGTCAAAGTATGCAAGCTATAGCTTAGCTAGCATGAAACTCCTCGGCCAATGCCTTGTAATCTTTGGCACCGTTGGAGGAAGTATCGTAATCCAGCACGCTCCTTCCAAAAGAAGGCGCCTCGGCCAATTTGACATTAAGTCGTATGTGATTGTCAAAAATCTTCTCCTGCACGTTTTCTCGCAGGTAATCGAGTACCTCCAGACTAAGCTTGCGCCGCACATCAAACATGACCACTACGATACCCTTGATTTTAAGTTTCGGGTTGAACGCCTTTCTTACTTTTGCAATGGTGTTCATGATCTGGTCTAGCCCCTGTAGCGTGAGTACCTCCATCTGCAAAGGTATAAGCACCTCGTGCGCGGCAGTCAGGGCGTTCAGTGTTAGGACGGAAAGCGAGGGCGGGCAGTCAATCAGCACATAATCAAAACCTTTCGCCTGTGCGAGCATGGTCTTCAGAAACTTTTCCCGTTCAGGCTGTGTGACGAGCGATATTTCCACATCCACAAGTTCATTGGATCCCGGTGCCACCCAAAGGCCGTCTTTCTCAACGATTATTTCCTGCATACTTTTAGAGCCTAGAAAAGCCTCCGCCAGCGTATGGTCCTGAGAAGAAACAGCAAGTGAGTAAGAAAGATTGCTTTGCGGGTCAAGGTCCAACAAAAGCACCTTATACCCCATTTTGCTAAGGGCGCTGCCCAGATTGATGGTGGTGGTAGTTTTGCCTGTGCCGCCTTTTTGGTTGATGACGGCTACTATTTTAGTTTTCATCCGTATTCGGCGATAGAAAAGGGTGCGAGTCTATTGAGTCTATAAAGTTATCAAAATTTTTCCATTAAATAAGACCAAAGGCGGGCTGACTAGTGAGGCGCGGCAAAAAACTGGTCCAATTTACCGATATTGATATGAATGTCCTGCCAACTTTCCAACTCGAGTTTAATGGCGAAAGCACCTGCAGGATCCAGATAGCCGACATGCTGCCCGGTGAGCGTGCGAACCAAACTCGTTATACCCGGGTTATGCCCTACCAAGAGCACATGCTTTGAGGTGTCGGGCACTTTTCCTAAGGCATTAGCCAGTACACTCTCACGGGCATTGTAGAGCTCAGGCAGGTAAGTGATCTCCTCTTCGTCGAAATAGAGCTTGTTGGCAAACAGCTTGGCGGTCAGGTTCGCACGGGGAGCCGGACTACTCAAAACGGTGTCCATTTGATGAAAGGTGTCGCGTAGCCACTGCCCCGTGACGCGGGCCTGATGTTGGCCGTTTTTTGTTAGCTCCCGTTCAAAATCAGGTTGGAGCGGAAAAGGATCATTTGACTCCGCATGGCGGCAGATGACTAATAATCGTTGCATATAAATAAAAAAGAGGTCCGTATAGTAACTTAAGGTATTAAAATCAGCCTGTTCTCCCAAACATAGATGGCATGTTAAACCTATGTTATCAATTTCAGGTTGTATTTGTTTGAAAAAAAATTTGAACTTTGGGCAAAATTCTAACGAATCGCCCCTAAATATAAAGGATGATAAAAAACTTAGTCATAGTCGAGTCGCCAGCCAAGGCCAAAACGATAGAAGGATATCTAGGAAAAGATTTTATAGTGAAATCGAGTTTCGGCCATGTGCGGGACCTGCCTAAAGACAACAACGCCATTGACATCAAAAATAAGTTCAAGCCGACCTACGTCATCTCGAGCGACAAGAAGGAAGTGGTGTCCCAGTTAAAAAAACTTGCCAAGGAAGCGGAGACCGTGTGGCTCGCATCGGACGACGACCGGGAGGGTGAAGCCATTTCATGGCACCTGACCGAAGCCCTCAATCTAAATGTAGCCAAGACACGTCGCATCGTTTTCCGCGAAATCACGAAGAACGCTATCCTCAATGCCATCAGCTCACCGCGTGGCATCGACATGGACCTCGTGAACGCCCAGCAGGCCCGCCGTGTACTCGACCGCCTCGTAGGTTTTGAGTTGTCACCTGTACTCTGGAAGAAGATCAAAACAGGTCTTTCGGCTGGACGCGTGCAGTCCGTGGCTGTGCGCCTCGTGGTGGAGCGCGAGCGTGAAATAGAAAAATTCAAAGCCGAGGCGACCTTCCGCATCACTGCTCAGTTTGATGTGCAGGGCAAAACGCTGGAGGCTGAATTGCCTGCTAAGTTTAAGACCGAAGAAGAGGCGCAGGCCTTTTTGCAGCGCTGTATCGGAGCCACCTATACCATTGGCAATCTCGAGACCAAGCCGCTCAAGCGCAGTCCCGCCCCTCCCTTTACCACCTCAACCCTGCAGCAAGAGGCCAGCCGCAAGCTGTATTTTTCTGTGGCCCAGACCATGACCGTGGCGCAGCGCCTGTACGAGGCCGGTAAAATCTCCTACATGCGTACCGACTCCCTCAATTTGTCGGACGAGGCAATACAAGGAGCATCGAACGCCATTACCAACTCTTTCGGAGAGAGATACGTGAAGACCCGCCGCTTCAAGACCAAGTCATCTGGCGCACAGGAAGCGCACGAAGCCATCCGCCCGACTGACTTTACACAGCTGACCGCGAGTAGCGATCGCAACGAACAGCGCCTGTATGAGCTGATCTGGAAGCGTGCCATCGCCTCGCAGATGGCGGATGCTGAAATTGAAAAGACAACGGCCACCATCGATATCTCCACGCAACCGGAGAAGCTTGTAGCTACCGGTGAGGTGATCAAATTTGAAGGTTTTCTGAAGGTATACATTGAGTCCAAGGACGACGAAGAAGGTGGTGATGAGGATGTAAAAGGCATGCTGCCACCTTTGAATATTGGCCAGTCGCTTGGCTTGCGCCAAATGCAGGCGACGCAGCGCTACTCCCGCCCTGCCCCAAGATATACGGAAGCCAGTCTTGTGAAGAAACTCGAGGAAATGGGCATCGGCCGTCCGTCTACCTACGCTCCTACCATCTCGACGGTGCAGAAGCGTGGTTACGTGGAGAAAGACAGTCGTGAGGGCAAGGAGCGTAAGTTCCAAGTGCTAACCTTAAAGGGCGACCAGATTTCAGCTCAGACCAAAACGGAAATAACAGGTGCCGAGAAGAGCAAGCTGTTCCCGACTGACACGGCCATGGTCGTGAATGACTTCTTGGTGGAGCACTTCCCGAATGTGATCGACTACTCGTTCACCGCCCGCGTGGAAGCTGAGTTCGATGAGATTGCGCACGGTCAACAGGAATGGGAACAGATGCTGGAGAACTTCTATGAGAAATTCCACAAGCGCATCGAGAATAGCGAAAACATCAACCGTGCCGACGTTTCGGGTGCCCGCGAGGTAGGCACCGACCCTATTTCTGGTCAGAAGATCCTTGCCAAGCTGGGTCGTTTCGGTCCTTACGTGCAGCTCGGCGAAGAAAACACGGAAACCGGTGAGAAGCCAGTATATGCCAGCCTACGTAAAGGACAGTTCATTGAGAGTCTAACACTGGAAGATGCATTGGACCTGTTCAAGCTGCCACGCATTGTGGGTGTGTATGAGGAAAAAGAAATGAAGGCGGCTATCGGGCGTTTTGGACCTTACATCAGCCATGCAAGCAAGTTCTACTCGCTGCCAAAGACAATGGACCCGATGACAGTAACGGCAGAAGAGGCCATTGCCCTGATCGAGGCCAAGCGCAAAGCCGATGCGGAAAAACTCATCAAGTCATTCCCGGAGAACCCGGACGTTCAGGTACTCAATGGCCGCTACGGACCCTACATTGTGGCGGGCAAGAAGAATGTGAAAATTCCGAAAGGCAAAGAACCGACTGAGCTTACCCTGCAAGAGTGCCTTGACCTCGCCGAACAGACACCGGAGAAGAAAGGCCGCGGTGGATTCAAGAAAAAAGCGGAGGCACCGGCGGCTGAAAAGAAACCGGCCGCTAAAAAGGCCGCTGCCAAGAAACCTGCCGCCAAAAAGCCGGCTGCGAAAAAGGCAGCCGCTCCGAAGAAGAAGTAAATAAGAAGAAGCCGCTCCTCACCGAGCGGCTTCTTTGCTTTATACCTGCAGGTATAGCTGGTACTAGGTATAGGTATAAATTTATTACTGTCTGTCAGTAGCTGTTTAAACCTAGTATGAGCGCTCGCAGTAAAATAGAACAAACAACATGAAGTCGGTATGGCAAAGAAAAGACTTGTGGTGCTCACGGGTGCAGGTATAAGCGCGGAGAGCGGCATTGCGACCTTCCGGGACGCCAACGGTCTTTGGGAAGGACACGATGTGATGGAAGTCGCTTCCCCACAGGGCTGGCGTAAGAACCCGGAGCTGGTGCTCGACTTTTACAACCAGCGCCGCAAGAACGCGCACAGTGTGAAACCTAACGCCGGACACGAAGCGCTGGCCGATCTGGAAAAAGAATTCGACGTGCGCATCATTACCCAAAACGTAGACGACCTGCATGAGCGGGCCGGCTCTTCCAATGTAATACACCTGCACGGCAAGCTATTTGAAAGCCGAAGCACCCTCGATCCTAGACTTATCTACAAAATGGAAAGTTGGGAGCTTAACCTTGGCGATAAATGCGAGAGAGGCTCACAGCTTCGTCCTAATATCGTGTGGTTTGGAGAACCTGTACCGGTGATGGAGCAGGCCATGGAAGAAACCCTCCAAGCCGATATTTTTCTTGTGGTCGGCACCTCGCTAGTTGTATACCCAGCCGCCGGCCTTGTAGACCTTGTGCCGGATGAGGCCCCCATTATGGTCGTGGACCCTAACCTCCCCTACATGCGACCAAGACAAAATCTGCACCTGTTTGAAGAAAAGGCCAGCACTGGTATGGTAAAAGTAGCTGAATTGTTGCGTGAGAAGCATCAATAGTCCGAACGCACACGCCTTATACCTAAAATTGACACGGGTCAACATGTAGCGGCTATACCTGTCCCTAGGAAAACCAAACAACCGCTTCACAGTGTAGCTTCGTCTGCCCACAAACAGCTTTCATAGAGATATCCTACCCGTTTATCTTATTCTGAAAATATTTCCAATAAGTGTTTAAACCTTAGCCCGCCTTTTCTATTCTAAAGGTACCATCAGGGAAGCTCTGCTTCTCTAATGGCGATCCATACGCTTTAGTACCTTATACTTTATATACCAACACTACTACTCAATTCTACATTCTGATGAGAAAATTATTCTCTTTGCTGATCATGTTGATCAGCGTCGCACAGGTTTACGCACAGGCAGTGACGGGAACCGTGCAGAGTGCCTCAGACAAAAGCGGCCTTCCGGGCGCCAGTGTCGTGCTTAAACGGGCAGCAAGTGATGCGGTGCTCTCCACCATGACAAACGGGAATGGTGAATTCCGATTTGAAAAAGTAACCTCTGGCAGCTATACCCTAGAAGTGCGCTTTCTTGGCTTCGACATGCTGACCAGAACAGTACAAGTAGAACAAGCGCCCGTAAACTTGGGCGTACTGGGTATGCAGGAACAGAATACTCGCCTGAGCGAGGTACAGGTAATCGGCCGCGCTCCGCTTGGCGAAATGAAAGGTGACACCTCCCAATTCAATGCCAAGGCCTTTAAAACGGCACCGGATGCGAGTGCAGAAGATCTGGTCACTAAAATGCCGGGCGTGCAGGTACAGGATGGCCGTATTCAGGCACAGGGCGAAGAAGTGCGCCAAGTGATGATCGACGGTAAACGCTTTACAGGTGATGATGTCACCAGCGCCATGCGAAACATCTCCTCAGACATGATCGAGAACGTACAGATCTTTGATGCTCAGAGCGATCAGGCAGCTTTCAGTGGGTTCGAAGATGGCAACCGCCTTAAGACTATCAACTTCATTACACGCAAAGACCGCCGACAAGGCTATACCGGCAAGATCTCAGCAGGTTATGGCACCGACGACCGTTACATGGCGGGTGCTGCCATCAATTACTTCAACAACGACAGAAGAATAACGGTAACGGGCCTGACAAATAACATCAACATGTTCGATTTCTCGGTTGGTGAAACACCGGGTGGCGGTATGCGTGGTCGCAGAGGCGGTTGGGGCGGTGGCTCTCCTATCGGTATCATCAATACCAACAACTTCGGCGTTAACTACCAAGACAAGTGGGGCAAGAAAGTCGACGTGAGCGCTAACTACAACTACACCAACCGTGACATCGTGAACAACCAATACCGTTTCCGTGATTTCGTATCGGATGATGCCGGTCTGCAGTATACTGAAGACGCCAACAACCGTGACATTGAAGATGGTCACCGTTTGAACATGCGCCTGCAGTACAACATCAATGAAAACAATCGCCTGCTTGTAACGCCAAGCCTAAGATTGCAACAGGATGATAACTTCACAGGCAGAAACGCCCGGACCTTTGATTTGGAAGGAACCCTGTCCGAGTCACTTAACCGCGCATCTTCTGATAACACGAACTTCAGCTTCAACAATAACATCCTTTACTCAAAGCGTTTTGGAAACACTGGCCGCATCCTGACTACGAACTTCAACACCAGCATCAACAACGTGGATGGGGACGGTTACCAGTTTGAGGAAACACAGAACTTTGAAAACCCTGACCGCAACGTACTGCGCGACCAGTACATTCGTCTGGACCGCGCGAATTTCAGCTGGTCAGGCAGCACCAACTACTCTCAGAAACTGGGCGAAAATTCACGTTGGCAGCTAGAGTACAGCATCGGCAACCAAATGCGTGACTCCGACCGCAGAACCTACGACTATGTAGAAACGGCCGGTGATTATACCAGCTTCAATACACCGCTGAGCAGCACGTTCAAGAGTGATTACCTGTCTCAGAACGTGGGCCCCAGCTATCAGTACCGCAACGACAACGCCAGACTCCAGCTCAATGCCCGCTACCAGTACGCCACACTCAACAGCGACAGCCAGTTCCCAGTTAATTTGGATCCGCTGGAGCGCAAGTTCAGCAACTTCCTGCCTTCTGCAGAGTACGAGTACAAGTTCTCTAAATCACAGAACCTGACGCTAAACCTGAGAACTAGTACCAATGTGCCTTCTGTGGAGCAGCTGCAGGAGGTACTCGATATCTCTAATCCACTGCAGGCGCGTATCGGTAATGATGAATTGGATCAGGACTACCAAACCCGTTTGATCATGCGCTACCGTAACTTCAATGCTGAAACCAATCGAGTGTTCTTTATCGGTATGTTCGGTACCATGACCAACAATTACGTGGCCAACAGTGTGTATACGACAAACGTGCCTGAAGGTATAGCAGAAGGCTATGAGCTGCGTCCGGGTGCCCGCCTGAGCCGCCCTGAGAACATGGATGGTTACTACAACGTGCGCTCTTTCTTCAACTACGGACAGCCGCTTAACTTCATTAGTTCTAACTTCAATGTGAACGGCTCGGTGGGTTATTCCAGAATACCGGGTAAGATTGATAACCAAATCAACTACGCCAACAACACAAACCTAGGTGCCGGCTTTAACATCAGCAGCAATATCAGCGAGAAAATTGACTTTACCGTGTCTACCTTCTCAAGTTACAATATTGTGTCGAACACCCTGCGCACGACGCAGAACAACAACTTCTTCAACCAGAACACGAGTGTGCGATACAATTGGATTCTGTGGAAAGACTTGGTCTACCGCACGGAGCTCAACCACCAGTACAACTCAGGTCTTTCTGCTGGAGTAGACAACAGCTTCCTGCTTTGGAACATGAGCTTGGGCAAGAAAATCTTCAAAGACAAGCAGGGAGAGATTAGCTTTAGCGTGAACGACCTGATGAACCAGAACGTGAGCATTCGTCGCAATATCACGGAGTCTTATGTGGAGGACGTACAGTCATCCGTGCTGCAGCGCTTCTTCATGCTTACCTTCTCTTATAATATCCGCAGCTTTAAAGGCGCGGCACCAGATGAGAACATGGAACGACGTGGTCCGGGAATGTACCGCGGAAGCCACTAAACTCAGAAAAGCCAACTAACAAAAAAGGCCTGCAGCAATTGCAGGCCTTTTTTGTTAGACTGTGCAAGAGGAATAATAGGGAATCTGCTTATATCTGCGGCAGATTTCCCCACACCGCCCCACTATACCAAAGCCGCCCTTCCCTGATCTCAAGTGGTGAAGCGATGTTGTTGTGGTAGAGCTGTCCGGTGCCGAGTCCCTGCGGCATGCTGACCTCATAGTTAGCCGTAAACTGGCTGATTGCATTAAGCCCGATGTTGGACTCCAGCGCCGAGGTCATCCACCAGCCGATCTTACGTTTCTCCGCCAAGTCGATCCAGTCAGCGCTCGCCTGCAGCCCTCCTACCAGTGTCGGTTTGAGAATAATGTATTGCGGCTTAATAAAATCTAACAGCTCCATCTGACGTGCAGACTCCTTCACACCAATCAACTCTTCGTCGAGCGCGATCGGTATAGGTGTATAGGCGCAAAGTTGTTGCATGTGTTCAAGTTGCCCCTGTTTTATCGGTTGCTCAATGGAGTGCAGGCTATACCTCGACAGTCGTTCCAGCTTGCGAAAAGCCCCGTCCGGTGCAAAGGCTCCGTTGGCATCAACTCGGATGGTCAGCTCTTCAGGGCCGGCTACCTCGCGAATTTGCTTGAGCAAATCCAATTCGGTTGCAAAGTCAAGACTACCGATTTTAAGCTTCAGACAGGTATAGCCCTCCCCCAGTTTTTTGCGGATCTGCTCTTGCATAAAAGCCTTGTCGCCCATCCAGATCAATCCATTGATAGGTATACCCTGCTCTCCTCGACTGAAAGTATTATCGTATAGCTTCCGCATACCTCCCTGCTTTAAATCCAATACAGCAGTCTCCAAAGCAAACCGGATCGAAGGAAAATCTTCTAGGGCATCAGATTCGAGCTCAGCCTTCAAGTCAGTCATACCCATTTCAGATTGATTAATCCAATCGATTACTTCATTAAGTTTTGGCAGAAGCGCAGGTATGGCGTCAATGCTCAGACCGGCTAAGGGAGCACATTCTCCTATCCCTCTAATAGCAGGATCAACACTCTCAGACAGCACCAGATAATATACCTGATGCGTGGTCATAGCCCCACGGGAGGTGCGGGCATCGAATTTGAACTGCAGCTGGTGCGGTATAAGTGAGAGACGGAGTGGCATAAACAATTAGGGCTTTGAATCGGTGGTATAATTGACTTTCTGAAAACAAAGTACGTAGAAATAGAGTTATTACGACAGTTCAGAAGCGTATAAAGCTTTGTTTCCTGCTTTACACATGACTTTTTCTAAATCTGTTTCCTACCCCTAAAAGCCTATGTCAGTTCTTGAAGCTTCACAAATACAGGCAGTTGCCCAGCGATTTGCTCTGACTAGAGCCCAAACTGAAAAAATATGCCAGCCGCTTGAACCCGAAGATACGGTAGTACAGCCCATGGTGGATGTGAGTCCGCCCAAATGGCACATGGCGCATACGACGTGGTTTTTTGAGCAGTTTGTGCTGCAACCCTACCTAAAGAACTACAAAGTATTTCATCCGAACTACAGTTTTCTGTTCAATTCATACTACAACAGCGTGGGAAACCGGGTACAGCGGGCCGAACGAAGCACACTCACGCGCCCGCCTCTTCGGGATGTTTACTCCTTTAGAGAACACGTAAACGAGCACATCGAGCAGCTGCTCCATACGCTGGATGAAGAAAAGTTGTCGGAGTTAATGCCTGTTCTGGAATTGGGCTTACAGCATGAGCAACAGCATCAGGAGTTGCTCATTACCGACATAAAGTATATTCTAAGCACTAACCCACTCTTGCCAGCTTACCAGCATCTGCACGATAAGACAACATCTACTGCTATACCTACTGCTGAATTTCTAGAGGTACCGGGGGGTATCTACCAAATTGGTTACAAAGGAGAAGACTTCTGCTTTGACAACGAGCTCGGCGTGCATGAGGTGCTGCTGGCCGACTTTAGCATCATGAACCGCTTGGTGACCAATGGGGAGTATTTAGAATTCGTAAAGGGCGGCGGGTATACTGATTTCCGGTTTTGGCTCGACGAGGGCCTAGCGTTGGTACGTGCATCCAACCTAAAAGCACCACTCTACTGGCTGGAGCAGGATGGCGACTGGATGCAGTATACCCTGCACGGATTGGAGAAACTTGATCTAAACAAACCAGTCTCCCACATCAGTTTCTATGAAGCGCAGGCCTATGCCTATTGGGCTGGCAAGCGCCTTTTAACTGAGTTTGAATGGGAAGCGGCGGCACAGGTATACCCGCCAAGCCAAGGTAATTTCCAAGATTCAGGTAGGTACGAGCCTACAGCCGCTACTAAAGCCATCGGCATGCAGCAACTGTACGGCGATGCTTGGGAATGGACTTACAGCGCCTACCACCCCTACCCGGGCTTTTCGACGGCACCCGGAGCTCTGGGAGAGTATAACGGCAAATTTATGATCAACCAAATGGTACTGCGGGGAGGGTCCTGTGCCACACCTCAGAACCATATCCGCACCACTTACCGCAACTTCTTTCACCCAGACAAACGCTGGCAGTTCACTGGAATCCGACTAGCCCAATAAAACTATGCTACTAAACACAACACAGACTTCTTTGATTGACCTGAGCCGCAAAACTGACGGCAGCCAAGATACTGCTGCCTTTGCCAACGACGTGCATACGGGACTTTCTCAGCTCCCGAAAAGCCTTCCGTCACGCTATTTCTACGACGCGGAAGGTAGCAGGCTTTTTCAGCAGATTATGGAATTGCCCGAGTATTACCTTACCCGTTCGGAGTATAGTTTGATCAACTCACAGAAGTCAGGTATGGCATCTGCCTTTGCCAAAGGCGGCTTTTTTCATCTGATAGACTTAGGTGCCGGAGATGCGCTCAAGACCAAGCTGCTGCTGCATGAGTTACAAAAGCAGCATTGCAGCTTCGACTATGTCCCCATCGACATCTCAGGGTCAGCCATGCAGGAGTTGACAGAGAAACTGCACACAGAAATGCCCGATTTGGACGCGCAGGCCGTAGTAGGCGAATACATTCAAGCGCTACAGTGGCTGCAGGCGAATAAAACAGAACGCAAAGTCGTGCTTTTCCTAGGCTCTAACATTGGCAACTTTGAGCGAGAGGATAGTCTTGAATTTCTAAAGCAGATAAGGGCTTGCCTTAGCCCCGGCGATTTGCTCTTGCTGGGCGTTGATTTGCGCAAGGACCCGGACACCATTCTGGCTGCCTACCGCGACGAAGCGGGGGTAACATCCGCTTTTAATCTAAACCTGCTCAATCGCATCAACCGCGAGTTGGGCGGTGACTTTGTTGTGGCCAACTTCCAACATTTTGCCCTATATGATCCGCAGGGGGGCGTTATGAAAAGCTTTTTAGTCAGTCAGCAAGATCAAACGGTATACTTAGAGGCGACCGGCCAGCGCTATACCTTCTCCGCTTGGGAAGCCGTCCATACCGAAAACTCCCATAAGTATACCATTGACCTCGTGCAAGAAATGGCAGACCAGTGTGGTTTTGAGACAGCACAAGTCTACCAAGATGAGCAGGGCTTATTTGCGGATGTGTTATTAAAGGTCCATTAAGAAGAATCACATGCTGCTGAGCAATCTTATCATGAAATCAAAAACAATTCTGATCACAGTCGCGCTATTATTGCTTCCCTTCCCGGCTAAGGGCATTGTGAAAGTGCTCAAAGGGAAACCTTCTGAAAAGGAATAAAAGCAGAAGCGGGTGAAGGAAAGGCAAAAAATTAGCTAATTTTGCATGCCTTTCCAATAAGCCGGTATGAGATCAGAAGAATACAGAGAGCACTTCCGAAAAAATTTCCATTTAGCGTATCCGGTTGTGCTGAGCCAGTTGGGGCATATAATGGTCAGCGTGTTCGACAGCCTGATGGTCGGCCAGATCGGGACCATTCCCTTGGCAGCGGCTTCGCTGGGCAACAGTATCTTTACCATCACGCTCGTCTTCGGCTTGGGGGTGTCTTACAGCATTACGCCCTTAATTGCCGCGGCGGACGGTCGCCGAAACTATACCCGCATTTCGCTGCTTCTGCTCAACGGACTGTTCTCTAATTTACTGCTGGGCATAGTGCTTTTCATAGCGGGCTATTTTCTCTCTCCCTACATTACATGGCTCAACCAACCCGAGGAAGTGGTGCGGCAGGCGATTCCCTATATGAACATTCTGTTCCTTTCCATGGTGCCGCTCATGGTGTTTCAGGCCTTCCGTCAGTTTGCCGAGGGGCTTTCGCTCACCAAGCAGGCTATGTACATCTCCATCGTGGCCAATGCGCTAAACATCGTCCTCAACTACATTCTGATATTCGGTAAACTGGGATTTGAGCCAATGGGTCTTGTTGGTGCCGGATGGGCCACGCTTATTTCCCGCATTATCATGGCCCTGATGATGGGTGGTTACGTCCTTTACGCAAAACGCTTTGCAGCCTTCCACCGCTTCCTGACTTTCCGCTACCTCTCCTTTGTGCACATGTATCATATCTTTCGCCTAGGACTGCCTATTTCGGGGCAAATGGTGTTTGAAATGGGAGCTTTCAGCTTTTCTGCCATCATGATTGGTTGGCTCGGAGCCCGCGAGCTGGCTGCGCACCAGATTGCCATCAATGTGGCCTCCGTTACCTACATGATGGCCAGCGGCATTGCAGCGGCGGCGACCATCCGGGTGGGAAATCAGAAGGGGCTTCGGAATTTCAGGTCCATGCGTATGGCAGGTATCAGCAGTTTTGCGATGGGCACTATTTTTATGATGGTCAGCGGATTGCTTATGATCGCTGGCAAAAATTTTATACCTTCACTTTACATTGATGATCCAATAGTTATCGAATTGGCCTCGACCCTACTCATCATAGCAGCACTGTTTCAGATTTCGGATGGTGTGCAGGTAGTGGGGCTTGGTGCTCTGCGAGGATTGGAAGATGTGCGGATTCCCGGGCTTATCTCTTTGATAGCCTATTGGGTGATTGGTCTACCAGTAGGGTATATACTTTGTTTTAAAGCCGGATTTGGTGCGAACGGAGTATGGACCGGCCTACTCGTGGGTCTTTCCGTTGCCGCTATATTACTATTTTGGCGCTTCAAAATGCTAAGCTATAGATTAGACAAATAAAATAATGCAAAATGGGCACCTATTTTAAAAAGCCTATGTTCCGCCTGTAGAGACTTTTAAACTTTTAGCCGATGTTTATCTTCACTCTATTTTTGAGCCTGTTGGTTGGGCTTTTACTGCCCCATCCTACCCCAGCCGGTATGTCACCGTCTGTCGTCTATGTTCCCGCCCCTCCTGTCGCTGCCAGCAATGAGCATGTGGCATGGTCATCCACCCGGAAATTAAATTGGGAGGATTTCAGGGCTACGCCAGAGTCCGACAATCCGCATCATGCCTTGACAGCCGCTAACCTTGCGGTGGATGCCCGCTGCAAAGACAACAAATTCTATTACGAGGTAAAATGCGTGTTCCTGCCGGGGGAGTCTTGGTCTAAGAATAAGCGGTCTGAGAAGCTGTTGGCTCACGAGCAACTGCATTTTGACCTAACAGAAGTGCATGCCCGCCTGTTACGCAAACAGCTCAATACCTTGGGAAACTCCTGCTCTAACCTGAAAACCAATCTCAATACAACAGTGGGTGAAGCCTTCAAGGCTTGGAAGGCGGAACAGAGTCAGTTCGACAAATTGTCCAGACACGGTTTGGAAGCCGAAACACAGCAGCAGTGGACTGAGAGCATCGCACAGCGCCTAAAGGAATTAGATGCTTGGAAATAAACCTCTACACTAATAAAAAACGCCTGCCTAAAGATGATTCAGGCAGGCGTTTTTATGTATCCATAACATCTAGCCTATTCCGCAGGCCCCAAGTCTTTGCTAGCTGGCCCTGTGATCACTTTGCCGAATGGGTCGAAGCGGGAGCCGTGACACGGACAGTCCCATGAGCTTTCCACGTCATTCCAATGCACGACACATCCTAGGTGCGTACAAACGGCTGAACACTGGTGACGCACGCCATCTTGGTCGCAGTAAACGGCCACCTTGCTCATTCCTTTGCGCATGATGCGGCCAGTGCCCGGCAATACCTCACTTGGGTCCTCTACGTCGCCGGGTGTAACATAATCCTTAAACTGAGCGGCCACATTCAGGTTCTCTTTGAGGAACTCGCCTACTGATTTCGTGCTTTTGCGGGCCGGATCATAGAGTTTCTCCCATGGGTTTGGGCGTCCCATAATCAAGTCGGTAATGAGCATACCGGCAATGGTGCCGTGTGTCATACCGTGTCCTGAGTCTCCGGTGGCGATGTAGACGTTATCCGAATCTCCCGGGTTACGGCCAATGAAGCCCAGCGCATCTACCGGCTCATACACTTGGCCAGACCAACGGTAGATCACATCTTTGGCCATCGGGAAGTGTTTGCGCATCCAGCGCTCCAGTGAATCGAATCGCTGGCTCAGATTAGTGTCCTGCCCGGTTTTATGGTCTTCACCGCCTACGATCAGCAGATCCAGTTCATCCGGGTTTTCCGAGGTCTCTTTCCCCTTGAGCAGGCGCACGTAATGGTAGGGGTCCTGCATGTCCCAGTACAGGGCATCGGGCACATCGCCCACCCTGACTGCCGCACCTATTGCATACGTGCGGTAGGGCGCCTGCTTGGTATGCATCGTCACCATATCATTGACGGGTGTGTTGGTAGTGACCACCAAGTGATTGGCCGCCACTTCATGGCCAGACTCCGAAACCACAGATACCACCGGGCCTGTGTCAAATCGTACGATCTTGGTTTTAGTAAAGATCCGTCCGCCCGCACCAATGAAAGCATTTGCTACTGCAGAAAGGTACTTCAATACGTGGAAATGGGCCTGATTCGGAAATTGAAGGCAGGGAAACTCGGTAAGCGTACTGAGCGGACTGTGCTTCCGGAGCACTACATCAAGCCAACCGATCTTCTGCAGCGCCTCTAGTTCCTGCATCAACTTTTCCTGTTCTTTGTTATCAGTGGCGAACATATATCCGTCCACACGGGCGAAGTCGCAGTCAATATTCTCCTCCTTGATGAGCTCCTCAATTTTATCAATCGCCTTGCCATGACTCTGGGCTGCCAGCCGGGCACCATCTTCACCAAAAAGACGAATCAACTCTGGAAATCCATCGTCAAGCGCGTTGGATAAGTGTGCGGTTGTGCGGCTTGTTTCACCTCCACAGATCTCTTTAGCCTCTACCAACACAACATTTAGCCCTTCTTTGGCCAGCAAGTAGGCTGTTGTTAGACCGGCTATACCTGCGCCTACCACGCACACATCACACTTTACATTATCGTGCAGCGGGTTTGTCTTCGGCATTGAAATATTTTCTACCCACACGGGTAAGCTTGCTCCGGATTCTCTTTTCATAGTTTTAGATTTTTTGCAAAGGTTGATCGGACTTATACTTATACCCTGAAAAACAGGATGAAAGCCGGTTGCATAGGATACGCTTGTATAAACCTAATGTTTCTTAAGTTATAACTGCCCTGAGCAATCTAGTCGCCAGTTTGTATGTTTGAATAGAGAATCTGTACCTTAGGGATTAGATAAATTAAAAGCATGCATATACCTCCAGAACCAGCAGAGATTATCTCTTGGCAGCATTTTGAGCAGACCGATATACGGGTGGGCACTATTGTGGAAGCGACCGAGTTTCCGGAAGCCCGCAAACCGGCTTACAAACTAATGGTAGACTTAGGACCTTTGGGAATAAAGAGATCGAGTGCGCAGATAACCAAGCATTATTCCTTAGAGGAATTGCCCGGCAAGCAGGTGCTGTGCGTGACCAACCTCGGAAAAAAGCAGATTGGAAAGTATATGTCGGAGGTACTGGTAACGGGTTTCGCTGATGATAACGGTGACATCGTGCTGGCACAACCGGCCGGGACCGTACCCAATGGCAGCAAATTGATGTAAAAAACGTTTAGTTGCCTCGTATAAAGTCCTGCGGCGTTTTGGTTGGCTCGGGTACCCTTACAGGTCTTGACGGTGCTTCGCTGCCTGCTCTCAATTTTGCCTCACGCACGCTCAGTGTGTCGAGTATAATCTCGTAGAGCCTGTTCATTTTTTTTATGTCGCTCAGGTAGTACCGGTAGGTGTCTCGGAACAGCTTTTCCTCCACTCCGTGGGCTTCCAAAATGCGCTGCTGCTCTAGGCTGTAAAGCATCATGGCCGTATCGGGGTACACAATGCGGTTCTCAATGCGGGCCTCCGCCACATGCACATCGGCAAGGATTTGCACCAGTTTCTGCTCAGGCAGCAGATTCTTAGGTGTTTTATCGCTTGTCTGGCCGCAACTGGCCAGAACAGCAAGAGAAAGTATGCAGAAAATTCTTTTCACGGATGTAATATTACGGTAATAAGTCCTAATTTTAAAATCTGAGGCGAAGGGGCACGATTATGAAAGAGCTAGTTCAGAAGCTGCGAAAATACGAGATCCGCATACGCAAGGCGATCAATACGCAACTGCAGGGCGATTTCCACTCCGTTTTCAAAGGGACGGGGCTGGAGTTCGACGACGTGCGCGCCTACCAGTACGGTGACGACGTGCGCACCATCGACTGGCACGTTTCCGCCAAGGGGCACGGGACATTCGTGAAGACCTACCGGGAGGAAAAAGAGCAGTCTGTCTTTCTGATGCTCGATGTGAGCGCCTCTCAAACCATCGGCACGGGCAAACAGCATAAACTGGACGTAGGCAAAGAAATTTGCGGTGTACTCTCCCTTGCCGCGGCAAGACAGCAGAGCCAGATCGGCATTATTTGCTTCAGCGACCAGAAAGAGAAGTACATAAAGCCTGCCAAAGGTATAGAACAGGCCTATACCTTGATAAAAGCGTTGCACGAACTGAAGCCCAAGTCAGTTAAAACAAACTTGGCAGCCGGAATAAAACTCACACTCGATATTGTGAAACGGCGCAGCATCATGCTGCTTATCTCTGATTTTATCGATGTGGACTATGAGAAGGAACTAGCCATGCTCGCCAAGCGCCATGACCTGATCGTGATACAGCTCTTAGACCTGCGTGAGCGCAGCATGCCGGGGCTGGGCATTGTACCTGTGGTGGATAAGGAGACTGGTAGAACGGTATGGCTAAACACGTCCGGACCCGAATTTCAGGAACACTATTTCGCCCAGTACAAACAAAATCAGGATCGTGTTATCAGAATCTGCCAAAAGTATCAGGCCAACTATTTAGCCATTCAGGCCAACGAGGATTATGTACTCCAACTGGTCAACCTCTTTAGGCTTCGAAACAGAACGTCCAAAAAAAGTGCGTAAAACCCTTCTTATATTTTTTTGCCTGTTTGTAACGGGCACTCAGGCTCAGCAGCTGCTCCCGCCATCTGGCAGTTTCAGCAAAGACTCCGTGTTTATTGGTGAGTTGCTGCGCTATACGCTGGTACACCGGCATCCGGCGGCCCAAGAAGTTATTCTGCCAGACTCCACGTTTGACTTCTCCCCTTTCGAACTAGTGCGGCAGGATTTTTACCCGACTGCGACGCGTGCAGGAATAAGCACTGACAGCACTGTGTATACATTGCGTACCTTCGAGACCCAGCCAATACAGCAGCTTGTGCTTCCAGCCACTGTGCTGCAGGGCACCGACACGCTGCAGGTTTTCGCCCGCCCGCATTCAGTTGTACTCCGCCAACTGGTGCGTACTGTTTCGGAACCGCTCAATCTGCGCACCCAAACAACGCTGGCACCTGTTGAGAAACGCTTCGACTGGCCCATCCTCCTGCTTTGGATTGTCACAATCGCTGCGTTGGCGGCACTGGTCTGGCTGATTTTCGGCCAAGTCATCAAGACGAAATACCAACTGTACCGCCTGCGAAAGGACCACCTGTACTTTAACTCACGTTACAACTCGCATGTAGACCGGTTTGTGAAGACCGGCACTCCCACAAGCATGGAGAAGGCTGTGGCTCTTTGGAAAAACTATCTGACAAAACTAGAGCGAAGCGCCATCAATTCCTTCACGACCAAGGAGATTGTGGAGTACTACAATGATGATGAACAGGTAAACCTAGCACTGCGCTTCTGCGATAAAGCCATCTACGGCAATGTGACCGCAGAGCCCGATCAAGAGACGAATCAAGCTCTAAGTATGCTGCGGCGATTTGCCCGGAGCCGTTATAAGACACACCGCGAAATAACACGCAATGTTAAAAATAAGCGATGACATGCTGGACTGGCTCAGCCTCGAATGGTTTAGCCTGAGCACCCTGCGCTCCTTTGACTGGGTATACCCGCTGGTGCTTTACGCCTTGCCTGTGGTGCCGCTACTGTTTTTGGCGAAGGGCCTTTTGCGTCTCAAGTCACGCAACAAGATTGACATGGCCATGTTCTCGGGTACTGTAAAGTGGCAGTGGTCTAGTTTACTTCGTTTTGTGCCAGATGTGATTTACATCCTTTTTATTATGCTTGTGCTGGTAGCCTTGGCAAGACCCCAGCGTATCAACGAGCAGATAGAGCAAACGGCAGAGGGCATCGACATTGTGCTGGTGCTGGATGTGTCGGGTTCTATGGAACTGCAGGATATAAAACCAAGCCGACTGGAGGCCGCCAAAGAAACGGCGATTAATTTTATAGATGGTCGTGTGGCCGATCGTATCGGAATCGTGGTCTTTGCGGGCGATGCCTACTCGCTGGTTCCGCTCACGACAGACTATGAACTGCTACGCGAGAATATCAGAACCATCGAGCCCGGCATGATTTCCAATGATGGTACCGCGATAGGCAGCGCGCTGGCTGTGGGCATCAACCGCATGCGCGACTCGCCCGCCAAAACAAAAGTGGCGATACTCATAAGCGACGGTGAAAACACGGCCGGTAGTCTTGACCCCACCATGGCCGCCCGCTTGGCCTTTGCCCACCAGATCAAGGTATATACTATCGGAATTGGCAAAGATGGCCTCGTGCCATACGATGTGGACGCCAACGGCAAAACTTTGTTAGTAGAAACACAGTTAGACGAGAAAAGTCTTCGCAATATAGCCAGTACCGGAGAAGGTGAATTTTTTAGGGCCGACACGCGTGATGCATTGCAAGAGGTTTTTCAGAGTATTGACAAGTATGAGAAGACAGAGGTAACGGAAAAGCGCTTCCGCGACACCTATGATTATTACCAAGTATACCTGAAATGGGCCCTGCTCCTGCTTGTATGCTGGATGCTCCTAAAGAATACGTTTATCACCAACGTGCTGGAAGACTGAGTGAAGTTTGCGAGTTCGAATGTTTAAGAATTTGGGAGTTTGGGTTGTCTCAAATTAATATAGAATATAGAAACCACTACATAAAACTATGTCTGATATTATCGATAATATCCGCGATTTTGATGCAAAGCTTTTGAATACGCCCTGCCGTTTGGTAGCCGTCTCGAAGACGCATTCTCCTGAGAAGATTATGGAGGCCTATAATGCCGGCCATCGTCTTTTTGGGGAGAATAAAGTACAGGAGTTGCTAGAGAAAAGGGAGCAACTCCCCCACGATATCGCTTGGCACCTCATCGGTCATCTACAGACTAACAAGGTGAAACAGATCGCACAGTTCATCGACACCATACAGTCGGTTGATAGCCTGAAACTACTGGCCGAAATAAACAAGCGAGCCGAGCAGTTTAATCGCACCGTACCTGTAAACTGCATGTTGCAGTTCGCCATTGCCGATGAAGAGACCAAGTACGGCATGAGCTACCAAGAGGCTGTTGATTTGCTGCAGTCGGAGGAGTACCGCAACATGCACTTCATTCGCATTACGGGCGTGATGGGCATTGCCACTAATACCTATGATGAGGAAAAGCTTCGCTCAGAGTTTCGTACCTTGCGCGACTATTTCGAACGCCTCAAAGAAACCTTTTTCTACGCTAACACGGATTTCAAAGAGATCTCTATGGGTATGACCTCTGACTGGAAATTAGCACTGGCTGAGGGCAGCACACTCATACGGGTGGGCAGCGGCATTTTTGGAGCGCGCCAATACAACAAATAACCAAACCGAACGAAATCAATCCACTATAATAACTTTTGCCATGCAAGAAAATACCAACGAGCACATGGAGGCCAATTACAGAAAATTCATTCAGCGCATTGTAGATACCGACAAAGTATGGGGCTTGACACATGACGATACGTGGGCTACTTCCAGCTCTGCCGAATTCGAAGAAGCCGAGGTTATTCTTTTCTGGTCCGACGCCGAAGGTGCCAAAACCTGCGCCGAAGACGATTGGAAAGAATATAAGCCAGAGTCTATCTCACTGGCAGAGTTTCTTGAAAACTGGTGCGTGGGTATGTATGGTGACCAACTGCTACTAGGTCCGGACTGGGATGCGAGCCTTAGTGGCCGCGAAATGGAACCGCTTGTAGTTGCACTTGATGTGATAAACGAACTCAAGAAAAAAGGAAAGACGCTGGAGTTCAACCAGTACGACAGCCAAGACGAGTTTGAGGAGCAGGTGATCGAAGCCTTGGAAGGCGAGGACGAATAAGCTTTCAAACAGGTATACTGTTGTAATAAATTGCTACCAATGGGGCATGTAAAATTGAGCAACCGTATACCTGCCCTTTTTCTACTCTCGGGTATTCTAGCAACCGCTTGCACCATGTCGAAGGAAACAGCCAATTTGTCTCCGCCACTGTCTGTTCAATTCCCAGCCTTTGACTTGGAAGGCCATAGAGGTGCGCGTGGGCTGATGCCGGAAAATACGGTGCCAGCTATGCTTAAGGCCATAGAACTTGGCGTGACTACTTTGGAGATGGACGCGCACATTACGCGGGACAAGCAGGTAGTCCTGTCACACGACCCTTTTATCAATCCAGAGCACGACCTGTTGCCAGATGGCAGTGAAATACCGCCATCACATAAACGCAGGTATGTGCTCTACCAGCTTGGTTACGACTCGATAAGATCGTTCGACGCCGGCTCCAAGTTCTATGATAAGTTTCCGCAACAGGAGAAAATCAAAACTCATAAACCCCTGCTATCTGAAGTAATCGACTCGGTACAGTTATACCTCAGGGAGCACCAATTGCCGCAGGTATACTACAACATCGAAACGAAATCAAAGCACAGCGGTGACGGCAAAATGCACCCTGAACCGGAGGAGTTTGTGGACTTGCTCATAGGTGTAATTGAGGAGAAAGGTATAGCGGAATGGGTAATCATCCAGTCATTTGATGTGCGCACCTTGCAGGTGTTGCGCCAAAAGTACCCGCATGTGAAAACCTCGTTGCTGGTCGAGAACCTGCGCGGATTAGACCATAATCTCAGCAAGCTGGGTTTTATACCGGAGGTATACAGCCCCTACTATAAACTAGTGACGCCAAAGCTGCTTCAACGTTGCCATGAGTTGGGGATGAAAGTAGTTCCTTGGACGGTCAACGAGCTGGAGGAAATGAGGCAGCTGAAGCAAATGGGGGTCGATGGGCTCATTTCGGATTATCCAAACCTCTACAAGGAGTTAGAAGCTGACAGATAATATGTAAATTGCCGCTCTTTAGAATTAACCTAAACCCAAAGTGACTCAAAAAACCATCCTCCTAATAGCCAGCGCACTGGGCGCACTCAGCGTGATGATAGGTGCTTTCGGAGCACATGCATTGGCGCCAATGCTGCAAGCCTCTAACCGCGTGGACACTTTCGAGACAGCCGTGAAATACCAGATGTACCATACCTTGGCACTATTGGCTGTTGGACTATTGCTGTTCCGGGTGGAGCACCCCGCTTTACAAATAGCCGCTTGGGCTTTTATCATCGGTATTGTCATTTTCTCCGGTTCGCTCTATACCCTGACCATGACCGGCATAACGTGGCTAGGTGCTATCACGCCGATTGGAGGCACCGCTTTAATCGTAGGCTGGGCCGCCCTGTTCTATGCGATTCTCAAAACCTTGTAAAAAACAGAATTGCTATAAAACACAAAAGCCCTCCAAATCGGAGGGCTTTTGTGTTTTATGATGAGAAGGCTGACTACTGCGTCTTTGCAGCGGCAGTGCCTTTTTCCTTAATATTTGTCACAATGTATACATAAGTCGGCTCACCCGTGTTGGAGTGAATGGTGATGGCTTTCTTCTGCTGCCCCATACGGCCGGCACTGTTATACTTAGCTATTACAAAACCGGTTTTGCCGGGCATAACGGCTTCCTTGGTCCAAGCCGGTGTCGTGCAGCCACAAGTCACGTCTACGCGATCTATGATCAACGGCTGCGTGCCTGTGTTAGTGAATGTAAAGGTATGCTCCACCACGTCGCCCTGTGCGATCTCACCGAAGTTATGCTCGGTGTTTTCGAATGAAATAGCTGGACCGGATTTGGCCTGCGCTTGCGGAGCTGAAGTCTGTTTTGCAGGACCTTGCTGGGCAACGGCGCCACCGGCTACCAGTGCTGTCATCGCGAAAGAAAGGAAGATTTTTTTCATGGGTATATAAGGTTTGGATATTGCTGTTACGATATACCTGATGTTAAGTTATAACGCATAGATATAAGTTTATAATATATCAGTCAACCAATAGATGTTTGTTAAAGTTCAGCAAGTATAGCTCTTCTGAAGAACGGGTAAGGGCCGTGTAAAGCCAACGGGCAAACTCCTCGTTCACCATGTCGTCTTTCAAGAATCCCTGATCCACAAAAACGGCCTTCCACTGTCCGCCCTGCGCTTTGTGGCAAGTCAATGCATAAGCGAATTTCACCTGCAAGGCATTCAGATATGGGTTCTTTTTAAGTTCTTTTGACCGCTCTCGTTTGTTCTTAATGTCCGCGTAATCCTGCAGAATCTCCTCATACAGTTTCTTGTTCTGATCGGCTGGCAAAGCAGGTGTATCGGTATACAGCGTGTCGAGCATGATCTTCACCTCCAGTTCCTCTTCATCCGGATAATCCACGAAGCGCACACGCACATCGGCAAACCGGAAACCGTACATGTCTTCGTAGCGGATGATCTTGGTGATCTCCACAAAGTCACCATTGGCCATAAAACCGATGTTGGACTCTTTGGGGAGCCAGAAATAATTGTTGCGCACGATCATCAGGTAATCCCCCACCCCGATCTCATCCTCCGTGAAAAAAATCTGCCGTCGGATGTGCTGGTTATACAGGTTGGCTGACTTATTGGAGCGACAGATCACGATCGCGTTTTCCACACCGAACTTGTCATAGGCATAGCGCAGCCCATCCTCCAGCTTCTCTCCCGTCATACGGTAAATGTCACGCCAGCCCTTGGTGTGTAGCTTTATATCGGGCTTATCGCCCTGCAGCTGGTTCCGCAGCTGGGTTGCATTCATGAGTATCCCGGATGCCTCCGCCTGGCGCATGACCTGCCGGAGCTCGATCTCACGTACCTGACAGCGAAAGTTGTGCTTCAGGTACTCGGCATTCAGCGAAGGGCTCATCGTCTGATTAACGGGCGGCAACTGAGCCGTGTCCCCAATCAGCAGGAGTTTGTTCGATTTGTTCTCAAAAACATAGCTCAGCAGATCCTGCAATAGGCCGTTCTGACCAAAGCCGCTGTCGTCAGAAATCATGGAGGCCTCGTCCACAATATAAAATGTCTTCTCCGCCTTGTTTGGCTGTCGGGAAAAGGCCAGCCCCTCGGAATAAGGATTGGCAGTTTGGCGGTATATTTTCTTGTGTATGGTAAAAGCCGTACGGCCACTATAAGACGCCATTACTTTGGCGGCCCTACCCGTAGGTGCAAGCAACACATACTTATAGTCAAAGCTTCTGAGAATTTTCACAAGAGAGGTTACCACGGTAGTCTTACCCGTACCGGCGTAGCCTTTGAGCAGAAACACGGATTTCTCCTCGTCCCTGTTCTGAATAAATTCGTCGAGCTTAGCAAAAAGCCGGGCCTGATCTTGGGTCGGCTCAAACGGAAAACTTGTTCTAAGTGCCTCTACTGGACGCATTTTTTTAAATTAAGAATTAATAATTAGAAATGATGCAGGTAGAAGCTTTCAATAACGACATCCAATCGAAATTACTGCTTCAGGCATAAACCTTTAAAACACATCAAAACAAAGACTTAAAGCTACCTTAAGAGCCATTACCGGTTCTACTGGCGATGTCCTCGGGTGTAATATTGGCCATGGAGGCGCTGGCTTTGGCGATGAGCAGGGGTTCCTGATCTCCTTTCACCACGTATACCTCCGCTTCACAAAAATTGATCTTGCGGCCCTGCTTTAGTACGATGCCTTTGGCCAACAGCTTATCGCCCACGCCCGGATGAAAGTAAGACACCTTGATCTCGGCTGTTACCACATGGTGATCTTTGGGAACAAGGCTAACAGCCGCGAAACCGGCCACAATATCGGCTAGGGTGGCAATAACACCGCCATGCGCAAAGCCCTTGTGCTGCTTGTGACGCTGCTCCAATACGAGCTCCCCTTCTACCCTACCTACTTCAATTTTAGTGACTTCAAAGCCCATGAGCTTCATAAATTCCTGCCGCTCGAGCTTTTCTTTTATATCCTCCTTGAAATCGGGATTAAACGTTTGAATCATTTTGTAAATTTACCACCTATACCCCGCTATCGCAAACATGAATACACTAAACCCGAACGCAGCCGCCTATGCCGATAAGGTCAGGCTGCGCGTGTGCGGCATTTGCCTGAGAGATGATAAATTACTACTTGTGCGCCATCAAGCCACTGTGCAAAACCAAGCCTTCTGGGCCCCTCCCGGTGGCGGATTACAGTTTGGCGAAACCATCGAAGAATGTCTGCAGCGTGAGGTGCTGGAAGAGACTGGTTTATCCACCAAGGTCAAGCGCTTCCTGTTCGTGAATGAGTTTATGGAGCCTCCCCTTCAGGCTGTTGAGCTATTCTTTGAACTTGAGATTAAGGAAGGAGAACTCATAAAAGGTATAGACCCGGAAGCAACTGCAGAACAGCAGCTTATTGAGGAAGTAGCCTTTTTAAGTCTGGATGAAATCAGGAAACTCCCGCTGGCTGACAAGCACAAGTCGCTGCACTACCTCTATTCGCTCGACGATCTGTTCGGTATGCCGCACCAGTTTTTGAACTCATAGTGTTTTGCCGCTGCATTGGCATATTTTTGTTATACTTGCATAAAGCAATATAGCACTACAGAGAGCTTCTATACTTTGGACACGATCAATACACATTTCCGGCTTTCCTATCAGATCAAGGATGAGGCCTTTCAGCTATCGCAGGCAGGCAATTGCCATCTCTACATCGCCATCAGCGGCCGTGCCATTCGTTTTGCCGTGGCTGATGTGGAGCGAAACAAGTTTGTGGTATTAGAAGATTATGAACTCATTACGGTTTTCACGCCCTTACAGGTAGCTGAACAGCTCAACTTAATAGCCGCCCAGAGCCCGATTTTGCAGGAGCAGCGCTGGCTGGATGTTCGTGTCAGCGTCAGCAACCATTACTTCACACTGGTTCCCGAGACACTCTTTGACCCGGCACACCAAGAGGACTACCTGCGCCTGCACAGCGACTTAGACCTACAGCAGCAGGTCATCCTGTTTAACCGTACCTGCGGACTGGAGGTGGTGAACATTTTCGCTATTGAGGGTGTAGTCTATCGCATGGCACAGAGTCTGTTCCCAGAGCGCAGCGTGCAATTTGTGCACCAGACAAGCTCACTTATCCGCAGTGCCTTACACCAGCCCGAACGCAAAGACGGTCGCTACATGTATCTGTTTGTGGAGCGCAACTATGTAACCATCCTCGTGGTCGATCAAAACGGGCTCCAGTTCTGCAATGTGTTCCACTACCTCAGCCCAGAGGACTTTATTTACTTCGTCATCTTCGTGATGCAAGAGCAGAAGATGAACCCGGAACAGGAGACCATCACCGCTTGGGGCGACATTACCCATGACTCCAGCCTCTTCAACGTGCTCAAAAAATACATCCGTCAGGTTCGATTTGGCAAGCGCCCGTCAGATGTGGGCTATAGCTACAAATTCGATGACATGTTTGAGCATCGCTATTTCGAACTGTACAGCTTACACTTTTGTGAGTAATTTAATTGTTGATTGCTGAATAGATATAAGATGAAGAACTTCGTTTAAAACTAGATATGCGGTAAGTGTGCCATCTTAATCTAGACTTTCAGCCTCAGCAGCTGCAAAACTCTAAAAGTCATTCAGCGATCAATAAGCAGTAACCCTCCTACAATTAACCATCAGCAACTAACAATACAACCCACATGCAAAAAATAGCGTTATTCCCGGGCTCTTTCGATCCGTTTACCAATGGGCATATGGACGTTGTTCTGCGCGGCTCCCGCATGTTCGATGAGGTTATTATAGCCATCGGGAATAACAGCAGCAAACAGCGTTACATTCCGGTTGAGAAGATGGTGGAGATAATTGAAGAGATTTTTAAGGACCAGCCTAACATCAAAGTGCAGTCCTACAAGGGGCTTACGGCAGAATTTGCTCGCGAAGTGGGGGCTAACTTTCTACTACGCGGTCTTCGCAATACAACTGACTTCGAGTACGAAAATACGATCGCGCAGGCCAACCACCATATCAACCGTGAGCTGGAAACAGTATTTCTGATCACTTCACCGGCACTGGCGGCGATCAGTTCGACGATCATCCGAGAAATTCACCGCTTCGGCGGTAACGTGGATGATTTTATACCTTTCCCGATTTCAAAGATTGGAGATATTCCCGCACAATAAAGGCAATGGAGGTGTAGGCTTTGGGTAGGACATCCATAGCCTCTTCCGGCGTCATCCAACGTACTTCTTCGATAAACTCCTCCGCCTGCGGCTTCATGAGGCTGTCGTCGGTGCAGTTCATCAAGAACCAGCTGGTTTTCTTGAGAATCTTTTTGCCTTTATACGCATAGGAGTGCCACGTCTTCGGCAGCTTTTCAAGGGCCTCTACTTTAATGTTGCACTCCTCCTCTACTTCACGTAGGGCACCTTCGAGCGTTTTCTCACGCTTGTTTAGCTTCCCTTTAGGCAAGTCCCACACGCCAAGTCGGTAGATCATCAAAATTTTGCCATCTTTCTGCACCAAGCCCCCGGCGGCTTTCACAATCTTGAATTGGTCTTTGAGGTGCTCGATCAGCTGCTTCTTTTTATTTGTCACCAGCGTAAGCGAATTCAGTTTTTTAAGCTTTTTCACTTCCATCAGGCGTACAATCCTGTCTATCAGCACCGTATCCACCCGCTTGATCAGCACATCGCCCACTAAGTCTTTCGAAGAGAAATGGTCATCGGCATCCAATACCAAGTCGTAGTGATGGCGGTATACCTTTT
Source organism: uncultured Pontibacter sp. (assembly GCF_947499215.1). Classification (GTDB taxonomy): domain Bacteria; phylum Bacteroidota; class Bacteroidia; order Cytophagales; family Hymenobacteraceae; genus Pontibacter. The sequence continues at coordinate 263,271 of NZ_CANMNI010000001.1, forward strand.
CGTTTGACTTTTTGAGGATAAGCGGAATATCGTTTATAAAAACGTTCATAGGGGAATTGCTCGTGTAACAGGTTTGAAATTTACACAAATGAATCAATATTTCACTCTAAAGAAAATACAGAGGCATAAAAAGGGGAAATATTTATTAAATTCGGCCATGGATAAACAGACAACAGCGCACCAAGTTGCCTCCTTCTTACTGGAGACAGAGGCAGTAAAACTTAGACCGGAACAGCCCTTTAAATGGAGCTCCGGCTGGAATTCGCCCATTTACTGCGACAACCGCATCACTTTGTCCTTCCCGTATATACGCAGCTACATTAAACAGGAGCTAGCCGAAACGATCAAAAAGAACTTTCCGGAGGCGGAGGCCATTGCCGGGGTAGCCACAGCAGGTATAGCGCAGGGCGTGCTTGTAGCCGATCTGCTCGAGATGCCTTTTCTCTATGTTCGTCCGGAGCCAAAGAGCCACGGCATGGCCAACCAGATAGAGGGCAAGCTAGTGGCTGGTCAGAAAGTCGTAATGGTGGAGGATTTGATCTCGACAGGGGGCAGTTCCCTGAAGGCGGCTGAAGCGGTTCGTTCCGCTGGAGGCAACGTCATCGGCATGGCAGCCATCTTTACCTATGGCTTCTCGCACGCCGAGGAAAACTTTAAGGAGGCAGGCATACCACTGCACTGCCTCAGCGATTACCAAGCCCTGACAGAGGCCGCTCTTAAGAACGGCTACATACCTGATTCGGCGATGGACACACTGGCAGCGTGGCGCAAGTCACCTGAAACATGGAAGGTATAGATTCGTCTAAGGTATAGCATGAAGATAGGCCTCCTCTCCGACACACACGACTACATGGATGAGCAAATCCTGCGGCACCTCGCAGATCGGGACGAGATCTGGCATGCCGGTGATTTCGGGACGGCTAGAGTAGCGGAGCAACTCAGCGCCGTGGCACCGCTGCGGGGGGTGTATGGGAACATAGACGGGCAGGATATTCGATCGCTATACCCCAAGGTGCTGCGCTTTGATGCCAATGGCTTGGATGTCATGATGACGCACATCGGCGGTTATCCCGGCAAGTATCACCCGGATGTACGGAAGGAGATTCAGGCCAATCCGCCCCAACTATACATTACAGGCCACTCCCATATCCTTAAGATCATGACCGATAAAAGCCTGCACAACCTGCTGCACATTAATCCGGGTGCGGCAGGCAGGCACGGCTTTCACAAGGTGCGCACGATGGTGCGATTCGCTATTGAGGCCGGAAAGGTACGGGACCTGCAGGTGATCGAACTAGGAAAAAAGGCATAAAAAAAGCGTGCCTGCTGGCGCAAGCACACTTTGAAGTCTTTCGAAAACCCGCCAACCGAAGCTTTCACAGCGTTGGCAGGCAGATGGTTTTACTTTGCCGTATAAGACTACTCAGCAGAAGCTTCTTCTTCCTTCTTGTTCTTTGGCGCTTCACCGAACTGAGCACGCAGCTCGTCCATGTCCACGTTCTTGATAACTGGTGTCAAAAGCAATTGCTTAATTCTGGCAACCTTGTTGTTTGCTCTTGCCTTATTCTTACGGTCTTTTCTTTTAAGTCTAGTAACTCCCATCGTTGCAAAATTTAAATTTGAAGGGCAAAAGTAAGTTATTATTTTTACAAAGTAAAGTATTTATAGCATCAAATTCGATATGAACATAACAGACCTTCGCTCCGACACCGTCACAAAGCCCACTCCTGACATGCTGCAGGCCATGTTTGCCGCTCAGGTTGGCGACGACGTGTACGAAGAAGACCCGACCATAAACGCCCTTGAGCAGAAAGCCGCCGACCTTTTTGGACTGGAAGCGGGCCTTTTCTGCCCTTCCGGCACCATGACCAACCAGATTGCCATCAAGGCGCATACCGAGCCGATGACGGAAGTGATCTGCGACATCACGGCCCATATCTACCAGTATGAAGGCGGCGGCATCATGTTTAACTCCGGTGCTTCAGTGGCCTTGGTTCACGGTGAGCGCGGCAAAATGACACCGGCTCAGGTGGAGGCGCATATCCGCCCCGACAACATCCACTACCCTCCTACCCGTCTGGTAGCCTTGGAGAACACCTGCAACAAGGGCGGTGGCGCTTATTATACCATTGACGAAATAGCCGCTGTATCAGAAGTATGCAAGCGACACGGAATTGCGCTACACTTGGATGGTGCCCGTGTTTTCAATGCGCTTGTTGCCTCCGGCGAGAACTCGCAGAATTACGGTAAATATTTCGACAGTATTTCCATCTGCCTTTCCAAAGGTTTGGGAGCTCCGGTTGGCTCCGTGCTGCTGGGCAAGAGGGACTTTATCAAAAAGTCGCGCCGCATCCGCAAGGTATTGGGAGGCGGCATACGGCAGGGCGGGTATCTGGCAGCGGCTGGTATTTATGCCCTAGATAACAACATTGAGCGTCTGGCTGAAGACCACCGCAAAGCCAAAAAAATAGAAGCTGTATTGAAAGAGGCGGATTATGTGGAGAGCGTTCTGTCTGTGCAGACCAACATTGTCATTTTCAAACTCAACGACAGGTATAAGGATGTGGATTTTGTAGCGGCACTGGCTGAAAATAACATCCGGGCGTCAAGCTTTGGTCCGCAGATGGTACGGTTCGTGACACACCTCGATGTGAGCGAAGGCATGTTGCAGCACGTGCTGCATGTGCTGAAAAAACTAAACGTACAGCAAGTAGAGGTATAGCTTCGGCTATACCTTCTTTTTTTAATCTATACCTGCGAAAGCATCCTTATGTCAGTTAACTTTTTCCCAGACTTCCCATCCTCATCGGTCATGTCGGTGTTCACTAAGGACCCAATCCTGATAGGTATAATCAGTCGCGGTAAGCCCTTGGAGTCTTCGAGGTCTGAGGACCTATACTTGAGAATGCTCAGCGCCATCGTGTCGCAGCAGCTCAGCACCAAAGCCGCCGCCACCATATTCGGCAGATTCAGAGAGCTATATTCAGAGCGCTACCCACATCCACACTTGGTGCTCGAAACCTCCGACGAAACCCTGCGAGGCGCTGGCCTCTCTTTTCAGAAAATTGGCTATGTGAGAAATGTGGCGGTCTTCGCACAGGCAGGAAATCTCGAGCACGCGGCTATCGACGCTATGGAAGATGAAGCCCTGATCAGTCACCTGACTCAGATTAAGGGCGTGGGACGCTGGACCGTTGAAATGCTGCTGATGTTTGCGTTGGAGCGACCTGATGTAATGCCTGTGGATGACCTAGGTATACAGAATGCCATGAAGCGGCACTATGGACTGGAAGAATCTGGCAAAGCTATGAAAGCCAAGATGCTGGAGATCGCAGAAAACTGGCGTCCTTACCGAACCATTGCCTGCAAGTATCTGTGGCAGTCGCTGGATAATACGCCAAAATAACACACTACTTCACCTTCGCCCGCTTCACTAAATAGCTGTACAGCACCTTGTCAAACGGTTCACTGATGTCAACCGGTACAAAATCAATTTTGTACTGCCCGCATTTGAGCTCCAACTCTCGCTTGTAATTAGCGACGGCTTGGCGGTAATGGTCCTTCACCTGTGAGGGTTGCAGTTTTAGCTCCTGCCCTGTCTCCACATCCACAAACACGTATGGCCGTTCTGCGAAATCGAACTCCTCTTCCGTTCGGCGGTCCATTACATGGAAAATGAGAACTTCGTGCTTTTGGTGCTTCAGGTGCTGCAGCGCAGCAAAGATCGCATCGCTATTTTCGTGCTGTCCCAGCATGTCGCTGAAAATAACAACCAGTGAGCGTTTCGGAATCTGCTGGGCAATCTGATGAATGACGCTAGGCACATCCGTTTGAGCTCGGGTGGGTTCTTCCTCCAGTTGCTTTTGCAAGAGCAGTAACAGCGTGTGTAGGTGTGAGGCCGTGGAGCGTACCGGCGTCTGCTGCCGGATGGTGTCAGCAAAGGTGACCAAGCCGACGGCATCGCGCTGTTTGCGCAGCAGGGTGGCCAAAGCAGCGGCACAGAGCACGCTGAAGGTGAGCTTCCCCCGACCTTCCATTGGGTAGTACATGGAGGGAGACACGTCTAGCAGGAGATGGCAGCGCAGGTTGGTCTCCTCCTCAAAGCGCTTCACGAAGAGCTTGTCGGTACGGGCGTATACCTTCCAGTCGATGTGGCGGGTGCTCTCCCCGCTGTTGTAAAGCCGGTGTTCCGAGAACTCAACCGAAAAACCGTGGTAAGGAGACTGGTGCAGGCCTGTTATAAAACCCTCCACCAATTGCTTCGCCAGAAATTCCATGTTCTCAAATTTCTGGATGTCGGCAAGGGTGAGCGGCTTCTTCATTGGACAGCGAGATTATCTTTTCTTGCCCGAAGGCACTATCTCAGAAACGATAGTTGCCATTTCTGGTTGCCCGTCATCCGGCAGTTCCCGCACTTGCACAGCAGCCACACCTTCCCGTATGAGCTCAATCTGCTGAGCGGCGGCTCTGGAGAGGTCGATAATGCGATGGCGGCTATGTGCCATACGGTCGTTGATGCGCACGATCACCGATTTGCCATTGCGCGCATTGGTAACCTCCACAATTGTGTTGAAGGGCAGTGAGGCATGTGCGGCTGTTAGTAGCGTTTTGTCGTAGCGTTCGCCGTTGGCGGTGCGATGACCGTGCATCCGATCCGCATAGTAAGAAGCTTTGCCGTCGGCGGTGTAAAGCGCAGTGCTTGAGTTAAACGAGAATAGAAATATAAGTATAAGAGAAAGTAAATTCATGCTATACTATATTTGGTCCGACGACAAATATAGAATTTATTCTCAGGAGGGCAGCAAAAGCTTAAATTTTAAATTCAAAAATTTTTATATATCAGAACAATATGTTAGCTTTAGGTTCATAAAGTTGAATTTAACGTCTATAACACGGTGGAAGAGAACAACGAAAAAGCAGAAATTTATTCCCAAAGGGTAAGAGCAGGGAAGAGAACGTATTTCTTTGATGTGAAATCAACTCGCTCAAATGACTTTTATGTGACGATCACGGAGAGCAAGCGCAAGTTTAAGGATGATGAGTTCTCTTATGAGAAACACAAGATCTTCCTTTACAAAGAGGACTTCGTGAAGTTTATGGAAGCACTGCAGGGCACGATAGATCACGTTAAATCCGAACTTTTGACAGAAGAGGCACTCGCCGCGCTCGAAAATCCGACAGCGCCTGAGGAACGCCCTGTTGTAGCGGCTAGCGCCGAAGTGACTTTCGATGAAGAACTGAAGTGGGAATAATCTCCCTGTTTTTAGTTTAGCGATTGAGAGCCCGTGTTTCCAGCATGGGCTTTTTTTATCCTCCACACCCCTGCCCTATACTTGCCGAATTTTCGTATCTTTGCGCCCTGATATAAAACAACATAAAGATAAATGGGACTAAGATGCGGAATCGTGGGACTGCCAAACGTAGGCAAGTCCACTTTGTTCAACGCCATTTCTAACGCTAAGGCAGAATCTGCCAACTACCCTTTCTGTACCATCGAGCCAAACGTGGGTGTGATCACTGTGCCTGACGAGCGTCTGCAGATACTCGAAGAACTGGTAAATCCACAGCGCGTGCTGCCTACCGTAATTGAGTTCGTGGATATTGCCGGTCTGGTAAAAGGCGCCAGCAAAGGCGAAGGGCTGGGCAACAAGTTCTTGGCTAACATCCGCGAGGTGGACGCCATCATTCACGTGGTGCGCTGCTTCGAAGACCCGAACATCGTACACGTTGCCGGTAAAGTGGACCCGATCTCCGACAAAGAGATCATCGACACCGAGCTTCAGCTGAAAGACCTAGAATCCATCGAAAAGATGATGATCAAGGTACAGCGTTCGGCCAAAGCCGGTGATGCCAAAGCGAAGAAAGAACTGGCTTCACTCGAGAAGTATAAGAACCACCTCGAGCAGGGCCTTAATGCCCGCAGCTTAGACGCTACCGAGGATGACAAAGAAACAGTTAGCGAACTGAACCTGCTCACTGACAAGCCAGTGATCTATGCCGCTAACGTGGACGAAAACTCCATGAACGATGGCAACGAGTTCTCAAAAGCCTTGGCTGAACATGTGAAAAACGAGAACGCACAGGTAGTGCTCATCTCCGCCTCCATCGAAGCGCAGATCGCCGAACTAACCGATCCGGAAGAGAAAGAAATGTTCTTGGCTGAGTATGGTTTGAAAGAGTCTGGTCTGAATAAGCTGATCCGTGCCTCTTATGAATTGCTTGATCTGATCACTTACTTCACCGCCGGTGTGAAAGAAGTTCGCGCTTGGACAATCGGCAAAGGCTGGAAAGCCCCTGCCGCTGCAGGTGTCATTCACTCAGACTTCGAAAAAGGATTTATCCGCGCCGAAGTGATCAAGCTGAAAGACTACCAAGAGTATAAGACAGAAGCGAAAATCAAGGAAGCCGGTAAGATGGCCGTTGAAGGAAAAGACTATGTGGTGCAGGACGGTGATATCATGCACTTCCGATTTAATGTGTAGCAAATAACACAGTGATAGTATAAAGAGAAAAGGCGGGAGATTTCCCGCCTTTTTCGTTTGTAAACAATGGACCTAAAACTACAAAACTGTATTTAACACAAACCAACTAATCATCTGTACACTATACCTGCGGCAAATGGGAACACCGCATTTATGACACTGATAGTCACTGATTCTGCCCTAACGTAAACAAGTTTATGATAGCGCCAAATCAGATCCTATCAGGCTATTGTCATACTCAAAGGTAACTCCGCTTTGTAGAACTGGAAATACCCATTTCTGGGTATTTTACAGCAGATACAAATATCGAATGTATACTTATCTTCTGTTAAAGAGTATTTCGTCATATCCAATCAGCAAGTCAGCGCGGGTGCCCGGCGGGCGGTAGTAGATTAGAATATCATAAGTATTGCCGGTGGCAAAGTGACTGCCCTCAAAATAACTGGCATCTACGGCTTGGCTGTTGGCCCGCTTCAGGGCATAGTGGTAATTGTAGTAGCCCTGTTTTAGAAGCAGGCGCCCGGTATAGGCCTGCCGCTCCTGATCGTAGCGCATGCGGGCATCTTCGTTCAATTGCCAGTCGGTGAGACCTCCCAGTATGTACACGGTGCCCTGCTCCTCCCCTGTCAACAGCTCAAAATCAACCCATGTATAATCTGCGTTCACGATTGAGTTGCCGTACTCACGGTTGCCATACAGCATTTTGCCATCCACATCCGGGTCTTGGCTGTATGCCATTTCGGCGCGGCTTTTGTCAGACTGTAACTCCACCACAATCGGATTAGTCTCTAAATTAATTTGCTCTATACCCAAGCCCTTAAATCGAATACTACGCGTATCAAAAGGACGGTACTCGCTCAGGCCCAAAAAGTGATCCTGCGCTTCAAAGAAGACGTACTCGAGGCGACGCTGGTCGTCCCGAACAAAAGTTGGTTTGGGATATACCTTCGCATTGTCCCAGCGGTGGTTCTGCCGCATAATGGCCTTTACGTCCTGCGCCGGGTTCACCAAAGCGTAATCCTTATAAAACACATTGAACTCAACAGGTTGGCGAGCGGCTTTCCCCTCAGGTCCAGTAGGGGCGCCCAGTTTGGCCGTAACAGCCACTAGATTTTGGTACACCAGTATGCGGCGCGTCAACAGCAGATTTCCCCCCTCCTCGCTCACCTGTAGAATATAATTACCGCTAAGTTTGACGCGCGGCACCCGAAAACGATAGTGCACATAAGGCACACGCGTGTTGATAGAATTCTGCACATCCGTAATAAAGAACTCATTGAAGTCGTTGAGGTACTGTGCGTCGTTCAGGCCGGAAGGAGTCCAGTCAGCGTTGCAGTGCACCAGCTTCGCTACAAGTCGCTGCGGACCGGCATTCAACCGGTCAAACTCCAAGAGGATCGGCTGCTCCTGTCCGAGTGAGATGACGGCAGGCTCCAGTACCGCCTCGGGACCGCCCGTAGCTCGGTAACATTGCACTGAGCGGATGCTCTGGTCGTATACATAATCTTCGTATCGGACGGTTTGTTGCGTCGCTGCGCCTGAGGTAGCGTAGCCCTGCTGCTCCAATGGTACGCAGGCTGCCATACCGAGGCAAAGACTCATAGCCGCAAAGGCAGTATAGAATGGTCTGAGTTTCATAATAATTTATAAGCCAGTGACCCTTGTCTTGCGCCGGGCCTGCCAAACATATAGCCGAAGATATGAATTTTTAAACAAAGCATGTCGGACTACGTAACGGAGCATTGTATTTTTCCTGCAATATACTGCAAATCAATTGCTTATCCCGTATAAGGATGAACACAAAACCATCAGACCCTTCTCTATGAAAAAAATTCTACTGGCCGGGGCCACGGGGCACTTGGGGAAGCACATCTTCCGGGACCTGAAACTCAAAGGATTTGATGTGCGTGTGTTGGCGCGCAGTGCTAAAAAAGCAAAAGCCCTGTTTCCAGATCCTGAGGAAGCTGTATTGGCCGACGCTACTAAACCCAGTACTTTGGAAGGCTGCTGTGAAGGTGTTGAAGTGGTGATCTCAGCCTTGGGAAAGAGCGTCAGTCTGCGTCATCAGGGAAACGGCTCCTTTCATGACATTGACTATAAGGCAAATTTGAATCTGCTAGGAGAAGCGAAGCAAGCGGGCGTGAAGCAGTTTATTTACATTTCGACTTTTGGCGTAGACAAATTTCCGGGATTGGCTTATTTTAAGGCGCATGCCGACTTCGAAAAAGCGCTTAAACAAAGTGGGCTTTCTTATACCATCCTGCAACCAGTCGCGCTCTTTTCGGCCTTCGAGGAAATGATGAATCTGGCCCGCCGTGGCAGATTCGGCCAGTTAGACATAGGCGAAAAGCTGGTTAACCCAGTTTATGATGGTGATGTGGCAAAAATAGCGGTGGATCATATCGGACAACCAAGCCAGACAATCCCCATAGGCGGGCCCTGTACCTATACCAGACAGGAGCTTACCCAAATGGTGTGTGAAGCGGCTGGGTATACGGGCCGTCTTCCTGAAATACCTTTCGAATATGTGGACTCGCTGCTGCCTTTTGTCAGGTTGTTAAGCCGAGGCCTTTACGATAAACTGGCTTTTATGGTCGCTGTCAGTAAAGTGGACTGCGTAGCTCCCGCCGTCGGACAACACAGTCTGGAGACATATTTTGAACTGGAGACAACGTTAAGCAACTGACAAAACTATTACCTCTTCCGTTTTCATCTTTCCTCAAAACCTGAGAATAAACGTAGTGCCTTTGTCCAGCGCGGAATTTACGGAGATAGAACCATTATGCAGGCGCATGATCTGTCTTGAAAGGCTGAGGCCTATACCTGAGCCATGCTGTTTAGTGGTGTAGAATGGAATGAAAATCTTGGAAGTAGCCTCGGGCGTCATACCCTGTCCGTTGTCCTCCACTTCGATACACACCCGGCTGCGTTCATCCAAGTATGCCCGTACCACGACCTGTTTTGTTTCCTTCTCCTGCACCGCTTCCATTGCATTTTTGATCAGGTTGATGAGTACCTGTTCCACCATGCCGCGATCTGCCGATAACAACAGACTGTCAGCGGAGACCTCCAGCCTGAAATCGATTCGTTGTTCGGCCAGTTGTTCACGCAACAACGTCTTGATCTCCTGCAGTAGTTCCACTACATTGATCCTAGTGGGGTTTGGAACCGTGATGCGAGTGAGGTTTCGGAAGTCATTCACAAAATGGATGAGGCTATCGCTGCGGCGGCTGATAATCTGGAGGCATTGTCGTATGTCGAGCAATTCATCCCGAAGCACGGTAATTTCTTCGGTTGTGGTGTCTTCCACATAGCCGCTGATTTCATCGCCGGCGCTGGCAGAAAGCGAAGCGATGGGCGTCACGGAGTTCATGATTTCATGCGTAAGCACCTTGATCAGGTTCTGCCAAGCCTCCATTTCTTTATCCTCCAGCTCCCCCTGAATATTCTGAATGGAGGCCAGTTTAACTTTATCCCCGAGCATCACCAACTCAATTACCTGCACCGACAGATTAGCCACGCTCCCACCCTGCCGTAACGGCACCAAGGCCTTCTCACCGTGTTCCAAGTTCTGCAGCTTGCCTGACAGGTCTGGATAATCAGTTTGAAGCTCCTGTACCTGATGCAACTGGCCAACCTGCAGCAGTTTGCGTGCTGCGTTGTTGAGCAAAAGAATAGTACCGTCCGATTTGTACGTAAGGATACCTGTACCGACATGCTGTACGATGGCTTCGAAGTAATGCAGATGCGCCTCCTTTTCTGCCCGCACTTCCCTGAACTTCGACATCACCTCATTCAGTCCCGTGGCCAGTTCGCGGTGTAACTTACCGCCCGCCGCAGCGGGTATGTGTTCCGTGAAGTCGTCGTGGCGTATCGCGTTCAAGAACTGCAGAAACTGCTTGTTGGTCCGCTCATAGATACGCACCAACAGAATTATTTGTAGCACCGCTAGCAGCAGTAATCCAATGAACGTTCCACGATAGGTCGGGTTAAGTCCGATGATAGCAATCAAGAAAACAGTGAACGACAGCAGTGCGAGCCGAAGCACTAGTTGCAGCCTATAGTTATTAAAGCGCATATTTCTCCAGTCTACGGTACAGGGCACCCCGAGAGAGCCCCAGTTCTTTGGCGGCTTTTGAAATATTGCCCTCATGTAGCTGCATCGCCCTTTGCACGGCCTGTCGCTCTAAGTCCTCCAAGTTCTGTGTTTCTGGAGCAGCCACGGAATTAGCATAAGAAACCGGCTGCTTATCGCTCATAAAGAAGAAATCCTCGGGTTGCAGCTCCCGGTTATCGCTCATAATAGAGGCTCTTTCGAGCACATGTTGCAGCTCCCGCACATTGCCCGGCCACGAATAGCGACGTAACTTGTCAAGTGCCGCATCTGAGAGCCGCTTGAGTGGCTGCTTATACTTCTTGGCGTATGCCTGAAGATAGTGGTCGGCGAATAACGGAATGTCCTCTAGGCGTTCGCGTAACGGCGGCAGATTCAATTCAACTGTATTAATGCGGTATAGGAGGTCTTGGCGGAATTCATGACGGTGCACCATTTCCTGCAGGGGCATGTTGGTAGCGCAGATCAGCCGCACATCGATCGGGATGGGTTTGTTGGTTCCCACCCGAATCACTTCGCGGCGCTGCAGCACGGTTAGCAGCTTACTTTGCAGGGCAGGCGACAGATTACCGATCTCGTCCAAGAAAAGCGTGCCGCCGTTAGCGGCCTCAAAACGCCCCACCCGGTCCTCACGGGCATCTGTAAAGGCTCCTTTCTTATGACCGAACAGCTCACTCTCAAACAAAGACTCTGTGATGGCGCCCATATCCACTGTCACAAACACTTTATCGGCACGGGCAGAGCGCTGGTGTATGGTGCGGGCAATCACTTCCTTCCCGGTGCCGTTCTCGCCCAGCAGCAGAATATCGGCATCGGTCTTGGCTACTTTGTCAATAATGGAAAACAAACTGCGCATCGCACGGCTATCGCCGGTTATCACAGGCTGCTGCGTTTGCAGTTCGGCGCTAAGAGTACGATTGACCTCTTTAAGCTGGGTTACTTCTTTGTAGGAATGGCGCAGTTTGGAGGCGGCGGTCAGCGTGGCTAGCAGCTTCTCATTCTGCCAAGGTTTCAGCACAAAGTCGGTCGCGCCCTCTTTAAGAGCACGCACGGCCATCTCCACATCCCCAAAGGCCGTTATCATCACCACCACGGCTGAAGGGTCATATTTCAGAATCTCTTTGAGCCAATAAAACCCCTCCTGTCCGCTCGTAATGTCCTGACTAAAATTCATGTCCAGCAGGATGATGTCAAACTCCTCATTGGAAACCAGAAAAGGGATCTTCTTCGGATTCTTTTCCATGGTGACTTCCTTCGCATACTTGCGAAGCAGCATCTTTGCCGAAAACAGAACGTCTTCGTTGTCGTCAATCACCAGTATTTTCCCAAGGTTCTGTTCCATTGCAGTTGAGGTAAGTCAGCAGACAGGTAGAAAAATGATGCCAGTCAGATTTAAAGGTTAATTTAAGATATTTTAACCAAAATCGCTTCTATACCTGTCCATTTTTGGACAGGTGGTGTCCATGCGTGGACAGCTTTGGGTTTTGCTATACCTCTTAAAGCCTGCAAAGTGGCCTGACGAAAATGGCACAGGTATAGCTATCAGTGTAGAATAACCCTCTTACTAAGCTAGCTAGTACACCAAACGACCATGAAGAAAATCATTATCGAAACCGTCCAGCTGGAGAAAAAGTACCTGACGGACACTGTAGAAACAACAGCTTTGGCTGGTGTGGATCTGCGCATCGTGCAGGGCGAGTTTGTTGCCATCATGGGACCTTCAGGTTGCGGTAAAACTACCTTACTTAACATATTGGGCTTACTGGATCTTCCATCGGGAGGCATCTTGCGCTTTCTAGATCAGGACGTTACAAATGCTTCAGAACGGAAGCGTGCCAGACTGCGAAAGGAAAACTTGGGCTTCGTTTTTCAAAGCTTCAATCTGATAGATGAACTGACTGTGCAGGAAAACATCGAACTGCCACTTTTCTATCAGGGCCTGCCACAGGCGGAAATTAAAGCCAAGACAAAAGAGGCCTTAGAACGTATTGGCATGTCCCATCGGCATGGTCACTTCCCGCAGCAGCTCTCAGGCGGACAGCAGCAGCGGGTGGCTATTGCCCGCGCAGTAGTGGCACGCCCGCATCTGATACTGGCAGATGAACCTACCGGCAACCTCGACTCGCAGCACGGACGCGAGGTAATGCAACTGCTGGCCGAGTTGAACAGCGAAGGCGCCACTATTGTCATGGTAACACACTCCCCGACCGACTCCGAGTACGCATACCGTATCATCAACATCTTCGACGGACAGGTTGTAACGGAGCGCGCTAACACAGCCATATCGAATATCCTTTAAGCCGCAAATGTCATGCTGAAGCTGTACTTCCATACCGCCCTTCGCTCGTTGCTCCGCAACCGGACTTACAGCGCACTCAATGTGCTGGGCTTAGCAATGGGCATTACCTGCAGTGTCCTGCTTTTTCTGGTTATACAGTACGAGCTTAGCTATGACGCCTTCCACAGCAAAGCAGACCGTATCTACCGCCTGAACATTGATGCGGATTACGGCGATGGCACCATTCAAACGACTTCTATACACTTCCCAGCCACACCCTTGCTTCGCAAGAACAACCCCGGTTTTGAGAACATCACCCAAATACACGTGGAGGAAGGTGGTCAGATAACCGTTGATGGCAGGAGCGGCCATGAACCAAAGCACTTCCGTGACGAAGGCCTTGTGGCTTTTGTGGAGCCAGAGTTCTTTGAGATTTTTGATTTTGATACGGGTGGTCAGGATCTGCGCCGTTTGTTGCGTGAGCCGAATGTGATCGTGCTAACCAGCAGTTTGGCAGACAGGTATTTCCCTAGCGAAAATGCGGTGGGTAAAACCGTGACTTTTAATAATGAACTGCTTCTCACAGTGGGGGCTGTCATACCTGACTTTCCCGTCACAACTGACTTCCCTTTTGTGCAGTTAATTTCTTACGCATCCCTTAAAAACTTTCTATCCTTTGATCTGAAAACATGGCATGTCTTGCACAGTAATCACACCGCATATGCCCTACTGCCAGCTAATCCAGATATAAAAAACATCACCAAGCAAGCAAATCGTACGGTGCACCGGCACATGCCTGACCAGCGATCTACCGGCGAACAGATCGTACTACAACCCCTTCGTGATATTCATTTTAATCCAAAATATGGTAATTACTCGCAGCGGACAATATCCAAAGAAGTGATCTGGTCCATGGCGCTGATAGGGCTGCTGCTTGTTATCACCGCCTGTATCAACTTTATCAATCTAGCCACGGCTCAGGCAGCGAGAAGGGCGAAAGAAATCGGTATACGCAAAGTCATGGGTAGTAATCCTTGGCAGATCATGCTGCAGTTTTTAGGCGAGACCTTCCTGATCACGCTGCTGGCTTCACTGCTGTCTGTTATGCTCACAGAACTGGCTTTGCCATACCTGAACGATTTACTCGGTCTACAAATAACTTTCAGCATTTTGCATCAACCGGGGCTCCGTCTTTTTTTGGCGTTGCAGGTGCTATTTGTCACGCTCTTTGCCGGCCTCTACCCTGCGTTTTTATTGGCGCGTTTCCAACCTATCAAAGCTCTGCATAGTCGCATGTCAGTACAGCAGGTGGGCGGTCTCCCCTTGCGCCGTTCACTGGTGGTGTTGCAGTTCACCATTTGCCAAGTGTTGATTATCTGCACGCTCATTGCAAATGAGCAAATGCAGTATTTCAGAAATAAAGACCTAGGCTTTGATAGAGACGCTATCGTGTCTTTGTGGCTACCGAGCAGTGGGGTCGGCAATTTGAAAGCCTTGCGCCAACAAATAATCAGCAGTCCGGCCGTGAGCAATGTATCATTTGGAATAGCGCCTCCCTCCTCCGAAATCATATCCCTCACCAGTTTTCGATTCGGCACCGCTTTGGAGGACGCTCCTTTCCAAGCCAATCTTAAATACACTGATGAACATTACTTAGAGCTATTCGATATTAAGCTACTTGCGGGTCGTATGTACAGAGATGAGGAGTATGCCCGTGACTCCATTATGCCTGTGCTTATCAATGAGACCCTGCGCCGCAAACTCGAATTGCAGAGTCCCGAAGAGGCCATAGGTAAAAACATTGCCCTAAGCGGCGGTCGGCAGAAAGCCATCATCGTGGGGGTGGTAGAGGATTTTCATCAGCACTCCCTCCGGTCCGTCATCGATCCGGCTATCATGGTACCAACCCACGACAACTATTTGTTCTTGATGGCCAAAGTGGACATGCAACAAGAGCAAGAAGCGCTAGCACACTTAGAACAGGTTTGGTATCAAGCTTACCCGGAAACTGTCTTCAATTATGAGTTTCTTGATGAAGTAATAAACCGATTCTACCGCAACGAGGCCCAGCAGAGTACCTTGTTCAAAGTATTTTCCTTCATCGCTATCTTAATAGGCTGCTTGGGGCTTTATGGATTGATTGCTTTTATGGCAGCACAGCGCACCAAAGAGATCGGCATACGCAAGGTACTGGGTGCTTCGGTTTTCCAAATCGTAATGCTCTTTTCCAAAGAGTTTGTGAAGTTGGTGCTGGTCGCCTTCCTGCTGTCGACGCCCATTGCGTGGTATATTATGTCCCATTGGCTGCAGCAGTTCGCTTACCGTATCAGTATAAGCTATATGCCATTTCTGCTGGCCGGAGCCGCCACGCTGTTCATCGCATTAGTCACCATGAGTTCACAAGCCATTCGGGCCGCTATGGCAAATCCGGTTTATTCGCTCAAGACAGAGTAATTATTCGAGAAACTTACCCTCTTAAATCGAAATTTTCAGATTCAAAATGAGCTACTTAGCACAGCAGGCCCATTTTTTTGACTAAAAAGCGAGTCAAGGTTTTGCAAAATAAAAGCTACCCGCTATATTTGCATCACAATTCGACAGAATGGTCCGTTCGTCTAGGGGTTAGGACTCCAGATTTTCATTCTGGCAACAGGGGTTCGATTCCCCTACGGACTACAAAAGCCGCTTCAGATAAGACTGGAGCGGCTTTTTTGATTCCATAACTTCCCCTTTTAATTAAATCCTAGCTGCACACTTCCTCATAAGCGTATGAAAGTATACCATGGAGACAGCAAAAAAACTAGGCTTTTACTTTTCGTTAGTGTCTGGCACACTAATGATTCTGATTACATTGCTGTCGCTGATTTACGACGTTCGGTTCTGGTATCTGAAAGCACTGGATTTTCCCAGAGTGCAGGTGTTGGTTGGCCTTCTCCTCTCACTTATCCTATTTGTGGCGGTAAATAACCGGTGGAAGCTCCCAGCTTATTTATTTATGGCTGGGTTGATTAGCTCTATTGCCCTGCAAACCCATTTTGTATTCCCATATACCAGATTAGCAAGTGAGGTAGTAGAAACCTTGCCCCCCGCTTCAGCGGAAAGCAGTCAAACCTTTAGCCTGTTGGTTGCTAATGTCTGGATGAAAAATAAGCAGGTAGCTGACTTCCTGAAAATCGTGTACGATGCAGATCCAGACATCGTGCTGGTGATGGTGACAAACAGTTGGTGGATAGAACGCCTTTCCCCTCTTCATAAAATTTATCCGCACAAAGTGGTTTACCCGCTGGACAACACGTATGGAATGGCACTATATTCCAAACTGCCGCTGCATAACTCGCAGGTAAAATTCTTAAAACACGAGCAGGTCCCTTCTATACACACGGAGGTAAATATCTCCGGCAAAGCATCTTTTGTCTTACATGCGATGCACCCGGTACCACCCAAGCCTAGCAAGCACCCGGATAATATTGGAGAAGAAGAAGTAGAACTCCTTAAGGTAGGCGTAATGGTGAAGCAAAGGCAATTACCGACGGTGGTAGCTGGAGATTTTAATGATGTCGCTTGGTCTAATACATCCCGCTTATTTGGTACCGACAGTAAACTTGGTGACATACGCATCGGGCGCGGGCTGTACAATTCCTTTGATGCTACTTCCTATATCATGAGGTGGCCGCTGGACCACATCTATGTGTCCGATGAATTTAAGGTGCTAAACTTGCAAAAACTTCCCAAGTTTGGATCAGATCATTTCCCTATATATGTTGAACTGGCACTTACGGAATAACCAGATAGTTTGCGCAACAGCAGGTATAGAGGTGAATTAGTATTCACTTCTCCTTTTAGCCTGTTCCTGCAGTGCTTTAAGTTCATGCTCGGCTGCCTTTAACCTGTTTTTTGCAGCTTTCTCGCGTTGCTGCGCTTCTTCTGCTAAACGCTGCGCCTCAAGCACTTCTCGTTCTAACTGTTCTACTTCTCGTTGCTGCGCTGCCACTGCCGGGTCATCAGACATTCTGCCGCTTCCAGTTAGGGCTGAGCAGCTAAGCATTAGCGGGAGAAGCAGCATGATACAAAAGTGTAAAATTGATTTATGTGTAAGTGTTTTCATAGTCTCATATTTTATATACAGTAGTTGTCTACGACTACTGTAACATATATGGTTCATTTTATAACACTTACAATTTACGGTTGATTTCTAAGCCTCTTAAACACAGAGCCAATCGGCTCAGATATGTAATTGGGATGACCATACTCTATAGAATCTCTTGGGATGATATAACTTTATAAATCCACTACACCTTTCTATTAATTAAACCATGCATCTGCTAGACATTTCATCTGGTTAGCGTCAATTTCAGCACAAGACAAATAGAATTGCCTACATACCTGCCCTCACCTATTCTATAATTATATTTAAACCTTAACTTTGTAGCTAGAAATAAAAAATAAGCATGCTTCACTTCTTTTTTAATCAGCCTTATACAGTTTACGCCGTACAAACCGAGCGGGAACTAAACGATACCGACATCCAAAAACTGGAATGGTTATTCGGCAACGCCACTCTAAAGCAGGAAACTGCGCTGAGTGGCTTTTTTGTTGGTCCACGTGCTGCCATGGTGACGCCTTGGAGTACCAATGCGGTGGAAATCACCCAAAACATGGGGATCGAAGGGATCATCCGCATTGAAGAGTTTAAAATCGTTGCAGAAGATTTCACGAATTTCGACCCAATGCTTTCTCAAAAGTACAGCAGTTTGGATCAGGAAATCTACACGATTGCTATTCAGCCCGAGCCTGTGCAGCCCGTTGAGGATATTGCAGCCTACAACAAACAGGAAGGCCTGTCGCTGAGCGAAGAGGAAGTGGACTACCTAAACCAACTGGCTGAAAGACTGGGCAGACAGCTTACTGACTCCGAAGTGTTCGGATTCTCGCAGGTGAACTCTGAGCACTGCCGCCACAAGATTTTTAATGGCAAATTCGTGATCGATGGCGAGGAGAAAGAGAGCTCGCTGTTCAAACTGATTCGCAAAACATCCGAAAAAAATCCGAACGACATCGTTTCGGCCTACAAAGATAACGTGGCCTTTATTAAAGGGCCGGTGGTGCAGCAGTTTGCACCGAAACGTGCTGATATACCTGACTTTTATCAAGTGAGTGATTTCGAATCGGTTATTTCGATCAAAGCGGAAACGCATAACTTCCCGACTACGGTAGAGCCCTTTAACGGAGCCGCTACAGGGTCTGGTGGTGAGATTCGGGACCGACTGGCCGGTGGACAGGGAGCGCTTCCGCTTGCCGGCACAGCGGTGTATATGACCGCCTTGTCGCGCCTTGAAAAAGACCGCCCATGGGAAAAGGCCACACAGGAAAGAAAATGGCTGTACCAGACACCAATGGATATCCTGATCAAGGCCTCTAACGGTGCCACTGATTTTGGCAACAAGTTCGGGCAGCCGCTCATAACGGGTTCTGTGCTAACCTTCGAACATGACGAGAAATCGGATGAATTAGAATCACCACGTAAACTGGGCTACGACAAAGTGATTATGCTGGCTGGTGGCGTAGGCTATGGCAAAGCGAACCAAGCGTTGAAAAAGCATCCGAAAACCGGCGATAAAATTGTGATCTTGGGCGGCGAGAATTACCGCATTGGTATGGGCGGTGCCGCCGTCTCTTCTGCCGATACCGGCGAGCATGGCACAGGCATTGAGTTGAACGCGATCCAGCGCTCTAACCCCGAGATGCAGAAACGTGCCGCCAACGCCATACGCGGTATGGTGGAGAGCGAGCATAACCCGATTGTTTCGATTCACGACCACGGTGCCGGCGGCCACTTGAACTGCCTTTCGGAACTGGTGGAAGAAACAGGCGGTAAAATAGACCTTGACAAATTGCCTGTAGGTGACCCTACCCTATCGGCCAAAGAGATTATAGGCAACGAGTCGCAGGAGCGTATGGGATTGGTAATCGGCGAAGACGACATTGCCACCCTCCAAAAGATAGCGGACCGAGAACGTGCGCCGATGTACACCGTAGGCGACGTAACCGGCGACCACCGCTTTACCTTCGAATCAGCCACCACGGGTCAGAAACCGATGGACTTGGAGCTAAGCGACATGTTCGGCAGCTCGCCTAAAGTGGTGATGAACGACAAAACAGTAGACAGATCCTACCAGCCGGTAACCTACGATCAAAGCCAACTGCATACTTACCTCGAGCAGGTGCTGCAACTGGAAGCCGTTGCTTGTAAAGACTGGCTTACAAACAAAGTAGACCGTTGCGTGGGTGGCCGTGTGGCGAAACAACAATGCGCCGGTCCGCTGCAATTGCCGCTAAACAACTGCGGTGTGATGGCACTTGACTTTCAGGGCAAGGAAGGTATAGCCACTTCCATTGGGCATTCCCCTATCTCAGCCCTGATCAATCCGGCAGCGGGCAGCCGCAATGCCATCGGCGAGTCTTTATCAAACATCGTTTGGGCTCCGTTAAAAGACGGTTTGCAAAGCGTATCGCTTTCAGCCAACTGGATGTGGGCCGCTAAGAACGGAGGGGAAGACGCCCGACTGTACAAAGCGGTGGAGGCCTGCTCTGATTTCGCGATTGCTTTAGGCATCAATATCCCGACAGGCAAGGACTCGCTGTCCATGAAGCAAAAGTACAAGGACGAGGACGTAATTGCGCCGGGCACAGTAATTATATCAGCAGCAGGAAATTGCAGCAACGTGCGCCAAGTGGTGGAGCCGGTACTGCAGCGTGATGGAGGAAATATTTACTACATCAACCTATCGAATGATGCCTTCAAACTGGGCGGTTCTTCTTTTGCACAGGTAGTAAACAAAATCGGCAACGAAACCCCTGATATTTCCGACGCGGGGCTGTTCAAGAATGCCTTCAATACTCTACAGCAGCTTATCAAAGAAGGTAAAATTGCCGCAGGCCATGACATTGGCAGTGGTGGTTTGATCACAACCCTGCTCGAGATGTGCTTTGCAGACAATAACTTAGGCGCATCTATTGATCTGACATCGCTAGGTGAAGTGGATAGCATGAAGGTGCTGTTCGCGGAAAACATCGGCGTGGTGTTTCAGGCTCCAGCAGAAGTAGAAGAAACGTTGAAAGCGAACAATGTACCGTTCCACAAAATAGGTACCAGCACTGCTAGTGCTTCTTTGGAGCTGAAAAACGGTGATGATGCTTACAGCTTCGATATTGCGCAGTTGCGTGATACTTGGTTTAAGACCTCTTACCTGCTCGACATCAAGCAAAGTGGTCCGCAAAACGCCAAAGATCGTTTCGAGAACTACAAGAAGCACGAACTGATTTACAAGTTCCCCGAGGGATTTGACGGCAAAAAGCCGGCTATCGATAGTTCCAAACCAAGAATTAAGGCGGCTATCATCCGAGAGAAAGGAAGTAACTCGGAGCGTGAAATGGCCAATGCCATGTACTTGGCTGGCTTCGACGTGAAAGATGTGCACATGACCGACCTGATCTCCGGAAGAGAGACACTGGAAGATATCCGCTTCATCGGGGCTGTGGGAGGCTTCTCCAACTCCGATGTACTGGGCTCTGCTAAAGGATGGGCTGGTGCCTTTATGTATAACGAGAAGGCAAAGAATGCCATTGAGAACTTCTTTAAGCGGGAAGACACCTTATCGGTAGGTATATGCAACGGTTGCCAGCTGTTTGTGGAGCTCGGCCTCATCAACATGGACCACGACAAGAAGCCGAAAATGCACCACAACCTAAGCCAGAAACACGAAAGCATCTTTACCTCCCTGACCATACAGGAGAATAAATCGGTTATGCTTTCCAGCTTAGCCGGCTGCACGCTGGGTGTTTGGGTATCCCATGGCGAAGGTCGCTTTAGCTTCCCACATCTGGAGGACAAATACCAAATCGTTTCCAAATACGGGTATGATACCTATCCGGCCTGCCCGAACGGCTCTGACTACAACACGGCCATGCTTTGCGATGAAACGGGTCGCCACTTAGTGATGATGCCACACATCGAGCGCTCGCTTCTGCAGTGGCAGTGGGCGCATTATCCTAAAGGCCGTCAGGATGAAGTATCTCCTTGGATGGAAGCCTTCGTAAATGCAAGAAAGTGGCTGGAGGCTAACGGCAAATAATAGAAACGAGATAATACGGTTGCCTGACACAACCATAGTTTAAGAATGCTATAAGTCGAAGCCTTTCTGTTTAAGAATTACAGCCCGGTCTGGTTCCTAAACAGGAAGGCTTCTTCGTTAGCACCTGTCGTATTGAATAGGCACGCTAGTGACTATTGCCTTTTTCCTGTTGCAGCTATATGAAAGATAGAATGTTTGAGTACTTCGATACCGTTCACCGCATATCCCCTGCGGCTCAACATGCCATTGCTGAAATATCAACAGAGATATCACTTCCCAAAAACAAAGACCTCCAACCTATCGGGCACACTTGCAAGACCATTTACTTCATGGTGAAAGGTATAGCCCGTATTTATTATTACAAGGACGGAGTGGACGTAACTGAGAGTTTTGAGTTCGAGAACGCCATCATCGCAAGGGTGGAGAGTCTATTTAGCGGAAGACCGTCTCGAAAGGGCATACAAGTAGTGGAAGATGCGGAATTGGTCGCCATAGATGCCAATAGGCTTTTCCAACTTTATGACAAGTTCCCAGAGATCGAAAGATTGTTCAGGAAGATATTCGAAGCAGATTATGTGAATCTGGTAAACCGATTGGAAAGCATTCAATTCCACACCGCTGAGGAGCGTTACAACGCGCTGGTCGCTGAATCACCTGAGGTGCTGCAGCGCATCCCCCTAAAACATATCGCTTCCTATCTGGGTATCACACAGGTAAGCCTAAGCCGCATCAGAGCGAAGAAATGATTATTTAACATATGTAAAATGCTCCCTTTTATATCCAAGGTACCTTTGTAATTATACACAAAAGGATACTATGGAACATATAAAGCTTGGACTGAAAGAGAACTGGCGGCAGTTTACGCTGCTGGTTATCATCAACGGCTTTGTGGGCGGTATGGTCGGCTTGGAGCGCTCCATCCTCCCGCAGATAGCAGAACAGGAATTCGCCATCGCAGCCAAAACGGCTATCCTTTCCTTCATCATCGTATTCGGCATCGTCAAAGCCATCACCAACTACTACACAGGTGCCTTGGCAAACCGATTCGGCAGAAAAAATCTGCTGGTGGCTGGCTGGGTAGTAGGCATTCCCATCCCGTTCATGCTCATGTTCGCGCCGGACTGGAACTGGATAATCGCGGCCAACGTGCTGCTGGGCATCAACCAAGGCTTAGCGTGGTCAAGCACGGTAGTGATGAAGATCGACCTTGTGGGTGAAAAACAACGTGGCTTTGCCATGGGATTGAACGAGTTCGCCGGCTATCTCTCGGTGGCTATAGTTGCCTTCCTGACAGGCTGGATAGCAGGTGAATACGGTATCAGACCATACCCCTTCTATCTCGGCATTGGACTGGTGATACTCGGACTGTTCGGCAGTATTTTCCTGATTAAGGACACCAAGCACCATGTCGCCAAGGAAACTACTACAAGTAACGTCCCAAAGCTGAAAAGCATCTTTTGGGACACGACTTGGAAAGATAAAAACTTAGGATCTGTGACTCAGGCAGGTCTGATTAACAACCTGAACGATGGCATGGCGTGGGGTATCTTCCCGATTATGCTGGCGGGCAGGGGTTTTACGTTGGAGCAGATCGGTATCGTTACCGCTGTATACCCTGCCGTGTGGGGACTTGGTCAACTGTTCACGGGAAAGATGGCGGACGTGTTCTGCAAGAAGAACATGCTCTTCATCGGTATGCTGCTGCAAGCCGTGGCGCTGGTGGCGCTGGTTTGGGCCACCTCCATGTGGCACTTCGTGGCACTCTCCTCTGTGCTCGGCTGGGGTACGGCAATGGTATACCCTACCTTTCTGGCTACCGTGGCGGAGTTCACGCACCCGCAGGACAGGGCGCAAAGCATCGGCATCTTCCGACTCTGGCGTGACTTGGGTTATGCCATCGGTGCCATTCTGACAGGCATCATCGCAGACCTTATAAGCATCAATGCGTCCATCCTGTTTATCGGAATACTAACCTTCCTATCTGCGGGAATCATCTTCTACAGGATGCACTGCGCTGACGAAAGGTACTTGAAAGTTGCCGATCACCTTGCAGGTGGCACCAAACATGCACCCGTCTGAACGAGGTATCCATAAAACAAAAGCCTGAGTATAACATTCTACTCGGGCTTTAAACGATTTTTTACGTTTTTACTCTATTACAGTAACTTGGCGTGTTTCAGCCAGTTTCCCATTGATCAGGAATTTCAAGGTATAGTCCCCGCTCGTTGATGGGTCGAATAGCACATGCACAGTTTCTTCCGCCATTACTGCAGCGCAGACCTGACTTCTATCTTCAATTACAATGTTGTAGCTGTAGGTCATCCCTGAAACTTTCTTCTCTACCTTGCTGATGGCATAGCACGGATTAGGTTTCTGGATCAACACGGCGATTTCTTGGGGTGATTTAGTATAGGATCTCTGATTCATAGTGATCTCAAGAACTTTGGATTCCGGCGAAGCATCCTCCTGCTTATCACAGGATACTAGTAAAATAAGCAAAAGGGGCAGGTAGAGGTAGGTTAAGGTTTTCATATTGGTTGTGGTATGGTTTTCAAATAGGTGACCCACAATTGAATACCGTAGTTGCATCGAGCTACTTGCTAACTTTAAACTATACCTTAGTCAACCTGTCTGAATCCCTTCTTATGCCAACTTTAAGCACCATCTTGTTGAAATACTTCTTAGTTTTGCATGGCAGCCTTATCCTTATCGGCAAAATTATTTAAAACAGTCTTCAAGAGCCCGAACAGATGTTGTCGAAAAAGACGAAATATGCTTTCCATGCACTTTCTTACTTGGCGGAAAATCAAGAGAGAGGTGCCGTACTTATCCAAGAAATCGCTTCCAATAAAAACATCTCCCACAAGTTTCTGGAAAACATCCTACTGGAATTGAAGAAAGCAGGCATCTTGGGCAGCAAAAAAGGCAAGGGTGGCGGCTACTACCTCATCAAAAAACCCGAAGAAATCACGCTTGCCAAAATAATCCGCCTACTAAACGGACCGATAGCTTGGCTGCCTTGCGTGAGCCTTAATTATTACGAAAAGTGCTCCGATTGTCCCGACGAGGCTACTTGCAACATGCACATCATTATGTGTCAGGTTCGTGATCAAACCTTGGGGGTTGTCGAAAACAAAACCCTCTCCGACCTTATCAAGCAAAAGTAACTGTCTCACAGCTTGCTAAATATCTTATATAGTAAATTTTGATTTTTTTTGGCTCATTACCCTACAAAGTTGGTAGACTTTGCATACTTTTGAAGCTCAAAGCAGAACCATGCTACTAGACCAACATCTTCAGAAAGCTTTCAGCAAAGGGGCCGACCCAAAGAAGGACAGTAAATTCAAGAGTGTTGCCAAGGCTGTTTCTTGGCGAATCTTAGGCACATTCGATACGATTGTTATTTCTTACCTGATCACCGGAGAGCTGAAAATGGCTTTTTCGATTGGCTCTATTGAAGTGTTTAGCAAAATCCTGCTCTATTATGTTCACGAACGGGTTTGGGAACGATTCACAGTAAAAAACGAAGCCAATGAACTTAAAAAATCAAATACCGTCGCTGCTTGAAGAATTGGCAGGCCTGTCGCTATCCGACTCCTTAGCATGGTTGGCAGGTAAATTCCCCGGTAGAGTTGCTTTTTCCACCGCGCTGGGTCAGGAAGACCAAGTGATCACGCACGCCATCTTTTCCGAAAAAATTCCCATCAGAATCTTCTCGCTCGATACCGGACGCTTGTTTCAGGAAACCTATACTCTTTGGAGTGAGACAGAGCGAAAGTATCAAAGCAAAATTGTCCCCTTCTTTCCAGAAGCCCCTGCCGTGGAGGCATTTGTTACTGAAAACGGAATAAACGGTTTCTATAATTCTGTCGAAAACCGCAAAGCCTGCTGCCATGTGCGCAAAGTGCTTCCGCTTACAAGAGCGCTGCAGGAGGTGGATGTTTGGGTAACCGGACTGCGTTCTGGACAGAGCGCCAACCGCAGCAATTTCAATCTGTTGGAGTGGGACGAGGCTTTTCAGGTGATCAAATTCAACCCGATCATCAACTGGTCATTTGACGAGATGGTCTCTTATCTACAGGAGCATGATGTCCCTTACAATAAGCTGCATGATCAGGGTTTCATCAGCATAGGCTGCGCTCCCTGCACCAGAGCGATTCTTCCGGGCGAAGAGCCGCGCGCTGGCAGGTGGTGGTGGGAACAGACCCAGAAAGAGTGCGGTCTGCATGCCAATTACTTTCAAAAATAACAACGCTATGGCTATACATACTGAAGTATTTCCTACCGAATTAGAAGACGAAGCGATTTACATCATCCGCGAGGTTGCCGCTCAGTTCGAGAAACCCGTGCTACTGTTTTCCGGCGGAAAAGACTCCATTACACTGGTGAGGCTTGCCCAAAAGGCGTTTTACCCGGCAAAAATACCATTCCCCCTGCTACACGTCGACACGGGTCACAACTTTGAGGAAACCATCCGTTTTAGGAATCAGCTGGTGGAAGAGCTGGGTCTGGAACTGATCGTGCGCTACGTGCAGGACAGCATCGACCAGCAAAAAGTGGTGGAGGAAACCGGAAAATATGCCAGCCGGAATGTATTGCAAACCGTCACGCTGCTCGATGCAATTGAAGAGTTTGGCTTTGACGCCTGCATCGGCGGCGCCCGACGAGACGAAGAAAAGGCCCGCGCCAAGGAGCGGATTTTCTCAGTACGCAACGACTTCGGCCAATGGGATGCTAAAAAGCAGCGACCGGAACTGTTCGACATGCTGAATGGCAGAATACATCTGGGCGAGAATGTGCGCGTCTTCCCGATAAGCAACTGGACGGAGCTGGATGTATGGAACTACATCAAAGAAGAGCAGCTGGCTATACCTTCCATTTACTACGCACACGAACGTGAGACTTTTGAGCGTGACGGGCAGATCCTCCCCTATTCAGCTTTTATGACGGTTACAGAAGACGAACCTATAAACACACGAATAGTTCGCTTCAGAACGGTTGGCGATATGACCTGCACAGCTGCTGTAGAGTCCACAGCCGTTGAGATTGATGACATCATCGATGAGATATTGAGTGCCACGGTATCAGAGCGGGGCGCCCGCATAGACGACAAGCGCTCTGAGGCAGCCATGGAAAAAAGAAAGCAATCAGGATATTTTTAAGGTATGGACGTTCTAAAAATAGCAACCGCGGGAAGTGTGGATGATGGGAAAAGCACCCTGATCGGCCGACTCCTGTTCGAGACCAATTCGATCACCACCGATAAGCTGCAGGCGATTGAGGCCAGCAGCAAAAAGAAAGGATTGGACTATGTGGACCTGTCACTCCTTACTGACGGCCTGATAGCGGAGCGGGAACAGGGCATCACCATTGACGTGGCTCACATCTACTTCTCCACCCCCAAGCGCAAGTTCATCATCGCCGACACGCCGGGGCACTTTGAGTATACCCGCAACATGGTCACCGGTGCCTCCAACGCCAATGTCTCCATGATTTTGGTAGACGCCCGCAATGGTGTGGTAGAGCAGACATTCCGGCACTTTTACATCTCCTGCCTGTTGCGTATACCTAAAGTGATCGTTTGCGTGAACAAGATGGACCTTGTGGGCTACACGCAACAAACCTTCGAGGAAATTAAATCTGAGTTCATGGCTTTTGCCGAGCAGGTGCGATTCGGAGGACAGGAAATAAGCTTTATACCGGTGTCTTCGCTATACGGAGGAAACCTTTTGAACCCGTCAGAGCACATGCCTTGGTATGAAGGCGCTCCTTTGCTCAGCTTACTGGAGCAAGTGCCACTGGAGCAGCAGCTGTCGGAAGAGGCAGGTCGTTTTCCGGTGCAATATGTCGTACGGCCGAAGTCAGAGGAATTCCACGATTACCGCGCCTATGCGGGGAAAGTAGCCAGCGGTCTGCTGCGCAAAGGAGAGCGGGTGGTCGTACTGCCAAGCGGACAGGAAACCACCATTGCCAAGATCGAGAAGTTTGGTCGCGAAATAGAGGCTGCGCAGGCCAAGGAATCCATCAGTCTATTATTGCAGGATGACGTCGATATTAGCCGCGGCGATATGATCGTGCCGCTTAATCAGCTGCCGCAGCAGAGCAGGCAACTGGAGGCCACCGTCTGCTGGATGGACAAGAAACCGCTGCGCGTGGGTGGCACTTACCTCGTGCAGCATGGTGTAAATGTTGCCAAAGCCAAAATAAGCGCGCTCTCCAATTTGGTAGATGTGGTTACGCTAGATAGGCAAGCTGATATAAGCGAACTAAAGCTGAACGAAATCGCCACTGTGCAACTGAGAACGGCGAAAGAAATCTTCTATGACGCCTTCGCCGTTAACAAAGCCAACGGCTCTTTCATCCTCATTGATGAGCAGACAAACGCGACAGTTGGTGTAGGGCTCATTAACTAGTACAGGTATAATAAAAGAGGGAGGGTGAGACAGTATTGCCTGTCTCACCCTCCCTCTTTTATTTCTTGTCACCAAACTTAGCCTCGGCTTTATACCTCCACATGCGCAAGTATAAGATTGCTTACCCCTGTCACCACCATATCGACACCAATAGCGCCGAGGAAAAATCCGTTGATGCGCAAAAGCAGCTCCATGTTCTTGTCAAATGCCAGCCTGACTTTTTTGGAGTGCATGCTGTTGCGTATCTGCTTTAACCCCATGATAACAGCATAGTTCGTAAGCACAATGATAGCCAGCGCCAGCACTCCCTGCCATAGTACCAACCGTTCAGACATCAGAACAGTGAGTGAGATAGTACCGGCCCCGACCATAAAAGGCAACGCAATTTCTGAGGCCAGATCGTGCAAATCCCCTTTGATCTGAATAAAGGCTTTCTTCCCCTGTACGATAAAAATATAAGCAAATGAAAACAGTACTATACCACCAAAAATCCTGAATGACTCAAAGTTGATCCGAAATACTTTCTGAAAAACCATGTCGCCAAAAAGGAGGAATACCAAAAATATGGAGAAAGAAATCACAGAAGCTTTCAAAAAAACAGAGCGGAAATCCGCATCTGACAGGTCCTGCATAATAGGCTTCAGGTAAAGGAAGAGGGCAAAGGGATTCAGCATTACAAGAAAGCTAAATATTGCTGCGATCATAGATTCTTTTTTGGGTTTATCTGCTATCTGTTACGGGGCACTCTACAGATAGATATAAGTTTATTTCCCCTTGCCCCCTTCTCACAATGGCACTTTCGGATACTGACGAATTTCTACCTCTTTTCCATTTTTACTATTAAGCAAACGACTTGGGCGGTTATTTTGCGCCACTTCGTGTGCTTTGGCAAGCGCATCTTCCTCATCCTCAAATGCCTGCACCAGCTTTTTATCATGGTCTAGTACACACCACTGCTTCTTATCCTCATTCCACCGAACACGGTAAATGTTATCTTCGACAGCTTTTTTGTTCCTGATCAGGTCTAGGATGATTTTACCATCGCTGGAGTTTCCGTCAGGGTATGGCATCGGCAGCAGTGCAAAAAAGATGTAGTACAAGGAGAAGTATGTGAACTGATAGGTAAAAATAGTCGCCTCCAGCATATCGTTCTCTATCAGGTGAATTACAATAACCGCCGCAATAGCATTGAACAGGGAACCACCTGCGAAAATGAGAATATTGGAAAGGCGTTGTCTGCGTTTTAGATTATCGAACGAACAGAAGCCATACCAAAAGTAATACTGGCGCACTTCGATTATCCCTATTCGAAATAATAGTCTTCCGCTGCCGATGATAACTTTTATGTTTTTGCCTCCCATGAGCCATGCAAAAAACACATGCCCCAATTCATGTAGAAAAGAGATGACGGGAAGCACAATGAAAAAGGCTAAAAAGAACTTCGGAATATCTTGTAGTCCAAACATAACACTCTGTTACGATTCCTGAGAATTGAGTTGTCGGTTCCTTTTTAGCTGCAATAAAAACGATGTTCCGTCTAGCATGCAGCTTAATCAAAACATTAGAAATCTTTCTTGACTGCTTTGATCGACTGAATGATTATGCTTGGCATCAAGGCTGTCACGACAATTAACCCCCATACCCTAGGTTCAAGATCATGGAAGGAAAGTATATCCGACACATAAGGTATAAAATAAGCTGCCACAAGCACCGCCACACATAAGGCCAGCGCCATCCAGATATATTTATTACGCGTGACTTGATTATCAAAGAGTTTTTCTGTCCCTTCGCGCATATTAAAAACATGAAGTAACTCTGCTAAGGCCAAACTGAAAAAAGCAATATTGTTCGTAATCTCCTCAGGCATGTCCCATACAAAATGCCCGAACAGATAAGCACCTGTTACACAAACGGCTATAATGAAACCGTATAAGCCTATTTGAATCCAGTTATACCTTGTTAGAACAGGCTCTTCGGGATTCTTCGGGGACTTTTGCATCACATCTGGGCTTCCCACCCCAATACCCAGTGCCAATGCAGGGAAAACATCTGAAAGAAGATTGATAAAAAGCAGCTGCAGCGGTAAAAGCGGCAGTGTAAAGAGCATGAAACTGATAATGGCAATAACGATAATCTCGCTGAGGTGGTAAGAGAGTTGGTACATGATAAATTTCCGGATATTCCCGAAAATAATCCGCCCCTCTTCTATGGCAGTGACAATTGAGTTGAAAGAATCGTCTTTCAGTACCATGTCTGACACCTCTTGGGCTACCTGTGTGCCACGCTTTCCCATGGCAATCCCAATGTTGGCCCGCTTTAGCGCAGGGGCGTCATTCACGCCATCGCCTGTCATGCCTACGATCTCGCCTTGCTCCTGAAAATGTTTGATTAGCTCTAACTTCTGACTGGGATCAACCCTTGAGAAAACCGGTGTCGTGACTAGTTTTTCGTTATGATCCTTCTCCAGTTCTTGCTGAAGATTCTTTCCATGCAGCACCGTATGGTCGCTCTCGTTGTCCTGATCCAACAGCTTTACCTGCCAACCAATATTAACGGCCGTACCGGGATGATCGCCCGTCACCATGATCAGTTTTATACCTGCCTCCTTACACTTCTCAATAGCGCCCGACACTTCTTTTCGTGGCGGGTCCAGAAAGCCAATCAAACCAGCGAATGTAAGCTCATTCAGGAAATCCTCGGCCTCTTCACCGTCAGGAAGCCGATCTGTCGATTTGTAAGCGAAGCCCAGTACACGGAGGCCGTTATTTGCCAGCTCCTCATTTCTGCTTAACCAGCGCTCTTTATCTTCTTTCGATAAGGACTTTTCCTCACCGTTCACCAACAGCTTGTCAGACCTATTCAAAATAGCACCTGCGGCCCCTTTTCCAGCCATGTAAAAATGATCATTCTCAGCATGAACCGTTCCCATCACCATACTTTCAGAATCGAAGGGATCATGCAGTTTACGCTCCAGTTTGCGCTGTTTTTGGTAAAAGTCTTCGTCGTACTCCCTTGAGAAATGGAGCAGGGCAACCTCTAAAGGATCTCCCTTCCCTTGGCTCTCTACCTCCTCTTCATCCTTTTCCGCCACTTCGTCTTTGTCCACTGCCATTGACTGCTCCCCCTTAAGACTGGCATCATTGGCGAGTACAGCAATTTTCACAATATGATAGAAGTTTTCCTGATCTTCAGGACTTTCAAACCCATCTACTGTTATTCTTCCATCCTGCCCATGCCAGTCCACCTGTTCTTTGGTTTCCTCGGGGAAATAAAGCGTGTCTACGGTGAGTTTATTCTGGGTAAGTGTGCCTGTTTTATCTGTGAAGATGACAGTGGTTTCACCCAGCGTTTCCACAGCTGCCAGCTTTTTAACAATCACATTTTTTTTGGCCAGACGCAACATTCCTCTAGCCAACGCAATACTGGCCACAATAGGCAGCCCCTCTGGTATGGCGGCCACCGTCCAGGCTATGGCAGTCTGTATGAGCGGGTATAGTTCTTTTCCAGAAATCCATCCAAACAGGAAGAAGAGGGCTGCGAGAGTCAGTGTAGCCCAGATCAGGTTTTTGGCTAAGCCATTTAATTTCTGGTTTAGCGGCGTTTGCTCCGCCTCCTCCTCACTTACCATGGCCGAAATATTGCCCAATTCAGTCTGCATGCCCGTCGCATACACCACTGCTTTACCCGACCCTCCCGTCACCGCCGTCCCTTTGAACATCACGTTGGTCCGGTCAGCTACCTGTGTTTCTCCTTCCAACGCTTCAGCATTCTTCTCCACCGGCACCGACTCCCCAGTAAGTGGCGATTCATCTATACCCAGCTCAGCAGCTTCAATGATGCGCGCATCGGCTGGCACCAGATCGCCTGCCTCCACTACGAGTATATCTCCGGGCACAAGTTCCTTCGCATCAATTTCCTCCTTCTTGCCTCCGCGAATTACCCGTGCCTCTATCACATCCATCTCCTTGAGTGCCTCCATGGATTTAGTAGCCTGATACTCCATCCAGAAACCTATGCCTGTATTAATAAGAATAACAATTAATATAAAGACCGCCTCCGGAATGTCACCAAAAGCAAAGGATATAACTGTCGCCGCCACCAGCAGGTAAATCACAGGGTTCTTAATCTGAGATAAAATGATGTCCCCAATACTTCTCTTGTCTTGTTCCTCCAGTTGATTTTGGCCATATTTTTCCTGTCGATTCCGAACTTCCTCCCTGCTAAGGCCCTGCTCTGAATCGGTTTGTAGCGCCACAACTATCTCCTGCGGGCTTTTCTGATAAGCATGCTCCACCGCTGCGCTATTATCTGACGTAAGATCCTGACTTTCCTTTTCCATGAAGAGATAACTATACCTATTCTATTATACTCAGATGCTCCGGCTGCGGCTTCAGAAAGTATGGTTTTTACAGAGCGAAAACATGTTTTCTTGAGTAGATGGCAAGTACAGTAGCCGGAGCGTGTCAATCCTGTTTTAGCTAGCAGCCGTACAACACGTTGTGCTGTTGTCAAGCACCCTATTTTTCACTAAATTGGCACTATAAACACACACCTCATGAAACGCATTCTAACCCTTTGCCTTGCGGCGTTTACCATACTCCCTGCTGTAGGACAGCAAACCCAAAAACCGGTATTGCACGGCAAGAACTGGATGGCCATTACCGGCAAACCCCTAGCCGCCACCGCCGGCGCCATGACCTTCCAGAAGGGGGGCAATGCTGTGGACGCGGCCTGCGCCATGCTCGCCGCCACCTGCACCATGTGGGATGTACTGAGCTGGGGAGGCGAGACACAGGCGCTCATCTACAATCCGAACACCAAAAAGGTCATCGCCATCAATGCACTGGGCGTGGCACCAACCGGGGCGACACCTAAATTTTTCAAAAGCAAAGGCTATAACTTTCCGCCGGAAAACGGACCGCTGGCCGCTACCACACCAGGCACGGCGGGCGGGCTGATGCACATGCTGGCTAACTACGGCACGCTGAGTCTGGAGCAGGTGCTGGCTCCTGCCATGGAAATGGCAGCCGGTTACCCAATGGAAGCGCAGACAGCCAACAGCATCGAGAAAAATAAGGAGCTCATTAAGCAGTGGCCTTACAGTAAAAAGGTGTTTCTGACGCACCCGGGTGAGAAGCGGGAAGCACCGGAAGCCGGTGAGATATTTGTGCAGGAGGACCTGCTGCAGACGCTGACGAAACTGGTGGAAGCGGAAAGGGCCGCGCTCAAGGCGGGCAAGAGTCGTAAAGAGGCCATTATGGCGGCTTATGACCGTTTTTACAAAGGGGATATCGCAGAGGAGTTTGTGCGCGGCTCCAAGGAGCAGGGCGGATTAATCACGATGCAGGATTTGGCCAAGTGGAAACCGATCGAGGAAGAGCCCCTCATGGTAAACTACAAAGGCGTGGAGGTATACAAAATGCAGCAGTGGACCCAAGGCCCCGTTATGCTGCAAGCTCTCAATATTCTGGAGAATTTAGATCTGAAGAGTATGGGCTATAACAGCACCCGGTACATCCATACTTTGTATCAAGCGATGAGCCTCTCCTTTGCTGACCGCGACTTTTACTACGGCGACCCCTACTTCAAACCGGAAGAGCCCATGAAAGGACTACTAAGCAAGGCATACGCCAAGCAACGCGCCAGCTTGATCCAATATGATAAAAACGACGCGAACATCGGCCCAGGAGACCCCTACCCGTTCGAAGGCAGAAAGAACCCTTACTTAAAGCTATTAAAAGAGCGCGGCTATGAGCCCGACACAACAAGACGCAACTTCGCACCTACGCACGACCAGCGCAACAATGGCTCTTCAATAGAGGAATATCAAGACCGCCTCTGGCGCGGCACCACCACCGTGGAGGCGGCTGACAAAGAGGGTTGGGTAGTATCCATTACCCCGAGTGGTGGCTGGCTTCCGGCTGTTATCGCGGGTAACACAGGTATAGGCATGAGCCAGCGCATGCAGAGCTTTGTGCTCGACCCCAGCCTGAACCCATACAATGTTGTGGAACCGGGCAAGAGACCACGCGTGACCCTCACCCCTTCCATGGCGCTGAAGGACGGCAAGCCATACCTATCTTTTGCCGTGCAGGGCGGTGACACACAGGACCAGAACCTGCTGCAGTTCTTCCTCAACACCGTGGAATTCGGCATGAACGTACAGCAAGCCGCAGAGGCCGCCAATATCAACACCAACCAGCTCTGGCTCTCGCTGGGCGGCACCAAGACCGACGACCGCAAACCAAAGCCGGGTCACATTCTGCTGCACGAAAGCACTCCTGAGTCGGTGCGTAACGAACTGAAGAAAATGGGCTATACCTTAAGTTTCGGTGATCGCACCAGCGGACCGATCAACGCGATCTTTTTCGACTGGAAGCACAACAGTTTCTGGGGCGGCTCCAGCAACCACGGCGAGGACTACGGCATAGGCTGGTAATCTCCTAAAACCGTTTTCCAAGACCTATACCTACCGAAAAGGTATCGTAGGCGTCTACGCGGTTATCATAGAAAACAGTAGGGGCAATATCCCAATGCGAGCCAATCTCGATTTCATACTCTAGGCCTGCACGGAAAACGAAAAGATTTTCGTGCGGCTCAACCTCTATACCCGGTCCAGCCAGCAGCACGAGCCCTTTCCAAGGCTTCCAAAGGGCATCTAGGGTGAAAAGCAGCGGTGTTTCACGGCGCAGGAAGTTCTCCCGCCCGCGCTCCACCTCAAAACTTATTAACTCGAGGTCGTTGTGTGAACCGATGCCCCACGTATCGTTGAACCAGTATTCTAGGTCTAGGCCCAAGGAAGGAACGATGAGCATGCCTTTTCCCGCTGTCGTTTGCGTGCCGATGTAGGTATGGTACATCATAATTCCTGCCCGCCAGTGCTTGAATTCGTGCGTCTCAGTATGTTGGTTCAAAGCTTGGCCGCCAGCCTCGTGGTGCTGGGCAAAAGTGGGCGCCGCCATCATAATGGCAATCAAGGCAGTCATCGTAGACTTCACCAGTTTAGAAATAATATTCATCTTAAGCGATCGGATTAATACCTGTTTAAAATTTACAGATGACAAAGGTAGAGCAGTGCAGGCGGGAGCTCAGTAACTTTTGTTACATAGCTGACTTTATAATACAGCAGATTCCAATGGCAGAAAGTATACGGGGTGGCTATGTGACATACGTCACTTTAGAGACGTACACTGTTGTATACCTTTGTGACATCCGGAGGCTCAGGCATTCCACTAGGATACTGCAAGCCTGCTTCACAACCGGATACTTAAAGCTGTAAGAAGATGTATAATCAATTGATTAAACTGGCCCCGAAGCTAGTAAGAGGCATTGCGATCGGAGGTATACTGGGGTATCTTTTCTATTATTTCTACGGCTGCAACGGCACCTGCCTCATCAGCTCAGACCCATGGACCAGCACCGCCTATGGTGCCTTTCTGGGTTTGCTCTTCTCCAGAAGGACGGGCAAAAAAACCTTGAAAACACAAGAACAGAAAGTTACAACCGAAGAATAAATGAACTACCTAAAACAACAACTTCTGACCGGATGGCACCTAGCCCGCTGGATCAGGCTGGCCCTCGGTGGTATCATGCTAGTGCAGGCCATTGACACACGCGAATATTTTTTCGGGGCAATCGCTTTATTTTTGTTGTACCAAGCCTTTACCAATACCGGTTGCTGCGGCATCAGTGGCTCCTGCTCTGTCCCTCCTGCCAAAACCAAAACTACTGAAACGCCTGAGGAGCAGCACGGGAAATAAGCCCATACCTGCCTGCACAGGGTAAAGGAGTACATTGAGGGTTAACGCCCCTATTTATACCTGAACTTGTAAAGCAGAATGATAGCCGCCAGTACCGAGGTGATGGCATTGGCCAGCATGATCGGAAAGTTGTTGGTGAGCAGACCGTAAGAGAGCCACAGAATAGTGCCCGTCGTGAAGATGAAGTACATGCTGGCCGAAATGCCCGAGGTGTCCTTCTCGCGTATCGTTTTGATCGCCTGCGGCAGAAAAGAAACCGTAGTACAGCAAGCCGCCACTATCCCCAACACCTCAATCCAATTCATAAGCTGATTTTAATTTAGCTTCAAAATTAGGAATTTCCCGTCAATAGACCACACACATCCGCTCCTAGCCTTTCCAGATTTTAGAAGGCTAATGCTTTCATTATCTCATACTTACTCTTTGGCCAATCTTTAACCTGTCTCAACGCTAAAATTCTTTGTTCCTACGCAGATTAGTGTTACAACATTTTTATATAATTTCGCCCCGCGAAAGCAAACATTGCCTATCCCAATCAGTTTCCATTTAAAGTTTTTTAACAGCATAACCGAAACCTCGTTTCCCGGAATCTGGCCAACACGATGAAGTCCCGCATACAGTTCATAGCAGTTTTTCTGCTTTCTTTTTGGCTGCAAAACGCTGCGGCTCAAGAGGGCAGTTTTCTTTCGAGGTATATCAACAAACTGGTAAACGATACCAGCGATGTTTCCAAGCCGCAGTTCCTGGTCTACCCCACCCTCGCCTACTCACCGGAAACGAGTTGGGAGATCGGCCTCAGTACGCTTTATGTATACTACGCCAAAAACGACACGGCCAACCGCCTGAGCGAGGTCAATGGCTTCACGTTTTTTACGCTCGAAAACCAGTACGGAATCTGGCTGGACCATGCCCTCTACTCAGACAAAAGCCGCTGGTTCGCGCTGGGCAGGGTGCGGGCGCAGAGCTTTCCCCTGCTCTACCACGGCATCGGTCCCAACTCGCCACGGGATTACCTTGCCTTGGTCGAGGCCAACCAAATCGAGATACGCGAACGGCTGCTGCGCCGCATGCGCCCGAATTTCTACATAGGTCCTCAGATTAATTTTCAGCACTTGGGCAATGTGGAATTTATACCTGCCAGCGACAGTCCCTATACCTTGCCCACCGGCAGCAGGGGCTCCAATAACATCGGTCTGGGTGTGGGTTTGGTGTATGATAATCGGCATAATGTGCTGAACGTGCGCGACGGTTTATTCTCAGAGCTGGCGCTCTACCGTTACGACAAGTTGTGGGGCAGTTCTTTCGAGTTCACCAACATCGTATCCGATACCCGCATTTACAAGTCCATGGGCGAACGAAACGTGCTGGCAGGGCAAGTGCTGGGGCAGTTCAATATGGGTGATGTGCCTTTTAACCAACTGGCGCTGATGGGCGGCGAGGGAATCATGCGCGGATATTACACGGGGCGTTACCGCGACAATAACCAGTTGGCGGTGCAGTTGGAGTACCGTTTTCTCCCGCTGCCCCTGAGCTTCTCCAAACGCATCGGTGCGGCGGTATTTGTGGGCACCGGAACCGTGTTCCCGGATTTCCGGAGCTTCGACGCCAAGTACCTGAAAGTAGCCGGTGGCGGTGGTTTGCGCTATCTGCTCTTTCCTAAAAAAGATATCTTTACACGCGCCGACGTAGCCTTTACCCGCGAGGGGCCGGGTTTCTACATTTACATCGGAGAGGCGTTCTAAAAGTCTAACAAGTCGCTTCTTGCGGGGCGCTAGACCATAATGTCGCGCAGCACATCCACGGTAAAGGGTTTGTTTATGAAGCCGGCTACTGCATGTTGCGCCGCCCGCTCCTGATCCTTGGGGTGCAGCGAGCTGCTGCAGATAAAGATCTTTGTGTCGCTTAGGTTAAGGTTACCCAGCCGGCTCACTTCCTCCAGAAATTCAAATCCGTCCATCACGGGCATTTTAATGTCCAGAAAAATAAGATCGGGCTGCTTTTCGCCGCTTGCAGCGTACTGCTGCAATTTTGTGAGGGCCTCGAGGCCGTTTTTCGCTGTGATGATCTCATTGCCTACACTGGCTTTTCGAAGCATCCTTTTCGATATAAAACACCAGTTCTCATCGTCATCCACCACCAATATTTTATCGATCATATACTTTATACAGCTGCTTTTAAATACAATATGAATTTAGAGCCGTCTCCTTCGTTGCTCTCCACTTCTATCCTGCCGCCGGCATTCTCCACGATGCGTTTTACCATGTATAATCCCACGCCGGTACCTTGCACGTGGTCGTGAAAACGTTTAAACATCGTAAACAGTTGTTGATGGTGACGCTTGTGTATACCCAGTCCGTTGTCCTGCACACTGAGGCGCACATAGGGCTCCTCTAAGCGGGTGTGAATATTGATCACGAGGTCTCGATCCGGAGACCTGTATTTCAAGGAGTTACTGATCAGGTTAAACAATACGCTCCGGAAGTTCTTCTTCGAAAACTTAAGCTGGTGCACCTCAAAATGGGTCTCAATAAAAATCCCATTTTCTTTTGTCGGGTAGCCCATATCCGCCAGTATGTCCTCATACACCTCCTGCACATTGATGATCTCATCAGACGCGCTCTCACTAAGATTTTTCTGCAGCCTGCTGATCTCCGTCAGATCCTCGATGGTGTGCTTAAACCTATCGACCGAGGACTCCACCCGTTGCAGGATTTCTTCCGTCTCCTCGTTCATGCAGCTCATTTCGGACAATTCTTCTTTCAGATAACCGATAAGGCCTTCGATGTTGGTGATCGGGGAGCGCAAGTCGTGCGAGGCGGTATAGATGAAGTTGTCGAGGTCTGAGTTAATGCGCTGGAGCTCGGTATTTTTGTGCTCCAGTGCGCTCTGCTGCCGCTCGGCCAATTTATCTTGCAGTTCTTTCTGCTTGGTTATGTCGCCGGTTACTTTGGTAAAGCCCACGTGCTCCCCAGCATCTGAGAAGATCGGCGTAAGCACAACGCTCGCCCAGAAAAGCGAGCCGTCCTTGCGCCTCCGCCAGTCCTCATTCTCGAAAATACCCTTTTCTAGCGCTATCGCCAGTTCTTCCTCTGGTTTGCCGGCCTGTTGGTACTCATCCGGGTGCAGAATGCCATAAAACTGCCCGATAATCTCCTCTTCGGTGTAGCCTTTCACGCGTTCGGCCCCTTCATTCCAGCTTGTAATAATACCATTTTTATCGGTAGTAAAAATAGCATAGCCCTTGATCTGGTTGATAAAAAGTATGCTAAGCTTTTCAGGTGAATTCAGTGGGTCCATAGTTCATTAAAGCGCGGTCGTATACCTTTTACTATAATTCAGGCAAGATGTTACCACATCCACAGCATTCGCATGTGCCCTGCTGTCCTATCTTCTCACCGCTGCTATACTTGCGCTATATTCCGATCATGCAAAATCTGCAAGAACAAACTATCACAATACAATATTTTCTATATATTAGTAAATAAATTTAACTAAAATCTTTCAGTTATGAAACGCAGACTACAGATCAGCGGCCGAGGCAAGCTCTCCATCGCTCCCGATATAGTTATACTCGCCTTCAGTGCCTCTGCGCATGACTGGGAGTACGAAAAAACCGTCAACGCTCTCAACACGAAGGTAGAAGAGCTCCGCAGCATCATTGAAAAAGAAGGCATCGAGCGGAAGAGCCTCAAAACAAAAGATTTTGGGATACACAAGGAAACGACTTGGAACCGCAAGACCGAAAAGTCGGAGTTCAACGGCTTCAAGGCTTCGCACAGCTTGGAGCTGGAATTGCCGCTTGAGAAAGGCATCATCAACAGCCTGCTGGCCCAGATCGCCAAAAAGTTAGACAACCTCGACTTCAGCATTTCCTTCGGGGTGAAGGAGGCCGCCGAACACCAGCAGCAGCTTATTTTGCAGGCCATCGCCAGAGCAAAAGAAAACGCCGCCCTTATTGCCGAGGCCACAGGCGTAGAGTTGCGCGAGATCCTCGAAATCGACTACTCTTACCGTGAGCTCACCATCCGCTCCCAGCGCCACGACTACGAGGTATATGAAAGCAACATGCTCATGGAAGCCTCCTCTCCCGCCCCGGACTTTGAGCCTGATGATATTGATGTGACCGAGACCGTCACCATTACGTGGCGGATCGGATAAATAAACTCCCGCTTACCGCTGGAGGTGTTCTCTCTCGGCCAAGTTAAATACTTGGTTTAAGGTATAGGTATGCACGCCCGGCTCAGCCGCTATACCTGCGTTGATCATAGCCTGCGCCACTACCTTGTCTTCGTAAGGCTTGTACTTGCCGGCTATACCTACTTTGTCCAAGAAGTGCATCACCTTATAGGCGGCTTCTTCTCCGAAGCGCTCCTCTTTCCGGTCGCCGTGCAGCAGACCGGGCTGAATGATGCTGATACTTTTGAAGTCTAGCTTTTTCACAGCCTCCTCCAGCGCGCCTTTCATACGGGAGTAGAAGATCAGAGAATCCGGGCTGGCACCTGAAGAGGAAACGAGCACGTAGGAAGGTATACCGTTTTGAGCGGCCGCCTCTGCGAACTTGTACTGGTAGTGGTAGTCGACCTTGTACTGCTCATTATGCCCACCCGCCTGTTTCAAGGTAGTGCCCAGCGTTGAGAAAAACACGTCCCCTTTCACCAAGTGTTGCCAGTCTTCCGGCTTGTCAAAATTAATGAGATGCTCTTCCAGTTTGGTGTCGGCTATACCTAAGGAGCTGCGTCCGAACACGATCACTTTGCTGAACCGGTTATCTGCCAGTAGCTGCTTTACCAGTTGTGTTCCCACCAAGCCGGTGGCGCCTATAACGAGTGCTGTTTTCATAGTATGGTTTGTTTATCTGTTCGTGTTATAGTTCTATACCTGCTAAACCCACTATTGTTTAACGACCCCGGTCAGCTGTTCAGATGCCTCCCAGAGTTTTGCGGCAACTTCCGGGCTTGCCTGCTGATTCTTGCGGCCGGGTCTGCGTTTGTAATAATACTCCCCATCCTGCCAGTCTTTGCCCGGCACCGTGCTGATGAGCCAGAGCAGGGTATCGGCACCTTTTTCGGGCGAGATCATAAAGAAGCGTCCCAAGAGTCCCTCATATAGCCACCTGATAAAGCCACTCCCTTCCCGCGCAAAACCTGTTTCTACCACACCCGGATGGAAGGAGGCCGCCCACACGCCTTTGAAGCGCGTACTGATCTCTTGGGCATGCAGGATGTTCATGAGCTTGGCTGCGCCATAAGCCCGCATCGCTTTATAGTTCTTTTCATTTTCGAGATCGCTGAAATCAATACGGCCCATCAAATTGGCCGCACTGGAGGTGTTGATCACGATCGCCTTAGAGGCTTCCAACCGCTCCTGCAGCAGGAGCGTCAGCAGGAAGCCCGACAGGTGATTGACCTGCAGCGTCATCTCGTGGCCGTCTTCGGTCAGGCGCCTATCCGCAATAATGCCGCCTACATTGTTGACCAGAACATCGATACGGGGATATTTCTCCAGCAGGTTCTGGGCAAAAGCACGCACGTCCGTAAAACGAGTGTAGTCCACCAGATAGTAATCGCAGCCAATCTCCTCAGCTAGTTTTTTGGTTTCGCTGGAGCGGCCTGTAATTACAACCTGTGCTCCCTTTTGGCGCAGTGCCCGGGCGGCGGCCGCGCCTATACCGGAACTACCGCCCGTGATGATGATGGTTTCGCCGCTGAGGTCTGTCGTCATGTTCTCTTTTTTGTCTTACACCGAATCAGGTATAGCTGTCAGCTTTGAGTAACGGAAAAAGAGGCTTTCCGGATGATTAAGATAAAACCATTCCTCATGCGCAGCATTCTTCATGGATCACTCTGATTAAACAAACACTACAAGCAAGCGTACCTTCAGAGGAAGAAATGAACCATCTGATTATAAGGCAATTAAAAACGATAGATCTAGGTAAACACGCTGCACTATGAACCTTACTTTTCGTCATCTTTTTTTTGTAAATAGTGAGATGTTTCCGCAGGAGAAGCGGCAAGTGCACGAAACGCATCATCAGAAAGTAAGCTGGGTATATTATTGTACCATTGTACTGGGGCTTTGGCTGATCGCCAACCCGCCCACATTTGGCTATAAGGTACCAGCCATGGTCTGGAGCGATATCCTAACCGGTCTGCTGCTTATCTTGCTGAGTTATTTTGCATTGAAGCCCTATAAACTGTGGGCGCAGTGGTTCATTGTCTTTTTAGGCGTGTGGCTTTTTATCGCCCCCATGGTCTTTTGGGCGGAGGAGGGTGCCGGGTTCCTAAACTCTTACATCGTAGGTATCCTAGTGGTGGCCTTCGGTATCATCATACCCCGACAGCCCGGTATAAAACTGTTCGCACAACCGGGGCCTAACGTCCCGCCGGGCTGGACTTACAATCCTTCCTCTTGGAACCAGCGTGTACCGGTAATCTTCTTGGCGTGGGTAGGTTTCTTTATAGCCCGCTACATGGGAGCCTTTCAAATGGAGTACATCGATACCATGTGGGACCCTTTCTTTGGAGACGGCACCCGAAAGGTACTCACTTCAGACGTTTCCAAATCTTTCCCGGTTTCGGATGCCGTCTTGGGTGCGTTTTCCTACATCATGGATGTTCTGTTTGGCTATGCTGGGGGCACGCACCGCTGGCGAACCATGCCGTGGGTGGTCATTATTTTCGGCATCATGATCGTGCCGCTGGGTGTGGTGAGCATTACCCTGATCATCCTGCAGCCGGTTTCGGTAGGGTACTGGTGCAGCCTGTGTCTGGCAAGCGCCCTGATCTCCCTGACCATGATCCCATTTGCGGTGGACGAGGTACTGGCAACCCTGCAACTGATGCGTTACGAGAAAAAGGTTCGCAACACCTCCTACTGGACATCCCTTTGGTTCGGGGGCACCATGGATGGCGGCAGCATAGAAGAAAAGAAGAACCTGGAAACACTGTTGGAGCTCACCTTCCGGGAATCTACCAAGGACTTTATAAGCAGACCTTGGAATCTTTTCCTCATCATGGCGCTGGGTGCTTGGACGATGTTGTCACCTTCTGTTTTGGGCTACAGCGGCACGCTGGCCGATAGCAGCCACATTGCAGGTGCGCTGATCATTACCTTTGCTGTTATCTCGATGTCAGAAGTGTGCCGACCGCTGCGGTTCATCCTCATACCCCTTGGGCTTTGGCTCATCGCGGCCATTTGGGTGCTCGGAACAGAGCAGGACGCTGCGATGTGGAACGGCATCATAAGCGGCATCATGCTGGTTGCGCTTGCTATACCAAAGGGAAAGGTGGTGGATAGAAGAGGAAGCTTTGACAAGTACATTAAGTAAGTAGATCTTGGTTGACTGGCAGTCATTTGCGTAGACAGAAAATCCCAATGAACAGGTCTTCAATATTATGAAAAACATTAAGACGCTCGCCATCCTAAACACCGTGTTTTTCCTGCTGCACCTGGTGCCCTCGCAGCTCACGCAGCTGGAGCTTTTCAATGACCAAACCATTGGAGAGGTGTCCGCCAAATATCCGGCGCTTTTCACCCCGGCAGGCATCACTTTTTCTATTTGGGGCCTCATCTATCTAGCGCTGTCAGCCTTCTGCATTTACCACCTCGTCAAAGCTTTTAAGGAACCTGCCTTGCATGAGGCCAATGTGGATTTGAAGGGGCTCGGCTTTCTATTCATGCTGAACAACCTAGCCACCGGTGCTTGGACCATCGCCTGGGTAAGCGAGAGGCTGGTACTCTCGGTAGTGCTTATCCTGATTCAGTTAATCACGCTGCTGTGGATACACCTGCGACTGGGCATATTTGACCCCAGCCGCTCTGCCGCTTCCCGCTGGTTTACGCAAGTGCCGCTTAGCCTATACTTTGGCTGGATCATCATCGCTACGGTCGCCAACATCAGCTCTGCTTTGGTGGGTTTAGGATGGGATGGCTTTGGTCTGAGCGAAAGCCTTTGGACCACGATCATGATCGTCGCGGCTACCCTCATCGTGGTATTTGTGGTCTATACCCGCACCAACCCTGTTGTGGGATTAGTAGGTATATGGGCGCTCTACGGCATCATCTTAAAACACAGGGAGCTAGGTATAGCAGAGAGCCCGCAGATCATCACAACCGCTTGGATCTGTTTGGCGGTACTGGGGTTGGTGGTGGGGCTGGTGTTTTATCTAAATCTCTCCCACTCTGTGATTTCGGAGAAAGGAGAAATCTAAAGTTTTTCATGCTCTAGCGCTTTCCTTGCATGCTATTATTTATACCTTATACCCCTTCCAATGGCATGGCCGTTACATTCTCGAAAACTATCCCCTTGAGGACAACCTAAAGCGGGAGCTTTAGAGTTGCGAGCAACGCTCAATAGGGGTGTAGATTCGGAGTTAAATTACCAATAAGTGGCAAA
Source organism: uncultured Pontibacter sp. (assembly GCF_947499215.1). Lineage (GTDB taxonomy): Bacteria > Bacteroidota > Bacteroidia > Cytophagales > Hymenobacteraceae > Pontibacter. Next base: position 306,845 of record NZ_CANMNI010000001.1, read on the forward strand.
TTTTAAATTCACCCACAACTGTAAACACCCTTCTGAGAGCTATGCTCGCAAGTTTCGAACTCCCGTTCTCACTTGTCCTCAAGGGGATAATTCGTAAGAATGATACTGCCCTACTTCCAATGGGGGTGTTCTAGCTATACCTTTGCTGGGTGTGTTTCCAAATATGCCGAGGTGAAAGGATGTTCTTTCGCTACCCCCTCCCCCATGATGTGCATCACAGTCCAGCCCCTTTCTTTGAGATAGTCCGAGATAATGGCGCGATGACACCGCCACCACACGGCTTCGGAACACATGTAGGCAGTTCTCTTTTGGTTGGCGACTTCTGTCAACTTCACTATAGCCTCTTCGAACTCCTTGGTTTCAGCGTAATCGGCATAGCCGCGGAAGGACTCGCTCCTCCAGACGGTGTGGGGCGAGTCAGGCCGAGGTTTTCTGCGGCCACCTAGCTCCTGTTCGGGCATATAACTGATTCCGGCTTCGGGCAGGTAAGTCTCCAAGGCTGACACGTTGAAGTGAGGGTACTTTTTAGAGCCAGGATAGCGGCGCACATCCGCCAGCACCTCAATCTGAAATGACTGCAGGACTGCCACAAATTCCTCCGGGCTTCTGGTAGAGTGACCGAATGTCCATATGGTGTTGTTCGTTGCTGACATTATAATTTCTTTTTGATGTTGCGGTACAGGTATAGGCTGTATACCTATACGTTGTCTTCCACTTCTACAGGCAAAAGTTGAGGCAGGGTATGCGTTGTATACCTGTCTATACTTTTTAAGAGCGGACCCGTTAAACAAATGACATTTGCAGGTAGTAAGATTACCTGTTGGGCCTGCACTGGCAACAAAGCACAGGCAACACTTGATACATTTTAATCTAATTAAAACAAATGGAAGAGCAACAAAACAGCGGTCGTGAACATACCAGCTTTCTGATTTTCTCCGCCTCACTCCGGAGCGGTTCGCTCAACACCAAGCTGGCAAAATTAGCGGCAAAGGTTATTGAGAAACATGGCGGCACCGTGGACTTTGCCGACATGGCGGACTTCGATTGCCCCACCTTTAACCAAGATTTGGAAGTAGACAATTTTCACCCCAAAGGAGCCGAAGCGTTTCGGGAGCGCATTCTGGCAAATGACGCCATGATCATTTCATCGCCGGAGTACAACGGCTCCATGCCCGGCAATCTGAAGAACATCATCGACTGGACCTCCCGATTCCGTCCACAGCCATTCCACCAGCACCATGCCCTGCTCATGTCAGCCTCTCCATCCATGGCGGGTGGCAACCGGGGATTATGGGCTTTGCGGGTTCCTTTTGAGCACCTCGGCACCCGGGTGTATCCGGATATGTTCTCGCTGGCTACGGCGCACGAAGCATTTGATGAAGATGGCAGCCTGAAAGATAAGACGCTTGCTAAAAGGTTTGAAGACAACTTGGTGGCGTTTATGAACCTAGTGGAAGCCTCCAAGCACTATCCGTGCATCAGGAAAGCTTGGGTAGAGTTCTTGGGAGAGAAACCGGCTAAGGAAACAGAGCGAGTGGAATAAACCATTAACTTGGATGCAGGTATAAGGGCCAGTGTCTATATGTCATCAAAAGCGGCTTTCTCCTCTATTGGAAGCTTTTAAAAATTAAGAGCCAATGTACGATTTATTCTTTCAGAATCTAAACGATAAAGTCGGGCTTACAGAAGAAGAAGAGGAGCAAATTAAATCCTACCTCACCTTTAAGAAGCTCCGAAAAAAGCAATACATCTTACAGGAAGGCGATGTGTGCAAAGTAATAGCTTTCGTAGAAAAAGGGGCGCTTCGTTCCTACTCTTTAGATGACAACAGCAATGAACGCATTATACAGTTTGGACTGGAGGGCTGGCTGATCTCAGATCTCTATAGTTTCCTGACGGAAGAGCCTGCTACGTATAACATAGATGCGCTGGAGGATTCAGAACTGGTGCTCATCAGCAAATCGGCTCACGAGAAGCTGTTGCAAACAATGCCTAAGTACGAGACCTTCACCCGACTGAATATTACAGGTGCCTACTTGGCTATGCAACGCCGTCTGACTTCCATCATGAGTGCCTCCGTGGAGGAGCGCTACCAAGACTTCATCGCCCTCTACCCGCACATTGCCCAGCGCGTTCCTCAGCACATGATCGCCTCTTATATGGGCCTTACGCCCGAAACTCTCAGCCGCATCAGAAAAAGGATTTCCTCTAAGTAATACGCCACACGACTGCTCGAAAGCATTGATTCAGATCAATGCTTTTTCTTGACCGGACGCAATGCATTCAGGCATGTTGCGGCCGTACCTTTGTATTGTCAATAAAGAAAACGCCGTGCAGCCTGTTACTGAATTGGTCAGTACATCCGGTTTTAACCCAATCGTGGCAGGTGACTTGGCAAGCTGTTATGCAACGAAAACAGTTTATTAAAACACTTTTAACGGGAGTAGCAGGTATGACCACACTAACCGCTTTCAATAGATTTACAGACAGCCTTGGGGAGCAGGAGCAGCTGATGCCTGTATTGTTTATAGGCCACGGCTCTCCTATGAATGGAATTTTAGATAATGAATTCAGCCAAAAATGGACAAAGCTGGCCAAGGATATTCCCACACCCAAAGCAGTGCTGGTGGTTTCGGCACACTGGCTCAGCAAAGGCACCCGCATCACGGCCATGGATTTCCCGAAGACCATTCACGATTTCGGGGGCTTCCCACAGGAGCTGTTCGAGGTGCAGTACAAGGCACCGGGCAGTCCGGAACTGGCGAAGGAAACTGCTTCCATTATCCAATCTACTGCAGTAGAAATGGATCACGACTGGGGCTTGGATCACGGCGCTTGGACCATCATCCGGCACATGTACCCAGAAGCAAACATACCCGTGTTGCAGCTCAGTATCGACTATACCAAGGGGCCACAGTACCATTATGAATTGTCCAAAGAACTGACAGCACTACGCAAAAAAGGCGTGCTCATCATGGGTAGCGGCAACATGGTGCACAACCTGCGCATGGTCGCTTGGGACAAACTAAACGAGTCGGAGTACGGCTTCGACTGGGCTGTGCAAATGAACACCACCTTTAAAGAACTGATTCGCAACGGGCAGCACGACAAGCTGATCAATTACGAGAAACTGGGCCGTGAGGCCATGCTAGCTATACCTACCCCGGAGCACTACTGGCCTCTGCTCTATACCTTGGGCCTGAAAGGCAACAAGGATGATGTTTCCTTCTTTAACGACAAAGTAGTGGGCGGCTCGCTGACCATGACGTCGGTGATGATCGGCTGATACGAAGATAGTTTTCTTTTTCTAAATGGCTGACGCTGAGCGCACATTACGCGTACTGCTATGGTAGGAGAATGCTAAACAAAGCTTTTCCATACACCAAACGAAAACCGCATGAGTCATCAACGGCAACCTAATTTCCTGCTCATTGTAGTGGATGATATGGGGTACTCCGATTGCCAGCCTTTCGGCGGCGAAATCAGGACGCCCAACTTGCAGCAACTGGCGGATAACGGTGTCTGCTTCCGGCAATTTCACACCTCTGCCCTATGCGCCCCCACCCGTGCTATGCTGCTGTCGGGCTGCGACAATCACCATGCCGGAATAGGCAACATGCCGACTGCGCATGCCACCAACCAATACATGCAGCCAGGCTACGAGGGTTATCTAAACAGCGATGTGATGACCATCCCCGAGATATTGAGGCCAGCAGGCTACCATACCTACATGGCTGGCAAATGGCACTTGGGTGAACAGAAGGACTGGCGTCCGCATACTCGGGGTTTTGAACGAACGTTTTCTTTTCTAGGGGGCGGCGTCAGCCACTTTCACGACCAGCGTGCTTTGAGCGCTTTCGAGCAGCCGCACACCGAGTATACAGAGGACGGAAAGACAGTCGAAAACCTGCCGGATGATTTCTACTCTTCTGACTATTATACCGACAAAATGATGCAGTATGTGTCGGAGCAGGAAGATGACTCCCCATTTTTTGCCTACTTGGCCTTTACCGCACCCCACGACCCCTTGCAGGTGCCGGACGAATGGCTGGATAAATATAGAAGGACCTACGATGGCGGCTACGATGCCATCCGGGAGCAGCGCCTGCAACGGATGAAGGAGCTGGAGCTGATACCAGAGGAACTCACCCGAAATGAAGGCAGTGGCCTGTTCAAAAAATGGGACGAGCTAAGCGAGGAAGAACGCAGGGAGGAAGCCCGGAAAATGGAGATTTACGCTGCCATGATTGAAAACCTTGACTGGAACCTAGGGCGACTTTTCGACAGGTTGAAGGAACTGAACAAATACGACGATACGATTATCTTCTTTCTGTCTGACAATGGTGCCAACCCCAAAGAGCCCTTCTTTTATGCGCCTAATACCGAAGAGTCGATAGCGGCGGAATATGATAACCGCTTGGAGAATTACGGCAGGATCAATTCGTTTATTTCCATTGGTGGTGCTTGGGCTGAAGTAGCCAACACCCCCTTGTCTTACTTTAAGCTCACTACTTACGAAGGTGGCACGCAGACTCCGCTTATTATATCCGGAAAGCGCATGCACAAACGCGGCGTGGTTACCGACGAAATGCTACATGTAACTGATCTCCTGCCTACCATTTTAGATTACGCCAATGTAAACTATCCGAATCCACATAATGCCCTGAAGCCACTCTATGGAAGGTCGCTCAAACCTTGCCTGCAAGAGGAAACAAAACAGCCGGTGCGAAATAAGTTTGACGTGCTGGGTTTCGAAATAGGTGAATGCAAAGCCGTGTTGAAAGGCGACTGGAAACTAATCTTCATGCCCCCTCCCTATGGCAAAGGCGAGGAATGGCATTTGTACAACCTGAAGGAAGACATCAAAGAAGAGAATAACCTAGCCGGGCAGTTTCCTGATAAGTTTAAGGAACTCAAAGCGGATTGGGAGGCGTATGCGCTTTCCGTTGGCTACATAAAATCCAATGGCGAGCCAGCGGTGGAGAAATTAGGCTATGAAGAATTTTACCGCTTCGACCCAAAAAACCGGATGGAACAGCACGAGAAAACGGAGGATGAGGCGTCCAGAGATGCTTCACCATCAGACTTGGTTGATTAACACGGCAAGTTAGTTGAAAGGCAGCTATTGCGCTATTTCCACGATCATCTCTACTTCCACTGCCATGTTAAACGGAAGCGCATTGGTACCTACCGCAGTCCGCGCATGTTTGCCCATGTCTCCAAAAACTGCGATCATCACATCGGAATACCCGTTGATCACTTTCGGCTGGTCGTAAAAGGTCGCGGCCGAATTCACATACCCATTCACTTTCACGATACGCTTTACCCGTTTCAGGTCACCCAGCTCTTTTTTCAATACCGCCAGTTGCAGCAGGGCAACCAACCTTGCCGCCTCATACCCCTGCTCCACGGTCAGGTCCTGTCCCAGCTTGCCCTCTATGTACTCCCCGCTGCTGTTACGCGGACCTTTGCCCGATAGGTAAATCAGATTTCCAACTTTTACGGCGTGTACGAAACTGCCACCGGCGGCCGGCACTTCCGGCAACTGGATGTTTAATCGCGCTAACTTTTCTTCCGGAGACTGCGCAAAAGCCACTAACGTGGTAAAGAACATCAAGATCAGCAGTAGTGTTTTCATACCTGTAGGATAGGTTATTTATAGCAATTAGATCAGAATTGTCACCCGCCCTGTCATTTCGACGAAAGGAGAAATCTGAAAACGTTTAAGATGAATTACAGATTATGAATTGTAAGCGTCGTATACATTCCAAGCCCACAGAATGAACGGGATGATGATGGTCCACCAGAAAAAGAAAGTCAGAATTCCGCCAAAGATCCAGATGAATATTCCTTTTAGAATGTGCCCTTTAATGAGCTGGCCTAGTCCCGGAATGAAGAAGGAGATCAAAGCCGGTAAACTGTGTGTTTGCTTTTTCATATCGTTTGAGTTAAGAGCCTAAACTGGGATTGTTGTTCATATACATAGCCTCCTTAAGAACAAAGGGACAAGTATCTATCAAAGACTTCGACTTTTTCAAATGGCCATCCCCTGCAGCTGCTGCAGGTAGGACGCTCCCACGGGTACCTCGTTTCCATGGATGCATACTTGGTGACGCTCTATTTTGTCGATCTGCTTTTTAGCCACGATATACGACCTGTGCACCCGCACAAAGCTGTCGGCGGGCAATTGCTCGGTCAGTTCCTGAATGGTCATGCGCGAGAGCAGTTTCTTGTCTTTCAGCACAAAGGTGACATAGTTGCCAGCCGCCTCTAGGTATAGGATCTCATCGTAGTGCACCTTCACCTGCTCATAACCTGTCTTCAGGAAGAGGTAATCCTTGACGGGGGCTACGGGGGAAATGCCGCGCAGATGCAGCAGCTCCTGGGCCTTGTTGCAGGCTTTCACGAAGCGGGGCAACGAGAAGGGCTTCAGCAGGTAGTCTACCGCGTCCAGTTCAAAACTGGTGACGGCGTGCTCAGAGTAGGCCGTCGTGAAGATCACCATTGGCTTTTTGGGCAGGCTCGTCACAAACTCCAAGCCCGAGATATCGGGCATCTTGATGTCCAGAAACAATAAATCCACCGACTCGTTCTGCAGGAACTCTAGGGCTTTGAAGGCATCCGTAAAGCAGCCCAGCAGCTCCAGAAAAGGCACCTTGGCGGCATGGGCCCGCACTACTTCCAAGGCCATTGGTTCGTCGTCTATCGCTATTGCGCGCATACCTGTTTCTTTTACTGTATACCTGTTTAGGGCTCCCCTATTTTACTACTTTTTCTGAACAAAAGCACTGTAAAAACCAAGAAATAGCGAAACAACCACTTACTGCCTTTTGACTCGAACCTGACAGCAGTGCCTTGCAGCTGTCGGGCATAAACTAGCAGATGCTCATGCAACACCTGCTGTTTACCTGTACGCCCGTTAATCTTGAGATTCCATTTTTGGTAAATCATATTCCTTATTTAACAGAATATGAAAGATCCCCATCACAATTTCTTTGTAAGGATAATCAACCCCATTAAAGGTATATGCAAAAGTCATGTCTTGTTTAGGCATATAAACCACAAGCGATTTAAATGCGTCCATACCTCCCATGTGGCCAATCATTTTTTCTTCCTGCAAAATAGGGATAGGGTACATTCCAATGCCAGGTTCTTTCTTCATTATCGCAAGGGAATTTTCAGATACTAATTTCCCATCAAAAAGACCGTTAATAAACTTATTAAGATCTTCTGGAGTTGAAATTATCCCTGCCGCTCCACGGGGAATGCTTAAGTCAATATGTGAAGGTTTTTCCCACACGCCATCTTTCTTTTCGTAGGAAGCTGACATGAATTTTTTAGGGTTATTTTCCCCGTAATAAGTATTTTTTAGCTTAAGGGGTTTAAGGATCCGCTTTTCCAGAATTTTAGCGAAATCTTTATTTTCAATATCTTCTAGAATGAAAGATAGTATGATATAATTCGTATTGGAATAGTCCCTTTTTTCCCCAGGAGAGAATACACTGCCGTTTTCTTTGATCTTGGACAACAACTCCTCCTTGCTTCTTTTTTCTACCATCCACTCGTTGAAATTTGGGGATTTTATAATATCAAAAATCCCACTTTGATGTTGTAGGAGTTGCTGTATGGTTATTCGATCTGCATTCGGTAACTGGGGATAAAATGTAGACAGTTTGGTTTCAAAAGATAAATTGCCCGCTTCAATCAGCTGCATGATAAGCGTAGCTGTAAACATTTTGGAAACGGAACCAGTCCTATAGGGTGTGGTAGCAGTTGATTTCACCTTTTTATCTACATCGGCATAGCCAATTGACTTTTGGTATAAACTTTCGCCCTTATGATAGACCGACAGACTACCCATTGCTTTATCATGTTTTTCTAACATGGAAAACAAACTGTCCATTTTGGCTGTCTGGAAATTCTGAGCTTTTACGCCTGTCGCGAAAAAGAAAAAACCGAATAAGAACACGACTATTTTCATGGTGCTGAATTTTTAAATTGATGATAGCTATTACATGGGTTTGCTTCAAACTCTAAACAGCTTCTGTGGCAACATAAAAATTCAGTGCCTACAACTGGAGTGTGAGGTGCACAAAAAATTCTTCTGGCGTGTCGCGGATGATCAGTTCGTGTCTGTCCGCATACAAGTAGTCGAGGCGCTGCTTCACATTTTTCAGCCCTATACCTGATTTGTCTTTCTCAGGGTCCTGCTCCGATTTTTTTTGCTTGCTGTTGTATACATCAAAGTACAGCTTGCCCTGATCTGTATGCAAGGTTATCCTAATCCAGGACCTGTGCTGCAGGCTGATACCGTGCTTAAAGGCATTCTCAATGAAAGGAATCAGCAGCATGGGCGCGATGTACTTATCCCCTACCACATCCTCTATTTTGGTTTCAATGGAGATGTTGGGCGAAGCCGAGGTGCGTAGCAGCTGCAGGTCGATGTAATTGCGCATGTACTCGATTTCGCGGGAGAGCAGGATTTTCTGCTGGTGGTTTTCGTGCAGCATGAAGCGCATCATGTCGCCAAGCATCTGGATGCCTTGTGCCGTGCGTTCGCTGTTCTCCTGCAGGGCCGTGCCGTACAGGGTGTTCAAGGCGTTGAACAGAAAGTGCGGGTTGATCTGGGAGCGCAGGAAATCGAGGTTAGCGCTAGTGGTGCCCAGCTCTTTCTTCAGCACAAACATCTCCTCTCTGCCCTTCATCTGGCGCTTGTAGATCAGCCAGATAACAGGACCCGTTACCAAGAATTGGAACAGGGCGTTCACAAAGCTAATTTCGAAGGCGCTATTTTCGCTGTGCAAGGCCACCATCAGCAGCAGGAAAACAGGAAAATACGCCAAGGCCAGTAGCAGCAGTACCCGTGCCTGGTACGCCAGGAATGGGCGTTTTGCCTTGCGGGCTGCTGGTATCAGGTAATGCGACGACACAACATACAGCACGATCGCATTGAGCGAGATGATCGCCCACAAGGCGGTCTCACTATCGCCGATGTTGAACATCACCATGATGAACACACTGACTAACCAACCCAAAGCCGCTGTGATCACCTCCTGCGTGACGAGGCGATACCGTGCCTGAATAGAGGCGGCATTGTCGAGGAGATAGTGCGCCACATACTTAATGAAGGTATAAAAGCTAAACACCAGCAACAACCACAGCGTGTTCTGAAAGCTGCCCTGGAAAATGTCTTCCCAGAATTCGTCGACTGAGTAATAGTTCGGGAGTAGGTAGCCTTTGAAATAGGTATCGGTGATGCCCGTCAGGAGCCCTACCCCAAAGAAGGTAAGCACAAGCAGGAGTACGTTCAGCCATACCGCCTCTTTGCGCATTAAGCGTGGCACTACCCTAAAGTTGAGCAGCAGAAAAGCGAGGTAGATACAGGTATAGCGCACGAGCTGGGGCCAGAAAAAATGCTCGTAGTAGTTGTAAACCACACCAGCCCGCATAAACTCATACTCGTTCGGACTATAGTCGATAAACAGTGAGAACAACGAGGAAACGAAGATGGCGGTGGCGGCCCAGAACTCTACCTTGTTGCGTTGGATAGGTTTGGCGATGGAGTTGTCTAAGGTTATATCAATCATAAAACAATGATACATGAATGGGTTGCGAATAAAAGATAAATGTGATGAACGCGGCTGATTTTGTGACGAAAGGCGCTAAAAAAGCACATCGAGCACAAAATGCAGCCACTGCGCCGACTGCCGCAGCACATCCAGCTCCTCGACGAGCAGGAGCCGCCCCGTAGCGCACTCCCGCAGCGTATGCAGCAACTGCAGCAACACAGGCTGTTCCCCAAGCAGACCCAGCGCACCGTAGAGTGAAAGCAGCAAGAGCAGACTGGTTTCTTTCAGTGCCTGCCAGCCATTCAAATGGTTGCTTTCCATGTGGTAGTGCCTCATTTCCATAGTCTCGTTGGATTAGCTTGTTCAACCAAAGCCTTTCAGTGCCTTAGCCGATATAAGATTAAGTAACAGGAAACGGAGGGGCAAGTAAATGTGATGAATGGAGGGAAAGATGTGATCAATGGGGGTATTTAGTGGGGGTATGCTATTGGTGTCTTCTCTGTTACGACAGGGAGGTTTTTTGCGCGATGTTCATTTGTATCTTTCAAATAACTCCGTTGCAGTGGATAAACATACGCTACCCTGTCATTTCGACGAGAGGAGGAATCTGAATAAAATCACCGATACCGCTCAGGTTTAGCTAAGTTACTACGGTGCAATAACCCCTGCTGCTAGATGATAATGTTGTGCGCTCAATTAAAACGGCAGTACTCTTCAAAGTTGATAGCATTCGGAAAAAATAGTTTATACTATATAAATCTAAGCTATTTGCAGTAAAAATTAAATATTTTCAACTATAACTGTAAATCTACCTGTGTTATTTCTTGGATCTGAATCATTAACGTAAAGTTTTAAAAAGCCATCCTTATCTGCTGTGATTGTTGCTTCATTACCGATGTAATGCCAAGTTCCCCCATCTCCTATAGTCGCTATAAGGCATCCGTGCGGATAGTTTCTTACAATACTATAATATTCAAAACCCCTTATACCTCGGGGGCCACCCGTGCCTGCAAAAAGCCCAAAGGAAACTTTACCTGAGGCTGTAACTTTAACTTTATCACCCTTTTTTAAATAAGTTCTAGTTGATGTTTTTCCGATAACTATGTATTCTTTTATAAAGGAAATTTTATCATTTTCTTCTTTAGGAGTATATCTATCTCCACCTAAGTTGGAGCTTGTTTTAGAATTTGGTTTAGAGTCTGATTTATATGATTCGTACTTACTTTTTGGTGTGATAGCAACTAAAACTTCTCCCTCTTCCCGATTTAAATAAATAGTTTTATCATCGAACTCAAAGAAGAAAGTGTTCTCATCTGCATATTCAATATCAGTTAATTTTGATATTTGATTATAATAATACTTAAATAAACCTTCATGAGCAGTTTTATCTTTAAAAGTGAATTTTCCATTCCCAAATGCCCAGATGTGTCGTTTTAATCCGTTTTTGCCATAAAATACTCTATCTGACTCATCTTTGTCCATTATAGTATATTCTAAATTATTTGCGTATTGCTTGACTTGGAAAATATCCCCTTTTTGATGCGAATCATACATTGAGATAAGTTGTTCAGCAGTAGGTATACTCTGAGCACATAAAGGTTTAATAAGCACTAGCTCCAAAAAGATAAGTGTAAAACTTAGTGCTGTTATAGTTATATAATTCTTACTCATTTTTACCTCTCTTCCTATTATTAACCCTTAATTCGACAACACTTAAATCAACACAATTTATGTCAAAACAAATCAAGCCAAACACCTGAATATCAAAGCATAAGCCTAGTATTTTTTACCTGCATTATTAACTTATGTTTACATATTTTAGTGAAAACAATACTTAAGATAGCTAACAGCTTTAAATTTTTAGCTTATAATTATTGTTTTATTTCAATAAATAGTACATTAAGTTATACTAAGATATTTGAATATGAATACCAGCTTGAACCCACCTCAAATGGAAATGCTGTTAACTGAGTACAAAGAGATTTCTAATAATATGAGAGCTTTCTGGAATGTGAGGTTAACTATACTAGGACTCATTGCATCACTTATAAGTATTTTGTTAGCACTACTAGAAACCTCGAATATTGTCCAGCTGCTGATCATAGAAGGGAGTTTACTGTTGATAATTACCGGCTCAGTTACTATCCATATTTCAATTACAAGGCATTTAGTAATTTACGGCATTAGACTTAGTGAAATTGAGGGTATATTTGTTAAAAAGGGCTTTTGGCATAAATGGGGGGCTTATGTAAAAAAACATCCTAATGTTACAAACACTAGAGCTATTGCAGTAGCAGATCAATTGTTAAACCTAGTAGTTCTGGTATATATAATATGGATGAACACAGCCTTTCTTGAAAGCAAAAATCTAGTTGGGTTATCTGCAACCGGATTATTATTTGCAATTGCGGTATTCAACGCCTTATATATCAGAAGAAATCTAAACCCTGGAAGTCATTGGATTAAAATGAAGATGGATTGGAAAAACATGGAAACAATTTCTGCCCAATCAGACATCAATTAAAATGATTTAAGTCAGATCCATTAATTAAAGCTTTTAAAGCTATGAGATAGAAGATTCTTACCTTCTCTTAATTCTTCGAGTAAATTTGAGTAACTATAATTTATCCTTTTTGCCTTAGATGTCTAAGGTCTATTCCCCATCCCACTAATAAACGTCTCCACAAACCCAATCACCTTAGCCGTAATCCGCTCAGCAATCGGCCTTCGCTCCAGCAGCTTCGGCCTCGCTGGCAACATATCCAGCACTTCATCTCTAAGCGGCTTTCGCTCCGTGAAAAGGTAGTTCCCCAGCACGGCTTGTAGCTTCACGGGGTCCAGTTGTTCTTCTTTACTCATCTTCTCGAAGGCGGCCATTTGCTCGCGCTGCCAGAAGCTTTCGAAGGCTTCTGGTACGTCGTCGGCGTCTTCTATGTGGGGCAGGTTCTCTTCTATGAATTTGCGGATGAGCTCGCGTTTGCTACGGAGTGTGGTCTCTCCGGTAAGGATGTCGATAATCTGCTTTTTCTGCTTCTCCTTGTCTTCCGGTTTGGCGCTGTTGAGTTTGGCCAGCAGCTTCAGGATGTAGGAGACGTTGATTTCATCGCGGTGAATCAACTCTAGCTCAAAGTCCACGTCATCGAGAATAGATTCCTTCTCTTTGGCGGTGTCTGTCTTTACCTTGTCGTATAGGTCCAGGTACTTGCTCTTGTAATCTTCGAAGCTTTGCTCGGTCATGGCTAGGTTAGCAAAGCTGAAATCGGCGAAGGTGGTGAGCACGTTCTTGATGCGCATCAGCTCCCGGAAGGCCTTCACGAACTCCAGCTCTTCTTCTTCACTTCGAAGGCTGTCTACGCTGCCGACGGTAGGCGCAATCTTCAGGAGCTCGGCAAAGGCGATGTTGAATTTGGTAACGTAGTCCTCGTATGGCTCCACCAGAATGACGTCTTTGGCATCCTTGTTCGAGAAGAGCGCAATGGCATCGTCGGTGGCTTGCTTCAGGTTACGGAACACCACGATGTTGCCCTGCGATTTCTGCTCAGTGTAAAGCCTGTTGGTGCGGCTGTAGGCTTGGATCAGGCCGTGGTATTTCAGGTTCTTGTCGACGTAAAGCGTGCTCAGCGGCGGGGAATCGAAGCCGGTCAGGAACATGTTCACGACCAGCAGCACGTCTACCTCTTTGTTCTTGGTGCGCTTCGAGACGTCGTTGTAATAGTTGTAAAAAGACTGGCTGTCTTTGGTGGAGAAACTGGTGCCGAACATGGTATTGTAATTCGCTATAAAGGCATCGAGTTTCTCGCGGGTGTGGCTGGTGGCGCTGTAGGCAAGCCGGGGCTCTGCGGCTACCAGCACATCATCGTCTTCGTCGAAGGTATAGGATCCATCAGCGCCTTTATCATCTTCGTTAGCGGCGTAGCTGAAGATGGTGGCGACTTTCAGGTTATGCTTGCCTTCGGCTTTGCGCTGCTGGAAGAGCTCGTAGTAGCGGATAAGCACCTCCACGCTGCTCACACAGAACATGCCGGTGAAGGTTTTACCGTGGGTCTTGCGGCCATGGTTCTCGATGATGTAGTCCACGATTTTCTCCAAGCGCTGCGGTGCTTCCAGCAGTTCCTTGGTGTCGATGTCCTCTACCTCAATGTCAATCTCGGTATTGCTTCTCTCCTTCTCTCTATACCTGCCGATGTACTCCACCGAGAACTTGAGCACGTTCTCGTCTTTGATGGCATCCGTAATCAGGTATTTGTGCAGGCACTCGTCGAAAAGGTCTTTGGTGGTGCGCTTGCCGTGGGCGTTCTTAATCACGTTGTCCGCGAAGATAGGCGTGCCCGTGAAACCGAACATTTGGGCTTTGGCGAAGAACTTCTTGATGCGGTTATGCGTCTCGCCGAACTGGCTGCGGTGGCACTCGTCAAAGATGAACACAATGCGCTCTTCGCGCAGCGCCTCCAGTTTGCCCGTGAACCTTGCCCCGCCAATCGCATTGTTGAGTTTTTGGATGGTGGTGACGATGAGTTTGGTGTCGCCGGAGAGTTGGTTGACCAGTGCCCAGGTATCGTCGGTGCCGTCTATGCTGCCGGCCGAGAAGCTGTTGAACTCCTTGGTGGTCTGGTAATCCAGGTCCTTGCGGTCCACCACGAACACGACCTTGTGCACCTTGGGGAGCTGCATGAGCAGCTGGCTGGCCTTAAAGGATGTGAGCGTTTTGCCTGAGCCGGTAGTATGCCAGATGTAGCCGTTCTTGTCGCTGTTCTTTACCTTTTCGATGATTGCCTCGGTGGCGTAGTACTGGTACGGACGGAACACCATCGGCATCTTCTTCGCTTCGTTGAGCACGATGTACTTGGTCACCATTTTGGCCATGTGGCAGGGCTCTAGGAAAGCCTTCGTGAAGGCTTCGAGCTGGGTGATGAGCTTGTTCTTATTATCGGCCCAGTAGAAGGTCTGCTTAAAGGTCTGCTTGTTGTTGTTGGCGTAGTACTTGGTGTTCACGCCGTTGCTGATGACGAACAGCTGCACGTATTGGTACAGGCCAAAGGACGTACTGAAGGAGTGCCGGTGGTAGCGGTTCACCTGATTGAAGGCCTCTTTCAGCTCTAGGCCGCGGCGCTTAAGTTCAATCTGCACCAGGGGCAGACCGTTGACCAGCAGCGTGACGTCATAGCGGTTTTTGTAAGTGCCTTCCATGCTCACCTGCTGGGTTACCTGGAACTGGTTCTGGCACCAGTGCTCCTGCTGCAGAAACTCCAGGTATACGCTGTCACCATTGTCCTTAGTGAGCTGCATCTTGTCCCGGAGTATCTTGGCGCGGTCGAACACATTGCCTTTGTTCAGGTGGTTGAGCACCCGCTCGAACTCCTTCCCAGTCAGCGACACCTGGTTGTGCTTTTCCAGCATTTGCTTCAGGTTGGCCAGCAACGCCTCCTCGTCTTTAATGGCGACGAAGGTATAGCCCAGCCCCTGCAGCTGCTTTACCAGGTTGTCTTCGAGTACCTGCTCCGGTTGTGTTCCCATAGGTTTTGCTTGGCGGACTAAACAAACATTTGCTGCAACAAGCCTTTCTTGAATTGCTGGGCTTGTTCTAGTTGTTTAGAAGTAAAGTTTATCTTGTTGTCGATGGAAGTAAGGAAGTTGGCGATTTTGACTTGTTCATCTATAGAAGGCTGACTGATTTTGATTTTATAGATGGTGGAAGTACTTAAACTTGGGACACCAGAAGCTTCGTTATATAACTTCCAGTTTATAGTTTGAAATTTATAGAATAGCCATTTGGGTAATGTGTTAGAAAGTACTTCTGTATAGAATAGTGTATCAACTGTCCAGAATGGAGTATCAATATAAACTGGTTTATCTATTGTTCCTTTTCTACCAATTAGTACTGATGGCTTATCGTATAAGTATGAATTAGTCCGGCCCATCAATCCACCTGTACCTAAGATAGGGTATTGACCATTTGAATCTAATACTTGCTTCTGGTCTTTTCCATACATTAACTTAGCAACATTACTTAGTCTCTTCTCCTCCCACTCCGGAAAATCATTGCCAACATCATCCTTGAACCTGATTTGCTGGGAGAAAATCTGCTGCATCACCCCTTTCTTATACTTCTCCAACAAGGCCTTCTTCTTCCTAAGCTGCTGGATTTTATTGTCAATGGCAGACAGGAATGAAGCTATTTTTTTTTGTTCAGGTATAGAAGGCACAAAGACTTTATCATTTAACACATAGGCATTATTGACCTTCATGTCATTCTTTGCACCTTTCTTAACTAATGGCCTTAAATAGCGGTTGACATTAGCATCTAAACCAAAATAGAAATCGAAAAATAAGCCTTGGGCTTTTTCTTCTTTAACTTTGTATACCGCATAAAGGGTTGAAACTATACCTGCTTTACCTTTATTAATCTTTATGATACCGTAAGGGTTGCTCTTTAACGGACTTTTTGTGTAGACTATATCGCCTGTTTCTACAATGTGATAGTTATGGACTGAAACACCTGCATAAGACCTACCCAAATGCTCAATTTGGTTAATAATTCCAAACTCACCCGAAACAGACAAGACATCTTCTTTCCCGAATTTAAGCTTTAAGTTCCTCTTTTTAGATTCGCTTAGGTATTCATTAAGCGGTTTATGTTCCCATTCACCCTCAAACTCTGGAAACCGAAGTATAGGTGCGTTCTTCACTGCTGCTGTTATTTCTTCTACTGCTTCCATGGCTTAAAAAGGTTTAGCTATACCCAGCTCGTCACAAAACGCAGCGATGGTGGTGTCGGTATTTTGCATTTCGTCTTCCAGTTGGGCGAGTGCTGCGGCTACTTCGTTCAGGTCTAATGCTTCTTCCTCCTCAAAGGTGTCCACGTAGCGCGGAATGTTTAGGTTGTAGTTGTTCTCGCGTATCTCCTGCAGGCTGGCAACATGGCTATACTTGTCCTCGGTTTTGCGCTCGCGGTAGGTCGAGATGATTTTATCAATATCTTCTTGGCGTAGAACATTCTGTGTGCCTCTTTCAAATTGTTCACTTGCATTTATAAATAATACGTTATCGGCATGCTCGCGGCATTTCTTGAACACCAGGATACAGGTAGGTATAGACGTGCCATAGAAGATGTTGGCCGGCAAACCGATGACGGCATCCAGGTAGTTGCGGTCCTCAATCAGGTACTGGCGGATGTGCCCTTCGGCTGCGCCCCGGAACAGCACACCATGCGGCAGCACCACAGCCATCGTTCCGTTCTCGGCCAAGTGGTGCACCATGTGCTGCACAAAGGCAAAGTCTGCTTTGGAGCTCGGGGCCAGCTTGCCGTACTGACTGAAGCGGTCGTCGGACATGTGCAGCGGGCTGGCGCTCCAGTTAGCCGAGAACGGCGGGTTGGCTACAATCGCCTCGAAGCGGTGCTCTAGGTGCTGCGGGTGCTCCAGTGTGTCTTCCTGCCGGATGTCGAACTTCTGGAAGTGCACATCGTGCAGAATCATGTTCATGCGGGCCAGGTTGTAAGTAGTGCGGTTGAGCTCCTGCCCGTAAAAGTTAGACACTTCCTCCACTTCCTTGGCTACGCGCAAGAGCAAAGAGCCCGAGCCGCAGGTAGGGTCGTACACCGATTTCAGCTTGGTCTTGCCGGTAGTCACTAGCTTGGCCAGCACCTTCGATACCTCCTGCGGGGTGTAGAACTCACCGGCCTTCTTGCCAGCGCCGCTCGCAAACTGCCCAATCAGGTATTCGTAGGCATCGCCTAGCACGTCGGCCTCGGTGTCCTCCAGCTTGAAGTCAATCTTGTCCAGGTGGCCCAGCACTTTCGCTATCAAGTCATTCTTGGCAGCCTCGGTGCGGCCCAGCTTGGTGGAAGTCAGGTCCAGGTCTTCAAACAGCTTGTTGAAGTCGTCCTCGCTCTCGGTGCCCATGGTGCTCTGCTCGATGTGCTTGAGCACCAGTGTCAGTTCATCTAGTATAAAGTTGCTCGCGCCTTCTTCCCTGCTGTTGGAGTTGCCTTTGCGAGCCAGTTCACCAAACAGTTCTGTCGGCTTCAGGAAATACCCCAGACTGGAAAGCGCTTCTTCTTTGATGGCCTCCAGGTACTCCTGCCCTTCTTCGGTATTCTCGTTTATGTCGTGGTACTTAATGCCATCTTCTGCCAGAATCTTGTTGGCGTACAGCTCCATCTTCTCCGACAGGTACTTGTAGAAGATAAAGCCAAGTATATAGTCCCGGAACTCGTCAGCGTCCATCTTGCCGCGCAAGGTGTTGGCGATGTTCCAGAGTTGTTGTTCTAATTGTCGTTTATGGTTTTCAGACATGGGTAAGCTGATAGGTAAAGGTTGTAATCAGGTATAGGTATAGAAATGATAAATCTTACAAGATATAACAAGATAGTGAAATTTATATACTTGGTGCAAGTTTAAACTTTACTGATGGCTGATATAGTACATAAGTAATTGACTTAGTGCACTTCATCCGCTTAAATTATTAGGGAGCCTGCTCATGACAGGCAAGTACGCACCTATACCTGCAACCTCACCCTCTCGCAACCCCACCTCTTCGCTGCCGTTATTTGTTGATGTAAGCGCGAAGCAGTTGGCAGGTATAAGCGTGTTGCCTGCTTTGCACCTCGCACCAACAGCCTCAAACACCATGCACCCTTCGCTACTCAGTTACTTATTTAAACAGTACTTCCGGGCTCCCTTCCGCTTGCTTCTGCTTAGCGCTGTTTTCCTGCTGGCTGTACCTTCGCTAGCTTGGGCCCAGGAAACTGAAAAGGATACAGTCATCGCCGAACCAACTTGGCCCGAAGACTCACTGGGAAGGCGCACACCTCGGGGTACCGTCACGGGGTTGATCCGGGCACTGGCTGACGAAGATTATACCAAAGCCGCCTTCTACCTCAACTTAGACATACCGGGCGGTCCTATAAAAGACGGGGCCGCCATGGCCCAAGCCCTGCAACGCCTGCTGGACCAGCGCAGTCAGACTGCTCCACGTTCTTGGATCAGCGAATCGCCGGATGGTGAACTGCAGGACAACCTGCCCCCGCACCTAGAGCGGGTAGGAACCGCCACCGTGAACGAAGAGACCTTTGACCTGCTGCTTGAAAAAACGCAGGGCCCGGCAGGTGGCCCGATCTGGCTGGTAGCATCCGAAACCATCAGCAAAGTGCCGCTGGAGACCGACACGCCATCTAGCACCGTGATCGAAAAAACCCTGCCTGATTTTCTGGAAGATAACCGCTGGGCAGGTGTTCCCGTGGGACACTGGCTGGGTATGTTGCTTATCGCGGTGGTGGCCTACCTGCTGGCATGGGGACTGACAGCGGCACTCACCTACCTGATCAACTTTGCCTGGCGCCGAACCCGGGACGAACCAACCTATGGCGTCATCCGAGCTTTCTCACTCCCTATTCGGCTATACTTGGCTGCCTGGATCCTCGTTATCCTGAGCCAGCGGCTGGGTATATCGTTTGTTCTGCGTCAACGCTTCAGTGAGCTTACCATCACCGTTGGCCTAGTGGCGATCATTCTGTTGCTCTGGCGTTTGGTGGACGCGCTCACTAATTTCAGTCAGCGGCGCCTGATCCAGCGCCGCAACATGGCGGGCATTTCGATCGTGTTGTTTCTGCGCCGGGGGGTGAAGGTGGCGCTGCTCGTTTTCGGTGTTATATTCCTGCTCGATACGCTGGGTTTTGATGTGACCACCGGTCTGGCTGCATTAGGTATAGGCGGTATCGCGCTGGCACTGGGTGCGCAAAAGACAGTAGAAAACTTTGTGGGCAGTGTCACCCTGATCGCAGACCAGCCCATTCGCGTAGGGGACTTTTGCAAAGTAGGCGATACCACGGGTACTGTGGAGCAGATCGGGATGCGCTCTACCCGCCTCCGCACAACCGAACGCACGGTTGTAACGATTCCGAACGGAGATTTTTCTTCTCAGAAGATCGAGAACTTCGCGCACCGCGACCGCTTTCTGTTTAACCCCATGCTTCGGCTACGATATGACACCACGCTTCCACAGATAAACGAGGTCCTGAGCGAACTGCGGCAGTTATTAGGCACGCACGATAAAGTGGAGCGGGCAAGCGCCCGGGTGCGCCTCACCGAAATTGCCACCGACAACCTGAAGCTCGAAGTGTTTGCCTACATTCTCACCAGTGATTTTAATGAGCAACTAGCCATCAAGGAAGGGCTGCTGCTGCAAATGATCGAGGTCGTCAATACCAAAGGCAACGGTTTTGCCCTGCCTGCCCAAATGCACGTCAGCAGCAATAACTAAAGCGTGCCACGTAAGTGAGAGGCTTTCTGTTATCAAGTCCTTCTACTGCGACCATTCGGTAGGTTCCCGGTCCCAGCGGTGCGACTTGAGCTGCTCCAGTAGTTCATCCGGCAACCCTCTCCCATCGCTGGCCTGCAGATTGGCCTGTACGTGGTGTGCTTTGCGCATTCCGGGAATGGTGGTACTCACATCCGGATTACTGATAATAAAACGCAGAGCCATCTCCGCCATGGTCATGCCAGCAGGCACAAGTGGTTTTAACCGATCGGCATGCGCCACACTGGACTTCAGATTTTCGGGCACAAAGTACGTGCTCCGCCAGTCGTCTTCGGGGAAAGTGGTCTCCGTTGTGAAAGTGCCGGTTAGGGTGCCTTCATCAAAAGGAACACGGGCAATGGTGGCGATATCGAGTTCGCGGCAAAGCGGGAAAAGTTTGTCTTCCGGGGCCTGATCGAAAATGTTGTAGATGACCTGCACGCTGCTGATGTGGCCGGTGCGCAAGGTATGGAGCACATTGTCAGGTTCCCAGCGATTCACGCTCACACCCATGTGCTGAATTTTGCCATCTGCTTTCAGCTTCTCCACAGCACGCTGCCATTCTTCCTGTTCAGCCCAGCTGTCTTCCCAAACATGGAACTGCTGCAGGTCGATGGTCTCCACCCCGAGGTTTTGCAGGCTTTTCTCGGTATAGGCAATGATATGGTCAGCGGGAAAACAGTCCTCGAGCTTGTAGGAGGCTTTCGACGGCCACTTCATGTTTTTGGGTGGAATCTTGGTGGCTACATACAGGCGCTTATCCGGATTGCGCCTGATCAGACGGCCAAGGATTTCTTCGCTTTTGCCTTTGCCGTAGCCCCAAGCCGTATCAAAAAAGTTGCAGCCGCCTTCCACGGCCAAATCCAAAGAGTGGTCTGACTGCTGGTCATCGGAACCGGTCCAGCCGGCCATACCCCACATGCCATAACCTACTTCGCTCACTTGCCAGCCTGTGCGGCCAAATCTTCTGTACTCCATACCTGTCTGTTTTCTGTTCTCAGTTCTGCATTCATACTGGTGTAAATATACAAGAGTTGTCGTTCTCACGGCCTTACCTCACGTGGCATTACCAATTTCTGGGATAGATGCTTATCTTAGGCTTCTCATACCCCACAACCTATGACACCGATGCTGACAAAAATCTGGAAGAAAGCCACGCTCACAACACTTGCTTTTATCGCCTTCACCCTGTCCGGCCATGGGCAGGAAGCAAAAACCGAGACAGACCTACAAGCCATTATGCAGCAGCATGACATGGTCGGGCTATCGGTTGCCGTGGTCAAGAAAGGTGAGATTGTCTACGCCAAGTCCTTCGGCCTAAAGGATGTTGAAAGCCAAACGCCACTCACCAACAACGACATTTTCAGGATCGCCTCTATCTCCAAGTCCTTTACCGTTACGGCGCTAATGCAATTGGTCGAGGCGGGTAAGCTCTCGCTGGATGAGGATGTCAGTAAGCTGGTGGGTTTTCAGGTGCTCAACCCCAAGTACCCGGAAAAGGTCATTACCCTGCGGATGATGCTTTCGCACACCTCCAGCATAAACGATAGCGAGGGCTACTTTACCCTCGACACCATCGATCCAGCCAAAAACTCGAACTGGGCTGCCTGCTACAACAACTACGAGCCCGGCACACGCTATGAGTATTGCAACCTAGGTTTCAACATGGCCGGCACCATACTGGAGAAACTGTCCGGTGAGCGCTTCGACCAATACGTGAAGCACCACATCCTGAACCCATTAGGACTGTACGGCGGCTATAACGTAGATTCCCTTGACGCCAGCCGCTTCGTGACCCTGTATGAATACAATGCTGACTCCAGTACATTCTCACCGTCACCATCGGCCTACGCCCCGCGCCGGCAGGAAATCAGAAGCTACAAGATGGGCTACAGCACGCCCATTTTCTCGCCCACTGGCGGCATGAAGATCTCGGCAACGGACTTGGCCAAGTATATGACGATGCACCTAAACAAAGGCGAGTATAAGGGTACTCGGATCATCTCGAAGAAGAGCGCCAAGCAAATGCAGAAAAAGATCGCCGACAATGGCTACGGTCTGGCGTTAAAAACGGAGTCTAATTTAATTACCGGCAAGGCTTTGGTTGGGCACACCGGCAATGCCTACGGACTTTACAGCGCCATGTTCTTTCAGCCAAAAGAGCAGTTTGGCTTTGTAGTTATCACGAATGGAACCAGCGCCCCTGAAGTGAATGAATACAACTTGGCACTGGCAGACGTCCTCAACAGCCTGTACAACAACTTAATTAAATAACTGGCCTCTCCTTTTCAATTTCCCCAAAACAAAACGGGCAGGCGCTTTATGGAAAAGCGCCTGCCCGTTTTGATTGATCGCACCTCCTATTTCATGCTTGCAAGGGTTGCGTCTTAGCACTTAACCTGTTGCGCTACAACTCCGACGCGTTAAAGGTATCGCCCTGATTCACATCGCCTGTCTCGAAGCCTTTTCTAAACCAACGGACCCGTTGGGCCGAGGTGCCGTGCGTGAAGGAGTCGGGCACCACCCTTCCGGTGGCCCGCTTTTGCAGCCGGTCATCGCCGATGGCGCTGGCCGCGTTCAGGGCCTCTTCCAAGTCGCCAGGCTCCATAATTTTTTTGTTTTTTTGAGTATGATGCGCCCACACACCGGCATAGAAATCAGCCTGCAACTCGACTCTTACCATCAGTTGATTGAATTCCGTCTGGGATAGTTGGCCCCGCATGGCGTTTACCTGATCCATGGTGCCCGTGAGGTTCTGCACATGGTGCCCCACCTCATGGCCCACCACATAGGCCTGCGCAAAGTCTCCTTCAGCACCCAGCTTGTGTTCCATTTCACTAAAAAAGCTCAAATCGATGTACAGTTTTTCATCGCCGGGACAGTAAAAAGGTCCTGAAGCGGAAGAAGCTGAACCACAGGCCGAGTTTACCTGTCCTGAAAACAGCACCAAGGTCGGTTCTCTGTAGCCATCAACAATCTTGTTCCAGACATCTTCGGTATCTGCCAGCACGACCGCCGTCTGTTCGGCCAGCGCCTGCTCTTCCGGGCTCGGCTGGTAGTCTGTCGACTGTGCGTACTGTGGCTCCCCACCCACAAACTGCTGCAGGAGCGTCAGGGGGTTGGTTCCTGTCAAGAATAGCAGCAGGGCGATCCCTGCCACAATTACCAGCCCCGCTTTCGAGAAAAGGAGCCGGAATAAAGGTATGAGCAGCATGGGACTGATGCCTCTGCCACCACCGAAACCGCCTCCTGATTGTCCTCTACGGTCTTCTATATTGCTGCTTTTTCTTCTGCCTTGCCATTTCATAATATACTTTTTGTAATAAGGTGAGTGATCATAAATAGGCTCATTTCCATTTTGCAAGGGAAAGTCTATACCTATATGCGCAGTATAACGGCAGGCAGCTTCACTTGGATGCAAAAACGGGCAGGCGCCTATGGGAAAAGCACCTGCCCGTTTCTAATGATTGAGAATGCTACTACATTTCAGATGGCGGCAACATTACTTTATCAATTATATGTACCACACCATTCGATGCTTCCACATCCGCCGTACTTACGTTGGCTTCATTGATCATCACACTACTGCCATCCAGCATCACTTTCAACTCAGCGCCATTCAATGTTTTAGCAGACATGTTATTCGTCAGATCAGTCGACTTCACGTTACCTTCCACGACGTGGTAAGTCAGGATGTTCACGAGCTGTTGCTTGTTTTCAGGCTTGAGGAGATTCTCCAAGGTACCGGCCGGTAAAGCGGCAAAGGCTTCGTTTGTCGGGGCAAACACGGTATAAGGACCTGCACCTTGCAAAGCTCCGACTAGGTCTGCTGCCTGCAGAGCCTGCACTAGTGTAGAGAGCGAAGGGGTTTCAGAAGCGAGCGCCACAATATCCTTGGATCCAGCGGTCATGGCATCGGATCCAGCGGTCATGGCATCGTCCGTGGTCATGGTGTCTTCTGTGGCCATCATCTCGGTGTCGTCTGTTACGGTTTCTGCGCTATCCGTGGTTTGGTTATCTGTGGTGCAGCCAAAAAGGAAGAGAGCAGAGAAAAAGAAAACGCTTAGTTTTTTCATACGTATTGGTTTTTAATTAATTGATTTACAGGGTAGAAACCAACTACTATCTCCTTTGTTCAAATTCTTTGACCTTCAGCTAAAAGTCATTTTTCATTTAGCTGACGAATTGGGCTTTGCTGACTTATTAATGCCTACCTTGTCTGAGAAGACAGACATTAATACCCCTACCTCATGGAACATTCATACAAAAAGAAGTCGCACAGCAAACTCATCGAGTTGAACGAAGAACTTGAGAATTATTTCAACAACACGATCATACCGCAGCTGTTCGTGGATTCTAACATGATCCTCCGAAAGTTCACGCCGCCTGCCATGAAGCACTTCAAGCTTACCGCCGACGACATTGGCAAGCACATCGATGACGTTTCCAGCAACATCCGTTTCCCTACCTTCATAGAGAACATCACTGAGGTGATCGAGAGCAACAAGGATCTGGAAAAGGAAATTCAAACCACTGACAAGAAATGGTACCAGATGAACATCCTGCCTTACATCGTGCGCAAGGAGAACAAGACTAACGGGGTCATCGTCACTTTTATCGATATCAATGACCGCATACAGACCCTGAGAGGCTACGAGCGGCTGAACAGGGACTATGAGAACATCATTCACTCCATTTCCCACGATATAAAAGGCCCCCTCTCTAACATAGAAGGGCTGACCAGGTTACTGCAGAATACACCAGATTCGAAAGAGGAAAGTCAGCATATCAAAGACATGCTCAGCGAGTCCGTTGCCAACCTCCGCCAGACGGTAGAAGATCTCGCTGACATTCAGCAGAGCGACACGGGCTTCGCCAAAGAACCGGAGCGTGTGAATTTTGAGAACGTGATCGAAGATGCCAAGCTTGCCCTCCGGGACAGAATAGCGGAGACTAACGCACAGATCAGCACACAAATAAAGGAATCAGAGATCTGCTTCTCCCGAAAAAATGTCAGAAGCATCGTTTACAACTTGCTCAGCAACGCCATTAAATTCCAAAAGCCGGACAGTACACCTGTCATATCCATCCAAACGGAAAAGTCAGGAGACTACATTCTACTTACCGTGAGCGACAATGGTACAGGTATAGCCGAAGACAAACTGGAGTCAGTGCTTGATCGCTATACTAGGCTAAACAGCGAAGTGGAGGGCACTGGTGTAGGACTGTTCATTGTGAAAAACATGGTGGAGCAGATGGGTGGTGAGATAAAGGCGGAAAGCACGTTAGGCGAAGGATCAACTTTCAAAGTGTACTTTAAGGCTGAGTAAGACTTGTGTACGATTCGGACAGGTCGTGAACAAGCACCCGCGCATCCACAGCCACTAGGTTATCAGCGATACCCATCAGCGGATTAATGTCCATTTCCCGGATCTCGGGAGCGGCTTCCAGCAGGGCACTGATGCGTAGGATGGTATCGATCAAAAGTTCTTCGTTCACACCGCTTTTGCCTCGGGTTCCCTGCAGGATGGGGTAAGACCGTAGGCGCCTGATCATGCGGATAGCCTCTTCCCTACCCACCGGTGCCAGCGCCGCCGATACATCCTTGAACACTTCCACAAAGATGCCGCCCAGTCCGCAGAGCACCAAGTGTCCGAAAGGCTCCTCTGCCTTCGCGCCCATGTACACCTCGGTTCCGCTTAGCTGCTGCTGCAGGAGCACGCCGTCGGCACCCTCCAGCGCCATCAGGCGGTCGTACACCCGCGCCACGTCCTCGATGTGCCGCACACCCAACACCACCCCTCCGATATCCGATTTGTGCACCGGCCCCGACACCTTCATCACCAGCGGAAAGCCCAAAACATCGGCTTGCGCCAGTGCCTTACGTTTGCTTTGCACAGTTGCCTGTTTCGCGGTAGGTATACCTGCCGCATCCAGCAGCTCGAAAACATGGTCGACGGGCAAATACCCTTGCGGTGCCCGATCGATAATGCGGCGGATTTTCTGTGTGTCGATCAGGGGCAAAACCGGATCGGCATAAGGAGGCTGCATTTTGTTTACCCGCGAGAGCACATAGCCAAAACTCACTTCGTCGGTGAAGTTCACGTGGCCCATGGTATGGAAATGGCTTACCTCCTCAGCGGCCTGTATAGCCGAGGGCAGGATCGGGAAAATGGGTTTGCGGGAGGAGCGCATTTTTTCGTGCAGCACCAGGTATACGTCATCCACCCGCCACATGCCGGTTGTGCCGAACACCACCACGGCGCCGTCTATCTCATCGAAGTCATGCTCCACGGCATCAAGAATCTCCCCGAGTTGTTGGGCATTGCCGGTCGCCAGAAAATCGATGGGATTGGCCACAGAAGAACCCGGGTATAGCTTGGCGAGCAGCGCCTCCGCTTTGGGCCCTTCGAGCTGCGGCACTTGCATGCCGCCTTTCACCAGAATGTCAGTCAGCATCACACCCGGTCCGCCGGCATGGGTCACCACCGCGATGCGGTCTCCTTTTAGGGGATTGATGGTAAAGATAGCGGCCACATACACCAGCTCGATGCGGCTGTAGCAGCGGATAATGCCCGCTTTCCGGAAGAGGGCGCTTACCGCCATACCTGAACCAGCTAAAGCGCCCGTGTGCGACGACACGGCTCTGGAACCTGCCTCGGTATTACCGGCTTTGATGGCGGCAATGCGGCAGCCTTTGTTCACGAGCGAACGAGCATATTTGAGAAAGCGCTGGGGATCGGCGATCTGCTCCATGTAAAGCAGTTTGATGGGGGAACTGTGCGCCGGGTCGTAGGTTTCGTCCCAGTACTGCAGCACATCCTCCACCCCGATCTGGGCGCTGTTTCCCACCGAGAAAATATCCCGGAACTTGAGTCCGCGCGGTATGGCCGACTCGAGCAGGTAGACCATAGTGGCACCAGATGCCGACACGCAGTCGCAGCCCATGGGGTCATAGGTCGGCACGGGCCCCGCAAACACGCCTTTGTATTTCCCTGTGATCACTCCGATGCAATTTGGCCCGACCAGCGTGCCACCCACCTCATGCACGATCTGCACGCAGCGTTCCTCTAGCGCTTTGCCCGCTTCACCAGTCTCGCTGAAACCAGCCGAAAACAGGATAAAAGCTTTGCAGTTTTTCTGAAAGGCCAGCGTGCGCAAGGTGTCTTCCACATAAGCGGCGGCGATGGCGATGATGGCCAGATCGACAGCAGGCAAGCGCTCCACATCCGGCACACAGGCAATGCCCTGCACCTGCTCCTCTTTGGGATTGACGCAGTAAACCTCACCCGCGAAGCCATGCCGCAGGATGTTGTGCAGGACTTTACCACCAGGTTTGGAGGTGTCGTTGGAGGCACCGACAATCGCGATGCTGTTGGGGTCGAGAAGCTGGGGACTGATCATGCGGGCTGAGATGTCTGCGCTATTTATTCGCCCTAAAGTAAAACAATCTAGCCCTGTTAAAAGATGACTTAGGTCAGTTTCAAACTAAGTTCGACATCTCTTTTCAGGCATTGCTGCCTGAGCCAATCGCCGGCGTCCATTAAATTGCCGAAAACGTCAGTTTGGAAATGGGTCTGTTCGTTGTGAAAGTTGGAAACGTCGGTGGAGGCGATGGCATCGGGGGCGTTAACCAAAGCCATGTGTTTTAGGCCAGCTTTGGCTACTGCCGGCGCCCACACATCGGTGGCCCAGTCAGTGGTGCGGATAGGCCCAAGCACCAACAGCATGTCATTGAGCACACAGGTGAAGCCCGAGGCTTCAATGGTTTCTAAGATAGCCTGCCCTCCTGTTTTGATATTGTTCTCGCTGAGGTAACCTTCCCAGATCACATGTATCCAGCTGTTGGCGGTATCAACTTTAATTGTCAAATATACTTTGCCAAAGGCGTTCGTAAGTTTAGTATTCATAAAAAGGCGGGCTAGTACTCAGACCTCCAACAAAGCATGGAATCCTTTTGGTTCAGCTGGCAGGCCCTCCGTGGAAATAATAATGGACGGCAATAACTAAACTTATACCTGCAGCCGTAATTCATCAAAAGCACCTCTCTTCTCTGCGCTTCTATGAGTGATAGCAAAAGCTTTCTGTACCTCGTTTGGTCTGCCGTAAAGGGCAAGGAGCAGGATTATACCACCCTCGGTATCCGGACGAGTATTGTGCTGCTGGCCGTGCCCATGATTCTGGAGATGCTGATGGAGTCGCTATTTGCAGTGGTCGACATTTTCTTTGTCGGCAAGCTGGGTCCGCATGCGCTGGCGACCGTCGGCCTAACCGAAACGGTGCTGATGGTGATCTACTCGGTGGGGATGGGCGTGAGCATTGCCGCCACGGCCTTGGTATCGCGCCGGATCGGTGAAAAGAACTACCGTGAGGCGGGCAATGTCACTTACCAGCTCATGGCCACGGGTGTGGTGCTCGCACTGCTCATGGGCTTTCTGGCGACGTGGTTTGCAGCCGATATCCTCACACTGATGGGGGCCGATACCGCCCTGCTCGACACCGGGCTCCACTATGCGCAGATCATCTTTGCCGGCAACCTCGTCATTATCATGCTCTTCCTCATCAACGGAATCTTCCGGGGGGCCGGTCAGCCGCACTTGGCTATGCGCGCACTCTGGATCGCCAACGGAGCCAACATTGTGCTAGACCCACTTCTGATCTTCGGCATCGGCACCTTCGAGGGCTGGGGACTGGACGGTGCGGCTTGGGCCACCACCATCGGTCGAAGTGTGGGCGTGGTCTACCAGTTATACCACCTCTTCAATGGCAAGCATCTGCTAAAAGTCGGGCGTGAGAATCTCGTCATTAGTTTCGCCATGATCAAGCGTATACTGGCGGTGTCGTCTGGCGGCATGGGCCAATACCTCATCGACTCCGCCAGTTGGATCTTCCTGACCCGTATCATCGCTGAGTTTGGCAGCAATGCGTTGGCCGGCTATACCATCGCCTTTCGCCTGATCGTGTTTGCCTTGCTGCCCGCTTGGGGTTTGTCCTCGGCAGCTGCCACACTGGTGGGTCAGAACTTGGGAGCGCAGAAGGCCAAACGCGCCGAACTGGCCGTATGGCTGACGGCGCGCTACAATGTCATCTTCATGGCGGCTGTCACCATCCTATTTCTTTTGTTCGGGGAGCACTTAGCCGCTTTCTTTGCTGAGGATGAAGCCGTGATTGACATCGCTTCCGAGGCGCTCCGGATCATCACGCTGGGCTACGTCTTTTTTGGGCTGGGCATGGTGATGGTGCAGGCTTTTAACGGGGCCGGTGATACCCGCACGCCCTCATTCATTAACATCGTAGTGCTCTGGCTGATCGAGATTCCGATGGCCTACCTATTGGCCAAAACCCTCGGCTTCGGGACAACCGGCATTTTCTTCTCGATCGCCTTCTGCCACTCCTTTCACGCCTTGGTCAGCTGGTGGCTTTTCAGGCGCGGCACTTGGAAAAAGGTGAAAGTATAAAGGGCTGTTATTACACTCTCAGCTGCGACCGCGAACACGTTAAATCCCAACTGACGAGACAACGCTTATATAGAAGATATTGATGATTATATATTGAACTTTGACATTATAAAGGCCAAGGTTACCACTTTTCGAAAAAAACAATTTAATTAAAGCGACAATACATCAAGTAATAGGATTTTTTAGCGTAAAGATAAACTCCTATTCTCAGCCTACTATGAAATAACCATTTGATTAACTTTTAGCCACAGTACCATGATCATCACCTCTATCCTCACCCTTATCGGGCTTTGCGGCACCTTGGCCATCATCGCCTACCTCAGACAAGTAGAAGACGCCATGGCGGAAGTACAGGAGCAGTTGGAAGTACCCGTTTGCCCCGTCTGCCACATAGCCCATCTCCCGCACGAAGACAAAAAAATGCACACGAGTAGCCTGCGAGGTATCAAAAGCTATTGCAAACGCCAAAGAAGAGCCGCCACCAGACTATACAGCGCGCGCAACCTGTCGCACATCGGTGCTCAACGCCGGGAGGAAATCGCGGCATAATAATTTTGCCTGTTTAAATCCGAATGGCTCGCCAGTTCGTTTGTATGCTCCATTTCAGAAATAAAAAACAGAAACTATGGAGACAACAGGTATATTATTATTCATTGGCGGCTTAGGCGGCCCCGAGGTGATCATGATCATCCTCATTTTTGTTTTGTTCTTTGGCGCCAAGCGCATACCTGAACTCGCAAAAGGATTGGGCCGCGGCATCCGGGAGTTCAAAGACGCCTCGAAAGAGATGAAAAGGGATATCGAGCACGCCACCGCCGCCAGTCCCGACGCTGAAAAAGCAGCGACAAAAAGCAATGTAAATTCATAAGAACGCGAAGCCCACCCTGACAGGTGGGCTTTGTGCTTTTTATACCTGCGCTTAAAAAAATTTGCATCCCCTAAATCCAAGCGATCAGGCTACACCGTAAGTCTCGCAACCCTACAGGGCAAGCGCTTCACAGGTAGGCGATTCGAATCCTTTTTAACAAAAGTTTAGAATTATGAAAAAAACACAAAACGAGTTACCCGAGAAAGACGGCGCCTTAAAAAGCAGCTTGGTTACACCCATGCAACGCCGTGTGTTCTTGCGTTACGCCGGGGCCTCCGCTGCCGCCGCCACCCTACTTTTTACTACCACCTCTTGCGACGATGACGACGACAATGGTCCCATGGACCCGATGGCCGTTGACCTAGGTTCCGGCGACACCGGTATCCTGAACTACGCCTACGCCCTCGAGCAACTGGAGGCCGCCTTCTATACTGAAGTGGTGACCAGGTCACTGAGCCTTTTCAGCCAGACGGAGCAGCAGATCATGCAGGACCTTAAAGGCCACGAAGGCATCCACCGCGATTTCCTCAAGGCCGCGCTCGGTTCAGCTGCCATACCTGACCTCGAGGTGAATTTCAGCTCGATCAACTTCAACGACAAAAACAGCGTCCTAACAACCGCGCGCACTTTCGAAGACCTAGGTGTGGCCGCTTATAATGGAGCCGGCAAACTGCTCGAAGACGCCGGTTTTCTGACACTCGCAGGCAAGATCGTATCGGTGGAGGCCCGCCATGCTGCCGTCATCCGCGACCTGATCTCGAATGGCACCTTCTCCGATACGGCCGACGCTAACGGACTGGATCCGGCCATGATGCCTGCTGATGTGCTCAATGCAGCATCTGCCTTCATCACCACGAAAATAAACGCGAACAACCTTCCTAAATAAGCCTTGCCATGAACATATTCAGAATAATAGAAGATATAGAAAAAGTAGACCCCGAAGTATACAACAGGATCGACTCCCGCCGAAGCGTATTCAAAAGCTTTGGCAGCATGGGCAAAAAGGCCGCGCTGGCCGCCATACCGGTTGCCCTCGGGGCTGTGTTTAACAAAGCCTATGGACAGAGCGCCGGCACGGTAGTGGAAGTGCTCAACTTCGCCTTGAAACTGGAGTACTTGGAGCGCAACTTTTACGCTGGAGGCTTGGCTGCCAACGGTCTTATTCCGGCTGGTGCCGCAAGAACCGCCATCGAGACGATTCAGATGCACGAGGCGCAGCACGTCGACATTCTCATTGCCACGATCCAAAGCCTGAACGGCACGCCGATCAGCGAGCCCACTTTTGATTTCGGAAAGAACTTTGCGGACTGGAACACCAATTACCAGACCTTCCTGACGCTGGCCCAAGCCTTTGAGGACACCGGTGTGCGCGCCTACAAAGGGCAGGCGGGCAACCTCATGAGCAACGATACCGTGCTGCAGGCCGCATTGCAGATCCACTCGGTGGAGGCGCGCCATGCAGCCCATATCCGCCGCATGCGCGACAACAAGGGTTGGATAGAAGGCGCCGCTGAAAACAGCAATGTACCGGCAGGTGCAGCGCCGGTTTACGCCGGAGAAGACAACGTGTCGCAAGGTGGTATAAACGATGTGAAGACGGTGGGTGCCGGCTACTCAGCCGCAATCGCCACCGGTGCATTTGACGAGCCGCTCACAAAAGAGCAGGTGGCGCAAATAGTTTCGCTGTTTGAGTAAACATATTCGGTAAACGGCTGTTTACCATCCGAATTCCCATAAGTGCTTCATAGCAAAAGGGCTGTACATAACGGCTCTTTTCCTGTGAAGCTTTGTGGTTTAAAGATAAATGTGTTACTTGTTCACTGCGCTTTGCGTATGCCTGCTTGGTGAATTGCCCTAAAGGTTACATAATTGGCTGACCAACGAATCAACGACAAACTCAAAGAAGACGATCTGGTGGCGCGGCTTCGCGCACGCGACAGCTCAGCCATGTCGCAGTTGTATGACATGTACAGCCCCACGCTGTACGGTGTTGTGCTGCAGATCGTGAAGGTGGAGGAAGTTGCCGAGGATGTGCTGCAGGAGGCATTTGTAAAGATCTGGAACTCGTTTGACAAGTACGACGCTTCCAAAGGCAGACTCTTTACTTGGATGATCAATATTTGTAGAAATCTGGCCATCGACACAATCCGATCGAAGCAGTACCGCGTAAGTAATCAGTCGGAAAATATTGAAGCGGATTCCCGAACCTATTACTATACCGATACCTTTAAACCCGAGCACATTGGTGTACGGGATATGGTGGACAATCTGAACCCGGAACAAAAACAGGTGATTGACCTGATGTATTTTAAAGGCCTCACCCAAAGCGAAATCGCTGAATCTTACAACATCCCCTTAGGCACAGTGAAAACACGGGTGCGCAGCGCTGTAAAACACTTAACAAGGATTTTTAAAGGACGTGCATAACGAGGACTACATAGCATCTGGTAAGCTGGAACTATACGCAGCCGGGGGCCTGACCGAGGCGGAGCGTGAGGAGGTGGAACGCCGTGCGGCTGCCTCGCCGGAGATCCGTATGGCCTTGGACGAAGCCTGCGCTGCCATGGAAGCCTATGCCGGTCTTCATGCCGTCAGCCCGAGACCTGCGCTCAAGAACAGGATCATGCAGCAGCTTGCGGTTGAGGAAGCGCCCGCCCGTACGCTTTACCAAGAAGCGGTTAGAGAGCCGAAAGCCTACAGATGGATGCTGGCCGCCAGTTTGGCCTTGGCGATTATCTCCGGCATACTGAGCTTTTATTTCTACAACCGCTGGCAGCAGGCGGAAGACAGGCTGGCCGGTGTGATGGCCTCGGAGCAACTACTGGCGCGCAATTTCCACCAGACCAATCTGCAACTGCAACAACAGGAGGAAACGCTTTCCATCCTGCGCAACCCGGACTTCCAAGCCGTTAGGTTACAGGGTGTGGAGAGTCATCCGGAAGCCCGCATGACAGTATACTGGAACCAGCGCCAGCAGCAGGTATACGTAGATCAGGTAGCGCTTCCGGCACCGCCCACCGGCAAACAGTACCAGCTGTGGGCACTGGCCGACGGCAAGCCAATTGATGCCGGTATGCTGGAAATGATAGATGGAAAAGCGGGACTGCAGCAGATGAAAAACATCGGCGCGGCACAGGCTTTCGCGGTTACGCTGGAACCGGCTGGCGGCAGTGCATCCCCCACCTTGGATGAACTCAGGGTAATGGGAAATGTCAGCTCTTAATGTTGCAAGCAAACATTTCGCTGCTTACCTATAAGTAGCTTTATACCAGTTCGGCTCCCAGTCCTTTGGAGGTGTACTTCACGTTGTTCCAGAACAGGCGACTGAAAATAGCTTGAAAGAGCGGGGTGGGCACATGCACTTCGGCGAGCTGCAGACTGGCCAACAAGCGCATCACTTCCTGCAGTTTCAGCAGGTGATCAGTCTCGCTCAGGTTGCTGAGTTCTTCTTTGCAGAACAGGAAGATGTTGGCAAGGCGATCATCGGTGCGCTCGATATAGTCCATGACCTCGTATACCCGCGACGGCAGTTCGCTCAGCATGGTAGTGGCGGCTACCTGATCGAATTTCCATAGCCTTGGTACGATGGGCGCCCCGAGTTGCTGGCTACGCTCTATGTCCGAGAGGCGCTTGTAGAGCAATAGCGCCAGCACCATGTTGTTGCAGCAATCGCTGCTCTGCCCCAGCTCCCGAAAGAGTACGATGGCCTGCTGCACTTTGCTGAATACCTGCTGCACCAAGTCCCGTTCCGCTGTGTGCCAGCCGCTTAGGCTCACCAGCTCATCGCTTATGGTAAAGAGCCCTGGATTCAGGAAAACCTCCTTTTCCACCTCCCGCACCATGTCCTGTAAACTGCTCGCCTGCAGCATGTGGTTGAAGAAAAGGAAGTAGGCGATCTGCTGGGCGGTCATGGGTACCTGCCTAAAAAGGAGCGTTGTTTTGATGGCTTCGGTCAGAATCATGGGCAGGATTTTTAAAACTCTGGAAATCAACAAGGTATTTCTCAAAGTTAAAAGAATAGGATGCCCATAACCAATACCCATAACTGGGTATTTTTAAGATGTTTTTAGACTGTGATTACCACTTTGCCAACAGACTTGCCCTGTTGGAAAAGCTTGATGGCCTCATGCATTTCGTCGAAGGCGAACACTTGCCCCACATGCTGCGGCTCGAGCTCGAGGGCCTGCAGCTTTTGCAGCAGCTCATGCATCAGGTCAGTCTGTTCGTAGAGGTAGATCAGGTTAAAACCCATCAGCGATTTGTTTTCGGTGGGCAGGCGCAGCGGGTCAATTTTGGGGCGGCGCAGAAAGCGCCAGAACAGGCTGGGGTAGTTGGGGCGGCTGCCGTGGCTGGAGAAGGAGGCGTTGCCATACACCACCATACGGCCCATCGGGGCCAGCGCCCGCCAGCCGAGCTCCAGTATGCGACCGCCGATGCACTCCATGATCAGGCAGAGGGGGCGTCCGTTGAGGGCCTGCTGCAATTCTTCGTAAAAGTCACTGCCGCGCAGGATCACCGCATCGTACGCCTCCTGCCGGCGCAGGAAGTCCACTTTGCCGGGTCGGCCCACGGTGCCGATGGTATAGGCGCCCAACTTTTTGCAGATGCGGTTCGCCAGAATACCCACGCCACCCGCCGCGCTGTGAATGAGCACCGCCATACCCGGTTTCAGGTTTCCCAGCTCTTTAAGCGCATAGTAGGCCGTAAGTCCCTGCACCAGAAAGCCAGCCCCCTGCTCATAGCTCCACCTGTCCGGCAGCGGAATAACATAGCGGTGATGGCTGTTGATGTGCGACACGTAGCCCCCGAACTTGGTGACTCCCATCACGCGGTCGCCGACCTGCCACTCCCCCACCGATTCGCCCACCGCCACAATCTCACCCGCAAACTCGAGCCCTGGTATAAAAGAGCCGGCGGGTGTGGCGCTGTAAAGCCCCTGCATGGCGAACACGTCTGCAAAATTGAGCCCAATGGCACGCACCCGAACGCATACTTCATCCGGCCCCGGTTCCTCGAGTGTTTCGGTGCGCAGCTGCAGGTTGTGAATGGCGCCCGCTTTGGGCATGCGGTATACCTGTCTCTCTATCATGGCGAATTAGTTGGC
Organism: uncultured Pontibacter sp.; assembly: GCF_947499215.1. Taxonomy (GTDB): domain Bacteria; phylum Bacteroidota; class Bacteroidia; order Cytophagales; family Hymenobacteraceae; genus Pontibacter. The sequence goes on from NZ_CANMNI010000001.1 coordinate 342,140, forward strand.
GTATTTCCAACACTACGAAAAAATTAAAAAAAACCTTGTGTGCCTTGTGGAATTTTTACGGAAGCGCCATCCACTATACAAAGGCAGCGGAAGTCCCGCCTGCCACATGCATCAAATAGAAAGGAAAGCACCATGGCACAGGTACAGGAAAAACAGAACCCGGCGAAAGGCAACAGAAGACGCGCGCGCAGCGGCGGTTTTCACCTCGACATGACCCCGATGGTGGACCTCGCGTTTCTCCTGCTCACCTTCTTCATGCTTACCACCACCTTCGCCAAACTCCAGACCATGGAGATCAACATGCCGACTGCGTATGGCCCCAACACGCCCATACCCGGCAAGAACGCCCTGACCGTGATACTCGGTGAAAAGGACCGGGTGTTCTACCATTTCGGATATGCCGGCGACGAGCCCGAAGTAGTGGAAACGGATTACTCGGCTTCAGGCCTGCGCCGAGTACTTCTCTCGGAGCAGGTGCGGCAGAATCCGAAACTGGTTGTACTGGTGAAAGCCGTCGAAACCTCGCGCTACAAGAATCTGGTGGACGCCTTGGACGAACTCCGCATTACCGACACCCGACGCTACGCCTTGGTGGCCCTGCAGGACGAAGACAGACAGTTGCTGGCCTCTCGGTGAGAAAATAGGAAGATTTGCGCATAACAAAGCATATACTTTCAACTATATTTACTTTATTTAAAGACGCGATACAGGTATACACATGTTTTTAAAGTTTTTCGCCAAAGACCGACAGCCCGATGATCTGGAGCTGGTACAACAGTACCGGCGCACCGGCGACTTGGACGTGATCGGAAAACTCTTTGAGCGGCATACGGAAATGGTATACCTGATCTGCCTCCGCTACCTAGAGGAGGAAGAGGAAAGCAAGGACGCCACCATGCAGGTGTTTGAGCAGCTCATGGTGGCCCTAAAGCGGCATGAGGTAACTAACTTTAAGTCGTGGCTGCACTCCCTCACCAAAAACCACTGCCTGCAGCTGCTGCGCACCAAACGCCTGAAAGGGAAAGCCACGCAGGCTCTGACACCCGAACAATACACCACCGATGGCGGCCTGCAGCTGAGCGATGCTGAGCAGCAAGAACTCGCCTTGCAGGCCTTGGAGCGCGGCTTGGTGCATCTGCCTGCCGAACAGCGTACCTGCCTTGAGCTGTTCTATCTGGAACAGAGAAGTTACAAAGAGATTGTGGAGTTGACCGGCTGTGACATGAAGCAGGTGAAAAGCTATATTCAGAACGGACGCCGGAACCTTAAAAATTACGTTGAGAAATACCATGCGCCACGATAAATTACAGACAAGCGAATGGGGACTAGAGGAACACCCTTCCACCGAGCTGCTGCGCCAGTATGAGGAAGGTGTGCTGCCGCCGGCCTCTAACTACGATGTGGAGCGCCACCTGCTCGATTGCGAGATGTGCGAGGACATACTCAGTGGTATGGCCCTGTCCGACCGCGGCCGAACCAAACAGGCGCGCAACCGCATTTGGCAGCGCATCAGAACCCGGTTGCGCCGCAAGCACCGGCCCCGCGCGCTGCACGGGCTCGCTGACTGGCGAGTGGCCTTGGGCGTGCTGATGATGTTCAGTTCTTTGGGCCTGCTGCTCTTTTACCACTATACCCGCACACTGGCGCAGGAGCGCGCCAACGTGCAGGCAAGCGAAGTGCTCCCCCCTACTCCTGAGGAACTGCTCGCCCGCACCATCGATGCGGCCATCGTGCTCGACATTCCGGCACCGCCGGTTAACCCGAGCCAGCAGCTGTCACCCGCTAAAACGGCGGTAGTACAAAACGAGGCGTCATTACAGGGGCGTGTGCTCGCTGAAGATGGACAAGGTATAGCCGGTGTGTTGCTGGAGGTACAAGGCAGCCAAGTACGTATGACCAGTGATCGACATGGAAATTTTAGCCTCCCCCTACCCGCCGGTGAGTACGAAGTTCGCATCAGTAAGCAAGGCTATCCACCACTGCAACAGACATTAAACAGTCCGGCAAAAGACGTAACGCTGCACTTGTCTCAACTCAATGAGTAAGGCAGTAACTAGGTATAAATACACAATGTCAAATAAGGGATAAATAGCCTGTTTTCTGACTTAAAGGAAGCTTTTTGAGCGTGATTAAATTGATTTAATAGAGGCCATAATTCGTCTGGGAAAGTAAAAATACTTAAATTACAGCCTGATAGCCTTTGTCAAAGGGAGTTCAGTCCGCATTTGCCGGCAGATCGTCTTCCCATTTAACCCCTGACAGAGGACCGAGGAATATGGAAAAAAACTACCTGTCGCAGCAACATGTGGGCGACAAAAACTATGATTCTGAATTTTGCGGCAGCATCCCGCTACACCAGATCAACCTGATACAACCCCACGGCCTACTGCTGGTGCTCGACAAAGCGCTTCGCATCAGACAGGTGAGTGAAAACACTGACAGCATGCTCGGCTTACCGCCGGATGCGCTGCACGACCAGCCCTTGGCCGCTTTCCTACCCGACCATGAAATGCGGGACCTGCAGCAAAAGCTGGGGCAGGAACAGGAACAAGTGAACATACCATTCGCACTCTCTTTTAAGACCGGTCAGGAAACCAAACACTTTACAGCCACCATTCTGCCCGAAGCGGAACAGATCCTGATTGAAATGGAGCCGGACCAAGGCACTGATGAGCAGTCGTTTCTATCCTTTTTTCAGCAGATCAAATACATTACCTCGCGCATCAAGCAGTCGGACTGCATTGCGGCTATCGCCCAGACGGCAGCCGATGAGTTCAGGAACTTTACGGGTTTTGACCGGGTCCTGATCTACCGATTCGATCCGCTTTGGAACGGTACCGTGATCGGGCAGGCCAAAACCGAGGACATGAGTGACTTGCTGGGTCTTCGCTTCCCGGCATCCGACGTGCCGAAACAGGCACGAGACCTCTATTTCAAAAACGCCTATAGACTTATCCCTGCACGAGAGTACGAACCGGTGCGCCTGCAGCCGATCCTTAACCCGATCACCAAGCGCTTCACGGATCTTACCAGCTGCAATCTGCGCAGCGTGGCAGGTGTGCATTTGGAGTACATGGGCAATATGGGAATTTCGGCGTCCATGTCGCTTCCCCTTATTATTGATGGGAAGCTATGGGGCCTCATCTCCTGCCACCACAAAACACCGAAGTACCCGAGTTATCAGGAGCGCACCGCCATGGAGCTGCTTGCCTCGATCACCTCGGTGCAGCTGGGTGCCTTCGAAAAACACTACAATAGTGAAAACAGGGCTAAGATGGGCGGGCTCCACACCCGCCTGCTCGAGCAGCTGTTTAAGGAAGAGTATTTTGCGAACGCCCTCCTGCAAGGGGAGCCCAGCATGCTGGACCTGCTCTCGCTGAGCGGTGCCGCCGTGCTGTATGAAGGACAAGTGCTAACAGCGGGTAAAACACCGCCGTTGTCAAAAATAAAAGAGCTGGCCTCTTGGCTTCGCCGTAACAGTGGCGACAAAACATTCGTAACTAACTCGCTTCCGCATATATACCCGAACAGCAAAGAATACAAGGACGAGGCCAGCGGACTGCTTGCCCTTGCCATCAACTCAGAGCAGGTCGAATATATTTTGGGGTTTCGGGAAGAAGTGCTGCATACCGTAAATTGGAGCGGCAACCCGGACCAAGCCATCCGTATGGAGCCGGACGGAAAAAGCTACCATCCTCGCAATTCCTTTGCCCTATACCAACAGACGGTGCAACTCACCGCGCTCCCTTGGCAGGACGAAGAGCTAGATGCCGCTGAAGCTTTGCGCAGTGCTGTGCTTGGCAAGATCATCCGCGAGAAACACTAAGTCGAATACTATTACCCTGGCAGTTCCAGTATGTTGCAGCAAGCACCTAACCATAAGGCGCAGAAAGTGAGCCCAAAACCAGCCGACCACTATCTGGTTGGCATCGGCGCCTCCGCAGGGGGGCTAGAAGCCATCCACAAGGTCTTTGACCACTTCCCGAGTAACTCCAGTTTCTCGTTCGTGATCATTCAGCACCTCTCGCCCGACCATAAGAGTCTGATGGCCGAGCTGCTGTCGAAACATACCCAGATGCAGGTGCGTGAAGCGGAGGACAACATGTTTACGCGGCCCAACTGCGTGTACGTGCTGCCCAGCGGCAAACAGCTCAGCCTGCAGAACGGAAGACTGCGCCTCACCGAAAAACCCCGCAACCGCGAACCGAACTTTGCCATCGATTCCTTTTTTGAATCACTCGCCGTGGACCGTGGGGCCTATGCCATCGCCGTGGTGCTCTCCGGTACGGGTACGGATGGCAGCAAAGGAATTCGCGCTATCAAACAGGCCGGTGGTCTGGTGGTGGTGCAAGACCCTAAATCCGCTAAGTTCGACGGCATGCCCCGCAGCGCCATCGATACCGGCGACGTGGACTTTGTGCTGCCCGCCGAACAGATACCACATGAGATCATGGAATACACCCGCCGGACGCCACTCGTAAAATCAATAATCGAGAATGGGAAAAAGAAGGAGGAGTCCAGCAACGACGAGGCGGTGCTAAAGAAAATACTGGAGTTGGTGTGCACCCACACCCAGATTGATTTCAACAACTACAAAACCCCTACCCTTAGCCGGCGCATCCACAAGCGCATGCAGTCCCTCAACCTAGACAGCATGCAGGCCTATCTGAATCATTTGTATGAAGATCCTGCCGAGATTAAAGTGCTCTGTCAGGAGTTTTTCATCAACGTAACCAGCTTCTTCCGTGACCCGGAGGCTTTCCGCCTGCTCGAACAGGAGGTGATCCCAAAGATCATCAGTGAGAAAGAGGAAGGCGAGCTGATCAAGGTATGGGTGGCCGCCTGTAGCACTGGTGAAGAGGTATACTCGCTCGCTATTCTGTTTAAGGAGGCATTTCAAAAGCTGGGCAGTAACGCTGAAGTGAAACTCTTCGCCACGGACATCGATCAGAAGGCCCTGCAAAAGGCATCGAGGGGAACCTATCCGGCCAGTATTGCCAAGTTTGTGTCGCAGGAGCGGCTGGACCGCTTCTTTCAGCGCAGCGGGAGCAAATACGTGGTTAGCGACGCTATCCGCAAGCTGGTGATCTTCGCGCAGCACGACCTGCAGAAAGATCCGCCTTTCAGCAAGATCGACCTGATCACCTGCCGCAACATGCTGATCTACCTCAACCCGACTTTGCAACACAAGGTGCTCTCGCTCTTCCCCTACGCCCTGAACATGGGGGGCTACCTGATGTTGGGACCGAGCGAGCATATGGGTGACATGCAGGAGTATTTCAAGGAAAAGGACCGCAAGTGGAAGCTTTTCCAAAAGGTGAAAGACCGCAGCAGCCTACAGCGCAGCTATGGGGTGTCGGAATACAACACCACGAGCATGCAGCAGAGTCAGGCCAGCCAGTACAAGACCATACAGCTCAACCGCTACAACGAGGCCTTTATGGATGCCTTGGCGGAAGACTTTAAGGTGACGGCCCTGTATGTGGACGCCAACTACCAGTTGCTGCACGGTATCGGTGACATTAACCGATTCCTAAAATTCCCGGATAAGCGCCTGCATTTCAACCTCATCAAAATGGTGCCGGAGGAACTGGCCGTAGTATTGAGCGTGGGGATACGCAAGGCGATTAAAACGAATAAAAGCGTCGCCAGCCGGCAAGTGGCGGTTAAGTTCGACAAAAAGGAGAAACTCGTTCTCACCTCTGTACGCCCGGTTACGATAGACAAAGGCCAACCGCCGGTGATACTGGTACTCCTGCAGGAAATGGGAGAAGTGAACCCGATCCCTAAAATATCGGACATCACACACGTATCAGATGCCGACTATTACCAGCAGCTAACCTCCTTGGAATCAGAACTTCGGGAGACGCGTGAGAACCTGCAGATGACCGTGCAGGATCTGAGCACGACCAATGAAGAACTGCAGTCGAGTAACGAGGAGCTCATGTCGAGTAACGAGGAACTGCAAAGCTCCAATGAGGAGATGCAGTCGCTGAACGAGGAACTGCATACTGTTAATTCTGAACACCAACTGAAGATAAAGGAACTGCAGGAACTCAATGAGGACTTGGACAACTACTTCAGAAGCTCCAACATCGGGCAGCTGTTCATAGACCATAATCTGGAAGTCCGCAAGTATACTCCCTCTTTGGAGCAACTCGTCAATATAATCGGAGGAGATATTGGCCGACCGGTATACCACCTGTCGCACAACCTGAAATACGACCGCCTGTTCGACGACATACGCCACGTGAACAACACCTCGCAGGAAATTGAGCAGGAAGTGGAGACGGAAAAAGGACGCTACTTCCTGATGCGCATCATCCCCTACCTGAAGCGGGATGGAAACAAAGACGGCGTAGTGGTGAGTTTTGTGGATGTGACCACCCTCAAAACACTCAGCAGCGTGGTGCAGGGTGTTTTGGACAGCTCGCTGAACAACATTATGGCCATGAAAGTGGAGCGTGATGATAAAAATCAGATCAGGGATTTATGCTGGTCCCTGCTCAACAAAAAAGCAGAGGAGCTCATAGGCGAGTCAAGCGCCAACCTGTTGAACAGAAGCGTTACAAGCACCATAGCCACCCTGCGCGAGAGCGGCCTCTACCGCAAATTTGCGCACGTGGTGGAAACCGGCACACCGCTTCACATTGAGCAGTACCTTAGCTTTGGCAAGCACAAGGCTTGGTATGAGATAGCCGCCGTAAAAATGGGCGACGGATTGACTGTTACGATGGCCGACATCACCGACAAGAAGAACAGCGAGGACCAAACCCTCCAAGCTTACGAAGACCTTAAGAAAGCGGAAGAGAATCTTACGGTACTCAACAACCAGCTAGAGCGCATTGTGCAGGAAAGAACCCGCGAACTGGCCTCCAGTGAAGAGCGTTTTCGCCTTGTTTCTATGGCCACCAACGATGTGGTATGGGACTGGAACTTGGCAGCCAATACGATCTGGTGGAGCGACGGCCTGCAGAAAATGCTGGGTTACGATGAGTCAGAAATGGAAGGCGGACTGGAGTCTTGGTTCTCGAAGCTGCACCCGGATGACCGTCAGGCAGTGGACAAGGGCATTAACCAAACCATCAACCAGAGCAAGGAGCAGTGGACTGGCGAATACCGCATCCAGCACAAGGAAGGATACTATGTGTATGTGTCCAATAGGGCCTATGTACTCTATAATGAGTATGGCGTGCCTTACCGTATGATCGGTTCTTTCATTGACCTGTCTGATCTCAAGCTGGCACAGGAGGAATTGCAGCAGACAAACGAGCACCTGCTGCGAGTGATCGAGGATCTGGACACCTTTGTGTATACCGCTTCGCACGACTTGAAATCACCAATCGCCAACATAGAGGGCCTGATGCTCGTGCTGGAAGAACAGATACAGGAAGCTGACCCGCTGCCGGGTGAGCCGACTGATCCCCTCTTTGTAATGATCAAGGACTCCATTATGCGTTTTAAAAACGTGATCAGGGACCTGACGGATATTGCCAAGGTACAGCGCGATGTGGATGGGGAAGCCGAACCGCTGCGCGTTGAATCGGTGTACGAAGAAGTGTATAAAGGCATAAAAGAAGAGGTAAAGCGCAAGAAAGCGGTTATTGAGGCGGACTTTGAGGATGCCCCTGAAATCAGTTTCTCTAAAAAGAACCTGCACAGCATCCTGTATAACCTGATGAGCAATGCACTCAAATACAGTTCCCCAGACCGAAGGCCGCACGTGAAAATAAAGAGCACCACGAAAGGAAACAAAGTGGTGCTAACCGTGGAGGATAATGGCCTAGGTATAAGCGAAGAGAATCAGCGCAAAATGTTCACCCTGTTCAAGCGCTTTCACTCGCATGTGGAGGGAACGGGCATGGGCCTTTACATCGTCAAGCGCATTATGGACAACTCGGGCGGACAGATAAAAGTAGAAAGCGAACAAGATCAGGGAACGATCTTCACCCTAACATTCCCACAGTAATATGTATATAGCCATGAGTCAGTTTGAGGTCGCCAACGGAATGGCGGCCGATGTGAAGGAAGCGTTTGTTAACAGACCCCACATGGTCGACAGCGAGAAGGGCTTTCTGGGCATGAAAGTTTTCACGCCGCAGGAGAATGAGAACGAGTTCTGGGTGATGACCACGTGGACAGATGAAACCAGCTACAGAGAGTGGTACAAGCAGCACATGAAGGAGTCGCACCAAGGTATACCGAAAGGCCTCAAACTAGTACCCGGCAGCCTGAAAGTGCGCTTTTTTGATTTGGTGAGCCACTGAATCCTTTTTTTGTCGTAGGTAAGCAAAAAGCGATCACCCTTATACCTTACAAGATGACTTTTTCCTCTTCCAGACCGGTTGACCTACTCTTAGATGCAGCACGCCGTGGCGACCTTACCGCACTCAAAAAACTAATAGACGAGGGAGCGAACGTAAATGAACCGGGTCCGCGCGGCTTCACACCGCTCATCATCGCCACTTATAACAACCAGCCTGCTGCGGCCCGAATGCTGCTGGAGGCAGGAGCCAATGTAAACGCACAGGATGCAGCCGGCAACACCGCCCTGATGGGACAGTGTTTTAATGGCTACGAGGGTATAGCCGAACTCCTGCTGGAGCATGGCGCTAAGCTCGATGTGCAGAACGGAAGCGGCGCTACCGGTCTGATGTTTGCCACTATGTACGGCTGCAACACTATGGTGAAGTTCATGCTCGAACAAGGCGCCAACACGGAGATCCGCGATAGCAACGGCCTTACTGCGCAGCAACTGGCTTCACAAGTAGGCAACGATGAGGCCCTGCAACTGTTTGCCGCCTCTGCCAAAAGCGAGTCCTGATACATTTCTCCTGAAGATTTCCCAACTTGCGGCTACATGACGTACGCTGCTCCCATACCTGAACTACCAAACCTGCCCGTAACAGAGGCCCTGCCAAGGCTTTTGCAGGCGCTCCAAACCGATAACCGCGCTGTGCTGGAGGCGCCTCCGGGCGCAGGCAAGACCACGCTCGTACCACTGGCCCTGCTCAGTGCGGATTGGCGGCAGGACGGAAAAATTCTGGTGCTGGAGCCCCGGCGACTGGCTACCCGCGCCGCCGCGCAGCGTATGGCAGATCTCCTCGGCGAACCGCTCGGGCAGACAGTCGGCTATTGGGTGCGTATGGAGCATGTCGTGTCAGGCCGCACACGGGTGGAGGTCGTGACGGAGGGTATACTCACCCGCATGCTGCAGGAAGACCCCGCCTTGGAAGGTGTGGCCGCTGTCATCTTCGATGAGTTTCACGAACGCAGTCTGCAGGCCGACCTCGGCTTGGCCCTTGCCTTGGACGCCCAAGCTGTGCTGCGTCCTGACTTGCGCATTCTGATCATGAGTGCTACCCTCGATGCAGCCGGTATCGGCAAGTGGCTGCAGGCCCCGATAATCCGAAGTGAGGGTCGTCTGTACCCTGTCGAAACGCATTACCTCTCTCCCGCTGAAGTAGCCGCCGCCGGTAGTCGTCCCGCAGAGCGCCTGAGCAACCTAGTGCCCAAAACAATTCGCAAAGCCCTGACGGAAGAACCGGAAGGCGACGTGCTCGTCTTTCTGCCGGGTATGGGCGAAATGCGCCGCGTAGCGGAGCAATTGGAGGACAGACTGCCTGCCACTACCGATCTGCACCTGCTGCACGGCGACTTGGCACTCTCCCGCCAGATAGCCGCCATACAGCCCGCCCCTGCCGGACGCCGAAAGGTGGTGCTGGCCACCAGCATCGCTGAAACCAGCTTAACGATAGAGGGCGTGAAAATCGTGGTGGACGGTGGCTTTGCCCGTATGCCCCGCTTCATACCACGTACCGGCCTAACTACACTAGTCACCACTCCTGTTTCAAAAGCCGCCGCTGACCAGCGCCGTGGTCGTGCCGGCCGACTGGGTCCGGGCGTTTGCTACCGTCTCTGGTCTACAGCAGACCAGCTACAGCTTCCCGAGCGGCAGGACCCGGAGGTATGCGAAGCCGATTTAGCAGGCTTGGCTCTTGAGCTGGCTATCTGGGGTATACAGGACGCTAACACGCTGCAATGGCTCGACAATCCGCCTACCGCTGCGCTTTCTCTTGCCCGAGCCCTCCTACTCGGACTAGAGGCCATCGACGCCAAAGGCCATGCGACAGCCCACGGCAAAGCTATTGCCTCGATGGGTTTGAGTCCTAGGTTGGGACACTTGGTGATCCGGGGCCGCGAACTCGGTCTTACCGAAACAGCCTGCGCCATGGCCGCCCTGTTGGCCGAGCGCGACATTATCAAATCGCAACATATACCGGCCGGTGCCCCCCTGCCCGATCTGGTTTTGCGACTAGAGATGCTCAGCGGGAAACGACCGCCTATACCCGGCTTCTCAAGAGATGAAAACGCCTTGCGACGCGTGCAGGAACAGGCGCAGCACCTGCGGCAGCGTCTGCGCGAACCCAAAGGCAGCATACAACCCCATGCAGCGGGCATACTCACCGCACTGGCCTACCCCGATCGGCTGGCCCAGCGCGAGAGTTCGGGACGGGTGCGTCTCATCACGGGCCAGCGCGCTAGCCTGTCGACTGAGCTTTTCGGCGAAGCGGACTACTACGGCATCGCTCATTTAGACACCGGGCAGCATCCACGCATCCTGCTGGCGGCTCCGCTCTCCAAAGAGGAAGTGCTTGAGCACTTTCATGCGCAGCTGGAAACGAAAGAAGAAGTGCGCTGGGATAGCACCACAGAACGGGTAGTAGCCCGTCGCATCACAACACTCGGAGCACTGTTATTGGAGGAGAAAAACATTGCGAATCCGAATCAAGAACAGGTAACCGAAGCGCTCATGCAGGCACTGCGAAGTAGAGGTATAAATCGTCTGCCATGGACAGATGATGCACTTCGCACCCGGCAACGACTTGCTTTTCTGCGGGAGTTCGCACCCGCAGATTGGCCCGACGTATCAGACGAGGTCTTGGAAGAAACTATGAACGAATGGCTGCAACCGCATTTGGCCGGCCTACGCAGTCTTGATCAAATTGCCCGCTTGGATTTGAACCAGATACTGCTCTCCCTCCTGTCATGGGAACAGCAACAGGATATGAACCGACTCGCCCCGACCCATCTGGAGGTACCAAGTGGCTCCCGCATCGCGCTTGATTACACCGATCCTACCACGCCCGTACTGGCTGTCCGTTTACAGGAAGTATTCGGGCTACTGGATACCCCACGCATTGTAGATGGGAAAGTACCGCTGCTGCTGCACTTGCTATCGCCAGCGTCGCGGCCCGTGCAGGTTACGCGCGACTTGCGCAGCTTCTGGAGTACGGGCTATTTTGACGTGCGCAAAGACCTGCGCGGTCGCTATCCTAAGCATCATTGGCCCGAAGACCCGCTTACGGCTCCCCCGACGAGAAGTATTAAAAGGAAAACCTCCTAGGGTATACCTGATAAAGCAGCTTTTAACGAAGGCCCTTTAAAATTATTTTTAAAACATTGTAACCCCCTTTCAAACAGCTCCGTATAAAAGAACGGCTAAAAGTTGAAAAGTTAATTGTTACAAACTAATCTTTTCAATAGAGAAAAGGACTCCTTAAAAGAGTCCTTTTCTTATTTAAGACGGGTTCATGTTTGTAAAGTATCGGCAATTAGAGTAGAGACAACTTTAATGCAGCAGGTCGATTATTGTATTTCTAGGAATAGACAATAGTTATTAATTATTGATTTATAACCTTTTAAAACAATAAACTCGTATACAAGTTAGAATATTACAAAAAAAATAATTTTTGCAATTGGATTTAATCTAGAACCATAAAAAATAAAACCATGAAAAAAGTAATGTATATCGGAGTTATCGCACTTGGAACACTAGGTATGGTAGCTTGCGACAGTGGAACAACCACAACTACTGACAGCGACGAAAGAGTAATCGACACGGATACTGTTTCAACTGAGTATGAAGTAGAAAGAACAACAGTAGAAACTGATACGACAGTGGAAACAGAAACTGTTGATATAGAAAATGAAAACCGTCAATAGATAGGAAGATAAATTCAAAGCAAAGCCAATTTGCTTGAAAGCAGAAGAGCTGGTCATTATTTGGCCAGCTCTTCTGTGTTTATTCCCCCAGTGTTCCGACCTTCGGCAGGATTTGAATGACAAATCGCCGATCCCGGGCATCGCCGGTCCTGCCGGCTCCCTCAAAACCGCTGCCCGCAGCGACCAGTTCGATCCGGTCTTTCGGAAACTTGATGCCCGAGCTCTGCCAGAATTTCATAAGTGCCACTGCCCTTTTGTAGCTCAGTTCCAGTGCATACTCCCGCTCTGTGATATTGCGCGGGTCACCTTTGGGATAACTGGCGGCTCGCCCATCAATCACGATCAGGTATTTTACGTCTTCGTCGTCAATGGAATTGATCACTTGGCTCAGGTTTTCACCGGCACGACGCAGAGGGCCAAGCGCGCGCTGCGGTATCTCGGCACGGCTCTGTTGGAAGAGCACATCTACTAGCAGTTCGTGCCGTTTGTGCCTTTCATTATACTGGAAATAGCGTTCGTCCAGTCGGCTCAAAGCCGACTTTATCTCATCCAGTTTTTTCTTCTCCTCTAACTCCACTTCGAGGCGGGCTAATGTCTGCTGGTTTTCGAGCGCCTTGTCCTGAAACAGCTTAAAACTCAGCACAAACAGCACGAGCATCACGAGGAAGAGTACCGTCATGAGATCTACATAGCTCGGCCAGAAAAAATCGCGGCTTTCCTTGCTCATGGCACTTACCTCCTATTATTTTGCCCGCCGAACAACCTGCCCAATGCGGCTTTCAATGGCCCCGGTTCGGCTGCTTTTGCCATGTTCACGTTGAGCATGTGCAGTTGACGGAGCAACTGCTGCTGTACCTGTGCATCGGCTTCCATCTTCTGCAACAGCTTTTCATTGGTCTGTCGGATTTCGTTGCTCAGCTGCTGTTGGGTGGTACCGAGCTGCTCTTGCTTTTGACTCAGGTTCTCGAATGGACGCATGTAATCGACGATGCGCGCGTATACGTTGTCTTCGTTTAGTATCCGGAAATGCTCCTGCCACTTTTCGTAGGCATTTTGCGCATCGCGTTCCTGATGTTGCAGTCTCGCTTCCATCAACTCGGTCAGGCGCAGGGCCGCCTTGTCGAAATACTGCTCCACCCGTGACGCTATGTTTTGCAGATCCTGCTCATGGCGGCCAAAGAAATCGACCTGCCGCTGTATGGACTCATCGTGTTTCTGTAAATAACCCGGCACCTGATCGAAGCCTTCCTGTAGGCCGGTCAGGCGGCTAAGCACCTGCCCGATGTTGTGGGTCAGCTCCCCACCTTTCTGCACCGACTCGTTCAGGGCCACTTGGTACTGCAGGAAATTCTGGAAAAGTTGCTCGCTTTCTTTCAGCTTGTCAAACACCTGCAGGTTGGCGTTGGCCATTTGGGTAAAGCCGATCTCGTCGAGCTTGTGGATGAACTCCTTCTGAACGCGGATGTTTTCGGAAAGCGAATCCACGATCGGTCGGAAACCCAGTATTTTGTCGAGGAAGTCCTTGTTGAAGGAGTCAAGCACCGATTTGAGGTTGCCGAGACTTGCCGCCATATCGGAGTTAAGCTTGGGCAGCAGGTTGGTCTGCAAGAAGGTATAGTACTCGTTCTGCAAACGATCGCGTATACTGCGGGCGTTCTTCAACTGATGATTACCCAGCAAAGTCAGTAGCAAACCGAAAAAGCTACCCGCCATGGCAATGAGTACGCCGAACAAAAAGCTAGGAATGTTCTGATCTGTAATAAAAGAGGAACCAACGGCTATACCTTCCTCTGCCGCTTCGGCCGTTACCAAGCCGGTAAATACCAGACTGGATAGGCCGATAATAACACCCGAGAAGGTACCCAACAAACCGATGTAGAGAGGCGTGGCAACCGTGGACTGTACTTCACTATCCATGGCCTCAGAATAGCGCTCGGCCACGTCTTTGAGGATGTCGAAATCGGCTGCGGCCCCCTTGTTACGGCGAAGGTACTGGTTCGTACTATCAATGATCTTGGCAAAGGTTTCGGAGGGCTGCTGCACCTCAATGAGGTCTGTTGTAGCCGTACCCTTCCCGCCCGAGGTGCTGGTTTTCATCAGTGCTTCGGGATCGCCTTGCACCAAAAAGATATTCCCTCCTGCCAACATTTTGTCCAGCTTTTCGAGGGGCATGGAATAGCGCGGCACCGGACCGCCCTTGGCCTCTACCTGCAAAGTATCTTTCTCGACGGCCACCACACGTTTCACCGCGGGGTTGGAGGGCATATACTCCCGAAAAGGCTGTCCGTCCAGCACCGCCTTGCGCAGGTCTTCCGCTGACTGGCCTATACTGGCAGCCGGAGCCGCCTGTTCAAGCATTTGTTCCCGAAGAGAGAGGCGCTCAGCAGAGGGAAAAAGCTGCTCTATTTGCCTGATCCGGCTCCGGGTACCCCTGTAGATGTACAGTTGGTAGCCCAGAATAGCCAGTATCAGGATTGCCTCAAAAACAAAAATGCCTGCCATGTAATGGGTTTACCTAAAATCGATGCGTGCTTTCTGTTCTATTTTCCAGCCATTACCCACTTTAGCCAGCACGCCGTCGTGCTGCTGCACCACCTGACTGACCATGCGGTTGGAGGGTTTCTCAAAAGAGAAGGCGTTTTCGAGCCGGTCTATACCTTGCGAAATCACAAAAGCGTGATTGCCCGCCAAATTAAAACGGTAATAGGTCATATTGCCGCCATCTTTTGGAACATCTACTTCAATATAGCTATCAGAATCAGGCTGCTGCTGCAACTGATGCTGGCGTATCAAACCGTCTTCAGGTATAATCGCATAGGCTTTGCCCGGATTTGCAGGTGACTCTGAAGGAAATGGCTCATCTGCCGCAATAGGTGCGGAAGGTGCCGTCACGGTGCTGTTGGCACTAGCCGCCTCCTGCTCGAGTTCGTCCAGCAGGCTACCACCGGCTATTTCCAGATTAACGGGCGTAGAACCGCTCTCCTGATCCGTCTCTACCGATTGGCTGGCATCCCGTGGCTCATTGCGTCTGCGGTTATCCCGTTTAGGGCGTCGCTGCTGGCCTTCCTCCTGCTGCTGGGTATGCCGCTCCTGCGTAGTTCTGTCCTCCGGTGCCCTTTCCTGTGACTGCGGTGGCATGTCGGTAGACTGTCTTTCCCGCTGTCTTCGCTCCTGCTGTCTTTCCTGTGGCTGTTCATCTTGTTGGGTTCGTTCCTGTGGCTGTCTCTCAGACTTGCCCTTTTTGGAGCGTTGTTTCTGGCGCTCTTCGTGGCGTTGCTCCTGCTGCTCGTGGCGTTCCTGACGTGGTTGGTTCCGACGTCCGTCCTCTTGTGATTCCTCCGCGCTTCGGCGGCCACGGCTGGAGTTGCCCTCCAATCTGCGGAGTCTCTCTTCCAGTATGTCAATGCGGTCTTTCTGTTTTTCGACCCGCTTGGTCATGATACGGTGCGAGCTGCTGGCTCGCAAAAAGGCAAAACCAGCCCCTACCAGTGCTATCAGACTTATTATTATGGCAATTGCATTCATTGTTTAGAGTATTATAAAGCGTTTGTTCTTTATGAATCAATTTTAAAAAGCCCAACCACCCCTTCCTGAAAGAAAAGGTGGCCGGAACAGGTATAGGATCTGTATCTCAATTAAGAAACCGTGCTTACCTGCGACTGCTGCCGGTAAAGTTCTTTGGAGAGCAGGTATAGCGACTGCTTGAGCGGCATAAAAAACATGGTCTCATGCAACGGCTCACGGTCAGTCAGGCCACGCACCGTATCCTCCAAGATCATGGTATAGCTGTCCTGCAAGTTAGATCGCATGAACTCAAGCACGCGCATCGGGTCCACTTCCACCCCCATAGAGCGCATCAGTGGAGAGATATCCGGATCATCGAGGAGCATTTCGAGGCAGGCCATCACATTGTCCATCACCTCTTGGCGCAACTCACCCGAAATCTGAGTTTTGGTTACCGGCGTGAGGGCTTCCGCTGTGTTGGCAGTGCCCGTCGGACGCATGATCGGGATGTTGGTCAGGTCATTGAGGTCTGTTCCCTCCAAGGCCATCGCACCACCGTTAGCTGTTACCTGTTTCGGATTGTCAACCAGCACCAGTTTGAAATTGGCCGGCGGTTCCTGCCCCGTCACTTTCTGGAAAATAGCTTTGGCATAGCGCTCCACATTCGATAGGTTATTTCCGGCACTGAGCAATTTGATGTACAAACTACCACGTCCACTGAAGGAGATATAGCGCGGTACTTTTACGTCGAGTTGCTGCACCAGCTGCGCGAGGTGGTACATAAGCGAACCGAAGTGCAGGTAGAACATCAGGCGAAGTTGACGGGCTTGCAAAAGCTGCTGGCTGTAGCTCAGCTCTTTGTCGTAGTTGAAGAGCAAACTGCTGATGTCAGCGGAGTTGAAATCTGGGTTATCCAGCGCTGTCTCTAGGAACTTGCGGTACTCGCGACCCTCTTCGGTGAGCGGGATGCGCAGCACATGATCCACGCCATACTGCAGCAGGCCATTGTCTTTTCGGGTCTTCACAGTAGCAAACCCATCACCCCATAGGTCGTTACCTGCAAAACGGAAAGAGGAACTGTGCGAAGGCTTGCGGTTGGTGAACAACAGCACGTCGGTGGTACCGCCGCCAATATCCACGTTGATGAGGTTCTCATCCTGACTCGGCACCACGGCACCTGTTCGTGACAAGAAGTAGAACGGCGCCACCGATTCGGTAATGCACACGGTGGTGCGGCCGTTCTTGAAGACATTGTTGTACACCCCATCCCACACATTCTGGAACATGTTGCGGGAGTATTCGTCGAAACTGAGCGGCGCAAACCACACGATCTTGGTGGCAGCAATATTGCCATTGTTCAGCGCCACCTTGTTGCGGATGAGGAGCATGATCTCGGTGAAAAAAGCCTCGATGCGGCGCTTGCCAGTATTGGTGAGGGTCTCGCTCCACTTCAGGTCAGTATGGTAGGTTTGCTTGTACTGGTCTTGGTGCGTGCCCTCAGTATTGATAGAGAAACCGATGTTGATGTTACCGAAAAGGTTGGTGATCTGGTTCTCAAAATCGATGGACTCGCAGGTAGCGGTACGGGTCGGGAAGTTGTATAGCGAACCGCCGGAGCCAATGATTAAAGGTATAAACTCTCGCTTAAGCAGCGTTTCAACGGCAAACAGTCGACCGAAGCCTCGTTTGTGGAAGCGCTGGTAATCGGTCAGGGCCGGGTCATCGGATGGTTTGTTGAGCATCACCAGTTGCTGATCGTTGGCGGTGATGTTGAACTCACGCGGGGCTTGGTTCGCTCCGGAGGTATAAGCGATGTGCGTGTTGGATGTTCCGAAATCGACAGCAAAAGTGAAGTTGTGTATACCTTGCTGCAGCTCCTGAAACTTAGGCACGATCAGCGCCTTTCCCGTTATGTCCACCCCGGCGTGCGTGAACTCCGCAAAATCGAAATGGGTGCCACGTACTTCATAGTAGGTACTGCCAGCGCTGCTGTTGCTCTTTTTGGTACGCGTATGCGCTGAGGCCGAAATGATACCGCCGCCGGACTCTAACTGCTTGCCACCCGCATAAAAACTGAGGGTATGGTTACGGTTCACGAGCAGCGGATCGATGTCCTCATCCACCAGCATCACTTTGTAGAAATCGTTGTAAGCAGGTGCATCTGTAAACTTGAAGAATGGGAACACCCCGAGCCCGATTCTAGATTTGATAATCTTACCTTTCTCAGGTATTTCATAACCGTGCGCATCTTTCGAATTGAGCGGATTATCATAATAACTGCGCTCGTATACCACGTCGCCTTTCTCAGTTGGTATGCGCAAGGTCACCCGCACATGGTTCAGATCAATATGAAAAGTGAGGTGATTGGCCAGATCCTGCGGCGCGAAATAGTCAAAGTACAAGTTGGTGATCGGCAACAGGTAATTAAAAGACTTCTCTGTTACCCCCGGCTGGTAGACCACTGTGCCACTATAGAAACGGTCTGTGTTGACTTCGTAAGGCACCTGCACCAGTGTTTCCTGCAGCAGGTCGTTGATGGTCAGGTAAGGATAGTTGAAGCCCACGCCCGGTAGGGAACGGTTCTCCAAGGGCTTCTCGTCTGAGTAGCCCACCACCGTGCTTGTCGGCCAAGCGAGGTTGTTGACATATTTGATGTTCGGGGCCAAACGCAGATCCGGCTTCAGTACGATCGGACGCTCTCCAGAGAATCCGGTATGGGTCGGACGAATGAACAGGTCGCTGCTTGTTACGGCGGTCTGGTCTTTCTTTACCAAGAAGTTCAGATGCCCCACATGTACCGGGTTCTGCTGGTAGTCCACCAACTGCAGGTACTCCGAGGCGATGGCTCCCTGCCCCACAGCGCCCGCCATGTTGATGTTGCGAAGCAGGTTCTCGTCGAGCGCATTGTATACAGCCGGGAAGGCCTGAATCATGGCAGGGTTAGACACGAAAAGCTTGTGCACATACTCTTTGAAGTCACGCTCCCGGTCTTCCAAGGACACGTAGTTGTGGTCGAAGTAAGTACCGATGTTTTGGGCGCGGTTAATAGTAAGCGGCTGCACATTCGGTGCCACAAACAGGAAGGTGAGTGGGGAAGTGCCGCCTATCAGTTGCATCTGCCTGTCGCCGCGGGCGTTAGTGGACTCGAAGAAGAACAGGAAGATATCCTCCACTCCTTGAAAGCGGCTGTCGTTCATAAACAGCTCCAGCGTACGGCCCAGCAGACTCGTGTTCGGATTGGACTGCATCGCCCCGAGTTGCTGTTGCTTGTTCCAGCGGCGAATGATGATCTTGTTACCGGCCTGTGCGTAGCTCTGGTGGTTATAGAGTAATTCCCACAGGTCCCAAAAGTGGGTGACGAACTTGTGATAAATAGTGTTGGTACCGGAGCCGCCAACACCCCGCTTCACGAAATCGAAAGCGGTCTCGAAAAGGTGCATGCGGGCAAAAGGTGTAGGTATGGAAGCATTGATCTTGAGTGCTCTGCCTCCGGAGCCATCGGTAATATCTTTGATCTCGGTGCTGGTGATTTGGCTGGTCTTGGCCCAGCCCTCCACGTTTGATCCGGTTTTATGAAGACGAAGTACTTTCGGCATGTTCGTTTGTTTTTATAAGGTGTGTTGCAGAGTTATAAGACTCTTTTCCTAAATTAATGCCTTTCAAATATGTAAATACAGCCATTTGAAAGCAGTACCTGATTGTCCCCTTGAGGGGACTATAGGGGTGTTCAGTTACAGCTGATGAATTAACAATTTTAATCCCAGTTATTGTCCGCTAACGATTACACCCCTCCGGTCCCCTCAAGGGGACAATTTCTATTAACTATACTTCAGCTTCTCCTCCACCAGCCTTTCCGTCGCCACTTCAAAAGCCTTGATCGTGGCTTTGAAAGGTTCGCGGTCTGAGATAGATTCTGAAGCGCGGTTGAGCTCTTTCACGAAGGCGCCCTGATGTATGCCCTTGTTCAGGAAGCCTGTCTCGATCTGCTTGTCCGATACCATGCGGTTGAAGTCGGTTTCGTTTAGATCCAGTGCGGCGAACGTACGCTCTTTACGTCCTAATTCGCGAAGCCAAGCTTGGTAGCCAAACTCTGGATGTGTCAGGAATTTACTCAGCTCTTTGAAGGACTGGTCGTTGCGTACGGCACTGCCCAAATCCACACTCTTGGCATAAGCCGCTTGTGCGTCGTCTGGCAAGTGCTTTGTAAAGTAGCGCTCAAAATAATGGAAGCGAATCAGCTGTGTGGCAATACGGTCACGCGTCTCGGTGTCGAGGTGCGAGAACTGCACATGGCTTACGTCTTCGCGCAAACCGAACTCATGGTATACCTCATTGCCCCCCAGCTCATTGTCTGAGTAGTCCATGAAGTCCACAATGGCCAAGGCGCTCAGTAGTTCCACCAAGTGCGCGTCGTTTTTCTGACTGGCGCGACCCGGGTTGTTCTCCATCGGTTTGTCCGGCGTGTCACCCATGTAATACACGGCATTGACCCCATTGAGATGATGCTGGTAATAGGACAGTGCATCTTTTGCCTTGGTCGTGAAGGTGTTCGAATCGATAAAGTCCGCCTCCACGCCTGCCGCCGGTTGCTCCAGCGAGAAGTAAGGCAATACCACCATGGCACCTGTTAAGGCGGAGTTTAAACTAGCCGCATTTGGAAGACCGGTGCGGGAGTCTTTGAAGTTTTTGAGCAGCAGAGGGAAGCCGGCGGCGCCTGTTCCTCCGAAGATCGAACTCACAAAGAAGATGCGGTCACCGGCCTGAAAGTTGGATGCAAAGAAGCGCATCTCCGGCGAGTCGATGATCTCGTTCAGCACCACGCTGCCCACGTTTGGACTGCCACGGAAGCCCACATCGAGGCTATTGTTGAGGTTTTCCGGCGTGAAGAGCAGATCGATAAGCGACTGACTGTCAATGTCAAGTTGGTTATACCCGACATGGTCTTTAAAAGGCTTGTTAATACCTCCGAAATCATACACAAAACTGTCACGGATCTTGGCATTGCCATCGCCGGCTATGCTGGACAGGGTGCTGATGTCGGTATGGAAAAAACCATCGTCGCGACGACCAAGCGAATCGTGAATCTGCTTATAGGTTTTAAGCAGCTCCACGGTGCGGTTCATGTCCCCGTTTTGTGTGTCCGGGTCTATGATGATGGGTACTATTTTATCGCAGTTTTGGATTTTGACACCCGCCGCCATGAGCATCACGAGCGAGCGAATGACGCGGGAGCCTGTGCCCCCTATTCCGAATACAAAAAGCTTTGCCATGTTTATTTTTTATTAGGCCACTTCACAGGGGTCGTCCATGCCTGCACGGAGCCCCTCTTGAGTAGAATGGAGAAAAGAAAGAAAAGAACCAAACTATAGATCACGTTCAGGAACGCGAACATAAAGGTATAGGAGTGAGTGTCGATGCCGTTGGCGTTGACCTGTACCACGGGGATGATAAAGGCGATGATGGCATTGAGCACGAGGAACATCACCCAGTGCTGGGTTTTATAGAGCCCGGTACTCATCATGCGGTTCAGCACATAGTAATAGATGAGTACAATCGCCAAGGTGATGATGATCAGCAACAGGCCTGTGTTCGGGAACACCACTTCACGGTAATCATTTGTGAAGTTGGCAGGGATCGGGCGGCCGAGAAACATCTCGTATAGCCCCCAGAAGAACTTTTGAATCATATGGGTTAGTCTGCTTTGTTGAATTGCACGCTTACATTAAAAATGTGGTCGCTCTGGTCCCGGTACAGGGCCTGCACACCGTCCATGATCTTGGTGAGCTGATACGTTCTGCCGGGTTCTTTTATCGGATTGTTATCGTTTTCGGTAGACCATTTTTCCACCCAAGCCGGGTATACGTGCGGTAGCTGAATATAGACCGATCCGGAATTGGCTGTCAGTTGGGTTACCTGTACCCGCACAAAGTGGGTATAGCGCGCCAGATCCGGCGTGGCCCTTATACCTTCGTCGGTTGCTATGACCGACACCATGGCAGCACGACAACCGTTGCCCATCACTTTCAGGTGCTGCTTCAGGTATGCAACACGCTGCATGTTAGCCGGTAGCGTGCTCAGGTCAATGCCAACGGTAAACTCCACCTGTTCATCCGGCTGCGGTTGCAGGTTAACGGAGGTACAGGGGTCCGCGTTGCGGCTGCTGCAGTACACAATGCCAGCGGGTTTGAAATTGCCTGATTTGAGCAGCGCCGAAAAAGGTGTAGTCTTGTACGCAAACCCAAAATACGCCTGTTGCTGCGGTAAATCGCGGAATACCCGGTTGATGACCACCTGCACGTCAGGCTGTTTGCCGATCACCCAAGTATAGAACGGTATTTGCTCTCCTTTCAGTATCCTGCGCACCTCCGGCTTTTTCACAGCGGGGTGGTAAGTACCATGGAAGGCAGATAGATCACCCAGCACAGCTACCACTAGTCCTTGCCGTTCCGCCTCGCGCAAAGCACCTCTGATATCGGAGTCCAGTGACAAAAACTGCCCCTGATCGCTGGGGCCGTGTATGAAATCGGAGATGATAACGGCAACCGCTTCGTGGTCTAAGGACTGCTGGAGGGCGGCACGAAGCATCTCGGGCAGGGGCGTGCCCCGCACATCATCTCTTATGCCGTTTGCGATGTATTTTTTGATGACATTGTAGGAAACGCTGTCCAGTACGGGTTTGCCTTGGGCATCCTCTTTGGCCAAGTAAAAAGCTTTGCGGTCCACATAGCGGCCATCCTGCACCTCGGAAACAAGCCTGTTCATACGCTCCTGAAACTCGGTGCCCGCCTTGCCCGCCACCACGGGCGGCATAAATCCCTTCATCCCGTTGGAGATCTCAAGGTATACGTTTACATGAACAGTCGAAGGTTCTTGCAGTTCAGTAGGCTCAGCGGGTGCCTCGGCAGAGGAGCGTCCCTGCGGAGGGACAGCGATGTCAGGGTCTCTTTCTTCTTCGGCACTCTGTTTGGTATAGCAGCCTGCCAGCGTCAGCAGTAGGCCTATTAATGCGATATGTATACTGTAGAACTTAGTGTTTGGAAGCATGCGCTATTTGGTTAAAAGCAATGGCAATACTGTAGAATCAGGTATAAGGTTGTGCCATGAGAAGCCGTTCCGGCCCCTTCGTGCTCCTGTTTTGAAACTTGAACGAAAAAGTAAGCAAATTAGATACGCATACAGCTATATATTCATATACTTGATTGCTAAGTAGCTTACCCTCTTGACTGGAAGATTATGCTACTTTTATTGGAGAGTATATCGTATAATTTGCTGGCGAGAAAGGCCGAATGAAGCGTGATCGGAAAAAATCGAAAAATATTTAGGGCCTTTGTAACCTTACCCAAAATGACCCCGTATAAAAGAATGGCTAAAAGTTGAAAAGTTAATTGTTACAAACTAATCTTTTCAATAAAAGAGAGACTCCTCATAAGGGGGTCTCTCTTTGTTTTATAACTGATTCTGTCTGCGTTCGAAATGAGCTTGCAGCAAATCCTCTAAAACTTGTTTCGTCAGCGGCTTCGTGAGAAAGTGCGTTATACCTGCCGCCGTTACCCGTTCCCTATCCTTCGGATTCAGGGAAGTAGTCAGTACCGCTATCAGGGCTGATGCCTTCGATGGGCAATCCAGTTCTTCAAAAGCTTTCAAGAAATCAAAACCATCCATCACGGGCATGTTGATGTCTAATAAAATAAGCTGAGGCATCTTGCTGACGTCTGCCTCATGTCCAAGGCATTTATCTCTGATGAGTTCAATGGCCTCCTTCCCATTGCGTGCGATATACAGTTCATCCGTGACTGCCGCTTTTTTAATCAGCAATTGGTTAATAAAGTTGGAAGCCTTGTCGTCGTCAACCAGCAGAATAGAATTTATTTTGAGCATATTTTTTTTGCAGCGTACGGAACAGTAACAGAAATCAGAAAAATGTGTTTAGTGCCTAAAGTATACTTTGAAGACTGATCCTATTCCCAAACGGCTTTCCACCTCTATCCTGCCACCGGCATTCTCCACGATTCTTTTGACAATGTATAGCCCGATGCCAGAGCCTTCCACATGGTCATGGAGCCGCTTGAACATGGAGAAAATCTTGTCTTCATCGGCCATGTTAATTCCCAACCCATTGTCAGCTACGGCTAGCATAATGGATTCTGGCGAAGTTTCAGTGAAAACACGTATAAAGGGCGGGCGATCAGGTGAACGGTATTTGAGTGCATTGCTTATCAGGTTATAGACAATACTCCTGATGTTTTTGGCAGAAAACTGCACCGCAGCGCCTTCGCTAATGTCCGTTTCAACTACTGCACCGGTCTCCTTGATAACTGATTCAAAGTCGAGCGTAACTTCCCCTACAACATCGGCCAAATTAATAAAGGACACATCATCACCAGCCTCACGCTGTATCTTGGCTACTTCCGTCAGGTCGGAAAGCGCCTTTTTGAAACGTTCGATTGAGCTATGGATAAGCCCAATTAGTTCTTGTACCAATTCAGAGGCCAAGGTATCATCAGACATACAGTCTGTGAGGGCATGCATCAGGCCTTCAATATTGGATATAGGGGCTTTCAGATCATGAGAGGCAGCATACACAAAATTATCCAAGTCAGCGTTGATGGCCAGCAGCTCCCCGTTCATCGCCTCGATCTCGCGGCGTGCCGCCACCTGCTCGCTTATGTCGATGGCAACCGCAATGATGCCGTCCATCTCTCCCTGCTCATTACGCACAGGCTGGTACACAAAGTTAAGGTAAGCTGTTTCCAGTTTTCCATTGCGCTCAAGGTCTACGGGAAGTTCGTTCGCCACAAAGGGCTGCTCCGTTTCATAGACCCCATCCAACAATTCTTTTATACCTTGGTCTTTTACCTCTGGCAGCGCCTCCAGAACAGGCTTGCCAATGAGATCCTCCTGGCGGCGGCCCCAAATCTGGCAAATACCGGGGTTAGCCAAATCGATAATATAATTAGGACCACGCAGTATGGTTATTCCCACGGGAGCCTGCTGAAACATTTCATTCAAAGCTTTCTGCTGTTTCATCACAGCTTCACGTGCCTGTGTACTGATGATGGACGTGGCGATCTGCCTACTCAGCAGTTTATGGAAATTCTGGTAATCATTGCTATACTCCAAGTGCGGATTTATACCTGCTACGAAGAAGCCGAGCACCTCTTCCTGCTCCGATCGCAAGATGGGTAGTATAACGGCTTTTCTAGGCAGCGCTGTCGTTGCAATTTCCTTCTGCGTATCTTTTGAGCCGAAGGGGGGATCAAAAAGGATGGGCTGTCTTTTTGTTAAGGCCTCTTTCATAGGGCACATACCAACCTTATCCAGCTTATTCAAGCTTACAACTTTCTGCACCTCATCAAGGGTCACATCACCTGATGTACCTGCCAATTTGGCTTCAGAAGTGCCCCTGTTCAACAGGTAAATCATGCTGTAGGGTATATCCTTGGAGTTCTCAGACAAGAGATCACAGGTAACCTGACAGGCCTGTTCTATTGTGTAAATCTGAGATAGTACTTCGGAAGCATTATTTAACGTGTTGAGGCGCCGCTGACTGAGTACAGAGTTTGTTTCTTCGTAACAGGCGCAAAATACGCCCTCCACTTCCCCCTTGTCATCGAAAGCGGGACTATAGGAAAAAGTCCAATAGGTCTCTTCTGCAAAGCCTTTTCTTTCCAAGTACAACAACAGGTTTTCTGCATAAAAGGCCTGCCCATTCTCTAAAATCCCTTCTGTAATATCTCCTACATTATCCCATATCTCCGACCATATGTCTCGGGCACTGCCGCCTAGCGCATCTGGATGTTTTTTACCCAATGCAGGTATATAGGCATCATTATAAAACTTATACAAACCCTTTGACCACCAAATGAACATGGGGAACTGGGAATGCAGCATAAGTCGGATATTGGTTTTCAAGCTTTGGGGCCAGTTGGCCGGGTCTCCGAGCGAATGGTTGTTCCAATCGTATTCCCGCATCAGGGCACCCATCTCGCCACCGCCCTGAAGAAATGCCAGCGCTTTGTTATTGGTCATACTACCATCTACTTCTCTCATAAATAAGGAATTTTTAATACAGGTAAGAAGCTACCCATATTCGTTACCAGACAATACCTTCGAAAGTTGGCAGGTCGTGGCCCTTGGAAACACAAACCCTAATATGCGAACATAAGCCTGATAAACAAAATCCAAGAGCTATCCTTTAAGCTTTACATAAAGAGATGGCATAGGGGCTTTTAAGCAAAAATGCCCCCTGTAACTGGAACAGGAGGCATTTTTTAAACTAAGTTCTATTGCGGCAAAATGACGGTGCTACAAGGCGTTCTTCTTTAGCTCCGCCTGAAACTTCTTCAACTGCGGATCGATCTGCTTTTTGTCGCCTACCACGACAAGCGTCATGTTTTTCGGCTGTATGTATTTCTGAACAGTTTGCTGTACCTGTTGCGGTGTAATGGCGTGGATGTTCTGCACCTGATTGGAGAGGAAACTGTCCGGCAGGTCGTGCAACTCCAGAAAACTAAGCTGGGAGATGATGCCCCAAGGCGAGGAGTTGCGGAGCACAAACAAACCGGCCTCATAGTTTTTGATGCCCTCCAGTTCTTCCTCTGATGGCGCTTCGGTGCTCAACCTGTTGATCTCGCGCAGGATCTCACGCAAGGAGTTTCCGGTATGCTCCGTGGTCACGTCAGCAACCTGCGCCCAATCGCCCACACGGTAGCGTGCTGCCAGTGTGCTGTAGGGCGAATAGGTATAGCCTTTGTCTTCGCGGATGTTGCGGGTTATACGGGACCCGAAGGAGCCGCCCAGCAGCGAGTTGGTTACACGCAGTGCCATGTAATCCGGGTGCGAGGGGTCTACCACCGGCAGGCCGAACACGATCGTGGACTGGGGCGCCCCCGGACGGTCCTGCACGATCATGGTGCCTTTGGTAACGGGCTTGGCCACTTCGATCTGCGGGGCGGGGCCTTTTGTCCAATTGCTCAGCGTGGAAGTAATTGCCTCTTTCATCTCCCCCTCATCGAACATGCCGGCCACGTATATCGTGGTACGATCGGCGCCGAACTGCTTCTGATAAAAATCGCGTACCTGTGCGGCCGTAAAGCCTTCAATCATGGCATCGGTTGGCAAGTCGCGTCCATAGGGATGATTGGCATAGATAGCTCCCCGGTACTTGGTCTGTGCGATAGAACCCGGTTGCTGGCGCTGCAGGTTGGTCTGCCGCTTGAAGTCATTCTTGATACGGTCGAGCTCCGACTCCGGGAAAGCCGGATTCTGTACCAAGTCAGCCATAATAGCAACCAGCTCCGGACCGTACTCTGAAAGCGCCGAACCGGAGATCCACGTCTGATTCGGCCCCACACTCACAGACAGCGATCCGCCAAGGCGGGCCACTTCCTCGGCCAGTTGGCGGGCGTTGCGGGTGGGGGTTCCCTCCTGCATCAGGTTGCCTACAATATCGGCAAGACCGTTTTCTTTTTCCGTCTCGTGCACGTTACCGACCTGCACTTCCATGCTCACCACCACCTTGGGGATTTCACCATAGGGCACCATGGTAGCCGAGAGGCCATTAGGGAGTTCAAACTCCTCTTTGGCAGGTAGTGTAAAGTTTTTCGGAGTGCCCCCTTCAGGCGGGGTTTGCTTCTGCGCCAAGGCTATACCTGATGTAAGGCCCAACATGGCGCTCAGTGTTATCGTGATTAGTTTCTTATACATAGCGATTAGCTTTTAGCGAGTGGGTTTACAACTAAGACAGTTCTGTTTGTCGGACGCAGATACTCCTGAATGGTTTTCTGCAACAACTCGGGCGTCACTTTTCTAAACTCCGCCTCTATGCGGTTGATGCGACTAGGATCGTCGTCGAATAGGGCGAAAGAGGCAAGCATGTCCGCTTTGCCAAAACCCGAGGAGGCGCTCAGTTGATCGTAGAGCGATGCGCGGATTTTAACGATCGCCAAATCAACCAGTTCCTGGCTGATACCCTCCTGCTGTAGCTTCTGTATTTCCTGATCCACCACAGCCATAATTTCGTCAGAGGCCACATTCTGATCGTGAATCAGGCTGCCCATCCACAGCATCGGTCCGTTGTAGTTGAACATGTTGCCAAGGAAGGCGTTGATGCCGCCGTCCACAGAGCCGGTATAGCCCCGCTCCTGCACCAGTGCCTGATAAAGGCGGCTGTCGTTGCCCTGCAGCAGAATCTGATCTAACAGCCCCATTGCATAGTACTCCGGTGAATTTCGCTCCGGCATGTGGTAGGCAAAGGCTATTGCTGGGCGGTTGGCAAGTTTGTCATCCTTGGTGAAACGCTGCTCCTTCTCCTGACGCGGTTCGGTCAGGTCAACAGGCTCGGGCAGCGTTGCGGAGGGTATATCGCCAAAGTATTGCTTCACCCAGTTCTTAGCATCTCCGGTTTCAAAGTCACCCACCACAACCAGTACGGCATTGTTTGGCGAGTAAAAGGTATCGAAGAAGGACTTTACGTCCTCTAGGTTGGCGGCGTCAAGGTCTTCTAAATCACCGTAGAAGTTATGCGCATTGTACCAGTTCTTGTTGGCGTACTGCGGCATGTCGAGCCATGGGAAGCCCCCATAAGGCTGATTGAGCACGTTTACTTTCACCTCATTCTTCACCACTCCCTGCTGGTTGGTCAGGTTCTCCTGTGTGATATTGAGTCCGCGCATGCGATCGGCCTCGGCCCAGAGCATGGTCTCCAGCTTATGCGCCGGCACAATCTCGAAATAGTTGGTAAAATCAAAGCGGGTTGAGCCGTTGAGGATACCGCCGTTTTTCTGCACCAGCTGGATGAACTCCATCTTGCCCAAGTTATCAGAGCCTTGGAACATCATGTGCTCAAAGAGATGGGCGAAACCGGTGCGGTCCTTCGGCTCGATGCGAAAGCCGATGTTGTAGTAAACGGCAATGGTAGCCAACGGAGCCGTTTTGTCTTGGGAGAGCACCACTTTAAGCCCATTGTCCAAGGTATAATAATCCACCGGAATCTGATAGGCGGAGCCGGTCGTGGCCGGGCTAACCGACTCAGCAGTTGCCGTAGTCGTGTCGGTTTCGGCTGTCGGGGTGGTGCGCTGGCTGCAGGCGGCGGTTCCCAGCAGCAGCACCAAGCTGCCCCATCTCATAATTCTTGCTAAAGGTTTGATTTTCATTATGCGCTGATTTTAAGGTTGAAGATATTTTAAGCCTTAATCCAGAGCCTTTTACGGAAACCGTATAAAATATATACTAAAAAATATGTTTAATTTTAAAATCTTACCCAGTCTATATAAAAACAGCCCGAGCTTATCCAGTAAGCTCGGGCTGTTTAAAAGATGACGATATAAGCCCGTTATTTTGGTAGCAGCACTTGGTCGATTACGTGGATGATGCCATTTGAAGTAGGTATGGAAGCCAGAATGTTCACCCCGTTCACAGTCGCCTGCTCACCGTTAAGCCCCAATGTAACGCGACCGCCGTTTACCTGACCTAGACTCATGTCATTGTCAAATCGCTCAATCGGAATTACGCCCACATACACGTGATACTGCAGCACATTCTTCAGATCGCTTTTGTTCTCAGGTTTGAGCAGGCCATCCACGGTACCTGCCGGCAGTTTATCAAATGCCGCGTTTGTTGGAGCGAACACCGTAAAAGGGCCTGCATTGGCTAGGGCATCCACAAGTCCGGCCGCTTTAACGGCAGCTACCAGTGTGGTATGGTCCTGTGAGCCGGAAGCAACCTGCACGATGTTCTGCTGCGACTGGTCGTCTGCCACAGCGGACTGTCCGGCACCCTGCGGTTCTTCTGTCTGTGTGGAGGCTACCGCCGTTTCTTGCTCGTTGGCGGTGTTGCAGGAGGCTAATAGGCCGAATCCCGCAAGGATCAATGTTAGATTTAAAATTTTCATGTCAGTTCGATGGTTTAGTTTCAGATGTAATATTGGAGAAATTTCTTACCTTGAAATATGACTGTGATTAGTCTAAAAAATGATATTTATTACTTTTACAGCTTGCCGCACACTGCTTAGGCCCTAAACTAGCCTAGGCCAAACAACATAGGCACGAAACGCCGTACATCACTTAGTGCGAACCACAACCGGATATGAGAAATAAGAACGAACTACGCGATACGATATTCCGCCACCTCGATGGCATCGTCACAGCCCCTACTGCCTTTAGCCTGCACCAGCACGGGGTGCTGCCCTACTTGCTGGAGGTTGGCGAGGCGACGCTTGAAGCACTTGTAAACCAATTCAAAGCCAACGATGGCTACCTCAATGTCGCACTCCGGGTGCTCTGTTCACAGGGCTGGCTCGAGCAGCAGCTCGACAATGTCACTGACCGGATCTCCTATCGCGTCACGGACCGAGGTCATATTGCCTTCAGGCTGGTATACCTGTATGAGGATGTGGTGAAGCTCATGCAACTGTCCGGCAAGTACCATCCCCGCAAATTTGAAAAGGAGCCCTACCAGCTATGGGCTCAGATCGCTGACAGGTATAAAAACAACTATGGGCTTACTTTGTCTGACGAAGGTGATGAGCGCGAGGTACAGCAACAGATCCTGCTCCACATAGAGGGCTTGCTGATGGGACCGACGATTGTGTTGCTGGGTATGAACGGCATGTTTCATAAATACTTCATGGAATCGCGTTTCAGCCCAGAGGAGTTTCACGAAAACCATGAGGACTTCCGAAAGATTCTGGACTTGTTCGCCCATTTGGGCTGGTTCCGAAAGGTGCGCGAGCAGTATGAATATACTGAAGAGGGTGTGTTCTTTGCCAAACGCGGAAGTGCCTATGGGGTGACCGTGTCGTACATCCCTACTTTCAGGCATCTGGATGACTTGATTTTCGGGAATCCGAATGTGCTCTGGGACAAGCCGGAGGGATCGCCTGAGTTACATGTGGACCGTGAGATGAACGTATGGGGCAGTGGTGGGGCTCACGCTACGTACTTCAATGTGATTGACGAGATTATCATCGAGCTCTTCAACCGGCCGATACACGAGCAGCCGAAAGGTATACTGGATATGGGTTGCGGTAACGGCGCTTTCCTGCAGCACATGTTCGACGTGATCGAGCGGCAAACCGCCCGCGGCAAGGTACTGGACCAGTACCCGCTCTTTCTAGTTGGTGCCGACTACAACCAAGCAGCCCTCAAGGTAACTCGCGCCAACCTCATTAAGGCAGACATTTGGGCCAAAGTGATCTGGGGCGACATTGGCAGGCCCGACCTGCTGGCCGATGACCTGCGCGAAAACTACAACATTAACCTGAAGGAACTGCTAAACGTACGCACCTTCCTTGACCACAACCGCATCTGGGAGCGCCCGAGCAAACGTACCGAAAGCAGGCTGAGTGAGTCTACAGGTGCCTTTGCCTTTCGGGGCATGCGCATTAGCAACAACGAGGTAGAGGACAACCTGCTGGAGCACCTCAAAAAATGGACGCCCTATGTGGATAAGTTCGGTCTGTTGACCATGGAACTGCATACCATCCCCCCTGCCTTGGCAGCAGCTAACCTTGGCAAAACAGCTGCCACCGCCTACGACGCAACCCATGGATTCTCAGACCAATACATCGTAGAGGTGGAAGTATTCCATAAAGTGGCAGGCGAAGCCGGCTTGCATCCTGATAAAGGTGCTTTCCGACGCTTTCCGGATTCTGACTTAGCTACGATCAGCATCAACCTGCTGAAGGGTAAACAAGATTAACTCAGCACTATACCTGTCTCATGATCACAATCCGTCACGCACAGCTCAGTGACCTCCGGGAGGTTAAAGCGATCGACCAGCTCCTTTTTGGGGCGGATAGCTACCCGCTTTTCGTACTGCGGCAGTTCTATGATGTGACAGGTGATTATCTGCTGGTGGCCGAAACAGCAGGTGAGCTTGTCGGCTATATGCTGGCGCATTACAATCAAGATAAATCCTTGGGCTGGCTGCTCTCACTAGGCGTACTCCCCGCACACAGGGGCAAGCGCATCGGCGAGAAGCTGATGGCCGCCTGCATAGGTCAGATGGAAACGAAGGGAGTTGCAACACTATACCTGACCGTACATCCCGACAATGCCGCTGGCATCAGCATTTATACCCGGTTGGGATTTGAAGTGAAGGAAGAGGTGGCAGACTATTACTTGGACGGCAGTCCGAGGCTCTTGATGAGCAAACAGATTAAAGTCTAGACGTTTGTTTCTAGCGCTAGTGATTTGGTTTTAATAGACCATTTGAAACTGTACCTGCAGCTGATCCTTTACTTTCATAGTTAATATGGAAGGTCGCTTGATACTGAATTGCTCTAAGCTGATCTCAAAGCCGCCTTCCACCACCATGTCCTCCCCTTGTCTGTACTGGCGTGCTGTGAACCCGATCTCCTGCGTCACGCCATGAAAGAAAAGCTGACCCTTTACAGCAAGCGCTCCGTCTCGCTCTGCAATTTCTGAGCTCACAAAGGTCACCTCCGGGTACCGCTCTGCTTCCGTTACTTTCAGCATATCCCGGTCCCGGCGACGGTTGCCGCTGTCAAAGGATCGGACGGGAACCGACACCTTTACCCGCTCAATCTGTTTACCCTGCTGTGATAAGAGCAACTCGCTGCTCACTTGTTTACTTATGCCCTGCACGGTATGTAAGGGGTGGCTCAGGGTATAACCAATGGTGCTGCTGGGTTTTGACGGTTTAACTGTCTGCTGTTGTGCTATGGCCATAGGCTCAAAGGCCATGAGGAGGGACACAATCGCCAGAAACAGGATCCAAAATGCAACAAGCTTCATACTATTGGTATACTGCTGGTCTTCTGCAAAGTTGAAGAGTATCTGCTTGATGCTGCAGGGGGCTCAAAAGCTTGGCGGCAAACTAAAAACAGCTTGCCTGTGTTATACCTGCTGCAACGCCCGGCATAAGGCTCAAAAAATAATCAGCATACATGTCGCTAATAAGCCTTATTTTAGGGCATTCAAAATAATTTCCGTTTAACGAAAGCTTTTTGAAATCTATTTAAAACATTCAATCTAACATGAAAAACACAAAAGACACCACCACCCTGTCTCACACAGAGAGAGAGACGTCTGTCTGGAAGAACCGCCTGAGGCTGCTGCTTTTCGGAGCGGCTACTTTCTGCGCTCTGGAGGCTTCGGCCCAAAATGGCGGTAAACCTGCCGGCCAGTCCAAGTTCATCGACAAGACCAACATGGACCTGAGCGTGAAACCGGGCGATGATTTTTATACCTATGCCAATGGCGTATGGCTGCGCAAAAACCCTGTTCCTGCCAAAGAAACCCGCTGGGGAAGCTTTAACCAGCTGCGTGACTTCAATATCATCGCTGTAAGAACGATCCTGAATGATGCCGCTGCCAAGAACAACGCACCCGCTGGCTCCATTGAGCGCCGCGTAGGTGATTTCTACGCCGCCGCCATGGACAGCGCTTCTATTGATAAATTGGGCTACGAGCCGATCAAAGCTGATCTGGAGCGCATTAAAGGTATACAGGATGTGAACGGTGTGCTGCATGAAGTGGCATATCTGCGCAGCACTGGTGCAGCAGCCCCAATGTTTGGCTTCTACGTGGGTCAGGACCGCAAGAATGTGGAAGTGATGATCCCGCAACTGAGCCAAGGTGGCACCACCCTGCCAGATCGCGACTACTACCTGAAGAATGATGCCCGCAGCACCCGCATTCAGGAGTCTTACAAGAATTACATCACGAAGCTCTTCACGCTGACTGGCACTGATCAAGCCACCGCCCAGAAAAACGCTGAGACCATCTTCAACATCGAGAAGAAGATGGCAGAAGCTCAGATGGCCCGCGTTGAGATGCGCGACCCACACAAGACGTACAACAAATTTGCCGTAGCAGACTTCAGCAACACCACGCCAAACATGGAATGGAAACAGCTGATGTCGAAGCTGAAGGTTACTGGTGAGGACACTATCTTGGTGAACAACCCGAAGTTCTTCACCGAGCTGAACGGTATGCTAACCTCTACGCCGGTAGCTGATTGGCAGACCTATCTGCAGTTCAATGTACTGAAGTCAGCAGCGCCATACCTGAGCTCTGACTTCGTAGATGCGAACTTCGCCTTCACGCAGACGCTGTCTGGCCAGAAGGTACAGACGCCACGCTGGCAGCGCATGGCACAGCTGACAGACGGCACTATAGGTGAGCTACTTGGACAGCTGTACGTGCAGAAGCACTTTAAGCCGGAAGCCAAAGCCAGAATGGACGAGATGATCGCCAATTTGATCAAGGCTTACGAGATCCGCATCAAAGGGCTGGACTGGATGACACCTGAAACAAAAGAGAAAGCACTTGCTAAACTCTATACCTTCCGTCCGAAAGTAGGATACCCAGAGAAATGGAAGACCTACCAAGATCTGGATATCAACCGCAACACGTTTTTCCAGAATGTGCGCAATGCTGGTCAGTGGGGCTACAACGACATGGTAAGCCAGCTAGGCAAGCCGGTTGACAGAACCAAATGGGGCATGACACCTCCGACCGTGAACGCCTACTACAGCCCGGTGATGAACGAAATCGTTTTCCCCGCTGGTATTCTGCAGTTCCCGTTCTTCGACCCGAATGCGGATGATGCCGTGAACTATGGTGGTATCGGTGCTGTGATCGGCCACGAGATCTCTCACGGTTTCGACGACTCAGGCAGCCAGTACGACAAAGACGGCAACCTGCGCAACTGGTGGACGGACGAAGACCGCGCCCGCTTCCAAGAAAGAGCGGACCAGCTGGTTCAGCAGTTCAATGATTATACTGTGCAGGACACCATCCATGTGAACGGTAAACTGACGCTGGGTGAGAACATCGGTGACTTGGGTGGCTTGAGCGCCGCTTACGAAGCCTTTAAGATGACAAAGCAGGGCAAGTCCAAGAAGAAGATCAACGGCTTCACGCCAGATCAGCGCTTCTTCCTGTCATGGGCTCAGGTATGGAGAACCAATATCCTTCCTGAGACAGAGGCACAGCTTATCCTGACGGACACGCACTCGCCGGGCAAATACCGTACGATCGGTGCGCCTGTGAACATGGACGCTTGGTACAAGGCCTTCAACGTGAAGCCGGGTGACAAGCTCTATATCGCACCAGAAGACAGAATAAGAATCTGGTAAGCTGGCTTATACCTAGCTACATGAAAACGCCTCTCAAACTTCGGTTTGAGAGGCGTTTTGTTTATACCTGTTTTGAGTTTATACCTGTTCGCGCTTCGGTTCAACCGGCTCCTTCAAACCCAGCACCTCACTGGTCCATGCGCGCACCTCCCGTAGCAGCGCTGCTTTCTCCGCCAAGGATTCTCCATAGGAAGGAATCATCTCATTGAGTTTGTTTTGCCATTCCTGAGACTGCATCTTTTCGGGGAAGCAGCGCTGCAGCAGGTTGATCATAATAGAAACCGCCGTAGACGCGCCCGGTGAGGCACCCAGCAGGGCCGCTAGTGACCCATCGGCACCGGCAACTATCTCTGTCCCGAACTCCAGCACACCACCGTGCTTAGGGTCTTTTTTGATCACCTGCACACGCTGCCCGGCAACTTCCAGCTGCCAGTCTTCGCTCCTAGCCTCCGGGTAATAAGCGCGCAAAGCCTCCACCCGCTCATCCGGCGACTGACGCACTTGATCGATCAGGTACTTGCTGAGCGGTAGGTTCTTCGCTCCGGCAGCGAGCATGGGGTGCAGGTTGTTTATTTTGAGTGAAAGCGGCAGATCGAAGAAAGATCCGTTTTTGAGAAACTTGGTGGTGAAGCCGGCATAGGGCCCAAAAAGCAGCTCCCGCTTGCCGTTGATGAAACGGGTGTCGAGGTGCGGCACGGACATAGGCGGCGAGCCTACTGAGGCCTTGCCGTATACCTTGGCTTGGTGCTGTTCGATCACAGCGGGGTTGGTGCATTTGAGCCACTGTCCGCTCACCGGGAAACCGCCAAAGCCTTTTCCCTCTGGTATACCTGACTTGAGCAAAAGTGGCAGTGAGCCACCACCCGCCCCGATAAACACAAAGTTAGCCCTTACTTTGTGCTTTTCTCCGCTGGCACGGTGTTTCACCCGTATGCGCCAGCTGTTGTCCTCTTTCTGGCGAAGCCTGCGCACCTCGTAGCCAAAGTGCAGTGTAACCCCGTCCATTTTGCTCAGTTGCTCAAACATACAGCGGGTGAGTGTTCCGAAGTTCACATCCGTTCCTTGGTCCATGCGTGTGGCAGCTACCTTCTCGATCAAGTCGCGGCCTTGCATCACGAGCGGCATCCAGTTCTCCAACTCTTCCACATCCTCCGAATAAAGCATCCCCTCAAAAAGGTGACACTGCGTGAGCGCTGCATGACGTTTTCTCAGGAACTCCACATTGCCATCACCCCATACAAAACTAATGTGCGGTATGCTCTGAATAAAATTCTCAGGCAATTGTATATGCTCCCGCTGTATGAGGTAGGCCCAGAACTGACGTGAAATTTCAAAGGATTCCGCAATACTCACAGCCTTGGATGTTTCGATGGAGCCGTCCGCTTTTTCTGGGGTGTAGTTCAACTCACAGAAAGCTGCATGGCCGGTCCCGGCATTGTTCCAAGCATCAGAACTTTCTGCCGCGGCTTCCTCCAATCGTTCAAACACGGCAATCCGCAGATCAGGCTGCAGCTCCTTCAGCATCATACCCAATGTTGCGCTCATTATACCTGCTCCAATCAATACGACATCCGCTTCTTCAGGTAGTCTATCTTCAGTTTTCATATCGTCTTCTTATATAAGGATTTCACTTGCCTCTATACTACGTGACACGCTTCGCAGGAGATAATTTTTATAAATAATCCAGAAAATTCATCCAAAAAATAAGTGGGTGAACTTGTAGGATTTAAGGGTAACCTGCCGGCAATAATAAGTAAACAGCATTGTATCAAAACAAATAGGACCGTATAATAACAGGTTTAATGCAAAAACAATAATAACCTTGAACTCAGCTAGTTATAATTTGGTTTCCCTTCCATAGCTATGTTAAGCATGCTATTTCCTCGCACCAAGGAAGCCACAAAATCACTGACGCTGTTTGCCATCGGACATTGGTCCGAACCTAATTTGCCTCGGCAAGGGCCTAGATATTTTGAGATACATGAATAATTCGATTTTGAGCTTGCAAAAGCACCAGCTAAAGGACATAAAACAACCGGTTTACATTTCTGAACAGGAAATGTCGCCCGATTCGCTTTCTATCAGTTACTGCCCGCGCATAAAGTTTATGTATGCGCAATGGTCCAAAAGCATTTGTTCATTTGAGTTAAAACATGCCATTCGGTTACTGGCACGTGCTGCGGTACTGCTGCGAGCCGAATTAATGCTTATAGATGTGCCCGCCGTTTTTCACTTGAATGAAGAAGACCGACGCTGGCTGAGCTCTTTTGTGCGCGAGGCTATGAAAAAATCACCAATACGTCGGGTTGCCAGAGTTCTCCCTCAAGGAAAAGAGACTGTTGGAATAGTGCATAGCGTTATGGAATCGGTTGGGGACTTACCTTATGAGGCAAAAGTCTTTGAGGATAAGGAGAAGGCGAAAGACTGGCTTTTGGAGGGTTTGAACAGGCAAACGTTGGAGGATGAAACTTTCCGTATACCGCTTAATTTCAACATGAAGCTGATACGGACAGAGCTCTTGCGGCGCGGTAAAGCGCACGTTCCAGTAGCCCCTGCCCAAAGCGGACAACAGATTTCAGCGGCCACTACCCTTCCCGAACAGCTGCAAGTACGCACTGACTTCGTGTCGATTGCCATTGATCAGAGCAGTGGAATTATGAACATGCACTGGTTGCGCGTGCCGCAAAGTCGGCAGTACCGCTACGGTATATTGAAAGCGGTTCGTGCGGTAACGGAACACCGACTTAGCTCGTTCCTTCTCAACAACCAGCGCCTCGGCGTTCTTACCCTCGAAGACCAAGGCTGGCTGATTAACACCGCGCAGCACGTGCTCCCAAAAACTAGGCTTAAAAAATTGGCTATGGTGACGTCGCCGGACGCCCTGCAACAGATGAGCAGTGAAGCAATCAGCGGTAAACTCAAGCAGGCCAACCCACAACTAGAGACCCGCTGCTTTCTGTCGGAGGAGGATGCCAGAGAGTGGCTGCAATCAGACAGGTAGCCTATTTAGTGCGATCTGAATCAAACTATCGGTAGAGACACAGAGAATGTGGTTCCTACGTTTTCCTTGCTCTCCACCTGCACTGTACCGCCGCTGTTGTTAACAATGCGTTTAACGATGTAAAGCCCCACGCCGCTCCCCTGCACGTGTACGTGCATGCGCTTAAATAGCTGGAAGACTCTCTCCTGCTTTCCGGCAGGTATACCAAGCCCGTTATCTTGTACCGTCAACACAAAAAAGCCATTCTGCATACTGGTTCTGACATGGATTTGAAGCGTTCGGTCAGGTGAGCGGTATTTGATCGCATTACTGAGCAGATTGAGAAGAATGCTCTTGAAGTTCTTTCTCGAGAAGTTGAGCGTAGGCGCTTCTTGAGTATAGACGTGTATTTCGGCGCCAGACTGTTCAACTTCCGTTTTCAAAAGCTGCTGCACATCCGCAGCCAGTTGGACGACATCCAGTTCAGAGGCTTCCTGCTCCATGTTGCGCTGCAGACGGGCCACTTTAGTAAGGTCCTCTATCGTACTTTTAAAGCGCTCCACGGAGCGGCGGATATGCTCCAGTTCGAGCAGTGCCTCCGCTTGCTGCGGGTCTAGTGTCTCTTCAAGCAGGTTTACAAGTCCTTCGATGTTCAGTATAGGTGACTTGAGGTCATGCGAGGCCGTGTACACGAAAGTGTCCAGATCCTCATTCACTCGACGTAACTCCTCATTCAACGTCTGCAATTCCTCCAAGTGGGCAAGGGTGTGCTGTTGCGCCTCCGTGGCTGAAGTCACATCGTTGACGATGGCAATTTTATAAGGGGCATTGCTGTTGGCATCAATGTCACCTATGGAAATTTCCAAAAACTTGCGCGCTTCCCCTTGAACGAGTTCAAACGTGCGCTTGTCCTTGCTGTGGTAGCCGTCTGTAATAAAATCCTGTAGGGCATTTCGCTCCGGCTCCGAAAAATGGGCAGAAAATTGAATACCCAATATTTCCTTATCCGTAAGGCCCAGCAAACGCAGAATGTAGGCGTTCACATTGAGCACCGTACCATCCTTTCCTAGCAAGGCAGCTCCGATCGGGGCCTCATCGAGCACACGGGTCATGTAGCTAACCCGCACCTTCTCCATGTAGTTTGGAGAAAAAGACTGCAAGTGAGAACTGGAGGAGCGTATGCGTACGTAATTACGGCGCTGCTCTGTACGCTGCAGCGAATCCTCGATAATGGGTACCAAGCCCGCTCCCAATTCGTTAGAAACCGTCTGGATGGTTGGTCCTACAAAGGGTGCGAACTGTAGCGCCTGCTTTACTTTCTGATGGTTGCTCTTATCATTGATAATAAGAACAGAAATGCCCTTGTCCTTGGAAAAAGCCTCCTGCGCAAGACGCACCGGATTATCGCTCTCCTCCCCGATGAGTAGGGCTCCGCACGTTTGCAGGCTTACCGAGTTCCCCCTAATGGCGCTATCCGCAATGGCTTCGAGCTGAATGCCTTTAAGGTTTTCTTCAAGCAATTGCAAAGTGGCATTATGCAGGCCAGTGTGTAAGATAAGTGTCATACCTTCTCCTCAGACTAACTATCCAGAATAGGTTGATCAAGCAGCGCCCGCCCTAGCCAAGTGTATAGCAGATCGGTGGTTGGTGCCATTACGTGTGCGGCACGAGCATCGCGCAGCAGTACGTCGAGGCGGGAGTTGTCACGATAGGCAATGCCACCGGCTAGCGTCATGGCTTCATTCACCACATCCACTGCGCAATTTGCAACCTCCGCTTTTGCTGAAAGTATAGGCAGTACGGCACCCGGGTCACCCAAGTCGGCCTGCTCCGTGGCATGGTAGATTAATCGGCGGGTGCGTTCAATGTTGGCCCAAAGCGTGCCGACACGGTGCTGCAGCAAAGCCAGCTGCGAAAGCGACATGCCACTGTGGCGGTGCGTGCGGTCCATCAGGTGCTGCCGCACATTGTCAAAAGCCGCCTGCGCAATGCCCAGATAAGTACCCGACATGGCAGTCAGGAAGAAAGGGGCCACCACTTGGAAAATATACCACAATTGATCGCCACGGGCACCTAACAGGTTCTGGGAAGGCACACGCACATCATTCAAAGTCAAGCTTCGGGAAGAGTTGCCCCGCATGCCAAGCCCTTTCCACTCGGGTCCCCACTCCAAGCCGTGGCGGTCTTTCTCCATCACCACACACGAAAACTCATGTAGCGTAGCATCCGGCTCCACTCCCATGGTAGACACTACATAAGAGTCGGCCTTGCCACCGTTGGTCACAAAAGTCTTGCTACCACGGATTAAGTACTGCTCATCTGGCTCGACGAGCAATTGCGTCTGAGGGAAGTAGAAATGAGAGCCTGAACCGGGTTCGCTCAGTGCTAGTGTAGTAAGATGCTCACCGGCAGCAATCGGCTCCAGAAAATCCTTCTGCTGCTGCGGGGTGGCTTTGGCGCCAATTACAGCTGTACCAACGCAATGCATTCCAAAGCAAAGTGCCGTTG
This sequence comes from uncultured Pontibacter sp., assembly GCF_947499215.1. Classification (GTDB taxonomy): domain Bacteria; phylum Bacteroidota; class Bacteroidia; order Cytophagales; family Hymenobacteraceae; genus Pontibacter. The sequence goes on from NZ_CANMNI010000001.1 coordinate 382,243, forward strand.
ATGCGGAAACACCGCCAATGGTTTCGCAGGTCCGGGCCAAGGCATAGAGCCCCTGCCCCATTCCGCCCGCTTCACGTGACACGACCAATCCGGCCAATCCGTTGCGTTGCATGGCCCTGATGCTTTCCTCAGGCCATTTGGCCTCTTGGTCTACACGTGGCGCCTCCTCTGTCACGGTCGTCTGCGTAACCTGATTAACCAGTTGCAGAATCTGATCTAAGTTCATGTAAAGGGTGTAATATAATGCGTATGGCCTAAAGTAGATGCTACTTCAGATCTTTCACCAAAATTACCTATAAAATTGCGGGATCACTAATTTTACAGCTGCGAACTAGCCAACAGCACGCCCCAAAAGCGATACCCCACTTATTGACAAATTGCACATACTTCTTTTTGGAGATGAGGGTTTGGATATAAGTCTGCCTGCCGCTACCTGTCTGATGGTATCTGCTTTGTATTAAAATTCTGAAATAGAACCGAATAAAAAGCGTTACTTCGAAAGTCACTTTAAAAAGAGATATGTCCGGTAAAGGGATTTTGTCGTACTGCTTGTGAAACTCAGGCAAGGTATGGCGTGGTTATTGCCTAATTCCGGCTGCACCTGCCTTAGCAGGATAGAAACACTTACCTTATATGAAGCGTTTGCTTTTAAAGCTTTTAAGATTAATTGTATACGGCATTATCGTGCCCCTACTTACATTCCTCGGGACACAGTTCCGACTTTTCTTTGAGAGTCAGAAACCCAAATTCACGGGAGCCTATTGGCAGCAGAAATGGCAGACTTTGCGCCAGTACAACTGGAAAGAGCCCAAATTGTCAGACTTACGCATCGTGTTTCGTATGGCGCTAAAAGGGCTGCTGTTCGTGCTCTTGGCCTTTACGGTATTCTACTTCGCGGTTTACACTGGCTTTATCGGCGGCTCCATACCTTCCCGTGCAGAGCTCAAGGCCATTCAGAACAACACCGCCTCCGAGGTATACTCCACTGACAACGTGCTGCTGGGCCGCTACTACATACAGGACCGCACCAATATCCGCTACGATGAGATAGCCCCCGTTGCCATCGATGCGCTGATCGCCACGGAGGATGTGCGCTTTTACGAGCACGGGGGCGTGGATACGCGCAGTGTGCTGCGTGTGTTCTTCAAAACATTACTGATGCGACAGGAGAACTCTGGCGGCGGCAGTACGCTGAGTCAGCAGCTGGCCAAGAACATGTTTCCGCGCAAGAGTCACCGCCGCTGGGATATGCCCGTCACCAAACTGCGCGAGATGATCATCGCCCGAAAGCTGGAGAGCATTTACACTAAACAAGAATTGTTGGAGCTTTACCTGAACACCGTGCCGATGGGCGGCAACCTGTACGGCATCGAGCGTGCCTCCCGCCGCTTCTTTAACACCACCGCCGACTCGCTCAAAACAGAACAGGCGGCCGTGCTGATCGGTATGCTCAAAGCCACAACCAGCTATAACCCGCGATTATACCCGGAGCGCTCACTGCAGCGCCGTAACGTGGTGTTGGGCCAGATGGCAAAATACAACTACCTAACGCCTCAACAGGCTGATTCCCTTAAAGAAAAACCACTTAAATTAAACTATCACTACACCACCCATAACGATGGCTTGGCTCCTTACTTTAGGGAACAGCTGCGGCAGGAACTGGTAAACTGGGCAGCATCGCAGCGCAAGAAAAACGGAGAACCCTACAACCTCTACACCGATGGTCTGAAGATTTACACGACCATCGACTCGCGTATGCAGCGCCATGCAGAACAGGCTGTACGCAAGCAGATGGCCCAGTTGCAGCAGCAGTTCAACACACACTGGAAAGGCCGCACGCCATGGGGGAAAGATGCCTCTGTGATACAGCTGGCTATGCAGCGCTCCGACCGCTATAAAAAACTTAAGGCAAACGGCGTATCTGATGAGGAGGTCTTGGAAACTTTCAGGAAGCCTATACCTATGAATGTGTTCAGTTGGAGTGGCAACACGTCTAAGCCCATGAGCCCGATGGATTCACTGGCCTATTACCAGCGCTTCCTGAATACTGGTCTGTTATCCATGGAGCCGAGCACGGGCTATGTGCGCGCTTGGGTGGGTGGCATCAATCACCACGTGTTCAAGTACGACCATGTCCGGTCACGCCGGCAGGTGGGCTCTACCTTTAAGCCTTTTGTGTATGCCGCCGCGTTGGAAAAAGGAATAGCCCCCTGCACCTATTTCGCCAACGAACAGACGGTGTACCCAGAGTACGAAGATTGGTCACCCCGAAACGCAAACGGACAATATGGCGGTGAGTATAGCATGCGCGGCGCTTTGGCACAGTCCGTCAACACCATTTCAGCTCAATTAATCTTGGAGACAGGCGTGGACCGCACAGCGGCCTTAGCCAAACGCATGGGTATACAGCAGGACCTGCCGCAGGTGCCGTCACTTGCGCTCGGCACCGCCGACCTCTCATTGCTGGAGATGGTGAGCGCCTACGCCTCTTTCTCCAATGGCGGATACAGGGCCGTACCTGTTTACATCACCCGCATCGAGGACCGCGACGGGCGCGTGTTGCGCCAACACCACAATGGCAGTGATTCCCGCCGCGTGCTTTCCCGTGAAAACGCCGCGATTATGCTACACTTGCTGCAGGGCGTTGTGGAAGAGGGGAGCGCAGCCAAGCTGCGCACGCAGTATGGCTTGCGCATGGACATCGCCGGAAAGACAGGCACCTCACAAGAGCATGCCGACGGCTGGTTCATCGGTGTTACACCGGATCTGGTGACGGGGGTATGGGTCGGAGCGGAAAGCCCAAAAGTGCGCTTCCGCACCATAACCGAGGGACAAGGCTCTCGCACGGCGCTTCCGGTATGGGGTGAGTTTATGCGTCGGGTAGCACAGGATAAGACCTACGCCGATCTGCGCAACAGCCGTTTCGCTCCGCTCCCTGCGCACTTGCACGGCCTTTTGAACTGCGATTCCTTCCGGGAAGCGCCGCCAGAGCCGGAGAATATCTTCGATAGGCTAACGGAACGTGTGGTAAGGACCTATGAGGACTGGAAGAACCAAGCCAAGCGCAACCAAGAGAAGAAGCGCGAAAGAGACCAAAGGCGACGTGAGAAGGAACGGGAGAAGAGAGAAAGAGAACGTCGTATCCGCATTTTCTAAACACTGCTAAACTCCAACAACAGAATTCCTACAGATTTCGTCCTTATACTTCGGTATTATACCCTCTCGGATGAAACTGCTGATAATAGAAGATGAAAGCGCACTGAACGCCTCCATTGTAGCGTACCTGCAACAGGTTGGCTATACCTGCGAGTCGGCAGAAGATTTTCGGAAGGCTTGGCGCAAGATCGCTAACCAAGACTACGACTGCGTTATCCTAGACCTGACCTTACCCGGAGGAAATGGACTCGACCTGATTAGGTTACTGAAGACCAATAACCCAGAGGCTGGCATCATTATCATTTCTGCGAAAAATGCGCTGGACGATAAAATCTCAGGGCTGGAATTAGGTGCAGACGATTACCTCACCAAACCCTTTCACCTTTCTGAACTGAATGCACGACTCAGATCTGTTATCAGACGGCGCAACATAACCAGTCAAAAAGTTATTCAACTAGGCAGCTTGGAAGTATACCCAGAGTCTGCCGAGGCCTTGGTGGAAGGGCGAAAAATGACACTCACAAAAAAAGAGTTCGAACTGCTCCTCTATTTTGTATCAAACAAAAACCGCGTGCTAACCAAGGACTCCATAGCCGAGCATCTTTGGGGAGATCATATCGAGACGCTAGACTCGCTCGACTTCGTGTATACCCATATCAAGAACCTGCGCCGGAAATTAATTGAAACAGGAGCTGAAGACCCCATTCAGACAATTTACGGCATGGGTTACAAATTCAACTACTGATGCGCATTCTCACTAAAACCAGCCTGTACTACCTGATCGTTTCAATTGTTGTGTTCTTATTGGGCGGGCTCAGTTTCTACAAAATCCTACAGACGGAGATATATGACGAAGTAGATGATCAACTCTTCACGGACAAAGAAAACATAATCGAATATATTCGGCGACATAATGAACTACCCAATGTAACATCAGGCATCTCAGAGGCTATTCTGGTAAAAGAACACAGCGACCGGATCAAGGTAATTGAGGCGCTAACTGATACCCTCATCTTTAGCGCCTACGACGAAGAGTATATCCCTTTCAGGAAACTATCTTTCATAGCTTACCAAAATGGCAAGCCTTTTCAGTATACGATCCTTAAATCCCTGATGGACTTCGAGGATTTGTTTGAAAGTACCATGCTAGCTATGGCGTGGATATTCTTGCTTTTATTGATAGGGCTGGCGGGTGTCAACTACTTCGTGAACAAGTATACATGGCTAAATTTTTATGACACACTAGACAAGGCGAAGCGCTACAGTCTGACACAGCGTGAGCCGCTATACCTAAACCCCACAAAAACCCGGGAGTTTCAGGAGTTGAATGATGTTTTACAGGCCATGACCAAGAAAATTCACAATGACTACATTAACCTGAAGGAGTTCACTGAAAATGCCTCACACGAAATTCAGACGCCGTTGGCGATTGTTAACAGCAAACTTGAGCTCTTCATGCAGTCAGATAACCTGACACAGCAGCAGGCTTCCATGCTTGAGGAAATGCACGCATCGGTCAATCGGCTATCTCGTCTTAACAAATCGCTGATCCTGCTCACACGAATTGAAAACAGAGAGTTCAGTGAGACTGAAGAGCTTCCGTTGCATGAGGTACTTCTTGAGCAGATCACCCACCTGCATGATATAATGCAAATGCACGAATTAGCCTATCAAGTAACATCTCTTGAACCAACAACACTTTCCATTAACAGAGGTTTGGCCGAAGTGCTGCTTTCTAATATTCTTCTGAACGCTATTCGCCATAATTGCCCCAGTGGTACTATCTATGTTAGCCTAACGGCACAGGAGCTTTGCATCAGCAACACAGGCAAGCCGCTAGACAGCTCGCCAGAGCAAATGTTTGAGCGCTTTATGAGCGGGAACAAAGCCGCAGGTTCCTTAGGTATAGGCTTAGCTATAGTGAGTAAAATCTGTAGTTTATACAAATTGCAGCCTGCCTACAATTATACCGATGGGCTACATAAACTTTGCCTGCAACTCCCCAAAAAATATGCAAATAGTTTTTAGGGTTTCGTTCAGAAAAGGAAAAGAGCTTAGCAGTTTTGCAGCATTAATTATTCTTGGTCAGCTCATTCTTCAGATTTGCTTCAGATTCCCGCTGTATACTAGATCATACAGTACTTAAATCTAAAGCAAAATGATAAGTAAACGATATATACTGGCTTGTATACTCTCTTCCCTGACCCTGTTTAGCGCGTGTGATAATATTTGGCTGAAACGGGATGTGCCGGATGCTGTTAAGGTTGGGTTTATAGAGACCTATCCAAACATCAAACAAGTTGACTGGGACAAAGAGAATGGGCTGTATGAGGCAGAGTTTAAAATAAGTGGAAGGGAGCGGGTTGCGCTATTTCAAGAGGACGGAAAGCTTGTAAGCTATACAGAAGAGATTGATGAAGAATTTCTTCCGGGGTCGATACACGCTTACTTACAGCAGTATTATCAAAATTATAAAGTTGAAGAAGTACATCGCATACAGGCATCCGATCAAACTACATTCAAGGTAGAACTAGAGCAAGGCAGCAAGGAAAAAATACTGCAATTCACTGAATCGGGTGAGCTGTTAAGAGAATCTTCAGAAGCACCGCAGAAAGAACAGGTCAAACAAAATGCTTCTCTGATTCCACTCTCAAAAAACAATACGGTGCTAATGGACAAACTGGGCACACCTGACAATAGTTGGGAACTGCCAGCAGTGCTGCGAGAAGTGTCAGGTATAGCTTTACTGCCTAACGGTACGATGGCATGCATTCAGGATGAAGAAGGTAAAATTTTTATTTTTGATCTGGCTGAGAAAAAAACTACCAGAGCGGTCCCATTTGCCGGCCCCGGTGATTATGAGGCCATTTCGGTGGCCGATGGGGATGCTTACGTACTCCGCAGTGATGGCACTATTTTCGAAGTTTCGGATTTCGAGTATGAAAAACCAACGGTTAAAAGTTACAAAATTTCTTTGCCTGCGACCATCAACATGGAGGGCATGGCCTATGATGCGCAGCACAACAGGCTTTTATTAGCGCCCAAAGGCTATGACCCTAGAATAAAAGGACACAAGGCGATTTATATCTTCTCTCTGGAAACAAAAAGGCTTGAGGGCGATCCATTAATTAAAATCCCCTTATCTCAGGTGGCTGCTTCATCAAAAAAACGAAGGTCTGATTATGATGTATTGCAGCCGTCCTCGCTTGAAATAAACCCTAGCAACCAAGCGCTATACCTGCTTGATGCCGTAAATCAGCGCATCTATATGTTGGAGCAGGACGGTAAGCTGAGCAAAAGCCTTACGCTGGATAAAAAAATATTGCGTCAAGCCGAGGGGCTCACATTTGATGAAGACGGCGCCATGTACATAGCCAGCGAGGGAAGCAAAAAAGGAAAGGGAGTAATTTTGAAATATACCAACGGACTCCAGTAAGCTAATAAACAGGCATGCAACAGACTAATGCGAATTTCATGAAGCCATTGCCACTTCCTTTTCTAAAGTATACGATAAACTAGCGCTATACCACCTGCTCCATTAGTATAGAAAGGCATCATGGCTAAGTTCTTTTTCTTTAAATGGCTTTGCGCAATCTTCTCTTGAATGAGGGGGTAAATCATATACACAGCCTCAGCAGACAAAATACCTATACCTGCTCCTACCAATACATCCGATAGCCAGTGTTTGTCGTTGAGAATGCGCATGGCACCCGTAGCAGTCGCAAAGGAATATCCTGCTATGCTATACCATACGCTACGGGCCCCATATTCCTTATGAAAAAAAGTGGCGTATGCGAAAGCCGTGCTGGTATGAGCTGATGGGAATGCATCGCGTGATGTTCCATTGGGGCGCTTAATGTCGGTTATTGATTTAAGGTTGTTTGTGATCGTGCGGTTGAGCAAATGTGTCATACCTAAAAGTATTGCCTGCTCTGTAAAATGATGCTCGCCGTGAACGCCGGCTAGATTAAGGCCAACAGCCATCGCCACTGGACCATGGTAAATATAGTCGTCCACATTGGTAGTAAAATCATTGTAGTGCCGCCGGACTACGCGCCTTAGCCCTCTGCTTCCCTCAAACAGCCCCTCATCATCCATGTGCATCAACCCGACACTAATCATGGTGACCGGTACAATCGCGGAACGTGCCACCCGCAACATACCCCGCTCCTCAAAAGGTTTTAGAGTAGAGTCATTTAGCTGCTCTACCACTGTAGTGTCAGGAATAAACCGATTCTCGTTTGAAATGGCAGTAACGGGAAAGAATAAGATAAATAGCAGTAAATAATTTTTCATAGTATGTGGCCTTAACACATACTATTTACATTGCAATTCTGAAGAAAGTCTGAAGTTTTATACTAAAAATTCGAAATAAAAGACAATTTGCTTAATCGCCTAAGATAAGCGCTTTTTCACATTTAGCTCCTCTAGCTCAATCAGATCCTGCAGAAGGCTCAAGGTTGCGTTGCCCGGTTTGCCACTGCCAATTACAACGTCGTCTATCTTCACGATGGGCAGAATCCGCTTGGTTGTGCTCGTCAGGAAGGCCTCTTTAGCTTGAAGCACTTCTTGCAGGGTAATGTCGCGTACCTCCGTCTTATACCTGCGACCGGCCAATTGCAATACATTTTTCCGGGTGATGCCGTACAGGATGTTGCTACTCGGTGTAACCACTGTGTCATCCTCCTGCACGATAAAGAAGTTACAGCGTGGAAACTCCGATACCACGCCATTCTTCACATAAAGCACCTCTTCCGCCCCGCGGTTTTTCAATTGCGTGATAAGTCGAATGCCCATGGTATAGTTAATCGATTTGACCTCCGGAAACTCCCGCACATAGTCGTGTGTCATGATGGATATGCCTCTTGACACTTTCTCCTCAGAAGGGAGCACAAGTGGCAGCTGCGTAATGAGCAGATTCGCGTCAGTCGGGGTATAACCATCTTCTGAATACCCTCCCGTCAGGATCATTTTCATACCGGCCACCTCTAGCCCGTTCGCTTCGGATAGCTTTTTTACTACCTGCCTCAATTCACTGCGGCTTAGCGGCACTTCCAAGCCCATGTGGCCGGCCGATTGATAAAAACGATCTAGGTAGTCCTCCATAAAAAGCGGAAGCCCCTGCTGCACTTTGATGAAATCGAACACCCCATAACCGCGCTGCACGGCCAAGTCGCTAATGTGCAAACTGGCTTGGTCCAGCGGTATGATCTGTCCGTGGTTGTAGGCGAATAGGTTATTTTCTGATGGCATTGTGTTTCTTCAAAATCTTGATGACAGGTTGAATCGGGAGGGCTTCTATTTTATGGTCATTACGGCCTTGCATGGTCTCCGCCGCAAAAAGGGAGTTTATAATGGCTTCTTCTGTTGCCTCAATCGTGGCCATGAAAAGCGGCGACATTTCGTCATTTCGCAGCAGCGTGAATGTTTGCGTTCTCTCACGAGAGGTATAAGGTATGCGTAAGTTGGGATCGGTGGAGAAAGCAATGACGTAATCGCCGCTGCCGTTGGAGGCGATGCCGCCCGTTTTGGCAAGTCCCATCATGGCGCGCTTGGCCATACGCTCCAAATTACGGGCGTCTAGGGGCGCATCTGTGGCCACCACGATCATGCAAGAGCCATCGGCGCTTTCCAGCACCTGCTTGCTGAAAGCGAACTGTCCCAGCTCCTCGCCTACCGGTACGCCGTCTATCTGCAGCACACCGCCAAAATTACTCTGCACCAGTACCCCCACAGTATAGCCGCCCAGACTGGCGGGCAATTTACGGGAGGCCGTGCCAATGCCGCCTTTATAGCCGAAACAGACCGTGCCGGTACCAGCACCCACATTACCCTCTGCCACTGCTCCGGGTTGTGCCTGTCGTATAGCCTCCAATACATGTTCTTCTGTTACGTGCCGGCCGCGAATGTCATTTAGGTAGCCGTCGTTGGTTTCGCCCACAAGCGCATTGACAGACTGTACCTGTTCGTTACCCGGCAGTTGCAAGGTATAGCCCACTACGGCATTCATGGCGGTGGCTACCCCCAATGTGTTGGTCAGGATGATGGGCGACTCCAGATTGCCTAGTTCCCGCACCTGTGTGCTGCCTGCCAGTTTGCCGAAGCCGTTTCCCACGTAAACCGCTGCCGGTACTTTATTCTGAAACAGATTGCCTTCGTGTGGCAGTATGGCCGTAACACCTGTTCGCACTTCTTTTCCTGAGATAAGGGTAGAGTGGCCCACACGGACACCTTTAACATCGGTGATGGCATTGTGCGTACCGGTCGGGAGCACACCGATGCGGATGCCGTAGTCACGGGCCCGTTTGCGCTCCTGTCCTTCGGTGTTGAGAATAGCAGCCATGATAAGTAAGCCAGTAAAAATTATTTTCATAACAAGGTATACCTAGAACGGTTAAAGCAAGGCTACGCTCCTAATGGATAAGATGGCGAATTACGCACACTGAACTATACAGCCTTTCCGCGCATTCTTCTAAAGAAATCACATTTAGGTAACACAATTAAGTAAAAAAGACTTTGTTTTGCAGCTTATAACCTTCCAATACTTATTATCCATGAAAAAAATAATTTGCGTCCTGCTATTTCTCCCTTTAATGATAGGACATGCCATGGCTTGGGGACAAAACGGACACCGAGCCGTGGGTCTGATAGCCGAACAGCACCTGAGCAAAAAGGCTAAAAAGAAAATCATGAAAGTGCTGCATGACAACTCCTTGGCGGAGGTATCGGTGTGGATGGACGATATTAAGTCTGACACCACCTATAACCACACGCATGACTGGCACTGGGTGACTATACCGGGCGGAAAGAAGTATGAGCAAACCGAGAAGAATCCGAACGGAGACCTCATCATGAAAATCGAGGACTTGGTGCGTGCTTTGAAAGATGACGATCTGACTGACAAGCAACACCAAGAGTACCTCAAATACCTAGTGCACTTGGTAGGCGATCTGCACCAGCCCCTGCATGTAGGCAAAGAAGGTGATATGGGTGGCAATGCGGTAAAACTGCAGTGGTTCGGCCAGCCTTCCAACCTGCACCGCGTTTGGGACAGTGATATGATAGACGGTAAAAACCTAAGCTTTACAGAGCTGGCGCATTTCGTAGGTACTCCATCTAAAACACAGGTGAAAGCATGGCAGGCCACCGGCGTGCGCGATTGGGCTTATGAATCTATGAAATTCCGCGAGCAGGTATACGACATACCAGCGGATGGGCGCCTTGGCTACCGCTACAGCTACGATAACTTTAGCACGGTGGAGCAGCGCATTTTGCAGGCGGGCGTGCGTCTGGCAGGTTTGCTGAACCAGATCTACGGCTAGTACGCCAGAAATATCTCTTAGAGCAGCCCCAGCAGCTATACACTCTTATGCACTGCGGGGGCTTCTTTTTTTATATTTCAATAAGCTATAAAGCACTTTTGCAGCCCATTTGAGCCAATTCTCTAATTATTTATCAACAATTTTAAAATTTCTTTAAAAAGTTGTACCTATTGTGAACGATTTAACGTTCTGAGGTGTCTAAAGAAAATAACAACAACATATCATGAGTAACGGAAAAGTAAAATTCTTTAATGAAACCAAGGGTTTCGGTTTTATCAAAGACAGTGAAACAAACGAAGAGTACTTCGTACACGTAACAGGTTTGATCGATGAGATCAGAGAAAACGACGAAGTAACATTCGAAGTGAAAGAAGGCAAAAAAGGACTAAACGCGGTAAATGTGAAACTGGCTTAGTCTGGTTATATATAAAGCGTAAATCAAACAAAGGGCTCCGCATGATGCGGGGCCCTTTGTCGTTATAGGCAACCTTTTTCCACCCGCTTGCATCTACCTATTAGCAAGAAAAAAGAGCTATGGAAAAGGAATTAAATCAACTCAAGCGTCAGGTAAGCTGGCTCAGGTATTATGCTGTTGCTAGTAGCCTTATTATGGTCACAATAATGTTGACGGCTGTTTCGTCCAGCAGTAACAAGGACATTATAAGGGCCAAGGGCATTATCATAGAGGACAGCGCAGGGCGTGACAGGATTCTTATCGGGACGCCCATCCCTGAGTCGCGTCACCGGATGAGAACAAATCTGGAGAGGGTGCGAAAAGAATGGGCCCCAGATCTTGGTGGGGACAAGTACATGGAACACTACGCCACCTATGAGCATGATGCCAATGGCATTGTTTTCCTAAATGAGCAGGGTTTCGACAAGATAGTGTTAGGTGAAAAAACACCTGATCCTAATACTGGTAAAAGATTAGTTGACGCAGCCGGTTTTACCTTTAATGATGATGAAGGCTTTGAAAGAGGCGGCTTGGGCATCTCTAAGACGACAGAAGGCAAGTACCGCGTTGTCTTTGGGATGGACGATGAGACCGGCGAGGCCATGCACCTGTTTGTACTGGAAGACGGCACCAAAGGAATTCAGGTTGCCTCTGATGACGGGCGCTTGATTTTAGGAAAAGCCAAAGCTGGAAGCGCCTTTTTTGGCAATAAAGAAGACTTTGCAGGTATAGCGGTTATGGACTCAAGCGGAAAAACTATTTGGGAAAAGAATGCGCTTAAAAAGTAGTGATTGTGTAGAGGCCACTGATCCTTCTGTCTGAATGACCATTCCTTCATCGGTCATACATTAAGCTGTCGCACAGCCAAATAATAATGCTCCTTTTCAAAATTTAACTATCTTTAATCTGTAGTTAAAAATAAAACCGATGAAATTATTTGCGCTGCCTGCCAAAGCTGCCCTTTCCGCTGCGATCGCCCTGTTTGCGCTGAGTTTCGATTCTGCTCAGGCTCAAAACTTCACTAGACAAGACACGCTGCGCGGCTCCATCACCCCGGAGCGCGCGTGGTGGGACCTCACCTATTACCATCTTGATATAAAGGTGAATCCCGCCGACAGTAGCATTCACGGTTCTAACACCATCCGTTACAAAGTGCTGGAGCCTTACCAGATCATGCAGATCGACCTGCAGCCACCCATGCGCATGGAAAAGGTATTGCAAAACGGGAAGCCACTGCATGTGCGGCAAGAAGGAAACGCCTACTTCGTACAGTTGGTGGAGGCGCAGCAGGTCGGAGCCGAAAACCAAGTGGAGGTTTTCTATGGCGGAAAGCCGAAAGTGAGCCCAAATCCGCCTTGGAGTGGAGGCATCACGTGGAAGCGCGATAGCAATGGCAATCCTTTTGTGGCTAGCTCTAACCAAGGGGCGGGCGCCAGTCTGTGGTGGCCCTGCAAAGACCATATGTACGACGAACCGGACAGCATGCTTATGAGTGTGGCCGTTCCCAAAGAACTGACTAATGTGTCGAATGGCAGATTGCGCGGCGTGGATGAAAACAAGGACGGGACCCGCACTTTCCACTGGGCGGTCACGAACCCGATTAACAACTATGGGGTGAACATAAACATCGGCGACTATGTGCACTTCGGGGAGAAATACAAAGGAGAGAAGGGCACGCTCGACTGCGACTATTGGGTATTGCGCGATAACCTTGAAAAAGCAAGGGTGCAATTTAAGGATGTGCGACGCACACTGCAGGCTTTCGAGCACTGGTTTGGCCCCTACCCTTTTTATGAGGACAGCTACAAGTTAGTAGAAGCCCCTTATCTGGGTATGGAGCACCAGAGTTCCGTGACCTATGGCAACGGCTACCAGAATGGTTACCGTGGGCGCGACCTAAGCGGGTCGGGCTGGGGCATGAAGTTCGACTACATTATCATCCACGAGACCGGACACGAGTGGTTTGCCAACAACATCACCTACAAAGATGCGGCCGACATGTGGATTCATGAAAGTTTCACGACCTATTCTGAGCCCCTGTTCGTCGAGTACCATTTTGGCAAGCAGGCGGGCAGCGAATATGTCATCGGAATTCGCCAGAACATTCGCAACGACAAGCCTATCATCGGGCACTATGATGTGAACAAGAGCGGCTCTGGGGATATGTACCCGAAAGGCGCCAACATGCTGCATACCTTGCGACAGGTCCTGAATGATGACGAGAAGTGGCGCGAGATATTGCGCGGTCTCAACCGAGATTTCTACCACCAGACCGTTACCACCCAACAGATCGAGGATTACCTTTCGCAGCACACAGGCCGCGACCTCAGCCGCTTCTTCAACCAGTACCTGCGCGATACCCGCATACCTGTGCTAGAGTACCGTCAAGAAAAGAAGAAGCTAAGCTACCGATGGGCTAATGCCGTGGACGGATTCGACATGCCAGTAAAGGTATACCTGAATGGTCAAGAAACATGGCTGGTGCCGACAACCGATTGGAAAGAAATGAAGAAGGTGAAAGCCGGGACCAAACTGACGGTAGACCCGAACTTCTATGTGCAGGAAGAGAAGGGAGTATAGGAGTTTGAAAGTTGGGGAGTTTGAGAGTTTAGGAGTTTAGAAAGAGAAGGGCCTTATTTCTTATGAAATAAGGCCCTTCTAATTAATTCATTATACAAACACATTAAGGTGCTTCTTGTGTCACTTAGTAATCATTAGTATAGGACCTGAATGAAGAACGAAGCTTTTCTTAACTCTCTAACTTTTTAACTCCAAAACTCCTAAACTCACTTCACTCCTATTTCCTTCAGCTCCTTTTCGAGTCGGAGGTTCCAGCGCTCTTGGGCTAGTTTGTCTAAGCCGTGGCGGGTTTCTTCATCGTACTGGTCTTGCAATTGATTCATCTCGCGGAAGGACTCTATGAACAGGTACTGTATGTTGCTGTTGTAGTCTGTCAGCGAAAGCTCATCAGGGTTTACCTTTTGCTTGAAGCGTTCTGACACTAGCTTCACGATATCAAAATGCCGCTGCTCGTGGTTCAGGCCATAGGGATCTTTAGCGCTCTCCTTTACCCATGATGAACTTTTGAGCACGTATACCTTCATGGTCAGATTGAGGTGGATGATGCCGTCTTTGACCTCTGTTTCGCCATCGTAGGCAAAGCTCGGGAACACGGTAGCTGAGAAGCGGCTGGCGCGATTGGCATCAGCCTTGAAATCCTCCCACTGGAGAGTTCTATGTGGCACGTAAAACACCGTATCCTGATCATTGCTACCCATGTAATCCGTAAAAGTCACTTTAATACCTTTGGCCAGTTTTGGGTTTGTGTTGGCCTCACGGTCCATCCAAGTGTTGAGGTAACGCAGCGCCTCCACCAGCGACTGCCGCAGCGCCGTTTCGGTCACCTCGTTCCGGTTAGCCGAACGCTCATACCTGCCGCCTCCCTTGTACTGCAGTAACGGAACAGTTTCGCCATCGCGGTTTAGTTCGAAGGCCATCTCCACCGCAATTTTCCCCTCTACCCTGCCACTTTCAGTAGCGGCTTCCTTTACCTGCATTTCTTTCAGGCGAATCACGACGGGGCGGAGCTTTTTGTTGGCAGGTATACCTTGCTGTACGAAAGTGCGAAAGGCGGTTAATCCGCCCCCCTGCAGGTCTATAGCCTTTGTTTTGGCAGACGCACCGGCTCCTACAGGCACGAGATAGGCCACCGTTTTTTTATCGCTTCGCTCATCAATCACCTCCGCAATGTAAAACTCCTTTGGGGAGAATGGCAGCTTCTCTGTGCGCAATTGCAAAACATCCGGATTGGAGGAAGGTATGCTGGCCACACTCACAAAAAGGAGGAACAGCAAAATCACAGGCAGGTATACTTTCCGCCTCAGTAAAGCAACATATAGGAAATTAGGCATGAAATCGATCAATTAACGATTAAGCGAAATACTGACAATAGTTTAACGCGTAGCAGCACTGAAACTGCCGCCGGTTTTGAGAAAACACCGCCTGTAGGCATTGCGTTCCTGTAAATCCCGCAAACTGAGGCACTATTTATCATAATAAGTCAACCTGTACGTTAAACCTTTTAAATTGCATACTGTCTATACTTTTGTAGGATTTTTTAGCTATCTTAGCAAAGCAATTGCTGCGTTTCCACTATTATTTTACATATGAAAAGATCGAGTAATCTTACCTATACCTTATTAGTTGCTTTCCTTTTCCTGTCGCTTAGCACATGGGCACAGAACGGCAATAAGAACAACCGCCCGAGTCCACCTGCTACGGCCACAGGCAAAATAGGCGATGCCCTTGTTTCCATCGATTACAGTAGTCCGACCGTAAAGAACCGCCCCGTTTGGGGGGAGCTTGTGCCTTATGGCAAAGTGTGGCGTGCAGGCGCCAACGAAGCCACCACCATTGAGTTCAGCCAAGACGTGCTCGTAGAGGGACGCCATTTGGCAAAGGGCAAGTACAGTTTCTATACTATCCCCGGTGAGAGCCAGTGGACCGTGATTTTCAACAAAGCCACCGGTCAGTGGGGTACGGAATATGATGAAAGGCAAGACGCACTGCGCGTGCGAGTAAAGCCACGTAGCACCAGTACGATGCACGAGCGTCTCTCCTACCATGTTGCCCGCAATGGCATCCTCATGCGTTGGGAAAAACTGGAACTGCCTGTCAAAATAAAATAAAGATAAACTTAGAGCCGCCTATACCTTGTATGGAGCGGCTTTTTTATGCCATAGCCATAACGATAGATCTATGATAAAACCATTGAAAAACACAGCAGCAGCCGGACTTGGGCTCCTGTTCCTGATCGGCTGTGCTGGCGCGGCCGCTACAGAAGAGTCTGATCAGTCTGCCACCACCAAATCAGACGGGGCCATTCAAGCTACCAACCCCAATCAAGGTCCTGAGCAGCAAGCCGCTAAATTTGAAGGTGCATGGCAATTGCAGAATGTAAAGGACAATCAGGTCGTGATGCTGTTGCAGGACGGTTTCTTTACAGTTGCCATGTATGATCAGCAAAACAAGCAGTTCCTAGGGACTACCGGCGGTACTTATTCCATAGCAGGTGACAAACTCACCATCAACCAAGAGTTCAATACCTTTGACTCCACGATGGTAGGCAGCTCCTCAATAGCAGACTTCAAACTGGAGAATAACCAGTGGATGATCAGCAATGGCCAAGAGACCGAAAACTGGGAAAGAATTCAAGAAAATACGTCCTCGCCGTTGGCAGGCACGTGGCGCATCACCGGCCGCGAGCGTGATGGGCAGATGAACACCATGCGCCCCGGTCCGCGCAAAACGTTAAAGGTCCTCTCCGGTACCCGCTTTCAGTGGATCGCTTTCAACTCCGAAACCGGTCAGTTTTCGGGCACGGGCGGTGGCACTTATACTGCCGAGGATGGCAAGTATACAGAGCATATCGAGTTTTTCTCGCGCGACAGCAGCCGGGTGGGCATTTCCCTCTCTTTCAATTTTGAAGTGAAAGACGGTAACTGGCACCATTCCGGACAGAGTAGCAAGGGCAGTCCGGTGAACGAGATCTGGTCTCGCATATCAAACGATTAATTTCCGCTCTCTACCCCTCCTACTATGGCTGATACACTGGACCATCTGGTCGTGACAAAGGCATCCGGCGAAAAAGTGCTTTTCTCTGTGGGCAAACTCCGACTGTCGCTGCGCAGATCCGGAGCCGACGAACAACAAACTGATGAGGTATTGCGCCAGTTGCAGCCGCAGTTGTACGAAGGCATCTCGACCAAGAAGATCTACCGCATGGCCTTCGGCATACTCAAGCGACTCTCCAACACAGCCGCTGCGAGGTATAGCCTTAAGCAGGGCATCATGCAGTTGGGGCCTTCGGGCTTTCCTTTCGAGAAGTTTGTAGCTGAAATCTTAAGCGCACAGGGCTACACAACGGAAATAGGTGTTTTCGTGGACGGCCACTGCGTGCGCCACGAAATAGATGTGCTTGCTGTGAAGGACTCAAAGCGCATAATGATCGAGTGCAAGTACCACAACCTGCACCGCAATAAATCCGATGTGAAGATTCCGATGTACATTCAATCCCGCTTTAAAGACGTGGAGAAGGTATGGCCTTCGGAGAATGAATTTGAAATCCGCTTCCATGAGGTATGGGTGATGACCAACACCCGATTTACTGATGATGCCATACGCTTTGCGTCCTGTATGCAAATGAAACTCATCGGCTGGGACTACCCCTCCAAGGGCGGCCTCAAAGACATGGTGGACTCTTTTCACCTCTATCCGCTTACCTGCCTCACAACCCTCACCAATGCGGAAAAGCAACGCTTACTCGACATGAAAATCGTGCTGTGCAGTGAGTTGCTGCACGATGAGAAGCTCTTGCACCGGGCTGGCTTGCGCGAGGAACGCGCCAGTCGTGTCATGAAGGAAGTGGAGAACCTTTGCAATAATGTTTATGCCAGAAAGTAACTCAAACATCCTTCGCCTCCGCCGGCTCGGCATCGACACGCATACCGAAAACATCATCTTCATGCGGGCCGATTGTCAGGTATGCCGCTCAGAGGGCTTTACGGCCAACACCCGGGTGTCCGTGAACCATGGGGCGCACAGCATCATCGCGACGTTGAATGTAATTACCTCCGAGCTGATACAGGAGGGCGAGGCTGTGCTGTCGGAAGAAGGTTTCCAACACTTGAAGGCACAGGAAGGCGACCTGATCACGGTGACGCATGTGCGGCCTATTCTGTCCTTCAGCGAAGTAAGGGCCAAAATGTTTGGCCGAAAGTTTAACGATGAGGCCATCCAGCGCATCATCACCGACATTACCCAAGGGCTGTACTCTAAAATAGAGATCGCCGCTTTTGTGACGGTTTGCTCCGGCGATAACCTCGCCTTGGATGAAGTAATCTACCTGACCCGCGCCATGATCGAATCGGGTTCGCGCCTTGAATGGAAAGAGAAACTGGTAGTGGACAAGCACTGTGTGGGCGGATTGCCGGGCAACCGCACTACCCCGATCGTGGTGCCCATTGTGGCAGCGGCCGGACTGGTTATACCCAAGACCTCTTCCAGAGCCATCACCTCCCCGGCTGGCACGGCCGACGTCATCGAAACCATGACGCCGGTAGACCTGACATTGGAACAGATAAAGGAGGTTGTGCAGAAAGAAGGCGGCTGCATGGCTTGGGGTGGCGCTGTGAAACTGAGTCCGGTAGACGACATCATCATCTCCGTAGAAAAAGCGCTCGATGTGGACAGCGCCGGGCAGATGATCGCCTCGGTGCTCTCTAAAAAAGCGGCAGCGGGATCTACCCATACCGTCATTGATATACCGGTGGGGCTCACGGCAAAAGTGCGCTCCAAAGAAGAAGCCTTTTTGCTAGAATATTATTTCCGGGCAGTGGGTCTGGCGATCGGGATGGAAGTGGAAGTACTGATTACCGACGGAACCCAACCAGTGGGCCGAGGTATAGGACCAGCCTTAGAGGCGATGGATGTGCTGTCCGTGCTGCGCAACGAACCGGACGCTCCTACCGACCTGCGGGACCGCTCTGTTCAGCTGGCTGGCCTGACGCTTGAAGTTGCGGGACTGGCACCGAAAGGAGCTGGTTTCGAAAAAGCGATGGAGATCCTGCAAAGCGGCGCGGCACTTGAAAAGTTTTATCGAATATGCACGGCGCAAGGCGGATTCAGGGAACCTGTTGCCGCTACGCTGCGCCATGAAGTTGTGGCCATGTCAAGCGGTGAGGTGCGCTCCGTGGACAACCGCAAACTGGCAAAAGTGGCTAAACTAGCCGGTGCGCCGAAGTCTCCCGGCGCAGGTATTTTGTTTCAGGCACCGGTTGGGAAGTACGTCCAGAAAGGTGAGATTTTGTTTACCATCTATTCTGAGTCGCAGGGCGAACTGAGCTACGCCCTTACCTACCTCCATAGTTCAGGACATATTGTAGAATTGGCAACCCCATGAAAACCCTCGTATTTGCCCTTCCCGGAAATGAGTCCTTTGCGCAATCACTCGCTAGCCTGTTAAACGCCGAGACGGGCGAAGCTGTCATACGGCGCTTTCCGGATGGAGAGAGTTATGTGCGTATTTTGTCAGATGTGCAGGATAGAAAAGTCGTGATGGTCTGCACATTGCACCAGCCTGACCAAAAGCTGTTGCCGCTTTATTTTATGGCTAAAACCGCAAAAGAGCTAGGTGCAGCCGAAGTGTGCCTTGTGGCTCCATACTTGGCTTACATGAGGCAGGACAAACAGTTTCATCCCGGCGAGGGTGTGACTTCCCGTTATTTTGCCGACTTGCTTTCCGGCACCGTGGACAGCCTCTATACCATCGACCCGCACCTGCACCGCTTCCACCACATGCACGAGCTCTACGCTATACCTGCCCAAGCCTTGCATGCCGCCCCTATTGTGGCTTCTTGGGTGAAGGCGCACATCAACAAGCCGATCCTGATCGGTCCGGACGAAGAGAGTCTGCAGTGGGTATCGGAAGTAGCCGGACTGGCGGACGCGCCATATTTGGTGTTGAACAAGACCCGCTTCGGCGACCGCGAAGTACAAGTGACGCAACCTGAGATGGACCGTTATCAGGACCATACGCCAGTACTCGTAGACGACATCATCTCAACGGCCCGCACCATGATCGAAACGGTGCAGCACCTGAAACAACTCACGCCACAAGCACCGGTTTGCATTGGCGTGCACGCCGTTTTTGCCGAAGGGGCTTATGAAGCTTTGCTGCAGGCTGGCGCCTCGCAGGTTATTACGTGCAACACCATACCACACGTGTCGAATGGTATACAGGTAGAAGCGCTGATGGCTAAGGCGATGCGTGTTTAAGAGACACCAATTTTTTGTTCTGCCTCCAGCATATTTTCCAGCCCTCTGAAAAAAGCATCCGGGTTAAAGGAAATGCTATTAATGCCATGCTCCACCAAGAAGGCAGCATATTCAGGGTAATCGCTGGGTGCCTGTCCACAAAGTCCGACTTTGGTACCGGTCTTTTTGGCTTTCTGCAAAGTCATTATAATCAGTTGTTGCACGGCCCGGTCGAAGGGCGAGAAGATATCGCTAAGCAATCCAGAGTCACGGTCTGCTCCCAATGAGAGTTGCGTCAGGTCGTTGGAACCGATGGAAAAACCGTCAAAGATCTCGGCAAATTCCTCGGCCAGTAAGGCATTGCTTGGTATCTCTACCATCACGTATAACTCAAGTCCATTTTCGCCCCGCTTCAAGCCATAATCCGCCATTAAGCTGATTACTTTCTCGCCTTCCATCACGGTGCGGCAAAACGGTATCATCAGCTTCACATTGGTCAGCCCCATCTCTTCCCGCACCTTTTTCATAGCCCGGCACTCCAGTTCGAACCCTTCTTGGTAGAGCGGGTGGTAATACCGCGAAGCGCCCCGCAGCCCGATCATCGGGTTTGCCTCGTCAGGCTCAAACTGATGACCTCCCACCAAATTGGCGTACTCGTTTGACTTGAAATCACTCATCCGAACGATCACATCCTTCGGATAAAAAGCTGCACCGATGATGCCTGTCGCTTCGGCTAACTTATCGACAAAATAGTCTTCCTTGTTCGGGTAGTGGTGCGTGAGTTGCTCGATTTTCTCACGCGCCTCCTTGTCCTCTACCTTGTCAAAATGCTTGAGCGCCATGGGGTGGATTTGGATGGAGTTGTTGATGATGAACTCCATGCGCATGAGCCCTACCCCATCGTTTGGCAGGAAGGAATACTTAAAAGCCTGTTCCGGGTCTCCTAATATCAGCATAGCCTTTGTCTTCGGCTTTCCGAGCTTGCTCATGTCCGTCTTTTTCTCATCCCACGCCAGTTTGCCTTCATAGACATAACCGGTCTCTCCTCCCGCTGTTGAAACAGTTACCTCCTGACCGTCCTGAATGGTTTTGGTAGCGTCGTTGGTTCCCAGTACGGCAACAGCTCCCACCTCCCGCGCCACAATGGCGGCATGACTCGTGCGGCCACCCTGTTCGGTAATGATGGCACTGGCTTTTTTGAGGATCGGATCCCAGTCGGGGTCGGTTTTGCGCGTGACAAGCACTTCGCCTTCCTGTAACTTACCGCTCTCGGAGGGGGAATGCAGGACACGGGCTATACCTGACACAATGCGATTGCTCAGTCCTATACCTGAACTCAGCACTTTGCCTTCTTCTTTCAAGGTATACTCCGTGAAAAAAGCCTCGTTCTTGTGCTGACTCTGCACCGTTTCAGGACGTGCCTGCACAATGAACAGATCACCCGAAATGCCGTCCTTGGCCCATTCTATGTCCATGGGCTGATCGTAGTGCTCCTCAATGCGCTTGCCCCATTTTGCCAAATGCACTACTTCTTCGTCAGTCAGCACAAATTGCTCCTGTTGCTCCTCTGGCGTGTCTAAATTGACAATAGCGTCCGTCGGGCTTTGCAGTTCCCCATCCGATTTCTCAGCGTATACCATGGTCTTGGCTTTGCTGCCGAGTTTGCGCGAAATGATGGGTTGCTTGGCCTTGTCAAGCATGGTTTTAAACACCACAAACTCATCGGTGTTCACGGCACCCTGCACTATGTTCTCACCCAGACCCCAAGAACCAGAGATCACCACGGCATTCTCAAAGCCAGTGTCCGGATCAAGCGTGAACATCACGCCGGAACAAGCCTTGTCAGAACGCACCATCGTTTGCACCCCCACCGACAAAGCCACCTGCATATGCTCAAACTCATTGTCGACCCGATACTTGATCGCACGGTCCGTGAACAGCGAAGCGTAGCTGTGGTGGCAAGCTTTGTATAGGTTATTGAGTCCGCTTACGTTCAGGTAAGTCTCTAGCTGTCCTGCAAAACTGGCGGTAGGCAAGTCTTCGGCGGTGGCGCTACTACGCACGGCCAACGAAATCTCATCGCCATACTCTGATTTCAGATAAGTATAACCCTTTTCAATCTCCTGCCGGATCTCCTCCGGAAAGCGGGCATTCAATATGAGTTCCCGCGCCTGTTTGCCAACCTCTGTTAGATTATGAAAATCATTGGTATCCAGACTGGCCAGAATGTCTGTCAGTCGTGCTTTCAAGTCGTTCTCTTCCAAAAAATGCCAGTACGCCTCAGAAGTGGTCGCGTAACCATCTGGCACCCGTATACCTTCCGGATTAAGTTGGTTGTACATTTCCCCGAGTGAGGCGTTTTTGCCACCCACTTTGCTTAGGTCCTTGTAACTGATGTCTTTGAACAATTTGATGAACGGTTCCATATCTGATTTGATTTAAGGCGACAGTATAGTATTGAATACAAAGGTGAGTGTGGCATGCAATGATATTAACGAAACCTCATATCCATGGTTTTACATCTTATACAAATCATTCTTGTATTAGTACTAGCACTTTCTTTTAAGATAATAGGTCGTTGCGCGTCATAACATCGGTCCTAAGTACGCTCCTCATTAATCGTTTTTTAATAATTTGTAATATTTTAAAGTAATTTTTAAACATTTCTTTTACCAAATTTTTCAACACACGTATAACACCCTAACATTCAAGTATGTATTTCAAGAGTAAGAGGAGGTTTTATGGGAACAGTTAGGCATATTCTCCAGAAGAAGGGCAATAAAGTTATTGCCATCGAACCCACCAGCACGGTATTCAAAGCATTGGAAATGATGGTGGAGCAAAACGTAGGAGCGCTTATCGTGATGGATCAGGGTAAGTTTGCCGGCATGTTCACGGAGCGGGATTATGCCCGCAAGGTGATATTGAAAGGAAAAGCCTCCCGCGATACATTGGTTCAGGAAATCATGAGCGAGCACCCGGTCGTTGTTTCGCCTGACACCACGCTTGAACAATGCATGGCGCTTATGACACAAAAATATATCCGCCACCTACCAGTGTTCGAAGATCAGAAGCTAGTAGGATTGGTGTCGATCGGGGATATTGTTAAATGCATGATGGATGAACAGAAATGCATTATCGAGGACCTCGAGCACTATATAACCGGGCACCACGAGTAGGTAGCCCGGATATCATTTAATTAGGAGAAACATGCAGGAAACAGCCGGATCAACAACGATACTGTGGCCATTGGTAGTCTACGGCGCCATCGTACTCAGCCTTGTACTACTCATTCTGGGCCTCTCCTATGTACTTGGTCAGCGCGGAAATTCACGTGCCACAGGCGAGCCTTACGAAGGCGGTATCGTCAGTGCAGGCGGTGCCCGCATCCGCTTCTCCTCGCAGTTTTACATGGTCGCCATGATGTTTGTGATTTTCGATGTGGAGACCATCTTCATTTTCGCTTGGGCCATCGCCTTCCCTGAACTGGGCTGGTATGGCTATTTCGGCGTGCTGGTATTTATTGTGATGTTGGTCGTGGTGCTGGTATACGAATGGCGCAACGGCGCATTGGACTTTGGTCCGGATGGCAAGAAAATACTGGCGGCCTATAAGCGTATGCTGCAGCAACCAAGTGTGAATTGATTTTCTGACAAAAGGCAGAGGAGTTTTCTTTACGAACAACGGACAACAATTAACGATCAACGCCCATGAAATGGTGGTTAAGTAAACCGGATGAACCAGCGAATGCCGTGACAGGCACCAGCTCCTACGAAGAGACCGTGCAGCAGAGCATCATGCTCACCACGCTGCAAGACCTGATCGGCTGGGGCCGTAAGAATTCCATGTGGCCGTTTCACTTCGGTTTGAGTTGTTGTTTCGTGGAGATGGCCACCAGCATGACGCCCAAATACGACGTAGCACGTTTCGGGGCGGAGGTAATCCGGGGTACTCCCAGAGAAGCTGACGTGATGATCATCGCTGGTACTGTCTTCATTAAAATGGCCCCCATCATCAAGCGGCTTCATGAGCAAATGATGGAGCCGAAGTGGGTGATCTCGATGGGCTCCTGTGCCAATTCCGGCGGCATGTACGACATCTACAGCGTAGTGCAAGGCGTCGACAAATTCCTGCCGGTGGATGTCTACGTACCCGGCTGTCCGCCGCGGCCCGATGCCTTTATGGAAGGGCTGATGCTGTTAGCTGACCGGGTAGGAAAAGAGAGAAGACCACTGAGTTGGACGATTGGGGAACAGGGGGTAATCAGACCGGAGAAAATAGAAGTAAAAGCAGGCAAGAAAGAACGCTGGAGCCAGATGAACGAGTTTCGATCGCCGGATGAGATATAGAGAGTTTAAGATTTAGGAAGTTTAGGAGTTTGAGAGTTAAGGGTTGTGTAGTGACAGGTTGTGAATTTGTCTGAATCATTATATAGGGCCCCTACCCCAAGGATTTTCAGGATTAGAGGATTAACAGGATTCTCTCAGGTACCGGGTCCAACCACCCCTAACCCCTCCTTGTCTAAGGCGGGGAATCCGGGGCTACTAAGGTTTAAAGTATAAGCCCTGTAGTGAGAGTTACACACTACTGGCACGCATTGAAAGACATACTTGCACGCTAGCAAAGAAGTAAAAAAAGGCGCTAGGTGCACCACCGACGATTTTTTGTTTGAGCGGTCAGCGAGTTCAAAATCGTCTTGATTTTTTTGCTTACTTTTTTCATCAAGGAAAAAAGTGAGTGCCCGCCGCACAGGCGAAACTATAAAACAAGGTAAGTAGCAATGAGCAACTGCGGTTGCTACGCAAGCAAGGTATAGATATAGTTACAAGTATAAACTTAGCATAAAAAAGAAACAGAGTACATGAGTTAACATATTACATCACATTCAAATGGCCTCCTACCATGAATAACAACAGCGGCATACTGGAGCAACTTAAGTCGCGGTACGGCGAAGATACGTTCAAGACGCAGACCACCAAGGATGACATCCTCACCCTCTGGCTTCCTATGGATCATGTGCCGGAAGTGCTGAAATTCCTGAAGCAAGACCTGCCGCAGCCCTTCCTCCTCCTTTTCGACCTGACGGCCATTGACGAACGCACCCGTAAACCCGAGAACGGCCATATACCTTACAGCTTCACGCTCATTTACCACCTCTTCTCTTTTGAGCGCAACACCTTCATCAGACTGAAAGCCGGACTCCGCGAGGACTTCCCGAAAGCCCCCAGCATCAGCGGCCTTTGGCAAAACGCCAACTGGTACGAGCGCGAAGTATACGATATGTTCGGCATCCGTTTCGAAGGGCATCCGCACCTCTCCCGCATCCTCATGCCGCGCACGTGGGTCGGCCATCCGCTCCGCAAAGAACACCCTGCCCGAGCCACCGAAATGGGACCTTTCCAGCTGTATGACGACAAGATAGACCTTGAGCAATCGGCCCTGCAGTTCAAACCCGAAGAGTGGGGACTTGCAAAGCACAGTGATGATACGGACTTCATGTTCCTCAACATCGGTCCGCAACACCCCGGCACGCACGGGGTTCTGCGCATTATTCTGCAGCTCGACGGCGAAGACATCGTGGACGCTATACCTGACATTGGCTTCCACCACCGCGGCGCTGAGAAAATGGGCGAGCGGCAGTCATGGCATACCTACATCCCTTATACCGACCGCGTGGATTACCTCGGCGGCGTGATGAACAACCTCGCCTATCTGCAGGCCGTGGAGAAACTGGCAGGTATAGAAGTGCCGGAACGTGTGAAGTATATCCGGGTGATGTTGTGTGAGCTTTTCCGCATCGCCAGTCACCTCGTGTGGTACGGCACTTTTGCGCAGGACGTGGGGCAGCTCTCGCCGGTATTCTATATGTTCACCGACCGCGAAAAGATATTTGACATCATCGAAGGCATCTGCGGGGGTCGCATGCACCCTAACTGGTTCCGCATCGGCGGTGTGGCGCAGGACCTGCCCATAGGCTGGGAGCAACTAGTGCAGCGCTTCATCGACTATTTCCCAAAACGCCTGAAAGAGTACGACGCGATGGTGATGAAGAACAGCATCTTCAAAGCCCGCACCGTCGGTATCGGTATCTTCACCAAGGACGAAGCCATCGAATGGGGCGTGACCGGACCTAACCTGCGTGCCTGCGGCTTCGAGTGGGACTTCCGCAAAATGCGCCCTTACTCTGGCTACGAAATGTTCGACTTCGAAGTGCCCACCGCTAGCAACGGCGACTGTTACGACCGCGCCGTGGTGCGTGTAGCCGAAATGCGCCAGAGCCTGCGCATCATCGAGCAATGCGTGAAGAACATGCCGGCCGGACCTTACAAGTCCAACCATCCCATCACCACGCCGCCTATCAAGCAAAACACCATGCACGATATCGAGACACTGATCACGCACTTTCTGGGTGTGACCTGGGGACCGGTCATTCCGCCGGGTGAAGCGATGAGCTGCATCGAAGCGACCAAAGGAGCCAACGGATACTATTTGACCAGTGACGGGAACACTTCCCCTTACCGGGTACGCATCCGCACTCCCTCGTTCCCGCACATGCAAATGCTCCCCTATATCACCCGCGGCTATACCGTAGCGGATTTGCTCTCGATACTCGGTGCTATGGATTATGTGCTGGCGGATATTGATAGGTAAAAGTTTGGGAGTTTAAGAGTTTGGGATTAGAGAGTTTAGGATTTTGAAAGTGTAAAATTTGAGAATCGGGATTTGCATATTGATTTGTTTGGCGGCCTTTGGGTTACAGGCGCAGGAACTTGATGAAAGTCAGGTGAAGCGGCTATACCTGTCGGTCACGGGTGGATTGGGCTTTATGGGTCCGCAAAGCGACATCGAGGATCAGATGCGCTCATCCGGATTGGGGGACACACAAACAGGTGGGTTCTTTAGCAGCGGCAGCACCGAGCACCCCAACAGTAGCAAAATCCCGACGATCGGTATTACGGCTAACTACTGGCTAAAAGGACGTCAGGGGGCGTCGCTCGAGGCGGGCTTAGTGGACTACATCGAAGTAAACGGCTACGATGACATTGGTATCGGAAACTACATCTTCTTGAGAAGCGCCATTTGGTCTACTTCGCTCAACTACATGCTGGGTTCACAAAACCGGAAACGCTATTTGAGTGTAGGTCCGGCCCTGATGCTACACCATGTGAAGGACGATGCAGCGGGCAGTATGACAGATGCACAGACCAATTGGCTGGTGGGTTTTAACGCCAGCTATACCGCGCACCTGATTGACAAGCCCCGTTGGTTTTTAGCTCTAAAAGCGAATGGACGCATCGCTCCAAAATCAGAAATCGGTCCTTTTATAGCCGAGCACCAGACCGGAATTATAAACCCACAACCTGAAGACCAACGCTCTGAATTTAGGCAAACGAAAGTCCGAACAAGCGGCTTCAACATCGGCCTGACCTTTGGCCTGAAACTAAAATCAAGGACTGGATGACGCTATACTTGGACAGGAAAAACATCCATTAATTCATCTAGCAATTTAACCACACAGCTATATGTTGACGGTAGAAGAAAAACACAAAATCGACCACGAAATCAGCTTAGTGCCTTCGCCCAAAAATGCCTGCATCGAAGCGCTGAAAATCGTGCAGCACAGCCATGGCTGGGTGTCGGACGAGAGCCTAAAAGATGTGGCAGACTATGTGGGGATGTCACCAGCGGAGCTCGACAGTGTGGCGACATTCTACAACTTGATTTTCCGCAGACCGGTGGGCCGGCATGTGATTCTGGTGTGCGACAGCATCAGTTGCTGGGTGATGGGCTACGAAGGCATCCGTGACCGCCTCACCGAAAAACTCAACATCAAATACGGCCAGACCACCGAAGACGGCCGCTTTACCTTGCTACCCAATTGCTGCCTCGGTACCTGCGACCGTGCCCCGGCCCTTATGATTGACAACGATTTGTACCGTGACCTGACGGTGGAACAACTGGACGAGATTCTGGAAAAGTATACCTAAAACCCAAGCGGGCATACCCATGGAGAAGCCCCTGACCCAACACATTGTCCCCGGACGCGCACCGCTCTCACTCAAAGAGTACGAAAAAGTGGGCGGCTACCAGTCCGTGCGCAAGATCCTCAAAGAAATGTCACCTGCCGACGTGCAGACTCTGGTCAAAGACTCGGATCTGCGCGGACGCGGCGGAGCGGGCTTCAACACCGGCCTAAAATGGAGCTTCGTGCCGATGGGACCCGAAGCGGCCAAGCCCAAATACCTCGTGGCAAACGCCGATGAAATGGAGCCCGGTACTTTCAAGGACCGTGTGCTTCTAGAAGGCAATCCGCACCAGTTGATAGAAGGAATGATTGTGGCATCTTATGCCATCGAAGCCAGCATTTCATACATTTTCATGCGTTGGGCTTACAAGGTGGCGGCACGGGAAATCATCAAGGCACTCGACGAAGCCTACGAAGCGGGTTATCTGGGGGAAAATATTCTGGGTTCAAGCTTCAGTCTGGACATGCACCTGCATACGGGCGTGGGCCGGTATATGTGCGGAGAAGAAACGGCCTTGCTCAATGCCCTTGAAGGCAAGCGGGCGAACCCACGCGCCAAGCCGCCTTTCCCACAGGTGAGCGGTTTGTTTGGCAAGCCAACCATAGTCAACAATGTGGAGACGCTTTGCTGTCTGCCGCACATCATCAACAACGGAGCAGAATGGTTTAAAAGTTTGAGCAAGACCGGAGACGCCGGTACCAAACTCTACGGCATTAGCGGTCGCGTGAAAAAGCCCGGTTGCTGGGAGCTGCCGATGGGCACGACCATCCGCGAACTGATTGAAGAGCACGGCGGCGGCATGCAGGACGGTTACCTGTTCAAAGGCCTTTTGCCGGGTGGCGCTTCCACGGATTTTTTGGTGGAAGAGCACATGGATGTGCCCATGGATTATACCGCCATACAGGCAGCCGGCAGTCGCATGGGTACAGGCACGATGATAATCCTTGATGACCAGACCTGCCCGGTCGGTTTCGTACACAACCTGCAGCATTTCTTTGCGCAGGAGTCCTGCGGTTTCTGTACGCCTTGCCGCGAAGGCTTGCCTTGGGTAGAAAAAATCCTCTTGGCCATCGACCGTGGTGAAGGCAAACCAGAACACCTCCTCACACTCGATTTTCATACCAAATACCTCGGCCCCGGCAACACGTTTTGTGCCCTTGCCCCCGGCGCCATGGAACCCCTACAGAGCGCTCTGAAATACTTCAGAGAAGATTTCGAACGACACATTCACGAACAACACTGTCCTTGGAGCAAAGCAAAAGTATGGCAACCATCTATATAGACGACAAACCCTACGAAGTACCTACAGGCAAAAACCTGTTGGAAGCCTGCCTCACCCTGGGCAAGGACCTTCCCTACTTTTGCTGGCATCCGGCCATGGGTTCCATCGGTGCCTGCAGGCAGTGCGCCGTGAAAGTATACAAGGACGAAAACGACACCAAAGGCAAACTCTTTATGTCGTGCATGGAACAGGTGAGGGACGGCATGCGGTTGTCCATCGCCGACATGGAAGCCAAGGAGTTTCGGGCGCACGTGATTGGCTGGCTCATGACCAACCACCCGCACGACTGCGCCGTTTGCGACGAAGGCGGCTCCTGCCACCTGCAGGACATGACGGTAATGACCGGCCACAATTACCGCGCGTACCGCTTCGACAAGCGCACCTATGTCAACCAGTACCTCGGACCTTTCATCAACCACGAAATGAACCGCTGCATACAGTGCTACCGCTGTGTGCGCTACTATAAAGACTATGCCGGCGGCAAAGACCTCGACGTGTTCGCCGCCCACAACCATTTGTATTTTGGCCGCCACGAAGATGGTGTATTGGAGAGTGAATTCAGCGGCAATCTGGTGGAAGTCTGCCCAACCGGCGTATTCACCGACAAGACCCTGAAACAGCACTATACCCGTAAATGGGACCTGACGATGGCCCCTTCCGTTTGCCACCACTGCAGCCTTGGTTGCAACATATCGGCAGGTGAACGCTACGGTACTTTGCGCAACATCACCAACCGATATAACGGCGAAGTGAACGGCTACTTCCTCTGCGACCGGGGCCGCTTCGGCTACGAGCACGTGAACCACGTCGGCAGAATCCGCAAGCCCTTGGTGCGTGCGCAACTGCCCGAAGCCACAGACAAATTAACTGCATTACAAGCTGCGGCAGCGGCTTTCAGAACCGGCAGCGTTATAGGCATTGGTTCGCCACGGGCTTCGCTGGAATCGAACTTTATGCTCAAGACCCTAGTCGGAGACGACAACTTCCACCACGGCGTATCGGATGCCGAGCATGATTTGGTGGACTTAGCGCTGAAGATTTTGAAAGAAGGCGCTGCTCGTACCCCATCGCTGCGGGAAGTGGAACAGGCTGATGCCGTGTTTATTTTAGGCGAGGATTTAATCAACACCGCCCCTATGCTGGCACTAGCTGTACGGCAATCGGTGCGCAGGCAACCCTCCCTCGAACACATCTCCAAAGCCAACATACCGGTATGGCAAGACGCTGCCGTGCGCGAATTAATGCAGGATGAAATGGGCCCACTCTTCATCGCCACCATCCACGATACCAAGCTCGACGAAATCGCCACCCATACCTACAACGATTCACCGGACGCCATCGCGCGACTGGGTTTTGCCGTGGCCAATTTTATCCATGCTAACTTCCCGGAAGTACCCGGACTCAATGAAGATGAAATACAGCTAGCGCGACAAATTGCTGATACACTGATGGCGGCAAAAAAACCACTCGTGATTTCAGGCACGCACTGCGGCAGCGAACGGGTACTCATGGCTACAGCCAACATTACCAATGCGCTGGCGGCGAAAGAAAAAGAAGCGGGCATTGTGCTCACCCTGCCAGAATGCAACAGCATGGGCTTGGCCATGCTCGGCGGACACAGACTGGAGTCGGCATTCGGAGCGGTGCTCAATGGCTATGCCGATACCGTCATCATCTTAGAAAACGACCTCTACCGACGAGCCAACGCAGGTATGGTAACCAACTTCCTGAAAACCGCCAAGAACGTGATTGTGCTGGACCATCTGCACAATGCCACCACCGAAGAAGCGGACATCTTACTCGCAGCCGGCACCTTTGCTGAAGCCGATGGTACCTTAATCAACAACGAAGGCCGGGCACAGCGCTTCTTTCAGGTATACCCGACAGGAGAAGACCTGCAGGAAAGCTGGCGCTGGCTCGGTGAATTGGGCACTTTGCTAGCCCACGACCAAATCAGTCACTGGCACGGCTTTGACGACGTGTTGCAGGCTATGGTGAAAGAAATGCCGGAGTTTAAAGGTGTAGACGCCGTCGCGCCGGGCACCGACTTCCGCATTGCCGGGCAGAAAATACCGCGGGCACCGCACCGTTTCAGCGGCCGTACTGCCATGCTGGCCAACATTAACGTGAACGAACCGAAGCCGCCAGTGGACCCAGACGCACCGCTTTCCTATACCATGGAAGGCTACCGCGGACAGCCACCATCATCGATGATTCCCTTCTTCTGGGCACCGGGCTGGAACTCGGCGCAGGCCACCAACAAATACCAACAGGAAGTTGGCGGCCACCTCAAAGGCGGCGACCCGGGCTTGCGCTTACTCAAACCGGACACCAGCCATACGGCCCCCTACACCCAGACCGTACCGCAGAAATTCCAGCCGCTGGAAGGCCACCTGTACATGCTGCCGCTTTATCACATTTTCGGTTCCGAAGAGCTTAGCATGCACTCCCCGCCCATTGTAGAGCGGGCGCCGGAGCCTTATGTGTTACTCAACGAAGAAGACGCCATCCAGATGAAGCTGCAGATGGGTGAGAATCTGAGCTTCACCATCGAAGGACAAGTCTACCAAGTGCCCGTGAAAATTAGTCCGCTGATACGCAGCGGCACGGCGGGCATGCCGGCGGGACTGCCCGGTATACCTTATGCTGAATTGCCTGCGTGGGCCATACTTAACCGAGAACTCAAATGGAAACAGCAACCCCAAACTACTTACTGATTATCGGCGGCGTGCTCTTCGTCATGCTCAACGTGGCGGCACTGCTTATTTGGGTTGAGCGACGCGGTCTGGCTTTGCTGCAGGACCGCTATGGACCAAACCGCGCGGGGCCTTTCGGCTTGCTGATTGTGGCCGCCGACTCCATCAAGCTGTTCTTCAAACAGGACTGGATTCCGCCTTTCGCCGATAAGCCCGTGTTCATTCTAGCCCCGGCCATTGTGGTGGTCACCGTGCTGATGTCCTTCGTCGTGATTCCCTTCGCGCCGGGCATTGTCGTGGCAGACCTGAACATTGGTTTGTTGTTCTTTCTGGCGATGTCCTCCATGGGTGCTTACAGTATCATACTCGGTGGCTGGGCCTCGAATAACAAGTACAGTTTGCTGGGTGCCATGCGTGGCGCTGCGCAGATGATTTCCTATGAAGTGTTCATGGGGCTTTCGCTGATGGGTGTGGTGATCATGGCTGGCTCGTTCAACTTAAGTACCATTGTGGAAGCGCAACGGGGCATGTGGTTTGTGGTTCCGCAAATCATTGGCTTCGTCATCTTCTTCATCGCAGGTATAGCCGAAACCCACCGCCTGCCTTTTGACGTGCCGGAAGCGGAAAGTGAGCTCGTAGCCGGATTCCACTCCGAGTACTCGGGTATGAAATTCGGTATGTTCTTCATCGGCGAATACATGGGCATCACGCTCATCTCCTGCATGATGGTCGTCCTGTTTTTTGGCGGCTGGCTCGGCCCGGATTTCCTACCGCCCATCGTCTGGTTCATCCTCAAGACAGCTTTCTTCCTAGGTATTTTTATCCTGTTACGTGCTTCCATGCCACGGCCTAGGTATGACCAACTGATGGAGTACGGCTGGAAGTATTTGCTGCCGCTAACACTGTTGAATCTGGTGGTGACGGCGGGGGTGTTGTTGTGGTTGAATGATGGGTTTGAAGGAGTTTAGGAGTTGGGGAGTTTGAGAGTTTAGGAGTTAGATAGTTGGGAAGCAAAACCTGTAGGGACAGGTCGCGACCTGTCCGAGTCGTGCACAGATATTGGCTGTTTACAAATGATAAAATATCCTACCACTACTAGCCCAAGGTGGGGAAATTTCGGGAATAAACAACCCACCCCTGCCCCTCCCAAGAGGGGAATTCTCGTGCAGGAAAGTCCCCCTTTGAAGGGGGCAGGGGGATGACAATCGTGCACGAGCTCCTTCCCCTGTTTTTAGGGGAAGGTTGGCATGGGGTAAATCCGCCATGCAACAGCTGTAGATACCAACACAAAAGCGGATTACAAATCCGCAAATACATAGGTTCCGGATTGCAAATCCGAAACAGCGAATGATGATGACAATAACAACGATAAACGAAAGGAGCACTTATGTTTAGTTTATTGCGCAGTATGTGGCTCACGTTTCTGCATGCGTTTCATAAGCGGGAAACCATTCAGTATCCGGAGCAAAAGGCCATTCTTCCGACACGTTGGCGGGGCCGCATTGTGTTGTCGCGCGACCCGGACGGGGGCGAACGCTGCGTGGCCTGCAACCTCTGTGCCGCTGCCTGCCCCGTGGACTGCATTGCCCTGCAGGCAACCGAAGACCCGACTGGCCGACGCTATCCCGAGTTCTTCCGCATTAACTTTTCGCGCTGCATTTTCTGCGGTTTTTGCGAAGACGCTTGCCCGACTTACGCCATCCAACTCATACCTGATTTTGAGATGGGCGAGTACAACCGCCAGAACCTCGTGTATGAAAAGGATGATCTCCTCATCAACGGGCAGGGCAAGTACCACGGCTACAATTACTACAAGGTAGCGGGTCTGGCCATTGGCGGAAAAGGCAAGGGTGAAGCCGAGAATGAATCGCCTCCAGTTGACATCAAAAGTTTACTCCCCTAGCCTATGGAACTGACATTTTATATAGCCGCAGCTGTCGCCGTGCTGGCCACCATCATGGTCATCACGCGCTACAACATGATTCATGCCCTGCTCTACCTCGTGGTGTCTTTTCTGGCCGTCGCGGTGGTGTTCCTGACCATGGGTGCTCCCTTTATGGCCGCGCTCGAAGTCATCGTATACGCCGGGGCCATTGTGGTACTTATCATCTTCGTGATTATGATGTTGAGCCTCACCCGCGAAGATGTGGAACAGGAAAAAGCTTGGCTCCAGCCCAAACTCTGGATGGGTCCTGCCCTCCTCTCGTTTGTCTTGCTCGCCGAACTGGTATACCTGTTGGTCATCGCCGAAATGCCCGCCGCCCCTGCCGTTGCCGGTAGTTACGTCGACGCTCGTGCCGTGGGACTTGCCTTGTATGGACCTTATGTATTGGGCGTGCAGCTATCCGGTATCCTCCTGATGGCGGGTATCGTCGGGGCGTACCACTTAGGTCGCCAGAAGAAGAAAGTCATTCATCGCTTCCTACAGGAAAAGGAACCGCAAAAGGAAAGGAGCGCCGCCATATGACGACAATCCCTATGGAGACCGGATTGTTGCTGGCGGGTGTGCTCTTCATGCTAGGGCTCATCAGTGTGATGATTCGCCGCAACATCATATTCATGCTCATTTCGGTGGAGATTATGCTCAATGCCGCCGGCTTGGCCTTTATTGTGGCGGGAAGTCACTGGGCGCAGCCAGACGGACAGATTATGTTCATCTTCATCCTCACGATGGCCGCCGCAGAAGTGTCGGTTGGTCTGGCCCTGATACTGCAGATTCATCACCAGCTGAAGACGCTCAACAGCGACGCGGCTAACTTTATGAGAGGATAACGCTATGGAAGAATTACTCTGGTTAATCCCCGCCCTGCCTTTTGCCGGCGCCCTCTTGCTGGTACTGCTCGGCAACCGCATCTCGCGTGCGCTGGTCTCGGCCATCGGGGTCGGGAGTGTGGGTATTTCCGCCGCCATCACGCTTGTGCTAGGTATAGAATATCTCACCTCGCGACCGTCCTTTATCCGGCAGGAAGTCTGGCAGTGGTTTGATGTAGCAGGCTTCAGTCCCTCCATCGCTTTCCACCTCGACGCCCTCTCGATGGTCTTCATATTCGTCATCACTTTCGTCGGGTTTCTGATTCATATCTACTCCACCGAGTACATGGCCGAAGACAAGGATTACGCCCGCTTCTTTGCCTGCATGAACCTCTTCGTGGGCTCCATGCTGATGCTCGTGATGGCCGATAACTTGCTCCTGCTATATTTGGGTTGGGAAGGCGTGGGCCTCTGCTCCTACCTGCTCATCGGTTTCTGGTACAAGGAGCCCGCCAACGGCTATGCCGCCCGTAAAGCCTTCATCATTACCCGTGTCGGTGACACGGCCATAGCCATCGGGTTGTTCATGCTCTTCCAGCAATTCGGCACCTTGCACATCCAAAGCATTTCCACGGAAGCGGTACAGGTATGGACTATTGGCAATGAAACGGCAGTCATCATTGCTTTTCTGTTGTTAGGCGGTGCGGTCGGCAAATCGGGTCAGTTGCCACTGCAGACGTGGTTGCCTGACGCGATGGCGGGTCCGACGCCGGTGAGTGCGCTCATACACGCCGCTACCATGGTGACGGCCGGTGTATACCTGATTGCCCGTATGCACGTGGTGTTTGAACTGGCTCCTGCGGCCATGATGGCTGTGGCGGTGATTGGCGCTATCACGCTATTGATTGCCGGTTTTGCCGCCCTCACGCAATACGACATCAAACGGGTACTCGCCTACTCTACCATTAGTCAGGTGGGTTATATGTTTCTGGCCTTGGGCGTGGGTGCTTGGTCGGCCGGTGTGTTCCACTTCATGATTCACGGCTTCTTCAAAGCGCTCCTTTTCCTCTGTGCCGGAGCGATTATTCTGGCACTGCACCACGAACAGGACATGCGCAAAATGGGCGGTCTAAGCAAGAAACTGCCGGTCGTGTTCTATACCTTTCTGATAGGCGCTGCCTCGCTGGCTGCCTTCCCGCTGGTGTCGGCGGGCTTCTACAGCAAGGACCAGATTTTGTGGCTGCAACTGGCCGGCGAGAACGGCAACATTTGGCTATACCTGGCCGGTTTGCTGGGCGCTTTCATCACTTCCATCTATACCTTCCGGATGGTCTTTCTGACCTTTTATGGCGAAGAGAAAACGCATGTCGGTCACAAACCGACTTGGGCGATTACAGTACCACTCATCGTACTTGCGGTGCTGTCTTTTGCGGGTGGTTTCATTGAGCTGCCGCACAATTTCGGCCACGTCGTACTGTTCTCCGACTTCCTGGCGCCTATCCTGCCCGCCGTGAGTATAGTCCCGGATTTTACCCAATATGAATGGATGTTGCAGCTACTGGCGGCGGTGATTTCGCTGGGCGGTATTTTCATCGCCTACCTCTTCTACTACAAAAAACCGGAGCTTATCGACAGCATCCATCGCTCCGAATTTGCCATGGCGGTTCATCGCTTCTGGCATTCGGGCTGGGGCTTCGACCAATTATATGACGCGCTCTTTGTGCGGCCTTATGTATACCTGTCGAAGGTGAATAAAAGTGACTTCATCGATTCCTTCTATACCTTCCTTGCCGACGCAACGCAAGGGCTACACGATCTCTTTTCTCGTAGCCAGACCGGCATCATGCGCAATTACGTGGCGGGTATAGTGGTCGGAGCGATTATGATTCTAACCATAAGTCTACTGCTATGATACTGGTCTGGCTAATTGTGATTCTGATGGTCGGCGGCGTGCTGGCTTGGATTTCCGGTAAAGTAAACCGCGCCCTGTCACGCTGGGTGGCACTGGGTTCAGTGTTGGCCGTGTTCGGGTTGACGCTATACCTGTGGTTGAGCAATCCGGTACCTGTGTTGGGCTCGGCTTGGCTAATACAATTCACCCAGCCATGGATTCCGCAATGGGGTATCAGTTTTAGTCTGGCGATTGATGGACTAAGCCTGCTCATGCTGCTGCTCACCTTTTTTATCGGGCTGCTGGCCGTGCTCATTTCGTGGCGGGAGATTCAGACCAAAGTTGCTTTCTTCCATTTTAACCTACTG
The DNA here is from genome assembly GCF_947499215.1 of uncultured Pontibacter sp. Classification (GTDB taxonomy): domain Bacteria; phylum Bacteroidota; class Bacteroidia; order Cytophagales; family Hymenobacteraceae; genus Pontibacter. The sequence continues at coordinate 419,004 of NZ_CANMNI010000001.1, forward strand.
TGGGTATTGGCAGGTATAACGGGCGTATTCCTCACGATGGACCTCTTCCTGTTTTACTTTTTCTGGGAAGTCATGCTCATACCGATGTACTTTCTCATCGGTATTTGGGGACACGAAAATCGCCGCTATGCCGCCTTTAAATTCTTCATCTTCACGCAGGCTTCCGGTTTGCTCATGCTGCTGGCCATACTCGGGCTGTACTTCATTCACGGCAACCAAACCGGTGTCTATACCTTCAGCTATTTCGAACTGCTAAACACTACGCTGGCACCTGAAGCGGCACGCCTCCTAATGTTCGGTTTCTTAGCCGCATTCTTAGTAAAATTGCCGGTGGTACCTTTCCACTCTTGGCTACCCGACGCACACTCCGAAGCCCCAACGGCGGGTAGTGTGATTCTGGCGGGACTGCTGCTTAAAACAGGTGCTTACGGTTTGCTTCGTTTCGTGCTGCCGCTCTTCCCGACGGCCACCGTGGAGTTCGCGCCCTGGGCCATGCTGCTCGGTGTAATCGGCATCATTTACGGAGCGATTCTCGCTTTCTCACAGACCGACCTGAAGCGACTGGTGGCCTATACCAGTGTGAGCCACATGGGCTTTGTGATACTGGGCGTATTTGCCTTTAACGAGTGGGCGCTGCAGGGCGTGGTCATGCAGATGATTACGCACGGATTGAGCACAGGGGCCCTTTTCATCATCGCCGGCTTCCTTTACGAGCGCCTCCATACCCGCGACATTCGGCAGATGGGCGGCTTCTGGTCCACGGCTCCCAAAATGGGGGTTATCGCGCTCATCTTCGTCATGGCCTCGCTCGGCCTTCCCGGACTCGGCAACTTCATCGCGGAATTCCTGACCTTGGTCGGCTCTTGGCAGGCCAACAACTGGCTGACGGTTTTCGCTACCATCGGTCTGGTGATGGCCACCATCTACTCGCTGCGCATCATGCAGAAAATCTTCTTCGAAGCCAATCACATGGAGCAAGCACTGCCCGACCTTAACGCTCGCGAAATGCTGATAGCTATACCTATGGTAGCCATGATTCTGTGGTTGGGCCTGTACCCGCAATCCGTGCTCGACACGGCACGCCCAAGCATTCAGGAGCAACTGCAGGCCTATACCGAAACACCTTTGGAACATGAGCACGTTGCCGAAGTAGCTGCTCCAGAAACGGAGACCTCGGTGGTTAATGATGTGGAATGGAAACCATCTTCAAATTTCCAAATTTCCACTTCTCCAAACCCATCCACCTCCAAAGCTTCAACTCCCCTCATCATTAAATCTTCAAATTAAAAAGATATGACCCTGACTGATTTCCAACACCTCATGCCACTGCTCATCCTCACCTTTGCGGTGCTGGTGTCCATGCTGGTGATTGCCGTGGGGCGCAATCATAAAATCATGTATGTGATTACGGCAGTATCTTTCTTGGCAGCTTTTGCCTCGCTATTTGAGCTGCGGGATGTGGGTCGCTATACCATCGAGCCACTGCTGGTCGTGGATGGATTTGGCGTCTTTTACATCGGTATGATGCTACTTGCAGCCCTGCTCATCAGCATGCTGTCCTATGCCTATTTCGAACAAAGGGAAGAGCGCAAAGAAGAGTATTACATGCTGCTGCTTTTGGCTACTATCGGTGCCTGCGTACTGGTCATTAGCAAGCATTTTGCCTCGCTGTTTTTAGGTATAGAAATCCTGAGTGTGTCGCTTTATGCTCTCATCGCCTACCTGCGCACCCGAGAGCGCTCTAACGAAGCGGGTATAAAATACCTCATTCTGGCAGCTTTCTCTTCGGCTTTCCTGCTCTTCGGAATGGCGCTCGTCTACGCCAGCACCGGCACCATGGAGTTTGCAGGTATAGCTGCGGCCATTGCCAATTTCACGGAACTACCGCTGCTACTCCTAACAGGCTTCGGTCTGATGATAGTTGGTATTGGCTTTAAGTTGAGCGTCGTGCCATTCCACATGTGGGCCCCGGATGTGTATGAAGGTGCGCCGGCTCCGGTGACAGCATTCATCGCCACGGTATCCAAAGGCGGGGTGCTGGGTGTGCTAATTCGTTTTTTCATGGAAGTCGATGGTTTCCGTTACCCGACACTCGTGCTGATTTTCACCATCGTGGCCATTGCCTCCATGTTAGCTGGCAATCTGCTGGCCCTGCTGCAGCGCAACGTCAAACGCATACTGGCTTACTCTTCCATCGCGCACCTCGGCTACTTATTGGTGGCCTTTCTGGCCGGCAACCAAATGGGTGTGGAAGCGGTAACTTTTTACCTTGTGGCTTACTTCATCACGACTGTGGGTGCCTTCGGGGTGGTGGCCATGCTATCGGACAAGGAGCGCGACGCAGAACAGCTCGAAGACTACCGCGCCCTGCTCTGGCGCAGGCCTTGGACCGCAGCTGTCTTCACTGCTATGCTACTCTCGCTGGCAGGTATACCGCTCACGGCTGGCTTTGTAGGAAAGTTCTACATTCTGGCGGCAGGCGTGAACACGCAGTTGTGGCTGCTGGTGGTCATGCTGGCGCTCAATAGTGTGATTGGTCTGTTCTACTACATTCGCATTGTTGCCGTCATGTTCCAACAACCTGAAGCCGAAGCTGAGATTCAGCCACGCGGCAGATTGCGACCTTCCATTTATGTAGCAAGCGTGGGGACGCTCACTGTGCTGGCTTTGCTGCTGGTTTACATTGGGGTGTACCCATCGGGGCTGCTGCAGATTATACAGGGACTGCTAGTGACGTCTACTGCTCCATAGTTAGGCGCTCAAACATCATCACACAAAGCCTTTCTAAAAAGAAAGGCTTTGTTTTTTTAAATGGCCGGACGCTAAACTCACAATTCTACTGGAAAAGCTATCATATTAAGACTCATGAAACAGTTGCACCATGATTATAATAATTTTTGACATCAAATAAACATCACCAACAATCGATATAATTAAAATTAATATTCACTTATTCATAAATAATCTCGTAATTAAAAGATAAAAGACAAAAACTTTTACCGCTTATCACTACCCTCAAAATTCGCCCAGCGACAACAATTAGCTACAAAGACGATATGAATGCCAAGAAAAAAAATGGCTTCCGGATAATACCATATCGTCTGGAACATGAACAAGCTCTCTTGGAAATAGAGCGCCAGTCGCCACAGGGCTTTATGGTGAAGCTGGAAATTTTGCGTGATCATTTCCTGAGCCGGGCAGCCTTGTTTGATGACTACGCCGCTTACGTGGTTCTTGGTCCTGACGATCAAGTTCTGGCCGGAGGTGTAGGTGCACAGGTTCCCATGCTGATAAACGGAGAGTTGCATCAGACAGGCTTCGGATTTGATGTGCTGGTCGACCCAGCCGTACGGAACAGAGGCATTGGCCGCGACCTAGCAACCTGTGTTCGGAAACGTTTTTTTGAGCCTAAAGGGTTAAAGCCTCAGTTCACCACGCTGCGGGCGGGCAACCTGACTATGCTGCATTTACTTTCCAAATCCTATCGCGACACCTACCTATATGAATTTTTATATCTAACTTTTCCAACAGCCCGTACCCTGCGTGTAGAGAATACTGCTATTGGCGAGCCTATCTTTGGTGCTTCACTTCTTTCTGACAGCGAAAATCTGAATAACTACCACGAGGTGACAGAAAGTGGGATTGGCTTGTGGCACACGCATCAAGTGTTCCAGCTCAAGGTAAAGTCCGTGAGCCCGGTATTAAGCGGTGGCTTGTGGCTTGGTAACCGGTTTATCCGAACAAACAAGTATGTGCCACTGGTAGGATCTGTGCTAAAGACGACAACCATTTTTAACCTGACCCAAGACAATATCCATACTTTGCCGGAGGTGTCGCTACAACTTTACCAACAGGGCATCAACTACATGCAGATTTGCTGCCAGCCCAACGATGCCGTATACCATGCCCTGCAGAAAAGCGCTCTTAATGCCTTCAGTCACTACATAGTAAGCACGCAAGAACTTAATCCTGATGAGCCGCTCAAGCTCGACGTCCGCTGTCTGTGACAATTCCCCTATCTTTGTCGGCAAAACCACACGCTGCCAACCCCATGAAACTGTTTCTGTTGCCCTTTCTTTTGATGCTCACCTTTTGCCAAATCGCCTTAGGACACCAGCAGCCGGATAGCACCCGCGTCACATTCCGGGTGCACGCTCCCACGCTACCAGATTCGCAGCGCATATACCTGAGCGGCGGCACTTCAGCGCTCGGCAATTGGCAACCTGATAAAGTGGCTTTGCAATATGTTGATGTTCAGGTATGGGAAAAGACGCTATACCTGAAAGAGAAGTCGGTACAATATAAATTCACGCTCGGCTCTTGGGACACAGAGGCCACCGACGACCAAGGCAAGCCGCTGCCGAATTTCAATCTGCAAATCAAGGGAGATACCACAGTGCAGCACGAGCTCCACCATTGGTTAGCGAAGACCAGCAAACCGATTGAAGGCGGTATTACCGGCACAGTAACCTACCACCACAATCTAAGCACCGACAGCCTGAAACCCCGAGACTTGATTGTGTGGTTGCCACCGGGCTACGCAAAGGGCAACAAACGATACCCGGTGCTGTACATGCACGACGGACAAAATGTGTTCGACCCGGCCACTAGCTCTTTCGGCGTGGACTGGCGCATCGACGAAACAGCCGACAGCCTGATCCGCAGCAAACAGATAAAACCCGCCATCATCGTCGGTATTTACAACACTTCGGATCGCATGGAAGAATATGTGCCGGGGCCCAAAGGAAATGCCTACATGGATTTTGTGGTAAACACCGTGAAGCCGCTTATTGACCAGACCTACCGCACCAAGTCAGGTTCCAAGCATACCTTAACCGGAGGCTCTTCAGCCGGTGGTATCATGGCCTTTATGCTGGCATGGGAACACCCAGATGTGTTTAGCAAGGCCATCTGTATGTCGCCCGCCTTCAAGATCATGCACATCGATTATGTGAAAGAGGTACAGACCTATACGGGTAAAAAGAAGAAGCTTAAATTCTACATCGACAATGGGGGTGTTGACTTGGAAGCCCGTCTACAACCGGGAATAGACGAGATGCTGCAGGTCCTGAAGGCGCAAGGCTATCGTGAGGGCAAAGACTACTTGTGGGTATTGGATGAAAAGGCACAGCACAATGAAGCAGCATGGGCTATGCGCATGCCAAAGGCACTAAGGTTTTTGCTAGGTAAATAAGGCTGAAAAGCCAATTTGCTATCCCTGAAATAAATATTAATAAACCTATATATTAGACAATCCTCCTGCTGGTTTAATCTTAGGCTTTATTTCCACTCTAATCCTACCTTAAATGGTGTATAAAGGCAATTTATGACCTAGTAAAAATCTGTAAAGGTCATTTTTTAATCTAAATACATCCCAATCCCGTGGCATCCTATTGCATTTTTCCTTACCTTGATACACAATTCAATTACAATTTTCGGGTTTTAGATACAGGTAAAAAGAAAGGAGCAAGCTATGGGACAGAAGTTTTTAAAGTACGGATGGATATTAGTGGCACCGCTAATGATTTTACAATTAAGCGGTGAGAATACCCTCAAGTTGAATGCCACGCCAAACGAGGGCAACGACAGGACATTTGAAACCAACAGGCAGATGTTCAGCTCTCCCGCCCTGCCTGATGCTATTACATTTGCAGGCGAGCCCGTGCCCCTTCATATGCCCGATGTAGCCGAACGCCTCGACCGAGAACTGCTAGCCAACTCCTACCTGCACACCAGCACCCTGCTAGCCCTTAAGCGTATGCAGCGCTACGTGCCTGAAATAAAGCAAATGCTCAAGGAAAACGACATTCCCGAGGACTTTGTATACCTCGCACTCGCCGAAAGCTTGCTGAGTCACGTCACCTCTCCAGCCGGTGCCTCCGGATTCTGGCAGCTAATGCCTGACACCGCCCGCGGTTATGGCATGGTGGTGAACGGTGAAATAGACGAGCGCTATCATATTCAGAAATCCACACTGGCGGCCTGCCGCTACCTCAAAACCGCCAAAGCAAAGTTTGGTACATGGACCGATGCCGCCGCCTCTTACAACCGCGGTATGGCGGGTATAGAGCGTGCCATGAAACAGCAGGGCGTAAGCAATTACTACGACCTCTACCTAAACGACGAGACTTCCCGCTACATGTTCCGCATTCTGGCTTTGAAGGAGATTCTGGGCAATCCTCAGAAATATGGATTCAACTTAGCTGAGGAACATGGCTACAAGCCGCTGCCAACCAAGCCACTCACCGTCAGCAAAACTATAACCGACCTTCCGGCTTTTGCATTGGAGCAAGGCATCAACTACAAAACATTGCGCCTCTATAACCCTTGGATCAGAGGGTATAAGCTGACGGTACCTGAAGGTAAGGAGTACGTGCTAGAGTTACCAATGTAATTTTCAAAGACTAAGAGAGTTGCTTATGTAATTTCTATCATGACAATACAGGTATAACACCTAATCTGAATCTACACTAGGCTAAAAGGGAGCAGCGGAAACATCCGTCGCTCCCTTTATGTATAATGGGGCATGAGTAGAGCATTTGTAAAAGAAGACGACGCGGGCGAAGCGCCCATCATTCCACCCCGGGCCGCCCTGCCTGCGGGTGTGCCTAATTACGTGCGTCCGCATGGATTGGAAAAACTGCGTGCTGAGTTAGAAGAAATGGAAGCAGAGCGCAGTAGCGTAGAGGCAAATCGCGAGAACGAGGCAGACCGTACCCGACAATTAACCATTCTCAACGGCAAACTAAGCGCCCTAAACGGACGAATCGCCAGCGCCAGAGTGATCGACCCGCTGGAGCAATCCGCCGATGAAGTACGCTTCGGAGCCACGGTTAAGCTGCGCACTATTAGCGGCGGCAAACCCGGCACTATACGAAGGTTCACCATCGTAGGCGTAGATGAAGCCGACGTCATGCAAGGCTTGATCGGTTTTGTAGCCCCTATTGCACAGGCCGTCACCGGTGCTAAAGTTGGTCAAAAGCTGCAGCTGAAACTAGGGCGTGTGGAAGAGGAAGTGGAAGTGATGGAGATCGGATATAACTGAACACTATAGCGAAGTAAAATGTCATTTCGACCACCGGGAGAAATCTGGAGTGCTATACTCGTTCAGATTTCTCACTAGCGTTCGAAATGACATTAATAGCTTAATGCTGGTGCCCCTGTGGCATTGCAGTGGGTTGATCTGAAGCCGGAGCTCCGGCATTCTGCCCTCTCCTATACGTTTCCTCTGTCTCTCCGCAAGTCAGCATGGCTTCACCGAAGTAAGGGTTGCGGATGTCCTTGATCTCGCTCAACCAGAAAGCGCCTTTATCGCCGAGGGCCATCGGGCAAGATTGTATATAGGCTACTTCATGCTGAATACCAAACACCTTCACAGCCTCTATCACGTGATCCGAAAGCGGCGAGAAGGCAGCCCGCTGCTTTTCCAGATCACGGCTTTTCTGAATCGCTTCGGCATTTGATTTCAGCGTTGGCAGCAAGGCCATCCACTGGTCGTGCAGCTTGCCATCCAGTTCGTTCATGTCCACTTCACCCAGTTTCATGGCAAAAGTGCCTGCCGCCTGACGGGCCGCAGGTATATCGGATGCCACCAGCGCATTTTTCAAAGTATAGTAGAGGTCTACCAGCGCGGTAAGCTGTGATTGGAAAGCCTCTGAAGCTTTAGGTCCGCCTGCCGGAGGAGGGGACATCATGCTGTAATTCCCTCGCAACTGCGCAGCACCATCCACGGCAAACACGCCGTTCGTCACTACTTCCTCGCCTTGCTGCAAGCCAGACTCCACTACATACCTGTCGCCCATGCGTGGCCCCAGCGTGATCTCACGCATCTCAAAAGCTGGCATCTCCTCTCCTTTCACTTTTACATACACCACCGAACGCTTACCGGTCCACAGCACGGCACTACTTGGCACCGACAGCGACTGTACTTTTGCGCCTGTAGACGTCTTGATGCGGGCATCGGCAAACATGCCTGGCTTCAATTGATTACCCGGGTTCTGCACCTCGGCCCGTACCTCAATAGCACGTGTTGTGGCATCCAGCACAGGCGTGATAAAGGCAACCTTGGCCGTGAACTCCTTACCCGGTATACCCGGCACAGTAAAGGTGATGTTACCACCCTGTTTTATCCACGACATATCAGCCTCGTAAGCGTCCAGCACCACCCAAACCGAAGACAGATTGGCTACTTCAAACAGTGCAGAGCCTGTGGTCACATAATCCCCGGCGCTCACCAATCGCTCTGTCACCACACCGGCGGCATCGGAGTAAATATCGAAATTGGTGATGATGTCCGAAGCGTTCTCTATGCGTTTGATTTGCGCGTCGGTAAGTTTCCAGAGCTTCAGCTTAGATCGGGCAGCTTCATAGAGTTCCGGCATTAGGTCTTTGGCACGGGCGGCTTCCTGCAGTTCGCGTTGTGCGGTGATTAGCTCCGGAGAATAGAGCGAAGCCAATCGCTCGCCACGGCGCACTTCCTGTCCCGTAAAGTTCACGTAGAGTCGCTCAATGCGCCCCGGAAACTTGGCCGTGATAGAAGAAACTTGCTGTTCGTTTAGAGCTACTCGTCCTGAAAGAACCAGTTCGTTCTCCGGATCCACCATCTCCAGTCTCGTGGTCTGAATATTAGAAAGCGCAATAGCTTCCGGCGTCATCTCTAGCACATAGCGGCTGGTCTTTCCGCCACTTCCGCCATTGCTCACCGGGATCAGATCCATGCCACAAAGCGGGCATTTACCGGGTCCGTCCTGCCTGATTTGCGGGTGCATGGAACAGGTATACTCGGTGGCGCCTGCCACCTCACCTTCATGATCGTGCGCTTGTTCCGACCCACGTCCGCCAAACAGCAGCCAGCCCAGCAGCAATCCGCCTAAAGCCACGAGTATGTAGGTTCCGATTTTTTTATTTCTTGGATTCATTTTTTTGATGATAATGAATTTATGTTTTTCTGATTTTCAGTGATTCAGTGCTTTTCTAGTCTGGTGTACAATTGGTACCCCCTCCTAAGGGGCAAGGCCTTTTCATTCTCGGAGACTATCCCCTTGAGGGGATTATAGGGGTGTAAATTCGGGTTTAAATGCCAACAATAGGCAATTTATAAATTCACCCGCAATTGCAAACACCCCTCTGCGCTCCCCTCAAGGGGAGAATTCGCTAGAATGAAATAACCTTAGCATACAATCATTCCAATTGCTAATTAATGCTATACCTTCAACTCTCAATTATCCCCCTGAATCATCCGGTTGATAGCCGACACGGCGATGTTTTGGTCGGTGACAGCCTGCAGTTGCTGTTGCCGTAAGCTGAGCAACGACTGCCGCTGGCGGATGATATCTTCTATACCTGTTCCAGAAACCGAGTAGTTTGTTGTAAGCAGTCGGATGGTCTGTTCCGTTAGCGTCACCTGATCTTCTAGCAAATTGATCCGGCTCACCGAGCTCTGGTACTGGTAAAGCAGATTCTCCAATTCCGTGAATAGCTCGCGCTCCGTTGCCTCCTTCTGGTAAATAGCTGCCTGTTGCGAGAACTCCGCTTCCTTCTTGGCCGCATTATACTTTTTACGATAAATTGGCAGTGTCAGGGTTACCATTGGCATCACCATGTTCTCGCCGCCCATTTGCATGCCATCGTCAGTGCGAGGCTTGAAGATCATGTAGTTCAACCCGACTCCGAACATTGGTCGGCCCATCAACTGCGCCATGCGCAATTGAGACTCTCGCGCCTTTTCGTCCCACTCATACATTTTGAGCATCGGATGGTTGGTCCGGATGGAGTCTTCGATTAGCGAAAGCGTAGCCGGCAATTCTGCAGGAAGAAGCGTGTCAGCCGAGATAACCGTCATACTTGGCCGGCGGCGCAGCAATTGGTTGAAAGCAAACTGCATCGGTCTGCGTGCCTCGTGGTGAATCAGGATCTGGTTTTCCAGTTCTTTCACCTGCAGACGAATCAACATCACGTCCACCATGGAAGAACCGCCGGAACTGCCCATACTGGACATGCTACTTCCGCCCGAGGCCATACTACCGCCACTGGCAGAACCAGAAGCTGCACTCCCACCGGAGCCACCCATACCTGCCATGCCGGAGCCGCCACCGCCGGCAGCACCTGAAGAACTACTTGCTCCACCAGTTGTGCCGCGAGCCGGAGTTGCTGCGCCAGAAGTACCACCCGCCGGGGCCGTCTTATACTTGGCAAGTGCCAATCGCTCCAGCGTCTTCATAATCTCCAGTTCCTTTTCCATCAGGATCGATTCCTGATCGTTCAGGTATAGCTGGTACCAAATGGTGCGCACCTCGTGGTATAGGTTGATCTTCGCCTCGATAAAGGAAGCGAATTTCATCTGCGCCATGTAGTTCGCTTCGTCGCGGGCCGCTTTTTGGGAGCCGAACCACGGGAACATCTGCATCACCGAAATGTCGCCTACCTGATTGCCCATAAACCGCTCCATCGGCCGCAGAAAGAAGTTAAAGGAAGCCTCCGGGTCTGGCAAAGCGCCCACCTGCGGGGCACGCTGCAGGGCCGCCTGATACTCAGCATAGCGCGCCTTCAGCGTGGGGCTGTTCTCGCCTGCCTCCACCAGATACTCTTCCAGCGTTTGCGCCTGAACTAAGGGCATCGCCCCTAGCAACAGGATTAAGATTGCCAGTATCTTTTTCATACAGTTTCTTTTTTGAATTTGAGTTCTTCGCGCCAGCTGTACAGCACCGGCACGATCAGCAAGGTGATCAGGGCTACTACCATTCCTCCGAAAGAAGGTATAGCCATCGGGATCATGATATCGGAGCCTCGCCCGGATGACGTGAGCACCGGCAAAAGCGCCAGCAAAGTGGTGGCGGTGGTCATCAGGCAGGGGCGCACGCGGCGTATACCAGCCTCCATCACCGCAGCGCGCACTTCGGCTCGCGTTTGCGGGGTGTTGTGCTCGAAGCTTTGTTTCAGGTACGTTCCCATCACCACGCCGTCGTCGGTGGCGATGCCGAACAAGGCAATAAAGCCAACCCATACCGCCACACTCAAGTTGAACGTGCGCATCTGGAAGAGCTCCCGCATGTTGGTCTCGCCAAAGGAGAAGTTCATGAACCAGCCCTGACTGTAGAGCCACAGCATCATGAAGCCCCCTGCAAAAGCCATGGCAATGGACGTGAAAATGAACAGCGACGTACTCACAGACCTGAACTGGAAATACAGGATCAGGAAGATGATAAGTAAGCTAAGCGGCACAATGAAGGCCAGTCTTTCTTCGGCACGAATCTGATTTTCGTAGTTCCCGGAGAATTTGTAACTCACACCTGCCGGCACGACCAGTTCGCCGGAAGCGATCTTCTCCTGCAGGTAGCGCTGCGCATCTTCCACCACCGTTACTTCGGCAAATCCCTCCCGCTTGTCGAGCAGAACGTAGCCCGTTAGGAATGAGTCTTCGCCGCGTATCATCATCGGGCCCGGACGGAACTCAACTTTGGCAATGGAAGCCAGTGGAATTTGACCACCGCTAGCATTCGAAATCATTATGCGGTTCACGGATTCCGGATCACTGCGATACTCGCGTGCGTAGCGGGCTCGGATGGAGTAGCGCTCACGGCCTTCGACCGTCGTGGTCAACGCCATACCGCCCATTGCTACTTCGATATACTCCTGCACATCGGCCACATTCAGACCATAACGACCCATGGCGCGACGGTCCAAGTCAATTTCCATGTAGGGCTTACCAAGTGAGCGGTCCGCGTATACAGCTTCCGGTTTCACCGACGGCACCTCTTTCAGAAGACGCTCCATTTGCATACTGAAGTCCTCAATGGTTTGCAAATCCGGGCCGTATACCTTCACTCCCATCGGGGCGCGCATACCGGTCTGCAGCATCACCAGTCGGGTTTCGATCGGTTGTAGTTTCGGAGCGGATGTCACACCCGGCAGTTCAGCCACCTCTACAATCTCGTTCCAGATATCGTCCGGCGTTCGGATGTGATCGCGCCACTGGCGGAAGTACTCGCCCCGCTTGTCTTCGATCAGGTTGCCTTTTTCATCGCGTATGAATTCGCCTTCATCATCTACTTTGAAGCGTACTTTACGGCCGTTTTCATCCGTGATGTATTCTGACTTGTATTGGATCACGTTCTCGTACATGGACATCGGAGCCGGGTCCAGCGCCGTTTCCGCACGACCCGCTTTGCCCACGACCATCTCCACTTCAGGTATAGCCGTGATCAGCATGTCGAGTTGCTGCACGTAGCGCTTGTTAGCCTCCACCCCGGTATGCGGCATGGAAGTCGGCATCAGCAGAAAAGCTCCCTCGTCCAGCGACGGCATGAACTCCTTGCCCATCCCCGGGAAGGTATGCACCATACTACTCCAAGGCGACGAGGTGCGCACGTTCACTCCCACTTTATCGAAGCCCGTTGCTACCCAGCCAAATACACCATTAAAGCCGATCCAAATGTTAAGGCCCAGCAGCATGATGATAGCCGGTATCAGCAGGAACGTCCCTTTATTCGCCAGACACCAGCCCAACACACGCGGATAGACCCTGATGAAGAGTGAGAACAGTCCCAGCACCAAACCGATAACTAGCAGGATGAAAATGAAGTTGACAAAATAACTAACCGACACACCTAGTGGCACCCATTCCGTGGCCAGCAACCACGACACGGCCAGTACCGCAATGGCTACCGTAATCAGGCTATGGTGTCGACTGAAGCGCTCCGGTTGGTAATAGTTGAGCAGGTTATTCGCTGCAATCAGGATCAGCGTTACACCTGCCAGTGGCACGATGAACAAGGCCACTACACCCAAGCCCACCAAGCCCCAGTTCAGGATCTTACTCCACGCTAGGTTGCGCGACTTCAATCCGAAAATGAGATGTGCAAAGGCTGGCATGATCAGCATAGTGAAAATCAGCGAAGCTACCAGCGCAAAGGTTTTGGTATAGGCGAGCGGACCGAACAATTTACCCTCCGCCGCCTCCAGCGTGAACACTGGTAGGAACGAGACAATGGTCGTAGAAACGGCCGTCAAGATCGCAGTGGCTACCTCTGTAGTGGCGTTGTATACAGTCTTGAGCAGCGACTGGCCCGGCGGAGCTTCCTCCATGTGTCGCAGGATGTTCTCGTTGAGAATAATCCCCAGATCGACCATGGTACCGATGGCGATGGCTATACCTGAAAGGGCAACGATGTTGGCGTCTACCCCGAAGTATTTCATCAAAATGAAGGTCATCAGCACGGCCAGTGGCAGCAAGGCCGAGATCAGAAGCGATGCCCGAAGGTTATAGACCATCACGATGATCACGATAATGGTGATCAGAATCTGCAGGATGATGGCGGTGTTGAGCGTCCCGAGTGTTTCGTTGATCAGCTGCGTCCGGTCATAGAAAGGCACCACTGTTACTTTGGAAACACGCCCGTCAGCCAGTTTCTTAGAAGGCAGACCGGCGGCAATATCGTCGAGTTTTGCTTTCACATTGTTGATTACAGCCAGCGGGTTGTCGCCGTAACGGGCGATCACGACGCCACCTACAGCCTCGGCCCCACTCTTGTCGAGCACGCCTAGCATGGAGCGGTCAGCCGGGCCAATATTCACCCGCCCAATATCGCGTATGCGGATCGGCACGTTGTTGGCCACCCGAACGGTCGCCTCTTCAATGTCGCTGATCTCCTTTACATAGCCCAATCCGCGCACCAGATACTCCACCTGATTGATTTCCACGGTGCTGGCGCCTACCTCTTGATTGCTGGCTTTGAGGGCGCTCATCACCTCCATCATGGAGACGTTATTGGCCTTCATTGCCACTGGGTCGAGGTCAACCTGATATTCTTTGATATAGCCTCCTACAGAAGCCACTTCGGCCACGCCCTGTGCTCCGGCCAAGGCGTATTTCACATAGAAATCCTGAATGCTGCGAAGCTCATGAAGGTCCCAGCCGCCTGCCGGATTACCCTCTTCGTCGCGGCCCTCCAAGGTATACCAGTATACCTGCCCGAGCGCTGTGGCGTCAGGTCCCAGTTTCGGGGTAGTTTCGGCAGGAAGCAGGTCGGCTGGCAGTGAATTGAGTTTTTCGAGTATGCGGGAGCGGCTCCAGTAGTACTCCACATCGTCCTCAAATATGACATAGATGCTCGAGAAGCCGAACATGGACGTGGAGCGAATGGTTTTCACGCCCGGCATACCTAAAAGGGAAGTCGTAAGCGGATAGGTGATCTGGTCCTCCACGTCCTGCGGAGAGCGGCCCATCCACTCGGTAAAAATGATCTGTTGGTTTTCGCCAATGTCGGGTATGGCGTCCACCGGTACCGGGTCACGGGGCAAGAAGTTCACGTTCCAGTTGAACGGCGCCACCATGATACCCCAAGCCACAATAAGGAGCAGCAGCAGGGTAGTCACCAACTTCTGTTCCAGGAAGAATTTAATTATGCTATTTAACATGCTCTATTCGATTGAATGCAAAAAGGAATGGCATTTTCCAGAAAGGAAAAACCAATAGCTATACCTGACCAGAAAAGCCGGGCATCATCGAAAAAGCAGGTTTATAGAAGAAAGGACTGCACGAGCACAGGGATGTCCTGCGCGAGCAAAGGCGGGGAATAGTCCGGCACATGAGTATAGGCCGGTTCGTAAAGTTCGAAAAGTGCAGACCATACCGCCGTAAAAGCAGCGATAAAAGTCATGTCTGGAACAGATAGTTTAAAGCTCGGGCTTAGCGTTTGCTCGTCTTCTACTTCCAGCACAATGGTCTGATCCTGACAGCAATCATCGTCCATGGCCGGCTTGTGGCAGTCCGGCAGGTTCTCGCGCTGTTTCTCCATTTCGCAGGCGGCGCTGTGCGAGAAGAAGGCTGTTGCCATTACCTCACCCGCGCACAAATGCTGCGTGATTGTCATCCCCAGCGAGGAGAAAACAACCAGCAAAGCCAGTGTCAGGGTCAGTATGGTGCGAATCAGCTTCAAATTCAAATGGGTCCGTTTAAACGAAGATACAGTTTCTTTTGCAAAATTAGTCAGTAAATGCCGTAGGTGCTTACAGATTTAGAATAAAATCTTACAAAAAACGACAGAAAGCCAAAGATCTACTCTAAAACGCACCTCGGTCCCGATATGATTCATTTCTTGCACAACTAAATATTCATGCAATAGCGTATAGCACTATAGAAAGATATGACAACAGGAAGAACACGATGAAAAATAACGAACAGGAAATACAGGGACGCGTGCGGGAAAGTACACCGGACAGTCTGAATGAGCGGGTTGATAGTTCTATTCGACAGAGCATAGCCCGCTACAAAGGGCGCAGCAAAGAAGAAATATCCGAGCGTATACGAGAACTTGATCAGGAATGGAGCGTGGAGCGCACATTGCAGGTCAATGCTGCCACACTGGCACTTTCAGGCACACTTTTGGGTGCATTTGTCAACAAACGCTGGTTTTTGATGCCGGGTATTGTCACGACTTTCCTGCTGCAGCACGGCATACAAGGTTGGTGCCCTCCCCTGCCCATCATGCGTGGACTAGGTATTCGCAGCCGCCGCGAAATAGACGAAGAGCGCTATGCCCTCAAAGCACTGCGAGGCGACTTTGATGACATATCCCCTAAAAGCTCACCAACGCAGATCTTGGATACGGTGCGAACTACGTAAGTACTTATTTTTCAGAAAAGTGATATTTATCATCTTATGACAGGCCAAAAACATGGATATTTGTCTTTTCCCATGTTATGCTTACTAAACCTGTCTCAATACCTGTAGTTCTCTGGCTCATCAGTGGCATTGTGCTGGTCGTGGCTATGGTCATCATTGGGGGCATCACCCGCCTGACCGGTTCCGGCCTCTCTATTACCGAATGGAACCTCATTTCAGGTACGCTGCCCCCGCTTTCAGAAGCCGAGTGGCTTGTCATGTTTGAGAAGTACAAACAGTTTCCAGAATACCAGAAGCTGAACTTCGGCATGGATCTCTCCGGCTTCAAGCAGATCTTTATGTGGGAGTACCTGCATCGCCTGCTGGGCCGCTTCATTGGCATCGTCTTCATTATACCTTTCCTTTATTTTCTGTACCGCAAAATGCTGGCGCCTTGGCTGGTCAAGCGTCTCATTTTTATCCTATTGCTAGGTATGGCACAGGGCGTAATGGGATGGGTGATGGTGATGAGCGGTCTTAGCGAAATGCCGCACGTAAGCCACTACCGACTGGCCGCGCACCTTTCGCTGGCCCTGCTGCTGGTGGGGGTTATCCTCTGGACGGTGGCGGATTTGTTGGCTCCTGCCCATGGCAGTTCAAAAGCCAAGCGCCCCGCTTATACCCTGTCTTGGCTGGTATTGGGCGCTATCATGCTGCAGATTGTGCTGGGAGCTTTTGTTGCTGGCTTAAAATCGGGTTTTTCTTACAATACGTGGCCGCTAATGCAGGGAGAAGTCTTCCCTAGTAACCTGAGCGACTCGCTTCCAATTAGTGACCTATTTAACAATGGAGTGGCAGTGCAGTTTATGCATCGCTGGTTCGCCTTTGTGGCCTTTGCCGGCATCGTACTCCTTTGGTATAAGGTCAGACAGCGGGTGCGGAACTTGAGTGCGCAAAGAATTGTCAATCTGCTCTTACTGACAGGTATAGCGCAGGTGCTGCTGGGTATATTTACGTTGGTACTTGCCGTTCCGCTCAGTCTAGGGGTACTGCATCAGTTAGTAGCTGTTTTACTCTTTGGGTTAGCCGTACTGGCAGTGCATTTCTTACGCCAGCCGGCATCTGTAACATCAGCTGAAAAGGATAGACTGGTAAAGTCTCCTCCCTATCAGCACGTTTAAATCAAAAGTACCCCAGTTTATTTCCATTATGCAAAATACAAAGCACCTAAAGGCTCCGTACACAAAAAACGAAGCCGATCGCATCTACGACTTGCTGTATTATGACTTGAATTTCAGCAGTCTTGAAAATGAATTTAAAGACCTTTCTACACTGGCCGCTTCTGTGGCCGGCACTGAGGTTTCCCTGCTCAATCTCATCGATATCTATACACAGTGGACCGTTGCCGGGCACGGGTTGCCAACGATGCTGACACCCCGCGAAAATACTGTTTGCCAATACACCATACTGGAGTCGGACCATCTGGAGGTAAAAGACATGCAGCAGGACGAACGCTTCAAAGACTTGGCCGGCATCAAGGACGGTCCCATGCTGCGCTATTATTTCGGTGTCCCGCTCCGTACGCCGAACGGCCATAACATCGGTTCACTCTGTGTGCTTGACAGTGGGGAGATTACCCTGTCGGCAGAAAAAGTGCAAGTCCTTAAAACAATAGCAGCTGAGATTGTAAATCGACTGAACAGATTGAAAGAAATACATTCACTGCGTCGTGAATTGGCAGAAGCGCGGGCCGTAAACAGAAGAGTGGCCCATGATATCCGCGGGCCGATCGGAGGTATCGTGGGACTGGCCCAAGTGCTGATCCGAAAAGAGGGTAAAAGTAGTGCAGAGGAGGTTCTCCGGATGAGCCAGATGATCCAGAAAAGTGGCAATTCGCTACTGGGGCTGGCCGAGGAGATCATGCGGGGTGAGCAAGGTCTGATAAGCGAACCCTCTCCTGAGGATGGCATCACGCTGCAAGGACTTAAAGCTAAGCTGGAAGAAATTTTTCAGCCGCAGGCTACTGACAAGGCGGTTGGCTTTGAAGTGAGCATCAATGAAATGCTCAGCACGATCACCTTTTCAAAAAACAAGCTGCTTCAGATCATTGTTAACTTAGTGACGAATGCGCTGAAGTTTACGCCTCCACTAGGTGAGGTAACTGTCAAACTGGACCTGACCTTGTCTCAAAATCACCGCATACTCAGCGTTCAGGTGCAGGACACAGGTATAGGCCTAAGCCCGGATCAGGTGGAGGCGATCATGAAAGGCCGAGCTTTGAGCACTTCGGGCACAAGTGGAGAGCTGGGCTACGGAATGGGTTTACAATTGGTGCAGCACCTGCTTGCAGGTCTGCAGGGGAAGCTCCTAGTGGAAAGCACACCCGGATTAGGATCCACTTTCGAACTACAAATCCCGATTGGTACTGTGGCACATTTAGAGTAGGCGTTACCAGAACATGACCCCACGCCCGGCAGTGCGCTCTGTTCCAAGGTTGCGCAAGGTATAGGCAAGCCCAATTTCGTTTGTAGACCGGCTGATCGAGCGGGCTTCTTGTATAGGGCTTTCATAGGCGTAGGTCATGCGGAATTGACCGTAGTGCAAGCCGGCTGCCACATGAAAGGCTTGGTCGTTGCGATAGCCCCCTCCGACCCAAAGAAGCTCATCGTACACCAGTTTTACCTGACCTTCTGCGGCGCCTTTCAGCTGTTCGTCGTATTGGTAAAGGCCGTTGAGAATAAGTCCAAAACGGTCTGCCAAAGCGGTACGAAAGCCGGCCTGTGCAATGTGCTTGCGGGTATACACGTCTTTCATAAAATTGTCATCGCTACTCATAAAATGACCTTTGGTAATGTCCTGCATGGCGTAGCCGAGGTAGTAATTAGCAGAGGCCAGCGCGAAACCTAAGTTCAGGTCAAATTTGCTCATGCTGTTCTGGTCACCCAGTACGTGCTGGTAACGGGGGTCGCCGTTGTTGTCCACCACCAGACTGTTGCCGTCGAGCCTGAAATTGTTATAGGTAAGGGAGGTTCCGAATCGCAAAGTAAGCGACTCCGAAAGCCGCACACCAGTACCGTAGTTCAGTCCCAGTTGCGTCTCTCTCGTTGGACCGAAGCGCTCCTGTAGTGCGATGAGGCCAAAGGCATGCTGTGCGCCCATATACCCGGTACGCGAGTCGCGGTATTGGTAGTGGCGGGTGCGGTCTGCTGACTTATCCAAATCCGCTAAATCCAACTCACCCGAGAAGAAAAGCGTTTTGGGGGCATCCTCAAAACCAGTCCACTGGTTACGGTAAAAGGTACGGAGCATAGAGCCTTCGTAGCCAGTGAGAGAAGGATTGTAGAAATGCTGATATGCTGAGAAATTGCTGATATACTTGCGGTTCTGCGCCTGCAGTCCCGAAATAGTCAATAGAAATATAGCTGTTAAAAATAATCTGTTCATGTAAGCTTACTTTAATACTGTTAACACACCCTTCTGCACAAGATTAATATCCTTCACCTCGATGATGTAGAAATAAGAACCCTCCTTTACCTGTCCGTCCTGACTACGGCCGTCCCAGCCCTGCTCCGGATTGGTGGTATGGAACAGTCTTCTGCCCGCTCGGTCAAACACCTGAATACTGATCTCGTCATAAAACTTAAGCTCAGGCACCGACCATGTATCATTAATACCGTCGTTGTCCGGTGAGAAGGCGTTTACAAATTTGATCGGATTAGCCGGTTGGTATACCTCCTTATTCAGGGTAAAAGTCTGCTCAAAACTGTTCTGGTAAGGATCAGTGGTACGCACCCGTATGTTGAAGTTGCGAATCCCCGACAGTCCGGTATTCGACTTCAGGTACAGCTTGTCATCCCTGAGTTCGAAGTAAGAGTTATGGTTATCACCTTGTCCGCTCACCAACTCATAGGTATGGGTTTGGTCGTCCGGATCGGTGGTGCTGAATGTCAGCAGCTCTTCAATGGGACTCGCATCGGGTTTAAAGGAGTTCTGACTGATCGCAATGGCGGTCGGCGGACGGTTCGGTTCCACGGTAACCGTGATACTGGCCATGCGATTGTCTTGGTTGGTGGTGTTTGGTTTCAATACCAGTTCACCCTGCAAAGTATAGGTACCCGCTTCCAGCCCGTTGTAATTGCCCGCCTGCCAGTTGATATCCAGCTCATCTGATTCACCATTGGTATAGCTCACCCCAACCTGTGTCGGCAAAGGCAAGTCTTCGAAACTTGTTCTGAAAGGCACACTGATCGCCGCAAGGCTACCCACAGTCACTATATTCTTTGTCATTTTCACTACCTGCGCCGTGGCATCCGCGCCTCGGTTACCGGCCGCATCCACTTGATAGAAAGCCACTGTTAATGTTCCGTCATGCAGACCGGACAGGTCGAGCTTATCTAAAGTGAATGAAGTGGCCGTTGTATTCGCAGTGCCTGTTACATCCGTGCCGCCTTTGTCGCTGCTGATGGTGTAGAAATAAGTGGCATTCTGCTCCGCCCCTTTCACGCTGAAAGAGACATTCTGCTGGTTGCTGTGATCTACCTTGTCTGTTCCGAAAGCTACGGTATAACCAGACGGAGCACTGCCATCATAATTGATGCGCAAAGAATTAGAGGCTGTATTTGGGTTACCCGCCGCATCCTGTACCTTGCCGGCTGTCATGCGAACGGTTACCTCTCCGTCGGCTGATGGTTTGATCACGGCGCTGTATGCTTGATTGCCTGTTTTCTTAAAATCGCTGGCAGTTCCGTTGCCTATTGTCAGATCAGCCACCGCAAAGCCTTCCACTTCTTCACTAAAGTTGACTGTAACGGTAAAGGACTGATTGGTCAGCTCAGGCGCGTCCGTACTTAACGTTACAGTCGGCGGCGTGGCATCGTACTGGCGCTTGAGTACATTTGAAGCTGTGTTACCGTTTCCGGCCAAATCTTCTACTTTGTCAGCTGCTAACTGCAAGCTTACTTCTCCAGCTTTTTCTGGAGTAAGCAACACGGTATACGTGGTGTTGTCCGTTTTCTGCAGATTGCTCAGTTTGCCATTGGTTGCGGTAAAAGAGCTTAGCGCAAGTCCGGTAACCGGCTCACTGAAAGTTATCGTAACAGGTATAGCGGCATTGGTTAGTTCGCCAGCCGTGGTGGCTAACGTAACCGTAGGAGGAGCCACATCATAAAGGCGCTTCAGTTCGGAGGAAGCTTCGTTGCCGTTCCCGGTTTCGTCTGTAGTTTTGTTAGCCGCCACGCTTACCACTACCTCGCCATCTGCTGTGGGTGTAATAGTGGCAGTATACACCCTCGCACTCTCCGCTTTAAAGTTGCCTGCTGTGCCATTTTTCACACTAATGTCAGCAGCTGCAAAGCCCGTTACAGCTTTATCAAAGGTAAACTTCACAGTAAATGGTGCTTTCACTAGCTGAGGGGCATCAGAGCTAAGCGTGACTTTCGGGCGCTTCAGGTCATAGGCGATCTCCAGCTTATTGGAAGCCGTGTTGCCGTTGCCGGCCAGATCCGTTGATTTGTTTGCTGCCAAACTGATGGCCGCAGTGCCCTGCCCGTTGGCCGGTGGCGTGATGGTGGCGGTATAGGTCGATTTATTGACTGCCTTGAAATCACTCAAGGCCCCTCCGGAAACGGTGATATCGCCAGCAGCGAGACCGTATACTTCTTCTGTAAACTTAAGCTGTGCCTGAAAGGCCTCTTTCACCGGTGCTTCAGCTTGTGTGCTGATGGCAACATCTGGTTTAGTAAGCTCAATGGTTACAGCAAAGGAATTGCTGACCTTACTCATATTGCCCACAATATCCGTGGCGGTGGCAGTGAAGCGGTAGACGCCTGCTGGAAGAGCCGTGCCTTCGTAGTTGAATACCCAATCACCACTGTTGTTAGCGGTTACCTTGCCCAATTCACCCCGTTCGGCTTCACTCACGGTCACCTCAACCCCGGCTTGTGCTTTACCTGAAATGCGAAGGGTGTTGTCAGATGTTACCTGATCGTCATCTCTAGGTCCGCGATCTTCTGTTACACCGCTGAATACTGGGGGTGTTGGCGGCTCCGTGATAATGGTCCAGCTATAGGTAGCCGGTGTCGCATCTTTGCGGCCGCCGGCATCTACGGCACGCACCGCAATGGTATAGCGCCCGTCGGCCAGATTGCTCAGGGTATAAGGATTGCTGACAGCTTCAAAATCGCCTCCGTTCAGGCTCACTTCAAAGTAAACAGGGCTCTTGTTACTGGCAAATTCAAATGTAGCCGATCTACTTTTTGATATTTCGTCGGGCTTTTTGGTGATGGTGGTTTCAGGGTTGTTAGAAGTTGTACTGGCCGGTTTCAAGAGAGGGTTGAGGGCCTTGAACCACTGATTGGCCATTTTCTGAAAACCTGTAGTATGTGGATGCACCAAGTCGTGCATGTCGCCTTGGTCA
This sequence comes from uncultured Pontibacter sp., assembly GCF_947499215.1. Classification (GTDB taxonomy): domain Bacteria; phylum Bacteroidota; class Bacteroidia; order Cytophagales; family Hymenobacteraceae; genus Pontibacter. The sequence goes on from NZ_CANMNI010000001.1 coordinate 441,020, forward strand.
GCCGTGTACCAGAGCGAATACTTCAGTCCGGCCTCCCGCTCCATATCCACCACAATCACCCGGTCGCTTCGGGTGCGGATGCGGTTTTCAGCCATCGTTTTCACCCGCTGGTTAAAACGACTGGTCATTTCAGAGGTCCCGCGTGAATTGGCGTCTTCCAAACGATTGATGATCAATGCAAGTACAACGGTGACCTCTTTGCCAGCCCTAGCTTCGTAGGCATCTACTTCATCCAGTATGGACGCCATTTCCCCAATGGTTCTGTCGTCGTCTGAAAGACCGTAAAAGCCGCCGTTGGTACCCAAATGCAGTAGGATTACATCCGGATTATACTTATCCAGATAGGTGCCTGTACCGCGCGATACAGTTTCGCCTACCTGATTGCGGTAGCTACTTGTGCGCAGCAGGTCGAGAATATCGTTGGTACGTGCGGCTGAAAAACCCGCATTGTGGTCATTGGCTAGGAAAGCACTGCCTGAACGTTCACTGCCCACATAAGTGAAGCGGGCGTTTACACCCATCAACAGATCATACAGCTGTTTGCGGTAGGAGATGCGCTCGGAGTCAGGTCGGTTGTCACCTGATACGGTACCATGCGTGTTGGAGTCACCGAGCGGCATGATATTGAAGTTCTTGTTCTGCGCATGCGTGGTGGCGCTAACCGTACTGCTCCAGGGCGAGTCGCCGGAGTTGGTCACAGCCTTTACACGGTAGTAGTAAGTCTCGCCATAGCCCAGCCCGGTATCGCGGAAGGTATAGATCGTTTTGCCGCTGGTTAGGGCCACTGTGGCGTGATTCTGAAAACCGATATTTGGAAACAGCGAGCGTTCCACCACATATTGCGTGGCCCCTGTTACGGCATTCCACTGGATGGTAATGGCGCCCACCAAAGAAGGCTGTGCTTTAACAGCGGCGGGGGCTGAGGCAAAAAAGGCATAAGCACTTGGAACTGCTGCCCCTCTAAGACCTGAAAATGCCGACACACAAAAGAGTACTATAAAAAGTATAAGTCTCGCCTGCTCCCCATAGGCGAACGAGTAGATTTTATTCATATAAACAAAAGAGTCGAATTAAAATACCTTGCAGAGCTAATGTTATGCAGGTTCACAGGGCTAAACGAAAATCTTTTTGACAGGTTGAGTATTTGGACCAGAATATATAGTCGGATAGATTTTAGCCTATCAATTCAGCAATACATCCTACGAGAAAAAAGATGCTATTAAGTACCATCTGATGGTTGAAAATGATCTACAAATTCAACCCTGAATAGTTCATTTTCAAATCATCAAACACGTACAACACTATAAAACAACAAAACTAGCATATGTGAATATGGACCTTATAGGTTATTATAGCGGCCAGATCAGACACTCGGTATTACGTAGGGGTCAGGGTGTTGCTAAAGCGCCGGCTGCTGAATATGATGCGAACGATCACTAGCAAAGAGCGAACTTATGCAGCATTTTGCCCGAGAGATAGCTCACCTACTGGCACTACTTTCAGTTAAACTATTCTTGATTGGACTGTTTTTTCTGCTTAGTCTGTTCGTACTGTTTCATCTCATTCACGATGTTTTTGCAGACGGCGACACTGGATTTGACCACATGATGTTTGCCCTCGCCGATCGCATTTCATCACCGGGCATGACACGCACTATGCGCATCATTTCTTTTCTAGGCTCACCCCGTTACCTTATCATTGTGCCTGCCTTGTTGGTGCTGGTCTTTTCCTTTTACCGGGAAATGCGCTGGAACGGGCTTCGGGTTCTGATTATTTCCTTTACCGCTTCCATGCTTAATCAGCTGCTGAAAAATTATTATGAGCGCCCAAGACCTGCTACGGCTTTTATGGAAATGTCCGGGTTCAGTTTCCCTAGTGGCCATACCATGATTGGAGGCGTATTTCATGGACTACTCATTTATATCATCTGGACTACAGTTGGGAACAAGATTTGGCGCTGGGCCCTTTCGGTCTTTTTCACATTGGTGGTGGTGCTCGTTGGGCTAAGCCGTATTTATCTGAATGCACACTATGCGACGGATGTAGCTGCGGGCTATCTTATTGGATTGCTATGGCTAGTTCTTTCGCTGTATCTGCTTCGGCAAATTGAAAAAATATACGTAGCCAGATATAACCCCAGATTAAAACAACAGGGTTAGTAGCGCTGCTCTTCATTATATACCTTGCAATAGTCTATAAGTATGCGCAAGCTTACCCTCTCCCCTATTTTTCTTAGCTTGTGTTTTCAATGTCAAGTAACGATAGAACGACATGTGGTTTTCCAAATCAATAGAGGCAGTTCTGACTGAACTTAAGGTAGACCCGGCACAGGGACTCTCTGAAACAGAAGCGCAAGCCCGGCTGGAAAAGCATGGCCCTAACAAGCTGACGGCAAAAAAGAAAAAGAGCGTCTTTCAGATGTTCGTGGCGCAGCTGCGGGACTGGTTGATTTATGTATTGTTTGCCGCGGTGGTGATTACGCTGTTCATGGGTGAGTACATCGACTCCATCATCATCATGGCCGTGATTATCCTGAATGCCGTGCTGGGCGTAGTACAGGAAATAAAGGCGGGCAATGCCATCGAAGCGTTGCAAAAAATCGCTTCCCCCAAAGCCATTGTGCGCCGCGATAGTGTCGTGAAAGAGATTGATGCGGAAACGGTCGTGCCGGGCGACATACTGATACTGGACGCTGGCAGGTATATCGCCGCCGACCTGCGTTTGATTGAATCGGCCAACCTGCAGATAGAAGAGTCGGCCCTGACCGGCGAGTCCGTTCCATCTCCCAAAGATGCCACAATCATCCTGCCTGCACCTAATACTCCGCTTGGCGACCGCGATAATGCGGCTTTTATGTCAACCTTAGTGACGGCAGGCCGTGGTGTGGGAGTAACCGTGGGCACCGGTATGCAGACCGAAGTGGGGAAAATCGCCACTATCATCGACACCGAAGAAGAGTCTAAAACCCCGCTGGAAATCAGGCTAAGTAAACTCGGCAAATCACTCGGCAAGTTCGCCATTGGCATTTGCGTGCTCATTTTTGTGGTGGCTTTGTGGCAGGGGCGCGACCTGACAGAGATGTTTCTGATTTCGGTTTCGTTGGCGGTAGCCTCTATACCCGAGGGCTTGGCTGCCATCGTGGCGATTGTGCTTTCGATTGGCGTTACGAGTATGTCTAAACGCAACGCCATCATCCGGCGACTGCCTGCGGTGGAAACCTTGGGTTCTGTCAACATCATCTGTTCTGACAAAACGGGCACGCTCACACAGAACAAGATGACGGTCCTCCAATACTTCAATCTGGAGGGTGAAGTTACTGTGGAGCGGGAACAAGAAAACACCTCTACTGACGATGCCAAACTCCTTGCCAAAGCCATGGTGCTTTGCTCTGACGCCACCTACGAAAACGGTGAGGGTACAGGTGACCCGACCGAGATAGCCTTGCTTCTATTGGCAGACGATTTAGGTATAGACCGCGGGGCATTGACCAATCAAAACAAACGGATAGACGAGTTTTCGTTTGATTCGGACCGGAAACTGATGTCGACCCTGAATGAAGAGGACGGCAGGTACACGGTGTACACCAAAGGTGCCATCGACAATCTGTTGAAGCTTGCCACCCATGTGCAGGAAAAAGGACAGGTTGTGCCGATTTCGGAGAACCACATAAAAGCATTTCAGGAGGCCACAGCACACATGTCGGAACAGGCGCTTCGTACGCTGGGAGTTGCCTATAAGCCTGTAGACAGGGCAATCGGTGCCGCGGAGATGGAGCAAGACCTGATCCTGTTGGGGCTTGTCGGTATGATGGACCCACCGAGAACAGAAGTGAAAGACTCGGTGAGAAAAGCAAAAGACGCGGGCATTACCACCGTCATGATCACCGGCGACCACAAAATCACCGCCTTCGCCATCGCTAACGAACTAGGTATAGCCGACAACCTTGACCAAGTCATAACAGGGCAAGAAATTGATGAACTGATAGACAGCGATTTTAGCAATCGGGTTGGCAACTACCGCATATTCGCACGGGTTTCACCGGAACATAAGGTACGCATCGTGCGTGCCCTCAAGGCACAGGGTAATGTGGTTTCGATGACAGGAGACGGGGTAAACGATGCGCCCTCGCTCAACGCCGCTGACATTGGGGTAGCCATGGGCATTACGGGCACAGACGTGGCCAAAAGCGCTTCGGACATGATCCTGACGGACGATAATTTTGCCACCATCGTGTCGGCCATCGAACAGGGCAGAAACATTTACAACAACATCCGCAAAGCCGTTCTTTTCTTGCTGACCTGCAACCTTGGCGAAGTGGTCGCCATGTTTATCACGCTCATGATTGGCTGGGAAGCCCCCCTGATTGCGACGCAATTGCTCTGGATCAACCTCCTCACCGACTCCATGCCAGCCGTTGCGCTAGGTATGGACCCCGGCGATCCGGATGTGATGCAGGAAAAGCCCCGCAACCCGGAAGAAAGTTTTTTTACCGGCATTGCGGGTTGGCGTGTCATGGGTGGCGGCTTCCTGATCGGTGGCCTCACTATTTTCGCGTTCTGGTTCGGCTACTACGAGCACGGCTATACTCCTTTCGACGACGGAGTGCCAGTCGCCACGTTGGAGAATGCCAGAACGCTGGCGTTTATGACGCTCGTAGCCTGCCAGCTATTTTATGCTTTGGCCATGCGTCACCCCACAAAATCTATTTTCCAGCTAGGGGTTTTCACGAACAAGTATTTGATCGGTGCTATTGTGCTGGGGCTGGCACTGCAACTCATTGTCATAGGCATTCCTTTTATGCGCGAAGCTTTTAACCTGAAAACGCTGGATGCAAAAGGCTGGTGGATAGTAGTTTTACTGGGTTTGGTACCGCTAATAGTGAATGAATTAGGCAAAATATACCTGCGGGCTCGAAGAAATAAAACACTAGTTTTGTAAAGTCATTGAATTATGCAAGCAAGCTATCCCCTTGAGGACAAGAGAGAACGGGAGTTCGAAACTTGCGACCAAGGGTCAATAGGGGTGTAAATTTGTGTAGAAAAGACTTATAAATAGCCAATCTGAAATTTCCCCACAGTTGTAAACACCCCTCTGCGCTCCCCTCAAGGGGAGAGTTTTCTTAACACGAATAGTCTTACCTACCTCCTAGGCAGCGTGAAGTTCAAATCCACACTGATGATAAAAGCCTTGAGCCCGTCGCTGCGCCAGTAGTTAGCGCCACGAAGTTCTATACCTTTCAGTGAGGTTTTGTTCTTTGAGAATGGCAGTCCGAATTTCGCTATACCTGACAGCGGCGAATAACGCAACCCTATACCTGCCTTATGGCTGGTGAAGCCCGACAGATCGTAGTCGGAGGTATAGAACTCCTGATTTAGGCTGTGCTCTTTGTAAGGCGCAAAATAGTTGGCGCCCGTTTGGGTATGGAAGCGGTAAAAAGGATAGAACGAGAAGAAAGGACCGAACTTGATGGGTGTCTCCAGTTCGATGGTATTGCCCGTCACACCCCAGTTGTCGCTGTAAAATCGGTAGAAAAAACGTGTTGTCACGTAATCGTTCACATAGTAATTCACTCGCAAACCTACTGGGTATTTCAGACGCTGGTCGGGTAGTTGCTCCACTTGTGCCATCTCCTGTTCCCGGAAGTATACCCGGTGAAACGGCGTGGACAGCAAACCCGACTGGTACACGATATCAGCACTCAACGAAGCCTGCATTTTCTGGTTGATCACCTGCGAGAGCGTGGCCGAAAGATTGTAGGATTGGCGTTTGTTGGTGTTCACCCAAGGGGCGCCTTTCCGCAACTCCTCCGGGTATATCAGCGTCCAAGAATCATAATAGATCATACCTGTCAGGCTTAGCTCACGGTTACCGTCCCGCGACTCCTGCGCCCAGCCGGCCCCCACTGAAAGCGACTGGTAATCATACTCGGTGGAGCCCCCTAGGAACAAACTTCTGGTGGAGCGGGTCAGGCTGTTGCGTCGGCTTATACCTAGGTTTAGGTGCGTGCGCAAATCGGAGCTCGAAGCCGACGACACATTGTAGTCGATGTTATCGGTGGATGCCGAAGAGTAAAAATCCATACCGAAGCTAATGTTCAGATTGGTCACGGTGTCGAGCGGCACGTTCACGATGATGGTCGGCGTGACGTCAGTAAGTTGCTCTGTACCGATGCCTCCCGTCACAGGAGAATGGTTGCCGTCCTGACTATAGTAGCTGCCGAGAATATTCACTTCTGCCGGCTCCAGTTTGCGCACACGGCGCGTTGGGGCGGTTGTGTTTGTAGTCTGTGCAAAGGCTGTGGTGGCCATGGTACAGGCCATCAGCAAGCCGATATACCTTAGTTGCATCCGCACCCCCCTCCTACTTTACCACCGTTTGCGCCCGAAGCACCCTCCCGGTATGATTGAAAATTCGTTTCGAAGCGCTCCAGTTTGCGGGCGCTCAACTTCATCTCCTCCTCGTTCAGCAAGGTTTTCTGATAAGGCTTCACCACTTCGCAGCCACTCAAGGCACTAAGCGATAAAATGCCAAAGGCAAGGAGTACGGCGCTTTTAGAATACTTCATACCGGTTAGATTTTAGATGTTTTAGCAGGTATAGCCGCCTTGGCTGGCTGCGGCTTGTTGTTATAGAAATGCAGGTGCAGGTTGTCAGAGGGAACCATTTCATTTTCATCCGTCACCATTAGGCACTCCACGCCTTTCAGCTGGTTCACAAGGTATAGCCCCTCCTCTTTGCCGAGCACAAACACAGCCGTGGCCAGCGCATCAGCCAGCTCGGCATCAGGGCAGACGATGGTCACACTCTTCAGCCCCGTAACCGGATAACCCGTGCGTGGATCGATGATGTGGGCGTAGCGTTTGCCGTCTATCTCGGCATATTTTTCATAGCTGCCGGAGGTCACGACGGCGGTATGATCGGCGGTGAGCCAAGAGAAAACCTTTTCCTTGTCGGCAGGGTCGGCTATACCAATGTACCACAGCTGACCGTCAGCCTGTTTACCCCATGTGATCAGGTCGCCGGCGGCATTCACCACACCGCTCTTGATGCCCATGCTGCGCATCAGATCGCGGGCTTTGTTCGCTGCATAGCCTTTACCAATGGCGCCAAAGCCGATTTTCATGCCTTGCTCTTTCAGGTATACGCTGTGCGTTTCAGGTATAAGCTGTATTTTCTGATAGCCGATATGGCGTATGGAATTAGCGACTGCCTGCGAATCGGGCATGGCAGTCATGCTGCCGTCGAACTTCCACACCTTGTCCGCCGCCGCCCAAGTAATGTCAAAAGCCCCGCCCGTCAGCTCCGAAATGCGCAGGCTACGCCGGATGAGTTCGTACAGTTCCTCGTCGACCGGCACGGGCATTCCGCCTGCACTCCGGTTAATAGCGCTAGTCTGGGAAGTCGGTTGCCACTCCGAAATCAGCGCTTCGATCCGTTGAATTTCCTTTATACCTGCCTCAATGGCTTGGTTTGCCAGTTGCTCGTCCTCGGACACAGCCACCAGTTCAAAACGCGTACCCATCAGCAAGAGCACTTTCTTCTGCGCTTTGAGCTCCTGTTTGGGAGTCTGTGCCTGCGCGATACTGCCAGCAAGCAACAGCATCACCAGCAACGAATGCATGACTTTATACATGGAGGTGCAAGATTAAAATTTATCAGGCAATCTACTTCTGGTGCAGGAGTTGTTCAAGGTGCGTGATGTACTTGTCAGGCCCGCCGGGCTGATAGCCCGTCTTGCCCAGTACCTTGCCTTGCTCATCAGTCAGGACAACGAGCGGGAACAAGCCCTCTTGGTTGTATTTTTCAGCCAGTTGCTCGTTGGACTTTTTCTGTTCATCGGGGAGTTGGTTTTTCTTGAAGCGCGGGAAGTCAAGCTCTACCAGCACGAAATGGTCTTTGGCATAGTCCCGAAAGGCTGGCGTATCCCATACCTCTTTGCGCAGCATGATGCAGGGCTTGCACCAGTCTGACCCGGCGAATACCATCAAGATGGGTTTGTGCTCGGCAGCTGCCTGTTTAGCCGCTTCTTCGTAGCGGTGCTGCCACTTGGGCTCGTCAGTATTAGATTGTGCGCTGGCTGCGAAGCCAACAGATAGGAAAGCCCAGAACAGGGCAAAAGCAAGAGCACGTTTCATTGACACCTTGTTTAGTGGTTTGACAAAATCAGCCACCCCGTTGGTCAGGTATAGGCTAATCCCAGAAAAACTAGGTGTAAAGTTTAGTGCTTCAAATGTGGAAGAGATCTGTTCTTAAGGATTTAACGATATGTATCGCGACACTGTTTTAAAAGCTCCTTATTTATATTGAATATATTTTCATGATGATAACAATTCCATTTAGATCACTGATCAGAGGATTAATATTCAAATATGGTAAATGCACAACCATGGTTCTATAGTAGTAATATTAAGTTTTTTAAAAAAAATACAGTAAACCAAATTAACCATCTAGCGTTGAAAAGTAAAATATATCCCAAAATAATACCATGGTTGATTTTATCTAATATACTTGATTATTACTGGATTACAGTCCTTATAAAGGGCATTATCAAATCAAACACGAGAAGTCATGAAAGAAGACCTTAAAGAGAGTGGAAGAGGACTAAGTTACACACACATGATTATCTATGGTGTGGTAATTGAATTGATACTGGTTGCTATTCAGTTTTTATATGTGAGGATTTCCGGGGAGGTGGATGATACTAGTAAGTTTACAAACGAGTATATGCGAAACACAGGATTTCTGATCTTTCAGGTAATCGGCTTTTTTGTGTATGTATTCGCTACTTATTTTCTCACTAAGAGAATACAGCAAAATCTTATAAGCAAGCTAATATTATTCTTACTTGCAGGTGCAATAGTTGAATTGGCTTTCTATCTATTTATGCAGGCTGATTATGCGGGCGCTTTCCTCTACTCAATTCTAGACAAATTCGTAGCCGGTTTCTTTGGCTGGATCATATACAAGTTTGCTGATAGAGGACATCGTGTAGGCAAGGATTATTAAAAATGAAACGAGGTCTAACATACTTTAGACCTCGTTTTAATTACGCAGCTACTTCTGCCTCTCTTCTTCCCTTCTGCACCAGCATCCAGCCTAGGACAAGTATCACGACGGATATCCCTAAAAAACCGAAGTTCCAAGCCGACTGGTTGGAGGATATTTCACGCACGTTGTGGAGCACTAGAATATGATGGTCGATGATGCCCTCCACAATGTTAAAAATGCCAAAACCAAGCAACAGACTGCCACCGAAAATCCGGTTGGAAAGTACTGATTTGCGCTCGTACACTACCCGCCAGAGCAAGTAAATGCCTAGCGCCGTGGTTAGCCATGTAAAGGCATGGAAAATGCCATCCCAGAACATATTGGTCTCTTTATTCAACAGTGTGTCAGGGGGCAGTTTGGCCGAGATCATCTGATGCCACTGCAAGATTTGATGCAGCACGATGCCATCTACAAATCCGCCCATACCTATTCCGATCAGAGTGGCCGCCGCTATGAGCGGGCCCGTACGGACAGTTTTCACTTCTTCAATGGGTATTTGTCTTTTCATAGCGCCTTATTTGAGTTTGTGTAGTCTGTACACCGCCGCCCCGATAAAAAGAAAGGGCAGTAGCATGTAAAAGAAGAGTTTCAGAAAGCTTTCGTCGAATATGGCTGCCTGCAGCGGGCGGTTGCAAGTGGTACAGGCAAAGGCAGGAAGGCTGATTATCAGGAACAGCAAAAAAAGAATCACAAAACGAGGTATCAAAAAGGTTTTCATCATCAGCTATACCTGTTAAAATCACACCAATAAACTCCACACATATACCTGATATAAAGCCCTTTAGTTTCTTCACTAGCCGATTCCCAGTCTCGTACAGGCGATTCTCAAGCCTTGTTGTCAAAATATCCGGCTTATGTAACCATAGTCACTGAAAGCCTTCGATAAAGCGATGACCTTTGTAATGTCAATTAAACAGAACCATGATGCAGCAATTCTGGAACGATCGCTACCGCCAACAGGAGATGGTATATGGCAGCGAGCCAAACGTCTTTTTTAAAGAACAGCTACAGGGCCTGAAACCCGGCAAACTTTTGTTACCCGCCGAGGGAGAAGGACGAAATGCGGTATATGCCGCCTCGCAAGGCTGGGACGTGCTGGCCTTCGATTACAGCGAGGCCGGCCAAGCGAAAGCGTTGGCACTGGCTGCTAAGCAGGGTGTCAGCATAGACTACCGCTTGGCTGATGCCGAAGGTTTTAAAACCGAACCTGAAAGTTTTGATGCCGTGGCACTGATTTACGCACACCTCCCGGCCGACCTGCGCCAAGCCCTGCACCGCAAGGTACAGCAATGGCTCAAGCCCGGCGGCATAATCATATTGGAAGCTTTTCATCCGAAGCAATTGGGCTATACCTCGGGTGGCCCCAAAGACGAGTCCATGCTCTATACAGCCGACATGCTGCTGCAAGACTTCGCAGGCATGGAAGTGAAGGTGCTGGAGGAAAAGGAAGTTACCCTCAACGAAGGGGCACACCATAGCGGTGCCGGCTTCGTGACCCGGTTAGTAGCCACCAAACCGAAAGAACAAATCAGATAAACCATAAAATAGCTAAACAAGCGATAACCAAGCAACAGACAATGGAAAAAACACTCAACATTATGGTGCCCGTGGACTTCACGCCGGTATCATTCAAGGCCCTACAATTTTTGAACCTCCTGCTGGAGAAAGCTCCGCTTAACCTCCATCTGGTGCATGTGATTCAGGTGAACGCCGCCGAATGGGCCGGCACCACCGACTCCTCTGAAAGCATCGACAGAGAACAAATGTATGCCCAAGAGCAGCGGGCGAAGCAGCAATTCGACGAGCTCAGGAAACAGGCTGACATCGACTTCTCCAGCGCAGTAATATACGGCGGCCTTACCACAAGCCTAACCAAGTATGCCGAACAGCAGCAGATCGACCTGATCATCATGGGCACCGAGGGGGCTGATGGCTGGTACGAACGCCTCTCCGGTTCTGAAGCGCAGCACGTGGTGCGCCACACGCATATACCTGTCATCACGATCCAGAAGGACGCCTCTATCACGCCGATCAAAAACATCCTGTGGGTGGCCGATTTCTCAGCCGAGAAGCAGCCTGAGCAGTCAGTCAACACGATCAAGACACTGCAGCAGCTGTTTGGTGCCCAGTTGCACCTGCTACAGATCATCGATAAGGGGGACACGCCGAAACTGGACTCGATCAAAGCCAACATGCAGCGTTTTGCGGAGGAACTACAGCTGCAAAACTTCGAGCTGCACTTTAAGAGTGATGATAAAGTGCCGGCCGGTGTGCGCAATTTTAACCAAGAGTCAGAGATGGACCTAGTACTGATTGGCACGCACGGTCGCAAAGGTTTCAGCCACATTTTCTACGGCAGCATCGCCGAGACGCTTGTAAACCACTGTATCCGACCGCTACTCACTTATCACCTCAATTAAAATAACTTCACTTACAAAAACCGGGAGAACTATACTTCTCCCGGTCCTTACGATTAACAGATTATGCAAATAAAACTTGCGCTGGCAACCGCTTTGCTCATGTCTTTTTGGGGGCGTAGCGCTGCAGCTCAGGAACACCATGCCACAGAGCAGTTGCATGGCACCTTACAACAAACCGACACCGTACAGATCAGAAGTGCAAAGGACCTCTTCACAAAAGGTGAAGTGAAAGGGCACGTGCGCAACTACTTCATGGCTACGTTCAACCACGGTTCCCTCTCCGACAACTACGCAAATGCCATCGGAGCGGAAATCGCATATAAAACCGCCTCCTTGCATGGCTTCCGCTTTGGTTTTGCCGGACTATTTACCTATAACTTGTTCTCCTCAAACTTGGGCGAGCGCGACTTCATTGCTGAAAAGCACCCGAAACTGGAGATGGAGCTTTTCGATATCGAGGACCCGCACAACAAAGCCGATCTGGACCGACTGGATGAACTATACCTAGAATACAACTCCACAAAGCTTCGGGCGAAAGTGGGTCGATTTAGTTTCACCTCTCCGCTGATGAATCCGCAGGACACGCGCATGAAGCCCTACTCCTTTCAGGGTATAAAAGTGCAAGTGCCCCTGCAGGATAAGGGCCTTTTCACCATGGCTTGGTTTGATCATTTCTCACCCAGAAGTACCGTGGAGTGGTTTAAGGCGGACGAAACGATCGGAATTTTCTCACCGGGGGTTGATGAATGGGGCAACCCCTCGGCCTACGCGCACCACACCCAGACCAAAGGCGTGGCCGTGTCCGGCCTGCAGCTAAACCCTGATAAACGTCTGAAAGCCGAAGCTTGGAACTACTGGATTGAGAACGTATCCAACAACAGCTACGGCAGAGCAATTATTGAAGTGTCGCCACTGGTAAAGGCAGGCGTAGAAGGTTTGTACCAATTTCAAATCGGAAACGGTGGCAACCCTGAAAGTACACAGGTATACTTCCCGGATCAGAAGCAATGGCTGGCTGGCGGTATGCTGGCCTATGAACCCAATAACCTGCATTTGTCGCTTAACTACCTGCATATTGACGGGGACGGGCGCTTCCTGTTTCCGCGGGAATGGGGGCGTGAGCAGTTCTTTGCGACAATCTCCAGAGGCCGAATGGAAGGTATGGGCAAGTCGGATCTGCTTGTGGCCAAGGCCCGCAAAAAATGGGCAGGCAACTTCTCCTCAGAAGTAGCGCTAGCCAAATCTTGGCTGCCGGCACCAGACGATTACAAGTCTAACAAGTACGGTGCGATGTCCTATTGGGGCTGGGTCGCCGACCTGAACTATGCTCCTTCTAAACCATTGCTGGACGGGCTTAGCTTTCGATTACTTTACATCGGCAGGGCATCACCGGACATGGATATTCCGCTGAAGGACATGTATTACAATACCAACTTTCACAACATCAATTTCGTGACCCAGCTGACTTTTTAAGCCTTGTGTGACAAATGTCATATTTACTGTACTTAACCTTTGTTAATTTAGCATAAACTAATAAAGCAACAGCTGAATTAGACTTTTAACCTAAAACCCAAAACCATGGAAGAAGCAACAGTAAACACAATGCCGCGGATCGGTGATAAGGCGCCAGACTTTGAAGCCAACACTACCACCGGACCGCTCAAGTTCTCAGAATATAGCAAAGGAAGCTGGGTTATCCTGTTTTCGCACCCTGCCGACTTCACACCTGTCTGCACAACAGAGTTGAGCGGCTTTGCACAGGAGCAGGACAGCTTTTTCGCGCAGCACAACACCAAACTGATCGGTCTGAGCATCGACAGCATCCACTCGCATATCGCTTGGGTGCAGAACGTGCGCGAGAAGACCGGTGTATACTTCAAGTTCCCGATCATTGCCGACATCGACATGAAGGTAGCCAAGCTCTATGGTATGCTGCAGCCCGGTGAGAGCGAAACAGCAGCCGTTCGCGCGGTGTTTGTCATCGATCCGGAGGGCATTATCCGACTGATCATGTACTACCCGCTCAACGTGGGCCGCAACATGGAGGAAATCAAGCGGGTGTTGGTGGCCTTGCAAACTGCCTCTGAAAACCAAGTAGCCCTGCCGCTTAACTGGCAGCCCGGCGATAAGGTGATCGTTCCGCCACCAAAGAACTTGGCTGCGCTAGACGAGCGTGTTAACAGCGACCTCGAAATGGTGGACTTCTATCTGGCCAAAAAGAACCTATAAGAGCAAATAAATCGTAAAGCCCCCTATGTGACTTACATCACTGTGGGGGCTTTATACATACCGTATCTTTGTATCATAAATCGGAAAACCTCTTTTGAGTGATTTCCATGAATTATAAAAAGTAAAACCCAAAACCCATGAAGATAGAACAGTTTGAAGACAAAGGCTTAGCACATTACGCTTATGCCATACTGAGTGAAAAAACAGGTGAAGTAGTGTTGGTGGATCCGGCACGCAATCCACAGCCATACTACGACTTCGCAGAGAAAAACAATGCGAAAATAGTAGGCGTGATCGAGACGCACCCACACGCTGACTTCGTGAGTTCGCACTTGGAAATTCATGAGAAAACTGGTGCGACTATTTATGCCCACAGCATGGTTGGTGCCGACTACCCGCATACTGCATTTGACGAGGGTGCTGTTCTGGAGATCGGTGATGTGAAACTGAAATCAATCCATACCCCGGGTCACTCCCCTGACGGCATCAGCATTGTGCTGGAGCACGAAGGCAAGGATAAGGCCGTATTCACCGGCGATACCTTGTTCATTGGAGACGTGGGTCGTCCGGATTTGCGCGAGAGCGCTGGTAACATTACCGCCAAGCGTGAAGAGTTGGCTCGCCAGATGTACCACAGTACGCGCGAAAAGCTAATGAAGCTGGACGATGATGTGCTGGTATACCCTGCGCACGGAGCCGGAACGCTTTGCGGTAAAGGCCTGAGCGAAGCCAACAGCAGCACCATCGGAGCTGAGAAAATGAGCAACTACGCCCTGCAGGAAATGAGCGAAGACGCTTTTGTGAAAGTGCTCACAGAAGACCAGCCGTTTATACCGAAATACTTCGGCTACGATGTGGGGCTGAACAAACAAGGCGCGCCTTCCTACCAGCCTAGTCTGGATAAAGTGAAGAAGCTGGAGAAAAACTACAAGCCTAGCAAAGGCGCTGTCATCGTGGATGGTCGTAGCGAGAAAGTCTTCAAAAAAGGACACCTTGAAGGCGCGATCAACATCCAGAACGGCGGCAAGTTTGAGACGTGGCTGGGTAGCATCGTAGGCCCTAACGAGCGCTATTACCTGATCGCAGAATCAGAAGAAGAACTGAACGACCTGATCCAAAAAGCCTCCAAGATCGGTTATGAACTGTTGATCGAAGGTGCTTTTGTGCAGACCGAAGCCGCCGAGGAGAAATCTCCTGAAATCAATGTTACTGAATTTAAAGAGAATCAGAACCAGTATACCATCGTGGACATCCGCAATGCCTCTGAAGTGAAGGGTGGCAAATTCTTTGACAAGGCCATCAACATCCCGCTTCCAGAACTGCGTGAGCGTGCCAAAGAGATCCCGTCAGACAAACCAGTGGTAGTACACTGTGCCGGCGGTTACCGCTCAGCGGCAGGTAGCAGCATCATAGAGGCTGCCTTGCCAGACACGAAGGTGCTTGACCTGAGTGAAGCCGTAAACGACTTCAAATAAGCGACATATAAATTAATAATTACCAGTGCGGGTGCTTTTAGTGCCTGCACTGGTTTTTTGCTTTATACTTACTACCCGTTAAAATCTATTCAAACCTTTACGACACGTATACTATACCATGGAAATACCGCAGAAAGAAGATATCCTGAAAAGATTCCCGCAGTTTGAGCAAACCCTCCTCGACGAGATACTCGCACACAGCACGATCCGGCATGTGGAGGAAGGCGAAGAGGTGATGCGCACCGGGCAGTACATCCGCTCCACGGTGCTGCTCCTGAGCGGCCTGCTGAAGGTATACCGCGAGGATGACGAAGGCAATGAGTTCCTGATGTATTACCTCGAACCGGGAAGCGCCTGCGCCCTCTCCATGATGTGCACAGCCCGTAACGAGCAAAGCCAGATCATGGCGAAAGCCGTTACAGAATCAGAAGTTATTCTGATACCTTCTCACCTTTCTGAGCAATGGTTGGCCAAGTATAAGAGCTGGCACAATTTCGTGATCGCCTCCTACCGCCAGCGCTTCGAAGAGCTGTTGCAAACCCTCGACAGCATAGCCTTCAAAGGCCTCGACGAGCGCCTTTTGTTCTACCTCAAGCGCCACGTAAAAGTAAGCGGAAAAGAGATCCGCCTCTCCCATCAGCAAATCGCCCTCGAGCTCAATAGCTCCCGCGAAGTTATCTCCCGACTGCTCAAAAAACTAGAGCAAACCGGCGCCATCACCCTACACAGAAATTACATCGAAGTACATGATCTGGAAGTAGTTTAGAATGTTCTGAGTCCCGAGTTCTGAGTCGTGAATTGAATTCTAATTTCATGAATATATCTGCTCGTGAACAACCAGATCAGGTGTGAAAAACACACCTGTCTCCATATCCCAACACAGAACTCGAGATTCAGAACTCAGAACTCTTCCAAGTGTGATAATAGTCACTGCCAGCCCTTCAGGATCGCCCTACCTTTGTATCAGATTACAAAACAAACAACATAATCAATGGAAATACTAGGTTATATTGCGGCCCTCCTGATTGGGCTTTCTCTCGGATTAATCGGTGGCGGTGGCTCTATTCTGACGGTGCCGGTTTTGGTGTACCTGATCGGGTTAAGTCCCGTTATCTCAACGGCTTACTCCCTGTTTATCGTGGGACTTACCAGTCTGGTGGGTTCTTACAAGTTCTATAAAAATGGGTTGGTCAGCATGAAGACGGCCGTGGTGTTCGGTCTGCCCTCTATTGTGGCGGTATACCTGACGCGACGCTACTTGGTACCGGCCATACCAGAGGAAATTTTCTCGGTGGGTGACTTTATGGTGACCAAAGGCATTATGCTCATGCTGCTTTTCGCCGGCCTAATGGTGTTTGCCTCCATCAGCATGATCAAGAAAAAGAAAGTGCCTGTTACAGCTCCTACTGAACCTGTGGACATGGTGGACGAGAACATTGACACGGAAATAGACGTGGAAGGAAACGGCACGCCACACCCGAAGCCAAAATTCAACTACGGCGGCATTCTGGCCGAGGGTCTGGTAGTAGGTACCTTGACCGGTTTAGTTGGTGCTGGCGGTGGTTTCTTGATTATACCCGCGTTGGTACTGTTCAGTAAGCTCGACATGAAAATGGCCGTGGGTACCTCCCTTCTTATTATCGCGGCTAAGTCGCTCTTCGGATTCATCGGTGATATTTTCAACTACGAGATCGACTGGATGTTCCTCGGTATTTTCTCTGCCATTTCGATTGCCGGCATCTTTGTTGGCACCTATCTTTCCGCCAAGATCCATGCCGATAAACTTAAAACCGCTTTTGGTTGGTTCGTCTTGGTGATGGGCCTTTATATCATCGGAAAAGAGCTTTTCTTCTAAAAAAAATTACCTGCGTGACCAATGTCACTGTGTCGCGCTGATTATATGCTGATATTTGTATTGTCATCGGATGAGAAGGTGACAGCTAATTCAAAAAACAAAAAACTCAAAATTCTATACCCATGAAAGTAGAACAGATCTATACCGGATGTTTGGCACAGGGTGCTTACTACATCGAGAGTAAAGGCGAAGTAGCCATTGTTGACCCACTGCGTGAGATCAAACCATACTTGGAGAAAGCTGAAAAAGACAACGCTAAAATCAAGTATGTGCTGGAGACACACTTCCACGCCGACTTCGTTTCGGGTCACGTTGACCTGGCAAAAGCCACTGGCGCTCAAATCGTATTCGGTCCTAATGCCCAGCCTACTTTTGAGGCGCATATTGCCACCGACGGCGAAGAACTGAAACTAGGTGACGTGACGATCAAGGTGCTGCACACACCGGGTCACACCATGGAGTCTACTACTTTCCTGCTGCTCGACGAAAACGGCAAAGAGCACGCGATCTTCTCTGGCGACACGCTGTTTATCGGTGACGTAGGACGTCCTGACTTGGCTGTAAAATCTGACCTGACAGAAGAGCAACTGGCTCAACACCTGTTCGACTCACTGCGCAACAAGATCATGACCTTGCCTGATGACGTGATCGTTTACCCTGCGCACGGTGCTGGATCGGCTTGCGGCAAGAACATGAGCAAGGAAACAACCGACCTATTGGGTAACCAGAAAAAGAACAACTACGCCCTGCGTGCCGATATGTCGAAAGAGGAGTTCGTGAAAGAGGTGACAGAAGGTTTGCTTCCTCCTCCGGGCTACTTCCCGATGAACGTGAAGATGAACAAGGAAGGTTACGCGAACATCGAGGACGTACTAACACAAGGCCAGCAGGCGCTGTCACCAGAGGCTTTTGAAGCCGCTGTGAACGAAACAGGCGCTCTCGTGCTGGATACACGCCAGCCAGAGACTTTCGCTAAAGGGTTTATACCGAACTCCATCAACATCGGCATCGACGGTAACTTCGCCCCTTGGATCGGCGCTTTAATTCCGGATATTCAGCAGCCGATTCTGTTTATCGCTGACGAAGGCCGCGAAGAGGAAGTAGTAACAAGACTGGCCCGTGTAGGGTATGACTACGCATTGGGTTACCTGAAAGGCGGGTTTGAGGCTTGGAAAGCCGCAGGTATGGAAGTTGACTCTATCAAGTCAATCTCAGCTGCAGATTTCGCTGCCGACTATGCTAAAAACAACAGCATAAAAGTAGTGGATGTGCGCAAGCCGGGCGAGTATCAGGCAGAGCATGTGGAAACAGCTCAGCATGCACCGCTAGACTACCTGAACGACCACTTGGCCGAGCTGCCGAAAGAAGAGAATATGTACCTGCACTGTGCCGGTGGCTACCGCTCAATGATCGCAGCTTCTATCCTGAAGGCAAGAGGCTTTGACAACGTGGTCAACGTAGAAGGTGGCTTTAAGGCCATTTCAGAAACTGACGTGCCTAGAACGGCCTACGTTTGCCCTTCTACATTAAAATAAAATGGTTTAGTATAGTTGATTAAGTGTTTCGGGGTCGGTTAATAGCCGACCCCGATCATTTTGATAAAAACTACTGCGTGACCAAAGTCACTGAACCTGTTTAGTTATACCTGTACCTTTGTATTGTAAACTTTAATTCACTAACAACAAGACATAAAAGCCATGTTTAATATCTTCAAATCCGCTCCGAAGAACTACGAAGATCTGGACGGAAAAACATTCAAAACTAAATTCCAGAGCGCTCCAAAAGCTGAGCTGCTGGACGTGCGTACTGCTGGCGAGTTTGCTTCCGGCACCATCAAAGGCGCTAAGAACTTGGACGTAACCACGGGTCAGTTCCAGAACGCGCTTGGGTCACTGGACAAAGACAAAGAGTACTTTGTGTTCTGCCGCAGTGGCAACCGCAGCGGCTCTGCCTGTGAACTAATGAGCGCACAGGGATTTAAGTGCTACAACTTGGCGGGCGGCGTTGGCGCTTGGCCAAACAACTAAATAAAAAGCTACAGAGCAGAAATGGAAGGGGCACGCGACCTCGCTCCTTCTCTGCTTATCTCTCTAAATCACCAATTACTAAATAGATTAAAATATGTTAGAGCTTATAAGACAACCATGGCCATGGTATACCTCGGGTATCGTGATCGCTTTTGTCATGGTGTTGCTGTTGTTTTTCGGCAAGTCGTTCGGTTTTTCGGCTAACCTGCGTACTATCTGCTCAGCCTGCGGCGCTGGTAAAACGGTTAAGTTTTTTGATTTCGACTGGCGCTCCCAAAGTTGGAACCTGCTGTTTCTGGTAGGCGCTGTTATCGGCGGTTTTATCTCGGCTGAGTTTCTCTCTAACGGGGAGGCCGTTCAAATCTCTCAGGCCACCATTCAGGACTTGCAGCAGCTCGGCATTTCATCGCCGGACGGCATTCAGCCAGAGGAGATTTTCGGACTTAGTGCCGCCTTCACCCTCAAAGGATTTCTGATTCTGCTATTGGGTGGTTTCTCGATCGGTTTCGGTGCGCGCTACGCAGGCGGCTGTACTTCGGGGCACGCCATCAGTGGTTTGTCCAACCTGCAGCTACCCTCCCTGATTGCCGTGGTCGGCTTCTTCATAGGAGGTCTACTCACAACATATGTGCTGCTACCGCTGATTTTTTAATGAGTAAAGAATAATGATGAATGACTAGTTCTTTCTCATTCAATCATTATTCAGTACTCACTAATTATACATTTATCATTCGTCATTATTAATAAGTAACCGTGAAAAGTATAAAATTTATAATAGCCGGTATTCTGTTCGGCATCGTTATGAGTAAGTCGGAGGCTATTTCGTGGTTCCGTATTCAGGAGATGTTCCGATTCCAAGACTTCCATATGTACGGCATTATCGGGACGGCTGTCGTGCTGGGCACAATTGCCACCTTCGTGATCAAGAAGTACAAGCTACGCGACTTTCAAGGCAACCCGATCGTATTTACACCTAAGGAAATGTCTATTCCGCGCTACATCATTGGCGGTACCATTTTCGGCTTGGGTTGGGCACTGACAGGCGCTTGTCCGGGTCCGATGTTCGTAAACGTGGGCTACAGCTACTGGGCGATATTCATCGCGATTGGAGGCGCTTTGGCAGGAACGTATCTGTACGGTGCCATCAAAGACAGATTACCGCATTAAAAAAGAATTTGGCTAAGTGTTGAGTTTGTGCTGAAAGCCATCTGCCCCAAGCAGTGGCTTTCATGCATAACAAAGAAAAACAGGCAGGCAACGTAAGTCACTTCTTTGGCTAGAAATTTGTACTGTTGGGCACGGCCAAGGATGCGAAACAAAAAGACTCCTGAGCTTGGCATTTTAGATCTACGCGAGAACTGGCTGGCTATACCTGCTGAAAATCCGAAAAATGAACCACTATCTGCTAGTACTTTTAAGCACGTTGCTTTTCCTTTTCACTCTGGCACAACCACAAAAGCCAGCGAACGGGTTTGCCTGCACGCTTAAAAGTGAGTTAAAGACAGCAGATGATCACAAAAAACTTAAGCGTCCCTGCGCTAAAAAATGTCTGAAGCACCAGACGCATTCTGAGCAGAAAGACGCAGCTAATATACCAATTGACTGCGGCCAGCAGCTTCACGCTATTGTGGACGACAGGCAGTCCAATACTCTTTTCAATTCCAGTGCTAGGCAGCAGTTCTTGGCTTCTGCCCACCTCAAGCACCTTGCTCCTAACTTAGGAGCTGATCCTGACCCTCCGAGATTTTCTTAAAATACTGTACGCATTATGCTGACACAGCCGAAACATAACGGGTTTACACATATTTCTATCACAACCCTGCTGCTGTGCCTTATTCGACATGTCAACGCGATAGGTATACCCTGTACCGCCGAGACCATTATTTCAAGAAAATAATCTCAATCATGGAAAATAATTCTTTGCAAAAAATATCATTTCTGGTGCTACGTGTCATGGGTAGCCTTATCTTCATCATGGCTGGCTTCAACCACCTAGTACAAACAGCCGGAGCCGCTGCCCGCCTCGAAAAGGCACCCTTTGCCCAGCTAGCTACTTGGATGGCACCTGCCGAAACCCTGATCATCCTGTCAGGCGTTGGTTTACTGATTGGCGGCTCTATGCTGTTGGTCGGTTTCAAAACCAGAATCGCGGCCGCTTTGCTGCTTTCCATCCTGATTCCGATCACCCTGACGGTGCAGGTAGGCGCCGAAGGCTCTGGGCCCCTCTTTAAGAACATCGCGCTAATTGGGATGCTCGTATTTTTCATCGTGAATGGCGCTATCTATTACGGATTGGACCAGTCACTTTTTCAAAATAAGCAAATGAAATCAAGCCTTAAGAATAAATTAAATGGTAAAATTGTAACCGTGCTGGCATTCGGGCTGACGATGTTCCTCGGCTCATGCGCCACAGGTACAACGGTTGCCCAAAGCACTGCCACACCGGGAGCTGTCACAGAAACGAACGCTAAAAAATACGCCGTCCTGATCAGTCAGCCCAACCACCTGAAAGCCGCAGTGAACACAGCTGAAACCATTACAAAAGAAAGTCGCTACAAGCGTGAAAGTTTTGTGGTGATGGCCTGCGGCAAGTCCGTGGAAGCCTTTGTGAAAGGGAGCAACATGGCACAGGAATTTGAAAAAGGCAAAGCGGCCGGCATTACCTACAGGGTTTGCGGCATGTCGCTCAAGCAATTCAACATAGACGCCAGTTCGCTGGTTGAAGGTGTGGAAGTGATCCCGAACGGTTTGACCTACATGTTCGATCTGCAGGAACAAGGCTATACCACAGTGGAACTCTAAGCCTGAGAAGACGAAGCGTTACGCTCAAATTGACTAAATAAAATTGATTTAGACTGATTCGGGAAAGCCGAATTCTATTAACAATAATATCATGGACAAGAATAAATTTTCAATCAAAAACATACCCGGTTGGGCTGTGATGCTGGCCATTTTCGGTATCCTCTACCTGACTGGTTTGCATACCGAAGCCATCGGGCAGGTGCAGCGCATACTGTTGGCGACAGGTATAAAAAACGCTGATGTGCCAGCCATTGATGAAGTTTCCACCGCAACTGAAACGGCAGCTTACGAAACTGCCGGAGCGCCTATGGCGGGTGCCGGCTTCAAGATGGTGGATCTAGAGGGTAAAACCGTTGAGTTTGAAAGCCTGAAAGGCAAAGTGATCTTCCTCAACATCTGGGCGACTTGGTGTCCGCCATGTATTGCGGAGATGCCGAACATACAGAAACTCCACGATAAAGTAGGTTCAGACAAAATCGCTTTCGTTATGTTGTCAGTGGATGAAGGCGGTATGGCCAAGGTGAAAAAATTCATCGATAAGAAGGGCTATACCTTCCCGGTATACATGCCGGCAAGCCAGTTTCCGCAGGAGTTTTACAGCACTGCTATACCTACCACTTTCATTATCTCGCCGGAGGGCAAGATAGTAGCCAAGCAGGAAGGTATGGCTGAGTACGACACCAAGGAAGTACGCGAATTCCTACTGGGTATGGCAAAATAATGCATAAAACAAGCTGGCTGAGATGTATCGGCCAGCTTGTTTTATTAAATGCCTATACCTGACCTTCAACTGAAACAAAGCACTACTGGGCTTGTGTTATAGTGCACAAGCTTATACCTTGACCTTACATTCCAACATCTCATTTATCTGCCTGTTATGAAACTGAAACTGATCTTTGTTATCCTGCTGGCGGTACTGGCTGCTCCAACAGCCTTCGCCCAAAAGCAAACGAATAAAAAGGCAACAGCTGCCAAGGCTGAGCAAACCACGCCGCGCCGCATTGTGTACGATATGGCCGAAGGGGACACGGCCCGGCATAGCGGACTGATGCGGCAGCTCAACAACATCAAACGCGGCTGGCCTGACGCACAGGTTGAAATTGTGGTACATGGCAAGGCACTTAACCTGCTCGTGACAGACAAAACCACACAGGCAGCCGCAATTAAATCCTTGCAGGAAAAAGGCGTTAGTTTTGTGGCCTGCGAAAACACCATGCGGGTGCAAAAAGTGGAGAAAAACCAGCTGCTGCCCGGCGTGACGACAGTACCGATGGGTATAGGCGAAATCATTACAAAACAGGACGAGGGCTGGGGCTATATAAAGTTTTAAGCCGCTAGCTCAGGTATAGTACATGGAAAAATACTGGAACATTTTCACGAGCTCTTTTTCGGACTACGGTAACTACCTGTGGCGTGAAATGCTGCACCCTAGCTGGGGCAACTATTTCTACTGGCTGCTGGGCTTGTCACTGTTTTTCTGGCTGCTCGAGATCGTGTTACCGTGGCGTAAAAGTCAGGCCAAAATAAGGCAGGATTTTTGGCTCGACGGCTTCTACATGTTCTTCAATTTCTTCCTGTTCTCGCTGGTCGGATTCAATGCCATTTCCAATATCGGCGTAGAGGCTTTCAACGACTTTCTGGCCCTGTTCGGAATCCAGAATCTGGTGGCCTTCGAGATACAGTCGTGGCCGGTATGGGCGCAGCTGCTCACACTGTTTGTGCTGCGCGATTTTATTCAGTGGAACGTGCACCGCCTGCTGCACCGCTCCGATTTCCTGTGGCGTTTCCACAAAGTGCACCACTCGGTGCAACAAATGGGCTTTGCAGCGCACCTGCGCTTCCACTGGGGCGAAACGGTGGTATACCGCACCCTCGAGTATATCCCCTTAGCCATGATCGGCTTCGGCATACAAGACTTCTTTCTGGTGCACATTTTCGCTACGGCCATCGGGCATTTTAACCACTCCAACCTGCATATTCCGCTGGGTCCGCTGCGCTTCCTGTTCAACAACCCGCAAATGCACATCTGGCATCACGCCAAGCACATGCCGCACCGCTACGGCGCCAACTACGGCATCAGCCTGAGCGTGTGGGATTACCTCTTCGGCACGGCCTATATGCCGGACGACGGACGCGATATCGAGCTCGGTTTTGAGGAAGTCGAAGCTTATCCAAAGTCCTTTTTAGAACAGCAGTTTTATCCTTTCCGTGAGCGCGCGGTTATAGCTGAAGAAGTAGTATCGCAGAAAGAGAAGGATTCTATACCTGCTGAAGAAGTGGGGCAGTTGAATTAAGATCTGTACTGCAATGTAGAACCCTTATATGGCGCGAGTCGCAGATCCCGTACTAGATTCGAACAGGTCGCGACCTGTCCCTACAAATAATGAAATCATCCGATTTTTTGTTAACTTTCTACCTTATAATGTTTCCAACTAGCTAATTCCTAAAACTTCCCCCATGCAGCACCACGAAGTTCAATCGGAAGACAAAATACTTTTCTTCAAGAAAGAGTACATCTCGGAGTTCGTGTATGGGGGTATAGATGGGGCAATTACAACCTTTGCCGTGGTAGCAGGAGCTGAAGGGGCGAGTTTGGGTATAGCGGTGGTCATCATTCTTGGCTTGGCTAACCTGATTGCGGATGGTTTCTCTATGTCAGTCGGAAACTATTTCTCTACAAAAGCGCAGCGTGACAACTTTGACCGTCACCGAGCCCGTGAATATTGGGAAGTCGATAACTTAGGGGAAATCGAGAAAGAGGAGATACGGGAAATTTACGAGGCTAAAGGCTTTAAAGGCGAACTGCTCAATCAAGTGGTGGAGGTGATCACAGCCGATAAAGACGTATGGGTGGACACCATGATGAAGGAGGAACTGGAAATGACCAAAGACGACAAAACCCCCATCAAAACTGCTTCCGTTACCTTCATCAGCTTTATCATTGTGGGGTCTATACCGCTGCTGGCCTACATTTTTGCCGGCCTCGACTCAGGTATAGCAGGCGCCGATCTTTTCATATACTCCAGCGTGCTCACAGGTATAGCCCTTACAATTGTGGGTGCTCTGAAAAGTATTGTAACGGAACGCAATATCATGGCAGGTATAGCCGAAACACTGCTGCTCGGTGGTCTGGCTGCCACACTAGCCTATGTTGTGGGCGATGTGCTCGAAAGCGTGTTTATGTAATCACACCATAGCTGAAACAAAAAGTCACACAACCTTAAACAGTTCATGTGACTTTTTCCACTGTTTGAGCGAAGTTAAACTTACTGTCTGATAATCTTCGCTTCTCCCATATTCTCCGGCATACCGACTGTCTTCTTTTCCTTCAGTTTTTCGATGATAAATTCCGTTAAGGGCTTTTCAGTTCTATTGATGTTCTGTCCTTTTCCGATCTCGTCGAAGTTGTGCAGACCGGTTAGCAGTCCGTTGTGAGTGACCACTTCGTAGGTCTTCGAATCGCTTACCGCGCTATTGCCAATCTGCATGTTGTTAATTCGCTGTCCGATGGGCTTGGTGAGGTCCATCTGGTAGGCTATACCTGATGTTTGAATGAGACCTCCGACTGCGTCGAGTTTGTTGTCAGGTTTAAGGTTTTTGGCGGCTTGCTCGAGGGTTTGCTTGAGTTGCTTGCCTGTCATTTGCAGGGTTACGATTTTGGATGGGTGCGGCAACAGTTTGTATACCTCCTCGCTGGATACAGGTCCGGGCTTAAACGATATGCCATAGCCAACGCCTGGCATGATCGCCACTTCGCCCTTATACCCTTCCAGCAGTAGGTTGCCTACCAGTTTGTCAAACGGGCTCTCCGATTTATACTGCCTTCCGATCACATCGCGGCTGTCCACCACTTTCTCCTGCAATTTGTTAAGATGTGGCTTTCTCAACTCATCCACTATAATTTGCACCTCCGGATCAGGCTGCCACTCCTCGTGCCACAGCCAGTGGTAGTGGTCCTTCACATCCACCAGTTTATTGCCTGACAGGATCAGTTCCGTATCACCCAAAATCGAAGCGTCTGACATAGCCTGCACCACGTACGTTTGCCCGATTTTCTTGCGCGGCTCAATGATGTCGTGGCTGTGCGCCCCGATGATCAGGTCTATCCCTTCCACTTCACGAGCCATCTTGTAATCCACTGCCGTGCCTTCATGCGAGAGCACTACCACCACATCGGCCTGCTCGCGCAGTTTCGGCACATACTGCTGAGCCACTTCCTGCCCTATGCTGAAGCGGAGTCCTTTCACATTATCCGGGTTGCCTGTCTTGGGTGTGTTGCGATAACCCAGCGTGAGAATCGCTATTTTCACGCCTTGTTTTTCGGTGATGATATAAGGTTCCCCAAAGATCGGCTGCTGCGTCTGCTCGTCTACAATATTAGCCGCGCGCATCGGGAAATTCGCCAGTTGCTCAAGCTCGCGGGTTCTTTCCAAACCATAATCGAAGTCATGGTTGCCCAATGCCATCAGGTCGTATTGCACTGTATTCATCAGCCGGATCATGGCCTCTCCCTTGGTGAGGTTACCCAACTGGTCGTCGCTAAAGGTGTCACCGCCATCCAGTAGCAGTACGTTCTCCTCCCCCTTTTCCTGCCGCACTTTCTTGATCGCACTAGCCAGATAGGCAAAGCCTCCGATCTCGGCTTCTTTTCCGAACGTAATCAGCGTATCACGTCCCGCGTCACCGGTCTGGGCGGTAGCGTTATCAGCCGTTGTCCGGAATGGCATATAAGATCCGTGCATATCATTGGTGTGCAGGATCGTGATGGACTTGTTATCTCCTTCTGCCATATCGGTAGCTTCTGTAGTTGATTCGTTTGTCGTAGAAGTGCAGGCACCGGCCAATAAAAGCGGAGCGAACAGCACAGGTATAAAATGACTTTTTTTCAGGTTCATTGATTTAAAGTTTTATAAGTAAAACCGGTTTTATGACTTTACCAATTAATATGAAAAGTTGATTTACACAGCTGTGAAAGTGCCCAACAGCTTTATCTCCACAGGTGAGTGCTTCTGCAGGTATTGCTTCATGGCTTCGATGGCTTTTATACCTGCAGCCTCTCGTTGCTGACCGTAATTTTCGGGTACGCCCTGCTCGGTTACAAAAGCTGCCTTATACCTGCGCTGCGGGTCCAGCTCCTCTCCGTTCACGAAGAGTTTCTGAATACGATTGCCTTTCGGCGCTTCGATTTTAATGAAAGCCTTCAATCCGAAACTGCGCTTCACGAAACCTCCCAACTGGTTATAGGCATCCGGCGCAAAAGTCTTCTCTAGATTATCCTCCAGCATCTCCAGTAGTTCCTCGCCGCTTATGTTCACAGTTTGAACAGGCGGGTTCATCGGGATAATATTGTAAAGATCATTCAGAGTGATGGGACCGGGCACAATGGGAGCTCCATAGCGCCAGCCGTTTGAAAAAGCCAGTTCAGCACCGGTTGCCTCCAGCATGCTATGCAGTAGGAGATTATCCATGGTCGACTCCAGAATGGTATTGCGGTCGAGGGCTGTTGTGGTCTCCCCTACTTGCTGACTCAACTCCTCCCGGTAAGGCTTTACTGCTTCTTCCACCAGTTGCTTTACCTGCCCGTCCTCCGGCAGTTTATCTGACACTTCCACTAATTCGTGCTTAAAATCAGTGATTTTTCCGTCCTCTATGTCCAGGTCCAACCTGCCTAGAAAAGAGCCGTGGCAGCCGGACTCGATCACGATCGTGTTGCCCTGTCTGGCTGGTTTGGCCGTGCGATAATGTGTGTGGCTACTCAGGCAGACATCCACCCCCTCCACTTCCGAAAGTAGTTTCATGTTCTGTGGAAATCCCAAGTGCGAGATCAGCACGATCAAGTCGACTTTTTCTTCTTCTCTGAGTTTTTGAATGTAGCCGGGTAGCTCTTCGTTGCCAAGGGTGAATCGCAACCCTTCGCTGAAATGTGGTGGCATGGTCTTGTCCACGATGTTGCAAGCGATCCCGATGATACCGACTTTCAAACCTTTCAGTTCCTGTACGATGTAGGGCTTATAAACCAGCTCATCGGTCTGCTTCTCGTAGATGTTGATGGCCAGCATGGGATAGTTGAGCTGGGAGGTGAGCTTTTTGA
Source organism: uncultured Pontibacter sp. (assembly GCF_947499215.1). Taxonomy (GTDB): domain Bacteria; phylum Bacteroidota; class Bacteroidia; order Cytophagales; family Hymenobacteraceae; genus Pontibacter. The sequence continues at coordinate 468,966 of NZ_CANMNI010000001.1, forward strand.
ATTGCTCCGGCCCGTAGGCAAACTCCCAGTGGGCCGTCATAGCTGCCAGTCCCAGTGCATTCAAAATTGGCAGCATGGCTTCGCCTTTGGTAGCCACAGCCGGGTAGGTGCCATGAAAGGTATCGCCGCAGTCAAGTGCCAGCACCGCCACATTCTGTTCTCGGCGCAGTTGCTGCAGGTAGCCGGCTATACGGGCAAACCCGCCGGCCTGCCGGTAGACCTGTCCGCCTTTCTCCCAGAACATTTCTTGGTGCGGCTCTAGGTAGGCATGACTGTCGTTGAGCTGCAGTATGGTCAGCTTGTTTTCGTTTTTCATAGTCTGAGTTTTAGGTTGCTTCTTAAAAATTGTCGTTATGAATGCAGCCACATGCTCCAAGTAACATGTATAAATTTTCACCTGCTGTGACAAAAGTCACAGTATGCCGGCTAGACAATCATCATATTTGTATGACAAAGCTGTAAAACAGTCTTTTATACCTTAGAAACAGACCGCTCATTTGAAGCACATTCTTAAAATATGGTCCCTGCTGATGTTATTCATACATCTCTCCTCGCTGGCTTTCGTGAGCTTTCTGCCGGGAGCGAACGCGGGTGTGGCCATAAAAAAAGTGTGTCTTCGACAGCAAGACCAGACAAAGGTGTCTCTATCCCATACGAGCACAGTCGATTTTAAGCGTTTGTTAGCCATCGAAACTGATGGGGCTGAAAAGCCAGACAGCGAGGCTGAGATCCGGCTTTGTAATGTGAAGTTGTTCTGTACGCCCGCTAGCACCTCTGCGGCCTTCAACCATTCCCACAGCCCGTACCAAGAACCCGGTTATATGGCTGTCGCTTACTACTCCCAAACCACCCCGATCGAACCAGACCCGCCCCGGTTCAGCTGATCCTATTGTGCTTTTTTTGAGCTAAAAACTCACCCTATATCCTTGTAAAGCTGATTCGGATATAATAATCGGAATCCAGATAGAGGGCCTATGCCACCAACTATTGTGAGTTTCCTGACCAGCGCGAACCAGCAATAGAATACAGGTATTCGGAAACCCCTTATGGTCATATTTCGGATTGATATATCCGAAAAAGCAAAGGAACCTTTAAAAACATGCTTTTAAATTTAAAAAACATACTAGCGGCTATTGCCTTGCTCGTGTTACTAGGCGGCACTACAACATTCGCCCAAAGTCTTCCTCCACTTACTGCTCAGGAAAAAGCTGATCTGCAACAACACCAGCACTACGCCTTTTTAGCCAAGGAAGAACGGCATATAAAAGGTGCTTGGGAAACTTATCAGCAACTTAAAAACTCAGGAGTTCCTGTGCGTCAGTTCGAAGTGGTCGCTATTGGAAATGCAGTTAAAAACATCACAGCAGAACAGGAACTGGGAAGATTCATACAGGAAAAATCAGACGGTGCTTTCAGCATAATGATTTGCCAGATTGCATTGGACCGACATCATATTAATAAGCAAAATTTACCAAAGGCTGCTGGCGTAGTATCGAACGGTTACATCCGCTTATACCAGCTACAGGCAAAAAATTATCTACTTATTCAACCTTAAGCATTAAAGAAATGATCAGTATACTAAAAAAGACTTTACTCTCGGCCATACCTATCCTAGGACTCACATTTGCAACCTCCTGCCAGTCGAGCAATACGGAGGAAACACAGGCCAAAGAAGATGGCGTCGAAACCATTACCATTTTGCAGACCGCCGACATCCACGGACAGCTGATGCCGCATCAGGAAATGTTCATCGAGAACGGTGAGTTTGTGTTCAAAGAGCGCGGCGGCGTGGCCAACATCCAGACTATTTTCAAGCAGGTGAAAGCCGAAAACCCGGGCGGCACCGTGATCGTGGATGGCGGTGACCTGATACAGGGTAGCGCTGTGGCTGCCCTTTCGGAGGGCGCCGTTTTCGGACCTGTGATCAAAGCCATGGACTACGATTTCCTGATCCCCGGTAACTGGGAAGTGATCTTCGGCAGCCAGAAAATGCGTGACGTGCTGGCCTCTTACGGCAAGCCGGTGGTGTGCGCCAACATCTACGACGAGGCTAGTTCTGATATGCTCTATCCGCCTTATATCGTGAAAGAAATAAAAGGCGTGAAACTGGGCTTTATCTCATACAACGACCCCGAAGTGCCTGTTCGCCAAAACCCGTCGTTCAGCAAGGGCCTTATCTTCAAACAGCTCGAAGACAATATTGAGCCGCTCATAAAAGAGCTCAAGGAAGAACAGGGCGTGGATATTCTTTTCCTAGTAACACACCTTGGCATTTCGAAGCAGCTATACCTGGCTGATCAGGAACAGATCAAAGGCGTTGACTTTATCTTGGGCAACGACACGCACGAACGCATCCGCAAACCGCTACAGGGCAAATATGCGCAGGTAGTGGAGCCGGGAGCATTCGCTTCGTTTGTTGGCCGTTTGGACTTGGACGTAAAGGACGGTAAGATCGTGGACCAGCGCTACGAACTGATCGATGTAGACCCAGCCGTATACCCGGCCGACCCGGAAGTACAGCGTGTGGTTGACGAGCAAATGGCTCCTTATAAGAAGCAAATGGAGCGTGTGCTGGGCCATACCACCACCCCACTTTATCGTTATCTGGTCGTTGAAAACCCGATGGACAACATGATTACCGATGCGGTGCGCTGGAAGACAGGCGTTGACATTGCCATCTCCAACGGTTTCCGCTTTAGTACACCTATCGTACCGGATGAAACAGGCAAGGCCGCTATTACTTATAGCGATGTTTGGAACATGCTGCCCGTGAATGAGAACGTGAAGATCGGTAAGGCCACCGGTAAGCAGATACAGGACTGGATGGAGCAGGAACTGCACAACGTGTTCGCCGAAAAGCCGCTGGAGCGTTTTGGTGGCTGGGTGATCCGCTTCTCAGGTATGGAAATGACCTTCAACGCCAATGCGCCGAAAGGACAGCGCGTGGAGTCAATTACGGTTGGCGGCAAACCGCTCGACCCGAACAAACTCTATTCCATGGGAGCCTGCCTGCGTCGCGGCGAACCGGACCACATGCTTTGCCGCATGCCAAACGCCGTGGAAACGCAAGTGCTCGACTATACTATTCATGATGTGATAGAGGAGTATCTGAAAGAAAAAGGCACGGTTTCTCCTAAGACGGATGGCAGAGCGAAGGCGCTTGACCTGCCTGCCCCGGTATTGTCGCAGTTGCCAAATGTAGACTATACCTTTAGATAATTTCTTAAGAGCAGGAAGCTTAGCTTTCTGCTCTTTTTTTTGTTTTTGTTCGGCTGATAATATGCTATTAATCAGCTGGGGGAATTACAGAAAAGCACTTTAATTCGTATACCTAGTAATAGTCCTCCTCCTGCCGAATAAAAATCGAATCCGCTCCAATGTGACAAATGTCACATACTTCTGAGGTATAAAAACATAACTTGTTTTCACCCCACCTTATACATTCGTACTATCATGAAATTGAATCAAGAAAATGAAGAAGTCGGCTTTCTACTGAAGATTTCTAATGTAGTTGGCTTGAGCGCTATTGCGGTGATTTTGATGTTAGGCATTGTGGTGTTTCTGGAGCTCTCTGGCACTGAAGTAAGTCTGCCCTCACTCACGGAAAGCACGACCCCCACAACGGCTCCCGCCACAGCTCCGACTGTACCTACTCAGCCGGCAGAAACGATGTGGAGAGCCCCCGACCTCGCCTCGCTGCCCGCCACACCCGAGGCAGACCAAATCCGGTATGGCCGCGAACTGGTGGCGCACACGGCACAGTACCTCGGCCCGGAGGGAAGCGTGCTGCAAATCGCCAATGGCATGAATTGCCAGAACTGCCACCTCGACGCTGGCACAAAGCCTTTCGGCAACAACTACTCGCTTGTGGCTTCTACCTATCCTAAGTTCCGGGGCCGCTCTGGCACGGAAGAGGATGTGGTAAAACGCGTAACCGATTGCTTTGAGCGCAGTCTGAACGGCGAGGCCCCCAAACCGGAATCCAAAGAAATGCAGGCCATGGTGGCTTACATCAAATGGGTGGGACAAGATGTGCAGAAAGATGAGACCCCGAATGGAGCCGGCTTGATCGATATCGAGTACCTCGACCGGGCCGCCAGTCCGGAACTGGGCAAGGCGGTGTATGTGCAGAAGTGCCAAGTATGCCACGGCGATAACGGGCAGGGTATGAAACCAGTCGGCAATACAGAATACATCTACCCACCGCTCTGGGGGGACGACAGTTACAACGCTGGCGCTGGACTATACCGTGTATCCACCTTCGCCCGCTACGTGAAAGCCAACATGCCCCTCGGTGCCACCCACGACAGCCCGATGCTCACCGACGAAGAATCATGGGATCTGGCGGCTTACGTAAACTCCATGCCACGTCCGAAAAAAGACCTCAGCAAAGACTGGCCGGACATCTCCAAGAAACCGGTCGATCATCCTTTCGGCCCCTATTCCGACAGTTTCAGTGAAGAGCAGCACAAGTACGGCCCGTACAAACCGATCATCGAGGCCCGCAAAAAGTAATCATGTATTCCCAAAGAAAGGCCTGCTCTTCTGGAGCAGGCCTTTTGGTTTTCGGACTGGTTTTATTTAAATAATCACCGGACGCAAACAGGCCGTAAAATTATATTTCCAGTTCGATAGCTTGCTCGCAATTAGTAGTATATTTGCGGTTGCTTATGGCCCTGATTCAGCCTAAATACCGCTCCCTTAGACACTTGATGGTGTCGCTCACTCTGCTCTGGGCTCTCCTGTCCCAAAGCGCGGGAGCGTATGCCCATTCTACGGCGCAAATAGCCTCCGGGAACCCGGCAGGTATGGCGCAAACCGAATCCCTGAGCAGCGAAGACAGCGCTACGGGACTGCAGCAGGCTATGGTATACTTGGCGCAGGAAGGAACGGCCTCCACAATTACGTTCAGTCTACAGCAGGTGGCTACCGTTGCAAAAGCGCATGTGGTTAAGTTTTCAGGCGATAAGGCGATCCCTCCCTATGCGGCGCGGGCTCCCGGCGATAACTTCTTCTGTCAATTTTTCTATACTTCCAGTCAGCCACAAGCTCCCTAGGCTGCTCCCCTATTCCCTTTCATCAATATAAACCTGCCCCAGAACGGTTCGCAAACCTAGCTTAACGTCCGCAGGTATAGGCAGCGCTGTTCCGCAGTCTGCTTTTAAATCATTTACTCCATTGTTTTTGCTGCATAGGTAAGCCATGCAGCTTTTGCCGCCCTTTACACGCTGTAAAGCGGCTGATGCTTCCTGTTGCTGTCCTTTTGGTCACAGAGGAGTAATTGAATCATTTTTTATCAAACCGAAATTCATTAATACATCATAGATGAACAGCATTGGAATTTTTGCCTTCATAGGAAGCTTGGGAGGCGCGGAAGTAACCGTTATCATATTTGCCATTCTGCTACTGTTTGGCGCCAAGCGCATACCTGAACTCGCCCGCGGCATGGGCCGTGGCATCCGCGAGTTCAAGGACGCCACAAACGAGATCAAAAGTGAGCTCGACAAGTCTATACACGACAAGCCGGAAAAGAAATAACGGGCTTGTCCGGCACGAGTAGCTCCTTTTCAGATGGATATCCTTTATTACGTTGCAGATTTTGTGCTGCACATTGACCAGCATTTGGTTCAGTTGGTGCGGGAGTACCAGCAGTGGATCTACCTCATCCTGTTTCTCATTGTGTTCTGTGAGACCGGCTTGGTCGTAACTCCTTTTTTACCGGGGGATTCGCTGCTGTTTGCGCTCGGCGCACTGGCTGCCATACCTGCTTCGGGCCTTAACCTGCTGCTGTTGATGGGGCTGCTGATCATGGCTGCCATTCTCGGTGACTCCTTCAACTATTTTACCGGAAGCAAAATCGGAAGCCGCATTTACCTGCGCGACTTCTGGTTTTTGCGCCGGTCGCACATAGACCAGACACAGCGATTCTACGAGCGGTATGGCGGACGCACCATCATTTATGCGCGTTTTGTGCCGATCATTCGCACATTTGCGCCTTTTGTGGCAGGAGTAGCCAAGATGAATTACAGACGCTTCTTCAGCTTCAATGTGGTGGGTGCAATCGTATGGGTGGTCTTTTTTATGCTGATGGGCTATCTGTTCGGAAACCTGCCGGCAGTAAAGCGGCATTTTTCGCTGCTTATTCTGGCTATCATCGTGCTGTCTATGGCCCCTCCTATTGTGGCCGCCCTAAAGAACTGGCTGTCAAAAAGAAGTACCTCGCAGATTAGATAAAACAATAAAGCTTTAGACGAATAAATTTATGAAGAAGGCCTATTTGCCTCTGGCTACGCTGCTTTGCATTACCATAGCGGCTATCCTCACGGTGCTTCAGCAGTATGAAGCCATTTCTCTCCCAGCCGAAGCCCTCGCTGCCATCCGCTGGACCGGCACGGCCGTGCTACTGCTTTATGGTTTGCAAAAGCGCTCACTCACGACTTGGATCCTGATCAGCATGGTGGTCGGCGCCCAGATCGGCTACGATTTCCCGCAGGTCGCGCAAAACCTGAACGTGCTGAGCAAGGTGTTTCTGAAACTCATCAAGACGATCATCGCGCCGCTCATCTTCGCCACGCTGGTGGTAGGTATAGCCGGACACGCTAACCTGAAACAGATCGGCAGCATGGGCTGGAAAGCGATCCTGTACTTTGAGATCGTGACCACACTGGCGCTCTTCATCGGTCTGGCGGCCATCAACATCAGCAAAGCCGGTGAAGGCATCAACATGGCGGGTATAGCCGAGACCGACGAGATTCAGGCTCCTGTCAAGCAGACTTGGGCCGACATCATTTTGCATGTGTTTCCGGAGAACATTGCCAAGTCCATTGCCGAGGGGCAGGTGCTGCAGATCGTGGTATTCAGTGTGATCTTCGCGATCGGTCTGGCCATGGTGTCGGAGAACAAGCGCAAGCCCATGCTCGACTTCTGCGAGAGCCTTTCCGAGACCATGTTCAAGTTCACGAACATCATCATGTACTTCGCTCCAATCGGGGTGGGCGCAGCTATCGCCTACACGGTGGGCCACATGGGCTTCGGCATTTTGGTGAACCTGTTCCAGTTGCTGGCTACCCTCTATGTGGCGCTGCTGGCTTTTGTGCTGCTGGTGCTCTTGCCTGTCGCGCTCATCGCCCGCATTCCGATCGTGCGTTTCCTGAAGGCCATTTCCGGTCCGGTTTCCATTGCGTTTGCCACCACCAGTTCGGAGGCGGCCCTGCCGCGTGCCATGGAGGAGATGGAGAAACTGGGCGTACCGCGCCGTATCGTGGCCTTTGTGATGCCGACCGGTTACAGCTTTAACCTCGACGGCACGACGCTATACCTGGCCCTCGCCGCGGTGTTCGTGGCGCAGGCCGCCGGTATAGACCTGACCTGGGAACAGCAGTTGCTGATGGTGTTCACGCTCATGCTCACCAGCAAAGGCGTGGCCGGTGTGCCGCGCGCCTCCCTCGTGATTTTGCTCGGCACGGTCGCTTCCTTTAACCTGCCGGTCTGGCCGCTGTTTGCCATCTTGGGTATAGACGAGCTCATGGACATGGCCCGCACCTCCATCAACGTGACCGGCAACTGTCTGGCAACCGCCGTGGTCGCGCGCTGGGAAGGTGAGTTTGATCCGCAGCCGGAAGTAGGTCTGGTGGAGACGACGAACCCCGAATTGGAAGTAAGAAAAGAGGAAGAAGTGAACGCATAAGCCTAGTTAAACTCAAATGACCAAGACACAAAAGAAGCGGCCGCATCTGGCCCCTATTCAGCCTTATAAATTCAGGAAGCGCTACAATCAGTTTGATATCATTTTCCAGAAAGAGAAGAAGTTCCTTTATTTTATCGCCTTCTCGCTCTTTATGGCCGGTATAGTATACCCTTACCCGCACATTGCCATGTGGGTGGGCTTTGCCTTCGCCGGCTACTCCGCCATCGCCAACGACAGCATCCAGACCATCGGTACGTTCATCGTGTCCAACGAAGACAAAAAGTGGTACTGGCAGTGGCTGTTTATGGGCCTTATTTTTCTAGGCACCGTTACCTACAGCTGGTACGCCTTCGACGGGGACGTAACCTACCAACGCTTGGCCACCCCGGGACTCGAAAAGGCCCCGGAAAGCTTTGTATACCTGCAGTTGGCCTCTCCGGTCGTACTGCTGCTCCTGACGCGGTTCCGCATCCCGGTTTCTACCACGTTCATGCTGCTGAGTGTTTTCACGGCCACAAGCGCCACAGTGCTCGGTATGATCAACAAAAGTCTGGCGGGGTATGCACTGGCATTTGTCTCCGCCCTCGTGATTTACCTCTTGCTTTCCAAAGTGATCAAACGCTTTATAAAAGGCGAGGCGCACGTGCTTTGGACTGTGGCACAGTGGCTAATTAGCGGTTTCTTGTGGTACATATGGCTGGTGCAGGACTTGGCCAACATCGCCGTATACCTGCCCCGTCAGCTGGGCGGCATGGAGTTTCTGGCTTTCGCGGGTTTCATCTTTCTGGGGCTTGGTTTCCTGTTCTACATGAAGGGCGACAAAATACAGCACATCATCAATGAGAAATCTGAAGTACGTGATGTGCGAAGTGCTACAATTATTGACCTAGTGTACGCGTTGATCCTCTATTATTTCAAGGAACTGAACAACATGCCGATGAGTACCACGTGGGTTTTTGTGGGCTTGCTGGCTGGCCGTGAACTGGGTATGCGCATTCGGGCACAAGACTCTACGGCGGCATTCAGCAAAACATTTAAGCTGATCGGTAAAGACGTATTATCTGTCACCATCGGTTTGATCATTTCAGTTATTCTGGCTGTTGCCATCAATCCGGTAATGCAGCAGGAGTTGCTGGACTTTTTCTTTAAATAAGCCACTGCACCAATTTTTTATCAGTAAAATATTTATGCTGGAAACCTTAATTTATACCTTTCTGCTCAGCATCTCCCCTTTTGGGGAGGCGCGAGCGGGCATTCCCTACGCAGTGATTAACGACATGCCCCTGTTGTGGGCTTTTGTGGTCGGTCTGATCGCCAATCTACTCATTTTTCCGGTGCTTGCCTGGCTGATCGAGACCTTCAGCAGAAAGCTCTGGCCTAACCGGATCTACAAAAAAGGAGTAGTTAAACTGGGCAGAAGGGCCAAAAAAGGCGTTGGGGCCGACATCCGGAAGTATGGTTTCTGGGGACTGATGATCTTTGTGATGATCCCGCTTCCCGGAACAGGCGCCTATATGGGCACGCTGGCCGCTTACTTTCTAAAGATCGAGCGTGGCAAGGCTTTCTTATCCGTTAGCATTGGCGTGTTCATTTCCTGTGTCATCATGGCCGTCGGATCATACCTTGGCAGCATGGGGTTTGAAGCTTACCAGTAAAATACACTACCTTCGCAGCGAATAAAAATTCACGCGAAGGCTATTTCAAATACAATCTGTAATGTTGAACATCTTATTACTATTAGCAGGCTTCGTCGCCTTGATTTTCGGGGCTGACAAATTGGTTGACGCCTCCTCCAGTCTGGCAAAAAAACTGGGTATACCTAACATTGTCATCGGCCTTACCATTGTGGCCTTCGGTACATCGGCGCCAGAGTTGGTGGTGAACGTATTCGCCGCTGTTAACAACAACACGGAGATGGTACTGGGCAACGTACTGGGCAGTAACATCTTCAACGTACTCGCCATTCTCGGTATCTCCTCCATTATCTACCCGCTTACCGTCAAGCGCAACACGACTTGGCTCGAAATTCCGCTGAGCTTGCTGGCTGCAGTAGCGGTCCTTTTTGTCGCGAACGACATCTTTCTGGACACTGCGGGCTCCAACTTGGTGTCTAGGTCAGACGGACTCATCCTGCTCTTGTTCTTCAGCATTTTCCTGGTTTACAATTTGATGATCGCGAAAGGCGGTAACGACGACGAAGAAACTGAAACCAAGGACTATACCTACCTGAAGGCCATCCTGTTCATCGCGCTTGGCTTGGGCGGTCTAATATTGGGCGGCCGACTGATCGTGACCAGTGCCGTAGGTATCGCGCAGGCCTTTGGCTTGTCTGAGCGGATCATTGGTCTTACCATCGTCTCCATTGGCACCTCGCTGCCGGAACTGGCTACCTCCATTGTAGCGGTCAGAAAGAAAAACGTGGACATTGCTATCGGTAACGTGGTAGGCTCCAACATTTTCAACATTTTCCTGATTCTAGGCGTGTCAACAGTTATCACACCACTTGCGGTAAGCGCCGCCTCCTTCACCGATATCATCGTCAACATCGGAGCTGGATTGCTGTTGTTCATTTTCATTTTCACAGGCAGAGGCCGTCAGCTGGCGCGTTGGGAAGGGATGGTGTTTGTGCTGCTCTATGTGGCGTATCTGGTGTTACTGGTTAGTCAGGAGTAGGCAAATAGCAAATGACACTATTCCTAATAATTTGCTATGCCCTATATTTGCCATTTAGCTTACTTTGAAGATTTATAATTTAAGTTTTTAACATATTATTATTTTAGACCTTACTGCCGTTAAGTAAGCTACCCAATACTCCGTCTTAACGAAATGAATGAATTAGTTAAGTTTTTAGGCAAGCTCGATTCTTGCGAGTGCGATTTGGTGGTCCTCACTTTTATCAGTGATGATCGCTTGTACTGCCGTTTCTTTCAAGGCGGCATGTATAAAGACCGTATGTTCATCAATAATGAAGGTATCATAGCTCAACTGCGTGCTGTTTGCGGGGAAGGGGAAGAGATAGATACCGTTGGGATAAGCAAGCTACGCGAAGTGTTTTCAACTCAGGCAAGTGACCCAGCGTGAATGTAATAGCCATCTGAATCAGCACATCTATCTACCTCTACTATCTAGCCAGCTTAGACTGTTAAAAACACTCCTATATAGGTAAAACCTTATCTTTTTGCATTATTGCATTTCTCTGATAAAAAGGGCAGGATATTTCCGTTGAACAGGCTTGCAAATGAAAGCTACACAGCCTATGTTTAGGCATGTAAGCTTTCTCTATGGTCACTAACAGTGCCTGCTCGATGAAACATTATACATCATCTTGCTATAAGCATTTTTGGACTATGTGCAGGTTGCATTTTGAATGTGAAGACCAGTTATCACAGAAAAAAACGGGGTAAGGCCGAAAAACCAAAGGAGTAGAAAACTTAAATCAAATAAATTCATGAAACGAATCCCTTTTCTGATGTTGCTGCTGCTTTTTGCAGTGACATTGAGTAGCTGTGACAAATGTGATGGAGAAAAGCCGAGAGCGAGGATCATTAACAACGGTTCCGATGTAGCAAGCGTCCAGATTAAAACATCCGGCGGCAGTACTGAGAACCTCAACAATGTCCCGGCTGGCTCCACCTCAGATTTCAGAAGCTATGATGCAGGCTCGGTTACCTTCACCGTAACCGTAGATAAAGTGGAGTATGTGGAGGACGTACCAATGAGCGAGTGTTACGAGTACGATATAGCCATTGATGCCAACAACAACATCACAACTGTTGCAAGAGACAGGAACGAATAAACAATAGCAAACACTGAGGGGGCTGAACGTTACCTATAGGCTTGTCGTAAAACATGTAATTTCCCAGTGAAGAAAAGCTTGGCACCCTAGGGTGCCAAGCTTTTCTGTTTTTATCAAAAGGCACCCGAAGCTATTTAATCCTACATCAACTTCAGGAAAGCTTCAGGCCTTTCTGTTTTAATAAAATGAACTTACCTAACGCTTCAAGATGCTTTTCAGGCTCTGGATTTTGGTGGAAGTCGTCAGACGGGTAATATACACACCCTCTGCCATGCCATCGCCTCTCAGCTCAAACTCATACACCTTGTTTGCTTCGGCTGTGCCGTTTGCAATGCGTTTCACCAAGGCACCTCGCACGTCAAATACTTCAAGCGTATAGTCTTCTTCCCGATCCAGAGAGAAGGCAATTGTTGTTCTGTCGGAGAAGGCCGTCGGGTAGGTATAGAAGTCACGGCTTGACTTAACCTCCAACCCATCTGTGCTCGTAAGCTTTTTACCGCCAGAAGCCTTGAGCGCTTCATGTACCACAATGGAGCCTCCGCCTATCATAGTCTCGGCAAAAGCGTCATCCGAACCATCACCAAGATTATTGTCATACACCACAAGGTCGTTGTTGTTTTTGTCCCAGATCTTGATGCGGAACTTATCATAGCCTCCGCCTCCAGTCACTTGACCGTCTATGGCTGAGAGTATAAAACCGTAGTTGCCGCTGCCGTTGATGGTGCCCACGCCTTTGTAACGCGCCGTCGCCCCCGACACAACCAGCCATTCGTAACTGGTGCTGCTGAAGTGCAGATCAGCTACCTGAAACTGGAAGTTAGTGTGGCCGGTCGGTATTTTTGCACCTTTCTGGTACTTGGAAACAAAACCGAAGTTTGCTCTGCCTTCTAAAGAACCATCAGGTCTATAAGCCCCTGCAGGAGAGTCTATCCAACCGCCACCAGTTACGAAGCCGCCGCTTGGGTCGAAGACAACAATGTATTGGTAAGTTGTAAATGTCGAACTGTTACAGGCATCCGTTACAGTTAGCCCCACCGTGTAAACACCTGGATCGCCGTAAGTCTTGCTACCTGTTATGGTTCCAGTACCTATACTGCCTGAAGAGGTGGTCCCATCACCCCAGTCCCATGTTGCGGTTTGGAGGTTGTTATCGGTATAAGATGCGCTAGTCGTAATTGCTGTATTTATTTGCACCGGATCAAAAGTAGAAGGAGTAATGGCACTCAGCACAGGCGCATCATTCGTTACCGTTACGGTAAAAGTTTCACTATCCGTACCGCAGTCACTAGTGGCTGTGGCCGTGACGGTGGTAGTACCTACTGGGAAGGTATGAGGTGAAGTGATAATCTCTTCCTGCCCGTTCACTAAGATGGTGTAAACGATACTTGGCTCGGGAGTTCCAGTCGCTGTGGCTTCAAATGGAACAGAAGCTCCACAAGTACTTGCAACATTTAATACTGGAGCAATTGATGGCATTGTTAAAACAGGCGCAGTACAGGAGGAGCCCACTTCATTGGTTGCATTATCACTTAGGCTACCTACACTGGCAACTATATTGTCTGAGCCATCATTGGCCGGCCTGTAACAGTATTCTGCTACCCCACTTGCATCTGTGTTTGCAAAGCCAGTAGTAGAGTTTGCTCCACTTACTGTGAAATCAACACGTATACCTTCCAATGGATTTCCATCCTGATCCAACACCGTTGCCTTTACGCAATGATCACTCCCCCTTGGGGTATTGGCTGTTTTTGGTGTCAGAGAGATTGATGTAACTTGTGCAATTGGAGCGAGAGACATGCCTCCTGGGTATCCATAGGAATCAGCATTATCAAATCCATATACGAAAGAACCAATAGGATAATTTACTCCATTTACAATATGAGTCCCCAAACTAATATTGAGCTGAGCACCGGAAAATCCAGTACTGCCAATTGGTGTAAAGCTTGATGCTGGTATAGGGACACCATCTAAAGTAACTGTACCAATGCTAGCATTTGGAGCTACTATATTAATGTAATTTCCACTGAAACCGCTTGCGGGCGTTGATACAGTGTAATTCCCCAGAAATTGTTCAAATGGTGGGATAAGCATCATAAAAGGGTCTGATACCACACCATCATAGGTAGTAGAGTTGGAATACTGCGCAACTAAGATTGGCTCAGTGGCGACTATCTCTGCAGCACCATTTATAATTTGCTCATGATACTGACCATTATTTAATGTAGCCACTACTATACCATTAACCTTTACTTGTGTGTTATTGACAGAAGCTAAAAACCTGAAAGTATCACCATTCTGTCTTGTGGCTAGCGGAACAGTAACAAACTGTTTACCCCATGCAGAAGTAGGTGGGAGTTGCTCCACTATATAGTCACAATATACCTCCCCACTAGGAATATTAGCACATGCATGGCCTCCGAAAACTGCAATCGGATGATTTGAAGTAATCTTGGTACCAGTTAAATCACTTGGAGCAGAGTCACGATTTCTTAGTAAGTATGTTTGGCCTTGATTCAATGTAATTGAATAAGGAACACCCGCAGTGTGACCATCAGTTGTAACGGATGGTACAATAGTTATATTGGTACTATTAGTCGTTGCAACTATAGCAAGCTGAGAAGCATTTACGACATTAACATTTTTATAACCAAGGTTGATATATTCAGTACCAAGAATATCAGTTGGTAAAGCTAAAAAAGCATCAGTAGAAGCTTGTTTTCTATTTAAACCGTAAACTGTAACATCATTATTTGCAGTAATATGAATACCGAGATTCTGAATGGTATTAGAGGATTGCAGTTGTACATTTGTTGGAAGCATTACTGAGGTAACGGTTCCGGGCGTAACAGTAAAAGCGGCAGTAAAGGCTAACCCTGGTATAGTTACAGTACCTGTAGTCGCTTCATCCCCAGCAATAAATAGGGTTATAAAACTGTCTTGTGAATTATTCCCAGGAAATGTTAACCAAAAATCATTTCCTTTACTGCCCTGTGCAGCGTAGGATTTCATAAAGCTAAAGAGAATTAGAAAACACATTAAGCAAATACGCCTAAGTGATTCAAGTTTGTTAGTAGAGCTTTTCATGTTTTATTGGATTTAGAGTTTATAAAATAATATGGAATAGAAAGCTTTATTTTTTACTCAAGGGAGTTGAGGCTGGGCTTATGCATTCCATAGGTTGTAGAGTATGAATGGTAGTTAGAAATACTATTCCAACCATTCTTTACAAAATAGATCAAACTAAAGAATCAAAAAGTCCTGTACTGTGAATGCGGTAAAATCTTTGGGTGATAAAGATAGATGTGTAACAGTGAGGCGTTTTGGTATACTTGTAAAATTTATACGCACTAATATAACTTTAGTAATTTATAATTTACTTTTAAGATAAATATATAGTGTTAAAATGCCATAAAACTTGGTAGAAGTAAAATTTTTATTAGTTTAATAAAATATATATCATAAAATATTTACCCTATACTTTCTCCCGAATTTTTTCTAATCCGCATACCATTAACTTTATGTTTATCAGCACGATAAGCTGGCATTTCCGTCGAAAAGGATTTGCTATACTATACCACTTGCAGTGTCTTATCTAGCTTCAGCATTCTTAGGAGAATATGACTATAAGGTTAATACATTATTGCAATACCAAAGCCTAATCAGCAATTAAAGCGAGCAACTGTAACTTAGGGGCAGTATAAGAGCTAGAGAGGGCTTAAAGTATCAACCGTGTTTGCTTGCTCTATTTGAATATGACTTCTGTAGTCAAAGGCAGCAATAATTCAGCCCTTGAGAATCCTAGTTATAGTCAAAGTGCATGTATTACCATGACAATGTACAAATTGCTTGACAAGTATATGCTTAACCTTCACTAGAAAATCATGACTCTTAACAGAGAATGCACATACAAATATTGTGTGATACCGTAATTAAATATAATAAATACAATATTTTTCTTGCATTAGCGGCAACAGAAGAGCCTGCACCCACCTCAGTTTGCTTGATATCTAACAAACACTATTGTTATGGCTAGAAAAACCTGTTCCAGTTGTGGTGGCACCGGTTATTTTCCAAAATCAGAGAAAGTATGGGATGGCCAGATGTGGACCTACCAACACACTAAAGAAGCATGTGGTTACTGCCATGGCTCAGGCACCGTGTATGAGCCTGACCCTCCACCACCTCCTCCAATATACCCAAAGCCGCCAAAGCCACCTAAACCTCCGATAGGAGGTACAGAGATCGATCCTCATATTAAAAAAAAGAAAAATGTTCAGAAAGAACGCAAACAAACGAGTTGGCTGCTTGCTCTAGTCGGTGCCTTTATTGGATACATCTATGCTAGCCCTGACGGTGATTCAACAGGAGGCTGGGTAATTTTGGGAGGACTGATTGGCTTTTTCTCTTATGGAATTGTCTACTTTATAGCAAAACTGCTTTGGGGTGCATTCATGGTTTTCTTCACGCTCTTCATATTATACCTGATATACCATTTCATCACAGGCACTTAATATTATGGAAGTTCAGTTTCTACAAAAACATTATACCTATGAAAACAGCCATATAGCAACACAGTAAATCCACTATGCTTATGAGTTTGCTTGACAAAATACCTACACCAGAATGGAACATCAGAAAGTATGCATACGCCTATACCACGGCATTTCTAATTACTTACTTCTTTCATTTTCCTACTGCTCGTGCTCAAATACTGGATATTTGTAACCAAGGGACAGTCTCTGCTTATGTAGCTGGGGCTTATTATCAGCAACTGACAAATTCAGCCATAGTGGTAGGTTGGGTAGAGGTAAAGCCCGGCGATTGCGTTCGTGTCACCAGACACCTAATACCATCGGGCTGGAGCGTTGGCAGACTCCAAAGGTTTTATTACGGCATTATGATTCAGAATGGGAAAGGAGAATGGGGAATGTATAATGCCCAGCCCCTGAACAACCGCAATAGCCGACTACGCCCTACGGACCAAGTCTTTTGTGTAAACCCAAAGAAGAACTTCAGGAAGAATGGTAAGATGTCAGCCTTGGTGAACTGCTCGAGTGAGGAACAACTTGGCAAGTTCAGTGGATATTTTGATGGAAAAAACGAAACAATCATTACGTATGAGTTTGCGATATACCCAACTCGTTCGTCTAAAATCATCCCATTCGAAAATACTACTACCTCTGGAGAAAACAGCAGCAATTCAGCCAACAGTGAGAACCCTTCAGAAAGGCTACTTTTTGAGAGAGCTGTTCCTAAAATCGTGAACCGGTTAATTCAAGAATCTCCAACAGGCTTCGCTTCAATCAAAGGCCAACCATCCGCAAACTCACCTAATTGGCCTTCCCGGCAAGGGCACGAATCACGGGTTGAGCTTCCTGATTTAGAAACCTTTGTGCACGAAGCTAAAATATGGGACAGTGGCGATGGCAATGTTGCACACGAAATAACCTATATCTACGACAAAGACATTGGTGCATTTGGTTTAAGTTACTTTCATAGAATCAAAGATATCATTGACAAAAGTATTCCAGAGCATTGGAAAAGGGAAGAGGCCTCCAATCAGAAGGAAATATTTTACAAATGGTGCGACACAGAAAAACATAATAGGTCCTTCTGGCTGTATTCCGACAGAAAGCGAACCTTCAAATTCATTACACTACACACAGACAATGCCACACCTTGCAATTAACAGGTTGATTAAGAGTAGGCTATTTAAATAGCAAAACCCCTATACTTTCTCCCCAATTTTTCCTAAACTGCATACCATAAAACTGCATTGCATAAGGAAACAAACCATGCCCCACACCCCTACCCCGGCCATTCAATCCTTCATCACCCGTTGGAAAGCTTCCGGCGCTTCGGAACGTGCTAATTACCAGTTGTTTTTGTCGGAGTTGTGCGAGTTGCTAGGCGTGGAGAAACCGCGGCCGGCTTCGGATAAGGTGCACGAGGCGACCTATACCTTTGAGCGGCCCGTGGTATTTGATGATGGGGAGGGCAAGACGAGCACCAACTTTATAGACCTGTACAAGAAGGACTGCTTTGTGCTGGAGGCCAAGCAGGGCGCTGACAAAGCAGGTATAACCGAGGCCGAGCAGCTGGGTGGCGAGCGTGTGAAAACCAAAACCGGCACCGCTACCCGCGAGACCCGTACTTGGGAGCGCGAAATGAAAAAGGCCAAGGAACAGGCCCTGCGCTATGCCCGCTCCCTGCCGACTACCGAGGGATGGCCGCCTTTTCTGGCTGTGGTGGATGTGGGCTATTGTATCGATCTGTACGCTGACTTTGCGCGGCAGGGCAAGACCTATGTGCCTTTCCCCGATCCGCAGAACTATAGAATTACCCTCGACGAACTGCACCGCACCGAGGTGCGCGAGCGCCTGCGCCTGCTCTTTACCGAGCCGCTTGAGCTGGACCCGAGCCGCCGTGCAGCCCGTGTTACCAGAGAGCTGGCCGAGCGACTGGCGAAGCTGGCTTCCTCGCTCGAAGGGGCGGGCCACTCGCCCGAGCAGGTGTCGGGTTTCCTGATGCGCTGCCTCTTTACCATGTTTGCCGAGGATGTGCAGCTGCTGCCCGACAACTCCTTCACGAAACTGCTACAGGACTACCGCCACAACATACAGCACTTCCCGGATGCGCTCCGGGCGCTGTGGCTGAACATGGACAAAGGCGGTTTCGATCCGGCCCTGCGTACGGTAATTCCGCAGTTCAACGGCTATCTGTTTAAAGAGCCCGAGGCGCTGCCGATTTCGGAGGCGCAGCTGGATTTGCTGATACTGGCTGCCGAAGCCGACTGGGCCGAGGTGGAGCCTGCCATTTTCGGTACTTTGCTGGAGCGGGCGCTGCAGCCGCGCGAGCGCCACAAACTGGGTGCCCACTACACGCCTCGCGCCTACGTGGAGCGCCTTGTGATGCCGACCGTCATTGAGCCGCTGCGCGAAGAGTGGGAAGCGGCCCGCACGGCTTCTGCCATTCTCGAAGACGCTGGCGACGAAGTCGGAGCCCGCAAAGAGATCGACAATTTCCACCGCCGCCTGTGCTCGGTGCGCGTGCTCGACCCGGCCTGCGGAAGCGGCAATTTCCTGTACGTGACGCTGGAGCACCTCAAGCGACTGGAGGGTGAAGTGCGCGAGCACCTCGACCATTTCCCGGGGCAGCAAACCCTCGACATGACGGGCGGCTATACCGTAACGCCAGCTCAGTTGCTGGGGCTGGAAGTCAACCCACGGGCAGCGGCCATCGCCGATGTGGTGCTTTGGATCGGCTACCTGCAGTGGCACTTCCGGGCGCACGGTTCGGCTACCCGCCTCAGCAACCCGATTTTGCGCGAGTACGGCAACATCAAACAGCAGGACGCGGTACTGAGCTATACGAACCGCAAACAACGACTCGACGCCAACGGACAGCCCGTTACCCGTTGGGACGGCCACAGCACCAAACCGCACCCGGTTACCGGACAGGAAGTGCCCGACGAAACCGCCTGCACCATCGTCTACGATTACCTCGACCCCAAACCTGCTTCATGGCCCGAAGCCGATTTTATTGTTGGCAATCCGCCGTTTATTGGTCCTGGTAAAATGCGCGAAGCATTAGGTGATGGCTACACCGAAGCACTCCGCAAGGTATACAAAGGCGCTGTACCTGAAAGTGCCGACTTCGTGATGTTCTGGTGGCACAAGGCCGCTGAAATTGTTCGTGCCGGAAAGGCTGAACGCTTCGGCTTCATCACCACGAACAGTATAAAACAGACCTTCAACCGCCGCGTGATGGAAGCACAAATGCAGGCTAACCCTTCGCTTTCCATCACACTTGCAATACCCGACCATCCGTGGGTAGATAGTGCCGACGGTGCAGCAGTAGATATTGCTATGACTGTTGCTGAAACTGGCAAAATCAACGGGAGAGTTTTAACAGTTATATCTGAAACAAAAACAGAAGGCTTGGAAGTGCTAGTAAGCTTTAATGAGAAAGATGGTTCTATTCAGTCTGACTTAACAGTTGGAGCAGCTGTAGCTAGCGCAAAGGCTTTAAAAGCTAATTCCGATATGAGTAATAAGGGTGTCTTATTAATCGGTTCGGGATTTATAATTACACCTGAAAAAGCTATAGAACTTGGTTTAGGAATAATACCAGAAACCGAAAAGATAATATCCGATTACAGAAACGGTAAGGATTTACTTGCTTCACCAAGAGATGTTAAAGTGATTGATTTATATGGCTATACTTCAAATGAAGTCAGAATTAAATTTCCCAAAGTCTATCAGCATATATTGGAGAATGTTAAGCCTGAAAGAGATCAAAACAAACGAGCTTCACGACGAGAGAAATGGTGGTTATTTGGAGAGACCAACCCAAAGCTTAGAAGTATGATTAATGGGCTTGATAGCTATATAGTAACAGTTGAGACTTCTAAGCATAGAGCTTTTATCAAGCTAGACAAGAGTATAAAACCTGATAATAAGCTTGTTGTCATAGCTCTACAAGATGATTATCATTTTGGTGTACTAAGTAGCAAAATTCATGTAACATGGGCCTTAGCTGCTGGTAGCACTTTAGAAGACAGGCCGGTTTATGTCAAGAGCACATGCTTTGAGACCTTCCCCTTCCCTACCCCAACCGAAGCCCAAAGAGAGCAGATTCGAGGTATAGCCGAGCAGCTGGACGCGCACCGCAAGCAGCGGCAGGCGCAGCACCTTACGCTCACCATCACCGACATGTATAACGTGCTCGAGAAACTACGATCGGGTGAGGCCCTTTCGGCCAAAGAGCAGAAAATCCACGAGCAGGGGCTGGTGAGTATTTTGCTGCAACTCCACACCGAACTCGACGCCGCCGTGTCCGCCGCCTACGGCTGGCCCGCCAACCTGCCCGAAGAGGAAATACTGGAGCGCCTCGTAGCCCTCAACAAAGAACGCGCCGCCGAAGAGGCACGCGGACTTGTGCGCTGGCTTCGTCCCGAGTACCAGAATCCGCAGGGCACGCAGCAAACCGAGATCGGCCTGAGCACTAAAACCAAAGCCGCCAAAGCCACCGCCAAAGAGGTGCTGGCCTGGCCAAAAACGCTATCGGAACAGGCGCAAGCCGTACAACGCGCCTTGCAGCTGCACGAGCGTCCGGCCACAGCCGAAGACCTGCTTTTCCAGTTTAAGCCCGTTGCCAAGCCGCAGCAAGGCCAGCGCCTCCAGCAAATCGACAGCCTGCTGCAAACGCTTCATGGCTTGGGTTTATTAAGGAAAACGGAGCAGGAGCAGTATGTGAAGTAAGCTCCCGTTGCCCCTACCAAGGGCAGAACCGTTAAGTTCTGCCTACCGAGGTGTAGCGGTAGAGTAATCCGCCGCTTATTGCGCCCTTATTTAGAGAGTTCTTCGATGATCCGACGCTTCACGCCGCGCTCTATTTCGCGCTCAACGTTTATCGTATCGACCGCACCGATCTTGTTCGCCAGCGAGTCGATACCGGTGTAGCGTTCCAGCTCCTTGTTGGCGGTGTGGTGCAGCGAGTCAAGGGCCATGTTGGCACCGGATTCCACTACATTGTAAAGGGTGTCTTGCAAATTATTGTCTGAGGAGCAGGCTGTAGCGGATACAGCAATCGCCACATAAAGTAATTTCTTCATTATTTTTTTAATAGTCATGGCTAAGATACCACTATAACCGGCATGTACCATACCAACGAATAGTAGTAGCCCCCAACAAACCTTTATTAATTACAAACAACTAAAATAGCAACCTATAAAGCAGGTATAGCCAGCCAGATGCACAGCGGTCAAACAGGGCGGACGCCTCGACCCAAAGCTGACCTACAGCCGGTAATAATACTTTCAGAAAAGCCAAGCGTCTTTTAAAAACAAGAAAGGGCCAGTTCGAAAAGGCAAAACCAATTATCGGCTTATACCTCCACAAACTGGCCCTCCTGTTTGCAGCCTGATCGCTGCTTTCGTATTACACTTTTACTGCCTGCGGTGTTACTACTGCGCTTTGCAAAATCGCATTCCACTTCTCAGCCAAAGGCAGCTCGTTGCTCAGCATCATGCTGCCCTCCTTGGTATAAAACGGCAGGTATAGCTCCGGCGCTTTCGCACCATGCAGGGACACGCGCAACCCGATGCTGTCGATAATGCGGTTGCCGTTGACCTCGCGGTACATGTTTTCGACCGTGCTTCTGCGCACCGTTCCCAAGTCAATCAACACCTCCTGCGGATCTACCGCATCGTTGTGCCAATAATAGAGTTTGCCTTTTGTCTCATCCAGTCCGATGCCGTACTGCTCGTTCCAAAGATCATGTTTGCTGAGGTGCAGGCCCTGCTGCTCGGCGGCCGCCAAAAAGACCTTCAAGGCTTTGTTGGTTTGCCCCGTCTGCATGCGTTGAATATAAAAAATAGGCACTAAAAAGGCCCCTAGGCACAGTAAGCCCAATATGATTGTTTCGAAATCCATTTTTCTCTTCTCTTTAAAAAACTAAAAATTAACAGGCAGAAAGGTATAGCGCTCCTCAACTTGTTGAGCCTATACCAATCTGATTTACCTTCCGGGCTATACCCGGCGGGTGCTACAAAAAGAAAAGGGAATTACCAGAAATAATGGAAAGGGAAAATGATGTCGAGGGTCCTGAGTCCGGGACTGAACCGCTCGGCGCGTTGCAGGTACAGTGTCGTCCGCAGCCTTAGCCTGAACTCCAGCGCCTCTGCAAACGACTGAAAGCCGTTGGAGCTGTGCTTGAGCGATGCCGTGGGCCTTGGTTGCAATACCCGCACCTGCTCCTCCGCCTGCAACAGACCCGGCGAATGGTATAGCTCGCCTTTGTCCACACGCGCCAGTTCGCCCTGCGCGGCCGGAGCGTGCAGCTCCGTTGCAGAGACTTCCACAGCCATTCCCTGCTGCCAACCGAAGCAGGCAAAAAAGAGCGTGAGCGTGAGCAGGATATTTTTAACGGCGTAAGGCACGATGCAAATTACATGGAATAACAATACGTGATGATGTGCGGCCCAAATAAATTTAGAGAACATAGTTAATTGAGCCAAAAGCGGTTAGATTAGGATATACCTTTCTTTTAATTCAACAATCATTTCATTATCAGCGTAATAAAATCAGCAACGCGAAGCCGCCAGTAGGCGGTGCTGCAAACGCATTAGAAGCGCATAAACAAAAAGCGAAATGACTGAGATAAGAATTGAAAAAAAGAAAAAGCCGGTATGGCCATGGATCCTGTTGGTGGTGATACTACTCCTGCTGGGCTGGGCTATTTATGAACTGGTAGTGGAAAATGAAATGGCGCATGTGCCGCTTGCGCCTCCTGCCTTGGTGCACACGCCAAGCCCTGAACTGACACTTGAACAAGCAAGAACCTAAACAGACTGCTATGAACGACAACGATTTGAGAAATGAACGGCTGGTGCCTTTGAGCGAACTCAAAGATTACCAAGTGGCCAAAGACAATACCGACGTGACCGGTTGGCGCGTAGTGGGCGCCGACGGGGAGAAACTCGGCGATGTAAAAGACCTGATCGTGGACATGGACGCCATGAAAGTCCGCTACCTCTCGGTGCTGGGCGACCACCGCTTCTTCGACCGAGACCGCGACACCTACATGCTCGTGCCCATAGGGGCGGCTGCCCTCGACCGCAAAGGCAAGAACATCTTCCTCGCCTCTGTTGACTCCGCCAGTGTCAGCCGCTATCCGGTATACCCGGGCGGCCCTATCTCGCCGGACTACGAGTACGCCGTACGCGACAACTTCCGCAGAGCCCACAACGACACCATCGGTGAATCTTCGGATTACAAGACCGAGTTTGACGATGCCGTGAACAGGCAGCCGGACAGTAACCGCCGCATCAGCGATGACTTTTACAATGACGAGACCTACAATGCGGACCGCTTCTATACCTCTAATGTAACGACGCATGACCGGGACAGAGACAGAGACAGAGACAGAGACAGAGACAGAGACCGGGACCTAGACGAACCTCGCCGAACCGTGACCGATCATTCAGACGCTTCCCACCGGGAGCCCCGCATCAAGCCTGTAGAAGACTCCATTACCACCATAGAGCGCTTGGAGGACCTGCGTGACAGAGGCTCCATCACCGAGGAGGAGTTCATTCTGCTCAAGAAAAGAGCCCTCGACTCCTAGGCCACTCGCGTATGAAAGGCAAACAAATAGAGCCGCACCACCACACCGTGCGGCTTTGTTGTTTCCGGTCTCAAAGAACATATTCAAAACAATTTAGTACAACAAGGAATTAAACCTTGTATAGACACCGACCACTTAAAGCAAAACACTATGAAACTATCTAGACTCATCGTCTTTTCGGCTCTCGGGATGGCGACCATGGGGGCCTCCTGCAGCGAAGACACGACCCGACAGCAGGACAGCGACCGACAGGAGCCTGTAGCCAGCCAAGAGGATTGCCAGCCGATCGATATGGGCGACCCTAACTCACCTGAGCAAAGACCGACCTTCGAGGGCCAGACCCGCGCCTGCGAAATGACCTCCGAAACACAATTTGATGTGCAGGTGCTCACCACCAATTTGGATAAGCCTTGGGCCGTGGAGCCACTGCCGGACGGTGACCTCCTAGTCACAGAAAAACCCGGACGCATGCGCATCGTGTCGGCATCCGGCCAAATCGGCAACCCGATAGCAGGGGTGCCGGAGGTAGACTCCCGTGGACAGGGCGGTCTGTTGGATGTGGCCCTTGGTCCTGACTTTGGCTCCGACCGCATGCTCTACTGGAGCTATTCAGAACCTAGAAGAGGTGGCAACGCGACCAGTGTGGCCCGCGGCAAACTAAGCGACGACCGCAGCCGACTGGAGAACGTGGAGGTAATTTTTCAGGCCTTGCCCACCTACAACGGCACCATGCACTATGGCTCCCGTCTGGCTTTCGGTCCGGATGGCATGCTCTACGTGACCTTGGGTGAGCGCTCCGACAAGGAGATTCGTCCGCAGGCCCAGCAGATGAACAGCCACATGGGCAAGCTCATCCGCATAGCGCCGGATGGCAAAGTGCCGAACGACAATCCGTTTGTGAATCAGGAAAACACCCTGCCTGAGATCTGGACTGCCGGTCACCGCAATGTGCAGTCGGCAGCCTTTAACAGCGAAGGACAATTGTGGATCGTGGAGATGGGTCCGCAGGGTGGCGATGAACTGAACCTGATCAAGAAAGGCGAAAACTACGGCTGGCCTGTGGTAACCTTTGGCGAGGAATACTCAGGCGCGCCGGTACCCAATTCCGTGACCACCAAAGAGGGCTTCGTGGACCCGGTATACTACTGGGATCCGGTGATCGCTCCGTCCGGTGCGCAGTTCTACACCGGCAATGCCTTCCCGGAGTGGAAAGGTAATTTGTTTGTGGGCGGTCTGCGCTCTCAGGTACTGGTAAGACTCAAGATTGAGGACAACCGTGTGACCGGCGAAGAGCACCTGCTCGGCGACCGCAAGCAGCGCATACGCGATGTGCGCCAAGGCCCGGACGGCGCCCTATACCTTGTGACCGACCAGCAGAAAGGAGAGCTTTGGAAGATCACACCTCGACAGTAAGCAAAACTAAAAAAGCATAAAAGCAAAAGGACAGGCCTAGGCCTGTCCTTTTGCTTTTCATATGATCCGGCAGCTTACTGCTTCGCAACAGGAAGCGTCACGCGCAGCATATCCCATGTAATCTGGATGCTACCTTTGTCGCTACCATCTGAAATAATCGTGTAACGAAGTCTCTCCTGTTTTGTGGGGGCAATTTCAGGCTTCACGGTAAAGCGCAGCACATCGTCCGTCTCCGCATAGTCATCGGCTAAGTGCTGCTCCCAGTTTTTATTAATGATGATGGTCCACTCCTCTTCGCCGGGTATGGTGAACAAGGCATATTTGCCGGCTGGAAGGTTCTTCCCTCCTATGGTAATGTCCTTGTCCGTCATGATGCTCGTGGCCGAGTGCGCGCCTGTTACCCATACCTGATTGTAAGCAACCAGTCCGCCCCAGATCTGACGACCGCGCACAGCCGGCGAATGGTAGGCGATAGTCAAATGCGCGTCGCCAATCATCCCGTGGGCTTCCGCTTTTAGACTGCCTTTGAGCGTGTCTGCTTCGGCTTGTTCCCCGATAGTGGTAGCACCCTCGCTCGGCTGCATGTCATGTCCGGCATGGCTGTCCTGTTCTACTGGGGTTTCCTGCACTTGCTCCTGTTCCTGTTCAGGCTGATTGCAATACGTGAGGGTGGCGCCGAGTAGAAGAACCGAAGCAATCTTTGTAAAGTTTTTGTTCATGATGATTATCAGTATAAGAGGTTACAAATGATAGAGCTAAATGAAAACTCTTCTTTATGAGCTCTAAAGCTACAAATATTATGGCTTAAGTCAGCTTCATGGCTTTTTAGTTAAATCAAAATGCCAAGCCTTCCTACACTTTGAGAGCTTTAATATATAAATGTGAGGCCAGCTCCAAACTTCATGTCGCTGTCGTAATGCGTAGACAGCGAAACGTACTTGGTTACTATGTAGCGCAAACCAGCCATGTATTCCTTATCTGTGTTCCCCATTAGGTTCAGGCGCAGGCGGTTGGTCAGTGGTACATCCTCACGCCGTAACTGGAAGCGCAGTTTCCCCTCCGTGTCTACCCGCATTTCCGACACGATCAGCATGGGCAACGTGTATTGCACACCGGCTACTGCAACCTTACGGTTATCTTGGTTGCTTAATTGACCGAACATGTTTTTCTCCGGCTCATTCTCTACACTGTTATAGTGATAGTCAAAGCCTATGAAAGGAAAGAGCCACTGCATTTTACCAATGTAACGGCCAAAGTAGGTTTCACTTTCTATACCGTACTCCTTCTTAAAACCAATCCGCCATTCTGTGGACAGCTCATAACGGGAGCTGCCCAGTATAAACTCTCCATCGCTGCCGTTGCTTTCCAGCCCTATCTGTGCTGACGGCAGGAAAACCTTGTCTTCGCGGTTAAACATTTTGCGAGCTTTTTCAGGATCCGGAAGCTCCGGGTTTGGAGGTGAATTCTGGTAGGTGAACACGCGGCCCATGCCGGCAATCATGTGGTAGAGTATATGACAGTGAAAAAACCAGTCGCCACTTTCGGAGGCTGCAAACTCGATCGTGTCCGTCTCCATCGGCAATATGTCGAGCACATTTTTCATAGGTGCGTATTCCCCATGCTTATTCAGCACCCTAAAATCGTGTCCGTGCAAGTGCATGGGGTGGCGCATCATGGAGTTGTTGAACATGATGATCTTCACGTTCTCCCCTTTTTTGATCAGTATCCTGTCAGACTCTGAAACTGTCTTGTTGTCCATGGTCCACACATAGCGGTTCATGTTGCCGGTGAGCTCAAAACGCAAGACTTTCACGGGGCCGGGTCTGAGGGTTGTTTTTTCAGGAGCCCGCAACATGCCATAGTTCAGGGTTACCATCTCGCCATTGCTGCCGCTCATGTTCTGCATTTCGTGCCCTTGCATGTCATGGCCCTCATGTGAAGTGGTATCAGGCTGCTGCTTCATTTCCTCTCCTCCATGCATACTGTGGTCCTGCCCTGAAATCTCCGGGTACATCACGCTGTTCATGTCCATCTGCTGGTTGCTCATTTCCATGCCCATCGGTTCCATGTCCCCGCTCATTGTCATCATGTCGTTCATCATCTTCATACCCTCAAAGTAGTTCAGCTTGCCTAAACGCTGTGCCTTCATTTTCATACCCCTGCCCAGCCACAGCGATGTGGTATTGGAACGGTCTTCGGCAGTGGCCAGAAACTCGTACTGCATGTTTTCAGGTATGGTGACCAGCAAATCGTAGGTTTCGGCAGGCGCGATGATCAGGCGGTCCACCTCCACAGGCTCCACATCGTTGCCATCGTTGCCCACCACCGTTAGTTTGCCCCCGGAGTAGGTCAGCCAGAAGTAAGTGGAGGCACCGCCATTCACGACCCTGAGCTTCACCACGTCCCCGGCCGTGAAATGCGTTTGCTCCGCTATATCCTGCCCATTGGTCAGAAATTTTTCATAAGACACATCGCTCACATCCATCGCTTCCATCCGCTTCCACTCATTCTTCAGTTTAGTGCCGAAATGGCCTTTTTTTATGGCCTCCGCATAGCCCTGCGTCGCACCTTTCTGTATAGAAAACCAATCGTTTGCGCTGCGCAATGAGCGGTATACCTCTCTGGGGTTCAAATCTGTCCAGTCGCTTAGCACGATCGGGATGGCCGGCATGTCCGGTTCATTCACTTTATGAAAGATCAGGGCACCGTACATGCCGCTCTGTTCCTGAAAGGCGCTGTGGCTGTGGTACCAGTATGTACCATTCTGTATGATCGGGAATTTGTAGAGGTAAGTGGAATGAGGCTTGATCGGCTGCTGGGTAAGCCAGGGCACTCCATCGAACCGGTTGGGCAGGAACACCCCGTGCCAATGTATGGAAGTTTCCACATCCATCTCATTGTGCACGTAGATCTCGGCCGTGTCGCCCTGGGTAAAGGTCAGGGCGGGCGCCGGAATGCTGCCATTTATTGCCACGGCTCTTCTGGTTCTGCCTGTGAAGTTGACCAGCGTGTCCCGCACATACAGGTCGTAACGCACCGTCCGCGGCACACGTCTTTGGCCCGGGCTCTCCGGCTCATGCCCCGCTTTATGGACGGGCTTCTCTATTTCCTCCGGGTTCTGTACAGGTGTGACAGGGTCTTTCTGTGTCGGCTTCGCCTGATGCTGAACAGGCTTTGCTTTTTGCTGCTGCACCGGTTTTTTAGCCGGTGTGGCGGGTTTGGCTTTCACAGCTTTTTTTGGTGGAGCCTGCTCTTGCTTAGCCGGAGCTTTTGGTTTTTGCTTCACCAGCGTCATGCCGCACTTGGGACATTTGCCCGGTTTTGTGCTTTGCACCTCGGGATGCATCGGGCAGGTATAGATATCAGTCTGCTGTTGCTGGGTTGGTTTGTGGTGCTCGTGCTGCGCGTAGGTAAAGGGAGCGGTTCCGAGCAGCAGCAGTGTGATCAAAAGCTTATACATCGTTATCTTTCATTTATGAAAAGGGCTATTCATAGTGTCTTCTATCTTAGGCTATGACCATAAAAAACACCCTGACCGCTACTATGAATTATAGAGCAATCAGGGTGATGCTTTGGTCATGCATTTCGTCAGCATGCAAAGACAATTATGCCTGCTGGCAGGCCTGCTCGCAACGGCGGCAAGCTTCGGCGCACATCTGGCAGTGGTCGTGCTTGTGCTTGGCGCACTCCTCGCCACATGCACGGCATGCCTTGGCGCACAGGTCCAGCACTTCTCGCTTCATCGTGGAGTCACGCGCCACATAGTCCATCGCCATTTTACAGATGGCGGCGCAGTCCAAATCAAGGCGGATGCAGCGCTCCATCATTTTCACATCGTCCTCCTTCAGACAGGAAACGGCACAGTAGTTACATGCTGCTGCGCATTCTGCCAGCACACTAATAAGTTCTCTATTCATAGTTGCGTTCATAGTGAGTATTGTTTGGTTATAAGTCCTCTCTTATACATACCACTTCACGGATCAGTTTTACAGATTTTTGACTAATTTTTATAGATAACATCTTCAGCTTCCTCTAAAACATCAAGTTATAGTGTACAAATCAACATGTCTGACTATGGCTATTAAGCTGTAACAAGCCACTCTTTTTTGGCATTCCTATCCTTTACGATTTTGCAGCCGTACAAATCATGACTGGCATAAAAGATGGTCAGTACGAAGTACAAAACAGAAATAATAAATGGTAGACACTGACTGTGAGCAGTTATTGACACTGCATATAAAGAACATGGTATGTCCCCGGTGCATCAAAGTGGTCAGGGACGAATTGCAGACAATTGGTCTGACGGTAAAAGAAGTGGTTTTAGGCCGGGCTATCGTCCACAGAACCGAGGGCGTATCTTGGGAGGATATACGACAGGTCTTAGGCAATAACGGGTTTGACTTGATTCAGGATGACGAATCGAAACTAGTAGAACAAACCAAGCTTGTCATTATAAACCTACTGTACCAAGAAAATCCCGAGCAAATCACTAGTACTATTTCGCAATACCTCGCCCATGTTTTAAATAGAGACTATACCTACATCAGCGCGACATTCAAAGCCTCGGAAAAGATACCGCTCAGTCGCTATGTCATTTTGCAGAAAGTAGAGCGCGCTAAAGAACTGCTAGAGTACAATGAGCGAAACGTAAGTGAGATCGCCGGCCTGTTAGGGTACAAAAGTGTGCAGCACTTCTCAGCCCAATTCAAAGAAATAACAGGCATATGCCCACTGAGGTACCGTAACCAGCAACTTTACCAGCGGCAACCGATCTGTGCTATCCAAAATCTGAAAGAGACTCTGTCAGAATTAAAATAAAAATTTAATGACTCCATAAAATCCATACCCACTATGAACGACAACAGCTACGATACCCTGTCCCAAGCCTTGAACGATTTGAAAAAGCGCGGCTATACCGAAGACTTCAATTTAAAAGAGAACTGCATTGTCTGCACGACCAAACCGATGGAACTGAGCCCGGAGGAGTTTGATGTCGATGAGGTGCACCGCTTCGAGGGCATGAGCTACCCGGGTGACAATTCGGTGGTGTACGCCATCTCCTCCTCCCGAGGTGTGAAGGGCGTGCTGGTGGATGCCTACGGCGCCTATGCCGAAGCGATCACACCGGAGATGGCACAGAAACTGAGAGCGTAAACCGGCAACAGTCATGGACCAGCACCACCATCACCGAAACGACCAGAAGGAGCAGGCAAAGACCCAGAAAGACCAGCTAACGGAACGGCTGGAGGAAAAGACGCTGCACGGGCACGAGCACGCCATGCACGAAGACACCAGCGGACACCCGCCCCACGGCGAGCACGGCCACGACCATCACCGCATGATGATCGAGGACTTCAAAAAGCGCTTCTGGATCTCGCTCGCACTCTCTATACCCGTGATCATCCTGAGCCCGATGGTGCAGCACATTCTGGGCTTTACGCTGGATGTGCCCTACGGCATGTACATCGCTTTCGTGCTCTCCTCCATCATCTACTTCTACGGCGGCTGGCCTTTCCTGACGGGTCTGGCCGAAGAGGTGAAGAAAGGCGTGCCGGGTATGATGACGCTGATCGGGGTGGCCATCACGGTGGCCTACCTCTACAGCACCGCCATCGTGTTCGGGCTGGAGGGGATGGACTTTTTCTGGGAGCTGGCCACGCTGATCGTGATCATGCTGCTGGGGCACTGGATTGAAATGCGCTCGGTGCTCGGCGCCTCCAAAGCGCTGGAACTGCTGGTGAGCATGATGCCCGCCGAAGCCATGCTGATCAAGGATGGGGAGACGGTGCGCGTGCACATCGAGGACCTGCAAAAAGGCGACCTGATTCTGGTGAAGCCCGGCGAGAAAGTGCCGGCTGATGGCGTGGTGGAAGACGGCGAAAGCTACCTGAACGAGAGCATGCTGACCGGCGAGAGCAAACCGGTCAAAAAGCTCAAAGACGATAAAGTGATTGGCGGCTCTATCAACGGCAACGGCGCCCTGCGGGTGCGGGTGGAGTTTACCGGCAAAGAGAGCTACCTCAACAAAGTGATCAAGCTGGTGCAGGATGCCCAGAAGACAAAATCGGAAACGCAGCGTCTGGCTGACCGTGCCGCCAAGTGGCTCACCTATATTGCCCTTTTCGCCGGCTTCGGCACGCTAGCCGTTTGGCTCATGCTGGGGCAGGAATTTGCGTTTGCGCTGGAGCGCATGGTGACGGTTATGGTCATCTCCTGTCCGCACGCACTCGGGCTGGCAGTGCCGCTGGTGGTAGCGATATCCACCGCCGTTTCCGCCAACAACGGCCTGCTCATCCGGAACCGAACCGCTTTCGAAAACTCCAGACTCATCACCACCATCATCTTCGACAAGACCGGCACCCTCACGCAGGGCTCGCATGAAATCGCCTCAGTGGTCACGTTTGACAATGAAATGGACGAACGGGAAATGCTGCGGCTGGCGGCCGGTGTGGAGCAGAACTCGGAGCACTTTATCTCCCAGAGCATCCTCCGGAAAGTGAAGGCCGAAGGTATAGCGGTGCCACCCTCACAGTCTTTCAACTACCTGCCCGGCAAAGGACTGGAAGGTATGGTAGAGGGCAAGGATGTGAAAGTGGTGGGCCCAAACTACATCAAGGAGTTTAACATAGCGGTACCTTCCAGCGAGGCAGAAGAAGGCGTGGAAACGGTGGTCTATACGCTGGTAGAAGGAAAGCCGGTCGGCTACATCACCATGCGCGACCAGATACGGGAAGAGTCGGCAGAAGCCATCCGCGTGCTGAAAGAGAACGGCATCAAGAACCTGCTGCTCACCGGCGACAACGAGCGGGTGGCCAAAAGCGTGAGCGACAAACTGCAAATGGACGGTTATCTGGCCAACGTGCTACCGCACCAAAAACAGGAGAAGGTAAAGGAACTGCAGGACCAGGGTGAATTCGTGGCCATGACCGGCGACGGCGTGAACGACGCCCCTGCCTTGGCACAGGCCGATGTAGGGATAGCCGTGGGCTCCGGAACAGACGTGGCAGCCGAAACCGCTGACATCATTTTGGTCAACAGCAACCCGCAGGACATTGCCTCGCTCATCCTCTTTGGCAAAGCCACCTACCGCAAAATGATACAGAACCTGATCTGGGCAACCGGTTACAACGTCATCGCACTTCCCTTGGCCGCTGGTGTTTTATACAGCCAAGGGATCATGATATCGCCTGCTGTGGGTGCCGCCCTCATGAGCTTGAGTACCGTGATTGTAGCCATCAATGCACAATTGCTTCGCCGCCAGATCAGGTGAAATATATGATGTTCACGATCACCATACCTGCTGATGATCAAAGCGTATATAATAATCACAATTCAGCTTACTCCAAAAAACAAAACTATGAAAAAACGAATCAGTCAATTTCCAATCAAATCCCTCCTGCTGGGTATGGCACTTCTGATCAGTGCCTGTAGCCAAGAGGGTAACAGAGCAGACACCGCCACCACTACCGAGGCGGAAACAGATACCACCATGATGCGCGACGATCCTATGCAGCAGGGCGCCATGCAAGGTGGCCGGATGGGCGGCCAAATGGGTGGCATGATGGGTCACATGCAACAGCACAGGCAGGACATGCAGGAAATGCGACCGAAGATGACAGGTGACCCGGACTATGATTTTGCCCTGATGATGACGCGGCACCACCAAGGGGGTATTCGGATGTCAGAACAGGAAATAGCGAACGGTACCGATAGCCAATTGAAGGATATTGCCAACAGGACCATCACAAGGAACAGAGAAGATATACAGCAGCTGGAGAATTTCACGAAAAGCCACACCCCAGCCACAGGAGACACAGCCAGCACCATGCGTATGATGCAGCCGATGCGGAAGATGATGGGTGGTATGGGACAAGGCAGAATGGGTATGGGAATGGACATGGACACCACAAACATGGACCGGTTCTATGCCAGCATGATGATCCGGCACCACCAGATGGGCAACGAAATGTCGCGGGAGTTCCTGAAGCAGGGCAAGACACCGGAGATGAAACAAATGGCACAGGAGATAGTGAATGAGCAGGAGAAGGAGATAAAAGAACTGGAAGCCTGGCAAAGCAAAAACAAACAATAACATTATTAACAGCTTAAAACAAAGCCACTTCTTCCCAAAGGCGTGGCTTTGCTCTAAAATAAAACCCGTAAAGACTATGAAAAAATATCTACTTCCCTTCCTTGCCCTCCTGTTGATCAGCATCAGCGGTTGCCAAAACTCTGACAATGCACAGACAATGCTACAGGACGAAAACGAGCGCCAACAGGTATACAATACCATATTGGAAAATGAGGAGATGCGAAACGAGCTGATGGTCCAGATGCGAGAGCGCAACATGGGTGAAAGCATGATGGGTCGGGGCGGTATGGCGGGAAACCGCGGTATGGTGGGCGACACAACGGGCATGTCCAGCATGAACCGCCAACAGATGCAGGCGCGGATGCAGGAAATGATGGCGCAGTGCGACACAGACACAGCCGCCTGTACCATGATGTCAGAGATGATGCTCCAGAACCGGGCCCTGATGGGCAACATGATGCGCCAGATAAGACAGCGAGGCCAGATGGACCAAGGTTGCATGCAGCAGTTGATGCGTGAGATAGGCCTCTAAGCCACCCCTATACCTGAGCGGGCGCATCAACTTGTTTCAATCACAGCCCTGCCTACTAACCCTTATAATCAAAAGCCGTTTAGAAAGCAGCGCATAGCGAATCCACCTTATGAACTACCTATACCTCCTGAGTGGGATTGTACTTTTTGCGGTTATCGCAATGGATATTGTCAAAACCACTTTATCATCTAAAGGCGGCGGAGTAATCACCAGCAAGCTCTCCCGTGGGGTGTGGAACATCTTTTTTGTCGCCTCCGGCAAAAATGGCACCTCCACCCTCCTCTCCTATGCGGGGCTGGCTGTACTGTGTTCTGTGCTGCTGTTCTGGGTGGCGGCACTTTGGCTCGCGTTGTTTCTGATGCTGCTGGCAGAACCCGATTCCATTGTAAACAGCAGTACGATGGCCAAAGCAAGTTCTTTAGAGAAGTTATACTACGCCGGGTTTACGCTTTCTACCCTAGGCGTTGGGGACTACAAGGCAACATCAGACCTGTGGCGCATTGTAACCAGCGTGGCGGCTTTTTCCGGGCTTGCTTTTATCACCACCTCCATTACTTATTTTGTGCCGGTACTGCAGGCAGTTGGTCTGCAAAGCAAGCTCAGTCTGTACCTCAGCAGCATGGGCAAAACACCGCAGGAGATACTGACTAACAGCTGGGATGGCAAAGGCTTCTCGTCTTTTTTCGACAACACCTCTGATATCTGCCAAATGCTCATACAGCATACGATGCACCACCACTCCTACCCTGTCATACACTATTTCCATAAGAAGCAGCCAGAACAGGCAATAGCTCCGGCCATGGTGCTGCTAACCGAAACATACCACCTGCTCAAGGAGACGGTAAGCGGGCAGGAAGAGGAAAACGGACTCCAGATGTCGATGTTGCAGACCACGCTTGATTCCTACTTGGAAATGTTAAAAAGCGGTTTTCTGAAAGACGCCTCTCCAAAGGGGGATGCTCCCATCCTCGATTTGAAAGAACTGAAAGCTGCAGGTATACCGCTTGCAGAAGAAGGGGCGTTGAAGTACTCATCTGCACAGGCTACGCAGGAGCGCAGAGAGTTACTCACGCTGCTGCTTGAAAAAGACGGTTGGTCGTGGCAGCAAGTTTACGGGGAGAGGTGATCGGGCAATCATCACCCTTGGCAGTTAAAATAACTGCAGCAGAACAGAAGCCCTATTCAAACTCAATCACAATAGTGAAAGGGCTTTCAGCAGGCTCGGCTGTGACCACGACAGAGAGGTGGTCATAGAAGACGAATTTCTTGTTGACTTCTACAGTATCCGTACCCTCATCCTGTGCCGGGTCCAAGAGGTGGCTGTAAATGGGAATGTCCTTTTCATCCAACACGATCAATTTTATGCGGGCATCTGATGTAGGCCATTTCTTGACTACGAGGTTTTTGATGTCCATGCTTCTGGTGGATTTACTTCCTTCAATCCGCAATGTTGAGTTTAACTCGTTAAGCTCTACTGTTTTCATAGGTATACTTCCAAGTCTGATTATTCTGCCTTAGGAGATGCAGCTTTTTCCTGCTGCAGGGCTTCCTTCACCTCGCGCTCTGTTACACTCCCCCAGTACCTTCTGTACTCCATCTCGTCGGTGGTGTGCTGTATCGGCTGCAGTTCCGGCGCCACCTGCTTCAAAGCCTGTTGCAAGGCCTCGTAAGGCCGATAGCCCACGATCATCACCCCCGTTTCCTCCCCTTCTTTTTTCAGCGTGAGGGTCGGGAAACGGCTGATGCCGTGGATACGCACCTGCATCAGGTCCTGCTCAAAGGCTTTGCGGGCTTCTTCACCGCCCAGAGCCCGCTCGAATGCGGCGGCATCAAATACAGCAGGTCTTTCTTCGGACAGCTTTCCGCCAACCTCCAACAGCACTTCCCGATCCGCTATGTTCTGCCCATGCAACATCACCGTCTCGCGCACCCTGCGCAGGTAAGCCTCCGCCGCCACCGGCGACTGCAGCCCGGCAGCCTTTACGGCAATGCAGGCGGGGTAAGAGGAAGCCGGCGGGTTTTCATACCATACCCTGTCCTGAATCGGCATACCGGATACGTGCTTCGCCTCCATCCAGAGCGGCCCCATCTGGAGCGGCCGGGTGACTGTGTTCAAGGGATCCTGGAAACTGTCCCAGTTAGGAATGAGACCGCCCATGCGGTAGCGCCACTTTACCATGCCGCTGTACTCGAAGCGCAGACGCCGCCACTGGGGCTCCAGTGCCCAACTCCAGCAACAAAGAGGGTCGGTGTAGTATTCTATCTCCACCGACCCTGCTTCCTGTTTTTTTTCTCGTTTGTTTTCTCTTTCAGCCATTATCAATTGTTTCTCCTGCTTACAGGCTATCCTGCGGGTACTCGCACCACTGGTTTTCTCCCTTAGGTACGGCTGCTTTGACTTTTTTGCTTCGCTCCTGGCTGAGTGTCTTGTCCATTTTCTCTACAGACTTCATCGTACGGTCGGTACCATTCGTTTTGTGGTCGATCATACCGTTGGAATCCACCACGTGCCGGAAGGGTTCTTCCACGTACTGCCAAGTCTCACCGAGGCCGGGACTCTTGCCTTCGTTCCATGGGCCTCTCACATCAACTCCGTTGGACATGTTAAAGTAGCTGTTGCTGTAACGCGGATCGCCCTGCAGTACGCCCGGCGGGAAGTTGGGTTGTATTGTTTGCAGTGCCGCCTCAAACATCTGGAAGTGCGCCACCTCCCGTGTCATCAGAAAACTGAGGGTCTCCTTTACATAAGGGTCATCCGTGAACTGCATCAGATACTCGTACACGATCTTGGCCCTGGACTCAGCTGCTATGTTAGACCGGAGGTCAACGGTAGGATCTCCGTTGGCATCCACATAAGAGCCATTCCACGGCACCCCTTGGCTGTTGGTCAGGGTTGGGCCGCCGCCACTCAGCACGAAGAACTGCGGGTTGACCATGGCGTTGTGGATGAAATCCTCTTTCTTCGCCTTCCCCTGCAGCAACTGCATGATCTCAGCCTCCTCGGCCGCGTTCTTCAACTCACCGTTGATCGGCCCCAGCAGCATCTGGATAGTAGCACCCACAATTTCGAGATGGCTGAACTCCTCTGTGGCGATATCCATCAGCATGTCATACTGATCCGGATGGGGTTGGCGCACAGTAAAGGCCTGCACAAAATACTGCATCGCGGCTTTCAGCTCTCCGTTTGCCCCCCCAAACTGCTCCAGCAGCAGGCTGGCAAATGCTGGATCTGGTTTTGAAACCCTTGCATTGAACTGTAACTCTTTTACATGATAAAACATCTGACCTCCTTCTTTAAATTTAAACAACTACTTAAGTTAGAGTAAACGAATAGCACCCAATTAAGATATTGGTTATCAAATAACTACAACTCATCTACTCATATAATTCATCCTGCTGCCTGTTGATCATGTCCACTACAAGACCGGACCAAGTGAACTCCTCTGCCCCATGCCCTTCGCCTGTGAAGGGATCGTAATACTCCCTAAATCCGCTTTTGGAAATCAGCCGCTTCACACTTAGCAGCAGCTCCCGGGCCTCCTGCTCGTGCCCCTTCTCCAGCAGGTACTCATGCAGGAACCAGTTGAATACCACCCACGTGGGACCACGCCAGATGTAGAGTGACTCATCGGGATTGAATGCCGGTTCGTTCACAGAAAGAGAGGGAACGGGATAAGGCACATGAAAACCATCCTTCTGCAGTAGGTGCCTTTCCAACACTTGTTTGCATATCTCCTTCGACACGCTCTGCAGCACCAGCGGAAAAAAGATGGTAGCCGTGCAGATTCTCAACTTGCTGAAATGGTGACCTTCCAAGTCATAAAAGGCGGCATCCTTTTCATCATACATATAGCGCACTATGCTCTCCTCTGTTTTTTTGCCTAGCTTCCTGAACTGCTGCCAGTCATCATCCTGTACCAGTTGACACAAGTAGGCCAGCGCCTCCAGGTTCTGGGCATAGATGGTGTTGAAGGCGGCGTCTTTGACGATGAACCTGTTACTCCTGTAGATGCGGGGAAGATCATACCCCTTGAGGAAATTATGCGCGTCTACCTGCAGCACCTTTAAGAACAGCAGCGGACCAGCCTTGCCTTTATCATAACCCAACACAGGATCGTAACTGGGTTTCCAATCCATGCCCGACTCGAAGGGGGATATGATAGACAAGAGCCCCTCCCCTTCAAAATCCCTATTTTCTGCCAGCCACAGATAAAACTTTTTGAGCTTGGGGAGCATCTCCCTGACAAAGGACAGCTCATGGTCATGTTTATAAATCCGGAGTACGGCCTGTGCGGCAAGGGGAGGCTGTACCAGTGCCGACATGTGCGGCTTGTAGAGCCGCAGCACATCGCGGGGGCGCAGCTGCAGCAGATCTGTGACACGTCCGGGCCACAGCCGTTTCCAGTAGCTCATGTGGCCTACAAAACCATCTGGCAGCTGCATTTCGAACAGGCTTTGCACGTGTTCTTTGGCCATGTCCACCTCGTCCAGGGCCGTCAGCGTGTAGACATGGAAACAGGTGTCCCAGAAAAACTGGAAGGGGTAAGTTTCAGGAGAAGGCTTCGTGAAATGGTAAGTGAACCCAGCTCTCTCGCCGCTTACCATATTCCTGTAGAGCACCTCCCTTACCTGAGACTTTAGCTCCTCATCACTCAGAATACCCTGCTCCTCAACCTGTCCCTGTCTATTTGATGTACTCATCCCAACCTGCGTATCGTTGTGTTTTAGGTCCGCGCGGTAATGCCAGAGCAGCTACAGCAAGGCCAAGCACCACACCTGTTATACTTAATGCTGTCGGACTACTCTCGAGGAACCAAGGTCCGACTGCTAGGATGAGTCCCAGCAGTATATTGAGATAACGTCCTATTCGCAAGGGCTCTCCCATACAGATCACGGATACCACGACTATAAGCGAGCCGCTCAGATGGAAAATATTGGCAGCTGTCTCATTTATACTCACTCCGAACACGCCCGGGGCAAACATCACGGCGACACCCAGTAGCGTAGACACCAGTAGTGTCCACGGGAAGCTCATGCCCCAGATGGAAGCCCTGTACACGGCACCCGGCTTCTCTGGGAACTTCATCATTTCCGGCGCTTGATCTTCTTCATCACTCTCAATGTTGCCGCCTTTCCAGAAGAGCTTCCAGAATCCTTCTTTTCCTTTCTTGAGTTTCTTTTTCATAAACTGAATCATGGCAATTACCTCATCCGCTTCCAGCGGAATCATGGGTAACATGATGGCTGCTGCCAGCAGACAGAAGGTACACCAAGCACCTACCATCACGGGCTGACTGATCACTAGGAAGATGTGCACCAGACCGAGCGGGATAACCAGTATACCAAACACGGCCACCATCCAAGGCATGGTGCGCCAGCGGGCGGGGCTGCCCATCCAGCCCATCAAGAATTCCAACGTGTAGGCAATGGCACCCAGTCCTGCATCTGATATTGGCAGTGAATGTGACATACTGGAGTTCAGCACCTGCACACTCTGTTCCCCAAAGAAAGGGTCCCACATGGTGTTGATGTACCCCAATTGAAAAGCAGCCAGGTAGCGCGATACGATCCACCCGAGGAAGGCAAGCACCATCATGATCCAGCGCTGCGGCCAGCTGGAGGGGTTGTAGCTCCAGCCCGGAGGCGTTTCCGGCCCCATCTTCATGTACATGATCATGTTGGGCATACCGGGAATCAGAATGGTCAGGGCGATGATAAGCGCACCCACCATGGTATCGTTCAGGTAGGCAACAGAAGAGGGTGACCAGAATAAGATAGGGGCCATGGTCAGCCAGATACCGATAAAGCAGCAAATCCAGAGGCTGACCGGTCGGTTGGGCGTAAGGCCGCGCCACCCGAAAAAGATCAGCAGCGCACCACTGAGGATGTCACTCCACTTCATGAACTGTATGCGCTGCTCCATGGAGAGCCACACGCTTCTGCCGCCGGATGGCTCCACAGTACCGATACCGTAGTCGAAGGTGAGCGGCGAAAACAACACCCATACCCCGAGGATGATGATCATCCAGTATACCCACAGCGTTTGCATGTGGTGCATGTGGAGCATTTGCTTCCGCATATCATCGGACATCATGCCGTCGTGGCCTTCGCCTTTCCCCTGTTGATGCTCGTCATGTTCTTGGCCGCCATCCCCTTGCATTTGCTTGTTGTGCTGACGAATCTTCTTCTCGGCCATGGGGCGTGTTACACCACGCATTCCCATCCCGCCCTGATGCTGGCCATCATCCTGTTCCTTGTCCTGATCCTTCTCCATGCTTTAATTTCAGTATACCATGAAAACCAATATTCACACCCTTGTTTTACAATTCATTCAAAAGCAAGGTTTTATATATTTATTGACATTTATTATAGATGTCTGGCAGCACAAGGACGGATTGGCCCCGCTTCCCTGCGCCTCCAAAACTTATTAAAAGAAGCGGGCGTAACTACAGCTGAAGAAAAGATGGTGTTAATCAACGCAATGAGCTATGAATTCATACAGAGAAAAACGGCGCGGTGTAGTCGTCGTAACAGGAGCCTCGGCTGGACTCGGGAGGTCCATAGCCCGTACTTTCGCCCAAAACGGGTATGATGTATCGCTTCTGGCAAGAGGTGTGGACGGTCTGAAGGGAGCACAGAAAGAGATTGAGGCAATGGGACGTAAGGCTGTCTATTTTGAGGTAGACGTGGCGGATGCACAAGCAGTGGAGAACGCCGCCGCCAAAACCGAAGAACAGCTCGGCCCGATTGACGTGTGGGTCAACAATGCGATGAACAGTGTCTTCAGCCCCATAAAAGAAATGGAGCCTGAGGATTACAAGCGTGTCACAGATGTAACGTATCTGGGACAGGTATACGGCACACTGTCCGCTTTGAAGCGCATGCTACCGCGTGACAAGGGCAAGATTGTGCTGGTAGGCTCAGCTTTGGCCTACAGAGGCATCCCGCTACAGTCGGCGTACTGCGGGGCAAAGCATGCTATACAGGGTTTCTTTGACTCGCTTCGCACAGAGCTTATGCACGACAAAAGCAAGGTACAGGTAACCATGGTACAGCTTCCGGCCATGAACACGACTCAGTTCGGATTCGTGAAAAGCAGGCTACCCAATAAGCCCAAACCCATGGGCAAGATATACCAACCTGAGGTGGCGGCGGAGGCCATACTCTATGCCGCAGAACATGACAGACGGGAGATA
This sequence comes from uncultured Pontibacter sp., assembly GCF_947499215.1. Classification (GTDB taxonomy): domain Bacteria; phylum Bacteroidota; class Bacteroidia; order Cytophagales; family Hymenobacteraceae; genus Pontibacter. The sequence continues at coordinate 509,811 of NZ_CANMNI010000001.1, forward strand.
AACGTGGGATGGCCTACCCTACAGGCTATTGTGGGGAATAAAATAGCTCCCTGGTACGCTGACTATGTGCTGGCGAAAAACGGGTATGAAGGACAGCAGACAGATGAACCCGAGGATCCGAACAGGAAGAACAACCTGTGGGAGCCGCTGCCCGGAGACCACGGCGCTCACGGCACTTTTGGCGATCAGGCAACCGATTTCAGCCCGCAATTGTGGGTGAGTCTGCATCGCAAAGAGATCCTGTCCACAGCTGCAGCTGTGAGCGCGATCCTTTTGCTCGGAAAGTGGCTGAAAGGTTGACGTCTGAGGCCCAAGAAGCATAGCAAAAGCGGAAAATGAAGAACAGGAAGGTAATCAGCATTCTGGTTGTTCTCCTTGTCGTGGCAGCAGCCGTTGCCACCACGACTGGGATCATGTCCGAGGAAGGCCCTGGCCCTTTCCAACATGAGACGGTGCGGGGTAAGACAGTGACCATTTACGGAAAAGGTGTATACCAGCATATGTCAGCCGAGGTGGCCCCGCAAGGTATAGCGCAGGATTACGTGACCCTGCTGCTGGGCATTCCGCTTCTCATCATAGCCTTGTTGGCGGCACGAACCGGCTCCCTAATAGCCCGCTTTCTGTTGGCGGGCACGCTAGGCTACTTCTTGGTCACCTATCTCTTTTACCTCCTGATGGGCATGTACAACGTGCTCTTTCTGGTGTATGTGTTTTTGCTGGCCACCTCTTTCTTCGCTTTTATCCTGACTCTCCTCTCCTTCGACAGGCGGCTGCTCCCCTCCTCCTTTCTGTCTTCAACCCCTCATCGTCTGACAGGCGGTTTCCTTATCTTTCAGGCTGTCGCGATCGCCTTACTTTGGCTTAGCATTGTAGTGCCACCGCTGCTGGACCGAAGCATCATACCGGTGCAGGTAGAGCATTATACCACACTGGTGGTGCAGGGCCTTGACCTTGGCCTGCTACTGCCGGCTGGTTTTGTCGCTGGTATTTTGTTTTTCAAGAAGAAGCCATTCGGCTACCTTTTCGCACCGGTCTATTTTGTGTTTCTGTCTTTGCTGATGACCGCCCTTACCGCCAAAGTGATTGCCATGGCGCTATTGGGTTACCAAGTGATTCCGGCAATTTTTATCATCCCTGTCTTTAACATTCTTTCAATTCTATCCGGCGTGCTGATCCTCAAAAATATAGGAGAAAAGGGCAACTATGGGCAAACGGAGAGCAGCTCATCCTAGTCCCTCTATTACCAGAAAATAATTTCAGTTATTCGCTTGAATACTTGCAACTATTATCGTAATTTTACGATAATAAATTTTAGGTATGGGAATCTCCAAAACAGAACAGTTCACGGAAACAGACATCAGGCTGGCAGGGTACGCCAAAGCGCTGGCACATCCGGCACGCATCGCTATCCTGCGCATCCTGTTAGAGCGCAACGCGTGTATCTGCGGCGACATCGTGGAGGAACTCCCCCTGTCCCAGTCAACTGTGTCGCAGCACCTGAAAGAGCTGAAGGAAGCAGGACTGATACAGGGCGACATAGACGGGAAGAAGGTATGCTATTGCATAAACGAAAAGACTTGGAAAGAAGCCCAAGAAATGCTGCACATGTTTTTCTCAAACGCTAGAGCCTGTGGCAGCAAGTGCGGCTAAAAAAATTTGCTTAACATCATCGTAATATACCGATAACTTAAAAAGAAAAGATTATGAACACGGCAGAAGAACTTAAGAAAATTGTAAAAGACAAGTACAGCGAGATCGCCTTGCAGAGCAAGGAACAGAACGAGGCTTCCTGCTGCGGTGCAACAGGCTGCGGCACGGTAGACTACGCCATCTTTGCAGACAACTACACCGAGCTCGAAGGGTACAATCCGGATGCTGACCTTGGTTTGGGCTGCGGTGTGCCGACGGAGTTTGCCCAGATCAAAAAAGGGGACATCGTGCTGGACCTCGGTTCAGGAGCAGGCAACGACTGCTTTGTGGCCCGTGCCTTGGTAGGTGAAAGCGGCAAAGTGATCGGGGTGGATATGACAGAAGCCATGATCGCCAAGGCACGCGAAAATGCCGACAAGCTTGGCTTTAACAATGTGGAGTTCCGGCAGGGCGAGATCGAATCGCTTCCATTGGCCGCAGACCGCGTCGATGTGGTGATCAGCAACTGCGTGCTCAATCTGGTGCCCGATAAGCGCAAGGCCTTTGCCGAAACTTTCCGTGTGCTCAAGACCGGTGGACACTTCAGCATTTCTGACGTGGTGCTGGTAGGCGATTTGCCGGAAGGAATCGTGCAGGCTAGCGAAATGTATGCCGGTTGTGTGTCAGGCGCGATCCAGAAAGAAGACTACCTGCAGATCATCCGAGAGGTCGGTTTTGAGAATATCACGGTGCAGAAGGAAAAAGCCATTCATGTGCCCGACGAAATTCTGCATGACTACCTGGACGCAGAAGGTATAAAGGCCTTCCGCGAGAGCAACACCGGTATCTACAGCATTACGGTGTACGGCGAAAAGCCAGTAGAGAAGACTGACTGTGTTCCGGGCGGCGGTTGCTGCTAGGCTTAAACGCTAAGTAAAAATATACCAGCTCGGAAGGTGCCGTCTGTTAGCAGTAGGCCACTCCCGAGCTGGTTTATTTACTTTAGATCGAATAGTCCGATGGCTTAGTACTTGCGTGAATTAAAGCCGAACAAGAGACTAAAACGTGCTCCGTCTTTGGAAGGCGCCACCGCGAAATTGACCGGGAAGTTCACCCCCTGACTCTGAAAATTGGTACCAACCGCAAGTACCAGTCCCGCCCCTCCAAGCGACACATTCGGGCCAAGACCAAACTCCAGTCCTTTTGCACTTCTTATACCTACCAGCGCACTCAGGCTAGGCAAAAACTTGCCCTGCTCCAGACCGCCTACCAAGGGCACAAACTCAAACAGCCCCGAGGTGCCATTCTCCAACGTGAATACCCGCGTCTCGAACTGCCAGCCGAACTGGGTCATAATAGCGCTTACATCCGAGTCAAACTCATCTTTGATATGATCGCGGTAGGACTGGCTGAGTACGGTGAAGCCCAGTCGCGGTCCGCCAAGCTTCAGGTTCTCCTGCGGATAACCGGTGCGTTGGGCATACACGGGCTCTTGCACAGCGGGACGCGTTTCGTTCATGGTCACCTTGGTGCCGTTCTCATACTTGATCATAAAGACATCGGCCTTGGCAATGGAAATGACAGGCCCTTCCAGGTTATCGAAGCGCTTGTATTTTACCTCCCTGAGATCGATCTCAAGCACCTTTACCTCCAGCTCATCGCCGTTGCGTTTGATGATAATATCTTGGGCTTGCGCGGCATAAAATACGGCGGAGGCGAGCAATGTGAACAATAGCTTTTTCATGGTCGATGTGTGTTTGGCTGTTTATTGTTTATTCCTTGTTGATGATGTAGTAAAGGTATAGCACACCCGACCTGTTTGAAAGCCATGCTTTTGATATTAAGGACATTTCATTTTTATATTATTCAATGCTATCAAGTTATCATCCAGTTACTTACATTTACATAATCAGACTTTATAAATTTAAAACAAGGCCTCGGTTCAATAAAATAAAGTGCATGGATGACCTGAAGATTACACTGGAGACGCTCGATGCAGAAGACAGGCGAGAACTGGGTGCTTTTATACAGCGACAGAAAAAGAAGAAGAGCCGAAAGGACCTCGAACTCTACAAGCTGCTGCTACAGGAGAAACACTACAAGCCCGAGCAATTAATCGCCCGCATATACCCGGAAGACCCCAACCCCGTGGCCTACTATGCGCTTCGCAAAAGGCTGACACGGCACCTGACTGATTTCATCATGCTGAAGCGGATGGAAGAGGACAGCACGGCCGCCGCCACGATCATGGGCCTGCTTTCGCTGGCCCGTTACCTGTTTGACGCGCGGGTGGAGCGGCTGGCGTGGACCTACCTTTCCAAAGCCGAGAAACTGGCCGCCGCCAACGAGCAGTACGATCTGCTCAACACCATTTACAACCTGCAGATCGAGAAAGCGGACAGTGCGTATGCCGAGGATCTAAGTCAGATCATTTCGCGTCGCAACCAGAACAAAATAGCCGCCGACGAAGATGAGCGGGCCAACATCGCCAGCAGCATAATTAACCAACGACTACAGGCCGTCCGACGTCAGGGCAGCGACCTGCATTTCGACAAGATCATACAGGAGGTGCTCCACGGTTACAACCTGACCGAGGCGGTGAGCAAGCGCCCCTCCCTACTTTACAAGCTGATGTCCATCGCCCGAAGCGCGGTGCTGGCCCGTAAGGATTTTCTTTCCTTTGAGCCCTACATCATCAGTCAATATCACGAAACGGAACAGAAGCATGGCTTTATCAAAGCACACCAGTACTACAAGCTCAGCCTGCTTTACATGATCGCGCACGTGCTGTACCGTAACAAGAAATTCGGGGAGTCGGTACATTATCTGGCTGAGCTGAATAACTGCCTGAACGGAGAGGGCAAGAGCCATTACGCCACCTTCTACCCGCGCTATATTTTTCTGATGGTGGCCAATCTGGTTTTTCTGCGCTGCAACGACGAGGCCGTCGCGCTGATGGAGAAGCTACTCTACAAGAGCAAAGTGAACCTGAGTCAGCGTGACCAGCTGACCGCCCAATTGGGCTTGAGTTTCAACTACTTTGCGCAGGGGTCGTTTGGCAAGGCGAACCGAGTGCTGATGGGCATGAAGCGATCCGACAAATGGCTGGAGTCGACAATGGGCCGCGAGTGGGTGCTGAAGAAGAAAATGGGTGAGCTTATTCTGCAGTACGAGCTCGGCAACGAAGATCTTGTGCTGAACAGAATACGCGCCTTTGAGCGCACTTTCAAAGAACTGCTGCAGCAGCCCGCCTACCATAACGTGAAGCAGTATTTGCAATTGATCAAGCACATGGTTGACCAACCGGAAGCCGTGGCAGGTCCTGCCTTTTTTCAGCAGGTGGAACAGAGTCTCGAGTTCGATTCTTTTGAAAACACTGATATCCAAGCCATGAGCTTCTACGCTTGGCTGAAAGCCAAAATGCTTCGTCGGCCCTACTACGAAATACTGCTCGAACTGGCCCAAAGCGATAGAGGCAGCTAAACACCGACGGCAATCAAAACACAAAAAACGGGCGCGCTCGTATGGGCTAGTAAGATAAATTGGAAATATCAGCAAAGAGAAACAGACCATGGCAGCAGACAAGTATACCGTTCCGGCGCAGACACGCATAGGGCATGTGCATCTTAAAGTGGCCGACCTGGATCGGGCACTGGCCTTTTACCGCGACCTGCTCGGTTTTGAACTCGTGATGATGTACGGACCGGACGCGGCATTTATTTCAGCAGGGGGCTACCACCACCACATCGGTCTGAATACGTGGTATAGCAAAGGAGGTACACCGCCGCCGCCAAGCAGCACCGGCCTTTTTCATACCGCCATCCTCTACCCTTCCCGCAAAGATCTGGCTGCCATTCTGAAGCGCATTAAAGAGGCCGACTACCGACTTGACGGTGCCTCGGACCACGGTGTTTCAGAGGCGCTATACCTGTCGGACCCCGACGGAAACGGGGTGGAGCTGTACTGGGACCGACCGCAGGAAAACTGGCCTCGAACCGAGGATGGCTCCATCACCATGTATACCCAGCCACTCGACCTGCAAGACCTGCTCAGCGAGTTAGAAAAGTAAAACAGGAATCCAACTGATCGCACTATGCCTCACATCGCCATCATCTCCTCCAGCGTGCGCACCGGTCGCAAAAGTCATCGGGTGGCCCTCTATTTTAAGACATATTTAGAAGAGCATCAACACGCCTCCGCTGAGATCATCGACCTGAAAAGCTACGATTTTCCTGTGTTTGAAGAGCGCTACAGTCGACAGCACGAACCTACCGTTGCGATGCGCGAGTTCAGAGATAAAATTCTAGAGGCTGACGGCATCATCATCGTGACCCCGGAGTACAACGGAGGCTATCCTGCCAGCTTAAAAAACGTGGTCGACCTGCTTTACGATGAGTGGCATCGCAAGCCTGTTGCCATCTCCACCGTTTCGGGGGGCGCATTCGGCGGCACGCAGGTGATCACGTCGCTGCAGTTCACGCTCTGGAAAATGCATGCTTGGACCGTACCTGCCATGTTCCCTGTGCCCAAGGTACAGGACAATTACGACGCAGAAGGTAAACCCGCAGACAAGGAAGCCACAGACAAGCGGGCCGCTGCTTTTGTGGGTGAGTTGCTCTGGTGTGTGGAGGCTAAAAGGAAGATGGAGGACTAACCCCTACCCTTCCATCTCCACATAGTCAGCGCTGCGTGGCAGTTCCATGAAATGCTGAGCCAGTTCTTCCGGCAGTGTGGCAAGTTTCCGCTTCAAAATATCGATCCAAGCACCCTCTACTTTGATGACGGCCGCTTTTACGCCATCGGCTTTATACAGTTCATGGCGCAGGGCCCAGCGGGAACCGTCTTTGCGGCTGGCCGTCAGCTCTGTCTTGATCGTGATCTCCTCGTTAATGCCCACCTCGCGCAGGTAGGTGGTCTCCTCTTTGAACAGGATCGGACCAATGTGCAGACGCTGAAAAGTTTTAAGGTCCAGCCCCAGTTCTTCGAGGGCTTCGATACGGGCCTGTGCCGCAAAGTCGGCATAGGCGGAGTGGCGCATGTGCATGTTCGCATCCAAGTGCGACCACATGACTTTATTGGTATAGGTATGGGACATGTGTTTTTGTTTTTCAGACTAGAGAAACGGTGTGTAGCCTGCAAAGTTAAAACACTGAAGTATAACACAGGATGATTTTTTAAAGGAGAGGCCAAAATTAGATGATTCTATTGCACTCTGTCTTTAACTTTAATTTTAAATTTACGAAGCAATAGCACCCCACACAGTTTTTCACCCGAGGTATATGAGAATAACTTTACTACTTTTTGCGTTTATTTTTCTTTTTCTTCAGCAAAGCCAAGGACAGGAGACTTCCTTAGAGATTAAACATATGATAGGGCCCACACTCACTACTCCAGTGGGTGTTGTGCTAGATGAGGAGGGAAACTTATATGTCGCCAATAGTTACCAAGTGCGGGTTTTAGAGGCAAACGGTGATTTTAAAAAAGATATCACTTTTGAAGATGCACCTGCCCCAGGCAAAGCACGCGCTATTGCCAAAGACCAGAATGGGAATATCTATATCTGGGATTCATTAACCAGATATCTCTACAAATCAGACAAAGAAGGCAATTTTCTTTTTAAGTTCAGAAACACTTATACAAATACATACCATGGCACAGCTGTAGAAGGAATAGCAGTAGCTCCGGACGGTAGTATTTATATCACGGATGTTTACCAACATGTGGTAAGAAAGTTTAGCAACGATGGCCAGTTTATTCATGAGTTAAATGGCCTTAAAACACCGATTGATGTGGCCGTAGGATCAGATGGAAGTGTATTTGTAGCAGACTCACACCATAGTCGGATAGTGAAATTCTCTGCAGCAGGGCAGCTTGTTACCAGTTACGCTAATCCGGGCAATGCTACTCAAGGATTTAACATGCCTACAGGTATAGAAGTCGATGAAAAAGGTATACTGTATGTAGCAGATGCTGGTACGCGCATGGTACATGCTTTCCATGAAAGTGGGGAGCATCGCATGAGTGTGATGCTGCAAAGCATTGGTCAGGGAATAAATATGGGTGTCGGGCTAGACGCTACCGGCAATATCTATGTATCCGGCAGCGGCAGCCTTACTTTTACACCAATGGGTGGAAAAATCATTAAGCTATCCCCACAAGGTGAAATACTGGCAGAATACGGCTCCCAACTGGCTGCTACAGACAGGCTTGTGTTGACAGCATTAGAGACGGACAGTGCAGGTCATTACTTCTATGCCGGAGATTGGCTGACGCGTAAAGTGCACGTGTTCAACAGGCAAGGGATAAAGCTCAGAGAGTTTGGCACCAACGGGCCTGACTCGGAGTTCAACGCCATACAGGATATTGCTTCGGGCACTGATGGCTCTGTTTATGTTTTGGATAGCCTGAGAGAAGGTCGCGTTCGCAGATATAGCGCAATCGGAAGTTTCATTTCGGAATTTGATGCCATTCCTGATCAGGAAATAAGGTCTCAGCCTCGGCATAAGTTAACACTTGGCTTAGATCAGAATTTCTATGTGCTGGGGACTGGAAAAGTGGTTAAATACAACAAACTGGGCAAACTCCTATCAGTTATACAATTATCCGATACAATTGCTTTCAGCAGTATTCCAACCTATAAAGATATTGCGGTAGATGCGGCAGGTAACCTCTACGTGATCATTCATGAAAACAGGTATGATGCGGGACTGAATGCAGTATATCATGTAAATAAGTATGCTGCATCGGGTGAAATAATTACAAAGTTTGTGACTAGGGGGAGAACAATGGGAGGAGAGAATATCCCTAAAAGTATAGAAATTGACAAACAAGGGAACATTTACATAGCAGGAACCTCGGTTGATATTTTCAATACAGCAGGAGCTCTAACAGGACATGTTCCTGTTTTGGGCGATGAGGTCTCTGTAAGCGCCGATGGTCACAATATGCTCGTCGGTAATACGCATAGAGAACATGTCTATATCCTAAGTAAGTCTTCTGATTCAGACGATTCAAACAGTTATATATCCGGCACCATTTATCATGACGCGAACTCAGACGGCCAATTCGGCTCAAATGAATCAAGGTTAAAAGACATTCTCGTAAGAGTAGAGCCGGGTTCAGTTTTTGGTAAGTCTGATGCTTCCGGAAACTACAAAATAGCGGTGGATGCGACCGGTACTTATGAAGTATCACAGGTTATACCCAAAATACAGGGAATAGAAATAACACAAACCTCCCCGGAGGCCAATCAACCACATTCAGTTACCATCTCCAAAGGTAAAACCACAGTACTAGGCCTAAACTTCGGCAACCAAGTTACCCTTTCCCCTCGCCTTTCTGTTAGCGTTTCCTCCACCCGCCGGCGCCGCTGCTTTGAGAGCACTACTACTGTTCGCTACAACAACTCCGGCTTTGCCGCTGCCCCGGACGCCAAAGTATACCTGCAGCTGCCCAAGGAGGTGGAACTTCTCTCGGCCGATAAACCCTATACCTTGCTGCCTGACGGCACCTACGAGTTTGCCGTAGGCGATCTGGCGGCCGGGCAGAGCGGTGTGATAATGATAGAGGACAAGGTAACATGCGGCGACGAGTCAGTACGCAACCGCACGGTCTGCACCCGCGCTTGGATCACGCCCTCCAACAACAAGCCAGTCACTCGGGTGGCGACCGTCACCATTACCGGCCAGTGCAACTACGATCTGGGCATGGTGCGCTTCGTTATCAAAAACACCGGCACTGCCAACATGGAGACCGCCGAGCTCTTTCGCAAATACATAGATGGGGACCTTGCTTCCATTGAGCAGTACAGACTGGCCGCCGGCGACAGCATCGTGCTGTGGGTGCCGACCAGCGGCATGACCGTCCGCTTGGAGGCCGACCAGCCCGACGGAAACGGCGACAACACCAAGGCCAGCGTAACAGTGGAAGCCTGCCGCACCTCCGCCACCCAATCCGGCTTCAGCACCGGCTTTGTCAGCACCCTGCCAACCGATGACGAGGAGGCCGAGGTATCAGAAGAGTGCATGTTGATTACCGACTCCTACGACCCGAATGATAAGCTGGTAACACCGGTGGGGCGTACTTCTGAAAACTACACCCCAACCAACACGGCGCTCAAGTACAAGATCCGCTTCCAGAACACGGGCACCGACGTGGCCTACCGCGTGGTGGTGGTTGACACCCTCTCCGAGCATCTCGACCTCTCCACGCTGCAGGTAGGCGCCACCTCGCACCCTTCCCGCTTCGAAGTGAGTGGCAAGGGACAGCCGGTGCTCACGTGGACCTTCGACAACATTATGCTGCCCGACTCCACGGCCGATGAGCCGGGCAGCCATGGCTACATACAGTTCAGCATCAAACCGAAGGCCGATTTGCCGGAGAAGACCTCTGTGGAGAACTTTGCCGACATCTTCTTCGACTTTAACTCCCCGATCCGCACCAATGTCACGATTAACCGCATCTACGACATGCCGCCGGTGATCAATGAGGCGGTGCGCATCAATCTGGAGGAGGTGCTGGCCACGCCTAGCATTACGGAGTTCTCCCCCGCCGCCGGCAGGTATGGCAGTGAGATCACCATCACGGGTAAGCGCTTCTCTGCTGTGGCCGCTGACAATAAGGTATACCTAAACGGAAAGGTCGCCACCGTGGTGACTGCCTCCCCGACAGAGCTGCGCGTGCTGGTGCCAGCCAACTCATCGACCGGTGAGCTAAAAGTGATCACGCCGGACGGTGGCGTTACGGCATCTGAAATGTTTGAGGTATACCATCCACCGATTTTCTCAGACTTTAGTCCGGTTGAAGGTAAAATAGGCACAACCGTTACCATTACCGGCGAGCACCTGCAGACTAACTTGATAGAGGATGTAAAACTAAACGGCTTGGACTGCGAGGTGCTCAGCGCTATCGCCACTTCCCTGACGGTGCGAGTACCGACAGGCGCAGAAACCGGCAGCTTCGAGCTGCGCACCAAGGGCGGAGAAGTGATGAGTGCCACGCCTTTTGTGGTGTGGCACCAGCCGATCATCAATTCCCTCAGCTCAGAAAATGCGATAGTGGGTGCGACGATCCATCTAAACGGTGCGCATTTTGCCAACGACAAGACACGCAACAAGGTGAAATTCGGACAAACGCTCGCCACCGTACTTGAGGCCACCCAACATCAGCTAACAGTGAAAGTGCCGGAAGGTGCCGAGTCTGGACAGATCAGTCTGGAAACGCCCGGCGGTATGGCTTGGAGTGCCACGACCTTCGAGGTGATTCCGGGCCCGAAGTTCACGGCCATGCAACCAGCCAAGGGCACGGTGGGCACGGTGGTGGAGCTCACGGGTGAGCACTTCGGCGTGCAGGGGCACCAGGACGTGATCCGCTTTAACGGAGAGCAGGCGCTCGTACTTGAAACCTCTGAAAACAGGTATAAGGTTCGCGTACCCCGTGGTGCCCAAACCGGTAAAGTGACGATTAGCGGCTATGGCGGCGTGGCTCAGAGCACCGCGGATTTCGTGGTGGAGGAACTGGCGCCTGCCGAGGCCATACAGGTATACCCTAATCCGAACAACGGCCAGTTTACAGTCAATCTGCGTCACGCCGACTTTGACGTGCAGCTAATCGAGGTATACGATGCGGTTGGCAAACGCCATCACCAAACGCACATCACGGGACCTCGGCCTGAAACGGTAGAGATTAATTTACCTTCCGCTAAATCAGGGCTGTACTTTCTGCAGATACAGACCGAACGCGGTTTGATCACCAAAAAACTGACTGTGATGTAACTTTCAGCCATTTATATTTTGCAAGGCGAAGCCGCTTATTCTATAGATTGAGCGGCTTCGCTTTTTCCTATTCATTATACCTGCCGCTAGTGAGACTTCCGGTACTGCCGCTCCGCCCGCTCTTTAATGCCAAGCAGCATCTTCCGCTCCATCATAAAATGAATCGGGTCGAACAGCAAAAAGACCAAGACGTTGTAGAGCAGGTTAAATTTACGTCCGTGCGAGCGAATGATGAATCGCGTATTATGGGCATCGATCGGTTGAAGCACAAAAGCACCCCAGCCTTCGAGCACGATGTAGTGGTTCTTCTCAAGTGCAACTACTTTCAGCAGCGTTTTGTCACCATACACCTTTTTAGAGCCAAGCCGTATCGTGTCGCCAGCCTTCAGGTGCTGCCACTCCGGCACAATTCGGTCGGCATTGTGGATGTCTGCCCGTACCAAGTTCTCCAGAAAGGAGTAACTGTAAAAGCCGGCTTTGTCTTGTCCGATCTGTACTAGCCAAGCCCACACCACCTCCACGGGCGCATGTATGGTAACAGCATGATTGGACGCGGCATATGCCATGATCTCATCACCAGGCAGGGGCTGCGCCGCCTCTGCATCGGTAGCTCCCCACTGCACGTACTGACGCCTGAATATCGCCAAAGCCGCCACATAGCCTAGTAGTGCGGCAACAGCCAACGTCCCTTTTCCCATCTTCCTCTTCGTCATAGCCATTTTTTAAATATTATCTGCATTCTGCTATCAACTTCCTGTGGCTACCGCAACACAGCCAAACAATTATTAAGACAGTTTTTTGTCTTTCTCCTACTACATACGTATAACTTATCAAATAATATTTATCAATATAGTAAACACACCTATTACGTAGTATCACGGCTACCCAAACGCACCCTTCATACTTCTTTATACAAAGTAGCTTCAGCTACTCCTGCTAGAAGTAGTCAGAAGACCCTTGATGTTAAGTTTTCCTAAAGATCTCCATTGCTATACTACTATTATGGAAAGAGAATTTGAAAACAAAGTAGCCATTGTAACCGGGGGAAGTTTCGGTATAGGCAGAGCCACGGCCATTATGTTCGCGCAACGGGGTGCCAAAGTGGCCATAGTAGATTGGGTGGAAGACCAAGAAGCTTTGAACGCTATCCAACAAGGTGGTGGTGAGGCGATTTTTATCAAATGTGATGTCTCCAAAGCCGGCAATGTACAGGCCATGGTCGAGAAGACGGTCACCACCTTTGGCAGACTGGACTATGCCTTCAACAATGCGGGTATAGAGGGTGAATCGGCTCCTACCCATGAGGGTACGGAGGAAAATTTTGAAAAAGTAATCGGCATCAACCTGAAAGGTGTCTGGTTGTGCATGAAATACCAGATTCCGCACATGCTTCGTCAGGGAAAGGGCGCTATTGTCAATTGCTCTTCCATAGCCGGCGTGATCGGCTTTCCGGGTATACCTGCCTATACCGCTTCGAAACACGGGGTGATCGGCCTCACCAAAACCGCTGCACTCGAATACGCCACCACAGGCATACGCGTTAATGCCGTTTGCCCCGGCGTGATCCAGACACCGATGATTGACCGGTTCATCGACAAAAATAAAACAACCAAAGAAGCCATGATCAGCGGTGAGCCTCTAGGCAGAGCAGGCACACCCGAGGAAATTGCGGAAGCCGCCCTCTGGCTCTGTTCCGATGCCTCCTCTTTCGTTACAGGCCATGCACTGTTGGCAGACGGCGGCTGGGTAGCAAGATGAATTAAGATTGAGGAATTAATCATTATCCAATAATAATTATTCATTAATAAAATGTCTGTAGCGCCGAACTTACCTGACTACACCTCTATTACTTCCGGCTTCAGTTGGGAGAAGGAAATGGAGAACCTAAGCGGTTTGCCAGACAGACGAGGACTGAACATCGCGCACGAGGCCATTGACCGGCATGCTGCGGAAGATCGGCGCGATCAGGTGGCCTTTCGCTTCATACACAAAGACCGGTCTACGACAGACTGTACTTATCAGGATTTTAAAGAACTGACTAACCGTTTTGCCAATTTGCTGAATGAACTCAATGTCAACAAAGGCGACAGGATGTTCTCTTTTCTAGGGCGTATACCTGAGCTTTACTTTTCCGCGCTGGGCGCGCTCAAAAAAGGGGCTGTTTTCTGTCCCTTGTTCAATGTATTCGGGCCCGAGCCCGTGTTCCAGCGACTGAGCCGCGGCAACGCTAAAGTGCTCGTCACAACCCAAGACCTATTCGAGAAAAAAGTACGCCAATTGCTGGAGCGCCTGCCGGAGTTACAGTACGTTCTGCTCACCGACATTGAAGAGGACGAAAGTGATAAAGTCCGCTCGCTGCCCCGTTTGATGGAAGACGCTTCGGACGAGTTCACCATCCCTCCTACCGACCCCGAAGATCCAGCTTTGCTGCACTTTACCAGCGGCACGACCGGTATGCCCAAAGGGGCGCTGCACGTGCACAAGGCCGTGCTGGTGCATTATGTCACGGGCAAATACGTGCTTGATTTTCACCCCGACGATGTGTACTGGTGCACCGCAGATCCGGGCTGGGTAACGGGCACTTCCTACGGCATCATTGCACCGCTCGTGAATGGGGTCACCAACATCGTGGATGAAGAGGAATTTGATGCCACCCGCTGGTATTCTATACTGGAAGAACAGAAAGTGAACATCTGGTATACCGCCCCCACAGGTATACGTCGGCTCATGCGCATGAACATCAACCCGCGGGAACAATTTAAGCTGGACAATTTACGGCTGATGCTGAGTGTGGGCGAACCGCTGCACGCTGAGGCCGTGGTATGGGGTGAGCAAAACTTCGGGATGCCTTTTCTGGACAACTGGTGGCAAACCGAAACCGGCGGTATCATGATCGCCAACTACAGGGCGATGCAAGTGCGACCGGGCTCCATGGGCAAACCATTGCCGGGTGTGGAGGCTGCCATAGCCGAAGTGGTAGACGATAGTTTCCGGATCATAGACGAACCTGATAAAGACGGACATTTGGTGCTGAAGCGGGGCTGGCCCTCGATGTTCCGCACCTACCTGCACGACGAGGAGCGCTACAACAAAAGCTTCCGTGGCGACTGGTACATGACCGGCGACTTGGCACGTCGCGATGCCGACGGTTACTACTGGTTTGTGGGTCGCGCCGATGACATCATCAAAACTTCCGGCCACATGGTGGGCCCATTTGAAGTGGAAAGCGCCTTGATGGAACACCCCTCCGTAGCCGAAGCCGCAGTGATAGGTAAGCCGGATCAGCTGATCGGGGAATTGGTGAAGGCCTTTATCGTGCTGAAACCCGACATAAAACCAGATGCGCAAGTTGAAATGGACATCAAAGCACATGCCCGACGAAAATTGGGTCCGGCTGTGGCTCCTAAAGAGATTTCCTTCATCGATAACCTGCCCAAAACCCGCAGCGGCAAGATTTTGAGGCGCTTGCTCAAAGCAAGAGAGTTGGGCTTGCCTGAAGGAGATTTGTCGACGTTGGAACAGCCGTAGACTGTTCCGAAATAAGTATTAGGAATTAGAAAAGAGTGGCAGGATAAAATACTGAGGTCAAAACTGTCCCCTTGAGGGGACCGCAGGGGTGTTTACACCTGTGAAGTTAAGTGTTGGGGATTTTGGCTCAAATATTAACACCCCTATTGACCTAAGGTCGCAAGTTTCGAACTACCGTTCTCACTTGTCCTCAAGGGGATATTTTTTAATACCAATGGTACTGTACATCCGAAAAGACTAAAGTTTGAAAAGTTGCTAGATAGCATATGGCAAGGTCGCTCAAACTATAATTGACCAACTAATAAACCAACAACTGCTGCAAACTATGAACCTCAATCCAGACCAAGTCAAGAAACTCCTTTCCCAGATGCTCTTAATCAGACGGTTTGAGGAGAAGGCGGCGGAGATGTATACCAAAGAAAAGATTAGGGGCTTTCTGCACCTCTACATCGGGGAGGAAGCCGTGGCGGTGGGTGTGCTGCAGGCTTTGCAGCCGGATGACAATGTGATGTGCACCTACCGAGAGCATGGGCACGCGCTGGTGCGGGGTATGGAGCCGGGGGTGATCATGGCGGAGATGTATGGCAAACTTGAAGGCTGCAGTCGCGGACGCGGCGGTTCGATGCACCTTTTCGATGCCAAAACGAAATTCTACGGCGGCAATGCGATCGTGGCGGGCCATTTGGCGATGGCTGTCGGCTTAGGATTGGCGGATAAGAAACTGCAGCGTAATCAGATTACCTGCTGTTTTTTCGGGGAGGGCGCCATGGCTGAGGGCGCCTTCCACGAAGCCATGAACCTAGCAGCGCTTTGGCAAGTGCCCGTGTTGTTTGTTTGCGAAAACAACCTCTACGCCATGGGCACCGCCCTGCGCTATACCCATGCCCAACAGGATTTAGAGAAAAAAGGAGCCGCTTATGGTATTGCCTCGTCCTCTGTTGACGGCATGGATCTGATGGCCGTGATGCAGGCGGCCAACGAGGCGGTTGATTCGATACGTCAAACCGGTCAGCCGCACTTTCTTGTCTGCAACACCTACCGTTTCCGAGCGCACTCCATGTTCGACGCCGAACTCTACCGCGAAAAGAAGGAGGTAGAAGAATGGAAGCAACGCGACCCGATTACAAGCTTTAAGGAGCTGTTGCTTCAGCAAAAAATGCTAAATGACGAGGACTACCAAGCCATAGAGAAACAGGTGCAACAGGAAGTAGAGCAAGCCGTGGCCTTTGCGGAAAGCTGCAGCTTTGAGCCTGTGGAAGAACTGTTGAAATATACCTATAGCGAAAAGGCGAACTAATGGCAGGTAACCTGATCACATACCGCGAGTGCATCAAACAGGCCATCCGGGAAGCCTTGCTGGCCGACGAGCGTGTGTTTATGATGGGCGAAGATGTGGGCCACTACGGGGGTGCTTTTGCCGTGAGCAAAAACCTGCTGCAGGAATTCGGACCGGAACGCATCATGGACACGCCTTTGTCGGAGGCCGGGTTCGTAGGCGCAGGTATAGGCGCTGCTTTAGGTGGCATGCGGCCTATTGTCGAGATCATGACCGTCAACTTCAGTCTGCTGGCCTTGGACCAGATCGCCAACAATGCCGCCACGCTACTGCACATGTCCGGCGGACAGTTCAACGTGCCGCTCGTCATCCGGATGAGCACGGGTATAGGCCGGCAGTTGGCGGCGCAGCACTCTCACAGCTGGGAGCCGCTGTTTGCGCATCTTCCGGGTTTGCGGATACTTTCTGCCGGTACGCACGAAGACGCCCGCCACATGCTCGCTCCTGCCCTCGCTGATCCGGACCCGGTCATTATCTTCGAGTATACCTCGCTGCTGAATATGGAAAAGGAATTGCCCGAGGATCTTACGGGTGTAGACATCCAAAAAGCCAAAGTGCGGCGCGAGGGTAAGGATATTTCTATTTTCACCTATGGTACCGGCGTGTACAAATCCCTGACGGCGGCGGAGGAGTTGGCGCAGGCAGGTATAGAGGTTGAGGTGGTGGATTTGCGTGTATTGCGCCCTTTAGATGAAGAGACGATTGTGGCTTCGGTTACGAAAACCAACCGGGCCTTTGTGGTGGAGGATGCCAGCAAATCGGTGAGCGTGTCGTCGGAGGTGAGCGCTCGAATCATGGAACGCTGCTTTTACGAACTCGACGCGCCCGTGCAGCGTCTATGCGGTGCAGAGGTGCCTATACCTTATCCCAAACATTTGGAGGATGCCTCGGTGCCACAGCCGGCGCAAATTGTTTCAGCTATCAAAACTCTGCTACAGCATGCTTGAGTATAAAATGCCCAGCCTTGGTGCCGACATGGAAAGCGGCTTCCTTAGAGAATGGCACGTGAAGCCCGGCGACCGCATCCGGAAAGGCGACATCATCGCCGAAGTCGAAACCCAAAAAGGCATCATCGAGATTGAGGTGTTTGAAGAGGGCATCATCGGTGAGCTGCTGGTGAACCTCGATGAACAGGTACCTGTGGGCCGGTCCATGGCCACGATCCTGACAGAAGAGGAGGCCGCCAGCGGAAAGGCCATACCTGCCGCTGGAGTTAAAGCCCCTATACCTGAAACAGCAGCGCAGGCTGTACCTGCAGAAGAGGGAGCACAAAGGGCTGAGGGACCTGCGATACCCGAGCACGCACCGGAATCGCATCATATTCGCGCTTCTCCCTTAGCCAAGCGCGTTGCTGCCGAAAAAGGAATTGATATTGCCACTGTACACGGCACCGGTCCCGAAGGCGCCATTACCCGTGATGATGTAGAGCATGCCATTGCAGCGCAGGCTGCGCCAGCAAAGGCTGCCCGGGAAGCTAAGGAAGAAGCACCAGCCAAACCTGCTATACCTAAGGAGAAGACCCCAACTCCGGCTACTATACCCGACACCAAGGCAGAAGTTGCCTCCCCTTCTATACCTGAACCAGCTGCACCTATACCTACTGCCAAAGCTTCTGCTTCTGCTGATACCATCCGTATGGCAGTGGCCGCCGCGATGGGCAAGTCGAACCGGGAGATACCGCATTACTATCTGGAGACAAAGATTGACATGAGCAAAGCCTTGGCTTGGCTCTCGGAAACAAACAAACAGCGTCCCGTGAAAGAGCGCCTGCTTCCTGCCGCCCTGCTGATCAAAGCGGTGGCGAAAGCGCTGAACGACATACCGGAGCTGAATGCGACATGGGAAAATGGCTTGCAGCGAAAAGAGCTAATTAACGTCGGCTATGTGGTGGCGCTTCGAACGGGGGGCATCATGGTGCCCACCATTCACGAAACCGACACTAAAACGCTGGACGAGATCATGCAGGCGCTAAACGACCTCATTCCGCGGGCCCGGGCCCTTCGGCTGCGAAGCTCCGAGCTCGCCGACTCCACCATCACGGTAACCAGTCTCGGAGAGGCCGGGGTCGAAGTGGTATACGGGGTGATTTATCCGCCACAGGTAGCGTTGGTAGGTTTTGGAGGCATCACCGAACAGCCTTGGTCCGAGAATGGCATGCTCACCGTACGGCCTATCCTCACGGCCACCCTCGCCGCCGACCACCGTGCCTCAGACGGCAGCACGGGCAGCAAATTCCTGACGGCCATCAAAAACTACTTACAACAACCCGACAAACTATGACATCAGAAGAAATCAAACAGACACTGCTGCAGCAACTAAAAGGGATAGCCCCGGACACAGAACCCGAACAGCTGCAGCCTGACGACAACATCCGACAAACCTTAGGTATAGACTCTTTCGATTACCTACAGTTTATGGTGGCGCTAGATGAAAAATTTGGCATACAAACGCCGGAGGAAGATTACGGGAAGATTCAGACGCTGCGGGAATTGACGGAGTATATCGAGGCAAACGTTAAGAATTAAAAGAAAGCCACGCAGAATTCAAACTACGTGGCTTTCAAACTTTAAAAACGTCTCATGACAATCACTCACGATTGACTGTCTTCTGGATGATTTATGGCGTCATAAAACACAGGGCTTAAAAAACGCAGGTTCTCTATTCTGCTGGCCTCACTATAAAACTTCTCGGGTTTAACTTCGGAGCTATTAGCAAGGGCGTTTAAGATCGTGTCAAGGATTTGGGTAAAGTTTGCTTCAAATTCGTCTGAGTTCATAGGTAAGTGGCTAAAAGTTTATCTATCAAAAAGATACAAATTTCACTTTAAAATAATTCGATTTTAGCAAAAAAAAGCGCCGTACATATCTGCACGGCGCTTTTGTA
Source organism: uncultured Pontibacter sp. (assembly GCF_947499215.1). Lineage (GTDB taxonomy): Bacteria > Bacteroidota > Bacteroidia > Cytophagales > Hymenobacteraceae > Pontibacter. The sequence goes on from NZ_CANMNI010000001.1 coordinate 528,960, forward strand.
TTTTAATTGCATCAAGAATCTATAGCTTCTTCAGACCTTTTTGCTCCTGCTTGCTTCCCTCTTTTACACTTACCGCTACACCACCGCCTGAGGCCAAGTGCTGCTTGAGTACGCTCTTCGAGTTCACCAGCACTTTGCGTACGGTATGCTTCTGTGGGTTTTTGTTCCAACTGGCATCTTTCGCATCAGCGTAGATTGTCGCAATGTAGGTTTTGCCTTTTGGCAGATAGTCAAAACGAACGTTGGCTGTGCGGGTGTTCTCATCGGTAATACCGCCTACATACCACTCATTTTTGCCTTTCGCTTTGCGGGCAATCGTTACATAGTCGCCCGGCTCGGCTTCCAATACCCACGTGTCGTCCCAGTCAAGCGCAACATTTTTTATGAACTGGAAAGCCTCCGGGAAGCGGGTATAGTTGTCCGGAATATCAGCGGCCATTTGCAGCGGGCTATACATAGTCACGTAGTAGGCCAGCTGCTTCACTAATGTGGTGTTCACACGCTGCTCTCCGCCGTGGTAGTACGACAGGTCCGTCTGGAAAATACCCGGTGTGTAATCCATTGGGCCACCCATCAGGCGGGTAAACGGCAGAATGGTAGCGTGGTCAGGGGCCAGACCGCCCATCGCCTCAAACTCAGTACCGCGTGCAGACTCCTGCGCCAGCCAGTTCGGGAAAGTACGGTGCAAACCTGTTGGGCGAACCGCCTCGTGGCTGTTGATCATGATCTTATACTTGGCCGCTGTTCTGGCTACGTGGTTGTAGTGGTTTACCATCCACTGTCCGTCGTGGTGCTCGCCGCGCGGGATGATCTTGCCCACATAGCCAGTCTTCACAGAATTGTAACCATGGTCCTGCATGAACTGAAATGCTTCGTGCAGACGCCGCTCATAGTTGGTGGCAGAGCCGGAGGTTTCGTGGTGCATCATCACGCGCACGCCTTTCGACTCAGCATATTTCTGCAACTCTTTCACATCAAAATCAGGGTATGAAGTTACGAAGTCAAATACTTCTTCTTTCCAGTTACCGAACCAGTCTTCCCAGCCTACGTTCCAACCTTCGATCAGCACGGCGTCAAAACCATGCTCCGCTGCGAAATCGATATGCTTTTTGGCATTCTCGTTTGTTGCGCCATGGCGTCCGTTCGGCGTCAGTTGCGAATGGTCATCGGTCAGTTTCACGTTCGTTTCCTTGCCGTAAGCCCAAGAGCTTTTGCCGGCTACGAAATACTCCCACCAGATACCGATGTACTTCACCGGCTTGATCCACGACACGTCTTCGTATTCAGTCGGTTCGTTCAGGTTGAGGATTAGTTTAGATTCTAGAATGTCGGTTGCTTTGTCGCTCACCACAATAGTTCTCCATGGGGTATGTGTCTCGGTTTGCAGGTAGCCTTTGTTACCTACGGCGTCCGGCGTTAGGTGAGAGCTAAACTTGAAGGTCTTCGGATCCACGTTCAGATGCATGGCCGGGTAGTTGAGCAAAGCAGCCTCGTGAATGTTAATGTACAGTCCATCAGATGATTTCATCATGGAAGGGGTCTGTACAGAAAGCGCTTTGATCGGGTGCTGGGCATGCACGTCGATGGTCGCTTTCTCCATCAGACTCGGAATCTGAGAAATCTGTGACGTGGTATAGGCATACTCATTGGTGTCGTAGTCGCCCGGAATCCAGAAAATCTTGTGATCGCCGGTTAAGTTAAACTCCGTATGTTCCTCTTTGATGATAAAGTACTTAAGTTCCTCCTGTTCCGGAAACTCATAGCGGAAGCCCAGTCCGTCGTTGAACAAACGGAAGCGAATGCGGATGTGGCGGTCTTTGTGCTCTTTTTGGTTCAGCGTCACCAGCAACTCATTGTAGTTGTTGCGAATGGTTTTTTGCTCGCCCCATACCGGCTCCCACGTGTCGTTCACCGTGTTCTGCTCAGTTTTAGCTACGGCAAAACCGTTCATCATCGAAGGTACGTCCTTCATCTCAAAACCCATTTTGCTTTGCTTGATCACCGGCTTCTTTTTGTAAGTCAGCTGGTAAGTGGGCACCCCGTTGGCGGCCAGTTCAAACTTCATGGTCAAGTTCTTGTCCGGGGAGGTGATGGTCTGCGCCTGCACTAGCACGGTGATCAGGAACAGGAAAAGGAAAAGGGATAGCCGCTGCGAGAAGCGACCGATCAGGTTAGCGTGTTGCTGCATAGTGTAGAAAAGTGACATGAGTGTGTTGGGTCGCTGATTGTACTCCAGAAGCCCGCCACGGGTTGTAAATCTTAAGACTGCAAATTACATTAAAAATCGCTTTCTTCCGCACCATCCTGTCTAACACGTGTCCCTATATGCCGTATACCTGTTCCGGACTACTTATTTAATTCCCTATGGAAATCATTCACGACGAAGAAGATACAAGATTTTATGCGCCGCTTGAGAGCGGTCAGGCGGAACTTACCTACTCCATTACGGATGAAGGCCACATGGACTTCGATCATACCTTTGTGCCTGAGAATTACCGTGGTCAGGGAGTGGCCGACAAACTGGTAAAAGCCGGACTAGAGCACGCCAAGTCGCAGAACTGCCAGATTATCCCCTCCTGCCCGGTAGTGGAAACATATGTGAAGCGCCACAAAGAATACGAAGATATCGTGTGCTGGAAGTAGGCTATACCTGTTGCTCTACTTTTTGGGGGCGGAGCATCAGCCAGAGGACCAAGCCGACGGGCCATACCATAAACAGCACCATCAGGGCCACCAGCCAAGGGGATTTTCCCCGGCGGCGGGCATCATAGTAGGACCAAATCACACTCCATACCACAAACACCAACAGCATCATACCGATCAGGATGCCGATCAACCCTAAACCTGTAAAAAAGGAAGTAAAACTGTGCTCCATATTTGTCAATGTCAATTACTTATAACGCACGCGCTATTGTCTGGTTGAGTTACAAGTATACCTGAAAATGACGCGAGTCGAAGATTCCGTACTAGACTTTTGCCGTCCCCACTCGCGCTATGGCTTATCCAACGAGGGTTCTGTCATACCCCGCCTCCACTTTCTCCCGTACATGAATCATTAATAAAGATAATACCGGCCAGAGGCCGTTTTGAAGACCAAACCAACAGACGATGAAAGACGCGCAGCAAAAATACCTGTGGTGGCAGGAAGGAGTTATTTACCAGATCTATCCCCGTTCTTATCAGGACAGCGACGGCGATGGCGTGGGCGACTTGCAAGGCATCATCCAACGACTCGATCACATCAAATCACTGGGTATAACCGCTATTTGGATATCCCCCATTTTCTCCTCTCCCATGGCCGATTTTGGCTACGACATTTCAGATTACTGCGGCATCCATCCGCTGTTTGGCACCATGGACGATTTCGATGAGCTCTTGCAGGCGGTGCACGACCGTGACATGAAGCTGATTCTGGACCTTGTGCCCAACCACACTTCCAATGAGCACCCGTGGTTTAAGGAGTCGCGCTCTTCTAAGGACAACCCGAAGCGCGACTGGTACATCTGGGAAGATGCCAACGAGGACGGCTCTGAGCCAAACAACTGGCTCAGCGTGTTCGGCGGCAGTGCATGGGAATGGGACGAGAAAACGGAACAATACTACTACCACGCCTTCTTGAAAGAACAACCCGATCTGAACTGGCGCAACCCGGAGGTGCAAGAGGCGATGATGGATGTCATGCGCTTCTGGCTAGACAAGGGCGTGGACGGTTTTCGGGTGGACGTGATGTGGCACATGATCAAAGACGACCAGCTGCGCGACAACCCTACCAATCCCGATTACAAATCGCACCAAGCCACCTACGAAAAGCTGATCCCGGCCTACTCCACTGACCAGCCCGAGGTGCACGACATTGTGCACATGATGCGCAAGGTGCTCGACAGCTACGACGAGCGAATGATGATCGGTGAGATCTACCTGCCCATACACAAGCTGATGACTTATTACGGAACGGACAAGAACGGGGCACACCTGCCTTTCAACTTCCTGTTGCTCTCCACAGATTGGGATGCTGATAAAATCGCCTCCAACATCAACCAGTACGAGGCTGCTTTGCCCGAAGGAGGATGGCCTAATTGGGTACTCGGAAACCATGACCAGTCGCGCATCTCCAGCCGCGTAGGTCAGGACCAAGCACGCGTGGCGGCCATGCTTTTGCTCACCTTACGCGGAACACCTACTATATATTATGGCGATGAGATTGGTATGCGTGACGTGCCTATACCTGAGGAAGAGGTACAGGACCCACAGGGCATCAACATGCCCGGTCTCAACCTGAGCCGTGACCCGCAGCGCACGCCCATGCAATGGGATGACAGCGAAAATGCCGGCTTCAGCAAAGCCAAACCATGGCTACCCCTGCCTGAAAACTACCGCCGGGTAAACATAAAAGTGGAGACTGATGATCACAGCTCTATGCTCGCACTTCATCAGCGCCTCATGACCCTGCGCCAGAAAGAAGATGCCCTTCGCATCGGAGACTACAAACCTTTGGAAGCGCAAAAACCATTGTTGGCCTACATGCGCTATACCTCCGAAACCCGCTTTCTGATACTGCTGAACCTGAGCCATAAGACATGCCACTTTAAGCCAGGGCATTTTCAGTTTGAAGGCACTATCGAGATTGATACACTGCCGGAACGGGAAGGCACTGAAGTGAAAAACCGGATAAGTTTGAGTGGCGATGAGGGAATGGTGATCAGACTGAGATAGCGCCATTTGCAGCACATGAAACAAGAAATAAGCTTTATCATTAGCCGTGATCTAGACAGACTAGCAGAAGAAATCCGGGCTTTTAAGCGGGAGGAGGACCTATGGAAAGTGACCGGTCATGTGACAAATCCGGCCGGTAACCTCTGCCTGCACTTGGTCGGCAACCTGAACACTTATGTAGGCGCTATACTTGGCGGGAGCGGTTACGTGCGGAACCGGGAAGCGGAATTTAGCCAAAAGAACATCCCCAAGGATGACTTGCTTCATCAAATACAGGAAGTGAAAGCGACAGTTACCTATACCTTAGAGAAGCTTTTGGAAAGACAGCTGCAAGGAGCTTACCCGCAACAAGTACTGGGTTATGAAATGACAACGGGCTTTTTTCTGCTCCATCTCTCAGGCCATTTAAACTACCACCTTGGACAGATTAATTACCTGCGGCGAGTGCTAACTTAGTTTCAAACACTTGCATAATTTCTCCATAGAACTATATCTAAAAATTAGGTTCTGTAAATTATGAACTAATGAAACTAAGTTATACCTTTGTGCCGTTATAGCTATAGAATTAAAAAAGCAAAGATATGAGTCTTAGCGAAAAACAGCGCGAACTGATCGAACAAATCGGGATTTATCATGAAAACAACGGCTTTCAACCGGCAGTAGCCCGGGTGGTGGGGCTGTTGCTAGTGTGCGATAAACCTGAACTCACTTTTGAGGAGATCAGCGAAGCGCTCAATATCAGCAAAAGCGCCACCAGTAATGCACTCAACATGCTCCTGAACACCGGACATATCGAGTACACTACTTTTTCTGGTGACCGCAAACGGTACTTCCGTATTAAATCCTCTAATTGGCGTGAGTTATTTGCCAAAAAGATGGAGGATCTGAGCCACCTTAATTCTCTTTTAAAACGGGTATTGGAAGTCAGAAAACGCGAGAACCCTGTTTATGACACGAAGCTAAATGACTTCATCAGCTTTTTGGATTATATGAAAGCGCAAATGCCCCGCCTGATTGAGGAGTGGGAAAAAAGTAAAGCCTAATTTTTTTAGTTAATAAGTTCACAATTTTCAGAACTAACTACTCATATCTAAACATAATAAACAAAGACGTGAAAATCAAATATTTAGTAGTCGGATTGGCCATGCTTTTTGTGCAACCGGTTGTGGCGCAGGAAAAGCCGGACGTGCAGACGCTGAGTCTGCAGGAGGCCATTACGTATGCGCTAGAGCATAGTGAGGACATGCAGAAAGCCTCCTATGACGAACTGAGCGCCAAATACATGGTGAAAGAGGCCAAGAGCAACGGTCTGCCGCAGGTGAATGGTTTTGGAAACTTCAACATGTACCCGGCCATACCGGTGCAGGTGATTCCCAACGTGTTTGAGGGCAAACCGGATGAGATGATTCCGGTGCAGTTCGGGACCAAGTACAATGCCTCAGCAGGTATACAGCTGTCCCAGCTGCTATTCAACCAATCTTACTTTGTAGGCCTGAAGGCAGCTAAAAGCAGCGAAGACCTATACCGTCTGCGCAAAACCATGACCGAGGAGGAAGTGATCTTCAACGTGAGCTCTTCCTACTTCCAGATTTTGCAGACGAAAGAGCAGTTCCAGATCATCAACGCCAACTTGGCCCGTCTGGAGCAGCTGGGTAAGATCCTGCAGTTGCAGTACGAAAACGACTTGGCCCGCAAGGTGGATGTGAACCGCATCAGTGTGAACAGAACGAATCTTCAGACGCAATTGCAAACCCTGACCAGCGCGCTGGATCAGCAGATGAATATTCTGAAGTTCTTCATGGGGATGCCGCTGGAAGAAGGTATCGCATTGACGGACGCCAGCATTATGCTCGACACGGGCGCCGCGGCTTTCAACAGCAGCAAGGATCTTGTGAAAGGGCAGACGCAACTGCAGTTGCTGACCAAACAGACAGAGCTGACCAATCTGCAGATGCAGAACATCAAGGCGGGCTACTACCCTACTCTGGCTGCCACAGGTACCTACCAGTCCAATGCCATGCGCAAGGAGTTCAACTTCTTTGACACTAACCAGCCTTGGTTCAGCACAGGAATCATCGGCCTGCAACTCAACATCCCGATTTTCGATGGCATGCGCAAGCACTCGCAGGTGAAACAGACAGAATATACCTTGAAGTCGCTGGAGGCTGATCGTCAGAAGCTGACGAAAAATTTGGAAGTGGCACTCGAAAACTCGGTGAGCCAGTTGCAGAACAGCTCAGCCGCCATTGCAGCACAAGAGGGCAATGTAGCCTTGGCACAGGAGGTATACGACACTACCAACGACCTGTACAAAGAAGGCATCTCACCGCTGACCGACCTGCTGGAGGCAGAGGTAAGCCTGCGCGAAGCCAAAACGAATCTAAACAACGAAATGCTGAAGTACCAGCTGGCCCAACTTGGCTACCTGAAAGCTACCGGCGACCTAAACACATTAATTAAATAAGCATCACAAAGAACAAAATGAAAAAGCTGATTTATATCGTAGTCGTTATCGTGATTTTGGGCGCTATAGGCTTTAAGCTGATGAGCAACAAAGAGCAAATGGCCGCCAATGCCGCCGTAGCCTCCATCAAAAGCGAAGCCATACCTGTTACCATTACTGAAGTAGCTTCCGCTAAACTAGACAAGTCGTTTACGGCACAAGGCAACTTCGCCCCGATCCAGAGCCTGACACTTCTATCTGAAACACAGGGCCAGATCAAAAGCGTGCTCAAGCGCAAAGGCGACAAAGTGAAAGCAGGCGAACTGCTAGCACAGGTAGAGAGCAACACCATGGCTGCTGACTTGGCCACCGCGCAGACTAACGCCGAGAAAGCCAAGCGGGACTTAGAGCGTTTCGAGAACCTGGCCGCCGGCGACGCGATCACCAAACGTCAGTTGGAGGATGCCCGCCTGAATGCCAAGTCTACGGAAGCGCAATTGGTAGCCGCTCGTCAGCGTCTGACTAAAACGCGTATCACGGCCCCTATCGGTGGCGAAATCAACGAGATCTATGTAGAAGTAGGTTCTTTCCTGAACCCGGGCACAAAGCTGTATGACATTGTGAACGTGGACAAGCTGAAGCTGAAAGTGAAAGCCTCTGAAAGTGAAGTACTGCTGATCAACAAAGGAGACAAAGTGAAAGTGAAAGCCGATGCCGGTGCCGGTCAGGAATATGAAGGTACAGTGACAGCCATTGCCGCACAGGCTGATGCAACTCTAAAGTTTGACGTGGAGGTGGAAGTGAAAAATGCAGCCAATAACAACCTGCGCGCCGGTATGTATGGCACCGCTTTCTTCGATGTAGCCGATCAGCGCGACGCCATGCTGTTGCCTCGTGAAGCGATCGTGGGTAGCATCCAGAACCCGCTTGTGTATGTCGTGAAAGACGGACAAGCCAGTCAGCGTCCGGTACGTGTAGGCGTGGTAACGCAGGACAAAGTAGAGATACTGGAAGGTGTGCAGCCAGGTGAGCAAGTGGTTCGTAGCGGCCAGATCAACCTACGTGAAGGCATGAAAGTAACGGTGCTGAAATAACAGACAAACTTCTTTCTCAAGAATATTTAGAAATGAACATAACCAAAATATCTATACAGCGCTCAACCTTGGTGGTAGTGGTCTTCACGGTCCTCACACTGCTGGGTGTTGCGAGTTATAGCGCACTAAACTACGAGCTTCTTCCGAAGTTCAACCCGCCGGTGCTGACCATCTCTACCATCTACCCGGGTGCCTCTCCTAATGAGGTAGAGAACTCAGTGACAAAAGAAATCGAGGAAGCCTTGTCGGCACTCGAAAACGTGAAAACGATGCGCGGCACCTCCCTAGAGAGTTTCTCCATTATTGTGGTGGAGCTGAACCAAGGGACCAACGTTGACTTGGCCCTGCAAGACGCGCAGCGAAAGATCAACACCATCCTAGCCAATTTGCCGGACAATGCGGAGTCGCCAACGCTCAACAAATTTGACCTCGACGACCTCCCGATTATCAAGATGGGTGCCACGGCCAACATGTCGCCGACAGAGTTCTATGACCTGATAGACAAAAAAATCAAGCCGGAGCTGTCGCGTATACCTGGTATGGCCGCCATCAAAATTTTGGGCGGTCAGGAGCGTGAGATCAAAGTGAACATCGACGCCAACAAACTGGAGGCTTACAACCTCTCTATCCTGCAGGTACAGCAGAAAATACGCAACTCCAACCTTGACTTCCCTACCGGAAAGATCAAGCAGGAAAGCGGACAGACACAGATCCGACTGGCTGGTAAGTTTGCGTCGCTGGACCAACTACGCGGACTGATCATACGAGAAGACCAAAATGGTATTGTGCGCCTTGCTGACGTGGCCGAAATACAGGATACGCAGAAAGATATTGAAGTACTAACCCGTGTAAATAGCAGTCCATCAGTGGGTATCACGATTCAGAAGCAGTCAGATGCCAATGCCGTAGAGGTAAGCCGTTTGACAAAAGAAGCCCTTGCTGACTTGGAGAAGACCTACGCTGATGTTGGGTTGAACTTCAACATCGCCAACGACTCTTCTGACTTTACGCTTGAAGCGGCCGATTCAGTACTGCATGACTTGATGATCGCAGTAATTCTGGTAGCGGTCGTGATGTTGCTGTTCCTGCACTCTTTCCGAAACGCGGTAATCGTGATGATCTCTATACCTGCGTCTTTGGTAGCGACCTTCATTTTCATGTACCTGTTTGGCTATTCACTGAATCTGATGTCCCTGCTGGCACTCTCGCTCGTGGTGGGTATTCTAGTGGATGACGCTATTGTGGTAATCGAAAACATTCACCGCCACATGGAGATGGGCAAAAAGCCGGCACAGGCCGCTTATGACGGTATCCGTGAAATCATGGCAACTGTTACGTCCATCACACTGGTAATTACGGTAGTGTTTATTCCGATTGCCCTTTCTTCGGGTCTGGTGTCAGACATTTTGCGTCAGTTTGCGGTGGTGGTGGCCGTTTCAACGATGATCTCGCTCTTCGTAGCCTTTACTCTGATTCCACTACTGGCCAGCCGCTTCTCCCGTTTGGAGCATATTTCGGATAAGAACATTTTCGGACGCTTCATCTTGGCTTTTGAGCGCTTCTTGGACCGCATCATCGACGGCTTCACGGCAGCACTGAAGTGGGCCTTTAACCACAAGTTTATAACGCTGGGCGTGACCATGATCTTGCTGGTTGCATCTTTTGCGCTAGTACCACTCGGCTTTATCGGTTCGGCCTTTATACCTGCCGGTGACCGTGGTGAGGTGAGCCTGCAGCTGGAGTTGCCAAAGAACGCGACTGTAGAGCAGACCAACTTTGCCACACGCCAGGTAGAGCAATACTTGGAGGCATTCCCGGAGGTATCGAAAGTATTTACCACAGTGGGAACTACCTCTTCGGCACAGCAGGGACAGAACACGGCATACAAAGCGGAAGTATCGGTAACACTGGTAGATGTGAAAGAACGTACCTTTAGCACCGACCAATTCAGTCGTCAGGCCAAAGCCGACATCGAGAGCAAACTGCCAAACGTGGAGGTGACGCCAGTGCCGGTAGGTCTTGTGGGTAACTCACAGGCCCCTATCCAGCTGATCATCTCGGGATCTAACTTGGACAGCGTAATGGCTTTCTCACAGCAAGTAATGGGCGTTGTAGAAGGTGTATCAGGTACAGCCGACGTGGAAATGTCAGTGGAAGGCGGTAACCCGGAGATTGAAGTCGTAGTGGATCGCGATAAAATGGCCAACGTAGGCCTGTCGCTGGAGAACGTGGGTGCAAGCATGCAGCTGGCCTTTAGTGGTAACTCCGATGTAACCTTCCGCTCCGGCACCGAAGATTACGATATCAACATCCGCCTCGATGAGTTCGACCGCCGCAACGTGACTGACATTGCCAACCTGTCATTCGTGAATAACACGGGTCAGTTGGTGCGTCTGGGTCAGTTTGCAGACATCCGCCAGTCTACTGGCCCATCGCAGCTGGAGCGTTACAACCGCGTGACTTCCGTGAACGTGAACTCACAGGTAATTGGTCGTCCGTCTGGTTCGATCGGTGCAGAGATTCAAGAGAAGCTGGCAGCAGTAGAAGCGCCAAAAGGTGTGAGCTATGAGTTCGGAGGCGACATGAAAAACCAGAGCGAAGGTTTCGGTACGCTGGGTATTGCTTTGCTGGCCTCGATCATCTTCGTGTACCTGATCATGGTGGCCCTGTACGACTCTTATGTATACCCACTGGTGGTACTGTTCTCTATACCGTTGGCCATCATCGGTGCCTTGCTGGCCTTGGCGCTAGCATCGCAATCCCTGAGCATCTTCTCGATACTGGGTATTATCATGATGATCGGTCTGGTAGCCAAAAACGCCATTATGGTGGTGGACTTTACCAACAAGCTGAAAGATGAAGGTGTGGAGGTGAAAGAAGCCTTGATCGAAGCGGTAAGAATTCGTTTCCGTCCGATCTTGATGACGACGCTGGCGATGGTGATCGGTATGTTGCCGATTGCCTTGGCAGGTGGCTCGGTGGCCGCGACCAAGAACGGTCTGGCATGGGCTTTGATTGGTGGTCTGAGCTCTTCCATGTTCCTGACGCTGATTGTGGTGCCAATCATCTACTATGGTTTTGACCGCATCTTGGCCAAGTTTGGACTGGATAAGAAAACGGTTATTCACCTCGAAGAGAAATCGCTGGAAGAACTGGAGCATGAAACCAGAGAGCTCGAAGAAAAGAAAATGGCGCATGAGTTTGCGCACTAAGATCTTGTTTTAATTTTCCTCTCCTCCTGCTTGGCTAAAAGGCAGGAGGAGTTCAGGGAAATGCGAGGTTCAATACTACCCTTTATTTTTAAGCATATGGCAGATCCTAGAACTACCTTGTACAAAGAGGTAATTAATCTGATAAGCAGATTAAAAGCAATCGCCCCCCATAAACTATCCGGTCCCAAAGGTCTTTGGGAAAATGGATTGGATATAGTTGACGTAGTGGATATTATACTAGCCGTGGAGAAAAGGTATAACGTCGTGATTCCGGACGAAATACCCGTGTATTCGATAGACGACTTGGTTAATTATCTGCAGCTAAGCACTGTCAGATAAGTAGAGTAATTTCCCATTAGATAAAAAAGGTGCCGGATTAAGTCCGGCACCTTTTTTTATGCACACGCACAAACCATGGTTCAGCCAAAAGCCTGCACACTAAAAGAGATCGAAGACAAGGGGAACGCTACAGGCGGTAACGGTCATAGTCTCGCCCGGATCGCTCCTTTTTTCCATACATGTAGTAAATGAAATAGCTTACCGCATAAATTGCCAGTACTGATAAGATGATCATCTTTTCCATATCCGTATTGCTTTTTAATTTTCATAAACTGTACGGAAATTTGCCGGCTTTCCCAGCTTTTCCCGCGGCCTAAACCCCAACTTTCTATTTCCCTTCACTCGGCTTATACCTATTTTTTCACCTTTTACGGGTAAAACATATACTTTCGCCAGTAAATTAATAATTTTTTTAGTAAATCTATACTTTTTTCAATCAAAAAAGCTAACCTTTATGATAAATCTAAGTTATTATATTAATATATAAACCATAATACTTCAGTCGATTGCCTGCCCCCTACTCTACCTGATACCCTTGCGTTTTGAGCGTCTTAACACGTCGATTTCACTAGTTAACAGAAGCCTATGCAAACTAAAACTCACGGGAAGCTATACCTGACTAGTGCTGCATTTCAGCAAGGGGAACGTATACCTACCCGTTATACCTGTGATGGTGAAAATATCAGCCCTCCCTTGGAAATAAGAAATCTCCCAAAGTATACAGAGAGTTTGGTGATTATTGTAGAGGATCCGGATGCGCCACGGGGTATCTGGACACACTGGCTGGTATGGAACGTGCCGCCCACGAACCTCATAGAAGAAGGAGAAGTACCCGGCATACAGGGCACAAACGACTTTGGCAAGTTACACTATGGGGGGCCATGTCCGCCGCAGGGCACGCACCACTATTATTTTAAAGTATACGCCCTCGATGTGATGCTCAATATAAAAGAGGGCACGGGCAAGCAGGGGCTACTTAGGGTAATAGGGCCGCATGTGCTGGCCACGGGCGAACTCATGGGCGTTTACAACCGCTACAACGTCATGATGGCGTAACAGGATGCCACTGCGCCATGTGGTTTGCATGAGTATGCAAGTAGGCGCCGGGCTTGTAGAACTTGTCATAGAAGGCCAAATCCAGATGGTGCGCCTGCAGATAGGTACAGATAAACAACGAAGGCACTGTACCCGGAAATTTCCCAAAGGTATCGAACACGTACTGCGCCTGCAGGGCCACACATTCCCGGAACTTCTCGTCATGCACTTGGGCGGCACCCCTCACTTTAGCCGCATCCCGCCACGGACCGGGTGTCTCTGGGTTAAACGGACCTCCTTTTCCAAATTTTCTGTCACACACCGCCTCCACGGCGGCGCGCATGTCCGGATAGTGCGGCGGACAGTAAGCCTCCATCACCCCTGTTAAGCCAGTAGGGTTCGGGTATGGCCACCGATCATCCGTATCGTAGCGAAAACCCAAGCCTTCTACACCCTCCACCCCACTCGCCCCCAGCACGCTAAAGGGGTCTATCCCATCATAAAGCCACCCTCCAAGCCCCATGGCCTGCAGCATGAGCGAGCCGGCGTAGCAGGAAGTTGACATTTCCACGGTCACCTCGGCCAGCGACAACTGCTCCACAAAAGTGATCGGCCACACATTGTTAATGTCCACCATGTCTTTGAAGCGCTCTATACCCGGTATAGCACTTTTGTTGATGTCATCAAAAAGCACGAGGCCGTTCTGTAGCATGTAACAAATCGCCAATAGCGTATGCTGCGCCAGATCCGCCACCGGAATCACTAGCAGCGTGCCCGGCTTGTTAGCTACCCACGTATTATGCGCTTCAACAAAGGGCACCTCGGCCGGAAGTTTCAATCGACCGTCCTGCAGTTTTCTGACGTGTTTTTGCATGGCCTGCACCACGGCATCCAGATCAACTGAGCCGTCTGCCGCTCTGTCAGCGGCGGCTGGCGCGTCCCGGTTGTCCAGCACGTACACACCCGTATCGTCCGTGAAAAAAGTCTTGGAGGTATGGAAGCCAGCCGCGGAAGGAAAAGTACGGCCACCGGCGGCGGCGGCATAGTTAGAAAGGTGGGGCGCATAGCGCTGCGCGCGGTATATCATGTTGTGCCAACCTGTATTACCCGCGCAAGCGGTTACTACCAGCATTTTCTCCAGCTCTGAAAGCGGCACCGGCTCATGTTGCGACTTGTAGGCAAACACGCCGTCGGGTATCTCGGCTCCCATAAAAAAGCGGCGGGACCGACGCCCCAACAGGGCTTCCACCAGTCCAACTTGTAACATATCCTGAAATCCGGGAGGTATAGTAGGTTCTGCCATGCGTTTAGCTAATTTACATCTCTGATAATTTTACTTAAACAACACCTAGTTGTTTGGCTATTAACTAGTTATAACACCGCTTTAGCAAAATACTCTATACCTGTCCACATACCGCTGTGGCTAATTTGCTGCGTTACTTTTAAATCCGGTTGAAGCAAACATATGCAGCCACCATAGCCATTAGTAAAAAATTCTATCCTTGTTAGCATTCTTCCGTAAAGGCTTACAGTAAACCCTATACACATATCGCATCAGCTAAACATATCGGAAAGACCATCGCCAAGGTCATACTGTGGTTTCTCGCCATTGTAGTGGGCCTATTATTATTGATTATCATCGCACTGCAGTTCCCGAAAGTGCAAAATTTTGCCGCCCAGAAAGGGGCCTCCTATTTGGAGGGCATGCTTGACACCCGGGTAGAAATAGGGCGCTTCAAAACCGACTGGCGCAATGCCCTTGTGCTGGAAGAGGTATACCTTGAAGATCAACAGCAGGATACGCTCTGGTATAGCCAGCGCTTGGGGGTGGACATCAAAATCTGGTCCTTGATCAGAGGGGAAGTAAACATCAGCAAAATAGACCTGCAACAGGCCACACTCAACCTGCACATCCGGCCAGACTCAACCTCAAATTTCGATTTTTTAGCCGAGGCTTTTGCCACCGACACTACCGCAGCCCAGCCCGCCGATACGACCTCGGCCATGAAGATCGAACTCGGACACATAAATCTTGAAAAGGTGTATGTCAACTTCAACGACGAGGCGGGCGGCAATCATATAAGGGCTCGGGTCGGGCAACTGACCACAACCATGGAGGAATTGAACCTCGAAGAGGAAATATACCGCCTTGATAACATAGAATTGCGCAATTCAGGCGTGAACTACGTGCAATCCAAACTACCCCCCGATGAAGAGTCTGAGCCAATTACCTTTGACTTTGGGTTGAACGGAGTAGACATAGAGAATTTCGCACTTAGCTACATCAGTATACCTGCCGATCAGCGCATCGAGCTGAAGCTTGGCAAAACGGAACTGGCTGTTAACGACATCGACCTGCCCAATGCCAACATCGACCTCCGCAGTCTGGATCTGCACGACTCCAAGGTGCTGTATGTGCAGGAGAAGTACAAACCCAGTGACTCACTAGCCGTGAATCCCGCTGAAACGGTGCGCAAGCTAGACGAATCGGTGGAGAAAACACAGGGGCAGCCCGTAAAATGGGTAGTCACCTTGGGTAAACTGAACGTCACGGACTTGGAGGCAGGCATGGACAATGCAGACGCCCCGCGACAGCCACGTGGCATGGATTACGACCATCTTAAGTTCAGCAACATCGAAATGGATGCAGAGGATATCCGGTATAGCCTCAACCGCATGGGCATGCAGCTCAACCAGCTTAAACTGGAAGAGCAAAGCGGCTTCCGTGTCAACAATTTTCAAGCGGCTATCACTCTCGACTCTACCCATGCACGCTTAGCCGACCTTGACCTGCAGACCGGGCATAGCCGCATCTCCAAGGACTTGGCCATGCGCTATACCTCTTGGGACGACCTCACCGACGACCTCGAGTCTGTTCGCTTGGAGCTCGACATCGACAATTCCCGCATCGGCATGCAGGATGTGCTGTTATTCGCGCCTGATCTGGCAGACAACCCATCGTTCAGAAAGATAGCCAAGTCCACGATTCAAGTAGATGGCCGGGCGCAGGGACGCATCGACAACCTCAATATCCAGCGCCTGCAAGTGGCCGGTCTGCAAGGCACTACCGTGGACGTAAGTGGCAACGTGCGCAATGCCATGGACCCTGACAGGCTGCGCCTTGACCTCGACATTAACCGCATGGTCACTACCCGCACCGACATACTGGCCCTCTCCCCTCCCGGCACCATCCCACCCGAGATTAGGATTCCGGCTAACCTGAGCATGACCGGCAGGTATAGCGGCAGTTTGGAGGACTTTGACTTGCGAGCCGATCTGCGCAGCACCTTTGGCAATCTGAACGCAGTTGTAGATATGCAGCCCGGACCGGCAGGATCAGAGCCGTTCCAAGCTACTGTCAAAACCACGGGCTTTGATCTTAAGCAGCTGTTTACAGAGGATTATGGTGTCGGCCGTGTTGCTTTCGAAGCTACCGCTAAAGGTACTGGCCTAAGCCCCGAAACCATGCGCGCCAATGTGCAGGCCCGAATTAGGGAAGCCACTTACAACAACTACGCTTACAACAACGTGGATGTTGATGCCCGTATTGACCGCAACCTGTACCATGTTGTGGCGAAAGCACGCGACGAAAACCTGAACTTCGACCTGAAGGGTGACTTTAACATGCGCGATCCAAACCGGGGCGTGTATGTGTTTGACTTGGACCTGAAAGGCGTAGACCTGAAAGCCCTCAACTTTTACGAGGAAGAGCTCGGCCTGCGCGGACAGTTGCGGGGTAATTTCGCAGGCAAGGACGCCAGCGACATCAGCGGCACGCTGGAGGGCGACAATGTCCTGCTACGCCATCAACAGGTATCCTACCCAGTCGACTCGCTCTACTTGGTGCTAAATCAGCAGGCTCCGGGAACGGAAGTCGAGCTGACCTCCAGCATACTGAATGCAGACATGCGTTTTGCAAACGATCTTAGCGAGCTGCCTACCGCATTGGCCAAGCATTTCTCCGCCTATTTCGATCTGCAGCCTGACCCGCCTTATCCGGCAAACCTGAACCTCGGCGATTTTGAGGTGGAACTGCAGGTACGGCGACCAGACATCATCGCCTCCTTTGTACCCGGCCTTGAGGAATTGCAGGTCAGAGGTCCGATCACAGCCAACTACGACGGGCAGAGCCAGCTATTCGAAATGGATGCCGATGTGGGTCAGCTCACCTATACAACGTATAATTTGCGGGATATTGACCTGCGGGTACGGGGCAATCGCGAACAGATGGGCTACCATGTGGGTGTAAACGAGATTCGCTCCCCTTCCCTACTCCTGAACAATGTGAGCCTCGACGGAGCGGCACGCGACAACGACCTGACCCTGCGCTTGGCGATGCTGGACAATGACAGCACAGCACAGTTTGTGATTGGGGGACTCCTCAACAGCCTAGGCACCGGCTACCGCTTCTCTTTCAACCCAGAGCAGCTGGTGATTAATGGGGAACCTTGGTCAGTGCCGGAGGACAACTACCTGCAATTCGACACCGATCTGCTGTACGCCAACAATATCCGGCTGGAGCGAAACGGCAACTACCTGCTGCTCAACAGCACGGGTCCGGTACGGCCGGAGGCGCCGCTACAGGTGGAGTTCGGCAATTTCGAGATCGGACATATCATGCAATCCTTCCAGCAGCAGGACAGCCTGCTGACCGGTGTGATCAACGGGACCGCCACCATTACCGACCTAATGGCTGGCAACCCAGGCTTCACCTCTGACCTGACCGTTAGCAACTTTGCCTATACCGGTATACCTGTGGGTGATATTGCCTTGAAGGCCAACAGTGCGGGCGGCAACCGCTACAACCTCGACTTGGCCCTTACGGGGAATGGGAACCAAGTGCAGGTCAATGGTTTTTATGAAGCGCAGCCCGATGCCAGCCTGCTCAACCTCGACGCCAACATCGCCAA
Organism: uncultured Pontibacter sp.; assembly: GCF_947499215.1. GTDB lineage: Bacteria > Bacteroidota > Bacteroidia > Cytophagales > Hymenobacteraceae > Pontibacter. The sequence goes on from NZ_CANMNI010000001.1 coordinate 546,706, forward strand.
CCTGAACATCGCCTCTTTCGGAGGCTTTACGGCAGGCATGGTGGACGATTTGGCCGGAAGCGCCAAAGGCAAGCTGCGCATTACCGGCACACTCAATGAGCCGAACGTTCGGGGCAATCTGGACTTTAACCAAGCCCAGTTTAACCTGACCATGCTCAACTCGGTGTTTACCCTGCAGAATGAGCGACTCGACTTTACGGAGCAGGGAATCAGCATGCAGAATTTCACTATCACAGACTCTCTCGGGAATAACCTCGACATCAATGGCAATATCCTGACGCAGAATTATACCGACTATACCTTTGATCTGAAGGCCAACACCGAACGCTTTTTGGCGATGAACTCCACGGCAAAAGACAATGACCTGTTCTATGGCACTGTACAGCTAGCCGCTGATGCCACCATTACAGGCAGTATGCTGGAGCCTACCATCGACGTGCGCGCAACAGTGCTCGATAACTCTACCTTTACCACCGTTATCCCGGCTGACGATGTGGCCGCTGCGGAACGGGAGGGTGTGGTAGAGTTTGTGACGCTGAACGATTCCCTCAATGCCATCATAGGTAAAGCAATAGAACAAGCCACTACTACAGGCTTTGTCGGAGCCAATGTGGACGCCCAGATCACAGTGACCGACGCGACAACCATCACAATCATTATCGATCCGACTACGGGAGACAATCTGGTGGTGCGCGGCAGCGCCTCTCCGCTCTACATCGGCATCACCCCAAGTGGACAAATCAGCATGAGCGGGCGCTATGAGATTACTGAGGGCATGTATAGCATGGACTTCTACGACCTCGTATCGCGCGAACTTGAAATAGCGGAAGGCAGCTACATCAACTGGACCGGTGACCCTCTACTAGCTGATATGCAGATCTCTGCGATTTACAGAATACAAACCGCTCCCATGGAGCTGGTAATGGACCAGATTGGTAACTTGGAGCAGGCTGCTCAAAACCGCTACCGCACCCAGCTTCCGTTTGAAGTCTTTGTTAACCTCAATGGAGAAATGCTAAAGCCTGAAATCGGCTTTGACATACAACTGGAAGAGCAGCGCCGCGGCGCCTTGGACGGAACTGTGGAGAGCCGGCTGATCGCTTTGCGACAGAATGAGTCGGAGCTGAACAAACAGGTGTTCGCACTGCTCGTTCTAGGACGCTTTTTGGCACAGGACCCGCTAGCCAGTGCAGGCGGAGGCGGACTCGGATCAACAGCCCGTAACAGTTTGAGCCAAGTAATGTCCGACCAGCTCAACCAGTTAACCAACCGCTACGCCGGTGGGCTTGGCTTGGAGTTGGGCGTGAGCTCTTATGAAGATTACTCTTCAGGATCAGCTGAGGGCCGCACCGACTTAAATGTGGCCATGCGCCAGCAGTTCCTCGATGATAGACTGACCGTGCGCGTAGGTACCGATATCGGCTTGGAGGGGCAGCGGGAGCAGCAGCGCAACATGAGTGGCTTCGGTGGCGACGTGTCAGTGGAGTACTCCCTTACCAAAGACGGCATGCTCAGGGTGCGCGCTTTCCAGCGAAACCAGTACGAGGGCTTTTTGGAGGGTGATGTTAGAGCAACAGGTCTGGCCCTCATCTTTGTGCGCGACTACGACAATTTCTCTGACCTGTTCCGAAGTCTCGAACGCCGCGAGGCCCGCAAAGAAGAGCGCCGCATGCAGCAGGCCCTCGAACTAAACGAGCGAGAAAAACGCAAAGAGGAAGAAGAGGCCGAAGAAAAAGTAGAAGAAACAGTTAAAGAAGAATAAGCCAAATATGACAGCAGCTTTACGCTATACCCTATTCGCTTTGAGTCTGGCGCTGTGCTGGGTATTGCCCGGTTGCAGCAGCACCAAGACCGTGCCCGAGGGGGACGCCCTGTTTGCCGGATATGATGTAAAAATTAACGATGAGGGAGACAGCAGCAACCGCAGCGGCGATTTGCAAACCGAACTGAGCGCCACCGTACGGCCACAACCCAACGCGTCTATACTGGGCATGCGCCCTAAACTGTGGATCTACAACGCCTTCTACACCGATAAGGAAAAAGGCCTGAAGAATTGGATACAGAACAAGCTGGGAGAACCGCCCGTGTTGCTCTCGGAGGTGGATACATCCAGCATCAACGAAGTGATGCACGCACGCCTACACAACCGCGGCTATTTTTACAATACCGTGCAAAGCGACACCACTGTCAAAAAGAAAAAAGCGACTATATCTTGGACGGCCACCGTGCAGGAGCCATACCGCATCCGCAACATCGAGTACACCCGAAGCGACTCGCTGCCCATTCACGCTGAAATCAGTAAGATGCAGGAAAACTCCCTGCTGGTAAAAGGTGAGCCCTATGATTTAGATAAGATGATCGCTGAGCGCGCCCGCATAGACCAAGCGCTCAAAAACAGAGGCTACTTCTATTTCGCACCGAACATGCTTATTTTCAGCGCCGACACTACCGTGGGCAGCAAGGAAGTGGATGTGCTCCTGCGTCTCAAGCAAGATCTTCCCTCCCAAGCGCTGCGCCCTTATAAGATTGACAATATTTTCATTAACGCAAATTATACCCTCAACGACAGCCTCTCAGTAAGCGACACCCTGCGCTTCGATGCCTACAATTACATCCCGAACGAAAACTATGTGCGGGCCAAGCATGTGGTGCCGGGCCTTTTTGTAGCGAGGGACAGTGTGTACAGCCGGCGCAATCATTTGCTCACCGTAAGCAGACTGTCGGGCTTGAGCGCTTACAAATTCGTGAACCTGCAGTATGAACGTGATACTGCAAGAGACGACCGGCTCGATGCTTTTATCTACATGACGCCGGCTCTGAAGAAGTCTATTCGGGCGGAGGCGCAAATGGTGAGCAAATCAAACAACTTGGCGGGGCCGGGCGTAACAGTTTCGTTTCGCAACCGCAATGCGTTTAAAGGGTCCGAGATGCTCACCCTTGACCTGACGGGACGCTTCGAGAACCAAGTGGGTGGCCGTAGGGTTGTGAGCGGTGAGGAGGCAGGTTCGGAGAATCCGGTTGGATTGAACTCCTACGAATTGGGGGCACAGACAACCCTTACTTTCCCAAGGTTGGTGGCTCCTTTCAATCTGCCCAACCTACGCTCAGCGTTCGTGCCTAAAACCCGAATCACCTTAGGATACAACTTCCTCAACCGGGTACAGTTCTTTCAAATGAGCTCCTTCAACGCTTCCTATGGGTATAACTGGCGACCTAAACAAACTATCACCCATGACCTCACGCCGATCAACTTGCAGTACGTGCGCTTGGGCCGGCAGACAGAGGAGTTCGAAAACTTGCTGGAGGTTAATCCCTTTTTACGGAGTAGTTTTGAGGAGCAGTTTATTATAGGCTCTATCTATCAGCACACGTTCAGTACGCTGGCTCTCGAGAAGAAAACGCATCAGTTCTTTAATGCCACCACCCTCGATGTGTCGGGTAACCTGATTAGCGGGGTGCAAGCACTGTTGGGAAACGACAGCCGCGATGACGATGCGGATCCGCCCGTGCCACCGCGTACCATTGCGGGTCAGCCTTATAGCCAGTATACCCGCATTGACAACGACTTCCGCTACTACCTAAACTTCTCGGAGAAGAGTCAGCTGGCGACGCGCCTCTTAGCGGGTGTGGGCGTGCCCTACAGTAACTCTAGGACGATGCCTTATGTGAAGCAGTTCTCTATCGGCGGGCCCAATAGCATCCGGGCCTTCCGGGCGCGCAGCATCGGCCCGGGCACATACAATGTGCCGGATACCTTGGCTTTCTCTTTTTTCGACCAAGTGGGCGACATTAAGCTGGAGGCCAACGCCGAGTACCGTTTTCCTATTTTCGGCTTTTTCAGGGGGGCGGTGTTTGTGGACGCAGGTAATATCTGGCTGATAAACGAAACCTACGACCGCAATGGCAATCTGGAGAAACCTAAGTTCAAAGCCGGGAACCTGATCGAAGAACTGGCGGTAGGCACTGGATTCGGACTGCGCGTGGACATAGAGTTTTTCGTGATCAGGTTTGACTTAGGTATACCGGTACGGGTGCCCTACCTGCCACAAGGCGAACGCTTTGTTCTCAACGACTTTAAATTCCGTTTCAATCCCGAACCGGGGGAGCAAGGCGTGGTGCTGAACATCGCCATCGGCTACCCATTCTAGCACACGGGTATAGGGTTAAGAAGTTGCTCTACCCTATACCTGTAAAAGCCTGTAACCCATCCCCCGCTTATAGGATAGCCAATACATTTTCAGGTGGCCGGCCAAGAGCGGCTTTGTTGCCGTTCACCACAATGGGGCGCTCGATAAGAGAAGGGTTTTCGACCATGATCCGGATCCACTCATCATCCGTATGGCTTTTCCCCGCGAATTGGTCTTTGTATACCTGCTCCCCTTTCCGGATGAGCTGCTCAGGTTTTAGGTTGAGTTTAGAGAGCACATCTTTCAATTCTTCTGCAGAAGGCGTGTTTTTGAGATATTCAACCACTTCAACCGCTTGCCCCTGTTCTTGCAGCAGTTGCAGCGTCTGGCGGCTTTTGCTGCACCTGTTATTATGATAAATCCTAACCATTGCTTTGCTTTTGCTTTTTCCAAATATACGTAAAAGCAGGTATAGGCTAAACGCTGCCTTTGCGGCTATTTCGCCACAATTGCTTAACTTTGTGAAAGCTGCTCCATTAGCAGCCATTTTAGAAAGTAGCATCAACTATACCCTAACTGTTTAAACCAATGAAAAAAACGACCTTATTTGCAGCGCTAGTGGCTATGTTTGCCTTCGCGTCCTGCTCGTCTGACGGCAACCAAGAAACCGCTGAGTCAACTGAAGCACACGACCATGAACATCACGATGGTATGGCCCACGGAGACAATATGCCCACTGCCGGCACTGTGGTTGTGGAAACACCTACGTTCGACTCGGTAGCCGAGCCTATGCAGCGCAACCTCGCCCAGTTGTTGGATGAATACATTGTATTGAAGGACGCAATGGTGGAGTCGGATGCCGCCGCCGCTAAAGAGGCCGCCGACGCTGTGCTTACCTCCGCTAATGCGATGCCGGTAGCTGCGCTACAGGTACCTGAGCAGAAAGAATACGCTGAACAAAAGGTAGAAATGGTGCGTAAGAGCGCCGCTGCCATCGCCGGCACCAATGACCTTGCTGAGCAGCGCAACCAGCTCGAGGACCTGTCGGAGGCTGTGTTTTCGCTGACGAAGGCTTTTGGTGCAACCGATAAAAAAGTATACTACCAGCACTGCCCGATGGTAAACAATAACCAAGGCGCCTACTGGGTGAGCACCAATGCTGAAATTCGCAACCCATATTTCGGAAGCAGCATGCTTAAGTGCGGCAGCAACGAGGAAGTGGTGAACTAGTGATGAATTTAGGAGTTTGAAGGTTTAGAAATTCATATAAGCACTATACCTAGACTCAGCAGCTCTATAAATCAAAATCATATGTTACAAATGCCCGATCTTGTTAGATCGGGCATTTATACTTTTATACATCGCCTAAACGGAACTGCTCAACTCCAAAATTCTTAAACACCTAAATTCTATACATAACAATCAATCCAGTCGAGGATAATATGGATGACGAGCCCTAGTCCGACAAGCCTTGTTTTAGGGAAAAGAGCTAAGAATACGTAAAATGGGATGATCCAGTACTGGTGTAGCAAATGAAAACCCACGCTGCAGCGCCAAGGATCTAGAATGGGCCTCACAAGCAAATGATCGGCGTCTATGGCTAGACCAGCCAGCATGAGCAGCGAAGCCCGCATAAACTGCTCTCTGTAAAAAAGGGCTGCTACCAGTAAGGGCACTCCTACGTGCAGCAGCATGTGTATGGCAAATGATAATGTCATACAGCAGGGTACTCTTTCTGTTGACTGAGGGTTACTAGTATCAGCATAAGACGAGCACAAACAAAAAGCCCTCCGCAAGAAAATTGCGAAGGGCTTTTTGTACAGCTATGGAATTCACTATTTCAAGGCATCTAATAACATTCTGGACTTAACACGAAGTGCGAACCAGTCATAGGTATTTTTAAGCCGCTCAAAATTCAAACCCTCCACAATACCGTTTAAGCTTGTTTCATGAAGCGCTGAAGCCAGCACTTTATTTTCTATTTGAAAATTGTCGTACACAAGCCCCTCTTTGATAAAGGAGCATTCCACTTTTTTCTCTTTGTCTTTAATTACAAGGGTGTTGCTGTGGCGTAGGGCATTCTGGATTCTTTCGAGCTCTTTCATAGTCGTGCGTATGTGCTAATCGTTGTTAATAAATACCAAGATTAGTACAGCCTTCAACAACCAAAAGTTCAAACTAAATTATAATATTATTCTATTTTTAATTAAATATAACTCTTCTACCTCTGAATTATGTCATTATACCCACCATACTTATACATTTACCATGTAATTGAGCTATGTAAATGCCTTATGAAATGTCTTCCCTAAAAAGTCCTTCTGAGTCTTTCCTAGACAATAGCCATTGAAAAGCAGACGCATGGCTATTGAAGTAGGCAATTTGAATTTGGTTTTTTGTCATGCGCACTACCTGCTCTCCTATTTTCTCCACCACCACTTCTAAGAATAGATCGTCCGGTAGCACCAGCGCTATTTTTCGTAAACGTGTAGCGGACATGCGCTTGCCTAACAATTCTGCCGTCCACTTCTGATCTATCATGTTCGGCGAACTAAGGCGGGTAATGTCCGCTAGCCAGCATACTACACTGTTTACTTTTATAGCGTCATAGGTTTTCTTTAAAGATCTCCGATACTCTGCGCTGTCAACCGCTCTGAGCCATTGACTTTGAACCAAATTATACTCTGGATTCAGTTCGATATTAATATAGGGGGTGCTAGGCATATCTTTATAACAGTAAATTATTTACTGTTATATTCATAAACGTATCAAAATCGTGCCTCGTTTTGATTATTAAGTGGAGACTCCGATTTAACAGCCTTAACTCACTGTATTTCAATGTAAAAAAAATTAGTGCCTTATTTTTTTGAGCTGATATTATGCATTCACCAAGTTTTCAGACCCTTTAAGCTATAAAGTGATATCAGTCATTTTTTCATGGACAAAGCTGTTGTAGTTTTAAATTTCAACAACGTCATAACCAGCTTGTAATCATAAACATAGGGTCTTACCATGGAGAATTTAAAAAAAGCAGTATGTGAAGTTACAGGCTTAAAGGTAAAGCCTTCTGCAGCGAAGAAATATTTCTACAGAGTTTACAGTTACTTACTGTATCAAGACACAGCCGGACTTCTGGAAACGCTTGACTATCGCCAATCACTCGATAAAGATGAAAAGCAACATGAACGCTATTATGTGTTCCGCTACATGCTGCGCCTGCTCCGTGAGCGACACCCTAACCACTTTAGGACTTTGAATCCGATCTCAAACTGAGACAATCCCGCTTGTCCTAGCCGCTGAGTAGCAAATTCTCTTTCCTACTCTCCTCCCCTATAAATATTGTTCCCACCTCGAGCAACCGTTTGCCCCTCTTTCGCATCTATTCTATATCCACATCGTGCAAAAGGCCTGTGCTTACCATAGTATCCATTTCGTCCAGATTTCCAGTTACGCAAAAACATTCGTCGGAAATTTAGGGCAGTTGGCGGAGTAATTTGATTGATTCATATAATAAACTAAACAGTACCTTGCATTACAAAGTACTATACATTAGCTTTGCATCATTCAATTACCATACACGCTAACAAAATAATACTATGAAAAAGTTATTCTACTTATTCGCATTAACACTTATTACAACGCTCACAACCAATGCTTTAGCACAATCTGTGGGAATGCTAGCCGGAACGGTGATCGACGAGAAAGGCGAAGCCTTGGGCTTTGTCAACGTAGCGGTGCTCTCCGCTTCTTCCGATGCTGTTGTAACAGGCGCGATCGCTGAAATGGATGGAACCTTTCGCATCAAAACGCCGACGAAAGGCAGCTACAAACTGAAGGTAAGTGGCTTGGGCTACTTGCCGGTTGTCACGGAAGTGTTTGACGTATCCGGCACTGATTTTAGCAGGAACTTCGGCAAACTGCAGTTGCAGCCCGATGTGAAAACCCTAAAAGAAGTTACCGTGCAGGCCATGCGCCCCACAATTACCAACGATGCCGAAAAGATGGTAGTAAGTGTGGAAGGCACGGCACTGGCTACAGGCAGCACCGCTTACGAAGTATTGGAGAAATCTCCCGGCGTATGGATCGATCAGGACGGTAACATCTCCCTGAACGGCAAGCCCGGGGTGCAGGTCATGATCAATGGGAAGCAGTCTTTCCTTAATGGCAAACAGTTGCAGAACCTGCTGCAAGGTATGGCCGCTGAAAACCTGAAAGACTTGGAGATCATCACCAATCCATCCGCCCGCTACGATGCGGAGGGCTCCTCAGGCATTATCAATATCAACCTAAAAAAGAATGAAGCTTTTGGCATGAACGGCAATGTGTATGCCGGCTACCAGTATAACCGCCTCAGCACCTATACCTCTGGTTTCGACCTGAGCCACAAGCAGGGCAAGTGGAACACGACAGTTGGCGTGGATTTGTCCCGCCGCATGTCTTTCCGCGACATGGACATGGAGCGCATCTTTAACGACCCGGCAGGCAAAAGCTTCTTCGATCAAGAAGGCTACGAAGAACGCGAGCGCCTTAACTCCAGCCTTAGAATTGGCACGGACTACGATATAAACGACCGCCACAGTGTCGGCTTTATGAGCAACATGTTCTACTCTGCCAATGAAGGGATCTTTAACACCGCATCGAACCTGCGCCGCCCTATGGCAGCGGACAGCCGCTTCATAGATGCCACCAACGAGCATGAGAGCACTTATCGCAACGGTACTTTTAACCTCCACTACAACGGCAAACTCGACACCTTGGGCACCACCCTTACTGCAGATTTAGACTACGCCCGTATTACCGATGAAACAGACTTTGTTTTCAAGAATGATCAGTTCTTCCTGAGCGATGGTAAGCTGGCAAGTCAAGAGCACCTGACAAGCTATAACCCAGCAGGCTACGACATCCTATCTGCTAAAGTGGATTTCGGAAAGAAAATAGGTCAGCATGGCAAACTGGAGTTAGGTGCCAAAGGCAGCCATGTGGTATCAGACAACGAGCTGCTGTTCTATGAGGTAACCGACGGCCGTAAAACACTTGACCCGAAGCGCACCAATCACTTCATTTACACCGAAAATATCTTGGCTGGCTATGTAAACTACTCCACCAAAATTAATGACACTTGGAAAATCGTGACAGGCCTCCGTGCGGAGCAGACTTTTTCAGAGGGAGACTTAATTTCCCTAGAAGACCCAACCGAGCGCAGTTACCTTAACTTTTTCCCAAGCGTTTTCCTGCAGCAGAAGGTGAGCGACAACTACGAGGTGAGCTACAAGTATAGCCGCCGCATCAACCGCCCGTTCTACGGACAGCTGAACCCTTTTATCTTCTACCTCGACCCTTATACTTGGTCACAGGGCAATCCGGAACTGAAGCCGCAGTACACCAACTCGTTTGAGGTAACGCAGACCCTGAAGCAGCGCTACAACCTGATGATGGGCTACGCAGTAACCTCTGACTTTATCGGTGAGGTACCGGTATACAACAGCGAAGACAACACCACGGTGTTCAGCCAGCGCAATGTAAGTAATTATAAGAACGTGTATGGTACGCTGGTAGCGCCGGTGCAACTATCAGGCAAGTGGGAAATGAGCAACACGGCCACACTGGCCTACCAGCGATACACTCAGGAGGTGAAAACCGAAAACATTGTAAACGACCAAGTGTTCGTCATGCTGCAGTCTAATCAGAACATACAGTTGCCAAAAGATATCCGGCTCGAGTTGAACGCTGGTTTCCATGGCCCTGGTGTATATGGCCTGTATGAGATAAAAAGTCAGTGGTGGCTGGATGCCGGTGTGAAAAAGACTTTTATGGATGACCGCCTGACGCTTTCAGTAAATGCCACGGACATTTTCAAAACCCGCATGCTGAAAGTTAGAACCGAAATGGATGGCAACCTGAACTCGATCGTTCAGTACCAAGGCAACCAAAGCATACGTATTAATCTCCGCTACAATTTCGCTAAAGGCAAATCCTTTGAAGCCAAAAAGCGCAACATCAACCTAGAGGAAATCAACAGAACCGGAAACTAGTTAATTATACTTGTTAGCTTACTCAGCCCTCGCATCAACCTATGCGAGGGCTGTTTATTTTGAGGGCAGGTTTAAAGCATCTCACCTATCCTGAGGCGGACTTGTCACGTAGTAATACTTCCAATCAAAAGAAACACAATGCAAGACGCAACTACAGAACATAAAAAACTACGCATTGCAGCCGTAGGCGACATACATGTAAATGAGCAAGATGCAGGCAAGTGGGTTGATTTTTTCAAGCAAGTGTCAGAAGAGGCGGATGTGCTGCTGCTCTGCGGTGACCTGACCGATACCGGTCGTGAGAGCGAAGCAGAAGTGTTGGCCGAGGAATTAAGAGCCTGCTCTATACCTGTGTTAGCAGTACTAGGTAATCATGATTATGACCACGACCAAGTGAAGAAACTGCGCAAAATTTTTGCCCAGACCAACCTCAAGCTGCTCGACGGTGACTTTACGGTGATAGAAAATGTCGGTTTTGCAGGTGTCAAAGGCTATGGCGGCGGTTTCGATAATTACATGCTGGGCATGTTTGGCGAAAAACTGAACAAGGACTTCGTACAGGAAACAGTGACCGAAGCGCTAAAGCTCGATGCCGCACTGGCCCAGCTTGATAGCGAACAGAGTGACATGAAGAAGGTCGTGCTACTACACTATGCCCCGATCAGAGCCACCGTAGAGGGCGAGCCAGAAGCCATTCACCCCTTTCTTGGCTGCTCCCGCTTGGAAGAGCCGCTTAACCGACGCAGTGTGCTGGTTGCTTTTCATGGACATGCGCACGTGGGTGCACTAGAGGGCGAAACATCTACTGGTGTGAAGGTATACAATGTGTCCAAACCGGTGCTGCAGAAGGCTGGATATGATAAGCCCTTCTTTTTGTATGAGGTATAGGTATAAGCTTTCTTTCCAAAAAATGAATCACCTATAACCAGTCTAATGATAGGTTTTCAATTTATAAAAGCTACTGGAAATAAAACACTATTGCCGATGCAAGTAGCCAAAAGCTCCCTGCACCGGCATTAGTATTTTAGCCGATTTTAGAAATAAGGTCGGCTGTCCTACTTGAGTACCCTACTTCGTTGTCGTACCAGCCAACCACTTTCACCAATGTGCCGTTAGCCGATGTCATCTCAGCGTCTAAAATGCAGGAGTGTTTGTTGCCCACTATGTCGATGGATACGATCGGATCTTCTGTATACTCCATGATTCCTTTCAAAGTGCTGTCTGCGGCATCTTTCATAGCGGCGTTTATCTCCTCTTTGGTAGCAGGCTTCTTTAGGATACAAGTTAAATCTGTCAGCGAGCCGGCAGGTATAGGCACCCGTATGGCGGCACCGTCCAGCTTTCCTTTCAGGTGAGGCATGACCAGGCCAATGGCTTTGGCAGCACCGGTTGTGGTAGGTATAATGGAGTAGGCGGCAGCCCGGGCCCTTCGCAGGTCTTTGTGTGGCGCGTCCTGCAGGTTCTGGTCCGCGGTGTAGGCATGTATGGTAGTCATGTATCCTTTCTCGATACCGAAGGCATCGTCTAGCACTTTCGCCATAGGTGCCAGACAGTTTGAGGTACAGGACGCATTCGAGATAATCCTTTCGTCGCCTGTCAGAATGTGTTCATTCACACCCAAAACCACTGTTGGTATATTGCCTTTTGCAGGGGCCGAGATCACCACCTTTCTCGCGCCGGCTTCCAAGTGTCCGGAGGCGCCTGCCTCGTCTACAAAACGACCCGTGGATTCGAGTACCACGTCTATCCCTAATTTTTCCCATGGCAGGTTTCTGGGCTCCCGTTCCGCCGTTACGCCGATTTCCTGTCCATCTACGATCAAACCGTTTTCCGTGGCTTGCACTATGCCATTAAAGCGACCGTGCACGGAATCATACTTCAGCAAGTGAGCCAGTGTTTTGGTATCGGTTAGGTCGTTTATGGCCACCACCTCTACATTTTCTTTTCGCAGGAGCGCTTTGAAGGTGAGCCTACCGATACGGCCGAAGCCATTGATTGCAACTTTTATCTTCGCCATAGTTTTCAGGTTAATTTAAGTGTGTGGTTAATAATTTCAGTTCTAGAGTGTGCTTAACAACCCTACTTTAGTTATACTGCAAAACCGCTGGCGTAGACATATATTCACAAGGTTTTGGGATTCAATGGAATATTAGTACTTTTGCATCCTGAAATGTACGCCTTACTTTTACATAGCGTCCCTACTCCACCCTGATTCTTATTTTACCCATTCTGGGTAAAGAGTTATTCTATATCATTTTTTTCAATAAAGGTCCGTAAGGATCTGCCTTATTCTAAGCTTCATGGTTTCAGAAGAAATCCTGCGTAGACGCACGTTTGCCATTATCAGTCACCCCGATGCCGGTAAGACGACCCTTACTGAGAAACTACTCTTGTTCGGGGGAGCGATCAACACAGCGGGAGCTGTCAAGAGCAACAAAATCACTAAATCCGCCACTTCTGACTTTCTCGAGATCGAGAAACAGCGCGGTATATCCGTTGCCACGTCGGTGATGGGTTTTGATTATGCCGGGCACAAGATCAACATCCTGGACACACCAGGTCATAAGGACTTTGCAGAGGACACCTACCGCACGCTCTCGGCTGTGGACAGTGTGATTCTGGTAGTGGACTGCGTAAAAGGTGTGGAGGAACAGACCCGCAACCTAATGCAGGTATGCCGCATGCGCAACACGCCAGTGATCGTTTTCATCAACAAGATGGACCGTGAGGGTCGCGACCCCTACGAGTTGCTGGACGAACTGGAACGGGAGCTCAATATACACGTGCGGCCGCTGAGCTGGCCAATCGGAATGGGCTCTACTTTCAAAGGCGTATACAACCTGTATGATAAGGACCTTCGTCTTTTCACAGCCAACAAACAACAGCTTACCAAGGACGTCATCGCCATCGAGGACATTAATGGAACGGAGCTGGACGAGATCATTGGAAAGCAATCCGCTGACACCCTGCGTTCCGATGCCGATTTCCTGAACGAGTTTTACGAGGACTTCGATCTCGGTCTGTATAAGGAGGGTTACTTGGCACCCGTGTTTTTCGGCAGTGCCATCTATAACTTTGGCGTGGGCGAACTGCTCGACACCTTCGTTAAGATCGCTCCTTCGCCGCAAACGATTGAAGCGTCGCAGCGGGAAGTGCGGCCAGAGGAAAACGCGTTTACGGGCTTCATCTTTAAGATACACGCCAACCTTGACCCGAACCACCGCGACCGCATTGCTTTTTGCCGTATCTGCTCTGGCAAATTTGAGCGAAACAAACTCTATTACCACACAAGGTTAGACAAGCGAATCCGCTTCTCCAGCCCCACCAGTTTTATGGCCAACGAAAAAAGCCTAGTTGAAGAGGCTTGGCCCGGCGATGTGGTGGGTTTGTATGACACGGGATCTTTCAAGATTGGCGACACGCTCACGGAAGGAGAATTGTTGCAGTACAAAGGTATACCGAGCTTCTCTCCTGAAATCTTTAAGGAAGTGGTGAACAAAGACCCTTTCAAGACGAAACAGTTGGAGAAAGGTATACGCCAGCTCACCGACGAGGGCGTAGCGCAGCTGTTCATGCAACAGCCGGGTAGCCGCAAGATCATCGGAACGGTGGGCGAACTGCAGTTCGACGTGATCAAGTTCCGTCTGAAACAGGAGTACGGCGCTACCTGCGATCTTTACCCACTCAACTACTACAAGGCCTGTTGGATCACTTCTGACGACAAAGAGGCGCTGGCACGTTTCATCGCGATCAAAGGCAGCCACATCGCCTATGACAAAGATGATAACCCTGTGTTTTTTGCTGATACGTCATGGGTATTGCGCTCCGTGCAGGAGCACTATCCAAAGCTGAACTTCCACTTTACCTCCGACTTCAAATTCGAAGCGGCAAGGCAGGGATAAATGTACTAAGTGTGCCTAGCAGCTCAGAAAATAGAAGCGAATTGGTTTGTCCCTTGTGTAGCAAAATGCAACAAGCAAAGGAGGTGCAGGGACCGGAGAACCGGTTACTATACCTGTGCCAGCAATGCCAGCTTCTATTTTCTGCTAAGCAAGACTTCCCCTCTGCGGAACTGGAAAAAGCGCATTATATGCGACACGAGAACACGGTCAGCAATGCAGGCTATGTGCAATTTCTGAACAAAGCCATCGTGCCGGCTCTCCCCTTCCTGCATGCAGGTATGCGCGGGTTGGACTATGGCTGCGGGCCCGGTCCTTCGCTGTCAGTGTTGTTGCGAGAAAGGGGCTATGTTATGGATGATTATGACCCTTTCTTCTTTCCATATCTCAAAGAGGACCAAGTCTATGATTTTATTTTCTCAACCGAGTGCTTTGAGCATTTTTTTGATCCGGACGCTGAAATGCAGCGACTCAGCCTGCTACTTAAAACAGGTGGCTTTCTGATCGTGATGACGCAGCTTTGGCAAAACCTGAGCGAGCTGCCGACGTGGTACTATGCCAAAGACCCCACACATGTGGTCTTCTACCATCTACATACATTTGACTGGATCGCAAAGCATTATGGGTTTGAAGTAAAGTATACGGATAGTATCAGAGTAATTATTTTAAAAAAATTAGACTGAAGAGAAGCCTATGAAAGATTGATTTTACTTAAACCAAAGACCATTTTCAGTATACTACCTTATACACCTTATTCTATTTCCCAATACTAGAACACTTTTATGAATCAGAATTCATTACCCGATCAGAAAAGAATCAACGACGGGTTTTTCTCTCATGTCAAGACCGACTTACCTGCCGGTCTTGTTGTATTTCTCATTGCGCTTCCGCTTTGCCTTGGTATTTCACTAGCTTCAGGTGCGCCACTCTTCTCGGGCATCATCGCAGGTATAGTAGGCGGTATTGTGGTGGGTCTGCTAAGCGGCTCCAAGGTAAACGTGAGCGGACCGGCTGCCTCTGTGGCCTTAGTTGTACTTATGGCCATCCAGTCGCTGGGCTCTTTCCAAGCTGTGATGGTGGCCACCATCATCGCTGGTATTTTCCAAATCATACTGGGTTTCCTGCGAGCGGGCACCATCGCCTATTTCTTCCCTTCTTCCATGATCAAAGGCATTCTGGCCTCCATCGGCCTAATCTTGATCATCAACCAGATTCCGCACGCTTTCGGGTACGCGGGTAAGGAGTTGTTCGGCAGCATGGAAGACGGTCTGAGCGCTAATCTGTTTACAGGTATACTGGACCAGATCAGCTTGGGAGCCACCATCATCACGGTGCTCTCGCTTATCATTATCTTCGCATGGGACCAGCCGGCCCTCAAGCGCTATACATTCTTCAAATTTGTGCCTTCTGCCCTAATCGCTGTGATCGTGAGTGTGCTCCTGAACCAGCTCTTTGTGGCATATTTCCCGCATCTGGCGCTGAGTGGCAACCGTCTGGTGCAGCTTCCTGCGGCAGGTAGTCTGGGTGAGTTCTTCTCTTTCTTCACCTTCCCGGACTTCTCCCAAATCACCAATCCGGAGGTGTACACCGTGGCGCTTAGCATTGCCTTTATCGCCTCATTGGAGTCGCTGCTTAGCACCGAGGCCGGTGACAAACTGGACCCGTACAAGCGCAAATCCTCTACTAACCGCGAATTGAAGGCGCAAGGTATAGGTAACATTGTATCAGGTATGATTGGTGGTTTGCCAGTAACAGCTGTGATCGTGCGAACTTCTGCCAACGTATCATCAGGCGGCCGTACCCAATTGTCTACAATCACACACGGTACCGTGATGCTGATCTGTGTGATGGCCATTCCGCTTATTCTGAACATGATTCCACTGGCTTCGCTTTCTGCTGTTCTGTTTGTGGTAGGTTACAAACTGACTTCTATCTCCCTGTTCCGCAGCATGTGGAGATCGGGCAAGCGCCAGTTCGTACCGTTCTTTGTAACGATCGTGGCTGTTATGCTAACCGACCTGATCACGGGTATTATGGTTGGTGGTGCCGTGTCAGTGTTCATGATCCTGCGCGACAACTACCGCACACCGTTCTTTATCGACAAAAAAGCGCACCACGAAGGTGAACGCGTTGAACTGGTGCTGTCAGAAGAGGTGACATTCCTGAACAAGGCCAGCATTATGCTTACGCTGGACCACGTGGCTCCAAACTCCACGGTTGTGATTGATGCAAGCCGCTCTGTGAACATCGACGACGATGTGCTGGAGATTTTAGAAGAGTTTAAGGCAACGGCAGCTTACAAGAACATTCGTATAGAACAAATTGGCCTCGACAAGTTTTACCAGCAGCGTAAGCTGGCTTAATTTTAATACAATTTTTTGAGAACAATCCTATAAGAGAATCAGTATATAGAATCAGATTGATTTATGATACTGATGATAGGTTACGTTCCAATAAACTCAACTCCTACTCCCCCTTAAATGGCAGCATTTGCTGATGAAGGGGAGTAGGAGTTTTTTATAACTCCCCCTATCAATTCCCGTTTAGTCAACTTGTTCAGTTAGGTACAGGCCATACAAATTAATCTCTACCTTATTCTATCATATAAAAGCAATAAGCTGCTTCAAGACTTAGCCCTTACGAAAGGCTATAACTGCCTACTGCTCACCCTAACCCGAATACCATGAAGCTACTCTTCCAAAAGATCAAAAAACGCCTGGGGAAAATCGCAGGAAGATTTATATCGCACAAAATCAGGTATAGGCCGCAGAGCATTTATAAGATAAACGCTGACCTCGCGATAGCCAAGAGTCAGAATGAGGTGAAAGTATACCCTATTTACCCAGACCTTCGAACTACTTTAGATATTCCAGAAGAACTGTTTCAGGCTTGCTCCTCCTACTGGAAGCCGCAGCGGGAAGTCACTACGGACTATGTGGTAGTAGAAGCGCCCAATGGCAGAATCTATACGGACAACGAAAGCTGCGTGGCAATTATCAGCAAATACAACCACCTGATAGAAAATGTGTCCTTGAGTTTAAAAGACGGGAAAGTAACTGAGGCCGGGTATAGCAACATCTTTGAGCAGCGCTATTTCACGAGTCCCACCAAGTTTGACGGCACGGTGTTCTCCTTGCTGACTGGCGGAGCCGGTCTCAATAACATCTGCCATTGGTTCATAGACGTGTTGCCGCGCCTGCATTTGCTCAAAAAGAGTGGGCTATATGATAAAGTGGACTGGTTTCTGGTACCGAGCCTGCGCTATGGCTACCAACTCGAGACCCTGCGCCTGTTGGGTATACCGGATAGCAAGCTAATCGCCGGCGACAAGCACCCGCACCTTACAGCTGACTGCATTATTGCCTCCACGGCTCCGCGTGGCAACCACACGCTGGTGCCGCACTGGCTCTGCGACTACATACAAAGTTCCTTTGTGCCACTTGCCGGTGAAGACGAAGACGCGCAGCAAAACGTAAAACTGTACATCAGCCGAAGCGACTCCAAGTTGAGGCAGGTAGAGAACGAGGCGGAACTAGTGGAAGCCCTGAAGCCTTTTGGCTACCGCTCGGTTGTGTTGAGCCAGCTGTCTGTGCTAGAGCGAATCAAGCTATTTTCGAGGGCCAGCTCCGTCGTATCGGCTACGGGAGCCGGTCTGGTGAGCATGATGTTCTGCAAACCAGGCACTAAAGTGATTGAACTGTTCAATGAAGGCTTCGTGATCGAGCCCTTCTACGACATTGCCACCAAGATGGGAATGGACTACAGCTACATTATCTGCAAAAGCAACAGTCTGGTAAAAGACGCCGGCCAAGGACAGCATGAAAATCTGCGGGTGGAGCTTCCTGAACTGATTGCCCTGATTAGGGCGGACAAAAGGGCCAAACAAACGGTTCAGGTGCAACCGCGCCAAAACCTAAAGCTCAATTAATGCGCTATACCTAGCTGAGTTAGGGAGCATAATAAAGAAGAAGAGCATGGAAGAAGATAAAAAGAAATACTTAGAGGCTTTACGCAAGAACAACGGAAAGCTGGATGAAAGGGCCCTTGGCGAGAGCCTTGGCTTTACCAAAGAGTACACAGACGAGCTGATTGAGGGTCTGTTGTCAGAAGAGAAAATTGAGTACAGCTCCGACCAAAACAGTAGTTACAAAGTAAAGAAATAGCACCAAAACAGGCTATTGCCGCTTGTTTTAAATACAAATAAAGCCATTGGCTGACGGTATAACTACTACCGCGGCCAATGGCTTTTTACATTTAAAAGGAATCTTGGATTATACTTACAAATGAATATATTTGCATATCAGTAAAAGTACTTATACATCCAACCTATAAATTTTTATTAAATATGAGTGTTATGAAAGAATTCAAAGAGTTTGCCATGCGCGGTAACGTAATGGACCTCGCCATTGGTATTATCATTGGTGCGGCCTTCAGCGGCTTGGTTAATTCCGTTGTAAATGATTTGGTTATGCCCTTGGTGGGCAAGGCGATTGGCGACATGGACTTTTCGAACCTCTACGTGCCGCTTTCTGATGCCGTGCCGGAAGGTTTAGCGCTGGAAGAGGCCCGCAAACTGGGAGCCGTGTTCGCGTGGGGCAATTTTATAACAGTTCTGCTCAACTTTCTCATTCTGGCCTTCATCATCTTTCTGATCGTGAAAGGCATGAACCGCATGATGCGCAAAAAAGCCGCCGCCCCGGCCGTACCGCCTGCCCCTACCAAAGAAGAAGTGCTCCTCACCGAAATGCGCGACGCCCTGCGCACCATCGCGACGAAATAAGATAGGTTTCATTTGTAGGGACAGGTCGCGACCTGTCCCTAGGGCAGTTTCATACTCTATGGCTATCCCCTTGAGGACTACCTTCGAACTCCCGTTCTCGGTAGTCCTCAAGGGGAGAATTCGCAAGAATGAAACGGCCTTACGACCTGTCCCTACGAATTAACCTCCCGGTTATACCTGTCTTTCGGGTCGACTTCGGCGAGCTCCACAAGCAGCTGAGCTATATTGCGGGTGGTGGCTTCGAAAAAGGCTTTGCCTTTGGCGGGTGTGGCGGCGGTGGGGTTGCCGATGCCGGTATCGTCGCTTACCTGTGACCATAGACGCTCCGACCAAGCCCAGCCCTCCCGTATACCTGTTAGGCGCGATTTGTACTCCCAGCCCTCCCCTGCCTCGCTGAGCGGCAGCACTAAATCCGGGCGCAGGTGTTGCATGATGCTGGTCTCCATCTCATCGGCGTGGTCGCCGGGACTGTTGAAGAACACCTTGCGATCAGCGGCCAGAAACCAGTTGCAAGTGAGCAGGAACATATCCGGAAACTTAAGACCCAACTCTCGCAGCAGCGGCTTGAAATCGTTGCCACCATGGCTGTTAAGTACCAACAGCTTATGTATACCTTGCCGATTGAGTACTTCCACAATATCGCGCAGGATGGCCAGTTGCGTGCTTGGATTCAGATTGATGTCGAGGGTGATGTCTGCTTGGCCCGTATTGACACCAAAAGGGATCACTGGAAGCACCATCACCTTGGTATCCTTCTCCCACGCTAGCCTCGCGGCCTCAGCGGCCACTGACTCCGCCTCTATGTTATCGGTACCGTAAGGCAGGTGATAGTTGTGGGCCTCTGTAGCGCCCCAAGGCAGTATGGCGATTTCGACCTGCTGGTCTTTGATAGCCCTCCAGTTTGTTTCGGCAAGTATGTAAGGTCTCATAGATTGGCTATACGGGAATACCTTTATTCAGTAAGCCATGCTATCGCTTCTTCCACGTTGTCGAAACTGCGGTAGGTTATAGAACCTACCACCAAGGCTGCGGCATTGCTGGCAATAGTGTTGCGTTTCGGGTCGGGCGATTGCAGGCGGGCGAACTTCTGCAGCCGGGTGGTGGCCAACTCCAAGGCTAATTGGTTGATTACTTTGGCGTAGTCCTCCATCGGAATTGTTACAGCAGACTGACGGGTATTGGTTAGAATGCGCTTGATGTCGTAGTTCCTGACGGCATCCACGACCTCGTTGATGATGTACTGCACCTCGGGCAAGGTATAGTCATGCATGTTTGGCCACTCCAGAAACAGAATGTCTTGAGTGGGGTTATAGTCTAGTTTTAGAAACTTGTTAGGTATAAGCATGCGATAAACTAAGGTATAGGGGCTTTATAACACAGGCCACCACAAATTTAGGCATTGGGAGCTATCATCCCAACACCCACTCCCGCGCCGCGTCATATTCCTCAAACTCTTTAAAATTGAAGGGCATCTGGCTAGGGCTCATGTACTGGGACATGTTATCGAAGCTGATCCGTGCCGACACATCAGTGGCTTTTACGCGTGACATCTTTTCGAGCTTCATGCAATGCGGAAAAAATAGCGCCCCCCACTCCCGTGTGGTCCAGTTTTGATCGGCTACACGTACGACACGCGCTTGGCGATAATCGCCTAGCCAGCGTCTTACCTCGTAGTGCTTGAGTGCCTCCACGTATTGCAACAAGGCTGCTCGGTATTCCTTACTGGCAGCATAGGTATGCCAAGTTGCCTCTATCAGTTTATCGGCTTCGTGGTAAGTTAAAGTTATGCAGTCAGATTTGTATATTATCATTGGTAAAAAGCTATACTGTGGGCATGCGGGAAACGCTAAACGACACTATCGTTTCCATAAATAATGTATTCCGGATCAGCTGCCTGCTTATTTTGTCAAAGAATCGCAATTAACAGTTTCCGAGTTAAATTACAAAACCGCTTTTTAATTTTAGTATAAAAAAGTGAAATAACTAGGTAAAAACTTGTCTTGTTCTCCCTGCTAACTTATCTTTATCCGATTTTAATCTGAATAGTTTACCGCGCATACCTACATGATTCTCTTAGAAAACGGTGTATTACGATTGGAGTATGACCCCGCCACAGACATACTTCAGGTTCGCTATCCGGATTTAAATAGTTTTCTGCTGTCGGAGATCAAGCATAGTCTGAGGATTATGGCAGACACCATACGCAACTACGACGTGCGCAAACTCCTGCTCGACGCGAGCAATACCGCTATTGACGTAAGTGAAGATGAAAACCGCCAGCTGACCATAGAGCTCGCCTCCTTGCTGGCAAACACACGCCTGCTCAAAGTAGCCCGCGTGCAGCCTTTTGACGCGAAGAAGGAACTGCGGGCGCAGGAAAACATTGAAGCCGCGCGCCGCGCTGGTCTGCTGCCCTATGAAGTAGGAACGTTCACAAACCGAATGGAAGCCATTCACTGGCTGAAAAACTAATATAAAAACCCCATAAAACAAAACAGTCCCGGTCGTTCACCCCCGGGACTGTTTTCACTATAGCAAAATGCTCTAAAGGACTTTTGACATATATACGTAGCTATATAGAATTTGTTGTATCTAGTTGGAATTATTCTTTCGGGCAAATGTAGGTATAGTGGCGCTCCTGCACACGGCCGTCGCCGTAGGTGGTGAACTGTAACTCCACGTAGTCCCTGCTGTTGTACTCGGCTCCACGCGCATAAGATTCGGCGGCGATCACATTACCGGTTGCGTCCTTTACTGTTTTGGTCATCACGTTGTGCTCGTGCGGAAAACCGTCGCCGATGCGCTGCGCTCGATATGCAGGCAAGCCGCGCATATAGGTCTTTTTATCGTCGTAGGTCAGCACGGTTTCCTTGATTAGCTGCTGGGTGCTGTCATAGTTGCGCACCTTGGTTATCAGGCCGCTGGTGTAGGTATACTCATTAGAGGAATGGTACTCGAGGGCTCCATTCGCAGGTCTGTAGTGGCGCAGGGTAGTCAGCTCGCCAGCCGCGTTGTAGGCAAAATCGCTCTTTCTGTCGAGGGTGGCTTTCTGCTCGTGGTAGTTATAGGTATAGTAGGTGAAGCTCAGCAACTGGCCGGTTGTGCTATAGGTTTGGTCGTAATAGCCACTCAGTTCCCCATCATTGTCAAACCAATTTTCGCGCACCAGTAGACCTTTTTGGTCGTACTCGTAGGTGTCTTCCAACACCATGTTGCCGCTCGCGTAGTATTTAATGCCGGTCAGCTGGTTTTGCTCATCATAAACAAAGCGCTGCTCCAAGGTATAGGGCTCACCGTTGTGTGGCCGCGTGTGCTCCACAATGCGCTCAGGGAAACAGAAGAGTTCGGCGGGTTCCTCTGGTTTGTTTTCGTCGGCGTCTTTGGCGCATCCTACCAGTACCAGCAAGGCTAGCAAGTAAAGTAAACGTGTTTTCATGTAAGGGTGTAAAATAATTAGTTGAAATTGTGATACCAGATATAAGTCACTACAGAAAACCAATGCAGGCTTTGACTTCAGTCTAAGTTTTTGGTTTAAAACCTGTGTTACCAAAAATCCTTTGCTGTTGTAGGTATAGGTGCATTGGAGGCTTCTTTATGAAGTTTTCAAATCTTCAAATTAATGCCCCTACAGCTTATTCTTTAAATCCATCGCGTAGCTCTTTTGATCGCGCGTAACACACCGGACTATTATTTTCTGATGGCTCCTCATTTACGAAGGACTCTTTGAGCAGGTGCGGCGGCGAGAACAGTTTGTAGAGCTGCACCAGTTTCACATCGTCTTTCAGGTCGCGGTTGCGCAGGGCCTTCTCGCTTTCGCGCAGGTCGAAATAGGTATAGCTGATGCCCTCGATGAGGCTGGCGATGGCCGATGCGGCGATCTTTTTGTAGAAAAAGTTGGTATGGCTGCTGGCCTTTCGGCCCTCGCTCCAGTCGGTAAATTCCTTAAGCAGCAGGCTGTTTCTGTAAAACGCCCGGTCAAACTCCAAGGCATCAAACACAAACCACTCGTGCACATTGGTCACGATGAGGTGGCGCAGATCGTAGTTCTTGTGCTGCACCCGCTCCTGCAGGTAGAAGAGTAGCAGCTCGTGCATGGCCTTGTAGTTCAGGTTGTCGGTGCTGGGCATGTCGGCCCTGTTGCCGGGGCGCTTCACCTCCAGCAGTACGCCGGCGCTGCTGGAGGTGCTGTAGCCGGTATGGATCACAAGATCGGTCTGTCCCTTGGTACTGATGCCGTAACCGCTGTAAAAAGCCGATTTCAGGAAATCACGCAAGTGGTTTTTGGCGTGCTCATCCGTCTCGTTCGTGTTAATTCTGTCGAGCAATGTGCGCAGCGCCACTTTGAAACGCTCCATATCGGAACTTGACGTTTCCATTCGCAGGTAAGCCTTGTTTAGGGCCTGCCGTGGTCGTAGTTTATTGTACTGCATGTAATGCTCGATTTCTTACATACAAGGTACAGAAAGTACCCCGAATAACGAACAGTTCACAGTCGAACAGTTTAATAATTATGTATTGTTATATAGCAAAATTATATATAAAATTATATTTCAAATTACTATAACCATATTACAACCCATTCCGTAATGTTAAAATCTAATTCTTATAACAACCTATAAATTATTGGTATCATATCAATTTCGGTAAGAAACCCTGTCTGAGACGGTGAGTGACGATTACGACAGGGAATGATGTTGCCAAACAGAGCGGGTCTGTCTGCACAGGTCATCCAGATTGTGTTTTAACTATTACTAACTATAAAACCTTTACCATGACTAACAAACTATTTACCCGCAACAACCTGCTCCTTGCAGCGGCTTTTGCCTTTATTGGCTTAACAGGCTGTAATCCAGAAGAAGACATGAGCCCTGATGGAGAATTAAGCGCTGCTGAAACAAACGCAGCAGTGACTGAAGCAGCATCAAACGTAAAGTACCGAGGCAATCACTACATCGTATTATCAAACACAGAAACACTTCCTGCAGGTTTAGAAAACCAACTGACTGCTGTGAATGGCAAGATGACGAACAGGTGGTCAGAAGCAGGGGTGGCTACTGTGTATTCAGAAGAGCCGGATTTTATTGCCAAAGCTTCTAGAATACAGGGCGTACGGTCCGTTGTTCGCGACCTAGAAATTCAGTGGATCAATCCCGAAACCCGAAAAGTGATCGCAGACGAACAATTCGGGAACCCACCACATAGTGGAGACAATGACACAAGATTTGACTTACAATGGGGACATGCCGCAATAAGTGCATCTGCAGCATGGAACACAGGCGTGAGAGGGAAAAATGTGAAAGTAGCCGTACTAGACACCGGTTTTGACATGGACCACCCCGATTTGGCTCCAAACATAATCCAGAGTGCCAGCATAAGTTTAGTGCCTGGGGAACCGGTAGATTACATATACCCCGATCCGTTTAGCCATGGTACCCATACTGCTGGAACAATAGCAGCGGCTGACAACGGTTATGGTATTATCGGTGTAGCACCCGAGGCGAAGCTTATCCTAGTTAAAGTGCTTAGTGATGTTTCAGGCTCAGGTGCATTTTCATGGATCATGGCTGGCATCGTGCACGCAACGCATGAAGGCGCCGATGTTATAAACATGAGTTTGGGCGCCTCGTTACTTCGTAATGGCTGGTACACGAATGACAATGGCACCCCGGATGACCCTACTGATGATTATCTCGAAAAAGGAGATACTAAAGGCATCCAAGAACTCTTAATCGCTTTGGACCGGGTAACCAAGTATGCCAACAAAAATGGTGTAACAGTAATCGCCTCTGCTGGTAATGATGCTAACAATGGCAACAAAGATGGTTCTTTGATGCATGTGCCATCCGCATCCTCTCATGTCATTTCCATTTCTGCCACAGCTCCCCGCGGTTGGGCTTTGAACCCGTATAGTGTTTTCATGGACAACCTAGCTTCCTATTCCAACTACGGCACATCAGACATACATTTTGCGGCGCCTGGTGGTGACTTTATGTTCGCCTATGATGAAAAAGGCTTTGATATAGTCACAGTGGGGCCAACCACCCACTATGCTTATGTTTTTGACTACGTGTATAGCACAGGTAGTAGTCATACTCCTGGTGCAGGAGCTTTCTATTGGTCCGCTGGCACTAGCATGGCCTCCCCGCATGCGGCAGGTGTTGCAGCGCTCATCATCAGTAAAAACGGCGGCGGTATGGACCCTACTCAAGTGCTAGCCAAAATGCGCGCCACAGCCGACGATTTAGGCAAGTCGGGCCGCGACCCTCACTACGGTTATGGTCGCCTGAACGCCCATCGTGCCGTCACAGAATAAAACCACTCGGTTTCCAAACAAAAAGCCGGAATGCGCAGCGCATTCCGGCTTTTTGTTTAATGCTTAACTGCAATTTTAACTGAATTTTAATACAAACCCCAACTCAATATTATCCATAATACGCCAAGAACGCATAAGTACCGGAGGGCTAACAACAGAGAAATGCTCAAGTGCGCATAACACAGGATATTTGGACATTAAACAGCCAACTTACTACAATTACAATAATTTCTGCAAAAAAAAGGGGCAATTGAACCCATATTACTTTTTTACAATTACATTCAGGAAGTTTTTAGTCATACCACCTGCATGAATGTAAATTTTACGCAAGACACAGGGCTGGCCCTTACGCCAGATTTTTACAGCTCCATTGTACGCCACGGTTCCGAACTGATTACAGTTCTGAGTTGGGAGGGCATCTATCAATATGCATCCGATTCGATAAGCACTATCTTAGGTTTTGATCGCGAGGAGTTGCTCGGTACAGATGTGATGCACCACATGCACCCAGATGACCTTGCGACTGTGCGAGAGGAACTTTACAAGCTTACGTATGGCGGTGTGAAACAGATAGCCCTGTCCCCCTTCCGGTATAGGGCTAAAAATGGGGATTGGCACTGGCTCAGCTGTGTGGCAACTAACATGCTCGACAACCCCCATGTGCAGGGCATCGTGACAAACTCCCGTGACGTTACCTCCAATATGGAAGCGCTGCAGCATAAAAAAGAAAGTCAGGCCTACTACAAAGCGCTCTTCTTCAACAACCCCGACCTTGTTGCCACGCTCAATCTGAATGGACAGATAGAGGCCTGCAACGAAGCGGTTATAACCCTCACTGGTTACTCCCGCAAAGATGATGCAAACCGTCATTTCACGGATTATGTACTGCAAGAGTACCTTCCGGTCGCTTATGGGGCTTTTGAGAAGGCGCTTCAGGGAGAGTCATGCACCTTTGAAATCTGTATAAACACGCTGGAGGGATACAAGCGCCACCTGACCGCCACGCTTGTACCCGTGATACTGGAAGGCCGCGTACGCGCTCTGCAGTGCCTTGCCAAAGACACCACCAGCGAGAAAGAGGCCCATATGCTGGTGCAGACGCAAGCCCAGAAGCTGCACAACATTCTCGAAAGCATGACCGAGGGATTTTTCGCACTTGACAGTGATTGGCGATACAGTTTTGGAAACAAAGTTTTCGCTAAATTTCTCAATCGCAACCTCGAAGATCTCATGCAGCGCCACATTTGGGAGGAGTATCCGTGGTTACTAGACACACTCTTCTACCAGAAATGCTCCGAGGTCGCCGCTACCCGCAAACCTGTGGTGTTTGATGAAACCATGTGCGACATGAAAGTGACATTACGCTTTTCCCTTAATCCTTTCGAGGGTGGCATCTTGGTGTCCTTTGTCGACATAACGGAGCAGATAGCCGCACAGGAGGAGCTTCGCAAGCTCTCGCTTGTGGCTAGCAAGACAACAAATGGTGTCATCATCACAAACAACGATGCTCGGATCGAATGGGTGAACGAAGCCTTTACAAAAGTTACGGGCTATACCTTGGAAGAAATAAAAGGGCACCGGCCAAGCGAGTTTCTGGCCTCTCCCGACACCGACCCAAATGAGATCATTTGGATAAGGGAGCAGCTGACAAAAGGCATTCCGATGCGCAAAGAGCAGCGTGGTTACAAAAAAAACGGGGACCTTATATGGTCTGACATCACCATTTCGCCTATCTCCAACGACAAGGGAGAAGTGATAAAGCACGTATACATCCACACCGACATAACAGAGCGCAAGCTTGACCAAGAGCAGCTGCTGAAAGCGACCGAGCACTTATACCTGCAAAACCAAGACCTGCAGCAGTTCAACTACATTGTGTCGCATAACCTGCGGGCTCCCGTTGCCAATCTGGTTGGCCTCTCCACCATGCTGCAGAAACTGGAACCAAACGGCCCCCGCTTTGAGTTGGGCCTTCAGAACTTAGAGAAATCGGCACGCCGCCTTGATGACGTGATCAGTGACTTGAACAAGATCTTGGCGGTCCGCGCCGCGAATGTAGATGAAGCCCGTGAACTGGTGCGTGTGCCGGAAGTGGCAGCCGAAGTGATACAAAGTCTGCAGCACCTGCTGGATCAAGCTGGCGGAAGCATACAGCTCGATCTCTCGGACGAAGATATGCTTTGGGCGAGCCGCGCCTACGTCTACAGCATTCTGCATAACCTGATTACTAATGCCATTAAATATAAATCTGGGCTGCGTGAACTACTTATTGAGCTCACTAGCGTAAGGGATAAGTACGGTCTGCGTCTGCAGGTGCGAGACAATGGAAGCGGCATGGATTTGAACGTGGTAAGACCGCGCCTTTTTCAGCTTTACAGACGTTTCCATGCAGGCCCCGAAGGAAAAGGGATAGGTCTATATCTTGTAAAAATGCAGGTAGGCGCTATTGGAGGAAAAATTGAAGTGGACAGCCAACCTGAGGCTGGTACCATCTTCACCATTCAATTTGATCAGGCTGCTTATGGTCAACAAGGTATACATAATTGATGACGACGACATCAGCCTCTTTCTCTCATCTTTAGTGCTGGAGGAGTCCGGCTTTGCTGCCAAGGTCCTTACCTATACCTCTGCCGACTCCGCGCTGCGGCAGCTGTCTGATTCCAACCACACAGATTTGCCGGAGGTGATTCTGCTTGACCTGAACATGCCGGGTAAAAACGGATGGGACTTTTTAGAGACCCTGCGCCAGTGTGAACAAAAATTCCAAGGCAGAACCAGCATCTTCATCCTGACCTCTTCCATTGCGGCCAGTGACAAGGCTCGCTCTAAAAACTACCGTCTGGTGCAGGGCTTTCTGCACAAGCCCCTCGACGACGAAAGTTTAGATTTTATCCGGCAGGCACACAGGGCATCGAATCGTTGAGTCTATCTATTACTCCAGCAAAGGCAGTCTGATGGTAAAGGAGGTGCCCTCATGCTCCTTGCTGTGCACTGAGATTCTGCCCCCTTGCAACTTCACCAGATCGTACACAATAGACAGCCCGAGACCACGCGACTCTTCTCCGTTCAGCCCTCTCCTGCCCACATTTTTATGCCTTTCAAAAAGTCCTGCCTGCATGTGCGCTGGTATACCTATGCCATCATCCTGATGCTCCACTACTACTTCCTCTCCTTCTAGGTATGCACGAATAGAGATATGGCCCTGAGGAGGCGTGAACTTTATAGAGTTTGAGATGAGGTTATTGAGAACCTGCGAGAACTTGATCTGATCTAGAGGCATTACCAAGGGTTCATCCGGGAGGTCTAGCACAATGGACTGCTTCACTACCTTTCCTTTTCGATAAAACTCCGCGACGTTGCGTATCTGCTCATTCAGGTCTACCCGGGTCTTGTTAACGTATGTCTCCGTTGATCGCAAATGCTCCTCGTTAAGCAGGTCGTTGATGAGGTCGGTGCAAGACACACAAGCCTTTTCAATGATATCGGTATAGGTGTTGATATCTTCATGGCGCTGGTCCTGCCAGTCTTTGCGGAGCAGTCCGGCCACGCTTTTCACGACAGCCAAAGGTCCTCGTAAGTCATGCGACACCATCTCGAGCACACTGTTCTTTCGCTGCCCGAACTCAGCCAGATAGTCCAGAAACTCGCGTTGCTTAGTCACATCCTCTGCCATGCCGGCTAGAGCTACCACCGTACCATTTTTGTCCTGTATCGGGTATACATCATAGTGCACAAAGCGTTGGCGCTTCCCCTGCTTCACGCTGATGGTTTCCTCCACTTGGTCACCCTTCAGCAGTTTATGCCAGCAGCGCAGTACGGCCGGCCGGTCTTCTTCCTCCACCGTGTCGAGCAGGCGCAGTGGCTCTTTTTCTACTTCATGCTTGTCCAATGTCCAGATGTCGTAGAAGGCTTTTGAAAGGTATTCGAATCGTTGTTGTGAGAGACTGTACTGAAAAAGTACTTTGTTGCTTTGTCTGCCTATCTGCTCAATGGTGTTTGAATCGCTCATCATAAAAAATGAATTGTGCTCGCGCGCACTGTAATTACGCAAGGCCGCTGCGGATGTTAACAGCCAAGTATGCCGTTTGGCCTTTTCATGCTATATTCGTGTCATGTTACACTGCTACCCACTAACAGACAACAACTTACTGAACCGGGGTCGATTTTGGGCCGCCCTGCTTGTGGTGACTTGTCTGTGGGGAGCCCTGCCGGTGGAGGCACAGCAAAAAGAGGTACGGCACGAGGAGCAGCTATGGCTCGGCTATATGAACAGCACCCGCGTGTCGGAGCACTTTTCCATCTGGAATGATTTTCATTACATACCAAACGGTTTTGGTGTGGCGCGCACCGGCCTGACCAAGCACTTCCCGCACCGCATAGATCTGACGGCAGGCTATGCGCATGTGAGGCTTCCGGTGTCCGACGAACTCCGCAGGCGGGAGCACCGCCCTTGGGGGCAGGTGGTCATTCCTACGCCACTGGGCGGCCATTTTGCCTTGCAGCACCGCCTGCGTTGGGACCTTCGCTACCGTCAGCGGGTGGCGGACGGCGAAATCGCATCGGGCTATACCTTTAATCACCGGGCGCGATTGCAAACGATCCTCCGTCGCAACTTCCCTGACTTGGCTATGGGTGAGCTTGTCCCGAGTCTGGTGCTGGCCAACGAGCTGATGGTAAATCTAGGACGGGAAGTTGTCGCTCCGTTTGACCAGAACAGGGTCTCGCTGATGGCCGCGGCCCGCTACAGGGCTCTTATGCTGCAGGCTGGCTATATGAACCGCTATGTGCAGTCCACCAAAGCCGGCCGCTTCACAAGTAACCATACGTTGGTTTTCTGGCTGTTTCACAACATTGACCTCAGAAGCAAAGAGCCTAAGCCCCAAAACTAGCAGGCAAGACCTGTCAGGAAGTTCATTCAAAAACTAATTTTTAAGGTTGCCCCGTGCTGCTCGTAGCCGAGTGTCATATCCACTTTAGGCTTTGAAGCGTAGCGTACCGTGCCGTTGTAGGCATAGATGGCTTGTTGTTCGCGTTTGAGCACAGCACCTGTAAAAGGGAGGCTTACAACAACCAGTGCGGCCCCGATACCAGCAGCAGCCCAGCTCGGAGACCCACCTGTTACGTAAGTGCCAACGGCCAGACCGAGTGAGGCAGCCCCCGCATAACGTAGTACTTTACCGGGAAAAATATTACGATGGCTTTTTTTGATTATGCGCTCAGCTGCTGGATCGCTTTCAAGAACGTACAACAGTTCGTTTTTACTTATTTCACGACCATCGAGATAATAAGCAAAACCTAAACCCTTCTTTTGTACAACAATCTCATCAGGACTCTGAGCATACGATTGGTTGAGCAGGCCGGCAATAACCAGCACTACAAGCATTAAGTAAGTTTTCATAAGTATAGATTAGGAGCGTGTAAAACATGACTAAATATATTCAATTAATTTAATATACAATAACTCCCTCTCTAATTTTTTGCACTATATTCAACCTACTTCACAAACAGGGAGCATTCAGTATCAATTATTTAGTACAATAAAAAAGCAGCATAGGTTACACCTATGCTGCTTTCTATTTTTGCACTGATCTTATTTTAGCCGAGCTTCGACTCTAATTCTTCGGCTTCCAGCATCAGCGATTCCCACTTTTGGTTAGTGGTCTCTAGCTCTTTTTGCACCACTTCAAACTTCTGTGAAGTCTCCTGTAGCAGGTTGGGGTTGCCGTATACCTTGGGGTCTGCCAATTGTGTTTCGTAACCTGCCAGTTCCTGCTCGAGGCGTTGCACCTGCTTCTCCACTTCGCTGAGCTGCCGGTTCACCTGCTTGAGCTGGTTGTTGAGCGCATTGAATTCCGAATTGTCGCGGCGTGGCTTTGGCTCCTCTTTTTTGGCGGCAGGTACCGCAGCGGCGGCCTCTTTCTTCTGCTCTTTCTCGCGCTTCTCCTGAAAAGCCTCATACTCATGGTAAGTGCCCGGATATTCCTTCAGCTGATAATCTTCGATGTACCAGATTTTGGTGGCCACGTTCTCCACAAAGTAGCGGTCGTGCGAAATAATGATGAAAGTACCCTCATACTGCTCCAACGCTTGGATTAGTATGTTAACCGACTGCATGTCCAAGTGGTTAGTCGGTTCATCGAGCATGAGAAAATTGGCTTCCGAGATCAGCGTCTTGGCCAGCGCCACACGGCTCTTCTCCCCCCCTGACAGCACTTTTATCTTTTTGAAAACTTGATCGCCCGTGAAAAGGAAGGAGCCCAGCAGCGTGCGCAGTTCCATCTCCGTTTTGCCAGAACCGGCCTGCTGCAGTTCCTGCAACATTTCATTCTCCACAGAAAGCGCCTCTAGTTGGTGCTGTGCATAAAACGACATGATCACATTATGCCCCAGTTCGCGCTTGCCCTGTATTGGTTCGGTGCCGGCAATAATGCGCAGCAGCGTGGACTTTCCCTTGCCATTGCCACCGATCAGCGCGATTTTGTCGCCTCGCTCTACATGCACGTTGGTATCCCGGAAAATCATCTTGTCGCCATAGCTCTTGCTCATGTGCTCGAGTCGCAGAATATGTCGACCGGGCTGGACGTTAAACTTAAAGCTGAAGTTCACCTTGGCGGCGTCAGGGGCCACGTCCTCGATGCGCTCCATGCGTTCGAGCTGCTTCATGCGGCTTTGCGCCTGTTTGGCTTTGGTGGCTTTGGCCTTAAAGCGCTCGATAAAACGCTCCGTCTGTCGTATGTGTGCTTGTTGGTTTTCGAAGGCACCTTTTTGGATCTCATTGCGCATCGCCTTCTCTTCTACATAAAAACTGTAGCTGCCTGGGTACACATTGAGTTTGGCGCCTGATACCTCCACCGTGATGTTGGTTGTCTTATCGAGAAACTCCCGGTCGTGTGACACGATTACTACGGCTCCCTCAAAACGGTCTAGGTAAGACTCGAGCCACTTGATGGAAGGTAAGTCAAGGTGGTTGGTCGGTTCGTCGAGCAGCAGCAGCGATGGTTTCTGCAAGAGAATCTTGGCCAGCATGACGCGCATACGCCAGCCACCCGAAAAGGAAGCCAAAGGCTTCTGCAGTTCCTCGGTTGTGAAGCCAAGGCCCTCGAGAATGGCTTCTGCCTCGGCCTGCATGGTATAGCCACCCAGCGCCTCAAAGCGCTCTTGCAAGGTGGCCAGCCTGTCTACCAAGTTGTCATGGAAGTTATTCTCAAACTCTACCAGAACTTGGTCAATCTCTTTCTGCAAAGATATGGCCTCGTCAAAAGCCTGCATGGCCACCGACAGAATGCTCTCATGCGTTTCATAGCTCAGCAAGTCTTGGTTCAGGAAACCAATCGTGGTCTCCTTGCCCATCTGAATGCTGCCGCCATCTGGCTTATATTCTCCCACAATGATGCGCAGCAGCGTAGACTTGCCCGTGCCATTCAGACCGATCAGGCCGATCTTGTCCTTTGGCTTGATGTGCAGATTGGCATCCTCGTACATGGGACGGCTGCCGAAGTGGAAACTGAGGTTATTGATAGAGATCATACGGTTCGGAAAGCTAAAACACAAAGGTACTTAATTTGGGATACATCGCCACACTGCACGCTAAAGCGCACGCAAACAGACCAAAGTCAGTGTCTTACGTACAAAATAAATCAGATTACCCTGCCGGGGCGGTTAAAGAACATTGTCAGGTGTAAACATTCTCGACAGGGCCCCGTTTTATAGTTTTATGCTTTTGAAAATTGCATGTACGTGACGTGAGAACAGCAATAAAAACTGACCTTTTATGATCGCAGTTACTTCCCTGCTCGACCAATCCCATTCTAAGCGTGTGGATGAACTGACTGAGTTGTTGGACAAGAAATTTGGCCTCAACGAAGTGAAGATGACACCCTATCCACACCTTACCCTACTGACCGCAGAAATTCCGGACATGGAGGAGCTCCAGCAATACCTCGACCAGACAAGCCGGGAGACGGAGCCTTTTACCATCCGTACCACTGGTCTCGGCGTATTTCCGGGAGAGAAGCCAGTCATCTACATACCGGTGCTGCGCACCAACATGCTCAACCAGCTCCATGCCCGCCTGCACCGCGATATTTCGGAGATGAGCAGTGAAATGGGCATCTATTACAATCCCAACATGTGGTTGCCGCACATCTCACTGGCCCTAGGCGATACTACCCCCGAACTGTTGGGACCCGTGCTGACTTTTCTTTCTAATTACAACTTTAACTGGGAGATCAGGATCGACAACCTGACCATTCTACAAAAATGTGGTGACTACTACCTGAAGGAGGACGAGTATACCTTCAGTCGCAAAGAACTCACCATTTAGCAGAGCAAGTCTTTTAGCACGCTAAGCCCTATCTTTTAAATATACCACAGAAGTTCCGGTATTATAGTCCTAAGGAGGTCTATACGGGCTTTTCTATGCTCAGAAACAGGCAAAGTCTTATTTTAATATTATTTTAATGAGCTATTGTGAAAATTTTTTCAACCCCTTAAAAAACTGAACCGTATTCTTTGATTGACTTCAAGCCATAAAAATCCTTAAAATTTCCACCAGTACGACTTTAAAACAAACAAAAAACATGGAAGAGAAAGAAAACAAGCAAGGTCAATCCAACAAAGTAGATGAGAACAGCAAAGACAGACAGTTAGAGCACTTCCGCGAAGATGGCCAAGGCGAGTACATGACCACTGACCAAGGCGTCAGGATCAACCACACGGATGACTCCCTAAAAGCGGGCCAACGTGGGCCGACCCTGATGGAGGACTTTCACTTCCGTGAGAAGATGACCCACTTTGACCATGAGTCTATACCTGAGCGCGTGGTGCATGCCCGAGGCTCAGCGGCTCACGGTTACTTTCAGCCTTATGACGACACACTCAAGCAATTCACTAAAGCCAAGTTCTTAACTAACCCCGGCTCCAAGACGCCCGTATTCGTGCGCTTCTCGACAGTGGTGGGCTCACGCGGCTCTGCCGACACCGTACGCGACGTAAGGGGTTTTGCCACGAAGTTCTATACCGAAGAGGGTAACTACGACTTGGTGGGCAATAACATGCCACCTTTCTTTATACAGGATGGGATTAAGTTCCCGGATCTCGTGCACGCCATCAAGCCGATGCCGGACAATGAGATGCCACAGGCCTCCGCCGCACACGATACCTTTTGGGATTTCGCCTCACTGATGCCCGAAACAACGCACATGCTGATGTGGGTGTTGTCTGACAGGGCCATCCCACGCAGCTTCCGCATGATGCAGGGCTTCGGCGTGCACACCTTCCGTTTTATAAACGAGGCAGGCAAAGCTACTTTTGTGAAATTCCACTGGCGACCAAAGCTGGGCACGCACTCCTTGGTTTGGGACGAGGCACAGAAACTAGCCGGTAAAGACCCCGACTGGTTGCGCCGTGACCTGTGGGAGGCAATCGAAATGGGCGACTATCCAGAGTTTGAATTGTCTGTACAATTGATTCCGGAAGAGGACGAATTTAAATATGACTTTGACCTGCTGGATGCCACCAAACTTGTTCCTGAAGAACTGGTGCCGTTACGCAAAGTCGGTAAGATGGTACTAAACCGCAATCCGGACAACTTCTTCTCCGAAACAGAGCAGGTAGCTTTCCACCCGGGTAATTTGGTGCCGGGCATCGACGTGACCAACGACCCGCTGCTGCAGGGGCGTCTCTTCTCCTACATTGACACGCAGATAAACCGTTTCAGCAGCGCCAACTTTGCAGAAGTGCCGATTAACCGTCCGGTGGCCCCAGTGCACAATCACCACGGCGCCGGCTTTATGCGCATGGGCATCGGCAAAGGCAAGGTAAACTACTGGCCAAACTCACTCGGCCATGGTTGCCCGATGATGGCCCCTGAGAACATGGGAGGCTATGTGCACCACATGGAGAAAGTGGATGGCCACAAGATCCGGGCACGCAGCGAGAGTTTCAATGACCACTACAGCCAAGCCACCTTATTTTGGAACTCACTGACTGAGCCTGAGAAAGAACACTTGGTATCGGCCGCTCACTTCGAACTGGGTAAAGTAGAGAGTAAAGATGTTCGCAGAAGACAAGTTGCCAACTTCTACAAAGTAGATCCGCAGTTTGCCGCCTTGGTGGCTGCCGGCATAGGCATTGAGATGCCAATAGACGAGGACTCTGAACCGACTGGCAACTTTGTAGAAGATGACGCTTCTCAAAAAATCAGCAAAGGTAAGTCTGTGAAAGAGTCAACTGCCATTAGCATGGAGAAAAACAAAATCGAAACAGCCAAATCCAGAAGAGTGGCTATTTTGATCGAGGACGGTTTTGACTACAACGAGGTGATGCAGGTGAAGGAAGCCTTGGAGGCTGCCGGCGCCCACGCCAAGATCATATCGAAGCTGCTCGGCAAACGTATTTCCAGCACCGGACAGGAAATTGAAGTAGATAAGCACCATGTTTCGGCCGGCTCTATCATGTTTGACGCGGTGTACATTCCGGACGGTGAGAAGAGCGTGCGCAAGATGATGCAGTTCGGTGATGCGCTCCATTTTGTAAGTGAGGCATTCAAGCACTGCAAACCGATTGCCACCTCCGGTTTCGGTATCAATATGCTAGAGAAGGCTTTCGTAGTAGGTGTTAACTTCGCCGACAAAGACTCTGGTAAAGTGGTGTCACATACCGGAGTGGTAACAGCTGGTAGCGATGCTGACGCCGGTAATTTTGCCGACAAGTTCATTGAAGCGATCAAGAAGCACCGCCACTGGGATCGTGAGCGCAACATGACACCTGCATAAGCATTTAATGTTTGTTATTGATTGTTTGTTTGGAGCAAAGGCCGCGATTTTCGCGGCTTTTGCTTTTTATACCTCCTCCTAGCTTCATCCTTTTGAAGAGGGCCCCTACCCCAAAAACAGGAGGGGAACAGCGGACAATTGTTATCCCCTGCTCTTCCCGAGAGGTAAGGCCATTAGGTTCTGCCGAAAACTATCCCCTTGAGGACAAGTGAGAATTTGCTAAAACTTAACATCCCCCTGCCCCCTTCGAAGGGGGACTTAGGCCGTTGTCATGCTTGGTTGCCAAGCTTAATATGCGTTATTACTACTTCTCCCATTTTCCTTATCTTTACAATCATCCTAAAAGCAAATGAACCCATACGCCTATACCTTAAAAACAACAGCCTTTGCCTTATCTCTCACATTGTTGGGAGCTTGCAGCAAAGGTCCAGCGACGAGCTCCTATACCTTGCCTGTCGAAACAGGCGTGTCGCGCGAACTAGCGGAGCACCGAAACAAGACGCTGCGCAACGTGCAGTATGACATACAACTGCAACTGCCAGCGAGCAAAACGGCGCCTATCCCTGCTTCTGAAGTCATCTCGTTTGACTTAAGCGACATGAGCCAGCCCCTGCAGATTGACTTCAAAGAAAAGCAGGAAAACCTACAACTGGTGAAAGTGAACGGCAAGGAGATTCCGCTACTGTTTGAGAAGGAGCACATTGTCATCGCACCAAAGCACTTGAAGGTTGGTCGAAACGAAGTGCAGATCGACTTCACTGCCGGTAACCTCTCGCTCAACCGCAATGAGGACTTCCTGTATACCTTGCTGGTGCCGGACCGCGCCCGCACAGTTTTTCCCTCCTTCGATCAACCCGATTTGAAAGCGGTGTTCAAACTTTCGCTCACGTTGCCGCAAAACTGGAAAGCACTGGCCAATGCTCCGCTGCAAGATTCTGTGATGAATGGCAATACCAAGACCTATAACTACCAGCCATCCGATACGATTCCGACTTATCTGTTCTCTTTTGTTGCTGGGGATTTCAATAAACTGAGCAACAGTGAGGGCGGCCGTACAATGCATTTCTATCATCGCGAAACGGACCCGGATAAACTTAAGTTAAGCGTGGATCCGATCTTCAGCATCCACCGTGATGCACTGGCTTTCATGGAGGAGTATACCCAGATCCCCTACCCTTTCAAGAAGTTCGACTTTGTGGCTATACCTGACTTCCAGTACGGCGGTATGGAGCATGTCGGCGCGATCGACTACAAGGCCTCTACCCTCTTCTTGGACGAAGGATCTACCAAAGACCAGCTGGTGGCCCGCTCTAACCTGATCGCGCACGAGACGGCGCATATGTGGTTTGGCGACCTCGTGACCATGCGCTGGTTCAATGACGTCTGGATGAAAGAGGTGTTCGCCAATTTCATGGCAGACAAAATCTCGAAGACGACGGTAAAAGACAGTAACTACGACCTCAAATTTCTGATCGACCACTTCCCAGCGGCTTACAGTATAGACCGCACCGCAGGCGCTAATCCGATTCGTCAGGACCTCGCGAACCTGCAGGATGCCGGTACCCTCTACGGACACATCATCTACCACAAAGCCCCCATAATGATGCGGCAGTTGGAGCGATTGATGGGTGAGAAAGCCTTTCAAGAAGGGCTACGGGTATACCTGAAGAAATATGCCTTCGGTAACGCCACTTGGCCACAGCTGATCGAAATACTGGATGCCCGCACTCCCACCGATCTGCAGACTTGGAATCAGGTATGGGTGAACGAGCCGGGCCGGCCCGTTTTCGACTATGACCTACAAGTGGAGGATGGCAAGATCAGCTCCTTCACGATTAACCAAAAAGCCGAAGACGGATCGGACCGTCTCTGGCCGCAGCTTTTTGAAGTGGCACTGGTTTACCAAGACAGCGTGCAGGAGTTCACCGTGAA
This sequence comes from uncultured Pontibacter sp., assembly GCF_947499215.1. Classification (GTDB taxonomy): domain Bacteria; phylum Bacteroidota; class Bacteroidia; order Cytophagales; family Hymenobacteraceae; genus Pontibacter. The sequence goes on from NZ_CANMNI010000001.1 coordinate 584,564, forward strand.
CATGGACAAAGCACAAGTGGAACTGACGGATGCAATTGGAAAACGTATGCCGCTTACGGTGCTGTTTAACTCTTCCGGACAAGGCTATGGCGTGTTTCCGCTGGATCTGAGGAATGGGGGCAGTATAAGCCAAAAGCTCCAAAACCCTGTAATGCGCGCTGCCACTTATATCAACCTCTACGAGAACATGCTCAACGGCAGGACGGTAACGCCTGACCTTTTGCTGCCCATTGCGCTGCTTGAGTCAGGTATGGAAACAGATGAACTCAACCTGAAGCTATTGACGGGCTACCTGAGCGATACCTACTGGAGGTATACAATGCCTGCCAAAAGAACAGAAATAGCGCCTGCCTTTGAGAAAAACCTGTGGGAAGCCATGGAAAAGCAAAAGTCCGGCAACGCCAAAAAGCTACTGTTCAAGACCTACCAGAGCATCGCCCTGACCAAAGAAGCGCAGAACCGTTTGCATCAGGTATGGGAAGCACAGAAGGCACCGGCGGGCATTACCCTCACTGAGGACGATTATACCTCGCTTGCCCTCTCCTTGGCCGTGCGCGACTATCCTAATTCGGAAGGTATACTAAAGCAACAGCTGTCACGCATCAAAAACCCGGACCGCCAGAAGCGCCTGCAGTTTCTGATGCCGGCATTGTCTGGCGATGAGCAGGTGCGAGACGCTTTTTTCGCCTCGCTGAAGGACCGCAGCAACCGCGACAAAGAAGCTTGGGTGGCGTCGGCTCTCTCCTATTTGCACCATCCCTTGCGCGCCGCTGCTTCGGAGAAGTACCTACAGCAGAGTTTGGAACTAGTGGAAGAGATACAGCTAACAGGTGACATTTTCTTCCCGACAAATTGGCTGCAGTCAACCTTCGGGTATTACCAGACGCCAACAGCTGCTGCTACCATACGCGCTTTCTTGGATGCTCACCCCGATTACAACCCGAAGTTGAAGGGCAAGATTTTGCAAGCCGCCGACCATGTGTTCAGAGCTGAAAAACTACTGAGGGGCGCACAAACAAATTAAGCCCCCCTGTACCACAATTTAAAACTGAAGCCGGCCAGATTCCTACTTTATGTGGAATCTGGCCGGCTTCAGTTTTATGGGGGTAATACTGGATTCTTAACTAATTGAAGTTGACTTTCTTTTTGAGGAAGTGCTTAGGTCTATTATGTACTCAATGGCACCGATCATGATAAGGGTATAGCCGAGCAACTCAACAGACTCCTCACTAATACGTGTGATTTCGTACATGTATTTTTCCTCTCCCATTAGCGCAAGCCAAATATCCTCCAAGCCGTAAAGTCTGCTGAATATAAAGACAGAAAGCATCCCCGCGATTACAATACCAAAGGCTTTTGTGCGGATGAATCCGTCCAGCTGTCTCCAGAAGAACTCTTTCTTTTTATATACCAGAAAAGCCGTTACAATGGCGAGGGAATAGGCTAGCACTTTCCATGTGTGCCGGGCTACGTGCGCATCCAAAAAAGCATCAAACTCCCGGATCAGTGACATGCCGAAAAGTCCGCCTAAGAGCAGACCGACAACAGCCTGATTCGGGAAAAAGCGCACGCTGAGGTAAAATATGAGAGTCGACACAAGTAAGAAAACCTCTTGTGCATACTCTGTGTAAGACTGCTCCGAGAACTGGCGACTAATACGATGAGCATCTAACAGAATAATCTCAGTCAGAGTGAACAACAACAGGCTGTATAAAGCAACCCTGAATCCCATGAGCAGCACAGGTTTACGAAAATCGCTGTCTACAGCACCATGCCCCTCCTCCTTTCTTAACGTAACTCTACTTTTCATTGTGCTCATCCCAAAACATTTTTAAGTTGAATGCTTTACTCATTTATACAGTATTTTATATTTTTTGATAATAAAATGATACATAAGTTTTAAAATGAAAAGACTAACTGCGTTAACAGTTAGCCTCTTCATTCAAGTTTTAAGCTGAAATCCTTTGTTGGAGATTACATATCCAGCACCAATGCAAAAATTAGCGGCGCTACAATTGTGGCATCAGACTCGATCATAAACTTCGGTGTGTCTTTGCCGAGCTTACCCCATGTGATTTTCTCGTTTGGCACAGCACCCGAGTACGAACCATAGCTGGTGGTGGAGTCAGATATCTGGGCGAAGTAGCCCCAAAGCGGCACACCATCGCGCTGTAAGTCTTGGTGCAGCATCGGCACTACGCAGATCGGGAAGTCACCGGCAATACCGCCACCTATCTGGAAGAAACCGATTGTGGACTCTTCTTTCGCAGTGTTCGTATACCACTCCGCCAGCTCCATCATGTACTGTATACCCGTCTTCACGGTATGCACATTTTTGATGTCGCCGCTGATCACGTGACCGGCGTAGATGTTACCCAAGGTGGAATCTTCCCAGCCCGGGCAAATGATCGGCAAATTCTTTTTGGCCGCTTCCAGCATCCAGCTGTTCTTCGGGTCGATCTGGTAGTATTGCTCCAAATCGCCGCTCAACAGAATCTGGTAGAAGAACTCATGCGGGAAATACGCCTCTCCGGCTTTGTCAGCCTTCTCCCAATATTTAAGCACCGTATGCTCCAAACGGCGCATGGCCTCCTCTTCAGGTATACAGGTATCGGTTACGCGGTTGAGGTGGCGGCTCAGCAGCTCCTCCTCATCGGCGGCAGAAAGCTCGCGGTAATGCGGCACGCGCTCATAAAAATCGTGCGCCACCAAGTTGAAGATATCTTCTTCGAGGTTGGCACCTGTACAGGAAATGGCGTGGATCTTATCCTGACGGATCATCTCGGCGAGAATGATACCCATCTCGGCCGTAGACATGGCACCAGCCAAGGTCACAAGCATTTTACCTCCGTTATTGAGGTGTGTCTTATATCCTTCGGCAGCGTCTATCACAGAGGCCGCGTTGAAGTGTTTGTAGTGTTTTTTTAGAAATTCTGATACGTTCATAGTTGTTTCATAAAGCCAGCCAATCCTTGGATTGGGCTAGGTTGTGGCAAGTTAAGACATATTTTGTTAATCGTTTATCGTTATTCGTTGATCAGTGCCATAAAGTTTATTTTCCATTACAGCAGCATGCTTCAGGTATAAAACACATGCACGATTTGGACAGGTCGCGACCTGTCCCTACCATAAATCGATAACTGATAAATGTTTACTGTTTACTATAAACTGCCCTACTTTGCCGGTTTTTCGATCACTAGATTGTGGTTGGTGTAAATGCAGATGTCGGCGGCGATGGTGAGGCTCTCACGGACCATCTCTTCTGCTGACAAATGCGGGGCGTGCTTTTTGAGGGCAAGGGCTGCTGCGTGGGCAAACATACTGCCCGAGCCGATGGCCGCAATCTGGTTGTCAGGCTCGAGCACGTCGCCGGTGCCCGAAATGATCAGCAACTCCTCTTTGTTGGCCACCACCATCATGGCCTCAAGTTTGCGCAGGTACTGGTCTTTGCGCCAGTCCTTGGCCAGTTCGATGGCGGCGCGCTTCATGTTGCTCTGGTAAGCGTTCAGTTTCTCTTCGAAACGCTCCAACAAGGTAAAGGCATCAGCGGTGGAGCCTGCAAAGCCGGTCACGATTTTGCCGTCGAGCAGCTTGCGGATTTTTTTAACATTGCTCTTGGCGATGTGCTTGTCCATGGTGGCTTGCCCGTCGGCGCCTACGCACACTTCTCCGTTGTGGTATATACCTACTACTGTAGTCGATCTTATTTTTGCCATTGCTATGTGTTGGTTTATATCTCTTGCTTTAGCTACGGCAATCGCAAACAAAAAGCCAAAGGTATAGCAGCCGACAAATTGTCGGGTTAAGTCACCAAAGCGCTACCCCTGCTACCTGCCAACGGAAAGCGCCTGCCAAAACATGCCGCCTTTTGCTATCTTTGCCTTACGATTAGATACTCAGCTTCAAAATACATACGATATGAGCAAAGCAAATTGGGTGACCGTAAAAGAATACGAGGACATCACCTACAAAAAGTCAAACGGCGTGGCACGCATCGCCTTTAACCGGCCAAACGTACGCAACGCCTTCCGTCCGAAAACAGTGGCCGAACTGTTCGAGGCCTTCTTGGATGCCCGTGAAGACACCTCCATCGGTGTGGTGTTGTTCTCGGCTGAGGGGCCTTCTACGAAAGACGGGGTATACTCCTTCTGCAGCGGCGGCGACCAGAACGCCCGTGGCCACCAAGGCTATGTAGACGAAGCAGGTATGCCGCGCCTGAACATTTTGGAAGTACAGCGCCTGATCCGCTTTATGCCGAAGGTGGTGATTGCGGTTGTGCCGGGTTGGGCCGTGGGTGGCGGACACTCGCTGCATGTGGTATGCGACCTCACGCTGGCCAGCAAGGAGCACGCGATCTTCAAACAAACCGATGCCGATGTGACAAGCTTCGATGGTGGTTATGGATCGGCTTACTTAGCTAAGATGGTAGGTCAGAAACGTGCCCGCGAGATTTTCTTCTTGGGCAGAAACTACTCCGCACAGGATGCCTATGACATGGGTATGGTAAATGCCGTTATTCCGCATGACGAATTGGAAAACACCGCTTACGAGTGGGCACAGGAGATTCTGGCCAAGTCCCCTACTTCTATCAAGATGCTCAAGTTCGCCTTCAACCTCACCGACGACGGCATGGTAGGCCAGCAGGTGTTCGCCGGAGAAGCCACCCGCCTCGCCTATATGACGGAAGAGGCTAAAGAAGGTCGCAACGCCTTCTTAGAGAAACGAAAGCCGGACTTCTCTGACATTAAGTGGATTCCGTAAGTATAGCCTTCAGGTATAGAATAGTAAAGCCGCTCTGTAATGGAGCGGCTTTTTTGTTGTCATGCACTATGGCAACTCCGGTTAAATGCAATTTACTTATCAAATAAGGTTCAGCATCACTGGGATAATTAAGCAGCCAAGGTTAAAGCATTGATTTTCAAAACGATTAAACGTATATATTCGGGTAAATCGTTTATAAACGGATATATACATTTAAAAAATGCATATAAAACCACTCTAATGCCTCCTAAGAGGCATTAACTAATCTATTATACATTAAAATTTTATAATTTCAGTTAGTAGTGAGGGCGCGAATCATCTTGCTCTAACAGCTAACTGGTTCATGAGATGAATCAAAGGCAATTGCCTTAATATTTAGTTAAACTATATGGCGCTTTCAGAATATTCTGCTATCTTCAATAAATGGAGTATTTCACCTTATAGACGCTATTATGCACCTTTTGGGCAAAGCTGAAACAGTTTTAAGAGAGAATTACACCTTCGCACATAGTGCCAATAACCGTATGTTCCCGCTTTCGAGGTAGTTAGGGTTAATAAAAACTATTAAGAAATCACCTTCCAATTAAATGAAATGTATCTTAACATTATTAATTCTAACATCCCTACTCTTTAGTTGTAAGGGTCCTGAAGCACAACAGAACTGTTTAAAGGAAAATATTAACGCACTAAAAGATACAGCTGAATATAACTCCATTAGAAGCGCTGCCAAAGACACAGTTACAGATTGGATTGATAAAAATGTTCAATTCTACGGACATCTTGATAGAGAATCCAAATGGCAGATAGATAGTGCAGTCTTTTTCAATGAAGACAATAGCAGGGCTTTACTACTTTTGTTAGAAGTGTATACTACACCTGATTCTAAAATGGACTTTGTAAATATGCTGGCCGCAGAGAAAAAGAATGGTAGCTGGTATTTTTACACTCAAGGCTTTCCTTCAATAGCATTTGACAGGAGCAATAACAAAAATCAACCTTACACATTTAACCAGCTGTCAATGGTTTCAAGAGAAGAACTTATGCTTGGCGGCTATTACAAGTGGAAGTCCTGTAATGTCAACTATGATTATGTAAATGATTGGTTCAACGAACCTTTGGAAAAATATCATCAAGAGTATCTTAAAAGAAGAAATAAAAACTAAAAGAATTAATACCCCTAACCACACCCATAAGCCAGCTACGCCACCTTATGGCCAAGTCCGTTGGCCGTGATTGTGAATTTACGAATTTTAAAGTGGCGCGGCTTTCAGGCATTTTAGGGCTGGGCGGCATCAAAGGCCACTAAAGCCGGGCAACGATCAGAAAAAGAGCCAAAGGAAGAAATGGAGTTTCTGACTGGAAGTCTTGCTTCGGCGAAGCCGGGAGAAAGCTAGGGCTTTCGGACGGGGGCGTCCAGGCAAGACTTTGGTGGGGCGAAGTTATAGTTGAAAAACGACAAAGTCAAGAGCATAACTTCGGTGAGGTGGCTCTTTTACAGAGAGTTGCCCGCAATAGAGAGGCCAATGATTAGATGGTCTTTCTTTAGATGGTGGCCAGCCCGGAGCCTGACGCCTGTGGCAACGTCGCTAATACCCCGCTATTAACGGCATTGCCGCCGGCTAAAGCGCCACTTAGAAGTTGATTTTTAATAGGTGTAAATCTTCCCAACCATCCGGGTTGTTTTTCCCCTATTTTTACATCGCAGTACCGGGAGAAAAAAGGGAAAAACAACCCCGGCCAACACCGCCCATAAGACACTGAATCAAGTCAGACAAGCTTCACCGTCTTATGGCCTTTTTCGTTGGGTGGTACTATAAATTATAGAAATTGAAGGTTACTAAAGAAATAAACCAGTCAGGTCAGCTAACTTACAATTGTTCATGCTGTGGTATGGAGCTTAGCAGCCTGCCGTTGACCTTTGGCAGCGACTACCCTGAATATTATTTTACAGTACCAGAAGAAGAAAGAGAAAGAAGAGTAGAAAAAACCGAAAGCCTTTGTGTGGTTGACGAAGAACACTTCTTTGTGCGTGGTCGGTTGACTATACCTATAAATGACTATGAAGAAGACTTAATCTTCAACGTCTGGACTAGTCTAAGCGAAGAAAACTTCATCAGAACAAATGAATTGTGGAATGACGCTGACAGAGTGAATGAGCCTCCATACTTTGGTTGGCTACAAACATACGTTCCTACCTACGACGACACTCTGAACATAAAAACTGAAGTAATCACACAGGAAGTAGGAATCATACCTAGAGTAGTCGTGACAGAAGAAAACAGCCCTCTCGCTCTTGACCAAGCAAACGGGATAACTTTGGAAAAAGCATTGTCAATTGTTACTGAAATTATACCTGACTTGCATCAGGAAACGAACAAAGAATAGCAACACCCAACAAGGTGCAGCACTTAGGCTAAGCTACGCTTCGTCCATCAACTGCACAAGACGTTGTAGGTCATTAAAATAATGAAAAATTTAATAATAAGTATTTCTCTTTTCTTAGTGGCAACTTTGATTCTATCCTACAGATTTTGGGGATACCCTGATAAATTAGTTGAAAAATATGGTATTATCAGAGACTACTCTTTTACAATTGATTCTGATGGTCGTGGTGGTAAAAATTATCAGTACTTGTTTAGTTTGAATAGGGATGGTAGCCAATACAGAATACCAGCTAAGTTTGTAGATGATTTTAACAAGGAGAGTTTTGAGCAACAAGTTAAAATTGGCGACACAGTAACGTTATTAATAGACCAATTACCAAATAGTCTTAATGGAGACATCACTGTGTATGAATTACGCTCTGGCACTGAATCCTTTTTAAGTGCTAAAGAAGCAACTAAGACAGATAAACTGGAAAAAAATATTGCAATACCTTTCTTCTTTGTACTCTTCAGTCTAATTGGCTTACTAAACTACAGGAAGTATAAAAACAAAAAATAACACCCTACAACAAGGTTCATACAAAACCTTTGCTACACGGCAGGCTTTGTATGCACGAGCACGTTAAGGCGATATTTATAAAGAAATTATTCAAAGTATAAACATGAACAACAACGATATTTTACGCCGGCTCCGCTATACATTTGATTTCAACGACTCTAAGCTGATGGAGCTTTTTAAGTCTGGGGGGAGCAGGTAACCCGTGCAGGAATCATCGAGTGGATGAAAAAGGAAGATGAGCCCGGGTTTAAGGAAATGAGCGACCTGCACCTAGCTGCTTTTCTTAATGGTTTTATAAACGAGAAACGCGGCAAGAAGGAAAGCGAGCAACCTAAGCCCGAAAATAAACTGAATAATAACATGATACTTCGTAAGCTCAAAATTGCCCTGAACCTGATAGACGAGGACATCCTGGATATTCTGGAACTGGTAAAATTCCGTTTAAGCAAGCACGAACTCAGCGCCTTTTTTCGCAAACCTGACCACCAGCATTACCGCCCGCTTCAAGACCAGATTCTGCGCAACTTCCTGCACGGCTTGCAACTAAAGCACCAACCCGAATCAGGGAAATAAGATTGTTTTAAAACCCGCATAATGCATGTAACTTAGTAGAACACTCTGTTTCGGGCTGGCTTTAGTATAGAAGAATATTTCCTCCATTACAACTAAAATAAACCAGGCGCCTTTCGAGCTGCTATCCAAGGCATTGCCTTAAGATTAAGTTACTACTTTGGCGACTCCCCTAAGTTCTGACTCGGACTCCAAGACGGCTACAATTTGGAAGAAGTAATGAGCATTAAGCAAAAAGAGCTGGAAACAATTAAGAACTTTGAGAAAATGCAGCCTAACCCTGCTCAGCCGTAACCCTTGCTACGCTTCAGGCTTCGGCTGCACCATCCCGTCAAACGAGATCATATATGTAAATCTAATAACTCAAGTCAGTTGTGTGTAAGCAAAAAACAAAACCTGAATGGCAGATCATATACTAACAACCAAACTTGGAAAGGTTGAATATAGCTTATTTGGTATTGGGCAACCTATTTTATTTATTCATGGCGGCCATTCAAATTCTTGTGAGGGATTAGCTACAAAAGGATTCGACCTAAAAAAATATCAGCTCATTATTCCATCACGACCGGGTTATGGAAATACACTTCTTGATGATCATAAAACACCTAGAAAAGCTGCTGATCTTTTAATAGCATTAATTGACGAAATCAGTATAGATGAAATTGTTGTCTATGGGATCTCTGCCGGTGGTCTTACAGCTATTGAGTTGGCCGCAAACTATCCGGAACGAGTAAAAAAGCTTGTTTTGGCATCTGCTATATCTAAAAAATGGCTTAATAGAGATGATAAGATTTATAGAAAGGCTCAGATAATCTTCAATCCAAAGTATCAAAAATGGACTTGGAGTATGGTACGGATCTTTTCAAGATTACTTCCAAATCTTATTGGCAAGAGCTTTCATCCACAGTTTTCAAAAAAACCTTACCCAATTATTGAATCAAATGACGTGCAAGAGTTAATCCATGCATTAAAGAAATACGATTCAGGTGAAGGATTTGTAAATGACTTGGAACAAACGATTGATGAAAGTACCTTAGAAAGAATCGAATGCCCAACCCTAATTATTCACAGTGAATATGATAACAGTGTCCCTTTCGAACATGCTATTAATGCTCGAGATAAAATTAAGGGTTCTGTCCTTGAATGTCTAACCAATGAGTGGGGTCATCTATTTTGGATAGGGAGAGACTCTGATGATTCGATTAAAAAAACATTATACTTTATAGAAGGATAATGGCTGCACACAAAGGCACGATCAGGGTATCGGTGATATAGTGATACTTCAGACATCAAAGTAAATTAAAACTAAACTGCAACCGGAAATTGATATGGTTATTAGCACCTAACATGCAGTATGCTAATTGAAATCCGTTAAATTAACCCGATGAAAAGCTGTATAATAATATTTTGCCTCCTTCTGTGTCATCATGTATCCGGGCAAAGTAGAGAAGCTTTTGAGTTTAATAAAATCTATTCCTACGCTTTGCAGGAAGATGTAGGCAAAATTATCTCGGTGTTAGATACTATACCTGATGAAGCTTTAACAGAAGAACAGAGGAAGATAAAAGAAAAGTATTTTCACCGCTTTAAGTATCAGGATGAGCAGGTCGACCACAACACAAATGACACAATTCTAATTAGTCTGTTGCAGGTGTATCATACTTATTGGAGAAAGACTTTGCTGGACAAGCGCAATAAGGAGCAATACGACAAAGAACTCAAAGACAGCGTGATGGCTTTTCTCAGATCACACAACTATAAGCCCAGCTCAGTCTCCCAACCAGACATTGCTAGCAACTTTGGACAGCATTTAAAGGACTTCCTAAAACAGCAGAATTATTACGCTGCCACTGGTAAGACAGGCGGCCTATTTGATCTGTTTATATGGCCGAAGGAAGACACCACAACCTACCAAGTGAAACTGCCTGAGACAGAAGTCAAAGCTACCATCATTTTCATTGACAGTACAGTCACGATGGGATGGCAAGAATACGCCACCTTTGGCAAGTACTATGCAGGTGGATGGGCTACCAAGGAGTTTCACTACAGTGTCAGGAAAGCATATGACACAAATAGCGAAAACTTTAAGGTAAGCTACTTGACGCATGAAGCCCAGCATTTTGCTGATTATAAAACCTACCCCCTACTTACAGGCGCTGACTTGGAGTATAGGGCTAAGCTAACAGAATTGGTTTTCGCACGCGAAACACTTTATAATTTGATTCAGACTTTTATTAGAAACGCTAATAAAGAAGGGAGAAACTCCCATGCTTTTGCAAACTATGCTGTTATCAGAGACCTATCATGTGAGATTTTTAAAAAAAACTTTGTCTCAGATATAGAGCAGTGGAAAAAGGTCTCGTCATCAAAAATTAGCAAGTCGAGTGAAAGGCTCCTAAAACAGCACTCTAAAGCACTAAAGAAAGCTGGACCGGATGCGGTGACCGAGCTTATAAACTGATCTAAAGTTAAAGTTTTTGGAATAGTTTATCAGCTAACCATAGCTAAATGTCATTTCGCTTTATTCAAAATGTAGATTGATTGTGATGGTAAATTTTATGCTGGCCTATCTGCTCAAATCCTGAACATACCGCTACTTCATAACAAAAGGAAAGCTGATAAGCTGTATCTAATCACATCCTAATTTCGTAAATTTTTCTAAGAAAGTTACAATTTAAGATTCCTTGCTCTTATTGTGACTCGTTTATTACTTTGAAACTAAAACCGAAGACAAAATGAGAAAAGTTTATTTTTCAGTGCTAGCGATCTTAATGTTGGTTGCTTGCAGTGAATCCGAAAGGGCAACAGAGCAACAGGCAGCAGGCAATCAAACTCCTACCACTCATACTGCAGTAGACACGGCAAAGGCCAGACAGGACCTGAACGCATTGGCTGACGAGATACACAACTTGTTTAAGAAGAAAGACATTGCCTTCGTTGACAAGCACATGGCCAAAGATGGTATTTATCTGGGTACAGATCCGAATGAAATATTGAACTTCAACGACTTCAGAGCTTATCAGGAACAGATGCTCGGTGACACTGCAGTCCGAATTCCAGATTATAAAATCGAACGTCGGGAAATAGTAATTAACGGTGCATCCGCCGTCATTATTGATCAGTACTTTTTCCCAGATCTGAGCGAAAAAATGATGATAAGAAACATCAGCCATGCGCGGCATGAGGATGGCAGATGGATGGTAGACATGTTTTCTTGGAATTTTATTCCTAGAAACGAAGATGTTGAGAAAATAAATAAGGCACTTTAGGCAAATAATGCTTTATTTTACTACGGGCCCAACCATTTATAATCACGCAATCACAAAGCCTAGTACATAACGGCCAACTCCGTTTAACAGCAATTATTGACATAACTCTTTTAATTAAAAATCTAAACACCAACGAACATAATCAAACCTTAAACAAACTTGCATGATTACATCACTACTGACGTTCATTCTTTTTTTAAATTTAAACAGCACGCCTCCCGGCACAAAGCAGGTAAAAAACTACCATGTTGACACAACCGAAATCTTGAATATCCATTGGTTAGAGTATATCCATCATAGAGAAAACGAAATAGGGACTGCTGACAGACACAAACTCCTTCCCGATAGTGCCAACACTTGGTATAGAAAGTCTGAAAATCATTTTAAGCCTATTGTGCTAATAAGCTACGAGCAAGCTCTTGACTATTGTGCTTGGCGCTCTAAAGTTGTAAGTAAAAAACTAGGCAAGAATGTGACCTACCGGTTACCGACAGCAAGCGAATGGACGGCTATAGCGGAAGAAATCATCAAGACGGATCTGAAGCAACAGGAGAAGAATCTGGCCAAAACCAAAAAGGCAGTCAGCAAAATCACAGGGCAGTATTTTCTGATTGACAGCAGGAAACAGGAAAAATCAAATAATAGTATCTATAACCTGTTCGATAATGTGTCTGAAATGACCGCAGAAAAAGGCGTGTCGATGGGTGCAAACAATCATCAACTGTTCGACTTAAAGGAAAATGCCAACCGCACCATTTCCTATGATGGGCCTAGCCCATACTTGGGTTTTAGATGCATCGTTGAAATTGAAGAATAGTATAAACTTATACCATCACCATGCACCCACAAGTAAACGACTACATCAACACCTCCGAAAAACATAAAGAAACCCTCGAAGCACTCCGCCAGCTCGTGCACGACACAGTACCTAGCGTAACTGAGGAGTTTAAATGGAGTCGCCCTGTTTTCCGCTCTGATAAAGATTTCGCGTACCTTAAAACGGCCAAGGCCTATATTACTCTCGGCTTCTTTCAGTTCAATAAGCTCAACGACCCAAAGGGCTTGCTGGAGGGAACTGGCAAGGACATGCGCCATATTAAGATCAAAAACGTGCAGGACATCGACCACGAACTCCTGACTGCGTGGTTTAAAGCCGCAGCGGTATAGCCAAACCAGTCCGCAAACGTATACCCGACCTATGAAAACCGAGAAAGAGAAAATGCTAGCGGGGGAATTGTACGACGCGCTGGACAAGCAACTATCCGAGGAGCGCCTGCAAGCGCGCCTGCTTTTGAAAGAACTCAACGACAGCCGCGAAGATCAGGAAGAAGAACGCTACCGTATCTTAAAAGCACTGATCCCGAATGCAGGAGCAGGACTATGGCTGCAGCCTCCCTTCTATTGCGACTATGGCTACAACATGGTCGTGGGCGAAAAAGTGTTCTTCAACTTCAACTGTGTGGTGCTCGACGTAGCAGAAGTACGCATTGGCAGCCGGACACTGTTCGGACCCAATGTGCAGGTATACACAGCCACGCACCCTATGGATCATCGGGAACGCGCCTCCGGTCTGGAGTATGCCAAGCCCATCCAAATCGGCGAAGACGTCTGGGTAGGCGGAAGTGCTGTTATCTGCCCCGGCATCAGCATTGGGGATCGCAGCGTGATTGGTGCGGGCAGCGTGGTCACCAAAGACATACCTGCCGATGTGTTTGCAGCGGGCAACCCGTGCCGGGTTATCCGTGAGTTAGAAAAGGAGTAAGCTATGCCCGGCTGGCACAAACTACCCGGCAGCCTATATAGGCATCAAAGTCATTAAACAAAAAAGCCGGACTTATCGCCCGGCTTTTTCTGTATCACAACCTTCTGGAACTAGTTGTTGATTTTAATATCTACTTTCTTAGTTTTAAGAGATCCGCCTTCAGGGCCCAATTCAAGGGACGTCCCCTTTTCCTGCTCCATAACTACTTTGGTAGCTGGCGTGGCTGCCGACTTTTCTACTTCCACAACTTTTACTGTTTCTGTTTCTACAACTTTTACCTGTTCTTCTTGTGGTTGTTTATTACAGCCAAATGTGAACGTCAGGGCAAGCGCACTCAATAAATAAATGAATTTCATATAATGAAAATCTGGAACTGGTGATGGCAAACAAAAATAGCTGATCTTTAAAACCCTTATGATTTACGGAAAAGCACTTTCTTACCTATCACAGTGTACGGGCTTTAGACGGAAGTGGCTAAGTAATATCAATATATATAAATTACACAATAGCAAGGCGTCCCATTGCATCCCTCACCTCACCCTAAATAATCAAAGCAAAGGGCCTCCCCGTTTCCGAGGAGGCCCTTTGCCATGTTCATATTGAAAATTACTTATACCAATATTCTCACCGGATTCTCGAGCAGGTTCTTGAAGGTCTGCAGGAAAGCGGAACCTACGGCGCCGTCTACTACACGGTGGTCGCACGAAAGTGTTACTTTCATCACGTTGCCGATTCTGATCTGACCGTCGCGCACAACAGGTGTTTGCTTGATGCCACCCACAGCCATGATGCAGGCATCTGGCGGGTTGATGATGGCCGTAAACTCTTCGATGCCGAACATGCCCAAGTTGGAGATAGTAAACGTGTTACCTTCCCAGTCAGACGGTTGCAGCTTCTTGCTCTTCGCTTTGCCACCCAGATCTTTCACTTCAGACGCGATAGTTGAAAGCGACTTGTAGTCGGCGTTGCGCACCACAGGCACCAGAAGACCCTCTTCTACCGCCACAGCCACACCGATGTTGATGTGCTTGTTGTAACGGATCTTGTCGCCCAGCCACGAGGAGTTCACGGCAGGGTGCTGACGAAGCGCTGCAGCGGCCGCCTTGATCACCAAGTCGTTAAACGATACTTTCACCGGAGACACTTCGTTGATCGACACACGGGCTTCCATAGCCTTGTCCATGTCGATCTCCATGGTCAGGTAGAAGTGCGGTGCCGTGAACTTGCTTTCAGCCAAACGGCGGGCAATCACTTTGCGCATCTGAGACACGTTCACTTCTTCGTAAGAATCAGATGGCGCGCCCGGTATAGCCTGTGCAGCCGGAGCGGCGGCAGGAGCTTTGGCTGCTTCTTTCTGCGGCGCTTCAGATGGTTTGAAGTTCTCCACGTCACGCAGTACTATACGTCCACCCTCACCCGATCCTTTGATCTGGCTCAGATTAAAGCCTTTATCTTTGGCTACTTTCTTAGCAAGCGGCGAAGCTTTGATGCGGCCGTTTCCATCGGCGGAAACTTGCTCTGTTTCGCCGGCCGGCACTTTAGTTTCTTCTACTTTATCAGAGGTAACTTTGTCAACACCAGCTTCGATTGCCTCATCCGTCTGCGCGTTTTCTTGGCGTTCCTGCTTATCAGAGCCTTCAGCTTCCAAAAGCGCCTTATAGTCAGCACCTTCTTCACCGATAATGGCGATAACTGCATCAATAGCAACTGAATCGCCTTCATTAACGCCAGTATAAAGCAGCGTACCGTCTTCGTAAGACTCAAGCTCCATGGTCGCCTTATCAGTCTCCACTTCGGCCAGCACGTCGCCTGCGCTCACTTTGTCGCCTACTCTCTTCAGCCACGAAACGAGTACACCTTCTGTCATGGTGTCGCTCATCTTTGGCATTCGGATCACGTTTGCCTTGATGCTGGAAGTGTCCACGGAGGTTTTAGCGGCAGGGGCATCAGCCTTAGCCGAAGCAGCCTCTTTCTTTTCTTCTTTCTTCTCCTCCTGCTTAGGTGCTTCCTTTTTCTCCTCTTTAGGCTCTTCTTTGGCAGCTGGCTTCTTACCGTTTCCGGCACCGTCCAGCAGGTCAGAAATGTCTTCGCCTTCCTTGCCAATGATCGCTATTACAGCATCTACCGGTACAGAATCGCCTTTCTGCGGACCAATGTGCAACAGGGTGCCATCTTCGTAGGATTCCAGTTCCATGGTCGCCTTGTCGGTTTCCACCTCGGCCAGAATGTCACCGGCGCTTACCTTGTCACCTACTTTCTTAAGCCAAGATGCAATCACCCCCTCCGTCATCGTGTCGCTCATCTTAGGCATTCGTATCACTTCAGCCATAATTATCGTCTTATTTGTTCGCCTATTTCGTCTAATCAATAAGGCCCAAAATTAGACCTAAAAATATTTTATTCAAACTATACCCCCTATTTTGTTGCGGCTGGTAATTTATACCTGCACATCCTGCAAATGGGCCACGTCACAGTACCTCTTCACAGTGAACATGCTACCTGTATAATCGAGTTGGTAGAGGCACAGATTCTGGTGCTCAAACTGGTCCATACAACGCAGCGGGTAGCGTAGCAACTGGCTCAGTAAAATGCGCATGGCGCGGCCGTGCATACAGATCAGCACGGTTTCCTCTTCCGGACGACTCAGGATCAGGTCCACCACGGGCCTCTGCCGGGCAGCCACCAGATCGGGGCTCTCCCCTCCTTCTATGCACAGGCTGGTCTCGCCTTCGGTCCACGTCTGCAACATGCGGTGATAGTAGGCATCCTCCTCGGGTGTGATGCGCGTGCCTTCGCGCGTACCCCAATTAATCTCGTTGAGCCCGGCATGGCGCTCGTGCGGTATGCCTCTGTCGATGAACCCCTGCACCGACTCTATACTGCGTTGCAGCGTAGAGGTGTATACCTTATCGAAAGATACATGCTGGTACTTCTCAAAAAAAGCGGCTGCCTGTCTGCGGCCCAAGTCATTGAGCGACGCATCCACACCACTGCCCTGCACGATGCCTTGCAGGTTAAAATCGGTCTGTCCGTGGCGGATCAGGTATATTTTCTTAATACTCAAAATTCTTCTACTTTTGCCTCTTTACCAATACGAGAATGCGAAGTTAGCATTCAAAGCCTATACAAAATGGATTCTACGTTAGAAAAGCTGCGGAAGTGGAGTAAAAACACAATGGTGGAACACCTCGGCATCGAATTGACCTCTTACAGCGAGGGTGTGCTGCTCGGTAAAATGCCGGTGGACCGCCGCACCCACCAGCCGATGGGGTTGCTTCACGGTGGCGCCTCTGTGGCCTTGGCCGAAACGCTGGGCAGTATCGGGGCAGCGCTATCGGTGGATCTAAGCCAGAAAGCCTGTGTGGGACTGGAGATAAATGCCAACCACATCCGCAGCGTGCGCGAAGGCTGGGTATACGGCGAGGCCAAGGCTTTGCACAAAGGCCGCAGCACACAGGTATGGGAAATCAAGATCTCATCTGAGACTGGCGATCTGGTATGCCTCAGCCGCATGACCGTAGCCGTAATAGACAAGAAATAAAGCATGAAACAGGCAGCTGGCATAGCAGAAGAAAACACGCAAGGCTATACCTTGGAGCAGGTGCTGTCGGCGGCACTAAGCCAGCAGCAGGCCATTGCCGTCTGGCGACTGCCTTTGCAAACAGAAGTGCAGGCCTGCATCGCCTTTGCGCCGCAAACAACCGCCGCTATACCTGAGCTGGAGCCCAGCCCGGCAGGTTTTCTGTTCTGCCCCTTTGTGACGGACGGTGCTGAAAGCAATATTTTCCTCAAAGCAGACATCAGCTACAATTCGTTTACCCGGCAGCTCAGCACTGCCCCCGATGCGCCTACGGAAAAAGTGAGCCTTTTTATAGAAGCGATAGCGCAGGTGGAAAACGGGAAACCTGCGGCATGGTCTACACCTGCTAACCCAGCCCGCCATACAGACCGCAACGAAGAAACCTTTATAGCAGCTGTAAGTCTGGCTGTGGATGTGATCCGGGCGGAAGCGATGGAAAAGGTGGTGCTCTCGCGGATCAACACCTCGCCCCTCCCCGATGCATTCAGTCTGCACAAGGCCTTTGAGAAAATGCAATCGTCCTATCCCAATGCTTTTGTGTCGCTGGTGGCTATACCCGGCGTGGGTACTTGGCTAGGCGCCTCGCCAGAGATACTGGTGAGCGTGGACCAGCAGCAGGTGTTCAAAACCGTGGCGCTGGCAGGCACGCAGCCCGCCTGCGAAGACGGCTCCACGGCCAACGCGATCTGGCGACAGAAAGAGATCGAGGAGCAGGGTATGGTAGAACGCTATGTGCTGAGTTGTTTCAAAAAGCTGCGTTTGCGCGAGTACTCCGAAGTGGGTCCGCGCACCGTGATCGCCGGCAACCTGATGCACCTGCGCACCGATTTTAAAGTAGATCTGAAGGAGGTAGACTTCCCGACTTTAGGCACCGACATGCTGCGCCTCTTACACCCCACCTCTGCCGTCTGCGGACTGCCCAAAGAACCGGCGCTACGGTTTATACTCGATCACGAAGGCTACGACCGCAGCTACTACAGCGGATTTTTAGGCCCTGTGAACAGCATAGCCGGCACGCACCTTTTCGTGAATCTGCGCTGTATGCAGCTGTTAGAGCACGAAGCCGTACTATACGCGGGAGCCGGCATCACCGGCGAGTCCTCCCCCGAAAAAGAATGGCAGGAAACACAGCATAAACTTCAAACGATGGGCAAAATCCTGTCTGATTTTTAATTCACTCATTCACTCATTATGGTACTTCAGCCCGTTGTCAATATAGCCGAGATATGTGCCCGCAAAGGGGTGGTAAATGTGGTGTTGTCGCCGGGGTCGCGTTGTGCGCCATTGACCATTGCCTTTGCCCGCCACCCGAAGCTGACAGTGCGCACGGTGAGTGATGAACGGGCGGCGGCTTTCATTGCCCTCGGTATGGCCCAGACGACAGGCAGGCCGACGGTACTGGTTTGCACTTCGGGCACGGCGGCGCTCAATTATGCGCCAGCTGTGGCAGAAGCCTACTTCCTGCAAGTGCCCTTGCTAGTGCTCACTGCCGATCGTCCGCCTGAGTGGATCGACCAACTCGACGGGCAGACCATTCGGCAGCAGCAGGTATACGGACAGCACATCAAACGCAGCTTCGACTTCCCGGTGGCCCTCGAGCACCCGGATGCTGTGTGGCACACGGAGCGTATGGTGTCTGAGGCCTTGAACGAAGCGGTAGCTTTTCCGCCCGGGCCGGTGCATATCAACGTGCCACTGCGTGAGCCTTTCTATCCAGCCGATGGAGAAGCTTTGCAGTATGACGAGCAGGTGAAAGTGATCGAAGAAGACCACAATCCCTACGAACTCAGCCAAATGCAGGCACTTAAGTTTGAGCAGGAAATGCTCTACTACAAGCGTGTACTGATTGTGGCCGGTCAGGAAAATCATGACCCAAAGCTACTGCAATCCCTCCAGACGTTCATAAGTTCGACAGGCGCCGTGGCAGTGGGTGACATCATCAGCAACACACAGCAACTCCCCGGCGTAGTGCGCCATCACGACGCCATACTGGCCTGCCCTGATCCGGAGAAGATGCAGGCCTTGCAACCAGATCTGCTGATCACCTTTGGCAAATCAATTATCTCCAAAAGCCTGAAGCTATACCTGCGCCAGTACAAGCCCAAGGCGCACTGGCACATACAACCAGCCGGACAGGTAGCAGATACGTTTCAGTCGCTTACCCGCATCATCCGCTGCACGCCCGGCAGCTTCTTTCGCAGCATGGCCGGCTGCACCCGCGAAGACTCTGGCTACATCAAAGCTTGGGCTAGTATAGAAATTAAGGCGGGTAATTTTTTAAAGGAGTTTAGCACAGTTGCACCCTACAGCGAACTGACTGCTATTAGCCGTGTTCTGAAGACTCTGCCTAAACAGAGCAACCTGCACCTCGCCAATAGCATGGCCGTACGCTATGCGAATATATTGGCTTTGCAGCCGCAGCAGGACGTGCAGGTATACGCCAACCGCGGTACCAGCGGCATCGACGGCAGCACCAGTACAACCGTGGGTTGCGCTCTGAGCAGCAAGCGCATCACCACCCTGCTCACCGGCGACATGGCCTTCTTTTACGATCGCAACGGACTTTGGCACAACTATCTGTCGGCCAACCTGCGCATTGTTATCATAAACAACCACGCTGGCGGCATTTTCAGACTGATTGAAGGCCCGAAGCGACAGCCGGAGTTAGAGGAGTATTTTGAAACCCGTCAACAGCTGGACGCACGTAACACGGCACTTGACTTTGGGCTAAACTACACCGCCTGTCAGTCATTGGAAGAACTGGAGCAAATCCTACCCGCCTTTTTCGCCCCTGATGCCGGGGCAGGTATATTGGAGATCTTCACCAATAGCAAGTCAAATGCTGCCGAGTTTGCGGCTTATAAACAGGCGCTGCTGAAGGCTTTGTAAGGTATAAGAATAGAAAAAATACGCATCCGCGTGCTCCTTTTGAGGACAACACCCTTTATTTCTATACAACTTGTCTTTGTACCGCTTGTATGAAATCCGGTTTATGATTGTCCATTTAGCTGTATAATTCGTTTAAACAATTGTATACCAATTTCTTAAACCTAAAATCTTACAGCCATGAACTTAACGCAAGACATGCACCGGATCGAGCACTGGGCTGATGCACACCATCCGGTTTGGGTAGATTTTGTGCGCATGGCACTCGGTATCTTTTTATTCGTAAAAGGTGTCATGTTTATTCAGGATACGGAGGCACTGCAAAGCATCATGCGCAACAGCCAGTTTCAATGGGTATCACTCGGAATAGCACACTATGTGGCTTTCGTTCATCTGGTAGGTGGCTTATTGATCGCGATGGGCCTGATCACGAGAGTAGCTATTCTTTTTCAACTCCCCATTCTGTTGGGCGCTGTGTTATTCATTAATCCGCAGCGGGGCTTCTACTCTGAGAACACGGAACTTTGGTCTTCCATCATTGTCCTGCTTTTACTCGTCTTCTTTTTGGTATGGGGCTCAGGCAGACTGTCAATTGACCACCTCATCCGCAAACCTCAGAAAGACTGGCTCTACTAACTTATTCATTTATTTTACATGGCGCAGCAGCTGTCTAGTAAGTTGCTGCTATGCCCCTCTTTATCTGTTAAGGCACATTTCGCAACAAATAATCAGATTTTAAATTAACGTGTTATAACGTTTAAATAGTAGTTTTGTGCGTATACACGAAGCGCAAGTTCCGAAGGCGGAGCGCACCCAAATAAACTATTGAAAAATGCTGTGGCAGGCAGTCCAAAGCCTCCTGTCACACAACACTGATATTTACATGACGCAACGGTTCCTGACCCTGAACGGGAAGAAATTCTATTATGACGAAATAGCCGCCTATTCTTTCCGGAACAGCATTCCGCTGAACGGCTACGAAGCCAAGACCCTCGAATTTTGCCGCGACTGGCTAACCGGGGTGCAGGAATTTCCGATACAGACATCCGGCTCCACGGGTACACCCAAACTGATCACGCTATCGCGCCGCCAAATGGAAATAAGCGCCCGCCGCACCGTGCAGTTATTGGGACTGCAGCCCAATGAGCGCATGCTGATATGCCTTAACACAGAGTATATTGCCGGCATGATGATGCTAGTGCGCGGTCTGTTGACGGAGATGCAAATGACAGTGGTGGAGCCCGTTGGAAATCCCCTAGCCCTAGTGCCTGAAGGAGAACAGTATGATTTCTCCTCCTTTGTGCCGATGCAGTTACAGACCATCCTGCAGGAAAGCCCGCAGGCCGTAGAGCAGCTGAACCACATGAAGGCCATATTGGTAGGCGGAGCACCCGTCGGATTTTCACTTCAACGCGAACTGCAGCGACTGCAAGTGCCCACATACCATACCTATGGCATGACCGAAACAGCCTCGCACATCGCCCTGCGCCTGCTCAACGGTCCCGATGCCGCCGAATATTATGAAACCATAGAGGGCGTTACAATCGGACAGGATAACCGGGGTTGCCTTACCATCAAAGCCGATATTACGGAAAACGAAACGCTGGTTACTAATGACATTGTGGAGATCCTCACACCTACCCGCTTCCGCTGGATAGGGCGCGCGGACAATACCATCAACACAGGGGGCGTGAAAGTGCAGACAGAGGTGGTAGAGGTCGCTGTATCAGAGGCGCTGGCCGAGCTGGAGCAGGCACCACGCTTCTTTGTGGCCTCCCAGCCAGATGAATTGCTAGGGGAGAAGGTGATTCTGGTACTGGAGGGCAAGCAACTGCCTGAGGAAGCCGAACAGCAGGTAATGGAGAAAATGCGCGGTCTTTTGCGCAAGTTTGAAATGCCAAAAGACATTTACTACAGCCCGGCTTTCTCTGAAACGGGAACCGGCAAAGTGTCCCGATTACGAACGATGCAGAAACTCGGATTGGAGACAGATTAAAACAGGTATAGCAAGATCGCGTAGTAGGGTAAAACAAACCACTTTACTATGCGATTCATATATTCCCTTTCACTTCTTATATTGACCGCTCTGGCACTGCAAGGCTGCAGTGGCGGACTATTTACTTCCAGAGCCCCTGTGACCCTCACCGAAGCGTGGGCCACTGACAATACCCTGCGTACCCCGGAGTCTGTGGTATACGACCGTGAGCGCAACGTGCTCTACGTCTCTAACATCAACCAAAGTAGCAAAGATCGTAAAGATGGCGATGGCTTTATCTCGCGCCTCAGCCCTAATGGCGATATTGAACAATTGTACTGGGTTTCAGGCCTGAATGATCCCAAAGGGATGGCCCTGCAAAACAACATACTCTATGTGGCCGATATGGATGAGATTATTGCCATTGCCACCCAAACTGGCGCCGTACTTGCACGCCACAAAGCAGACAAGTCCCAAATGCTCAATGACGTGACCGTTGACAATGCCGGCAATGTATATGTGTCTGATTCACGACAGGGCGCTATTTACCTTTTCAGAAACGGCCGGGTCACTCACTGGCTCGACACGAAGCGCGAACGTCCCAACGGTCTGCTCTATGACAACAACCGCATAATCGTGGCATCCTTCAACTCAGGTGCTGTGCGATTTTTGGATACTGAGCGAAAAGAATTCACGGACTGGACAGACAAGATTCCATCGGCAGACGGTATAGCGAGGGTAGGTGCGGATGGTTACATGGTAAGTAACTGGAACGGCGAGATTTACTATGTGAACAATGCCGGCAAAAATTGGAAAGTGCTTGACACCAAAAGCCAAAAGATCAACACGGCTGATATTTTTTATGATGAGCAGAACCAACTGCTGTACGTTCCCACCTTCTATGACAACCGCGTGATAGCTTATCGGGTGGCATTCTAAAAATTGCACTGATTTTTTAGAATTATTTTACGTCTTATAAAATTTGGCCCAGATTATGTATATATCCCAGTATACGTAACTGTACTGGAGATAAATTATGAAGATGAAACAAACGTACTTACTGGCCGGTGCAATGCTGCTGGCTGGTTTTAGCGCCACGGCACAGGAAAGTTCAACCCAGCTCCCTGTAGAACAAGAACAACTTGATTCAACTAAATCCGACACGCTCGCCCGTATGGAAACCCTGTCGGGCATATTTCTGAACCCCACCAAAAAAGGCACTTTTGTGCTGGACTTTTCTCAGGAACTGAAGGAAGACGCCAAACTAGAAATAAAAAACAAGGCGGGTAAAACTGTTTACCAGAAACCAGTGAGCATTGCCAAAAACCAAAAGGCTTGGAAATTCGACTTGGGTAAACTTCGCCCGGATGTTTATTTGGTGGAAGTAAAGACCTCAGACACGACTTACTGGACTAAGTTCAAGATCGGGAAGTAAGTTTACAAAAAGATCTATACCTCAAAAAGAGCGGGCCCTTGCAGATATTTTGCAAGGGCCCGCTCTTTTTGTATTTACCTAAACCCTATACCTGACTCCATTGCTGCACCACATGATATAGCAGCGAAGCGGCGAGTTTGGCAGTGCGGCTATCTACATCCAGTGCCGGATTAAGTTCTACTACATCCAAGGTGAGTAGTTTGCCACTGCTGATGATTTCCTGCAGCAGAATCAGTGCAATCTCTGGGTGTATACCCAAAGCAGCCGGGGCACTCACGCCCGGCGCATAGGCCGCCGCAAAAACATCCAAATCGATGCTCACATACAGCACATCCACAAGCGCCATGAACTGCTGCAACTTCTCGCGCAATGCTTCATAATTATATACCTGCATGGCGGGAGCGAGCACATAATCACCCCCATATTCCTTTGCGGTGTTAAAGAGCTTTTGCGTGTTGCCGTACTGCTGTATACCTAGGCACAAGTAATTGAACTCCCGGTTGTCTTCTATCAAATCGTCGGCGATTTGCAGAAAAGGCGTGCCGGAACTGGGTTGTTTCTCGTAGCTGCGGAGGTCGAAGTGGGCGTCGAAATTAATGATACCCAACTGCTTATCAGCAGGCAGCGCTTGCTTTACGCCCAAAAAGTGACCATAAGCTGTTTCGTGTCCGCCGCCGAGGATGATGGTTTTATAGGTGTTGGTCAGCAAGGCATGTACCTTTTTCCCGAGCTGCTTCTGCGCCTCTTCTAGGTTTTGGTTAGTGCAGTACACATCGCCGGCGTCGAACAAAGCGGTGTCATCCTCCAAGTGCCATGCAAACGAAGCCATGGCCTGTCGTAAGGCTGCCGGCCCTTGCACGGCTCCTTCCCTCCCCTGATTCCGCCGTACGCCTTCGTCGCAGCAGAAACCCAGAAATGCAATGGCTTGGTCCGCATTAGCAGGTTCGGCTCCCTCACTTAGGTTGAGGAGTTTTATACCTTGATGCCAACGCTTGCCT
This sequence comes from uncultured Pontibacter sp., assembly GCF_947499215.1. Classification (GTDB taxonomy): domain Bacteria; phylum Bacteroidota; class Bacteroidia; order Cytophagales; family Hymenobacteraceae; genus Pontibacter. Next base: position 608,743 of record NZ_CANMNI010000001.1, read on the forward strand.
TCTTCACCATCTGTAGCGTCTACTCTGCCTTTCCAAGTGCCGGGTTCTGTGGGTTTGTACATGGGGGTTGAATGGTTGATGGTTGAGTTGTAAAATAGTTTATCTGGGAATGATTGCCACTTCGCTGATTATCTCGAGGGACACATCGTGCGAGCGTTTTCGTTAGCGCTAAAAACTATACCTCCTTACCCTGCTTCCATACCTTGCTTGGCTTCAGTTTGCCTTGCTGGTAAAGAATTTCCCTGTAATTATCAGTCCGGAAGGCTATCAGATCGGCCAGTTGGCCTTTTGCAATTGTTCCCCGATCAGACAGGTTGAGTGCTTTGGCTGCACGAATGGTTATACCTGCCAGTGTTTCGGCAGAGGTCAGTTTTTCGGCTGCTCCGAGCAAAGCAGCTTGCAGCAATAGATCACCCATTGGCGCAGAGCCCGGATTCCAGTCGGTTGCGATGGCGAGACAGAGGCCTCCGTCAAGCATTTTCCGAGCCGGGGCATAGTGCATTCCCAAACCTAGCGAGGCACCAGGCAAAACCACGGCGACCACACCTGCGTTTCGCATCAATTCTATTTCTTCGTCACCGCTAGCCTCTAAGTGATCGGCACTCACGGCCCCAATTTCTGCCGCAATGCGACTGCCGCCTGTGCTAAACTGATCAGCATGGACTGTAATATCAAAGCCCATCTCTTTGGCGGCCGATAGGTACTCCAGCGAGTTTTCTTCGTTAAAGGCCGTATCTTCAATAAAAATATCCACCCGATTGGCCAGTCCCTGCTCCTTTATCTGTGGCAACAGCTGTGTTACCACTTCCTGCAGGTATAGCCGCGAGTCAGTGTGCTCCGGTGGACGCATGTGAGCAGCCAGACAGGTAGGTATAAGCTCCAACGCATGGTGTTTGTTTACGAGCTTAATTGCCTCCAGCATTTTCAGTTCCTCTTCGGTGGTCAGGCCATAGCCACTTTTTACTTCGCAGGTGGTCACGCCTTCTGCCAAATGGCGGTCACAGCGCTTCTTGAGAAGATCCACTAACTCTACCATACTGGCTTCGCGGGTTTTGCGCACGCTGTCTAGTATACCTCCCCCGTTGCGGGCAATCTCCAGATATGATTTCCCGGCAACCCGCATGGCGTAGTCGTTAGCACGAGAACCGGCGAAGCAGATGTGAGTGTGGGCATCTATCAGGCCGGGCAAAAGCACCATGGGCTCTTCTATTTTCTGCAAGGGATAGCCCTCTTCCTGCGTGATTTTCAGCAGTTTGTCGTACTGCTCTACCAATATAATGTGGCCATCATGTACCAGTACGCCGGCATTTTCGATCAACTCAAGTTCTTCATCCTCAATCGGTCCAGCCTCCGGTAGTCCGTCCATCGTTACTAGCTGTTTAAAGGGGCCGATTAGGGTATGGTTGTTTTCCTGTTCCATAGTTTTAAAATGCAGCAGTTATACCTACTGGTTATACGTTTTCTTCCCCTTAGCACGCTGTTAGGTTCTTTTGAAATATCCAACAGAAGGTGAGACACAAACCTCCCCTTGTGGACATTGAGAACATGAGTCAGAAACTTGCAAGAGTCGTTCACTGAGGGGTGTTAATATCTGCCAAATAACTTTAGCTACCTGCTATGCACCTCTATTGACCGTTGCTCGCAATCCTATAGTTCCCGCTTTAAGCTGACCTCAAGGGGATACTTCTTTTTTAGAAACTAACAGTCCTACCCAAAAAGCAGGATAGGGCTGTTAGATTAGTTTACAAGTTCAATCCAAATTTCTCGGCGTTGGCCTGTGCGGTTTCATAACCTGCATCGGCGTGACGGAAGATGCCCAAGGCCGGGTCGTTGTGCAGCACGCGACTCAGGCAGCGGTCGGCACGCTCGGTACCGTCTGCCAGAATCACCATACCGGCATGCTGTGAGTAACCAATCCCCACACCACCGCCATGGTGGAAGGAAACCCATGTAGCACCGCCCGCCGTGTTCGACATCAGGTTGAGCAGTGGCCAGTCCGACACCGCGTCGGAGCCGTCGAGCATGCCCTCGGTTTCGCGGTAAGGAGAGGCCACAGAACCGCAGTCAAGATGGTCGCGGCCTATCACGATAGGTGCTTTTACTTTTCCCTCACGCACGAGCTGGTTGAACATGAGACCTGCTTTTTCGCGCTCACCCATACCCAGCCAGCAAATGCGGCATGGCAGTCCTTGGAATGCGACTTTCTCCTCGGCCTCGTCCAGCCATTTGATCATGTGCGTGTTCTCCGGGAAAAGCTGTTTTAGGGCCTCATCGGTTACACGGATATCCTCCGGATCACCGGAAAGCGCCGCCCAACGGAAAGGTCCTTTGCCTTCGCAGAAAAGCGGGCGCATGTACTCCGGCACAAAGCCCGGTATGTTGAAGGCATTCGGCTCACCTCCCTGTTGTGCAAACTCGCGCAGGTTGTTGCCATAGTCGAAGGTGCGGCTGCCGCGGCGTTGCAACTCCAGCATAAAGTGCACGTGGCGGGCCATACTCTTAAGCGAGCGGGCTTTGTATTCCTGCGGATCGCTTTCGCGCAGTGCCTTGGCTTCCTCCAGTGTCAGACCGTTTGGCACATAGCCGTTGATCGGGTCGTGGGCAGAGGTTTGGTCAGTGAGGATTTCCGGGGTGATATTATCATTGATCAGCTTCTCCAGCACATCGCCTATATCGCCTACCAGACCGATTGAAATGGCCTCGCCTTTTTCCTTAGCTTCAAGCGCCCATCGCTTAGCCTCTTCGTAGTCATAGGTCATCTTGTCGATGTAGCGGGTTTCGAGACGCTTTTTGATGCGCTCCGGATCCACATCCACGCCCAAGAAAGTTGCGCCTGCGATGGTGGCGGCCAGCGGCTGCGCTCCGCCCATACCGCCAAGACCGCCCGTTACGAGCAGTTTGTGGCGCAGGTCGTCGTCGAAGTGGATTCTACCGCAGGCCGCAAATGTTTCGTAAGTACCCTGCAGGATGCCCTGCGTACCGATATAGATCCAGCTGCCGGCTGTCATCTGTCCGTACATCATCAAGCCACGGGCACGGAGTTCGTTGAAGTGCTCCCAAGTCGCCCAATGCGGTACAAGGTTGGAGTTGGCAATCAGCACACGCGGCGCCTCGGCATGCGTACGCACTTTGCCCACCGGTTTGCCCGACTGCACGAGTAGACTCTCGTCTTCTTCCAGATTCAGCAGCACTTCGATTATCTTCTGAGCATCGGCCACTGTGCGGGCCGCCTGACCTATACCACCGTATACCACAAGTCGGCTCGGGTCCTCGGCTACCTCGTCGGTGAGGTTGTTGAGAAACATGCGCAGAGCAGCCTCGCACTGCCAGTTTCTGGCGTTCAGTACAGGTCCGGTTGGTGGAATATAAGTCGGGTGGTTGGCGTATTTCTGGATAAACTCGCTCACAGACAGGCCAGAGCGTTTCACAGTTTCAGGGGCAGTTGCGTTATTCATAGGGGCTATAGTCAAATATTTCTGTTCAATATTCTTAAAAAAAGAGCAAAAAGGATAGAAAAATCATGCTTAATTTCAGCCCCATACCCATTGTCTCACCATTGTCTGAACAACAGTTCTTATGTTTCATATTCCCCTCAACACCCTCCGCGCCCAGTTCGGCGACATCGACATCTACCTGTTCGACCAGTTACTGAAAGGCCGCATCCAGAAAGGTATGCAGCTGCTGGACGCCGGTTGCGGTGCAGGCCGGAATATTGCCTATCTAATGCAGGCCGGTGTGCAGGTCTACGGGGCGGATATTTCGGCAGAAGCGATCGAGAAAACGCGAGAGCTGGCAGCAGAACTCGCTCCTACCCTCCCGGCCAAAAATTTTGTTGTAACTGATCTGGATGCCTTGCCATTTCAGGATGATAAATATGACGTGGTGCTGTGCAGTGCCGTGCTGCATTTTGCCCGAAGTGAGGAACATTTCAAGGGCATAGTACAAGAACTCTGGCGTGTACTCAAACCGGGCGGCATGCTCTTCGCCCGTTTAAGCACCACCATCGGATTGGAAAATAAACTGCAGCAAGTGGATGGCCGGTTTTACCGGATGTCGCACGGGCCGGTATGGTTTCTGGCAAATGAAAAGCTGGTTGTGGAATTGGAAAAGGAGTTAAGGTTAGAAAGGCTGGAGCCATTGAAGACAGTGTTGGTGGAACAGGAACGAGCGATGACGACGTGGATAGTAAAAAAAGCCCCCTCCTGTTATTAGGAGGGGGTTGGGAAGGTTACTTCTCACTCAACAAGCCCATTGACTTTACCAGATTGACAAACTCAATCCGATAACCTTCTTCATCTTTCCCTCGGGCGTTCTTCGCCAGTTCCAATACCATCGGGAATGAGGCATTGCCTTTATGCTCAGAATCACGGAGTAGCATACCGCAGGCAGCCACAGCTGCTGAGAAGCGGAAGTTATCGGAGGTCTGGGTGGCAGGTATAGCCTGACCGCTTACTGTGGTGGTCATCAACCTGCTCGTCTCACCGTCCGGCTCTTTGTAGCGAAGCTTCATGGTCAGCATTTCATCTGTTCTTTTAGCTTTCGGGTCGATACTTGTCTTCTGGTACTTTAGTGCATCCACGCTTCCCGCCTGCGATTCAGATTCAGCTCCAACAGGCACAATTTCATAAAGGGCGGTGACGGTGTGACCAGAGCCCATGTCGCCGGCGTCTTTCTTGTCGTCATTGAACTCTTCGTTGGCCAGTGCCCGGTTTTCGTAGCCGATCAGGCGATAGGCTTTTACTTTGACAGGGTTGAACTCGAGTTGCAATTTCACGTCTTTGGCAATGGTGAAGAGCGTACCGCCGAACTCGTTCACAAACACTTTCTGCGCTTCCCGGATGTTGTCGATGTAGGCGTAGTTACCGTTCCCTTTGTTGGCTAGTTGCTCCATGCGGGAGTCTTTAAAGTTGCCGGTGCCGAATCCCAACACAGTCAGAAACACGCCGGTTTCCCGCTTCCTCTCGATCAGGCGCTGCAGTTCACTGTCGCTGCTCACACCTATGTTGAAGTCACCGTCCGATGCCAGGATCACACGGTTGTTGCCGCCTTTTACAAAGTTATCTTCCGCTACTTTGTAGGCTAAATTTATACCTGCCCCACCAGCCGTTGAACCGCCTGCTTCAAGCTTATCCAGGGCTTCGATAATCTTCTTCTTTTCTTTTCCGGATGTGGAGGGCAGCACCAGTCCCGCCGCGCCGGCATAGACTACCATGGACACCTGATCCTGCGGACGTAGCTCATCCACTAACAGCTTGAGCCCGGCTTTTACAAGTGGCAGTTTGTCAGGCGAGAACATGGAGCCGGATACATCTATCAGGAACACCAGATTAGATGCCGGCAATTGATCCGTGGGAACACGCTTGCCCTGCAAGCCGATGTGCAGCAGTTGGTTGTTCTTGTTCCAAGGACAGGCTGAAAGTTCTGTTATCACCGAGAATGGCTCATCACCGGTTGGCTGCGGATAGTCGTAATTAAAATAGTTGACCATCTCCTCAATTCGTACAGCATCGGCAGGCGGGCGCTGGCCCTGATTCAGGAAGCGGCGCACATTGCTGTAAGAGGCGTTATCCACGTCGATGGAGAAAGTGGAAAGGGGATTTTTCTGAGCATCTAGAAAAGAATTTTCTTTGATGAAGTCGTAGTTCTCGGTATTGTGCACCAGCGGAGCCGCATCAAAGACAGGCGCTGGCACATATACTTCGCTATCCATATGTTTTCTTCCAGAGAAAACACCTGCAACTCTTCCTGCCAGTGCCCGGGGTAGACTTTGTTCTACCACAATCACTTCGTGCAGTTGCCGATTATCCAGCTGCAGTTTCACATCTAATACTTCCTGCTTTCCTACTTTTATTTCCTGTGTCATGTAGCCGATGAATCGGAACACCAGCACGGCATTGTCATTAGGTATAGACAGACTGTATTTGCCGTGTTGGTCGGTAGAGGTGCCTTTGGAGGTGCCTTTGATTAGGATGCTCACGCCGGGCAGCGGACTGCCATCGGCAACATCTGTAACAGTGCCGGTGATGGTACGGCTTTGAGCAGTTGCAGTCAGCCCGAACAGCAGCAGGGCGAAAAGCAGGAAGAGGTTCTTTTTCATGGCTATTATGTTTTGGTTTCCGACATGATGCCACCTCCACAGGCTTTCCATAAAATTTTCAGAATATTTTTCTTTTCTTTAGAAAATCATTCCCGGCACATGCTCCCTTTCTTCATCAAGCTCTTCACTAACGCCAAGCCGCCTCCCGACGATCAGGAGTTGGTGCGCTTGTATAAGGAGACGGGCGATCTGGAGCATTTGGGAGAATTGTTTCAGCGCCATTCCAAACTCGTATACCTTGTCTGCCAGAAATACCTGCAGGACCCAGAGGAAAGTAAAGATGCTACCATGCAGCTGTTTGAGCATGTTTCGAAAGCACTTCTGCAGCACGAGGTCAGCAATTTCAAAAGTTGGCTGCACGTGACCACCCGGAACTATTGTCTGATGCAGCTGCGGGCCAACAAGCACAAAAAATCGGTGCCGCTTTCGGATAATGCCCCGCCTGTTATGGAAAACCCGGAGCCCTTGCATCCTACTCACGCAGAGGAATCTGAGAAAATGGAACAGGCTTTGCACGCGGCTTTGAAGGAGCTGCCACCGCAACAGCGGGAGTGCGTGGAGCTGTTTTATCTGCAGCAAAAGAGTTACAAAGAGATCAGCGCCCTCACAGGTTGCGATTTGAATAAAGTGAAAAGCTACATCCAGAACGGAAAGCGAAACCTGAAAATAATCATGGAGAAAAACCATGCAGCCAGATAAGCAACATATCTTATGGGAACAGGGCGACCACCCTTCCTTGGAACTGCTGGAGCAGTACCATGAAGGCACTTTGCCCGAAGCCCTACACCACCAGTTGGAGCGCCACCTGCTAGACTGCGACCTGTGCTCGGATGTGTTGGAGGGACTGACTGTATCGGATGCCGCCCAAACCGAAGAACATGTGCGGGACATCAACCGCCATATTACCGCCAAAACCCGCCGACAGCAGCGCAAGCCGGTGCCGCTATACCTCACTGATTGGAAAGTAGCTGCAGTGTTGGCCATGGTGTTGCTTTCCACGATCGTTGTGTTCTATTACAACTACCAGCAAGTAAGCGAACAGCAAGGTATAGCCGCACAGCAGGAAAAAGCGATTCAGGAGGCGATGGATCTGGGCGAGAAAGCAGAGGAGTCAGCTATACCTGAAACCATAGCGGATGCCAAACCAGACACGGTTCGTCCAGCTACGATAGCAGCTGTCACAAAACCCAGAAGGCTTCGTACACCACGTGCTCGTACAAGTTCGCCTGTTCGCGAAGCAGAAGCCTTACTAGCAGATGATATTGAAGAGGTAGAAGTTGAAATTGATGCAGCTGATCTCACGGAATCTATACCTGAACGAATCGTAACAGCACAACCTGATAAATTGGCTGAGGTGACGGTACCGCCACCTCCTCAGCGTAACACACTGCAACCTGAAAGCACCTACGTGGCTAAGGCTTTGCAAGCAAGAGTAGCGGGAGTGCAGGTACAAAGAAGCAAAGAACTTGGGCCGAATCAGGTACAGGGGAAAGTGATTGATCAGGATGGTACTCCGCTGCCGGGTGTTTCTGTTGTGGTGAAAGGCACGACACAGGGCGTAGCAACCGATAAACAGGGCAATTTCGTGCTGACCTTGCCTAATGAGAAGGCAACTTTGGTTTTTCGGTTCATTGGCTATCAAACAAGAGAAACAGGAGTATACGCTGGTACCGATCCGATCACCATGGATTTGGCCTTAGATACAAAGTCTTTGAGCGAAGTAGTCGTCACCCGGCAATACAGCTCCAATCCTGCTCCTGTTGTATCGGCTAAACCAGCAACTGGCAGCAGAGCCTATCGAAAATATCTGGAGGAAAACCTGCGCTATACTCCAGACATGGCAAAAGGCCGTGTGGTGGTGCGGGCAACGGTAACGACAAGCGGATCACTTGAGAATCTGGAAGTAGTTCGTAGTCTTTGCACAGCATGTGACGACGAAGCCATGCGCCTTGTGGCACAGGGTCCAAAGTGGGAACCCGCTACGCAGGATGGGCACAAAATAGAGCAGCGGGTAAGGATCGTCGTGCGCTTCAGGCCTAAAAAATCAAAAAAATGAAAGACTTGGTAAGATCAGAATGGGAAGCGCTCTGCCGCAGCTATACCTCAGACGAGTCGTTAATCAGGCAGCTGTGGGATGAACTGGAAAAGGCTTATACCGCTAAAGACAGACATTACCACAACCTCAAGCATATCGCCTACATGTTGGAACTAGCCGATAGGTATGAGTTGGAGTCGCCACGACAGGACCTGTTGTACTTCGCCATTTTTTACCATGACATCGTGTATAAAGCGACCCGGTCAGATAACGAAGAAAAAAGTGCCGCAATCGCTGCAGAGCGCCTGCACCGGCTCGGTATACCTGAGGCCGACCTACTGCTTTTGAAAGAAATGATCATCGCCACAAAAGCACATCTTACACATACCGATGAACTAGTCAACTTGCTGCTCGATTTAGACCTCGCCATACTGGGGGCAGACGCAGAGCGCTATGACAGGTATAGCCAAGGTGTGCGAAAAGAGTACAGTATTTATCCTGACCTGATCTACAAACCCGGCAGACGTAAGGTGCTGCAGCATTTCCTTTCGCAAGATCACATCTACAAGACTCCAGCATTTCAGGAGGCTTTCGATGAAAAAGCGAGAGCGAATCTGAAACGTGAGTTAGAAAAATACAGCTGAAAAAAAAAGCCCCTTCTGTAAGTAGAAGGGGCTTTTTAATGGAGCGATCGTCCTCACTAGTGACTTGCTGTCATGTCCCATAGCGTTTCTGGAAGAAGCCCTTATTTAGAAGAATTGTCCCCTTGAGGGGACTGCAGGGGTGTAAAGCTACGGAGCGGATCTCTTTTCCAGCAAAAACTGGTGAATCTGCAGGTGTAAACACCCCTATAATCCCCTCAAGGGGATAGTTTAGTACTACGATTGGTGCTGTTCATCCCAAAAAGGCCGAATCTTAAAAAGATATGGAACAAAATAAGGCGAGAACGCCCCGAATCAAGTCCGGGATCTTCGACTCGCGCCATATGTACTATTCCTGTTGTAAGCTTACAAACTCGCCATATCGATCACAAACCTATACTTCACATCGCTACGGAGCATGCGTTCGTAGGCATCGTTGATATCTTCCATTTTAATCAGCTCGATGTCAGCAGTGATGTCGTGTTCAGCGCAGAAGTCCAACATTTCCTGTGTCTCCGGTATACCGCCGATCATAGAGCCAACCAATCGTTTACGACGCGCGATCAAGCTAAACCCTGCTACTGTCGAAGGCTCGGGTGGCGCTCCCAACAGAATCATGGTACCGTCTCTTTTCAGCATGGACAGGTATAAGTTATAGTCATGCGGAGCGGATACGGTGTCAATGATAAAATCAAATGAATTGCGCAGCTGCTTGAGCGTGGCATCATCTTTCGTCACTGCGAATTTGTGGGCTCCCAAGTCCAGCGCATCCTGTTTCTTGTTTGGTGAGGTGCTCAGCACCGTAACATCAGCACCTTTGGCAGCGGCGATTTTTACGGCCATGTGGCCCAGTCCGCCGAGTCCTACAATACCTACCCGGTGCCCCTCGCCTATCTTCCACTGCATGATGGGCGAATAGGTGGTGATGCCAGCGCAAAGCAAGGGAGCAGTTTTGGCCAAATCCAGCTTCTCGGATACTTTTAAGGTATAGTTTTCGTCCACCACAATTTGGCTCGAATAGCCACCGTAGGTGATGGTCTTGTTATCGCGTTCGTAGCTGTTGTAGGTGCCCACATTGTGCACTTCGCAATACTGCTCCAAGCCCTCTTTGCAGCTGTCACAGGTACGGCAGGAGTCCACAAAGCAGCCCACCCCGGCGAGGTCGCCTTCCTTGAATTTCTTAACGGCAGACCCTACTTTGCTCACCACGCCCACAATTTCGTGACCGGGCACCATCGGGTACATGGCACCGCCCCATTCGTCGCGGATCTGGTGCAGGTCGGAGTGGCACACGCCACAGTATTTGATATCGATCAGCACGTCATGCTCCCCCACCTCGCGGCGCTCCAGACTGAAAGGCCCGAGCGGACTGGTAGGATCGAATGCGGCATAAGCTTTTGCTTGAATCATAGATTTAAGTTAAGAATTAATAATCAGGAATTGTAAGGTATAACCGGCGCCCCTTCAATTAGATTTTTAAAAACAGATTTTTTTATCGGTCAGGTGAAAGAGGTACACTTGCGTCTCATTTCTAAGTTTGAATTCCAAATTTGTAATTTGGCGTAGCGCTTATTACACATTACAACCTGTTCATAAAAAAATTGGCTGGGACTCCTCTTACATCCGGCTTAACGGCGAATATACCGCCGCTCTGGGGATATTTCTGCAACAGGTCATTGTCCAAGCCGTCGCGGGCGGTGGTTATGTAGAGGGTGTCGAGTCGTTCTCCGCCGAAGGCACAGGAGGTAGTATGTGGTGCTGGTACGTTCACTTTATGCAGCATCTCCCCAGTTTCCGGATCCCAGCAGCCTACGCCGCTTCCACCGTAAAGCGCTATCCATAAATTACCGTGCTCGTCAATGGTCATGCCATCAGGTTTGCCCTCCCAATCAGGTATAGACAAAACTTCTCGCTCCTTTCGAATGGCTCCGGTTTCTTGGTCGTAAGCGAAGGCCTGCACCTTGCGTGTAGGCGTATCAATAAGGTACATGGTTTTATGGTCGGCCGTCCAGACGATGCCATTGGAAACAGAGAGATTGTCGAGCACCTGCTTGATGCTGCCGTCCTGCTCCATCCGGTAAAGTACCGCCGCCCCCTCCCTCGAGTCGAGTGCCATGGTACCTACCCAAAACCTACCGGCAGGGTCGCATTTACCGTCATTGAACCGGATGTCGTCCACTTTAATGGGGTTTACAACACTTTTCAATTCTCCGGTTTCTGTGTCAATAAAGTGAATACCGTTCTGCAGAGCGACCAGTGCCCCGCCATTTACCACAGGAACTACAGTGCCCACCCGTTCCTCAACGGGCCATACCTTGTCCTCTTCGGTGGCAGGGTCATAGAGATGCAGCATACGCCCTTCGATGTCTACCCAGTACAGGCGTTTTTCGGCAGGGTGCCAGATGGCACCTTCACCCAGCGTTGCCTTGGCGTCGAGCACCAATGCTGCCTCCATTTCACTGTAGTTTTTGGCTTTCCTCATAAAGGTATGGCTAGCTTTAGGTTCAGGTATAAAAAACTGTCCCTATACCTGCTCGGGTATAGGGACAGCCTGTATCATCAGACTATTTGCGTAGTGAGAGGATGTACCGCGCCATTTCCTTGGCGTCCCCTTCGCTTACGTTCGGATGTGGCGGCATCGGGATCTGGCCCCACACACCGGCACCACCCTGAATGATCTTCCCGGCAAGGTAGTCCACGTTCTTGTCATTGAATTCGTACTTTTGGGCTACCTCCTCATAAGACGGCCCTACTACTTTCTGGTCTACCTTATGACAGGCCAAACAGTCCGATCCGGCGATCAGCTTTTCGCCTTTGACATACTTTGCTGACAAGACCTCTTTTTGTTCTCCGGCCTCACTGCCTGTACCCGGTCCGGTTGGTGTGCCGGCTGGCGTGGTCTGCACATCCTGTGTGGCTCCCCCCTCAGGTGGTGTGGTGGCCGGGCGAGGCGGCTGTGGCCGCGAAGCCACTGCCGTGGTGTCTGGCTGATAATCCCGGTCGTAATAACGCTCATACTCTGACTTCTGCTCATTGCCACAGGCGGTCAGCAGCGCAAAGGCTGAAATAGCCATCAGTATCTTTTTCATAGTTGGGGTTTTTGTTTGTTCTAATTGCTGCGCTTAAAGTATGCTGTTTGTGCGTATTTGAAGCGCTTAGAGAATATGTACTGACCTGAGCGCTTAAAGTTTTCCGTTTTGCAGTGGAGCGTATCCTTATATACTTCCAGCTATATTTTCCGGTTTCTATTTTTGAAATGTGTAACTTAAGCCTTCATACCCTACGACAAGCTATACCTTACATCATGATTTCAACCAGTAAAAACTGCTTTCTGCTTTTGCTCCTGCTGTCATTCATAACTTATGGCAGCACACTCGCCCAGAACCTTCCCAGCATTTCCTCCAAAACCGCGGGAATGAAGAAATTTTCAGGCTTTTACCCCTTCTATTGGGACGAGCAAAACGGCAAAATATGGCTCGAGGTTGACAAGTTTGAGCAGGATTTCCTGTATGTGAACTCACTGCCGGGCGGATTGGGCTCCAACGACATTGGGCTCGACAGAGGACAGCTGGGTGGACAGCGTATCGTTTCATTTAAAAGAGTCGGCCCCAAAGTACTGCTCGTGCAGCCTAACCTGCGCTACAGGGCTATTACGGACAATCAAAATGAGGCCCGTGCCGTGGAGGAGTCTTTTGCCCAATCGGTGATCTGGGGCTTTAAAGCAGAAGCTACCGAGGGGCAGAAAGTTTTGGTCGACGCTACGGACTTTCTCCTGCGCGACGCACACGATGCGATCGGCAGTATCAGGCGCGCGGGCCAAGGCACCTACCGCCTCGATGCCAGCCGCTCGGCGCTATACCTGCCACGCACCAAGAACTTCCCTAAGAACACGGAGTTTGAATCGACCCTCACTTTTACGAGTGACAACGGCGGGTTTACTGTGCGCAGCGTAGCACCAGACGAACAGGCTGTTACCCTGCGCCAGCACCACTCTTTTATTCAACTGCCCGACAACAACTACACCCCACGCGAGGCTGATCCCCGAGCTGGTTTTTTTGGCATCTCCTACTATGACTACGCCACGCCGGTAAACGAAAGCATTGAGAAGCGCTACATCGCCCGTCACCGATTGCAAAAGAAGAATCCCACTGCCAAGGTATCGGAAGCTGTTAAACCGATTATATATTACGTCGATAATGGGGCTCCGGAGCCAATCCGCTCTGCTTTGCTGGACGGCGCCCGCTGGTGGAATCAGGCATTTGAGGCGGCCGGGTATAAGGATGCCTTTCGGGTAGAGGTACTACCTGACACCGCCGACCCGATGGACGTGCGCTACAATATGATACAATGGGTGCACCGCAGTACCCGCGGCTGGTCGTATGGTGCTTCTGTTATCGATCCGCGCACAGGCGAGATTATCAAAGGCCATGTCTCACTGGGGTCCCTCCGTGTGCGACAGGATTACCTGATTGCGGAGGGATTGCTTGCTCCTTATGAGGATGGGAAACCTGCCAGCAGTGCCATGATGGAAATGGCGTTGGCCCGCATCAGGCAGTTGTCGGCGCACGAACTGGGCCATACGCTGGGCATCATGCACAATTACGACGCCAACAACAATGCTTCTGTGATGGATTATCCGCACCCGCAAGTGAAGCTGGACCGGGCTGGAAAACTTGATCTGACGAATGCCTACGGCACTGCCATAGGTGAATGGGATAAGCTGGCAGTGGCCTATGGTTACCAAGATTTTCCGAAAGGTACCAACGAAAAGAAAGCGCTGGATGAATTGCTGGCACAGGGCCGCTCTCGCGGTCTGACCTTTATCTCAGACTCGGACGCCCGTTCACCCGGTGGCGCGCACCCAACGGCACACCTGTGGGACAATGGCACCAATGCACCAGACGAGCTGCTTCGCGTGCTCGAGGTACGCCAAAAAGCCCTGCAGAACTTCTCTGAAAAGAACATAAAGCCGAACTCCCCCATGAGCACCTTGGAGAACGTGCTGGTACCAATTTACAACTTCCACCGCTACCAAACAGAAGCCGCCGTCAAACTGATCGGTGGCATGCGCTATACCTACGCCCTGCGCGGTGATAAGCAGCTCGTAACCGAAGTGCTCGACAAAAGGGAGCAACAAAAAGCCCTCGATGCCATGCTCAAGACAATCTCGCCGGAGGTGCTCACCCTGCCGGAGAACATCATCTCCCTGATACCGCCGCGTGTTCCGGGCTTTAGTAATAACCGAGAGCTTTTCTCGAAACGCACCGGTCTCACTTTCGATCCGCTGGCTGCTGCAGAGGCCTCGGCTGATTTTTCACTTTCGTTTTTGCTGCACCCGGAGCGAGCATCCCGTTTGGTAGAGTTTGGCGCGCGCCATAACACCCTTGCTTTGCAGGATGTCACAAGGCAGCTCATAGACCAGACGTGGAAAAGCCGACGCCAGAACGGGTTAGCCGCACAGGTGCAGTTGCAAACCGAACAGGTTGTGCTGACGCACCTGATGGCTTTGGCGCAAAACGAAAATGCTTCTTTTCAGGCCCGAGCCGTTGCCGCCAGCGCCTTAGCTGACATTAAACAGCACGCCACCAGCCAAGCCAAGCGCACCCGCGATGACGGGTATAAAGCGCACCTTGATTTTGCGCTGGCGAGAATCGAAAATCCAGAAGAGATCAAACCAACCAAAGCGCTTGACTTGCCACCGGGAGCCCCGATTGGGGATGGCGTTTTTGGCTGTAACTAGAGTGCCCTTTGCAAGATAAAACAGTCCGCCCCTGCCAGATCAGTTCTGGCAGGGGCGGACTGTTTTTATACTTTCTGGCTGTACTGTTGCTACATATCAGACCCAATCATATCCTGTAGATCAATGTTATCTACGTAAGGCGCCAGCACGGCCATTGCATTTGATGTGCGTTTAAAAGTGCTGACCACCTCGGCTTCGCTTCCTCTCCATACTTCTACAAAGATATTTCCCAAGGTATAAAGTGTGACGGTATACTCGTTGAATTTGCGCTGCGCAATCAGGGTGCCGCCTTTGTGCAGGGCTTCTTGCTGACTCCGAAACGGGAGCCTCTCAAGCATTGAATATTCTTGCATCAGAATAGTGTCGGGTGATGGTTTATACGTAAACAGGCGCAGGGTCACTTTTGATTCAAAACAGACAACAAGATGGAGTACACTTACCAAGGCGATAGAATCGCTAGACACATGCAAAGCCCCTATGTCGGAAAAGCCTGCAAAGCTATTCGGCAGGATGGCAAATGCATCCGGGGTCGTAACGCCAACATGCTCGTCGAGTTTGAGGACGGCAGCAAGCAGGTTATACCTGCCCGCATGCTGCGAAAGATTAAATAAATAATGCCAAGTCTGTAATCAAGTGAAAAACCTGTTGATAGGATTTGTGATACATTAAAATATAAAGGAGTCGGTTCAGTCCTTTACCTGATGATGGTGACAGTCCCTTTTAAAGTGCCAGCGCAGTCGTGTGAGGCAACCCAATGATAGACAGCCTCCGGAAGGCCAGTTCCACTCCAGTCGTTAGTATAGTGACTGCTTTCGTACACTTTGCCTCCCCACCTATTGTATACCTGAAGTTTAGCACCCGCCAAAGCAGGGTCAAGCGCAAAGAATTCGTTTTTACCGTCTCCATTCGGCGTAATCACATTGTAGGTTTTGAAGGCGCTGCCCGAGACAGATTTCTTAGCGGCGCAGGGGTCGAATTTCATCAGAAAACCATTTGTTTCACCTCTGGTATTCCAGCTGATGTGTTCGGCATTGAGAGGTCCCCAGAATTGCCCGGAGATGTAAAAGGCGCCGTTTCGTTCAAACGTAATATTGGATATATATCCCCCGGCATTGAAGTGAATGCGCTCTCCCGGGTTTCCTGCTGCATCGAACTGCTGCAAAAAGGGTTGGAAGACCCAGGCCCCTGCTACGACAAAACCTCCGGAGGGCAGCAGCTTTAACTCCCATCCCAAATCATGTCCCTCACTTCCCAAGCTCTTGGCCCAGTTTACGGTGCCATTTTCAGCAAGATTGGCCAGAAAAATATCCGCGGGTACTCCCGGTGATTCAACTATACCTGTTTCTTCTAGTATGATGCCGCCAAAATCAACACGTCCCTTAAACCAGCCTGTCAGGTATATACTTTTTGTTTTGGGCTCAACTTCCAGACTCATTCCAGTACTGCTCAACCTATCAATGGAATTGTTAAAACCCTTGAGCCAGACCGGGCGGCCTTGCTTGTCTAACTTTGCCACAAAAATGTCATCCCAAGAATCAGGCAGAGTGGCAATGCCGAGTTGTCCCATTTTGAATGTACCGGTGTATGCTCCCGTCAGGTATACATTCCCGGCCTCATCCAACTCTACTTCTCGGGGATAGACGCTGCCATCGTGGGTTGACCTATACGACCACATCACTTGTCCTGTCGAAGAAATTTTGACCAAGATTAGATCGCTCCCCCTCGGGTTTTGACTAGTATAAATTTGATTCTCGAGCTGAACTGCACCCCAGAATTGCACCGGCAATACAACCTCCCCCTCGGAGCTTGCGGTGAGCACGCCCATTACCCTTGCTTCAGCGTAACGATTTTTCGTCAGTACACCTTTGGACCAAAGCAACTTCCCGTTGGTATCAAACTTACCGATAAAGGTATTCCAGATACCTTCGCCCTCCAATACGACTTTACCATCTATTACTAGTTCTTTTATAAACCCTCCGGCCACGTATAGGTTGCCAAATTTATCTGCCGCCACACCAACATCGCCCCCGGATTGTGGACCACCCAATGCTTTGGCCCAGAGCACCTGCCCCGCTGGGTTTGCCTTGTACATAAACATGTCTGTACTCTCAATACTGGTAAGCCTGTGGTCACCAATGGTGATGGTTCCCTCAAAATGTCCCACCGAAATGATGTTGCCGTCTTTATCAACGATGTGACTTTCGATACTATTCATTCCCGTTGATCCGATCTGATGCCCCCACTGTATCTGCGCATGCAGGTTTAGCGAAAAGAGCCAAAATAAAAGCAGTAGTAAAAGTTTATTCATGTATGCGTATTAAGTTTGTTTAGGCCTGTTTTAAATATGCAGCCATTTATTCTGTTAACCGTTGTCTGACAATTGATCTGCGGAGTATAAATGCTCAAATAACCATTCTTCTTCGCGCGTAAAAGGAGCGATAGATTTCGACCAGAAGAAAAAACAAAGTACCCGCTGTTATGGCAATAACCGGCTTGGTTAAGGCTCCGTCCTGATCAACTACTATTCCTATGAAGGCGAGGAAGAGAAGATCGAACAGAAACGTATGGCTTACTGGATTGAGAGGAAACTTATAGTGCTTTTTTCTGTGGGTAAATAGTAACACCAGCATGTGCATGCCAAAGTATATCCCATACAAAACCGGCATGATGATAAGCATATACATGACAGAAGCTTCAGCCGAAGTCCTAGACGTAACTTTATTATCCCACTCCATAAAAATAAATAGGAGAACCTCACTTACTGTAAAGATAGGTATGTGCCATAGCAGGCTTCTTAGGTATCTATTATCCACGCTCTCGTTATATTCAGAATGAGCAATATAAGTTAATTTTTAGATCTTTATATTCTGTGATCAGAAAATACATGTAGCCCAATCTTCTTTCTAAACATAAGATAAATGTAGGATTTTGGCGAGTTGGATATTTACTTGCAGTTATATTAAATACATCCTCTCACTGAGCATCAATTATTGTGAAAGCAGGAAGCATCTCTTTTAAAGAAACATTTTTTATCGGGTTAATGCTATTTGCCATCTTCTTTGGCGCTGGCAACCTTATTTTTCCTTTGTCACTGGGTCAGGCTGCTGGCACTGAACTTATACCGGCCATTATCGGCTTTTTGATGACGGGCGTGGGCCTTCCTTTGTTAGGCGTCATTGCAATCGGCATGTCCAAGAATGAAGATGTACAGTCTATCTCGGCTAAGGTGCATCCCCTGTTCGGGCTCTTGTTCCCGGTGGTGATCTACCTAACTATCGGGCCCTTGTTTGCTGTGCCGCGAACCGGCACGGTTTCCTATGAAATTGGCATCGCACCTTTACTGTCTGAAGGACTGAAAACGTCTGGCTGGGGCATGCTGCTGTACTCTGTGGTTTTCTTCACCGTCACTTACTTCTTGGCATTAAACCCCGGAAAGGTCGTGGACCGCATCGGCAAAATGCTTACACCTGTGCTGCTGGTTATTCTCACAGCCTTATTGGTTCAAAATATTGTTTCTCCCCTAGGCGAGATAACAGCTCCGTTGGCGGCATACGAGGCTGCTCCGTTCTTCAAGGGATTTCAGGAGGGTTACCTGACCATGGATACCATCGGTTCCTTCGTGTTTGGTTTGATCGTAATCAACGCTATACGCTCTAAGGGTGTGGACAGCCCGAAGCAAATTGCCAAGGTATGCACCACAGCTGGCCTGATAGCGGCAGCCGGCCTTGGCTTGGTGTATGTCGGACTGGCTTACTCAGGCGCTACGAGTGTTCAGGCGATCGGGCATCTGGAAAACGGAGGCCTGATCATCAGCCAGATCTCTAATCTGCAGTTTGGGCTGTCAGGCAGCCTGATCCTCAGTGTTGCCATTACCTTTGCTTGCCTCACGACCAGCATTGGTCTGATCGTGGCTTGCTCCAGCTATTTTAACAAGCTTCGCCCTTCAATTTCTTACAAAAAGTACGTATTGGGACTGACGCTGGTGAGCGCCCTTATCTCAAATGTAGGTCTGACGCAGATCATCTCTTTCTCTATACCTGTACTGGTGGCGATTTACCCGATCGTGATCGTCCTGATTACCCTGACCTTGTTTGGCTCCCTACTCCGCAATAGAAATGCTATTTATACTTGGTCGGTGCTGTTGACGGGTATAGTGAGTATCGTAGAGGGCTTAGGAGCTGCAGGATTTGAGCTGGGCATTAGTGACGTGTTCGCAAGGTATCTTCCGCTGTATAGCCTTGGTATGGGCTGGATTGTGCCGGCGCTGGTAGGTTGCGTAATTGGCTTTGTCCTTTCCATGCGGCAGGCATCCTACGTGCTTGAAAACGAATAGCCCTTTTTGGATTGAGTGGCTTAGCATTTTTCTGTTGATTTAAAGAAGTAGGTAAAGCTATATTTTCCCGTAATTTTGCTTCTTCTTAAAGGATTGGCGTAAATAAGTGTGCTGACAACAGGTTACACGAACGCCTCGAACAACATGGAACCAAAAAGACTAAATAAATTCATCAGCGACTCGGGCTTCTGCTCCCGTCGCGATGCAGACGAACTGATAGAACAAGGCCGCGTGACGGTGAACGGAAAGACCCCAACCGACCCCGGCATGAAAGTGACCCCAAAGGACAAGGTGCGCATCGATGACGAGATGCTGCGTGTGAAACAGGAACAGCCCGTATACCTGATCTTCAATAAACCGGCCAACATGTCGGCCACCTCCGATATGCAGGTACGCGACAATGTGGTGCGGGCCATCAATTTTCCGGCTACGTTGGAGCCAACGGCCATGCTGGAGCGTGAGGCCGAGGGCATCATTTTCCTGAGCAATGACGGTGATTTCGTGCGTGGCGTGAAGCGTGCCGACAACAAGTTTGAGAAAGAGTATGTAGTGTCTGTCGACAAGACGATCACCGCTGACTTCCTGCAGAAAATAAGCGGTGGCGGTGCTCCCGTACCGGGCGAAGAGCGGCTAAACAACTCCGTATCTAAAGAAACTCAGACGCGCTTTCGCATTACTTTGAAGCCGGGCACTGACCACTACCTGAAGCGTATGTGCGAGAGCCTTGGGTATAAGGTAGTGCACCTGCAGCGCGTAGGCTTTGGTGAGTTTAAGCTGGCAAAATTGCCATCCGGTCACTGGCGCGTGCTGACGCCACAGGAAGTAAACAGTCTGACAAGCCTGATACCCGGGGGCAAGGGAACATCTAGCCGCAAAACTTCTGAAAGTAGCTACGACAGACCGCAACGAGGCGAACGCGCTGGAGCAAGAAGTGAGCGCCCCGGAGCACGAGGTGGCGCTGGCAGTGGACCATCAAGAGGCGGTGCCTCGGGTGCGAATGCCAGAAGTGGCGCGGGCCAAGGTCCGGCAAGAGGCAGCAGACCGGGATCATCAGTTAAAGGAAGCGATGGTGCCAGAAGGACAAGAGCTTCGGGTGATGACGCTAGAAGAACAAGCTCTTCCAGAGAAGGTGACGAAACCAGAAGAACTAGTTCATACAGAGACGGTGCCGGCAGTCCGGGCAAGAGCTCGCGAGGCGGTAATTTTAAAGGCTCCCCAAAATCAGCCCCCGGAAGAAGCTCAGCCCCGAAAAGTGGCGGCAAGCGTGGTGATGCTCCCAAAGGAGGTGGACCGAAGCGCGGCAGATAATGACTGATCGCTAATAAACTAGCTGATACTATAGCTAAAAAGCTCTCTTTCCCAGTCAGGAAAGAGAGCTTTTTTTATGATGTACCTTCAACATGAACTGCTTTCACCTCACTTCGCTCCTGTTCTTTATCCAGCATAGATATACCGGTTTCGCACAGTGCTTTGAGCATGATCAGGTGTCGGGCCCAGTGGAAATTGCAAGTGGCGTATACCTCGTCCTCTGACTGATAACCGCTTTGTTTGAAATCCAGACAGGTATAATCGCCTCTGCGGGATAAGTGGAAAGATATGCGTGTACCTGTCCAAGCGTCATTCACGTTCAGACACTCCCACTCCACCGAAGTTGGCGGGTTTAGGGCTGTCACCTTCATCCTGTTAGTGCCGTGCCCCTCCATATGGAATTCATTTACGAAACCAACTTCCGGTTTCACGTTGCAATCAGCAATCCACCACTTCGATAGCCCCTGCTGGGTAGTTATAGCCTCAAAAACGGTATGTTCGTCGGCCTGAATCAATACTTGATGGTATATAGTTGCCATGAAGCGAAGGTACAAACTCTATAATTCTTATCCTTCCCAATTTCCCATCTTCCCCATCTGGTAATCACGGAAAGCTTCGCGGATTTCCTCTTCGGTATTCATCACGAACGGTCCGTGTGATACTACCGGCTCGTTGAACGGATGGGCATGGCCGAAAAGGATGTAGGCATCCTCGGTCGCTTCGACTTTCACTTCCTTGCCTTCATTCCCAAACTCCACTAGGGTGAGTTTGTCAGCCAACTGGCCATTTACCTTGACAGCGCCGCGCACCACGTAGAAAAAGATGTTGCGCTCCGACGGGATGTTATAGACGAATTCACCACCTTTTTGCATCTCAATGCTCACGATGTGGATGTCACTCAGGTTCTGGATAGGTGCCTGCACCTCACCCCAACTGCCGGAGATCACGTTGACACGCACGTTGCCGTTGTCCAGTTCCACTACTGGTATCTTGTCTTTCTGCAAACCAATGTACTTTGGAGCGGCCATTTTATGCTGGGCAGGCAGATTGAACCAAAGCTGCAGAATCTCGAGCGGCCCTCCCTCCTTTTTGAATTTATCAGATGATACCTCCGCATGGATCAGTCCGCTGCCGGCCGTCATCCACTGCACGCCTCCGGCTTCAATGATATCCTTGCCACCGCCTGTATCTTGGTGCATGATGTCGCCATCCAGAATAAAGGTCAGCGTTTCGAAACCACGGTGCGGGTGCGGACCGAAAGGCAGTCCCCTATTGCCGGGCTTATATACCTGCGGACCATGGTGGTTCAGAAAGAGGAAAGGATCAATGTATTCCACTTCGCGTGTTGGTATAGCCCGGTAAGTCACCAGATCATCAATAGGCGCGTGCACCGCTTTATGTAACTTTTTTATCTTTCGCATATGGTTATCTTTTGATCGCTTGCAAAATAATGTATATACATTAATTACCCTAACCCCTACCTGATTGTTTCAGAACACACTATACTTCAGTTATAAGCAGAACTATCCCCTCAAGGGGATAATTTGCAGCGTGCCATATTCAACCGTCCTTCATTAAGTCTGAACTTAAGGTCTCACCTACTGGTGATAACTTTCTACACTCCTAAGCTGCACACCAACTTACTTAACATAAAAATCCCACCGTTTCCTGATAGAATTGGGTGGGATTTTCACGCTACACTGATACTCAGGTATACGGAAACTTAACTGATTAAGCCGCCTTCTCCTTTTTCAGCATTTTGAGCAAAGCTTCTGCCGCCGGTTCCGAAGAGGCGGGGTTCTGACCGGTGATCAGCAAACCGTCTGTGACCACGTAGGGCTGCCAGTCGTCAGCTTTGGAGTAGATGCCGCCCAGTTCCTGATAACGGTCCTCCACCAGAAAAGGCACCACATTGGTCAACTGCACAGCCTCCTCCTCGGTGTTGGTAAAGCCTGCCACTTTTTTGCCTTTCACGAGTGGCTCACCGTCCGCGCCTTTGGCCTGCATCAAGGCGGCTGGCCCATGGCAAACGGCCGCAACCGGTTTCTGCTGTTTGGCAAAAGACTCAATTAAACGGATGGAGTCTTTGTCGCTGGCAAGATCCCATAGCGGACCATGCCCTCCCGGAAAGAAGACAGCATCGTAGTCATCGGCTTTTACTTCGGTCAGTTTTTTGGTGCGGGAGAGTTTGTGCTGCAGGTCGTCGTCTTCGTAAAAGCGCCTTGTGGCCTCCGTCTGCGCGTCTTTTTCCGTGCTTTTCGGATCAATCGGAGGCTGACCTCCTTTCGGGGAGGCAAGGTCCACTTTCACGCCGGCATCAGCGAGTGTATAATAAGGAGCGGCAAACTCCTCTACCCAGAAACCGGTCTTCTTGCCGGTGTCGCCCAATTGGTCGTGTGAGGTCAATACAAATAATACTTTCATAGCTTTTAATATTTAGATGGTTTTAGAGTCAATCCTTTTAACCCGATTTAAGCAGGCAATGTTTTAGTTGAACAGTTCGGAGGAGAGGTAGCGGTCTCCCCGGTCGCAGATAATGCAGACCACCACACCCTCTTCGAGTTCGGAGATCAGTCGGGTTGCCGCCGCGACAGCCCCGCCGCTACTCATACCCG
Source organism: uncultured Pontibacter sp. (assembly GCF_947499215.1). Classification (GTDB taxonomy): domain Bacteria; phylum Bacteroidota; class Bacteroidia; order Cytophagales; family Hymenobacteraceae; genus Pontibacter. The sequence goes on from NZ_CANMNI010000001.1 coordinate 631,512, forward strand.
CAAACACCCCTTCTTCCCGGGCTAGTCGGCGGGTCATGGCGGTTGCCTCTTGCTGTGAGACATCCAGTATGCGGTCGACCCGCTCCCGCTCGAAAATTTTGGGTAGGTAGGCCTGTGGCCAGCGCCGGATGCCGGGAATCTGAGAGCCCTCCACAGGCTGTGTGCCCACGATCTCCACAGCCGGGTTTTGCTCTTTCAGGTAACGCGACACCCCCATGATGGTGCCCGTCGTGCCCATGGCTGACACAAAATGCGTCACCGTTCCCTCTGTGTCGCGCCAGATCTCAGGGCCGGTACCGCGGTAGTGGGCTCCGTAGTTGTCCGGGTTGCCAAACTGGTTGAGCACGAGGTAGCCGCCTTTCGCCTCTTTGTCGCGCACATAGTCTATGGCCGCCTCCATGGAGCCCTCGGCAGGGGTTAGGGTTACCTTGGCGCCATAGGCTTCCATGGTTTTTACCCGTTCCGGCGTGGCACTGGCGGGCATCACCAACTCGATCTCCACCCCAAACAACTGCGCGATCATGGCCAAGGCTATACCTGTATTTCCGCTGGTTGCCTCGATCAGCTTCGTGCCTTTGGTAAGTTCGCCTCGGTCCAGCGCCCCTTTGATCATACCGTGAGCCGCGCGGTCCTTCACACTGCCGCCGGGGTTGTTGCCCTCCAGTTTGGCCAATAATTTCACCTTCGGGTTCGGGGAAATGTTTCTTAGTTCTACCAAAGGTGTGTTGCCAATAAAATCCAGTAGCGTCCGTGTTGTCATGTTTGTCTTTGTGTGCATCTGTATACCTAGTACGTGCTAATTGCCAGAATGGAATTGCCTTCTAGGCCAGAGGATAATGAATCAGGCATAAAAATGCTACCGCATCGATTTGTGAGATGGTTCGGGAAGGTCACCTCTACCCCACTACCATGGGATTATGCTCCTCCAAAAAGAAAATGGAGTGCCCCCTACCAGTTGCAATCTATACCGCGCAGGTATACGAATTAACCATGTTATATCGCTGCAAACTTTAACTCCTAAACTCTCCAACTCCCCAACTCCTAAACTCCAAATCTCTTATCTTTGTAGTCATGCCCATCCGCAAGATCATCCACATCGACATGGACGCCTTTTTTGCTTCCGTGGAGCAGCGCGACAACCCGGAGCTGCGCGGTAAGCCCGTGGCCGTGGGTGGTTCGCGGGCGCGGGGTGTGGTGGCGGCGGCCAGTTACGAGGCCCGCAGGTATGGCGTGCACTCTGCCCTCGCCTCCAAGATCGCGGCACAGCGTTGTCCGCAGTTGATCTTTGTGAAGCCCCGTTTTGAGGTATACAGCGCCGTATCGCGGCAAATCCGCGAGATCTTCTACTCCTATACCGATCTGGTAGAGCCCCTTTCTCTGGACGAGGCCTACCTCGACGTGACCGAAAACAAGATCGGTATGCCCTCGGCCACCATCATTGCCAACGAAATCAGAGCCAAAATTCAGGAGGAAACGGGGCTGACCGCCTCGGCTGGGGTGTCTTTCAATAAGTTTCTGGCCAAGATTGCCTCTGACATGAACAAGCCCAATGGCTTCACGCTGATCACGCCGGACAAAGCCGAGGAGGTGGTGGCTGCACTGGCCATCGAGAAATTCTATGGCATCGGGAAAGTAACGGCTGCCAAATTACAGAGCATGGGCATTCTCACCGGAGCCGATCTGCGGGAGAAATCAGAAGAGGAACTGGTGCGGCACTTTGGCAAAACGGGACGCTATTACTACCGCATCGCCCGCGCACAGGACGAGCGGGAGGTACAGCCGCACCGCATCCGGAAGTCCATCGGCTCGGAGCGCACCTTTGAGGTAGACCTGACGGAGGAGGAAGTGATGCTGGCAGAACTCGAAAGGCTGGCAAAGGAAGTGGCCCACGACATGGAGCGACTGCAGACCACAGCCAAGACCATCACGGTCAAGATCAAGTACTTCGACTTTAACCAGACCACCCGCAGCAAAACCTTTCTGGGCGAGATCAAGTCGGCCGATGCTATTTTTACGATCGCCCGTGACCTGTTGCGTACGCCCCAGTTACCGGCATACCCGGTTAGGCTGCTAGGTATAACGGCCTCCTCCCTTCTCTACCAACACGACAAAATGGAAGGCTACCAGCTCACCTTGGAGTTTTAGCTTGTCTTATTTTCTGGCAGCATGCTTTTTGGCCAGCACCCAACTTTCGCGGTCACCATCCGCCTCCGGAGAAGTCTCCAATAGTTCTAAATAGTAGCTCTTTGCCTTTTGCTTGTCTTTGGCTCTTTCAGCGGAGAGGGCCGCCCCGTAGAGACTGTTATATCTTTTGGGCGACACCTTCAGGCTTGCTTCATAAGCCAGCATGGCTTCCGCAGGCTTTTTGCTCAGCAAAAGCATATCGCCCAGCAGTTCTCTGGCCGGCAAAACGGCTCCCGGCGTTACCGGATGTTTGTCCAGCGCATCTTCCTTGTCAGCCGCCTCTCGCATCATGGCCAGCGCTTTGTTCTTGTCTCCTTTTTGATACTCCAACCACGCCTGCACTGCCATGTGCTGTGCTTCGGCCTGCGCTGCCCAATAGGTGTCGCCAGAACTGTTCAACTGCGTCCGCAATCTGTCCAGTGCTGCAGTAGCCTCTTCTGCCACCGCTGTGTTGCCGGAACGGGCACCGCCTATACCTTTGGCAAAATGGGTGATGGCTTCGGCGCCTGGGTATTTATCCCAAGCAAAGTTTTCAGGTGAGCGAACAGGCAAAGCTGCCGCCTCCGCCCATTTGCCCCTTTCCAGTGCATGGCGGGCAGGTATAGCGGCAAGGGCATAGGCCGTCGCGAAACTTGGCGCATACCCCTCCACTCGATGCATTTTTTCTACTACCTCCTGCGCTTTTTTGTCTCGTCCCTGTTGCAGGTAGCCGTAAGCCATGTAATCCAAGGCGTGCGGATAGTGCATGGACATGGACTCTTTGGATGACTGCCGGAGTGCAGCGTCGGCGGAGCGCATGTTCCAGTCCACGGCATCTGTCCACTGGCCCAAGCGAACAAAAATATGGCTCGGCATATGCAGCGCGTGTGGCACGTCCGGAGCTATGCGCTCATACTCTCGTGACACCTTCACGGCCCTTTTGGCAAGCATCGGATTGTCGTAAGCGTGAATGATGTAGTGAAACAGCCCCGGATGATTAGGGTGCTTGGCGTGCAGTTGTTCCAGCAATGCTCCAGCTTCTTTCTGCTTGGCAAAGGTGTTGTCCGTTTTAGGGGCAGTGCCCAGCTGGCCTAAGGCGTAAAAAGCCGCCGCTTCCACTTCATTTGGATACGCTTCGTGCGCTGCCCTATACCCTGCCTCAAAGGCTTTCAGTTGATCTGCATAGCTTGTATTCTCCCAATTCTCATAAAACCCAGACACCGCTTTGATATAAGCTTTCTCCTTATCTGGCAGATTCTTCTGCTGCAGGGCCTTCTCCACCGCTGCCTGTCCCTTCTGCAGGTCTTCATTGGAGGGCCGCTCACCCCAGAGCGGGTGAATATAGCTCATGGCGATGCCCCACTGCGCCATACCGCAATCTGGAGCGGCCTGTGCAGCGGCGGCAAACTCCTGCTCTGCTTGGTCATACATCATGTGGTGCATCAGCGCCAGCCCATTGTCAAAACTTTGTTGGGCCGACTCGCTGCAGGAAGTTTGCAGATCCACGGTGCCGTGTTTGGTTACATGGCCCTGCGCTACAGAAAAGTGAGGCGTTATAACATAGAGTGCACAGCTAATAATAGCTGTTTCAAGTAATAGCTTCATATTGGCGTTGCGAAATGGTTGATTGAAAACATCAGAGGCAAGGACGAATATCGCCAACAGTTAAGCTGTGATTGCTTAATAGAATGGGGTACTGATAAGCCTACTTGCAGAGTAGCCTATCCTATTTTTTTACTCATACCGCTGTGTTTTGTTTATTTTCTCTTTACTTAATCTCACTTTGATCAGCAAAAGAAAAAAAGGTATAGCATTAAACCATTCTTATCGGGCAGAGTCTTTTATACTATATTTTAAACCGATATATTGTATTAACAACCTAAAACTAACCTAATCTTTCACCCATTTATGAGCAAGAATGTACGCTATGCCCGGCTGGCTACGCTGCTTCTGGCTGGTGCGCTTATAGCCCCGCCTACCTTTGCCCAGAGCAAGGAAAAAAAGAAGAAGAAAAAAGCCAAGCAGGAAGTAACCACTACACAGGCTACCCCAGCTGCTAAAAAAGACGACAACGGTGTAAAGCCCTACGCCAGCGTCATCACCCCGAGTGCCGTAACCGACGAAGGACTGTTTAAGGTGCACCGCATCGACGAGAAGTATTTTTACGAAATTCCGGATACGCTCCTGAACCGCGACATGCTCATGGTAAGCCGCATCGCCAAAACAGCGACTAACCTTGGTTACGGTGGTGAGGAGCTGAACCGCCAGATGCTTCGCTGGGAGAAAAAAGGCAACCGCATCCTGCTGCGCCTGATCTCTTACCAGAACGTGGCAAGCGACACACTCGAGATCTATCACTCCGTACAGAACTCCAACCTCGCCCCTGTTATTCAGGCCTTCGATGTAAAAGCCTATAATAATGGTGCATCGGTAGTAGAAGTAACTGATTTCTTTTCAAAAGACGTGCAGGCCCTTGGCTTGAACAAACGCCAGCGTGAAGCCCATAAAGTGAAGAAACTGGACGATAAGCGCTCTTTTGTAGAAGGCATCAAGAGTTTCCCACTCAACATTGAGGCACGCTCGCTCATGACCTACGAGGCTACTGATCCGCCTGCCAACTCCAATGCCGGCACTATTACAGTAGAGCTTAACCACTCTATGCTCCTGCTGCCAAAGGTGCCGATGCCAGCTCGTCGTTTCGATGAGCGCGTAGGGTACTTTACACTTTCACAGACCGACTATGGCACTGACGAACAGCGTGCTGCCAAGCGCCGCTACATCGTGCGCTGGAAACTGGAGCCGAAAGACAAGGAGGCTTATGCCCGTGGAGAACTGGTGGAGCCTATCAAGCCAATTGTATACTACATCGATCCGGCCACGCCGATGAAATGGCGCCCATACCTGAAGCAAGGTGTTGAGGATTGGAACAAGGCTTTTGAAGCCGCAGGTTTCAAAAATGCCATCATCGCTAAAGATCCGCCGAGCTTCGAGGAAGATCCGGAGTTCAGCACCGAAGACGCACGTTACTCTGTTATCCGCTACTTCTCTTCGGAAACGCAGAACGCTTACGGCCCGAACGTGCACGACCCGCGCTCTGGCGAGATTCTGGAAAGCCACATCGGCTGGTACCACAACGTAATGAACCTGCTCCGCAACTGGTACTTTGTGCAGACGGCAGCCATTAACCCGGACGCCCGCAGCATAAAGTTCAAAGACGAGGTGATGGGTGAGTTGATCCGATTTGTGTCCGCGCACGAGGTGGGCCATACTTTGGGTCTGCCGCACAACATGGGCTCCAGCGCTGCCTATCCGGTAGAGAAACTGCGCGATGCGAAATTCACGAAGGAAATGGGCACGGCCCCTTCCATTATGGACTACGCCCGCTTTAATTACGTGGCACAGCCGGAGGACAAGGGCGTGGCCCTGATGCCGGGTATCGGCGTGTATGACAAGCATTCTGTGAAGTGGGGTTACACTTACTTCCCGGAAATGAACGGCTACGACAATACGGCCAAGCTTACGCAGTGGATCCTTGAAAAGGAAAAAGATCCGATGTACCGCTTCGGACGTCAGCAGGGCAACCCGGTAGATCCGTCTTCACAGACCGAGGACTTGGGTGATGATGCCATGCTGGCCAGCCACTACGGCATCCTGAACCTGAAGCGCATCATGCCAAACCTGATGGAGTGGACGAAAGAGGAGAATAAGAACTACGACGACCTGCAGGAGATGTACTCCCAAGTACTGGGCCAGTGGAACCGCTACATGGGCCACGTAACGGCTAACATCGGCGGGGTGTACGAGAACTATAAGACATACGACCAGAAAGGCGATGTGTACGCTGCCGTACCGAAAGAGAAGCAGCAGCGCGCCATGAAGTTCCTCAACGAACAGGGCTTTGCCACACCGACTTGGATGTTGGACCAGAACATTCTGCGCAAGTTTGAGTCTGCCGGGGCATTGGAGCGTATCCGCACAGCGCAGGTGAACATCCTGAACAATGTGCTGGAGCCGGGCCGCATGCAGCGCTTGCTCGAGTCTCAGGCTTCGCTTGGCGGCAAAACCTATACCCTGCCGGAGATGATGGCTGACTTGCGTAACGGCGTGTGGTCTGAAGTAGGCAGCGGCAAAACAGTGGACATGTACCGCCGCAACCTGCAGCGCGGCTACCTTGACCGCATGGAGTTCCTGATGAAGGAGGAGCAGCGTTCGGTTCCGGCCAGCGCACGTGCTTTTGCCGGAGTAACTTCGGTGAACGTGTCGCAGTCTGACATCCGCCCGATGGTGCGTGGTGAACTGACAGCGCTCCGTAACCAGATCAAGGCGTCACTACCAAAGACTAAGGACTCGATGACGAAGTACCACCTGCAGGACGCACTGGTGCGTATCGATAACATCTTGGATCCGAAAAGTTAATTTTCCTGTTTTTATAATAGTGAAAGCCCCGGTCATTTTGGCCGGGGCTTTTTATTTATCCTTTCTGTTGAATATTAACTAAGATATCCTATGCAATAACAGAACTCATCATCCGCTTTACCGAAAAATCAAATTATTCCAGTAACTTTGTAGCCCATAAGACTAACACAACTTATGGCTGCTAAATATATTTTTGTTACGGGGGGCGTTACCTCCTCACTCGGTAAAGGTATCATCTCCGCTTCTCTTGCTAAGTTGCTGCAGGCAAGGGGCTTTTCTGTAACAATCCAAAAATTCGACCCTTATATCAACATCGACCCGGGCACGCTCAACCCCTACGAGCATGGCGAGTGCTTCGTGACCGAAGATGGCGCTGAGACCGACTTGGACCTAGGCCACTACGAGCGTTTCCTCAACAAAGCGACTTCACAGGCAAATAATGTGACCACCGGTCGCATCTATTATAATGTGATCACGCAGGAGCGCGAAGGTGCTTACTTGGGTAAAACGGTGCAGGTTATCCCCCACATCACCGACGAAATCAAGCGCCGCATGCTGCTTTTGGGCGAATCAGGCGAATATGACATCGTAATCACGGAGATTGGCGGTTGTGTGGGTGATATCGAATCCCTGCCGTTTATCGAGGCCGTGCGCCAGTTGCGCTGGGAACTGGGTGTGCACGAAACGTGCGTGATTCACCTGACGCTGGTGCCCTACCTAAAAGCAGCCGGCGAACTGAAAACAAAACCAACACAGCACTCCGTGCGCGACCTTTCAGAAGCCGGTGTGCAGCCGGATATTCTGGTGTGCCGCTCTGAGTATCACATACCTGCCGACCTGCGCAAAAAGATCGCGCTGTTCTGTAACGTGAAGCAGAACTCCGTGATCGAGTCAATTGATGCGGAAACGATATACGATGTACCACTGCTCATGCGCAAAGAGAAACTCGATGAGCGTGTGATCGCCAAACTGAAACTGCCGCAGCGCGGTGAGCCAGAACTGGAAACTTGGAAAGAGTTCTTGGGCCGCCTTAAAAACCCGACCGCTGAGGTTAACATTGGCCTAGTGGGCAAGTACGTGGAGTTGCCGGACGCCTACAAGTCCATTGTGGAGTCCTTTGTGCACGCCGGGGCATCCAACGAGTGCAAAGTCAACATCAAGTGGTTCCAGTCGGAGAACATCAACGACGAGAACGTAGCCAGCCTGCTACAAAAAATGGATGGCGTGCTGGTAGCCCCGGGATTCGGTGAGCGGGGCTTTAAAGGCAAACTGGAGGCAATCCGTTTTGTGCGCGAGGCCGGTATACCGTTCTTGGGCATCTGCCTAGGCATGCAGTGCGCTGCCGTGGAGTTTGCCCGCAACGTACTGGGACTGGAAGGCGCCGCCTCAACCGAGATGGACCCGAACACGCCATACCCAGTGATCGACATGATGGAGGATCAGAAGGAAATTACGCAAAAAGGCGGCACGATGCGTCTTGGTGCCTATACCTGTGAACTAAAGAAGGGCTCAAAAGCATTTTCTATTTACGGAAAGGCCAAGATTTCGGAGCGTCACCGCCACCGTTATGAGTTCAACAACAGGTTCTTGTCCGATTTTGAGAACGCCGGCATGGTCGCTTCGGGCATTAACCCTGGTACCGGACTGGTAGAAGTGATTGAGCTGCAGAACCACCCATGGTTTGTGGCGGCGCAGTACCACCCTGAACTGAAAAGCACCGTGCTGAACCCACATCCGCTCTTCGTGAAGTTTGTGAAAGCGGCCATGAATTATTCTAAACCTAAGTAAGCATTAACCAACACACAATTCAATATTTATTAAATGGATAGAAATCAAGCTATTGGCTTTGGATTGATTGCCGTGCTCCTGCTGGCTTATTCCTTCTTCTTCTCGGGAACGGGTGATGAAGCCAACACACCGGCATTTGACCAGACAGCCAAGGTAGAGCAAGTGCAAACGGGACCTGCCCCGGTAGCAGAAGACGACTCGCTAGCACAGGTGCGCCGTGCAGAGGCGCTTGGTGCTTTTAGCGCCGCTGCCACAGGCGAGGCTGTTAACACCGTGCTCGAAAATCAGAACATGGTTGTCTCCTTTAACAGCAAGGGCGGCCAAGTAGAGGAAGTTGTACTGAAGAACTACAAGGATTACAGAGGCCAGACACTGGTGCTTTTCGACAAGGCGAGCAGCCAGACCGATGTGCAGTTCGCCACCAACGACGGCCGCAACATCCGTCTCTCTGACCTATATTTCACACCTTCTGAGGTACAAACAGGTAATGTGGGCGATGTGGCGACGCAAACCCTCACCTACCGCGCACAATTGGGCGACGGTCAGTATATCGACCAGATTTATACCTTGTTCGACAACAATTTTCAGGTAGGCTACAAGCTTGATTTCAAAGGCCTTAACAACCAGATCAGCGGCGACAATGTCACCATGACTTGGAATGACAATTTAAAGCAGCTTGAGAAAGACATCACGCAGAATCGCGCCAAATCTACGATCAATTTCTATACTGCTGACGAGAGCTTTGATTATGTGTCTATCTCAGAGGGTACAGAAACTGAGAACGTTTCAGAGCCCCTTAAATGGGTAGCTAACAAGCAGAACTTCTTTACAGCCGGTATTATCGCCACTAACACTTTTTCTGGTGCTAAATTAGAGGCGGTGACCAACCCAGCTGATACTACCGTAGTCAAAGCCCTTAATTCTCAGATTCTGATCCCGACGGCTGACCTGCTGAGCGGAAAGGGTGAGTTTACGTACTACTTCGGTCCGAACGACTATAAGATTCTAAAGCACATGGGCCATGAGTTCAACAAGAACCTTGACCTTGGCTGGGGCATTTTCTCCTACGTGAACAAGTGGATTATCATCCCGGCGTTTGACTTCCTGGAGAATTATATCGGCAACTACGGCATCATCATTATGCTGCTGGTGCTTTACATCAAAATGATTCTGTTGCCGTTAACCTACAAGTCATTCCTGTCGATGGCTAAGATGAAGGTGTTGAAGCCGGAGATCGATGCCATAAAAGAGCGTAACGATGGTGACATGCAGAAAACGCAGATGGAAACCATGAAGCTGTACGGCGAAATGGGCGTAAATCCGCTGAGTGGCTGTATACCTATGCTGTTGCAGATTCCGATCCTGTTTGCGATGTTCAACTTCTTCCCGAACTCGATTGAGCTGCGCCAAGAGGCTTTCCTGTGGGCAGATGACCTTTCAACCTACGACGTATTCGCCCGTCTGCCATTCGAGATCCCGTTCTATGGCAGCCACGTGAGTATGTTTACCCTGTTGATGACGGCTTCTACGATCCTCTATACTTGGTCTAACAACCAAATGAACACCATGCAGGGTCCGATGAAGATGTATACCTACCTGATGCCGATCATCTTCATGTTCGTGCTGAACTCCTTCCCGGCAGGTCTTTCTTTCTACTACTTCGTGTCAAACATGGTGACTTTCGGTCAGCAGGCGATCATCCGTAAGTTTGTTGATGAGACCAAGATTAGAAGAAAACTGGAGGAGAACCGCGACAAGCGCAAGGAAAAGAAAAAAACAGGCGGTCCGTCGTTCACGGAGCGTATGCAGGAGGCCATGCGTGCCGCAGCTGACAAAGAGCAGGAGCGTCGCAAAAACCCGAAACTCAAGAAGTAAGTATTTGTATGCTATACCTAACAGAAAGCCCCGAAGCAATTCGGGGCTTTTTTGTTTGACCATAATCGCGGCTTTGCGTATAGCCCTATACCTATATTACAAAAATGCGAAAGAACACACTACCCTACCTCTTATTGCCCCTGTCTTTTATGGCGATCATGGGAGCCGCCTGTCAGCAACAGACAGACGAAGAAAAGACCATTGCCAGCACGCACCCGAAGCTGGAGGAACACCTGCAGCGCGACACCGTGCGGATGCCCATCACATCAGAAGAAAACCCTGACTTGTACCAGCGCTACCGGTTGCGCATGGAAGCCTACCAGAGCGATGAGGCCTTTCGGGTGCAGGAGCCCTTCAAAGGCCGTTTAGCTCCCTTGGATGAAGGGAGCCATAGTGATGCCGCCAAACACAATAGCGTCTTGCGAGACGGCCTGAAACAGGGCGTAAACTTTGCGGGAAGGTATACCGTGGTGACGGTGGAGTGCGGCCCTACCTGTCAGGAACACTACGTTGTCGACCGTAAAGACGGCAAGGTGCTCGACAAACTACAGAGCAGCTCAGGGGCTCAGTTCAGCCCAGACAGCCGTATTTTTATCGTCAATCCTCCTGACTCCTCGCAAAACTATGTAGACTGTCCCTACTGCGAGCCGGAGGCTTATGTGTTAGAACAGGGTAAGTTCAAAAAACTACCCAAAGGGCAGTAAAACAAGTATAACCAAGTATGGATACAATGATCATGCTGTTTAAATGGAGTTTGGGCTTGGGCCTCACGCTGGCAATCGGCTGTAGCGCGGCACAAAACAGTGGGCGCCAGCTGCAGGACACCCCGTTTCTGCACTTTCAGAAAACGCCCTGCCTCGGCACCTGCCCTTCCTATGAGGCCACCATCTTGGAGAATGGCAGGATACGCTACACAGGCTATAAGCATGTGCCGCTGCAAGACACCGCATCCTTTGAGCTTCCACCCCAAGTGCTGGAGGAACTGCGACAAGACGTAGCAGCCTTAAACTATACCGCGCTTAATGCCACCTACCTAACCAATTGGAGCGACATGCCCTCCACCATCACAACGTTCTATGAGCAAGGCAAAGAAGCGAAACGCGTGATCGAAGAAGAAGGCGGCCCAGAGCCCCTGCTAGACTTTCAGAAAAAAGTCCATACCCTGCTGATGGAACTGGCTGAACAGGAAGCTAGAAACAGGCTGCCTTTAAAATGATTTAGACTTTTGACAAGCCAATGCCTTTTATCTCACCATAAATTTTTCTTCGATAAGCAATCCTGCAATTCTCTGAATGGCTTTTCTTAATATAGGCACTCTCCTAGCCTATACCTGCTTTTTAGCTACTATATACCAAAAACGCTAAGTTTTAATATAGGATGAACGCCACTCCGATTTTAAAGATAATAATAACTAATCCCATCTGAGGCCGTAAAAAAATATAGTGCCATCAGCAAGGGCACTAACGGAAAATTAATATTTATATATAGTTTTCATTTTAAATTACTAAGAATTAACTACAATAAATATTAATTCATTTTAACCTATATTCTAGAATAAGCCTATTATTTATTCTTAGCTAGGCGAATGATTTCCCTTTCTAAAATGGGGAATTATCCGACACATAGGTATGGCCCTATTATGGCCTTAAAATCAATAAAAGAAGGGGACTGGAATTCCCACAGATAATAAGCAACGGGTGCAGTGGAGACGCCCGGCCCTATTCAGGGATAAAAGGTCTCCGATGTAGAACTTAACACACATATAACTATGGAACGACAAACTGTAATTGGTATTTTTAAAGAAGGTATAGACGCACAGGCCGCCGTGCAAAAACTAGAGAGCACGCAGCACATTGGCCGTGATAAAGTAGATATAGCGCATCCTGCTTCTGCCAAGCATGTAGGAGGTAGCACAAGCAACAAAGACAACGACGGCGTAAGCGGTTTCTTTGGATCACTGTTTGGCACAAATGACGACGCTAACAAACACACACAGGCCGCTCGCAAAGGCTGGGTGGTAACTGTACACGCTGATTCCCGCCAGCAGGCTGAGAAAGCCGCCGAAGTGCTAGATTCATGTGGCGCTGTGGATGTAGATGAGCATGCGGCACAAACCAATCCGCAGGCTGGTACTGCCAGACCACCTCAAGGAACGGCACAGCCTAGAACAGGCCAAACCGGCAACACGGATCAGACTATTCCGATTATGGAAGAGCGCATGAACGTTGGTAAGCGCGAAGTGGAGCGTGGCGGTGTGCGCATGAGAAGCCGCATCGTGGAGCGCCCAGTAGAAGAGCACCTGCGTCTGCGTGAGGAACATGTTGACGTTGAACGCAACAAGGTAAACCGACCAGCCACAGACCGCGACTTCCAGAACTTTAAGGAAGGCGAGATCAATATCACTGAACGCGCTGAGGTGCCTGTAGTAAACAAAGAGGCCCGCGTAGTGGAAGAGGTGAAGATCAACAAGCATACAGAACAGCGCGACGAGACCGTTCGAGGTACGGTGCGCAAAACTGATGTGGACATTGACAAACTAGACAAAGACAAAGACCTTCGTAACCCGGACAACAAACCCGGCAATCCTAGAAATATCTAGGAAGAAGCTTTGTAGATAATGCAAGAGGCGGCCATCATATGGCTGCCTCTTGTTGTTTAGCGGAAAGAGTTGAGCGAGCATAGCACTGCCTTGCGCTCAGAAAACAAACTATCCCCCACCACACGCGTAAAATTTGAAATTGATAAGGCAACACTAGCCAATGAATTAAACAGCCATACCCCCTAAACATGAGCAAGAAATCAGACAAACTTAAATCCGAATTTGATGAGAAACTTCGCGACAGCCACACCACCAGTCCCCAAGAGGAACGGGACATACAGGATGAATATGGCCGTGATGAGCGCGAAAAGCTGGATGTAGATATAGAGTACGCGAAGACCATACCTGTCATTGAAGAGCAAGTGCATGTGGACAAGGAGATAAGGGAAACCGGCCAAGTGCGTATTTCAAAAGATGTGCACCGGGAAGACGTGTCGCTGGACCTGCCTATCATACATGAAGAGGCGGAGATAGAGCGTGTCGAAATAAACCAGTACGTGGACACTCCACCCCCTCCAGTGCGCTACGAAGGCGACAAAATGATCATACCGGTGCTGAAGGAAGTACTAGTAGTTGAAAAGCGCATACTGGTGGTGGAGGAACTACACATAACGAAGCACCGCACCGAAGAGCACGATAGCCAGCAAATAGAATTGCGCCGTGAGGAAATCCGTGTGGAACGCAGGCGAGCTAATCCCAACGATCCCGGACACAGGTAGTGTACTTGAAGAGTTTCAACCATAAAACCGGACAGGTATAAAATAAATAGTTCCACGGCGCGTTATAGGCTTAACGAATCCATCAATGCATACGGGTCCGACTGCTATCCAAAGTGGTCGGACCTGTTTGCTTTATCATGCTAAAAACGCGCTTATTGTTAGCTTAGCGCCTTCCGCCTCCTATCACCTCGGAATGTGGATAACCCCCAAAATCGTGGATAAAAATATCCTGCGCCGGGCGTGGAACATCATACGTTCTGTACAAAAAACTGTATCTTTGTAAAAGTTCTATACCCGAAACGGGCTAACAGATTAAAAACGGCATACTATGGAAATAACGTATTACGGACAGTCCTGCTTTCTTTTTAAGATCGGTGAGCACCGCATTCTATTCGACCCGTTCATCTCCCCGAATGAGTTGGCTTCGCATATAGACGTTGACAAAATTGAGGCGAACTACATCCTGCTCTCACACGGCCACCAAGACCATGTACACGACGCGGAGCGCATCGCCAAGAATAATTTTGCCACTATTGTAGCCTCTTTTGAGATTGCGACTTGGTACGAGGACAAAGGTATAGAGAGTACCCACCCCATGAACATCGGCGGCAAGGTGACCCTGCCGTTCGGCACCGTGAAGATGGTTAATGCCGTGCATTCCAGTGTGTTGCCGGATGGAACCTACGCTGGCGTCGCAGCCGGATTTGTGGTGGAAACAGAGAATCAGACATTTTATTTTGCCGGCGATACGGCCCTTACCTACGACATGAAGCTTATTCCGGAGCAGTTTGATCTGGATTTTGCCCTGTTGCCGATCGGCGACAACTTCACCATGGACATCCACGATGCCTTGGTGGCAGCTGACTTTGTGCAGGTAGACAAGGTGATCGGCATGCATTACGACACCTTCCCTTACATCAAAATAGACCATGAGGAAGTGAAGGAAGTAGCGCAGATGGCCGGCAAGGAACTAATATTGATGGAGATAGGTCAGACTATAAACCTATAATTTTTAGATGGGAAAAATAATAGCGGTTGCAAATCAAAAAGGTGGCGTAGGCAAGACCACCACAGCCATAAACTTGGCTGCGAGCCTGGCAGCCCTCGAATATAAGACATTACTGGTTGACGCAGACCCGCAGGCAAACGCCACGTCGGGCCTCGGCTTCGACCCGGCCAGCATCACGACCAGCATTTACGAGTGCATGGTAGAGGATGTAACCATTCAGGACATCATCCTGAACTCACCAAACATTGCGTTTCTGGACCTGATTCCGTCGCATATCGACTTGGTGGGTGCCGAGGTGGAGATGATTAACGTGCCGAACCGGGAGGAGAAAATGCGCGAGGCGCTGGCTCCGCTCAAGGAGGTATACGACTTCATCATCATCGACTGCTCCCCTTCCTTGGGTTTGATTACGGTGAACTCGCTGACGGCGGCAGATTCCGTGATCATACCGGTGCAGTGCGAGTATTTCGCTTTGGAGGGCTTGGGCAAGCTCCTGAACACGATCAAGATTATACAGTCGCGACTGAACACGGAATTGGCTATTGAGGGTATTCTGCTGACGATGTATGATGTGCGTCTGCGACTGAGCAACCAAGTAGTGGAAGAGGTGAAAACGCACTTCCAGCAGATGGTGTTCGATACGATCATCCCAAGAAACGTGAAGTTGAGTGAGTCTCCTAGCTTTGGTATACCTGCCTTGCTGCATGACGCAGAGAGCAAGGGTGCCATGAGCTACCTGAACCTCGCCCGTGAGATAGCAGAGAAGAACAGCGTTGCGCTGGCGAAATAACCTAGTATTACATGTCCGATAACAAGAAACCAGTACCAACACGCAAAGGTGGCCTCGGCAGAGGCTTGGGCTCTCTTTTGGAGGGTAACAAGTATACCGGTAAAACTGAGTCTTCCACACTTAACGAAGTCAATACCATCGCAGATATAGCCATAGACCAGATCCAGACGAACCCCTACCAGCCCCGCACGCATTTTGATCAAACGGCACTGGAGGAACTGGCTGAGTCCATCAAAATTCAGGGCATCATTCAGCCCATCACGGTTCGGCAGCTAGATCAGAACACGTACCAGCTGATATCGGGTGAGCGCCGTTATCAGGCCTCCAAAATGGCCGGCCTGACGTCCATACCCGCCTACATCCGCAAGGCCGATGACCAGCAGATGCTGGAAATGGCCCTGATCGAGAACATTCAGCGTGAAAACCTGAACGCGATCGAGATCGCCCTCTCCTACCAGCGTCTGCTCACCGAGTGCAGCCTGAAGCAGGAGGAACTGGGTGACCGTGTGGGTAAAAAGCGCACGACGGTAACCAACTACCTGCGCCTGCTCAAGTTGCCGCCGGATATTCAGATCGCCCTGCGAGACAACGTGATCAGCATGGGCCACGCCCGCGCCCTCATCAACATTGACACGATCGAGAAGCAGTTGGAGATCTTTAAAAAGGTGGTAGCTGAAGAACTCTCGGTGCGCAAGGTGGAGGAGCTGGTTCGCAACGTGCAGAATGCCAGCAAGAAGCCTGACATGCAACAAAAACTGATGTTCAACAAGTATGATGATGAGTTAAAGGGAGTTGAGAAACGCCTGTCGTCCCAGTTCGGCACCAAGATTCTGGTGAAGGCGAACAACGAGGGCAAAGGCGAAATCAAGATTCCGTTTGTGTCTGTGGATGAGTTGAACCGCATTTTAGAAATTCTGAATTACTAATTCGATAGCATGAGGATAGCACCGGGCATTGCGTTCTTTCTGGTAGGGCTGGCATTCCAGTTCCTAGCTCCGCAGGCGCATGGACAGGTTATTACCACCAGTCCGGACTCGGTGTTGGTGCTTACGCCGGAGGCAGACACAGTGAACCAAGAGAAACAGTTCTTTTTGAGCGGTTTCAAAAATCTGGGCAGACCCGGCCGTGCCGCCGTTTTCTCGGCTGTCGTGCCCGGCTTGGGCCAAATTTATAATGGCGCGTGGTGGAAAGTTCCGATCATCTACGCTACAGGCGGTGTCATTGGCTACTTCATTGTCGACAACCACAATAATTACAAAGACTTTGAGCAAGCATTGGAGCAGCGACTAGACCCCAATGCCACCGATAAGTACGTCGACCACCGCTACTATGGCACAGCTTGGCCTGCCGGTACCCGTAACCTAGGCTTAAGCCGTGACTTTTACCGCCGCAACCGGGATATGTCGATCATTATCGGAGTGGTGGCTTATACCTTGAACATTGCAGAGGCCTATGTGCACGGGCACATGCGCGATTTCGACGTAGGCGATAACCTGAGCCTGCGGGTGCAGCCCGACATGTTCCGCACTCCCACCGCAAATACCCTGACGCCGGGCCTTACCCTTACTTTATACACGAGAACTAAATGAGAATCCTATTGATTGGCTATGGCAAAATGGGCAAAACCATTGAGCAGATGGCCTTAGCCAAAGGCCACCAGATAGCCGGCACCATTGACTACACCAACGCAGAAACACTGAACAGTTACACCTCCGAAAATGCGGACGTAGCTATTGAGTTCACCCACCCGGAAGCTGCTTTCGGAAACATTTCCTACTGTCTGCGCCAAGGTATACCGGTGGTTTCCGGTTCCACAGGCTGGCTGGACAAATATGAGGAAGCCGTAAGACTTTGCGAAGAAAACAAAGGCGCTTTCTTCTATGCCTCCAATTATAGCGTGGGCGTTAATTTGTTTTTCCATTTTAACGAATATATTGCCGCTAAAATGCAGGCCTACAAGGAGTATCAGGTTTCGATCCGGGAGATACACCACTTGCAGAAAGTAGACAAACCTAGCGGTACGGGTATAACCACCGCCGAAGGTATACTGTCCAGCTACCCTAGCTTAAGCGGCTGGGCTGCTGATGACGACTCGGACAAGGCCAAACTGAATATTATTTCGGAGCGTGAGCCGGAAGTGGTGGGCACCCACATCGTGACCTACGAATCGGAAGTGGACAAGATAGAACTGGGCCACATTGCCCACAGCCGCGCCGGCTTTGCCGAAGGCGCCCTAATGGCAGCCGAGTGGCTCAAAGACCGTCAAGGCGTGTATGGCATGAAAGACATGCTTAACCTGTAGTTACAAAACGCTTTATACATGAAAGTAAAGTTTTGGGAGAAGAAGCCCGCTAACAGAGCGCCAAAAAAGAAGAAGAGCTTTGCGCGTGAGTGGGGCGACGCCATTCTGTTTGCCGTTATAGCGGCGAGTTTAATACGTTGGGCAACGTTTGAGGCCTATACTATCCCGACGCCTTCGATGGAGAAGTCGTTGCTGGTAGGGGATTTCCTATTTGTGAGCAAACTGCACTACGGTCCGCGCACGCCGATCACGCCGCTGCAGGTACCGCTCACACACCAGACCATCTGGGGCACGAATATCCCCTCCTACTCCGATGCCATACAGCTGCAGTCTTACCGCCTGCCGGGCTTTTCGGAGGTACAGCGCAACGATGTGGTGGTGTTTAATTACCCACCGGAGGAGCACCATCCGGCTGACCTGCGCACCAACTACATCAAGCGCTGCATTGGTATAGCAGGCGACTCCCTCGAGATCCGAGAGATGCAGGTATACATCAATGGCAAACCTGCTGAAAATCCCGGAAAGATGCAGTACAAGTACTTCCTGTCTACGGACCAGCGCTTGGCTGAGAAGTTCTTCTTGGAACGCGACATCACCGACGTGATCCAGTGGCAGGGCGGCTACATCATAGATACTTCACCAGAGAAAGTGCAGGAACTTGCTAAGCTTGACTTCATCAAAGAGGCCATGCTGCTGAAAGACGAAGCCGGAAAAGGCGACGCGGAGGTGTTCCCGCACGTGCCGAGCAAGTACGAGTGGAACAAGGACAATTTTGGTCCGCTGTACATTCCGAAAGAAGGCGCTACAGTAGCTATTACGCCTGAAACACTGCCTTTCTATGAGAAGGTGATCCTAGGTTATGAGCGCAACGAAAACGCCGAGGTGCGCGATGGGAAGCTGTACATGGATGGCGCAGAAGCCACGTCGTATACCTTTAAGCAGGATTACTACTTCATGATGGGCGACAACCGCCACAATTCCCTCGACTCCCGCTACTGGGGCTTCGTCCCTGCCGACCACATCGTAGGCAAGGCCGTGATGATCTGGATGTCCACCGATCCGTACGGCGGCTTCTTGGACAAGATTAGATGGAATAGACTGTTTAAGTCGATTGAGTAAGGTATAGATTATAGAAAATGAAACCGCCAGTTCTGTGAGGAGCTGGCGGTTTTTTGTTTTGGGTACTGATGAGTAATAGCTGAAATATTATATATTTGGTATAATATATAGCGAGTTTTATCGTAATCTATAACTTTAACTCCACACATAATGCAGATAGTGGGAGTAGATACTCCTGCTAGCAGATAGTTATCTAAAATAGGGAATCAATGAAAAATCTTTACCTCTTGCTCTTTCTGTTTTTACTTTCATGTCAGCAAAAAGAGCTGGAAAGCGGTAATGAAGATGAATTTAATTATAAAGTAGTACCTCGACATTTTGGTGAACCATTACCAAATGACCCATACCTCATGGCATTGTACGAGAAGAATAAGTTAAAAAATGGTGACTGGTATAGAGCAAAAGTTTTCCTAGAAAAATTCGAATTCCCTCCTGAATATTCTGACAGTACAATCATAAAATTCTTTCATGGTAGGGCTTCATATAAAGACATAGTGGATGGTAAAGGCATAAATGCTGTTGTTAGGAATGATACAGGATATGTAAAATTTCAGGCTTTTGAACCAGATCTAGCAAAAGGTGATTCAGTGCAAAAATTGTGGGAAGCGGTAATAATTAATCCTGCATTACCTGATAGTATTACCTTTACTGTTGTATTAGACTATATAGTATATGGCAGGTAGAACAAATTTAGATAACCACACCTTTACTGTAGCTACGCCACAGCAAAGCCCAGTACGTTAGACCTCTATTCACCTTATAGTCTTTAAGTTTTTAACGATTTATTATTCATTAAGAGATGAATACGACACCTGAGCATGATGAACGCATGGCCAATTTGACTTTTGCCTCGGTATATCCGCACTATTTGGCAAAGGTTGAAAAGAAAGGCAGAACGAAAGAAGAACTGCATCAGGTAATTACTTGGCTAACCGGTTTCAACAACCAAGAACTGCAGGAACTGATTGACGAGAAAACGACGTTCGCCGACTTTTTTACAAGAGCTAATCTAAACCAGAATGCTCACCTCATAACCGGGGTTATTTGTGGCTATCGTATTGAGGAAATTGAAAACCCCTTAACCAAACAAGTGAGATATTTAGACAAACTGGTGGACGAACTGGCAAAAGGTAAAAAGATGGAGAAAATACTAAGAGATGTATAAAAAGAGCAAATACCCAATATTTTGAAACTCTAAAACCATGAAAAAAAACCTTTTAAACTTCACCCTATACCTGCTCCTCCCATTTCTCACCCTATCCTGCTCCAACAACATGAACCCAACTGCCAGTAAACCCCAAAACGGCCAGCAAGTAATCGAGACTATGTACAGCTACTGGGAAAACAAATGGTACCCGAACTTTGCTTTCGATCAGCGGGCTATCTTTTACACAGATGATCAGGTAAGTAAAGAAGAGGTATGGCAGGAAATCTACAGTTATCCATCTAACCTGCACATCCGCTTCGACGGCTTTGAGACCGGCAACGGCATTATCTACCACCAAGACACGCTGTATACCTTCAAAGAGGGCAAGCAGGTAAATAAGCAATACTCCATCCACCCGCTGGTGCTGTTGAGTTTTGATGTATACTTCTTCTCCCCCGCCACGACCATCAGCAAAGCACAGGAGCTGAACTTTGACCTGAGCAAACTCACTGAAACCAAGTGGCAGGGCCGCGACACCTATGTGATCGGCACCACAGACCCGAATGACAACACCAGTAACCAGTTCTGGGTGGACAAAGAGAATCTATGGGTGGTGCGCGTCATCACCAATAACAAAGGCGTAGCCCGTGACGTGGAAATGAAAAACTACAAGCAGGTTGAAGGCAGTTGGGTAGCCACGGAAATTTTATTTAAGAACAACGGCAAGCTATTCCTTAGAGAGGAGTATTTCAACATCTCTTTTCCTGAAAAAGTAGACCCAAGCTGGTTTGATCCGGCGCAGTTTGCAACTGCAAACTGGAAGTAATAGGTTTCATGGCGCGAGCGTCGACGCTCGCGCCAGTTACCGAGAGGTTACCAGTCAATCGGCTCTTTCCCCTGCGCCTTCAGGTACTCATTGGCCTTGCTGAAGTGGCGGGTGCCAAAGAAGCCGCGATCGGCGGCGAAGGGCGATGGGTGAGCGGCTTTGAGGACGAGGTGCTTGCTTTCGTCTATAAAAGCGCCTTTCTTTTGGGCATAGGCTCCCCAAAGCATAAATACCACCCCTTCCTTCAGATCATTCACTTTGCGCACCACCGCGTCTGTAAACTCCTCCCAGCCCTTTTTCTGGTGGGATCCGGCATCGGAGGCGCGTACGGTAAGCGTCGCATTTAGCAATAATACCCCCTGCTCTGCCCAGCGTTCCAGATTGCCAGTTGCAGGCAAATCTTTTCCTAAATCACTTTTTATCTCTTTGAAAATATTAACCAGCGAGGGAGGTATACGCATCCCGTCTTTCACAGAAAAAGCCAATCCGTTGGCCTGATTGGGCCCATGGTAAGGGTCTTGCCCTAAAATAACCACTTTTACAGCATCAAAGGGACACTTCTCGAAAGCATTGAAAATCTGGTTGCCCGGCGGGTAAACTTTTTGGCTCGTGTATTCGTCTTTAACAAATGACACAAGGTTTTTGAAATAGGGCTTTTCAAATTCGTCTTGTAACACATTTTGCCAGCTTTCTTCTATCTTTACATTCATGATTTGTGGGGATGGTCTTAAGCATTCTGGAATTTGTTTTCAGGAAATAGAACGGCTTTACCTGAAACAGATTCTAATTATACAAAAAACTCTGTAACATGGATACAAAAACTACAGAAGGGGTAAAAGTAACGGTTACGACCAATTACCTCCCAGATTACTCCAGTCCGGTACAGCAGCACTATGTATTCGCTTATAAGATCAGCATAGAAAATAACAGTGAGTTCACGGTGAAGCTATTGCGTCGCCACTGGTACATACATGACGCCACCGGCACCATGCGCGAAGTGGAAGGCGAAGGCGTGGTGGGCCAGCAGCCCGTGTTGGAGCCCGGCGAGTCGCATGAATACGTATCTGGCTGCAACCTCAAAACAGGTATGGGCAAAATGCGCGGCACCTACCTGATGGAGCGCATGGTCGACGGCAAGCAGTTCCATGTTACCATACCTGAGTTCTCGCTCATCGTACCGTATAAGTTAAATTGATTATTGATTGTTAATTGCTGATTGATGAATCAGCTATAACTGTTTGATTATTGATGGTTGAATTGCTTAATTGTTGAAACGATTATACCTTTAATTCGCAGATTCAAACGGCCCTAGTATATCAAATGCTGTTTCGTACTGAGAAAAAAAAAAATCGACAACCAACAATTAACAATTTAAGCATTGCTCCCCTTCCACCTTGCAGCCCATTACCTGCTTTACCGACTAAAGGCATTTAAGCTGCACGGCGTACATTCCCCTTTTGTATTTGACCTTTACCAGAATGTGATCCTGCACGATGGGGATTACTATGCCTACCCGCAGATAGAGGATATGCGGGCATCGCTGTTATTCGACGACCGGACGATAGAAGTAACCGATTTTGGGGCCGGACCAAAAGCCGGGCTGAAGAAAAAACGAAAAATAAGCTACATCGCCCGCACCTCGGCCAAGCCTCCCAAGTATGCGCAGCTGCTTTTCAGGCTGGTAAGTCATTTCAGACCCAACACTGTTTTCGATCTTGGAACCTCACTCGGCCTGACCACCTCCTACCTTGCCAAAGGCAATGAGCAGGCCACTGTCTATACCTTTGAAGGGTGCCCGGCCATCGCCGCCGAGGCACATGACACTTTCGAAAAGCTAAATCTGCAAAATGTGAAGCAAGTGATAGGCAACTTAGACGAAACGTTGGCTGCGCAGCTTAAAAAGGTTGATCAACTGGATTTTGTGTTTTTTGACGGAAACCACCGTTATGAGCCAACTATGCGCTATTTTGAAGCCTGCCTCAGCAAGCATCATGAACTCAGCGTGTTCGTGCTGGACGACCTCTACTGGTCGGCAGAGATGAATAAGGCGTGGCAGGAAATTAAAAAGCACCCGCAGGTAATGCAGACGATCGACCTGTTCTATGTGGGGCTGGTATTTTTCCGGAAAACGCAGCCTAAAGAGAACTTTACGCTACTCTATTAATGCTGCCCTTATTCTATTTTTAGAAAATGATCTCTGACTGGCAAACAGCAAGAGATCATTTCTCCTAATTCCTAATTAAGCGCCACCGCCCTAGTCGTTCTCCCGGATTACCTGCGCTTCCCAACCGTCATACACACCATTATGCGCCTCAGCCAGCTGATAAAGCGCCAACGTACTGGCATGCACTGCCTCTTCATCCAAGGTCTCTACTTTCGAGACAACCAAGCTATAGGGCGCCTCCGGACTTTTCTCGTTTTCTCCCTCCTGCACTAAGGTGTAACCTTGCGCCTCCACCTCCTTCCGCAAAGCAGTTCTGTCGGCCTCGCTGGCTAAGTAGAAGAAATGGGAAATAGGACGAGGAATGTGCTGCTCGTCTCCCTGCTCCTGCATCATGCGCATTACTCTACCGTTTTTGATGCTCTGCATGTCAGCTGGCTCCGGGAACAGGAAATTCAGGTATAAATCCCAGTTAGGATCTTCGAGGTTGTTGGTGGCGTATGTATAGTCCGGGAATTGCTGCATGATATTGGCGGCAATCACATCGGGCAGGGCCTCCTGTTCTGTGTAGAAGTAGAAGTTGCGCTTGCCGTCGTGCAGCAGCTTGCCCACAAATGCCGCTTGCAGCGAGTTCTCAAACTCCTGCACAAAGGCCTCTTCTATTTCCTCCAACTTCTCCCACTCCGCTTCTTCTGCCGGAAATCCATCCTGATCAGCCGCTTGCAGTGCCACCACAATCTCAAAAGCGCGGCGCTTGTCAGGTATAGGCGCCAATGATTCGAAGCCGAGATCCACGCTCACACACGCTGGACGGTCATCAATGTCGCAGAAATAAACTTCCCACTCAGGGGTATAGGCAGGTATAGACATGGGCTAGGTATAAAATAAACAAGAAGCGTATCAACCGTTGTCGATACGCTTCTTGTATACGATTTTCTGTTGTTTAGCGTATGGCTTGGCGGATACGGATCAGTTTCTCCAGCAGTCCTTCCAGCTGGTCGAGTGGCAGCATGTTGGCACCGTCTGACTTGGCTACGGATGGCTGCGGGTGCGTTTCGATGAACAGACCGTCGGCACCAACGGCAATGGCCGCCTTAGCGATCGTCTCGATCAGGGCCGGCTTGCCACCGGTTACGCCCGAGCTTTGGTTCGGCTGCTGCAGCGAATGGGTTACGTCCATCACCACTGGAGCGCCTGTTGTTTGCATTTCCGGCAAATTACGGAAGTCCACCACCATATCGGAATAGCCGAAGCTGTTGCCACGGTCTGTCAAGATCACCTTGTCATTGCCCGACTCGCGTACCTTGTCCACTGCAAAGCGCATGGCCTCACCCGAAAGGAACTGGCCCTTCTTGATGTTCACTACCTTGCCTGTCTGGGCTGCCGCTACGAGCAGGTCCGTCTGACGGCATAGGAAAGCCGGGATCTGGAGCACGTCCACATATTCAGCGGCCATGGCAGCCTCGTGGCTTTCATGGATGTCGGTTACAGTAGGTATATCAAAGGTCTGGCTCACCTTCTGCAGAATGCGCAACGCTTTTTCATCGCCTATACCTGTAAAGGAGTCGAGGCGGGAGCGGTTGGCTTTGCGGTAAGAGCCTTTGAAAATAAGTGGAATCTCCAGTTTATCGGTGATGGTTACGAGGCGCTCTGCTATCTGCAGGGCCATTTCCTCACCCTCTATGGCGCAAGGACCAGCCATCAAAAAAAAGTTGCCGGAGGCGGTATGTTTTAGTTTTGGTATTTCGAACATAATTGGATGCTTAGTTAAATGCCTTTCGGCCTGCAAATTTAGTCAGATGACGGCGAAATAGGAATTAAATTGTGAATTGTTAGTTGCTGATTATTTGGTGCACGATTCGCACAGGTCGCGACCTGTCCCTACAAAATCATTCCCTCCCAAGACTCAGAACTCAGAATTCGGGACTCTCCAACCTCCTCAATTCTATAAACAGTTCTCTACCCTGCCGTGGCGGAATGGAATTGTAGGCGGTTTCGAAGTGCAGGAACTCGAAATAGGGCTCGAAGTAGGTGCGGTACTCTTCGCGACTGCCGCCGAAGGGAGGGCCTTGGTGCTCAAACTTTGTGTCGAAGAGCAGGCCGACCAGTTTGCCGCCGGATGCCAGTAGCTCGGCGCATTTACGGGCGTAAGCTGCACGGTCTGCTGGGTTAATCGCGCAGAAAAATGTCTGCTCCACGATCAGATCGAAAGGGCCTTTTAAATCAAAGAAATTCTGTAGCAGCAGCTGATCTTTGGGGAAGTCCGGGACACGCGTAGCGAACTGTTGCAGAGGCGCTTCCGCCACATCAGCCACATAGGTATGGACAAAGCCTTTTTTGAAAAGATACTCCGCCTCATAAGCATTGCCGCAGCCCGGAACCAGTATGCGCTGTCCGGTGTTAGGCATCTGATCGAAATAATCTTGCAAGGGAGTCGTTATACCCCCAACGTCCCAGCCGGTCTGGCCGTTTTGATAGCGGCTTTGCCAGTAGTCGGCGTTAAAATCTTGATTCATCTTGTATGATAATAGCGCAAAAGTCTTATATTTGGAACTTGCAAAAGCACTTTTCCAGACCGTAAACCCAATTTTATGAGCCCACTGGAACAAAAAGACACCCAAAACCATAATCAGCCCATGAACTCCTCTGAAAAAAGAAGCAACCGTAAGCTTTTGATAAGTGGCCTACTCGTCATCCTGATCAGCATTAACGGCATCCTGCTCTACATGAACTATCAGAAGAAAGAGAAAAATGAAGAGCAAGCTGAAGTTATCCGGGTTAAAGATAAAGAACTGGAGAACCAGATAAAAGTTTACGAAGCCCTGAAGGCCGACTTCGAGCGCCAAAGCCAAGAGTTGCAGGCCATGGGCTTGGAAAACGACTCGCTCGAGGCGCAGATAGCTTCCATTTCTTCTGACCTGACCGAGCTGCGCGGTTTCCGCAAAAGCAGCTACAGTCTTGCTGACCAGCGCCGCTTCCGCGACCGTGCACAGGCTTTTGAGCAGCAACTGAAAGTAAAAGACGAGCAGATCGCCAGCCTGAAGCAGGACAACGAAGTGCTCTTCACAGAGAATACCTCTCTCAAAACCACGCAGAACCGCCTCAGCGACAGCCTCACGACGATGAAGTCGACAAACCAGTCTCTGGTGGAGAAAGTGAAAGTGGCTTCCAGACTGGAGGCACAGCGTTTGAACATCAACGTTGTGAACAAGCGCGGCAGAGAGCTGGACGATAAAGACAACGAGTTCCGCGCCAAAAACGCAGAGAAGATCCGCGTTTCTTTCAATCTGGCCAAAAACGACGTTGCGCCGCGTGAGCCTAAGACGATCTACATGCGTTTGATCGAGCCAGATGGCGCTGCCCTATACAACCTTTCTACCGGCTCAGGTTCGTTTGAGATCGACGGTGAGGACATGTATTACACTGCCAAGCGCGACATCGTGTTCGACAATACAGGACAGCAGGTGAGTTTCGTATACGCCAAGAACGCAGAGTATAAGAAAGGCCAGCATACCATTGAGCTGTATGCTGACGGCTACCTGATCGGATCAACTAACTTCGTTCTGAAATAGATTTAAACCCTAATAGAAAAGCCCCGGCCATTTGGTCGGGGCTTTTTTTGTGCCTCTTCCGCTGAGGTATGGCCATAAAAAAAACCCTATCCTGAGGAAAGGGTTTTAGTCCATCGTTCACATGAAATTCTCTAACGCAGGCGTCAGAAATTAATCAACAAGAATCTTTTACTCGACCAGTATGTGCTTGCGGTCTTGTATTACTTTAAAGCTCTCCACCATCCTCACCGACTCGTGCACATCCTCAGTGAAGATGGCCACAAAGGCGCCTTCTTCGGCGTTTTCGAGTGCGTGGGCGATGGCGCGCATTTCTTCCGGTATCACCTTCACCTGTATGTGCGGTGCCACCTCTTCTATCCCCTGCATCATGGGCAGGGTTATCTCTTCGGCTGATTTGCCTCTCAGGTCATTGTCTAAGCGAATAATCACCTCGTCGAAAATCTCGCCGGCAACACGGCCCAGTTCATAGAAATCCTGCGTTCTGCGGTCGCCTACCCCAGCCACGATGCCAATTTTGCGCGTCACCTCCAAGTCCTCCATAAAGCCGCCTATGGCCTTCAGACCGCCCACGTTGTGTGCGTAGTCCACCAGCACCTCGAAGTTCGGGAACTGGAATAGGTTCATGCGGCCAGGCGTTTTGGCCGGTGAAGGTATAAAGGTGCGCAGGGCACGCTTGATATCGTCTATGTCAAAGTGCGATACATAGCCGGCCAGTGCTGCGGCCAGTATGTTCTCAATGTTAAATTTAGCTCTTCCGCCAAATGTCAGCGGCACGTCGGCCACCCTGTCAATCCGGATCTTGTAGCTGTTTTTGAAGATAGAGATATACCCGTTCTCAAAAACTGCCGCCAGTCCGCCTTTGGCAATGTGCTTGAGTATGCGCGGATTGTTCTCGTCCATACTGAAGAACGCCACCTTGCACTGTAATCCTTCGGCCATTGCGTATACCAGATCATCGTCGGCGTTCAGTATCGCATACCCGTCCTTGCTTACGCTTTTCGGGATCACGGACTTCACTTTGGCCAGATCCTCCAAGGTATGGATGTCGCGCAGACCCAAGTGGTCGGAGCTCACGTTGGTCACAATGCCGATGTCGCACTGATCAAAGCCAAGCCCTGAGCGAAGCAAGCCGCCGCGGGCGCATTCCAGTACCGCAAAATTCACGGTCGGGTCCTTGAGCACGAACTGTGCGCTGTAAGCCCCTGTTGTATCGCCTTTCTCGAGCAGCTTGTCCTGAATGTAAATGCCGTCGGTGGTCGTATACCCTACCTGATAACCCTTGCTCTTCACCATGTGGGCGATGAGGCGGGTTGTCGTGGTCTTTCCATTCGTACCTGACACGGCCACGATCGGAATACGGGCCGGTTTGGTATGCGGAAACAGCATGTCGATCACCGGCTCGGCCACGTTGCGGGGCAGTCCGTAAGTGGGCGAAATGTGCATCCGGAAACCCGGGGCAGCATTCACTTCCAGCACAGCGCCACCGGCTTCGTTCAGCGGTATGGCAATGTCAGTGGTCATCACGTCGATGCCGCATACATCCAGCCCCACTATCCCCGCGATACGCTCGGCCATCAGTACGTTGTAAGGATCCACTAAGTCAGTAACGTCAGTTGCGGTGCCTCCAGTACTTATGTTAGCCGTACTTTTTAGGTATAGCACCTCCCCTTCAGGCAGAACCGACTGAGTAGTAAGGTTTTTGGCCTTTAAAATATTTTGTGTGTGCTTGTCAATATTTATGCGCGTGAGTGCTTTTTCGTGCCCGACCCCACGTCTCGGGTCCTTGTTCTCCCGGTCCACCAGCTGTTTGATCGTGCAGACGCCATCACCAGTCACCATAGCCGGTGTGCGCATGGCAGCAGCCACGAACTTCTTGTTGATCACCAGCAGGCGAAAATCGAAGCCCTGAATGAAGCGCTCCACCAGCACAGCCTCCGAATACTTCTGAGCGGCGGCGAGGCCTTTGAGGGCATCCTTCCAGTTGGTGATATTAATGGTAGCGCCTTTGCCGTGGTTGCCGTCCAGCGGCTTCAGCACGAGTGGGTAGCCCAGTTTGTCAACGGCGCGCTTCAATTCCTCTTGGTCGTACACCGTGGTGCCTTTGGCCACAGGTATACCAGCTTCGTCGAGCAGCTCTTTGGTAGCGTTTTTGTCGCCGGCTATCTCCACGGCGAAGCAGGCGGTGCCGCAGGTCATGGTGGCCTGTATACGCTTCTGGTTCACGCCATAGCCCAGTTGTATGAGTGAGTGACGGTTGAGCCGGATGTAAGGTATGTTGCGGCTTGCGGCTTCCGATACAATGGAATATGTGCTCGGCCCGAAATACTCATCCTCCCGGATCTGGTGCAGACGGTCGATGTCTTCGTCCAGTTTATACTTCTCGCCTTTTATCAGGGCCTCGGTGATGCGCAGCGCGGCATGAGCGGCGTACTCTCCGGCCCTTTCCTCTTGGTAAGAGTAAATAGCGAACTGTGTGCCCTGCTCGTGAGCCATGTAGCAGCGGCCGAAACCACTCTCCATACCTGCCATGGTTTGCAGTTCGAGGGCGATGTGCTGCACCACGTGGCCAAAGGTAGTACCTTCCTCCACCAACTTAAAAAAGCCGCCAGCCACGCCTTCGGTGGCACGGTGGTTATACATATCCGGGAAAAGACGTTTTAAGCGGTTTGCAAAACCGGGCACCTCGTGGGTAAGGGTATCAGCCAGCTCTTCTAAGGCCAACTTCAGTACAATAATTTTTGGGTGTTCAACAGACCAGTAATTCGGTCCGCGCATAATGCGCAAGTCTGTAATCTTCATGGGATTGGGTAAGAAGCTTGTATCGCCTGTCAAATATTATGTAGGGAATGAAGAATTTGCAATCATGTAATGTCTGCTTGCAATACGATTTAGCTTTACAAAAGATATAGCCGCTGCGAAAAAAGAAACAATTTTAAGCGGATGATTTAGAGAATTTTTTAATCAAAAGCGAGGCCTCGATTGAGTGGACAGGTATAGCCAGTCTAATGTGCTGGCAAAAAAAATCGGCCGGTCAGAAATCTGACCGGCCGATTAAGGTGAGGTAACGAGCGGATTCGAACCGCTGTAGCAGCTTTTGCAGAGCTGAGCCTAGCCACTCGGCCACGTTACCCTGATTGGAGTGCAAATATAAGCAGAGATGTATGCTTGTCAAACTATACACCTATATTTTTTAGTCGCTACAAGGTATAGCGCTAATTCTAAGGGCATTATTTTTTGTTCCGGCTTATTTTGGAAGCGGAGCCCCTACAGGTACGGCACAATCGTGGCCCGGCTGTCCGTGCGGCGGGTTGGTGCCTGCTGCCACCGAACCGGATGGTTGCGGCTGGAATGTTGGCTGTGGTGATGTCAGTCTAGGCTGGGCCGGCAAGTTGAGCGGTGCGCCTACCTCGATATCGCAACGGTGACCGGGCTGGCCGTGTTCCGGATTCAGGGCCACATCGCCAGATGGAGCAGCCGTAGCAGCATTGTTCGTATTAGCCGGCAGGTTTGTGGTCGGGCTGTTCGTATTGCTCGTCTTGCTCTCTCCGTCAGAACAGGCGGTAAAGCCGATCAGGGCGGCGGCCAGCAACAGGTTAAAGGTGGTTTTCATGTAAAATTTCTATAAGGTATATGTCGCTAGCCAATCCCGCCGTACCGAGGAAGAACCGGAGCGCTTTTGTTACAACCGACAAGCTACCAAAAAGGTGCCGCAAAAACAAAAGTCACACGACAGACGACTACATCTGCCTGCTCAAAAACTATTGGCATCATCCATAACTTTATGCCCTCATTCAAGGTATATTCTGAAAAACCACTATATCATTAGCCAACCCGCAGCAGGACTTGATCAGATCGTGCGCCTTTAAGCATCAACTGAGCCGTCCTGTAAACTAGGCACTAAACTTTGACGGTAACACATTATATACTCTGGCCGTAACAGCCAGTTAGCAACAATGCAGGAGACGAAGCTATGCCTCCTCTCAGTTGCAGTTGATTACAATTATGAACAGACTTCTATTCTTAGACGCATTAAGGGGTATTGCCGCACTCTCTGTAGCCCTTTTCCATTATACCTCCGTGTACCGCAGCCTTTACGGACACACCTTCTCCCCCGCCTTCGATTTCGATTATGGCCTGTTTGGGGTGGAGCTTTTCTTTATGATCAGCGGCTTTGTAATCTTTTTCAGCTTCGACCGAATCAAGAGCGGCGGGGAGTTCCTCTTTAACCGGGGCATCCGCCTCTACCCTACTTACTGGTTCAGCATGCTCACCACGTTTGTGGTGGTGCAAAGCTTCGGACTGCCCGGCTTCGAGACCACGTTTACCGACATGCTCGTGAACCTGACCATGTTCCAAAAGCTGGCCCGCGTGCCCGATGTAGACGGGGTATACTGGTCGCTGTTTTCGGAGTGGATGTTTTACCTGATGATGCTGGCCCTGTTTATGACCAATAACCTGAAGCGCATCCTGTGGGTTGGGCCGGTATGGGTGCTGCTGAGCCTCGTGCATAAGTATGCCTTTAGTTTCGGGCCAGTAGGTGCGGTGCTTAACCTGTACCACGGCGTGTTCTTTTATGCGGGTATCCTTTTCTACCTGCTGCGCAAAAATCCGGAGAAGCAGCCTATCATTATGGGGCACCTGCTCTTCTCCATCCTCGCCATACTTGCCCTATACCTGCCGGAAGGCCTGCCGCATACCTTGGTGGTGATCAGCTTCTTTGGTCTTTTTTATCTGGGCTTTCAGGGCAAGTTGGAGTTCTTGGTAAACAAGGTGCTGCTATTCTTAGGCAGTATTTCCTATGCGCTATACCTGATCCACCAGTTTATCGGCTATGTGATCATCAATGAGACCAAACACTTTTTCGGAGACAGCCTGTTGGTGATTATACCGCCCTTGGTTATTTCGCTCACTGCCGCTTGGCTTATTACCACTTACGTCGAAAAACCCGCTGTAAGCCGTCTTAAGACTTGGTATAAGCAACGGTCAGGGCATGCTTTGCCACAGGAGAAGAAAGTGCCTGTCAGCGGTTTTGCCAAGCCGGAAACCGCGCCTACGAAATAGGTATAGCAGCTCTGATTTAGGCCTTAACTTGGGTATAGGCAACAGCTATTTCCGCTCCCAAGCGGGCATTGTGCTTAATAAGCGTGATGTTAGCTTCTAGGCTTTCTCCCTGACTATGCTCTGCGATATACTTTAAGAGAAAAGGTGTAACCGCTTTGCCCTTGACATGCTGCTGTGCGGCGGCGTGCAAGGCTTGGGTGATATACCATTCCATTTCTGGTGCCGGCACTTCGTACTTTTCAGGTATAGGATTGGCAATTAGTACCGCTCCTTCCAGTCCCAGTTCCCATTTGGTGCGCAACAGATCGGCAATAGCCTGCGGAGCGTCTAGTCGCAAGGGAGAAGGGAAACCGCTCTGGCGGGAGTAAAAGCTCGGAAAGGCATCCTGCCCCAAAGTAACCACAGGTATACCTTTCGTTTCGAGGTACTCCAGTGTCAGCCCAATATCCAGTATCGACTTCACACCAGCAGAAACCACAGCCACGGAGGTCTGCCCCATTTCCGTCAGGTCGGCCGATATATCCATCGTAGTCTCAGCGCCGCGATGCACGCCGCCAATTCCACCGGTTACAAAGACCCGTATACCTGCCATGGCGGCAAGGCGCATGGTCGCAGCCACTGTAGTAGCGCCGTCCAGCTGCTGGCTGATGACATAAGGCATATCCACCAGACTCACTTTCCAGACGTCCTTGGCTTGGCCCAGATGCTCTATTTGTTGCTCTGTAAGCCCAACACAGCATTTACCTTTCAAGATCGCAATGGTCGCAGGTATAGCGCCCGCTTCCCGCACCACCCCCTCGACCTCTAAGGCCGTCTGCACGTTCTGCGGGTACGGCATGCCATGCGCGATGATGGTAGACTCCAGCGCCACGACAGGTTTTCCTTGGGTTAGGGCTTGCTGGACTTCGGGATGTATTTCTAGGAAGGGGCTCATGGGATGATCCAGTTCTCTTGCTGTACTTAAAGGGCTCGTGTAAGAGGCGCCAAGGCCATCGACCGTAGCTGGTATTTACACAATGTTTGGACTAAGTTTTTCTTCTTTGAAGTTTGCTTAATAAATGTCTCTAAAGTCCCCTAACCAAGAATTAACTTAGGGTCCAACTTAGCAGTACTAAGGATAAGCTCATAGGCTTTAAGAAAATCATTGAGTTTTCTTCTGTCGGTATCGTGGTTAGGCGTATTTACCTGATAGGAGATAGATGACCCGAGCGTTCCAAAGATGATGGAACAAGCTTCTCCATCCAACACAGTAGGGTGTGGCCCGCCGATAATTTCTGCCTGTTTGATACCCTGTATGGCGTTAACAAGCTCGCTGAATTGCCCAGCCGTTATGATTATTTCCTTGTCGATGGATTTGGCGGGGTCTATTTGCCGAAGAGAGACTGATTCCACCTTCAACCTGTACGTATTGTCAGAATTGGGGTGTATGATAACTTTTACCTCAGCATTCACCGGTTTGGCCGCGGTGCTATATACCAAGTTTATGAATTTAATGTCTTGGCTTTGTGCTGTTAGTGACATTACTATTAAGAATGCTATAGAGAGTGCAGCTCTAATTTTTAATCGGCTATCCATTTTATTCAAATATTAAGAATCAGTTTATAAAATTTAGATCCACGGATTGTATAGAAGGCGAACGAGGCGTAGCCTAAGTGTGGCTTATATGTCTTGTTGCCATAAATTTTATTATTTTCAACTACTTTAGAATCTCTACATACTATTATTCAAACTCCACCAGCCAATAATTTCGGCAGCAATTTTTTCTACATCTTTTAAATTTGGGGACAGCCCATAATTGACAGTTAGTTCACTATCTAAAACACGAGTGATTTTTCCCATGTCAGCCCCTTTGTATAAATAACTTAATATCTTATGATTTAAAGAGTCGAATTCGTCTTTTGGTGAACCAGGAATCAAGTCGCAAGAATTCAGAATTTTTCTTAACTCAAGAAACCTCTCTTGAAACTCTTTTTTTAATTCACTATTATTCATTTCAAATTAACGTCTTGTATAAAAGGCGTACGAGGCGTAGCCGAAGTATGACTTGTATACCTTGTTGGCATGTGCCTTTTTATTACTTCTGTTCCATATATAGATTCCAAAGCTCTTGCATTGGCACAGCCCTTCTGCTTACATTATTCAAATCCTTACCTTCTGCTGTCCAGAGAAAAGGGAAGAAATGGATGCCTTTCTTACCATCAACTTTTTTTACTTCTTCTCTCCAGTTTGTCCACCTTAGCCCTTCATAAAATTTGTCGATGTCACCTGCAAAACAAAAGGATATAAAATCAGAGTAACTTAATCCTAATGACTCCCACTCCAGATTGTCAGGCGAGAAGTAGTATACCTTGCCAATCTCTTCTTGCCCGAATGCTCCCGCATTTATGGCGAAGAAACCACCAAGCACATCATCAGCTACCAAAAGAAATGAGGGCTGCTCTCCTTCATTCGTATAAGACTTTCCCCTGTTCCACTCCATGATGCTTCTGTCAAGCTTCTCAGAACCTGAGCCTAAGATGCGTATCCAACCATCATCAACCAGTATTCCGCCAGATTCGTAAACGATTGCTCCCATCGGTGAGCGGGTAGTAACCTGCAACTGTAGCAGGGCGTTCTCCGCCTTCTGCTGTTGTTTAGGCAGAATTTCTACTTTGTTACTCGCTTCTTTTAAACAACCCTGCACTAAAGTCCATCCTGAGTCTTCTTTATTTATAAGCTCTGATAAAGGGCGAGAACTACTGCTCTGTGCATTAGCCATAGTTAAAGAAGATAAAAGCAAAAAGGTGGACACAACTATCTTTTTCAATTCATGTTTTAGGTTAATGCCAACTATCTGCTAGCAGGAGCACCTTCTCCCACTATCTGGACTATGTGTGGCATACAGTGTATTGGGTTGATTTCCAACCTCATCAACCTTTACCTCAAGCATAGCACAAAGCTAATATAGCAGATTTAGCTGGATTATTATTACCCGTAAGTTAGCAGCGAGAAAAATAGCCCTAAAAACAAAAAAGGCCCCGGATTGCTCCGGGGCCTTTCATTATAGGACAAGCTTAGAATTAAGCGTTGTTCTCTTCTTCAGCAGACGCTTCGTCGTCAGAACCTTTTGCCTTTTTAGCGGCAGCGGCTTCCAATTTCTTCACGCCAGCTTCTTTCTCGTTAGAAAGCATTTGCTCTTTCAGGGCAGAAAGCGCGTCCAAGTCACCTAGGGTAGACTTGTTCTCAGCTTCTTTCTGAACTTTAGGAGCTTTCTCTTTCTTCTCACCAGCTGCTGCAGGAGCTGCTTTCTTAGTGGCCTTCGCAATACGCGCGTTGTCAGCCTCTGAGTAAGTAGCAGTATGCGAAAGGATGATCTTACGGTCGTCCTTAGAGAATTCAGTTACTCTGAAGTCAAGCTGCTCACCAGCTTCTACCTGAGAACCGTCTTCTTTAGCAAGACCTTTCGGGAAAGCGAAACCTTCGATACCGTATGGAAGCTCCAGTGTAGCGCCTCTGTCTGACTTCTCAAGAACTGTAGCTTTGTGCACAGAACCGATGTTGAATACAGACTCGAACGTATCCCAAGGGTTCTCCTCCAGCTGCTTGTGACCAAGAGCAAGTCTTCTGTTAGCTACGTCAAGCTCCAGAACAACTACGTCAAGGTTTTCACCAACTTTAACGAATTCAGATGGGTGCTTAATTTTCTTAGTCCAAGACAGGTCAGATACGTGTACCAGACCGTCAACACCTTCTTCCAGCTCCAAGAACAGACCGAAGTTTGTCAGGTTGCGAACTACGCCAGTGTGCTTGGTGCCAACTGCATATTTCGTGATAACATCTTCTTTCGTCCATGGATCTTCAGTAAGCTGCTTGATGCCCAGAGACATTTTGCGCTCTTCGCGGTCAAGTGTCAATACAACTGCCTCAACCTCGTCGCCTTGCTTGATGAAGTCCTGTGGGTTGCGCAGGTGCTGTGACCAAGACATTTCAGAAACGTGGATCAGACCTTCAACGCCTGGCATCAGCTCAAGGAATGCGCCGTAGTCAGCCACATTAACGATCTTACCTTTCACTCTAGAACCAACTTCGATTTCAGCTGGCAGAGCATCCCATGGGTGCGGAGTAAGCTGCTTCATGCCAAGAGAGATACGCTTCTTGTCATCGTCGAAGTCAAGCACTACCACGTTCACCTTCTGGTCAAGGTTCAATACTTCCTCTGGGTGATTAATACGTCCCCAAGAGATATCTGTGATGTGAAGCAGACCGTCTACGCCACCAAGGTCGATGAACACACCGAAGTTTGTCATGTTCTTGATAACGCCTTCCAGAACCTGACCTTTCTCCAGGTTGTTCAGGATGGCTGCACGCTGCTGCTCCAGGTCTTTCTCGATAAGTACTTTGTGAGATACAACCACGTTGTCGAAAGCGGCGTTGATTTTCACAACTTTCACTTCCATCTTCTTACCAACGAACACGTCAAAGTCACGGATCGGCTTCACGTCGATCTGAGAACCTGGCAAGAAGGCTTCAACACCGTAGAGGTCCATGATAAGACCACCTTTGGTTCTTCTCTTAACCACGCCTTCCAGCACAGAATCGTTCTCAAGTGCGTCGTAGATACGAGCCCAAGCGCTAACGATTTTCGCTTTCTTGCGGGAAAGGATAAGCTGGCCGTTCGGGTCTTCCTGGTCTTCGATGAAAACCTCAACCTCGTCACCAACTTTCAGCTCAGGCAGGTCTCTGAATTCAGAAACCGGCACTAGGCCGTCAGATTTGAAACCGATGTTCAGGATCACGTCACGATCAGTGATACCAACAACAGTTCCTTTAACAACCTCCTGCTCCTGTACGGTAGTCAGGGTGTCATCATACATTTTTTCCATTTCAGCGCGCTCTTCTTTGCTGTAGCCGCCACCGAAACCTTGAGACTCAAACTTGTCCCAATCGAAATTTTCTGGAGAATTACTCATAATGTTTTACTGCTCTGGAGAAGCCACCGACTTAGAGCAATAGGCCGGTTTGGTTTGGTTTTACATTTCCCCGGACGCGATGCCGAGGCCATTCACTCGAATGAAGGGGCAAAAGTAATAAATACTTTAAAAGTATGCTAGTATATAGTATAGATTTCGCAAAAAGCATATAAGGTATAAGTACCTGAAAGAGAAGCAACTTGACATATTTTATGCAGAGAACCTGAGCCAACCGAAAGAAAGGTATAGTAAAACCGCTATTTCTTAGCGACGCATGAGCGCTCATCAGCCAAAGTTCGGGCCCCTTTACATACTACCTTTCTAGCATTCCCCTCCTCCTTCCTAAGCCTTTACCAAACCTAGTGCGAGCGAACAAAATCTAAGGTATAGCAGGAGTCCAATGGCAGTCCTCCACCCCTTGTCCTGTAAAAATCATCGATGAGGTTGCCTTAACTGACTATCCAATTGCAGACTTCAAGTTAGTCATTAAGTAAACTAATACCTTTACACTGATTGTGAATCAGTTGAATCAAATGGACTAAATATATTAGTAATTATATACTCCTATTTTTTCCTACGTTCAGGTACAAACCCCAGTCTTGGTTGTAGGCATTTAGGTGCAGTTGCAGGAAGGTTTGCAGGGATGGCTTAGATGGTTTTTGAATAAGTTTTAGCCCCGCCTCTTCAGGCGTCCGGTCGCCCTTGCGGGAGTTGCAGCGGAAGCATGCCGTCACCAAATTGAGCCAGTTGGTTTCCCCTCCCCTAGAGCGGGGTAGCAGGTGATCGAGGGTTAAGTTTTTAGTAGTGCCGCAGTACTGGCAGAGGAAATTGTCGCGACGGAGCACGTTGTGCCTACTAAGCGAAATACCGTAATAGGGCACTTTTACGTAGCGCTGCAGCCGAATAACAGAAGGAACGGGGTAAGTGGTGCTGACGGTGCGCAAAACGGCGCCATTGGCCTTGGAAATGAGTTCAGCCTTTTCGAGATAGACCAGCAAGAAGGCTTTCGTCACCGTGCAGACGGCGATTGCGCTGAAGTCTTGGTTTAATATCAGCACTTTGTCTCTCATGGTCTTTCTTTGAACTTACGCTATGCTTCTACGAGAATTAACCAACTCGTTATAGCCTAAGTTCAAAGAAAAGTGCTGAGAATCAGGAAAAAATACGCTTGATAATGCGAAGATTGTGGGAATAGCGCTTGCGCTCGGTATTGTAGATGCCATTGTGGTCCAGCGTGTCGATGCGGATCTCGCCGTGAGCGTGCATGATCTGCTGTCCCTCCAGCATAATGCCTACGTGGGTAATGCGCCCTTCCTCATTGGCAAAATAAGCCAGATCGCCGGGTTGGGTCTGCGTGGCAAAGTGCACCTCATCGCCTACCGCCACCTGCTGACTGGCGTCGCGGGGCAATTGGTAGCCGCAAAGGCCGTATACCTGTTGTGTAAAGCCCGAGCAGTCGATCCCGAACATAGACTTGCCACCCCATAGGTAAGGAGCTTTCAGGAAGCCCAAGGCCAGTTTGGTGAGTTGAGCTGTTGTAACCTGCACACCGGGATTGGTTGCCCGACCGCTGTACTGGTAACTCTGCCCGTCAATCCGCAGGCTCATGCCGTCAAAAAACGGCAAATAAGCCCCTATACCTACCGGAATGCGCATATCGGCATTGCTTACCACCTGCACGATATCGAGCGCTCGCGGGTGTTGCGCCGCCTTCCACTCTTGGTAATAAGTCGCCGAAACAGGCACATACTGCTTGTAATCGATCCAGCCACGGTATTCATCCGTGGCCAGCTGTATCTGCACCCAGTTACCCTGCTTGGTGATTACCTCTAGACACTCCCCAAAGAGCACCTGCGTCACCATTTCAGCCTTGTCAGAGGGCTCAGCGCGCATCGGCACCAGACTGAGCATGCATATTCCGTAGTCCACTTTTTAAAATTTTGAATGAGTGAATAGTTTTTTGAATTTTGAATGAGTAGATGATTCAGATATCACTCATTCAAAATTACTAATATCCGCTTCTGTCGAGCTCGCGTTTTACGTCCTTTGCTTTGATGTCTTCTCGCTTGTCGTGCAGCTTCTTACCACGTGCCAGTGCAATCTCTACTTTAGCAAAACCACGGTCGCTGATGAATACCCGAATCGGGATGATCGTAACGCCTTGCTCCTGCACGCCCTTCTCCAGACGCTTGAGTTCGCTCTTGTTCACGAGGAGCTTGCGTACCCGCATAGGCTCGTGGTTGTAGTGCGTGCCCTCGGTATAGGTGGAGATGTGCACGTTGTGCAGGTATAGCTCGCCGTTGTGCAGCACACAGTAGCCGTCCTGCATGTTCACCTTGCCTTCCCGGATCGATTTGATCTCGGTACCCATGAGCATGATACCCGCCGTATACTTGTCCAGAAACTGGTATTCAAAAGAAGCCCTGCGGTTCACGATGTTCACGTGCTTCTTTATCCGATCTTTGTCTTTTGCTTTCGCCATGTTTTATCTTGGAGCCAGCACGCTGGCCAGTTTGTCTTTCTTTAAAATCTTCTGTCCTGTCTCGCCGTCCGCCACCAGCCTGTCGCCCACCCGGGCCTCAAAACTGCAAATCACGTTATTACCTTCCTGCGATTTCAGGGAAGCAATTATTTCAATTTGATCGCCTTCAAATGCCGGGCTTTTATGATTGATAGTCAGAAAAGTACCTATCCCCTCTTCATCTTTTTCTTTCATCTCCAACACAAACAATCTCCCTGCCCATTCTGCCGCCTGCGCCAACGAAAAGGTTGAGCAAACCGCATGCACCAGCCCATCATCAAAACGGGCAAAGTCCGCCGCCGTTACCGTTTTGCGGTATACCTTGGTGTCGCCGATTTGAAATGAATTGTTCATTGTTAATTGTTGATTGCTGTTTGTGCATGATTGGACAGGTCGCGACCTGTCCCTACAAAACGGTAATGTGTTATACCTGCTCACATGGCGTTTACCACCCCGCAACGACGTTACACTGTAACGTCGCTACAGATTAATCACCGACTCTTTAACTCCTCAACTCTTAAACTCCCAAACTCCTAGAATTTCATTCTCGGCTCCGGGCTCACATACTGGTCGGCGAAGTCACCTTTAAGGTACTGGTAATGAGCCGTCATGGCGATCATACCTGCATTATCGGTACAATACTGAAATGCCGGGATGTATACGTTCCAATCATACTTTTTGGCGTAGTCCTGCAGCGTTTGGCGGAGGCCGGAATTGGCGGATACGCCACCGGCTATGGCCACTTCTTTTATACCGAGGTCCTTGGCGGCCAGTACCACTTTCTTGAGCAAGGTCTTGATCAGGGTATACTGGACGCTGGCACAGATATCAGCCAGATTCTCCTGTACGAAGTTGGGGTTGTCTTTCGTTTTATCTTTCAGGAAGTAGAGCACCGAGGTCTTGATACCGCTGAACGAAAAGTCGTAGCCGGGCATGTTGCCTACCGGAAAGGCAAAAGCCTTCGGGTTGCCCTGCGCTGCTGTTTTGTCCAGCATGGGGCCTCCCGGGTAGGGCAGGCCGAGCATCTTAGCCGTCTTGTCGAAAGCCTCCCCTACTGCATCGTCAGTTGTCTGGCCGATGATTTCCATGTCCAGATGGTCTTTTACGAGCACGATTTGGGTATGGCCGCCGCTCACGGTCAGGCACAGGAAAGGGAAGTTCGGCTTCGGGTCGTCGATGAAATGCGCCATAATGTGCGCCTGCATGTGGTTTACGTCGATGAGCGGGATGTTGAGACCCAGCGCAAAAGACTTGGCAAACGAACTACCCACCAGCAAAGCGCCCAATAAGCCGGGACCGCGGGTAAAAGCCACTGCACTTAACTCATTTTTAGTTACATTTGCTGTACTTAAAGCCTGCGCCACCACCGGAATAATGTTTTGTTGGTGTGCTCTCGAAGCCAGCTCAGGCACTACGCCGCCATATTTTTCGTGAACGGCCTGAGTAGCAATGATATTCGACAAAACTTTGCCACCGCGAATAACGGCTGCCGAGGTTTCGTCGCAGGAAGATTCAATCGCTAATATTGTAGGTTCAGTCATCTTTTGGAAAAAGAACAGTCCATAAATTACTTCAAAGTTATAGGAAAAGCCATTCTAAAAATAGTTTTGGCTCTAATCCTGTTGCTTTTGGTGGTATTTGCGGTTGTTTTTGTGGCCATCCGCTATCCGGGCGTACAAACCAAGGTTGCCCAGAAGGCCGCCGAGTACATCTCCCGTACCATCGACCATGAAGTCACCATTGAGCGGGTCGACATCGAGTTCTTCAGCAACGTGATCCTCGACAAGGTGAAGGTGCTCGACTACCGAGGTGAGGAAATGTTCTATGTAGGACGTGCCGAAGCGGACATCAGCCTCTTTTCCATCTTCCAGCCTAATACGCTAGGTATAGCCACTCTCGAGTTGCAGGAACCCCGTGCCAACCTAGTGATGTACGAGGGCACCGACTCGCTCAACCTGACCACCTTCATTAACGCCCTTGGCGACCTGATTACCAAAGACACCACCAAGGCCTCTCAGCCCTTTGAGTTCTCAATCGATGAGCTAGTAATCAAGGACGGGGCCTTTACATACGACGACTTCAATAAGCCCCGCACCGACTACGGGATTGACTACTTCCACCTCGGCATTAACAAGATCTCGGCCCGCTTCACAGAGTTTGAGCCCGGCGACACCCTGAAGGTACGCGTGACGGACCTGACCGCCCACGAAACCCCCTCCGATATACAGCTGCACAACCTCGACGTGCTAATGACCTACGCCCCTACTTTCTGGGAATGGGACGAGCTCGACCTGAAAGTAAACGATAGCAATGTGCAGGAGTACATCCGCTTCGACTATAACCGCTTCGGCAACTTTTCCGACTTCATAGATAGCGTAACAGTGACTGCCCAAGTAAAGGACTCGCAGGTATATTCTCGAGACATCGCCTTGTTCGCCCCACAGATCAAAGACTACGATGAGAACGCCTACATCGCGTCGGCTGAATATGAAGGCCGCGTGTCGGAGTTCATGGCCAGCAACCTCGATGTGCGCTACGGGCAAAACACACATATTGTCGGGACTATGAATGTAGACGGTCTGCCTAACTGGGACGAGACCTTTGCCAACATTCGCCTGCGCCCTTCTACCCTCAACGCCGAAGACATTAAACAGTTCCTGCCACAGGATGCCTATGCCATCGCCTCCCGACTGGGCACAATTAAGGTAGACGGCCGCTTTCTGGGTTTCTACAACGACTTTGTGGCCAATGGCAGCTTCGTAACGGCACTGGGCAACGTGCAGTCTGACATCAACATGAAGATCAACCGGAAGACAGACATTGCTTCCTACCGCGGCCGCCTCAAGACCCAGAACTTTAACATTGGTCGCCTGATCGACCAGACTGACGTCATCAAAACTATCACCATGGACGGCAGCGTGGTCGGCTCCGGCTTCACACTGGAAGACGCCCGCCTCGAGATACACGCCGACATCGCCCAGCTTCACCTGCTTGACTACAACTACCGCAACATCCGGACGGACGGTACTCTTAGCCGGCAGAAGTATGTGGGGAGAGTTGCCATCGCCGACCCGAATCTAGCGTTCCGGGCAAATGGGGAAGTGAGTCTGGAACGTAATAACCAAGCCTTTAATCTGCGGGCGGACTTGGACAAAGCCAATTTACAGGCGCTTCGCATTACAGATAAATCGGTGGTGGTGCAGGCCAATGCTGATCTGAATTTCAGAGGCCTCCGACTCGACGACTTTGAAGGCACTGCTTTCTTCGACAGCGCCGCCGTTACCTACGAGGGGCAGCGCATCGCGCTCGACACCATCCGGATCGAATCGGAGATCGGGGGCGGACAGCGCAGCCTCAGCCTTAGCTCTGATGCACTGGCGTTGCGTGTGAACGGCAACTTTGACTACTCCGTGCTGTTTGCCGACCTGAAACAACTCGTGGAGGAGTATCAGCTCAACTTTGAGAGCAACGATGCGGCAACAGCTGCCTACTATGCTAAAAAACGTCCT
Organism: uncultured Pontibacter sp.; assembly: GCF_947499215.1. Classification (GTDB taxonomy): domain Bacteria; phylum Bacteroidota; class Bacteroidia; order Cytophagales; family Hymenobacteraceae; genus Pontibacter. The sequence continues at coordinate 674,038 of NZ_CANMNI010000001.1, forward strand.
TCCGCCGATCCAGAGTACAGTCTGGACTATGACCTATACCTGCGACGGGTCAATCCGCTCTTGCAATGGTTCGTCCCGCAACTCACCATCTCTGACTTTTCGCAAGTAGAAGGCACCTTCCGGCACGGCAATACGGTTATCCTGACCTCCTTTGCCCGTATCGATACCATCCTCTACGACAATGTGACGCTATACCAGAATGATATAGAGCTAAGCACCTCCAAGCTTCAGAACAGTCCGGAAGTGCTGGCCAGTGCCCAGTTCACTTCCGACAGACAACTTCTTCCGTCCATAGGCGAAACGGAACGTCTGCTGCTGGAGGCCATCTGGAGTGAGCGCACCATCGGTTTTTATACCAACCTCCTGCAGCCGGCTTACAACAATCAAGCGACGGTGGTGGGCGATGTCAACTTTTTACAGGACCGCTTGCAGGTGGTGTTTGGTAGATCCAACATCACGCTCCGCGAAACACCGTGGGCCTTCCAGCCGGGCAGTATGGTCTACATCAGCGAAAACGGCAAGCGCTTTGACTTCGAAGACCTCATTCTTTCCAACCAGAATCAGATCATCAAGCTAGACGGCGCAATCGGGCAGGATCCGGGCAGTACCCTGATGGCCAATGTGCAAAACTTTGACCTCCGCAACCTAAACCCGCTCATGCCGGAACAGATTCGGGGTACGCTCAATGCCGAACTGAGGGCGCAGGACATTTATAATAATGCGATCCTAAACGCCTCCATGCGTGTAGACTCCTTTTACTTGGACGATGTACTGATCGGGGACATCAACGGAAAGGGCGACTGGGTGAATGCGCAGCAACAGATGGTGGTGGATGTGGACATTGACCGCGACAACAAGAAAGTGCTTACCCTGACCGGAAACTACTACCCGCGTGCCGAAGAGGAACAGCTCGACATGCTGGCCGTGCTCGACGAAACCCAACTCAAGATAGTCGAGCCCATTTTGAAACCGATCATGTCTGAGTTGCAAGGCACCATGGAGGGCCGCATACGGGTATTGGGTAGATTGAGCGCTCCGGTGCTTACAGGGTCTGTTATGGTAACCGGCGGGCAGTTTAAGTTTGACTATCTCGGCACAACCTACCGCTTCTCGGACAGGGTATACTTCGGCGCCAACAGCATCAGCTTCCGCAACGCACAGCTGCGCGACCTCTATGGCAATACAGGGTTCGTAACCGGTGGCATTGCCCACGACGGTTTCCAGAACATGGTACTCGATCTGAGCGCCCGCTTCCGCAACCTGATGATCCTGAACACGACCAATGAGCAGAACGAACTCTATTATGGTACGGCTTTCGTCACGGGCACGGCCAGTGTGCTGGGCCCGGTGGAAAATCTGAAGATTGATGTGAATGCCCGCAGCGACGCCAATACACGCATTGTTATCCCGCTTGATAACCAGACCGACCTTGCCCGTAAGGACTTTATACGCTTCGTGAACCGCAACGTGACCGACTCGACAGGGGTGGCTGTGGCCGTAGAAGAACAAAAGGTGGACCTTTCCGGCATCAACATGAACTTTGACCTTGACGTGACCGACGACGCCTATTTCGAGATCATTATTGACCGGCAGACTGGTGACGTGATACGGGGCTCAGGAAGCGGCCAAATCAAAATGACCATCGACACCCGCGGGGAGTTTAACATGTACGGCAACTTCGAGATTGCTAATGGTGCCTATAATCTCAATTTGCTAGAAGGTGTGGTATCGAGGGAGTTCCGGGTAACGCCGGGTGGCACGCTCTCTTGGAACGGCGACCCACTTGAAGGGGTGATGGACATACGGGCTACCTATACCCAAAATACCGCACTGGATATAGCTCAGAACACCTCCATCGGTTCTGCTTTGCGGGGGGCTCGCTATCCGGTTACGGCCTTGGTAGACTTGAAAGGTCCTATTCTTACACCAGAGATCACCTTGGGGCTGGATTTTGAGAACTTGCCCGCTAACGTGCGGCTAGAGCTGGAGCCGATCCTTCTGGCCATGCGAAACGATGAGAATGAACTCAACAGGCAGGTGTTCAGCTTGCTCGTGCTTCGCAGGTTGGTACCACCGGGCTCATTCGGCGGGCTGGACGGTGTGGGGGTTTCCGCGGTAGGCGGCAGTTTAGGCAGTCTGCTGACCGGTCAGCTCAGCGGCTTGCTTAACTCCATAGACAGTAACCTCGAAATCGATATCGGTTTGGATGGCGTGAGTCAGGACGCCCTCTCCACGCTGCAGCTTCGTCTGAGCTATACCTTCTTCCAAGGTCGTTTGCGGGTAAGTAGCCAGACAGGTATAGGCGCTACGCAACAGGCAGGAGGGGCAAACCGAAACACCTACCAAGGCAGTTGGTCTATCGAATACTATATAACAAAGAGCGGGGAGCTGCGCGGCCGTCTGGAGTACAACACCTTACCGACCACTTACGGCCGGGTAACCAATACCCAGCGGATGAGTTTGCTGCACACCAAGCGTTTTGATAACCTGCGGGAGCTGTTTGGCCGTGACCGGGAAGGCAGACGCGAAAGGCGAAGAGAGGGACTGGAAGAACCTATTATACTGGACTCGGACCCCCGCATTAATCTATAAACACAGAAAGCCTGACCTTGCTGGAAGGGCTTTTTGCTTTAATGGCCTTTCCCCTCCTCAATATTAAATAATATTTCTATTTTTGCGTGGAAGCATATAGTATGGCAACAACTACCCCTAAGTCAGTAAAGAAGAAAAAGCTCGGCAACTACCCGCATGCCATGGTGGTGTTTTCCATCTCGTTGGCCCTTTTCGTGATCGGCCTGTTTGGCATGCTCCTGATACACGCTGGCAAGCTGTCGGAGATCGTGAAGGAGAGCATCGAAATGCAGGTATACCTCGATCGCAACCTCACCCCTGTGCAGATTGACCGTCTGCAGAAGACGCTGGCAGCCAAAGAGTATGTGGCCTATAAAGGCGACACGGCACAGGTGCGTTTTGTGTCGAAGGAAGAAGGTGCTAAGGCTTTTCTGGATGAAACTGGGGAAGATTTTATGGCTTTTCTGGGTGACAATCCGCTGCGAGATACTTATGTGCTCCGCATCAACGCCGAAAGCTCCACTTCTGCCCAGCTCAAAGGTATAAAGAATGATATTGAAGGGATTGAGGGTGTGTATGAAGTGCAGTATGTAGAGAGCCTGATCGAGTCCATCAACAGCAACATACAGAAGATCAGCATCTTGCTGCTCGGCTTTGCCGGTATACTGGTGCTGGTAGTGATTATTCTCATCAACAATACGGTTAAGCTGGCCTTGTACTCACAGCGCTTCCTGATCAGGAGCATGCAGTTGGTGGGAGCTACCTCTTTCTTTATTCAGCGACCTTTCCTGAACCGAGCGGCTTTTCAGGGCATCATTAGCGGCATTATCGCTTCTGCCCTGCTGTTTGGGTTGATGCAGTATGCCTACCACGAAATAACGGAACTGACCCTGCTCAAGGACGAGGAACAAATGTACATGCTCATGATCGCCTTGATCGTGTTGGGTTCCGTGATCGGTTTCCTGAGCTCTTACCGTGCCGTGCGCAAGTATCTGCGCCTTTCACTAGACGAACTATACTAATATGGAAGAAAATAAAATCAAGCTTGCCTTTGGCAGAAAGAACTACATCCTTATGCTGGTAGGCATTGCCGTACTAGCCGTGGGTTTTATCATCATGACACTGGATAACGAACAATACGGTCTCGGCTTTATGGGCATTACGTTGGGCCCATTAGTTGTAATGGCTGGTTTTATTATAGAGCTGTTCGCGATCATGGTAAAAGATAAAGCACACGAGAAAACACAAGATTAGTAACTAGATGAGCGAATGGCAGGCTATTATATTAGCCATAGTTGAAGGACTTACCGAATTTTTGCCTGTTTCCTCGACAGGTCACATGATCATCGCTTCGGCCCTGATGGGCATAAACGAGCTACCCATTACCAAGATATTTGCCGTGAACATACAGTTCGGGGCCATTTTGTCGGTAGTGGTGCTCTACTGGAAGCGCTTTCTCAACAGTTTTGAATTTTACCAGAAACTGATCTTCGCCTTTATACCGGCGGCTGTCATCGGCTTTCTGCTAAATGACGTGATCGACGCCATGCTGGGCAGCGTGTTCATTACGGCTGTGATGCTTGTGCTGGGCGGTGTGGTCCTCCTGTTTGTGGACAAGTGGTTTGCGCACGCACAGGAAAACAAGATTACCTTCAAAAATGCGCTCGTGATCGGTTTCTTCCAGTGTATCGCCATGATACCGGGAGTATCCCGTTCGGCTGCCTCCATCATCGGTGGCCTGACGCAAGGCATTAACCGAAAAGCGGCCGCTGAGTTCTCTTTCTTTCTGGCGGTACCTACCATGCTGGCGGCAGCCTCTTATAAACTGGTGAAGGACCTGCTTAAGCTAGAGATTTCAGATATCCTGACCTTTGATCTTGTGAAGATCCAAAACAGTTTTGAGGTAATCACAGCGGATGACTTACGTCTATTGATCATTGGCAACGTGGTGGCCTTTGTCGTTGCGATGGCAGCCATTAAGTTTTTCATTAACTTTTTGACCAAGTATGGCTTTAAGATGTTTGGCTACTACCGTATAGCATTAGGTATAGCCTTGCTGGCCCTGCTGGCGATGGGAGTTGACTTAAGAGTATAAAATGACCTACAACTTTGAGGCAGGCGAAGTACTGCTCCTTAATAAACCGCTTACCTGGACGTCGTTTGACGTTGTGAAGAAAGTGCGCAACACCCTGCGCGTGAAAAAGATCGGCCATGCCGGCACGCTGGACCCTTTGGCTTCGGGCCTGCTCATTTTGTGCACAGGCAAGTTTACCAAGCGCATTGACGAGATACAGGCGCAGGAAAAAGAGTATACCGGCACGATTACGCTGGGCCAGACCACTCCCTCCTATGACCTTGAAACACCTGTAAGCGAAAGCAAGGACATCAGTCACCTTACGCCCGAAGATATTCAGGCAGCTGCCAACACTTTTGTGGGCACTATCGAACAAATACCGCCTATTTACTCCGCCGTGATGATCGACGGCAAACGCGCCTACGATCTGGCCCGCAAAGGCAAAGAGGCCGAAATGAAGCCACGCACGGTCACCATCAAAGCCTTTGATATCACAAACATCGAAGGGGCTGTGGTCTCTTTTAAGGTCATTTGCAGCAAAGGCACCTACATTCGCAGTCTGGCCCACGACTTGGGGCAGAAACTGGGCGTGGGCGCTCACCTTTCGGCGCTGGTGCGCACCCGCATTGGGGAGTACAAGTTAGAAGACGCCCTGACAATAGAAGATATTCAGGAGATTAGAAGAGCCCAACTCGAAGCGAATGGAAGTAATTCGTGATATCTCTGATTTTCCGAAGCTGAGCTTTCCGGTGGTTACCAGCGGCACCTTCGACGGGGTGCATGTGGGCCATCAGAAAATTCTTCAGCGCGTCAAAGAAATGGCGCGACAGTCGAACGGGCAGAGTGTGGTGATCACCTACTGGCCACACCCGCGCCTCGTGCTTTTCCCGGAAGACAACGATCTCAAACTACTCTCCACCATAGAAGAGCGCATTGCTCAATTGCGCAGCTTTGGCATCGATTACCTGCTTATCATCCCTTTTACCAAAAAGTTCTCACGCCTGACATCCCGTGCCTTTATTTCGGATGTGCTGGTGAAAGCGCTGCACACCAAAGTGCTCGTAATCGGCTACGACCACCGCTTTGGCAAAAACCGCGAAGGCAGCTTTGAGCACCTGAAGGCCCGCTCAAGTCAGTATGGCTTTGAGGTGGAAGAGATTCCGCGTCAGGATGTGGACGATATCGGCGTTAGCTCTACCAAGATCCGCAGGGCGATCGAGTCAGGAGATATACCTACCGCCAACCGCTACCTCGGCCATACCTATACCCTCACCTCTACCGTGGAGGAAGGCAACAAACTCGGCCGCACCATCGGCTATCCTACGGCCAATCTGGCCTTGCCTGCTCCGCACAAGCTTATACCTGGCTACGGCGTGTACGCCGTATGGGTGAACCAAAACGGCCAGCGCCTGCCCGGCATGATGAACATTGGCACCCGCCCAACCGTGGACGGATCTCACCTCACTCTGGAAGTGCACCTGCTCGACTTTGAAGGTGACCTTTATGGCCAAACCTTAACGGTGGAGTTTGTAGAGCAACTACGGCAGGAGCAGAAGTTCGACGGTCTCGATGCCCTGAAGGCACAGCTGGCAAAAGACAAAGCGGCAACAGAAAAGTGCTTGGCGCTGCGCTAGATTACAGTCTGTATACCTAGTCTGCAAATAGCTGCGTGCAAGCACATTAGCATTAATTCCTTTAAACCCCTCTCCCTACTTTACATGAGAGCCTATAATCTGACCTTTGATCAGGTATAACAAACCATCAGGTAATTGAGTAATGCCAATCAGGATAAGCTTAATTCGCCACCCAAAGGATGGAAAAAATAACCCTGATCTACGACACCCGGGAAGAAAGCACGATTACTGATAAGATCGTGCCCGCATTCGGGGATAAAATTCACAAGCTGCTTCCTTTTAAACACAATGATGTCATCAGCCACGAACTGGAGCACGAGTGTTGCGTTGTCACCTACCTGAGCGACGAGTGGCTAGCGGAGGTGGTGAACCTTGCTCTCCACCGGAAATGGACATTGGGCTTTCTTCCTCACCCTGAAATGAAGGAGGCTAGGCAAGGCTATGGCATAGCGGCAGATCTCTTCGAGGCGATTGAGGACGTCAAAAGCTTTGAACAGGGTGTGAGCGCTGACCTATTGCTTTGCAACGGCAAACCTGTTTTCAACTCGGTTGTGATTGGCAACAGCCTCAGCTTGATGTCGGGAAGTGTGGCGCGTGACCCTTTCAAGTCCAGAGTAGAGAAGTTCAAGAACCTTTTCAGTCACACCGAGCTGTTGAAACCGCGGGCCTTCACGATCACAACCGGTAACAAACCTGCTCTTAAAACAGCGGCTCTCGGCATCGTGGCCGTACTGCACGGCAAAAGCACCATGGTATCGCGCTTGCTGCTCAAAGACTCCTACATAAACGACGGACGCCTGCATGTGCTGGTGCTAGCGCCCAGAAGCATCATGGAGCTGATCAGATTTTGGGTCGCCTCCACCTTTAATGGCAAAGACGACCAGCGACTGCCGGAGTTTGTGGGGCATATCAAGACCAAATCGGTGATCATCAGTAGTCCGGAGGCCATGGACTTTTCGCAGGACAACAAGCTGATGAGCGCGAAGGAAATCGAATTAAGCGTAAGCGAAGACAAACTACAGATCGTACCGGGCAGGTACTTGACCGTCGAAAAAGAGAAAACGGATGCGGAAGAGAAGTTCAGAGTAGGTACACTTCCGCGGGGAGAGGCCTACGTGCAAGAGTTTACAGATGAGCCTTTGCCGTTGGTTTACCACGCCTCCACGCATGAGTTCAAAGGACTTTTTACGGTGTTAAGAGAAAATGCCAAAGCATCGAGCCCCTATCTGACGCTCATGGTGATCTCTACAATGCTGGCCACATTCGGACTGTACGCCAATTCCACTCCGGTTATCATCGGGGCCATGATTCTGGCCCCGCTCATGGCCCCTATTATTTCTTTGTCGATGGGTGCGCTCCGGCAGGACCGGAAACTCACACTGCAAAGTATACGCACCATTGGCTACGGTCTCTTGCTGGGCTACATAGCCGCCATCCTGCTCAGCTGGCTGACGCCAATCCAAGCGATGACCGACGAGATAAGCTCCCGTATACGTCCCAACCTGCTGGACTTGGGCGTAGCTATCCTGTCAGGTATAGCTGGTGCCTATGCGCACGTGCGCGAAGAGGTGGCCAAGACGCTGGCCGGGGTTGCCATTGCAGTGGCACTTGTTCCGCCACTGGCCGTCTCAGGTATAGGACTTGGCTGGGGAGACTGGGAGGTGTTTCTAGGTGCCTTGCTGTTGTTGATGACTAACTTGGCGGGCATTGTGCTGGCTGGTTCGGTTACCTTCATGCTGATGGGTTTCAGTCCGCTCCATCTCGCTAAGAAAGGTCTGACCGTATCCTTGCTTGTTGTGATTATCGTCAGCCTCCCTTTAGGCTACGGCTCTTTTACAATGATCCGCGACCACAATATCATACGGTCGCTCAGCAACCACACTGTGGATGACATTACTATTAAACAAGTGTCGGTATTAAGAGGAGGTGACCCTGCAAGGTTGAGCGTAACACTCGTTTCAGAAAATCAGATAGATGATGCGGACCTCGAGAAAGTAAAGGCTTCGATAGCCTCCGAGATTGGTAGCGAAGTGGAGATGGAGGCGCTTATCGTCATCCGAAAATAGGCTTCACCCCATTTAATCCTGATTTCACCTGAAAACGGAAAGGCATGCATTGTATATGGCTTTTTTTCTATCTAACTTACCTTTTCTATAGAATCAATCGTTTAATCGCTGCCTGTGCAGGTATGGCTATACCTTGCATTAGGCAAAAGCACATCATAAACTATGATCAATAAAACTGTAAAAAACGCACAGGAGGCCCTGCAGGGTGTGCAGGACAGTATGACCCTGATGCTCGGTGGCTTCGGTCTGTGCGGCATTCCGGAGAACTCCATTCAAGAGTTGCTGCGCCTCGGCGTGAAGGACCTGACCTGTATTTCGAACAACGCCGGTGTGGATGACTTCGGTATCGGACTGTTACTACAGAAGAGACAGGTGAGAAAAATGATCTCCAGCTATGTGGGCGAGAATGCCGAGTTTGAGCGTCAGCTGCTGTCAGGCGAGTTGGAAGTGGAGTTGATTCCGCAGGGTACGCTGGCTGAGCGTATCCGTGCCGGTGGTGCCGGTATACCTGCCTTCTTCACCCCAGCCGGTTACGGTACCGAAGTGGGCGAAGGCAAAGAGAGTCGTGAGTTCAACGGCAAGAGGTACCTGATGGAAGAATGGTTGAAAGCCGACTTCTCCTTTGTGAAAGCTTGGAAAGGCGACACGGCCGGCAACCTGATCTTCAAAGGCACAGCGCGCAACTTCAACCCAATGATGGCTGCGGCCGGCAAGATCACGGTGGCGGAGGTAGAGGAACTGGTACCTGCCGGAGAGCTGGACCCAAACATGATCCATACGCCGGGTATTTATGTGCAGCGTATTTTCCAAGGCGAAAAGTACGAGAAGCGTATTGAACAACGCACAGTAAGAACCGCTTAAATCACTAAGAAATGGGACTGGATAAAAATCAGATAGCGAAACGAATCGCAAAAGAAGTTAAGAACGGCATGTATGTGAACTTGGGCATCGGTATACCTACCCTTGTGGCAAACTACATCCCCGAGGGTGTGGAAGTGGTGTTGCAGTCGGAGAACGGACTGCTGGGCATGGGTCCCTTCCCTACTGAAGACAAAGTAGACGCTGACCTTATCAACGCCGGTAAGCAAACCATTACGACCCTGCCGGGCTCCTCTATTTTCAGCTCTGCCGAGAGCTTTGGCATGATCCGCGGCGAGCACGTGGACCTCACCATTTTGGGCGCCATGGAGGTATCGGAGCAAGGCGACATCGCCAACTGGAAGATACCGGGCAAAATGGTGAAAGGCATGGGCGGCGCTATGGACTTGGTGGCTTCTGCCAAAAACATCATCGTGGCCATGCAGCACACTGCTCGCGACGGCTCCTCTAAACTCCTCAAGGAATGTACTCTGCCGATCACAGGCCTTAAGTGCATCAAAAAGATCGTGACCGATCTGGCCGTGCTGGAAGTGACTGAAGACGGTTTTAAGCTGTTGGAACGCGCGCCGGGTGTGACGGTGGAAGACATTCAGAAGGCCACGGAAGGACGTTTGATCGTGGAAGGCGACATACCAGAGGTGCAGATTTAATTTAAGCCGGAGCTATACCTGAAAAGCGCAGTATCAAAACTGCGCTTTTTCTTTTTAAATTTGTAAGGAACGGGCTTTTTTACAGCTCACACAAAATATCATATCAAAACTATACTTGCTTCACGTATACCTGTAGCAAGCAACCCCAATAATACAATATGAGTGAAAAGATAGAAGCAAACTCTGAGCACAGGCTGTTATTGCGCCAGCTGGAGCTCAAAGATTACAAAGAAGTAAAGGACATCATGGACTTGGTCTACTCCAACATAGACGGTGCATGGACCCGCAAGGAATTTTCCAATCTCCTTAAGAAGTTTCCAGAAGGCCAGATCTGTATAGAAGACAAAGGCCAAGTAGTAGCCGTGGCACTTAGCCTTATCGTTGACTACGGCGTCTATGGCGACAAGCATACCTACGAGCAAATTATAGACAAAGGGACTTTCAAGTCGCATGACCCGGATGGCGACACGCTCTATGGCATCGACGTGTTTGTGCACCCGGAGTATCGCAATCTTCGCCTAGGCCGTCGTCTGTACGATGCCCGCAAAGAGATTTGCGAGAACCTGAACCTGCGCGGCATCATCGCTGGAGGCCGTATACCTGGCTACAAAGACTACGCCGATAAACTCACTCCTGCCAAGTACATCGAGATGGTGCGCAACAAGGAGCTTTCTGACCCGGTGCTGTCTTTCCAAGTAAGTAATGGTTTCCACGTGCGCAAGATCCTGAAAGGCTATTTGCCTGATGATACCGAATCGCGCGCCTACGCCACCCTGCTCGAGTGGATCAACGTGTACTATGAGGAGAAAGAGAAGCTGCTGGGCGGCAAGAAAACGGTGGTGCGAATCGGCATTGTGCAGTGGCAAATGCGCGCAGTGACCTCTTTGGATGACATGATGCAGCAAATCGAGTTCTTCGTGGACACGGTGAGTTCTTACAAGTCGGACATGGTCGTGTTCCCCGAGTTCTTTAACGCGCCGCTGATGGCCCTCACCAACGAGGAATCCCCTTCGGAGGCAATCCGCAGTATGGCTGAGTATACCGATGAAATTCGGGAGCGAATGATTCACATGGCCCTCTCCTACAACATCAACATCATCGCGGGCAGCATGCCGGAGTACTACGACAACAAACTCTACAATGTGAGCTACCTCTGTCGTCGCGATGGTACCTACGACAAGCAATACAAGCTGCACGTAACGCCGGACGAGTCCCACTATTGGGGTATGCGCGGAGGCCACAAGCTCAAGATTTTCGACACGGATATCGGCAAGATCGGCATCCTGATCTGTTACGATGTGGAGTTCCCGGAGCTGGCCCGTATGCTCTCCGACATGGACATGAAAATCCTCTTCGTACCTTACTGGACGGATACTAAAAACGCCTACCTGCGCGTGCGCCGCTGTGCGCAGGCCCGTGCTATCGAGAACGAGTGCTACGTTGCGATTACAGGCAGCGTGGGTAACCTTCCGAAAGTAGAGAACATGGACATCCAGTACTCACAGTCGGCGGTGTTCTCCCCTTCAGATTTCGCCTTCCCGCACGATGCCGTGGTAGCCGAGGCCACTCCGAACACGGAGATGACGCTCATCGCTGACTTAGACCTTGACCTGCTCAAGGACCTAAACACAGCTGGTAGTGTGCGTAACCTGAAGGATCGCAGAAAGGACCTGTACAACCTGAGCTGGGTGATGCGGCAGGAGGAGTAAGTTAAGGTATATCATAAATCAAAAACCCCACTGCTTACGTGAAAGCAGTGGGGTTTTTGATTTATGATATAAAAGTTACGGCTGTGTTCTGCGCCTGCGTGGGTCTAGATTGAGCGCCACTGTTATACCTACAATCAGCCCAATCAGGCCTCCAATACCCATATACTTTTTCAGACTGGGTCCAGTTGGCCTGAGTCTAGGAACAAATCCACTCACGACCTGCACACTGCTCATTCGCTCCCGATCTGCTTCTAGTCTCACGAGTTCCTTATACATTGAAATACTCTCTTTGTAAAGATTGGTCGGATCTATGGGCTGGCCATAGACAAAACCATTAACTGGTCCTCTCGGCTCGCTCACGCTGGTTTTCATACTGTCGATAGAGGCTACTTCTCGCTTTAGCTTCGAAATCATGTTTTCAACCTCCTGTTGCTTGATCTTCTTTTGGTTTGCAAAGAATTTGTTATTACCTAAGTAACGGACCAAAGCAACTTCCATCGTATCAAACAGCTGTCTGTCATACAGCGCGAGTTCTATGCGGAACGGAAACGTAGTCATAACACTATCTTGCTGTATCCGATCAAGTTCTATATCATGGAAGTTCATTTCCATAATCTGCCTAGCGGCTGCGGGGCTTATGTTTAATCTCCTTGCAATAGCTTCTGAGTTTCTCTCTACAATCATGTCTGAGAGCTTGTTAAACTCATCTTCTATGAACTCATTCCTAATGTTGGCAAGCATTAGCGTCATGGAAGAGGTATAGAAAGGTTTCGTTGTGTGGTATAGTCCATAGCCGGCTCCTAAACCTAGGGCTAAAAACAAGAATACTAACAGCATATTATCTCGAGCTACTTTTACTACATAGCCTACCTTTCTAAACAATTTGCTGAAACCGTTTCCTATTTTATTGATCACTAATCGCAGATCAATTTCATCGTCATATTGGTTTCCTTGCTCTTTTAACCTTTGCATACCCTGATATTAACATTTAAAATGTAAATATGTATAAACATATCATATATTAGTTAATTCTGCAATGATCCTAAAAATAGATAACCCCATAATTAATTATATTTGCGGGTTACTCTCACAGAAACCTTAGTATCTACGAGAATAGAGTCATATGACTGACTCATAAAAAAACATCATAAATTACTATTGGAATTGTTAGGCTTAACTCTAAGCTAATTACACACCCTCTATGCACTTGATCAAAAAACTATATAAAAGCTTAGTACCCGAAAACATTAGATGGAAAATCTGGCGGTATCGGAGTAGAAACTCTGAGTTGGGATTATTACGCAAAGAGGTGCTCCAGTATTACGAATCGCTTCCAGCAAATAAGAAAACAGAAGAAATAAATGAGGTTCTTACGTTTATTAAGAAATATGACGTGGTTACCTTCCCCTACCCATTCATATACGATTATGATATTCAGGGTGTAAAGGTGTATCATGATGAGCGGTTGAATCTGCCCTATGTACTTCTTCAAGAAAAAAGGCTCTATTACAAAAGGAGCTGGACGACGTCTCAGATTCAAGAAAACTTCAATTTCCTTTCTATTGAGCAGGACCCAAGATCACCCCACCGCTACCTGACCGATACTTTCCAAGTCAATGATGGTGACGTGGTGGCGGACATTGGCGCAGCGGAAGGCAATTTTGGACTAAGTGTGATCGAGAAAGTAGCTAACCTTTACATATTTGAGACGGATGCTGAATGGATAGAGGCCCTAGAAGCCACCTTCGCACCTTGGAAAGATAAAGTCCAGATTATTAATAAGTATGTATCTGACAGCTCAGGTGACGCAACTATAAAGTTAGATGACTTCATGGCGGGTAATAAACCTGCTAATTTCCTGAAGATAGATACAGAAGGAGCTGAGGCGCAGGTGTTGAGTGGGGCAAGCGGCATGTTGGAGAAGACCACGCATCTAAAAGTCGCCATTTGTACCTATCATAAACAAAATGACCAAATTGAGCTGTCTGAACGCTTAAGCAGCGATAGTTTTGCAATTTCTTATTCCAATGGCTATATGTTTTTCCTAGAAGACAAACAGTCTCCCCCTTATTTAAGAAGAGGTCTTATCAGAGCTACAAAGCAGCCTTTGGGATCACTAAACTAGCTTGAGAAAATGTTGATTAGCGTTATCATCCCGAATTACAACCACGCAGCCTTTTTACCGCAACGGCTAGAGTCTGTGATGAACCAGACCTTTGATGACTTCGAGGTGATCATTCTCGATGACTGCTCGACCGACCACAGCCGTGAAATCTTGGACACCTATAAAAGCCACTCCAAGATTTCCCATGTAGTGTACAACGAGAAAAACAGCGGATCCACTTTTAAACAATGGAATAAAGGTGTGCAGCTTGCCCAAGGGGAATGGATTTGGATAGCCGAAAGCGATGATAAAGCAGAGCTGAATTTTCTTGAAGTACTGGCCAAAGAAATCCGAGCAAACGACCGCGTTGGCATAGCCTATACCCAGTCACTGAAAATGAACAGCAAAGACGAAGTGACTGGTAGTTGGTTAGAATGGACAGAAGACCTTAACCCCAACCTGTTCAAAACTGATTTTGTGATGAAGGGCATTGACTATACTGAGCAATTCCTCATTCATAAAAACACCATACCTAATGCCAGTGCGCTGCTATTCAAAAAAGAGATTTTTGTTGAAGTTGGAGGAGCAGACGAAACCATCCGGAATTGCAGTGATTGGGAACTGTGGCTAAAGTTTTTACTTGTAAGTGATGTGCTTTACGTTTCGCAGCCCCTCAACTACTTCCGGTACCATGAGCAAAGCGTGATTGCCAAAGCACTAAAGAGCAGACCAAAAGATGTATATGCCGAGCGGTTTGACAAATCAATGCGTCTCAAATTTCAAGATTTCCTGTTAAAGCATTTTAACAGTATCCCATTCAAAAAAATTGCGCGCCTGAACAAAGGCTATATCATGCAGGAAAGTATTTATGAAGCGCTCTTTGACCTTGTAAACCGAAAGTTTACTTCGGCAGGCGTTAAATTAAAAAGAGTGCTTCGCCAAAACAGTTTTTTGTTAGTAACTTTCATGGGAATCAAAATTGTTGCGAAGGAATCTCTTGCGAGAGGGTTTAAAAAATGAAATGGATAAGCAAAACTCACGTTTAAAACAACAGCTACCTTAAACTCTATTGTGGATGACGTGTCAAACCATTTACTAGTTATTAAAAACTAATTGAAGCCTTCTATTTTTTCCAGACTAAGCAATAAGCTCGCTGATGAAAATAAGCCCCTACTTGCAAACTTCTTTTCATTAGGACTTATTCAAGTAATCAATTTCTTATTGTCTATCATCACTTTCCCCTATATCGTGAGAGTGGTCGGGATTGAGTATTTTGGTCTCATAACTGTTGCGCAGGCAGTGATGCTATACCTGAATGTGTTTACAGATTATGGGTTTAACTTAACCGCCACTAAAGACATATCAGTCAACAGAGACAATAAGACTTACTTATCCACTGTTTTTTCTGAAGTTATTGTCACTAAAGCAGTGTTGTTCCTAGTTTCTGGCATTGTACTTCTGCTAGCCTTCTCCTTTGTACCCCAAATACAGGTATACAGTACCCTAATCATGCTCAGTCTGCCTATCGTATTGGGGCAGTTGCTTCAACCCCTATGGTTTTTTCAGGGAATGGAGCAGATGAAATACATCACCTATATCAACATAACTACCAGAGCACTGTATGCCATTTGCATTTTCGCTTTCATAAACGAAGCCGATGACTATCTGTACATCAACTTTATTAATGGCATCACAGCTATTATCGGTGGAGTATTGAGCTTTGTGATCGTATTTAGAACATTCGGTTTGAAATTTAAACTTCCCCGATTTACGCAGCTGACAAGGCAGTTAAAAGACGGATGGAGTATTTTCATTTCAACTATCACGGTTACAATTGCCAACAATACCAATATTCTAATTCTCAGTCTGTTTGCCACTCCCTTAGTATTGGGTTACTACAGCATCGCAGAGAAAGTATTTCTGATCACCAGAACATTTGCAGTAATTTTACACCAAGTTGTATATCCCAGAATCTGCCTACTCGCCCAACAGCCCTTCAAAATTCTCGCGGTTTTCCTGAATAAGATTCTGAAGTTAATTCTGCTCACTTTTCTGCCATTAGGCATTGGAGTGTTTGTTTTTGCAGACTACATTGTGTTCTTAATTGCCGGAGAGTACCATAGCGTCGCCTCTACGGTACTTAGAATTGTATGTTTTGCACCGCTGATGGCTGCCCTGAATATACCTGTGGCACAGACAATGTTAGCGTTTCGCCTAAACAGAACCTTTGCGACGATAGTTAGCATCGGAGCCGCAGCAAACATTGGACTCAATCTAGTGCTAGCCTCACAATTTAAAGCAATAGGTACTGCTTGGAGCATTCTTCTCACAGAAATGCTTATAACCATATTGCTGTATGTTGTATTTTATAAACAATACCCTCAGTACTCTTTCTTTTCACTTTCTCGTTCTGGCAGTCAAGAACAGGTAAAGCAAAAACACTAAACCCATTGTAAATTTTGAATCTATGTCGGAGAGAGTTGCGGGAGTAGTAGTGCTTTATAGGCCTGATGAAGAAGTAGTGGAAAACATAAATACTTACATCACGTCCGTACAGAAACTATACTTGGTAGATAACACCGAAACGTCAAATCACACCATCGTGCAAGCGCTTCAGTCAGCATCTGAACGTGTTGAGTATATACACCTACTTGAAAATCGAGGTATAGCTAAAGCTTTAAACGAAGCTGCAACACGTGCACTGCAGGAGGGATATGACTGGTTGCTAACAATGGACCAAGATAGCCGCGCCAGTCAGGGCATGCTGAG
The DNA here is from genome assembly GCF_947499215.1 of uncultured Pontibacter sp. Classification (GTDB taxonomy): domain Bacteria; phylum Bacteroidota; class Bacteroidia; order Cytophagales; family Hymenobacteraceae; genus Pontibacter. The sequence continues at coordinate 690,494 of NZ_CANMNI010000001.1, forward strand.
CGATCTGCTGGCTGTAGGAGACACTTACGCGAGTGAGGAACTCGGTATAATTGCGCCCAGATATATACAACAAACAGACGAGACCGTTATACCTCGTCACGGTATAGAGGAGGTGGACGTGGTCATCACTTCTGGCAACTTACTTAACCTTAAGGCATATGCTGAAGTTGGCCCTTTCAGGGAGGACTTTTTTATAGATTATGTTGATCATGAATACTGTCTCCGGCTTAAGCTCGCAGGGTACAAAATCATCGTAAACAACAAAGTCCTACTCAGCCACAAACTTGGCAACTCCCAGAACCACAGATTAATAGGCAGACCAGTTGTCTCTTCTCATCACAACTCTCTGCGACGCTATTACATCACCCGCAACCGCCTTGCTGTGCTTAAAGAGTTCGGCCCACATTTTCCTGATTATTACAAAGAGCAGCACTGGCTCAACGTAAAGGAACTTATTAAAGTACTGCTCTATGAAGATGACAAACTCAGCAAAATCAAGAGCGTTTTCAGAGGTTATTGGGACTTCAAAAAAGGTAACTTTGGTAAGTACAGGCATGACTAGTCTTCTGGCATTCTGTTAATAATTCATTACTTTAAGGCGACTAAGACATACTTATTCAAGCGGAAAGCAGCATGTTATACCTCCCAAAGATTTACATAATACTGGTAAATTATAATGGATGGAAGGACACCATAGAATGTCTGGAAAGCTTATTACAGTTACGTTACACCAATAAACAAATATTGGTGGTAGATAATAACTCCCCCAATGGCTCACTTGCTCACATGCTTGACTGGGCCAAAAACAGATATAACGGGAGGCCTAAAGGCTTTGAGTTAATAGCGGAAAAAAACATCACTGAAGCCTCAAGTGGAGAGGCTGAGATGATATTTATCGAAGCAGCGCAAAATGCTGGATTTGCAGCCGGAAATAACTTGGCTATCCGATTCGCGCTAAGGCAACATGATTTTGAATTTCTGTGGTTGCTTAACAATGATACAGTTGTAGATGCTGATAGCCTGAGTGAGTTAGTGATGAGTGCTTTATCGGCTATCGAAAAAAGAGAAAATATTGGTATTTGGGGCTCCAAGCTGTTATTTTACCATAATCGGGATAAGATTCAGGCCATCGGAGGTGCTTTTAACCTGAAGACTTTCACCACTTCACATATCGGAGAAAATCTTCCTGACCGTGAAGACATTGCTATACCTAACATCAAACAGGACTATGTGATTGGAGCATCCATGTTTGTTAGTAAAGCATTTATTGAAAATGTTGGCCTACTGAATGAAGACTACTTCCTTTATTTTGAGGAACTCGATTGGGCTAAGCGGGGAGAGTTGCAGGGCTATGGGCTTGGTTATGTAGAGAACAGTAAGGTATATCACAAAGAAGGTCAGTCGATAGGCTCGAGTACCAATGGGGCGAGCAAAAGCGCATTAGCTGACTATCATGGTATCAGGAGCAAAATTTTGTTTGTAAAGCGCTTTTACCCGAGTAAGCTGCCACTTTTGTACACATTGCTAACAGGCTCCATTCTGCTAAGGATTAAGCGTTTGCAATTCAAAAGAGCCTTAAAAATTGTATCTTTAATGCTCAAAACAAGCTAAAATGCCACTCTCCTATAGTATCACACCCTATTCTTTCCTGATTAAGTTAATGTTAACCGTACTGTTATTCAGCGGTTTCATTACAAACTTTTTATCCGTGACGCAGACCAACTTAGGCACTTTACTGATAGATGGGCTCATCCTTATCATGCTGCTGCACCTATCCTTCGAAGTTTATGCGGGTTATTATCAGGGGATCGCTGTTCAAAAAGTTTACTTCAACTTTTTGGCGGCTTGGGTAATTTTGCTGTTACTCACCTGCCTTAAACTTTTCCTGATTGATTCAAACCCTTTTACAGAGCGGCTGCTGGGCGTGCGCAACAACTTGCTCTACATGCTTCCATTTCTGTACGCGCCCCTTTTTTTCAAGAGTGAAGACAGTATAGCTAATATTGTTCGGCTTCTGCTCAGTCTCAGTCTGGTACTTGTTTTCTTCTCGATCGCACAATTCTATCTCGGTTTTCAATTGCCTAAATCACTATTGGTGCTGCGGGGAGAGGAGGTATTCAGCTTCTACCAAACCACGATTGTGCGTCCGACCGCACTGTTGGGCAACACGATCATCTTTGCCAGTTTCACACTGATTATTTTCGCTCTCTACCTTGCCAAGTATTACTATGTGGGTAGAAAGCGGTACCTGCTCATTTTGGCAGTGGTTGGTTTTTCGAATATCCTGACCCTTACCAGAGCTTCTATCACTGGGTTGGCTATTGTTATTGTTGTTTGCTTTTTCTTGTACTACTTAAAGCCTACGCTCCTTTTTGTTCTAAGATTTACTGGCCTTGTTTTACTGATGGCAGTCATTGTCTGGGGTACTATTAGGTCGTTCGAGGACACCTTTTTTGTGCAGCGCCTCACAGGTGAGGAGGTCACCTCCCAAGGCTCAACCGCCGTGCACTATCAGCAGCTTGAAGAGTCTACCAACTATTTTAAAACAAATTATCTGGCCGGTGCAGGTGTAGGTTCTCAAGGAGCCAGTGGCAATCCAGCCACCAAAATCATCACAGACGGGTTTTGGATGCAGATAATTGTTGAAAATGGCGTCGTCTTGGGCATCCTCTATATCCTGTTTCATGTGGCGGCCGCTCTGTTCGCGCTTCGGGCCTTTTTCAAGTCCGACAGCTTGCAGCTCAGGCAGCTGAGCATGGCCTTTGTGGCGTTTAGCGCTTACTTTTTTGCAGCCAGTATACTGAACTCCGGATTTGCTGGCAGGGCTAATTTTATCAGTTATTGGCTGCTGTTCGGCGTACTGCTGGCGCAATACATCATTGTCCAAAAATCTCGCCATGCCCTCCCTCGTCCTTGATGCCCGTATGCTCCGCGCTTCTGGTATTGGCGTATACCTGCAGCAGCTTATACCACGGCTCTCTAAAGATTTTGAACTAACACTCTTGGGAGATGCGGATGAACTGGCAACTTACCATGCGTCAGCCAGTGCACGGATCATCCCGATGCAGGCACCGATTTATTCACTGCAGGAGCAGTTGGAACTGAGACTGCGTATACCTGCCTGCGATCTTTTTTGGTCACCTCATTACAATGTGCCACTGTTGCCGATTGCCGCACGCCACCGGGTGGTGACCATACACGATGTGTACCACCTAGCCTACCAGCACACGCTCACGCTGCCGCAGAAAATGTACGCGAATCTGCTTATTCGTGCGGCCGTTAGAATGTCGGATAGGGTGCTGACGGTGTCTGAATTTTCGAAACAGGAAATCATAAAATACACTAAAGTAAGACCTGAGACGGTTGTCGCCATTCCAAATGGAGTGGATAGCTTTCGATTTGTCAGGTCACACAGCGCACATTCCCCTTCAACACAGGAAGCAGCACAACCTATACCCTACACAGCCAATCCCTACCTGTTATTTGTTGGAAATGTCAAGCCGCACAAAAATCTCGTCACGCTGTTAAAAGCCTTTGTAAGCTTGCAGGAGCACATACCTAAACTCGATCTACTAATCGTGGGCAAAAAAGAAGGCTTCATAACAGGCGACACGCAAGTGGGTACACTGCTTGAAAACGATGCCTTGCTCAAAAAAAGGGTTATATTTACAGGTTTTGTGGAAGACGAGCTACTACCGCACTTGTATCAACAGGCTGCTGCGCTGGTTTTCCCATCAGTATATGAGGGCTTTGGTCTGCCCCCACTGGAGGCCATGGCCAGCGGGTGTCCGGTTGTGGCGGCCGATACGGCGAGCATACCCGAAGTATGCGGCGATGCGGCCCTCTATTTCAGTCCTTTAAACCATCTGGAACTGGCTGAGCGACTTAGCGAAGTGCTAAATGTGCAGGCCCTGCGAGACAAACTTATAGCAAACGGCTATCGCCGTGTTCAAAATTTTTCGTGGGACAAGACCGCCGATGGGCATCTCGCTGTATTCCGGCAGATCCTGGAGGGCGGCGATGCCTGATTATCCATGCTGGAAACTAATGCTACTAAGAAACAGTACCTCTCCTACATTAAAAGACAAATTACTGGAAATCGGACTGCTGGGCTTTATACTGACCATGCCTTTCAAGATCCAGGTCAATTCTCTGTTTCTGATACTATCTGTGGTCGCTTGGCTAATCAGTGGCCACGCATGGACAGATGTGCGAGCCGTTTTGAAGATGCGACTGTACCAAGTGTACCTCCTGCTATACTTCCTATACCTTGTCGGGCTGCTTTACAGCGCTAACACACAGGCGGCGTTCGCCGAACTAGAGCTAAAAGTATCACTACTGCTGCTCCCCCCTATTTTCTACGGCAGGGTGCAGGACAAAGCAAGGCAAAACCGCTATTTATATACCTTTGTACTGGCTTGTTTTATAGCGGCCGCGGCCAGTCTCGCGCTGCTTCTTTACCGGATTTACGGAGAGGGCTTGTACAGGGCGGAGGGACAGCCACTGCAGATCGACTGGGTTTATTTTTCTTACTTCCTCCCAAAACAGATTGATTTTCACTCCCCTTTCTTCAGTATGTATGCCGTTACGAGCATGTTTATCGTGACATACTGGCTCATAAACGCCGCTGAGTCCACCAAGCGTTGGAAAGTTATAGTTCTAGTTTCGTTGCTTTTCTTTTTTCTGACTTTCTCAGTTGCGCTTGCTTCGAGAACAGCCTTAGTGGCCGGTATTACCATTCTGTTTATCGGGGGTATCGCCCATTTCATCGCCCAGAAGCGCTATGTTCAAGTTGGAGTGTTTCTTGTCCTATTTATGGCTGTATTTGGGTTGCTATACCTGAACACTCCATACCTTCGCCAAAAAATGGAAGGCGGCACTGGTGTTTCACAGCGGCAGCAACTGTGGCATTCCAGTTTTGAGCTTATTAAACAACATCCCATCATCGGTATTGGAAGCGGTGATGCAAGAGACGAACAGGTGGTGCAGTACAGGAAATCGGGCCTTGTAAAGGAAGCTGAGCAGCGCTTGGATGCACACAACCAGTACATACAGCTTGCACTTGCACTGGGGCTTACCGGTGTTTTGACTTACATAGCTACCTTGGCTTATCTATTACATCTGTCGTTTCGTTATGAGGTCTATCTGCTGACAGGCTTTGTGATGCTCTACTCAATGTGCGGCGTTACAGAAAGTGTTTTTAATGCCCAGAAAGGCTTGATTCTTTTCTCTTTCATCACCAGTGTACTGGCTTTCAAACAGAAACATGGAAAAAACGCTGATTAAAGTGGATGCAGCGCAACTTAAAATAGCCATCATACACGAGTGGTTTGTGGACTACTCTGGTTCTGAGCGGGTAGTGGAGCAGCTGTTGCACCTGTTCCCAGAGGCGGATCTGTATGCGGTGATCGACTTTATGCCGGACCAGCTGCGTAAGCACATGCTGCACAAAAAATCGAGGACTACCTTTATACAGAAGCTGCCTTTCGCCAAGAAATACTACCGGAATTACCTTGCCCTAATGCCGCTTGCCATCGAGCAGTTGGATGTTTCGGGTTACGACCTCGTTATCAGTAGCAGCCACGCCATGGCTAAGGGCGTGCTCACCCATGCCAATCAGGTACACATCTGCTATTGTCACTCCCCCATCCGCTACGCGTGGGACCTGTACCACCAGTACCTACGGGAGTCCGGGTTGAACAAAGGCCTAAAAGGCTTTGTGGCCAAAATGATGCTGCACTATATCCGTATGTGGGACTTTACCACGGCCAATCGTGTCGATCATTTCATCGCCAACTCCGGCTACATCGGTCGCCGTATCCGCAAGGTATACAACAGGGAGTCTAAGGTCATTTATCCACCGGTGGCGGTGGAGGACTTTACTCTGACCACTTCAAAAGAAGACTTTTATCTGGCCGCCTCCCGCCTTGTTCCCTACAAAAAGATGGATATGATTGTGGAGGCTTTCGCCCAGATGCCTGACAAAAAACTTATCGTGATCGGTGACGGCCCCGATTTTCAGAAAGTAAAAGCCAAAGCCACCACCAATGTTAACCTCATGGGTTATCAGGCATTTGAGGTGCTGCGAGACCATTTGCAAAGAGCGAGGGCCTTCGTGTTTGCCGCAGAAGAGGATTTTGGCATTCTGCCTGTCGAGGCACAAGCCTGTGGCACCCCTGTGATTGCCCTCGGTAAGGGTGGTGCTTGCGAGACGGTGCACGACGGCCAAACCGGCGTGTTATACCCGGAGCAAACCGTTGTCTCCCTCCAACAGGCTATCCTGCGGTTTGAGGCGCTGGAACCCCAGCTTGACCCGCACCTGATTCGCAGCCATGCTGAACGCTTCAGCATCGCCAACTTCAGAACTAATATACAGTCTTATGTAAAAGACGCTATTGCTCAATACAATTGATAATTCAATATATTTGTATTGAGATATTATGCCGGGATTATACAATAAATACATCAAACCCCTTCATGCCACTGGTGATGCAGCCTCCATTCTGCTGTCATCGGCTATGGCAAGTGTGCTTACAAACGGACAGGTAGACGTTTTTTTAACGGCACGGCATCTGCAGTTTGTGCTGATTTCTTTGGCAGCATGGTATGGTTGCGCTTATTTGCTTGGCACGTACAAGTTCCATCGCATTGTCCACTCCGCCAAGGTGTTTGCGAGCGTGCTCAAAATGGTCATTCTCTACATCCTATTGCTTGAGAGTATTCTGAGTATTTTTGAAATTCGAGGTCTGTCGCGTGAGTTTCTGCTCTACCACTATGGTATACTGACGGCACTGGTGGCCTTTTACCGTCTGGTGGTCATTTATCTATTGCGCTACTTCCGGAAGCAGGGCTACAACAAACGTTTCGTCGTGATCGTGGGAATGGGGAAGTCCGGCCGGGAACTGCAGCGCTTCTTTCATACGCACCCCGAATACGGCTATAGCTTTCAAGGCTACTTCGACGACAACTCCGTAGGCGAACCGGAGGTCCTTGGACAGATTGAAGATGTGGAGCCATACCTAGAGGAGCATCATGTTGACGAGATTTATTGCAGCCCTTTTGAACTGAGACGTCATCAAGTGATCCGCCTCATGAACTATGCCGATGATCACCTTATCCGAATAAAATTCCTGCCGGAGCCCGGCGCTTTTCCGCACACCCGCCTCAAGCTCGATTTTTATGACATGCTGCCGGTGCTCGTGTTTCGCTCCATTCCGCTCGACGACACCTTTAATAAAGCGGTGAAGCGAACTTTTGACATCGTATTCTCCTCGCTTGTCATCATCTTCTTTCTCTCTTGGCTTCTTCCTTTGCTGGCCTTGCTTATTAAAATCGACTCACGGGGACCGGTTTTTTTCGGACAGGAGCGCTCGGGTATTAACTACCAGACTTTCCGCTGCTGGAAGCTGCGGTCGATGTACGTGAATAACGAGGCGAACTCGCTGCTGGCACGGCGCGGCGACTCTCGTATTACACGCATTGGGGCCTTCCTTCGTAAGACGAGCCTTGACGAATTACCACAGTTTTTCAATGTGTTTTTAGGACAGATGTCCATTGTAGGCCCCCGACCTCACATGCTGAAGGTGAACGAGGAGTATGCCTTGGTGGCTGAAAAGTATATGGTCCGCCATTTTATCAAACCGGGCATTACGGGTCTTTCGCAGGTGCGCGGTTACCGCGGCGACACCAGTTCAAACTACCAGATCCGTGGTCGCGTGAAGCTGGATATCTTCTACCTAGAGAACTGGTCTTTCTTCCTTGACCTTAAAATCGTCTTCTATACCATCTACAACATGGTGCGGGGCGAGGACAACGCCTTTTAAAATTCAGGTGCCGCATTTGCTCCTGTTTTAGTAACTTCGCCTGCAAAGTTGAGAACATGAGCAAAGAGAAACCATCTATACCGAAAGGAACACGCGATTTTGGCCCAGCCGTAGTGGTCAAACGCAACTATATATTCGGCGTGATCAAGCGCACCTTCGAGAAATTCGGCTACCTGCCGCTCGAAACACCAGCCATGGAGCAGCTTTCCGTGCTCACCGGCAAGTATGGCGACGAGGGTGACCAGTTGATCTTCAAGATCCTGAACTCCGGCGACTTCCTGTCCAAAACCACTGCTGCTGACATCGAGCAGGGCTCCAAACAATTGACAAGGAAGATTTCAGAGAAAGCCTTGCGCTACGACCTGACAGTGCCTTTCGCCCGTTTTGTGGTGATGAACCGCAACGAGATCAGCTTCCCGTTCAAGCGATACCAAATCCAGCCGGTATGGCGTGCCGACCGTCCGCAGCGGGGACGCTACCGTGAGTTTTACCAGTGCGATGCCGATGTGGTGGGCACCAATTCGCTACTGTGTGAGGCGGAGATCGTGCAGATGATCGACGAGGTGCTGAGCACGCTGGGCATGACAGACTTCACGATCAAGATCAACCACCGCGGTATACTAGCAGGTATAGCCGAGGCTATCGGGGAAAAAGGTCGAGAGGGCGATATCTGTGTGGCTATTGACAAGCTCGACAAGATCGGGGCGGAAGGCGTGCGCAAAGAACTGCAGGACCGAGGTATAGCCGAAGGTGCCGTGGACAAACTTGAGCCGCTTTATGATCTGAAGGGATCTAACGCAGAAATCTTAGACCAGCTGCAAACCCTATTGGGCAGCACTGAAGAAGGCCAGCGCGGCCTGAAAGACCTGCGAGAAGTATGGGAGTACTTAGACAACTTGGGCAGCTACGCACTTTCGACGCAGAATCCGTCGGGGAAGTTGCGTCTGCAACTGGATGTGACATTGGCACGTGGTCTCTCCTACTACACTGGCTGCATTTTCGAGGTGAAAGTGAACAATGCGAATATGGGCAGCATCAGCGGCGGCGGCCGATACGACAACCTGACGGGAATGTTCGGCATGCCGGGCGTGTCAGGTGTGGGCTTCTCCTTTGGCGTGGACCGCATCTATGATGTTTTGGAGGAGTTGCAGCTTTTCCCAGCCAGCAGCGAAGTGGGCACTAAGGTACTGATCGTGCAGTTTGACAAGGAGGCGGAGCGCTATGCCCTGCCCCTGCTGCAGAAACTGCGCGACGCAGGTATAGCCTCGGAGCTATACCCGGAGGCTGCCAAGCTGAAAAAGCAGATGAGCTATGCCGACCAAAAGAAGATACCATTTGTGCTGCTGATCGGTTCCGAAGAAATGGCATCCGGCAAGCTGAAACTGCGTGACATGCAGACCGGCGAACAGGACGAACTTTACATCGACGACATTATTGCCCAGTTAAAAGCTGAAGCAAAATAAACAAAGCTATGAGCGACGTACACCACATCTCCAGCCAGCACCTGAGTCTGGAGCGCATCGAGACCATAATTAAGCACAGGTATACCTTGGCCCTGTCGCAGGAGGCGGAGGAGCGCATACTGCACTGCTATGACTACCTGCACCGCAAGATCGCCAACTCCGATAAGAGCATTTACGGCATCAACACGGGGTTCGGGTCACTTTACAAAAAGCAGATCTCAAATGACAATCTCGAGCAACTTCAGCGCAACCTCATGATGTCGCATGCCTGCGGGATGGGTGACGAGGTGCCGGCCGAGGTGGTGAAACTGATGCTTTTGCTTAAGATTCAGTCTCTGGCTTATGGCAACAGTGGGGTGCAGTTGCAGACGGTGAAGCGTCTGATCGACTTTTATAACCGCGACATCTACCCGATCGTGTACCAGCAGGGGTCACTCGGAGCCAGTGGTGACTTGGCACCTTTGGCACACCTTTGCCTGCCTCTGATCGGACTGGGTGAGGTATACTACCAAGGCTATCGGCTGGAGAGCCGCCACGTGCTGGAGATGTTCAGTTGGGAGCCGATTGCGCTGCAAGCCAAAGAAGGCCTTGCCTTGCTAAACGGCACACAGTTTATGAGTGCTTACGGTGTGCATTGCCTTTTACAGGGCCTTCGGCTGTCACGCACGGCTGATGTGGTGGGCGCGTTGTCGCTGGACGCTTTTGACGGCCGCATCGAACCGTTTAACAACCTCATACACCAAGCCCGCCCACATCCCGGGCAGCTGGAGACGGCCGCTACTTTCCGACAGTTATTGCAGGGCAGTGAGTTGATCGGGCAGTATAAGCAGCACGTGCAGGACCCTTACTCCTTCCGTTGCATTCCGCAGGTACACGGCGCGTCCAAAGACGCCATCCGCTACGCCGAAGGAGTTATTTTGACAGAGGTCAATTCCGTGACCGACAATCCGAACATCTTTCCCGATGAGGATGAGATCATCTCAGGCGGTAACTTCCACGGGCAGCCACTGGCTTTGGCGCTGGACTTTCTGGCGATCGCGTTGGCGGAGTTGGGCAGTATCTCAGAGCGTCGTACCTACCAACTGATATCTGGCAGTCGCGGTTTACCGGACTTTTTGGTAGCAGAGCCCGGCCTAAACTCCGGTTTCATGATCACGCAGTATACGGCCGCCTCCATCGTGAGTCAGACCAAACAACTTTGTACGCCGGCATCTATCGACACCATCCCTTCGTCTAACGGGCAGGAGGACCATGTGAGCATGGGCTCGAATGCGGCTACGAAGCTGTATAAAGTAGTGCAGAATGTGGAGCGCGTGCTGGCTATCGAGCTGATGAATGCCGCACAGGCGATCGAGTTCAGACGTCCGATGCGCACTTCGCCTCAGCTGGAGCAGCTATTTGCTGACTTCCGGGAGCAGATTCCTTTTGTAAGCACCGACCGCGTGATGCATCCAGACATGGAGCGCAGCGTGGATTTTTTGAGAGCGTATAGCTGGACCATTTCGATGGCCTAGCCACTACACTAAAAATCAGGAATCCGCAATGGCCTTGCTAGCTGTTGCGGATTATTTGTTAAAGAACATTCTGGTGCGGCGAATCATTTTTCACATTTAGCAACAGGTAAGTTCCCATTTTTCTTCAGGCTGAGCAGCGAAAGTCAGTCCCCTTCCCTGAAATTTAGGTATAGGCTTTTCAACTTACAGCCGCTTGACTATCTTCGTAGCATACCCTATACCTATCGCTTGAGGTTTCTGCTTTTCATATCAATTCTGCTGGCTTCTATACCTGCTCTTGGGCAGGACGGTTGTTTCCGGGCTATTCAGAACGGTGTGGAGGTTTCAGTCATCTGTGTGGGCACGCCAGTTTATTTTGTAGACTGCACCCCCGACCCTAACGAGCTGGACATCATCTTTTACGATCCCGGACCCAACGCTTTCGACGGCACCAACTACGACCAAAGCAAACTGGTGCAACGTGGTGCAGACGGGAGCTACCAGTATACCTATACCCAGCCCGGCTCGTACATCATCACCCAGATCATCAACCGACAGGGCAGCGGTGGTACCAGCCCGCCTTTTCCGCGCACCTTCAAGGTAGTAGCCACTCCGGCCCCTGATTTTACAGTGCAGGCTTGCGCCAGCAGTTCCGTTAAAGTCACCATTGCCGACACGGGTTACGATCTGTACGACATCAATTATGGCGACAACACGGTGGTGCGCGATGTGGCGTCAGGGGAACAGGCAACCCATACCTACCGTGGCGCGACCTCCTCCTATACCATTAACGTAAGTGGCAAGTATAGCGGAGGCTCCTGTGAGACAAGTAGTTCGCAGACAGTTACGATTCTGCCCACGCCCCCCACTCCTCTCATTTCGCAATTGGAAGTATTAAACGAAGCAGTTAACGGCGAAATAAGCTTCACTTTGCAAAATCTGCTACCGGGCTACCGCTACGTGGTGGAGCGACGATCTCCTGCCACAAGTAATTTTGAAGCCGTTTTCACAACGGCACCAGTCATGCAAAATGTTTTACCAAACCTGCGGGTAAGCGACTTAAATACCAGTGAAGCGGCGCAGTACCGGGTGCGCCCTGCGGATGACTGTGGCAATCAGCTTCAGATTTTCTCAGCACCGGTCAGCAGCTTGGTGCTAGGCGTGCAAGCTGGAGATGAACAGGCTATACTCAACTGGACAGGTATATCCGGCAACGTGCAAAGCTACGCCATATACCGGGATGGGAATCTTTTAACAGAGGTAAGCGGCACCACTAGCAATTACACAGACCCTAACCTGAGCTGCGGAGAGAACTATTGCTACCAAATAACAGGTATAGCCAACGGAGGGCAGAGCCGCTCCGTTTCTGTCTCCCGTTGCCTACAGGTTACTTCTACCGCCACCCCACCTGCGGGCTACCTTTACAGCTCCTACGACGAAAACAATCAGATCCAGCTTAAACTGACTGTTCCAGCAGGAGAGGCAGCCCAGCAGGTCCGCTTCCAGCGTAGCATTGATGGAGAACCGTTTGCCGATTTGGCCAGCGGGCAACAACCAGAGCATGTTGATCCGCTGCAGCCTTTGAGTCCGGTATGTTACCGGGCCAGCTATACCAATCCCTGCGAGCGAACTTCTACCTTCAGCAACACGACCTGCCCTGTATACCTGATCGCACTACCACAGGAAAACGCGCCGATCATCTCACTCGGCTGGACAGGGTATGTAGGCTTTCCGGATGGGGTAAGCAGCTATAGCATCGAACTTTTGAATGCCGACAACCAAGTGGTTACCAGCTATCCTGCCACGGGCAATACCTTTATCGACCGCAACCTGAGCGACGATTTGCAGGAGTTGCGCTACCGCATTAAAGTCGTCTCGGGCAATAGCAGCGCTGTTTCTTACTCTAATATGGTAGTGGTGCAGCAACCTCTGCAGGTACACATCCCGAATGCCTTTACGCCGAACGGTGATGGGCTAAATGACGTGCTGGAGGTAAAAGGCCGTTTCATCCAGTCTTTCAACATCAAGGTATACAACAGCATGGGGAACGTAGTTTTCACCTCTGATGACCGCAACAGTGCTTGGGACGGCACTTATCAAGGAAAACCCCAGCCCGCCGGGGCCTACGCCTACGAGATTAACATCGTGAGCACCAGTGGCGAAGCGAAACGCCGCACCGGCACCGTTACGCTGTTGCGTTAAGTTCTGTATTTCCATTCAAGTGGTATACTTAATTATTCTCAAGCCATACCTGATCTGCCGCCTTCTTGCACCATTTTCCCCTTATTTTTAAGATATGCTTGTATATTTGTATACCCCCTCGGCACAGAGGGACGTTTATACCTGTACAGTACACCAAAAAGAAGATAGACTATGTTTGATATGATGGGCATGATGGGCAAGATGAAAGAAGTCCAAGCCAAAATGAAAGAAGCGCAGGACAACCTGCAGCATATCACCGTTACCGCCGAGTCGGGTGCGGGCCTTGTGAAAGCCACCGTGAACGGACAGCGTAAACTCCTCAAAATTGAAATTGACGAGTCGATTATGAACACCAATGACCGCGATATGGTGAACGACCTCGTGGTAGCCGCTGTGAACAACGCCATGCTGACAGCAGGTGAGCGTGCGCAGGAAGAAATGAAGAAGAGCACAGAGGGCCTTTTACCTAACATCCCCGGTCTAGATTTAGGAAACTTTGGTCTCTAATCCCAGCCTCACGGCTATTGTTATACTTAACTGGAACGGGCTCCGCTATTTGCAGGAGTTCCTGCCATCGGTTGTGGAGAATAGTCCGGGCTGCGAGGTCATAGTGGCTGACAATAACTCTTCCGATGGCTCCATTCCTTTCTTGAAAGAGCACTTCCCGGAGGTGCGCATCATCCAAAACGACGACAACTACGGTTTCTGCGAGGGGTATAACATGGCCCTACGTCAAGTAGAAGCAAAGTATTATGTGCTGCTTAACTCCGATGTGGCCGTACCGCCGGGTTGGACCGAGCCTATCATTCAGCTAATGGAGGCGGATGAGAATATTGCCGTCTGCCAGCCCAAGATTTTGGCACAACAGCACCCAGAGTTTTTTGAGTATGCCGGAGCCGCAGGCGGAATGTTGGATGCCTTAGGCTACCCCTACTGCCGCGGAAGAATGTTCGAGACGCTGGAGGAGGACAAAGGGCAATACAACGATGTGACGGAGGTATTTTGGGCGACCGGGGCTTGCATGTTCGTAAGAGCCAATGTATACCATGGTTTAGGAGGTCTGGAACCGGCCTTTTTCGCACACATGGAGGAAATCGACTTTTGCTGGCGTGCCAAGAATGTGGGATATAAGGTGCTATATAACGGGCACAGTCAGGTATACCACGTGGGTGGCGGTACGTTGCACAAGTCCAATCCACGCAAAACTTTTCTGAACTTCCGTAACGGACTGGCTCTATTATACAAAAATCTGCCCGCTGACGAGCTGTTTTCAACTGTTGTTATTCGCATCCTGCTGGACTGGGTGGCGGCGCTTCGCATGCTGCTCGCCGGCCAGCGGGCCGATGCAAAAGCTGTGCTCGATGCACATGCCGCTTTGCTTCGCAACAGCAAATACTGGCGAAAGCGCCGGAAAGAACAGCAGCCCAAAGGCACTTTTCCGACCATGACCGGCGTTTACAGAGGCAGTGTGGTGTGGGAGTATTTTGTGCGGCAGCGCCGCACGGTGGGGGACTTATAGGTCCCAGACCGTGTTTCGTTCCCGGCGGAGGCTTTTGCTCACGTTCATCCAGAAGGCCATGATGAAGTAGACGATGACCGGTGAGCCAAAGGTAAGAAACGAAACATAGATGAAAGACAGGCGAATGCTGCTGGAGGCAATACCCAGCTTCTCTCCCAACATGGTGCAGACACCGAAAGCCTGAGATTCGATAAAGTATTGTAGCCTTTTCAAGTTCGTTTTGTTTTAAATTTAAAAGTAGGAATTAAATAGAAATCTGTCAAAATAAATACACAGAAATCAAGTATAGCTAACGTCGGAATACACGCTGTAGTGTATATCTTACGTTAATTGCCCGAAAGCGATATGATACACAACAAAAAAACCGCCGCATTGTTCCTGCCGGTTGCTTCTCTTTTGCTCCTGTCCAACACAGGCTGCACCCTGCAGCGAATGGTAAAACAGGCTGAAAATCAGGAAATAGTAGTAACTCCCAGCCCTTTAGTGACCAACGGCGAAGAAGTGGTATTTGAGATGAAAGCCACATTGCCGGAGAACATGCTCAAAAAGAATCAAGACTACCGCTACAAGATAGATGTGGTTTACGAGGCGGCCGGACAGCAGCGCGAACACCTCGGGGCCCTTAACTTCGATGTGGGCCAGTACCTGTACGAGAATAGGCAGCCGACCATCACACAGGAATTCACCTTCCCTTACGCCCCGCATAAAGCGAAAGGTCGTCTGTTGGTACAGGGCACGGCCATTGATAAGCGGAAGCGTGACCGCGTGAAGTATACGCCGGAGGAGCAGGTGGCAGTGGGTCTCAATACCACGGCGCTCCTGATGGTGCGCAGCAACGAGTTCGACTACGTGCCCGACAACTATAAGACAATGGCCGAGGGTCCGGCTACGCTGCTCTTTTATTTCGACCCAAACCAGTTTACCACCAAGAGCTACTTGGGGGAAAACCTTGACGTGCTCGATCAGTACGCCATGGACACGGTGAAGCGACAGACTATAAAGATCATAGGCAGTCAGGCACCCGACGAGAAAGGAACCGACCTTGCCCGGAAACGCGCCAAAGCCATTGCCGACTACTACCGTGGCAAAGTGAGCGCCTTGGACTACTCGGGCAAGAAGGTCGACATCAAAACAGAAACGGAGCCTGTCAACTGGGAGTCGCTGCTGGAGAAGATAGACAAATCGGCCCTTCCGAAAGACCAGAAACAGGAAGTGGTTACTATTCTGCAAGGAGCCGGTACCGACCGTCAGAAAGTAGCTGCCCTGCAGCGCACTGCCGCAGCCGACTACATCAACCGTTATGTATACCCTACCATGCGCTTCGCCCGTGTGGAAGTAGATTACAATCGCGCCCGCAAATCGGACTACGAGCTATACCTGCTGGCCCGCCGCATTGCCGACGAAACAGCCAGTGCCGATGTGCTCACAGCCGAGGAACTGCAATATGCCGCCACCCTTACCCCATTGCTGGAAGAGCGCCGTAAATTGTACGAATCGGCTATAAAGACCACCGACAAATGGCCTGCCTACTACAACTTGGGCGTGGTGTACAACGAAATGGCCCGCAAGGACTACCGCCCAAAGGCAAAAGAAGCCCTGTTGGACAAGGCTATTCACAACCTGAACTTTGCCGGCTTCCGTAACCCAACCGCCGAGGTCAACTATGCACTGGCCAGTGCCTACCACATGCGCGGCGAACGCGAAAAAGCTCTCCAAATCTACGACTATGCCATTAAGCTGGGGGCTGAGCAGGAGTTGCTGCACCGTATCTTTACTGACAAAGCAGCTCTTGAGATGGAAATGGGCCGCTACGATGAGGCCATCCGCAGCCTGACCTACGCCGGCGACAGCTACCAGACCAACATGAACCTAGGCTTGAGCTATCTGCTGAAAGAAAACTACGAGGGAGCCATCCGCTATTACGAGAAGGCATTGGAATTGAAGGAGGAAGACCCGCTGGCGCACTATTCACTTGCCATTGTGGGTGCTCGTCAGCAGAACGAGGGCCGTATGACCATTCACCTGCGCCGTGCCATCCGGAAGGACCAGTCTTACATGCAAAAGGCGTTCGACGATCCGGAGTTCAGCGCCTACCACGGTCAGCAAAAATTCAGAGACTCCCTAGTGCGATAAGTTGCCGATTATACATTGCAAATTGACAGACTTATCTTAATTTTACCCACAGAACCGAGAATTAAACATTTATATGCGAAGTATACAGTTTAGAGAAGCCCTTCGTGAAGCTATGTCAGAGGAAATGCGCCGCGACGAGAGCGTTTTCCTGATGGGTGAAGAAGTGGCAGAATATAACGGAGCCTACAAAGTAAGCCAAGGCATGCTGGACGAGTTTGGTCCGGAGCGTGTGATCGACACCCCTATTGCCGAGCTTGGCTTTGCCGGTATCGGTGTAGGCGCCTCTATGAACGGCCTGCGCCCAATCGTGGAGTTCATGACCTTCAACTTCTCGCTGGTGGCCATTGACCAAGTGATCAACTCTGCCGCCAAAATGATGTCGATGTCAGGTGGGCAGTACTCTTGCCCGATGGTATTCCGTGGTCCGACTGGCAGCGCGGGTATGCTGTCTTCGCAGCACTCCCAGAACTTCGAGAACTGGTATGCCAACACACCGGGTCTTAAAGTAGTGGTACCTTCCAACCCTTACGACGCCAAAGGCCTCCTAAAGTCTTCTATCCGCGACAACGATCCGGTTATCTTCATGGAATCGGAGCAGATGTATGGCGACAAAGGCGAGGTACCTGAAGAAGAGTACCTGATTCCGATCGGTGTGGCTGACATCAAGCGCGAAGGCTCTGATGTGACGATTGTTTCTTTTGGCAAGATGATGAAAGTGGTGCTGGCCGCCGCTGAAGAACTAGCCAAAGACGGTATCAACGCCGAGGTGATCGACCTGCGCACCGTGCGTCCGATCGACTATAAGACTTTGATTGAGTCTGTAAAGAAGACAAACCGCATGGTAGTAGTGGAAGAAGCATGGCCACTGGCCTCTATCTCCGCCGAGCTGGCATACCACATTCAAAGCAATGCGTTTGATTACATGGACGCCCCTGTGAAGCGTGTAACTTGCCGCGACGTGCCACTTCCTTATGCTCCGACCCTGATCGAAGCATCGCTTCCAAACGTAGAGCGCACGATCGAGGCGGTAAAACAAGTGATGTACAAGAAGGCTTAATCAGCTTTTGAACATAGTAAAAGGGCGAAGCACTGGTTTGGTGCTTCGCCCTTTTTATTTCTTCTTCACTTCTACCTTGCCTGTATCCTCATCTGTCTCCACTTCCTGTTTCTCTACTTTTACGGCTGTATCAGATGGTCTTATACCTCGATCATGCTCTTCGGAGTATACTTGCGTGAATTCGGCGCCAAGTAGGAATATGATAGAGGTATAATACACCCAGACCAGAATAAGCACCAGTGAGCCGGCAGCCCCATAGGTGTCGGCCAGCGGATCGTGCTGGAAATAGATGTTGAGGATGAATTTACCCAATGTGAATAATATGGCTGTCACCACAGCCCCCATCCAGACGTTTGCCCAGCGTATTTTGGCATCAGGCAATACTCTGTAAATAGCTGCAAAAATGACCGAGGCGATAACAATGGAGACCAGTATATTACCGATCGTGACAAGGTAGATGGCTATACCGGACAGTTGCTCTCGCAGGTAGGCATACACCAACCCTAGCAGCACATCAATGGAGAGCGACACGAGCAGCAGAAACCCGAAGCTCACTACCAGCGCCAGAGAGAGCAAACGCCCCACCACAAGCTTCATAAGCCCTTTCTCCGCTTTAGCTTTTACCCCCCAAATGGCATTGATCGAATCCTGAAGAGCAACAAAAACTGTAGTGGCACTGAACATCATGACTACTACGCCGATGACGGTACCTATTGTGCTGGCCTCTGACTGACTGGCGTTTTCGATGATACTCTGTATCTGTGCTGCACTGTTACGCCCTACAATCCCTCCCACCTGCTCCACCACTTCTCCCCTGACAGCATCCTGACCAAAGAAAATCCCGGCAATCCGGATAACGATTATCAGGACAGCCGGCAGCGAGAAGATGGTATAAAAGCCGATGATAGCAGCATAGTCCAAGGGATTGTCGTCCATGAACTTCTTAAACGTCTGCTTTGTGAGCTCCCAAGTCGTTTTTAGCTTTTTGCGCATACCTGCTTTTGGTTTCCCTTAAATAAACCCATACGGCAAAGCGCTCATCAGGATTTAACTTAAAGCAGGTATATTAAGAGCTAAGCAGGTTGCACCACAAGGCGGGCGAGGTAGTTACCGTACTCCCCTTCATACAGTTGCTCAAAGGTATAGCCATGCGCAGTGGCATAGTCCTCGAGTATGGCCGGGTCTATGAAAAGCCACTTGAACTCGCCTGTCTCCTGCGCTTTGTAGCGCATGTTGTAAAACACCTCCCCGTAATAGCCCGCATTCAGATCTAAAAGCACGGAACCGTCCTCCTCTTCGAACATATACAGAATGTCAGACGACTCGAGCAAGATCTGCCCACCCGGCCGCAGCAGCTTTTTGGCATGTTCCAGAAAGCGTTCAAGCCCAGCAAGGTCGCCAGCGATGCCGATACCGTTCATGAGCAGCAACAGGGTATCGTAGTCCCCTGCATTCAGCTCAAACACATTTTGCTGCAGCACGTGGCGTATACCTTGCAGTTTCATTGCCTCCACAGCGCCTGCCGAAATATCAAGCGCCGTCACGTCCAGTCCCTGCTCCTGCAATGCCAGACTGTGACAACCCGCTCCGGCGCCCACATCCAGCACCCGTCCCCTGCATTCCTGCAAAGCCAGCAGTTCCAACTCGGGCATCTCTTCACTGGTGCGGAACAAGTAGTCCACTGCTATCACATCATCTTCGGTTAAGTTACTCTCCACTACAATCTTTGCCTCCTTGTTGCCTTGTAGGTAGTCTTGAATGGCAGTTCCAACGGGGTCATTCGTATAATTCATCGCTCGTTATATTTTGCGCAAATAAAGTGATATTCCAGATTTAAGTAAAATACAATTTGAACTTATCTAATTATATATTTTAACTAATAAACAGTTACTTTGCTTATTTTCAGCTGTTTACTATTAAAAAACATTATCCATTGGTTGCATTTATAGAAATATTATGTAGTTTAGCCACACGATACCGACCAAACCATACGTTTACCTATGAACACAACGCTCTACAGTCACATCCAATTTATGAACCCCTATCTGGAGGCCCGCTATTTAAAATTGGAAGAATCCCGCAACAGACTTCTGGATGAACTGGAAGGGCTGGATGAGGAATTATTGAATCGTCCCGCCGCTGAGGGCAAGTGGTCCATTAACCAAACCATTGCCCATCTGATTCAGTCTGAGCAACTCACCAACAGTTATCTGCAGCGCAAAATGCGGGAAGAGTCGCTTGAGACAGCTGGTCTAGCCCACGTAGTTCGTTCGCTTATACTACGTGTAGCGCTGAATACCAACATGAAGTTTAAAGCGCCCGCGGCGGTAGCGCAGGTGCCGGCCCAAGCCGCGCTCCCCTCGCTAAGAAACCAGTGGGATGCCGCCCGCTACCAGTTGGAAGATAACCTGACCGAACTACCGCAGGACATGCTGGACAAGTGCATTTTCCGTCACCCCTATGCCGGTATGCTGACCATGCCGCAGACCTTAACCTTTTTACAGGATCATTTTAACCACCACGCACGCCAGATAGCACGACTTCGCCAACAATGGCTGGGTAATTAAAAATCACCCAGTTCCATCTGTCTGATTACTAGTCCGGCCCCGCCAGTGCGCAGGCCGTTGATTTTACCTTGCTCATCTAAGTTAAGCTGTACTTCAAGCTGGCTAGGTGAAGGGTGCCGCATGAGATAGCCCTGATGTATAAGGAACACAGGCTTGTGCTGCCCTAAGAAGTCGTGGAGATAACAGGCCAAGGGACCCGCCGCCATACCGGTGGCGGACTCTTCGGCGATGCCATAGCTGGGCGCAAACATGCGTGTGGTAGCATCAGCCTCAACGGTATCGGTAGTGAAGACATAGAACCCTACTAGTCCGGCCTTTTCTGACATGCGCTTAATCATTTCCTGATCCGGTTGTAAACGATGCAGCATCGCGGCATCTGGTACTTGTACCATCAGAAAGGGAACTCCTGTGCTGGCAATAACCGGGGCATGTTCAAAAATGAAATCGTCGGGAAGCCCCAGCGAGCTGATAATTGCGAGCGGGGTTATGCCAGCCGTATCAATGGGCGTATACTGCGGCGGCAACTGACTCTGGTATACCTTATTGTTCTCGAAACTAACCTCCCGCGGCCCTTCTATAGACTCTTTAACTGCTTTGCCATTCGTCAGCAGTCCTTTCTGCCAAAGCAGGCTAAAAGTTGCCACCGTGGCATGGCCGCAATGCGGAATCTGCTTAACGGGTGTGTAGAATTCTACTTTCACATCGCCTATGTCAGATGCCGATACAAAAGCCGTTTCCGAAAGCCCCAGCATGGCCGCTATTTTCTGGCGACGTTCGTGAGAAAGCTTGTCTGCATACAGCACCACGCCAGCTGTATTACCCCCGTTGGGTTGGTCAGTAAAGGCTTTCACAAGGTATAATTCTGGTATTAACGCTTCAGGGTTAGTCATAGGCAGTTCAAAGGTTCTTTTATGGATGTAAAAATAAGCATGTTATTTCTCGAGTCCTACTCTTCCTGAGGGGCTTCACCGGCTTTTAGGGCGGCAAATTCCATTTGCATCGCCTTGATGCGCACCTCGGCTTCATCAGCCATGCCATCAAAAGCCTCTTTGCGCTGGTTAAGTTCTTCCAGTACAAGCTCAGCCATCTCCCAATCATCTTTTTCCCAAGTGCGGTGTCGCGCCCGCACATTTTCTAAAAAGGTGCTGTAAGCCATCTGTATGTTGCCAGCACTGATGGATGCGCCATTGGCATACTGCCCCAACAGGTCGCGCTCCCATTGGTCTAATCGCTCATTTCGATTAGAAAGCCGATCTCGTTCCCGCTCACGCGCTTTGAAATCCTCTTTAATTTGCTGATAATCTGATTTGAGTTTGTCCGAGAAGCGCTCCTGTTTTTGATCCAGCTCTTCGGTACGGCGCTGGAAGTCTGCCTTGGTATTCTTCCAATCCTCCTCCGTTCGCTCCTCGAGCTTGTTGGTCTGTGCGTTTACCCAAGAGCGGAATTCATTCACATCGCCCTCTATTTCCTGCTCGCGTGTGGCCGTACAGGCGCCCATCATCAAGCTAAGGAATAATACAAAACCCACACCGCGTACAAACAAGCTTTTCATCTGGGAAAAGCCCAAAAATGATTTAGTATACCTCATAACTATCCTTTTATTAATCTTTCGTTTTCAGCCACTTCCAAAAGCGACAATCCATTTTTAAATAATTAATAAGTATAAAGTCTTTCAATAACCTATACTTAAAACGCACCGTATTTACATTCAAACAAAACGTCAAAATACAAATAATAAAACCTATACTTACATAAGTAAATATTTGAAATTTAAATCATAGGCTGTGTATGAACAGCACAGCGCAACAGCTAGTATAGCTTGCACTACGAGTATGCGTGAATAGGGCACAAGTGTAGTGTAAGCTATTGCTGTTATATATACTTATATCTGCAGCTTTAGGATAGGTAAATCCCTCAATTTCATCTCTGTTTTCCGATAAGGGTCAAAAGGCAATTCTTGTGCCATTGCCCTATCCTGATCTACCTCTCATGCGTATGTTGGTTTTGAACGATACGCTATGACACAAGAACAAGAAAACTTCATGCGGGAGGCAATTAAGCTTTCGGTGGAGAAAATGGAAGCTGGTTTCGGGGGCCCCTTTGGTGCAGTGGTGGTACGAAACGGCGAGATCATTGCCCGTGGCTACAACAACGTGCTGGCCACCAACGACCCTACCGCCCACGCAGAGGTAGACGCCATCCGCAAAGCCTGTCAGGCCTTGGGCAATTTCCAGCTTACAGACTGCGAACTCTATACCAGTTGCGAGCCCTGCCCTATGTGTCTGGGTGCCATCTATTGGGCCCGCCCCCGCAAGGTATATTACGCCAACACCAAAACCGACGCGGCAGAGGCAGGGTTCGACGACCAGTTCATTTATGATGAGCTAGACAAAGACGCACCTGACCGGTTTATACCCATGGTGCAGCTGCTACGGGAGGAAGCGCAGGAGGCCTTCAGGCGCTGGGCTGAGAAGGAGGATAAAAAAGTCTATTAACGCAAAAAGGCTGAGCATATACCTGCTCAGCCTTTTTGCTTATGTTATGGAAATGCTTAGCGACGTCCGCCCATCATCTTGGCAAGGTTGGCCATACCGCCTTTGGTACCGGCCATCTTGTTCATGGAGCGCATCATTTTGCGCATGTCGTTGAACTGCTTCATCAGGTTGTTCACCTGCGTGATATCCGTTCCAGAGCCCTTTGCGATACGGGCACGGCGGCTGCCGCTAATCATATCAGGATTCTCACGCTCCTGTGGTGTCATCGATTTGATAATGGCTTCGATCGGCTTGAAAGCACCCTCGTCAATCTCTACATCCTTCAATGCTTTGCCAACGCCCGGGATCATACCTACTAGGTCCTTGATATCACCCATTTTTTTGATCTGCTCGAGCTGGGTCAGGAAGTCGTCGAAGTTGAACTGGTTTTTGCGGATCTTCTTGTTGATGCGCTTTGCCTCGTCCTCGTCGAAAGCCTGCTGCGCACGCTCCACGAGGGAGATCACGTCACCCATGCCGAGAATACGCTGGGCCATACGATCCGGGTAGAACAGGTCGAGTGCCTCCATTTTCTCACCAGTCGAGATGAACTTGATCGGCTTCTCCACTACCGCACGGATGGAAAGGGCCGCACCACCACGGGAGTCACCGTCGAGCTTGGTCAATACAACGCCGTCGAAGTTGATCCGCTCGTTAAAGGTCTTGGCTGTGTTCACCGCATCCTGACCGGTCATGGAGTCTACCACAAACAGGGTCTCGGTTGGCTTCACGGCCGCCTTGATCTCGGCTATTTCTTTCATCATCGCCTCGTCCACGGCCAAACGACCGGCGGTATCGATGATTACTACTTTCTTGTTTGTCTTTTTGGCATGCTCGATGGCGTTAAGGGCAATCTGAACCGGATTCTTGTTTTCCAGTTCGGTATAGGCCTCTACCCCCACCTGCTCGGCCAGCACCTGCAGCTGGTTGATCGCAGCCGGACGGTACACGTCGCAGGCAGCTACCAGCACATTGCGGCCCTGCTTCTTGATGTGGTTGGCCAGCTTGCCCGTAAAAGTGGTTTTACCAGAACCCTGCAGACCAGCGATCAGGATGATAGCCGGATCACCTTTGATGTTGATGTCCTGCTTCTCGCCACCCATCAACTCGGTCAGTTCCTCGTACACGATCTTCACCATCAACTGGCCCGGCGACACGGAGATAAGAACGTCGCGGCCCATGGCCTCGTCTTTGATCTTATCGGTTACCGTTTTGGCTACTTTATAGTTTACGTCGGCGTCCACCAAGGCACGGCGTACCTCTTTGATAGTGGCAGCTACGTTGATCTCGGTGATGCTTCCCTGCCCTTTAAGGGTTTTAAAGGCGCGGTCTAGTTTATTACTTAAATTATCAAACATCTCTCTAATTCTGGATTTACCTACAAAACTAAGGAATATCAGGAATAGTTGCTACAATTTACAGTTAACAGTAAACAGTTATCAGTAAACAAATCTATGGTATCGGGATGATGGACGTTTCCGTATCAGGTACAGCGTGTCAGGTGGAGCCGTTAGAACAGCTAAACTCATAATTCGAGATTCATTACGCAGAACTAGACACGATTATTTATATATTTGACCAGCTATCTCTTTTATTGCTTTGAAACAAACCGACCAGACGAACTTACTATACATTTCCTATTACTGGCCGCCGTCGGGTGGGCCGGGTGTGCAGCGTGGGCTTAAGTTTTGTAAGTACCTGCCGCAATTCGGCGTGCAACCGGGTGTGCTTACCGTGGATGAGAAACAGGCTTCTTATCCGGTGCTCGACCATTCCTTTGCTAACGAAGTGCCCGAAGGTATAAAGGTATACCGAACTGCTACTTCTGAGCCTTTTGAGTATTACAAGAAACTTTCGGGCAAGAAAGAGATTCCTTACAGCGGTTTTGCGAATGAAGAAGCTAAGACCGGTTTTCTGAACAAGGTGTTTAAGTTTGTGCGCGGCAACCTATTTATACCGGATGCCCGGGTAGGCTGGAACAAGTATGCGCTCAAAAAAGCTGAGGAACTGCTGCAGGCCGGACAGTATCAGACGATCCTGACGACAAGTCCGCCCCACTCTACCCAATTGATCGGTCTGAAACTGAAAGAGAAATATAAGCTACCGTGGGTGGCCGACCTGCGTGACCCTTGGACGAACATACACTATTACGACCAACTCTACCACACCCCGATCGCTAAACGCATCGACAAGAAGTATGAGCTGCAAGTGCTGGAGCAGGCCGACGCTGTGATCGTGACCAGCGAGGATACCAAGCGTTTGTTCATGAACAAGCCGGTGCGCATCAATCCGGACAAGATCCATGTGATCCCGAACGGATACGATGAGGATGACTTTGTGTATGACTCAGTACCACCACAAGACGAGTTTTTAATCACCTATACGGGGACAATCACCGAGAACTACAATATTGATGTTTTTCTGAAGGTGATTGCGCAAATGAAGTCAATCCATACCGACATCAGGTATAAGCTGCGCTTTGTGGGAAAGGTATCTGAAGGTGTGAAACAACGCATCAACAATGCCGGGTTGGAAGGTATAACGGAATACGTTGCGCATGTACCGCATAAAGAGGCCATTAAATACCTAATGGAGAGCACCGCGCTCTTTATGGCCATTGCGGATGTGCCAAGCATGTACTCCAACGTGCCAGGCAAACTGTTTGAGTACCTTGCCTCCAATAAACCTATCATCTGTCTGGGCCCTGTGCACTCCGACACCGACCGCATTATTGACGAGTGCGGCGCCGGTCGCCTGTTCCACTACACGGCTTACGACCTTATGTTGGATCACCTGTCTTTGATGAGTAAAGCTTGGAAGCTCAATCCTAACTTGGACCTGCCTTACATCAACCACTCGCAGTTTTCGAGAAGGGCGCTGACGGAGCAATTGGCTAAGGTTATAAATAGAATTGTAATAAAAGCACAGGTATAGCAAAAAGCTATACCTGCGTGTTCTTCCTTATTGATGGTTGCGCACCCAAGCGAGCATACTTGGATATAGTGCTTCTATACCTTGGCCTTTGCCCTTTTTCTTATACTGTGCCAGCAACTCTCTGTTAAACTCCTTATACTTCACAAATCCGCGCCGCTCCACCATCATTTTCTCGATATGGTCATTAATCGCGTCAAAATCCTTCTTCTTGAATTTCTCCTTTGCATAAAGCGAGTATACCGCCCATGTCATGTACTCATTGAATACAGCGTACTCATTCGGATAATAGCCTATTGCTTCTGCCGTAGCCCATGCTTTCAGATTTGGCAAGGCAGTTTTAATCTCGTCCATGTACCGGTCCGAAAGAGGGTTTACGTAATTGTGGTCAATCTCCGTGAAAACCATCAGTTCCATCAGACCATTGCGTACAGTCTTCTTGTATTGCGGATCTGTAATAGGTCCGCGGATAAACATAACGGTCTGATTGAAACCTGCCTGCATGAAGCGGTTGGTAGAATGCGACCCGTTTACTAGCGGCGAGAATGTGATGCGGTAGTGGTCGTACTTGCTGTCGAAATTCTTTTCGAGCCAAACCCACTGTTTTTGGATAGGTATAGCTGCCTCCATTTCCTGAATGAGCTGTGAGTAGTATGGCTGATTGCTACGGTAGAAGTTCTGGAAGTTGCTGGCTTTGGCGAAGCGCTCAAGCTCGGCCACAAGGGGTTCAATCTTGTTAACGCCTCCCCAGCTCAGTTTATCGTACAC
This sequence comes from uncultured Pontibacter sp., assembly GCF_947499215.1. GTDB lineage: Bacteria > Bacteroidota > Bacteroidia > Cytophagales > Hymenobacteraceae > Pontibacter. The sequence goes on from NZ_CANMNI010000001.1 coordinate 716,984, forward strand.
GCTGTCTTGCTCTATTTTATCGCCATCGAAGTAAAAGCCGCAAGCATCCATTTTAAGAGTAGCGTAGTCACCGTAACTATTCTGGCTCAGGCGCTCCTCTATTTGTAGCACTAACGGGTCCGACTCAAATGCCTTGAAGGTCTGCATTACTTTTTGGTAATACTCGCCTTCGTGATTCACCATGTTAGTATCAGCCTTACCGGTTGGCGTCAGGGCCATCACGATATGCATAAGTTCCTGTACTTCTGGCACTTCAAAACTATACTTACCTTTATTTGCCCGGATGTAATGCTCCGTAAAAGAACGTCTGTTATCGTCATACCAACCCAGTACCTCGTAAGCGGCCTGCTCAGTCGGTTCCGTAATGACGATGTTTGGGTTTTCAAACTTATCCCCGGTGTATCCCTCGCTTGCCCAGCTGCCCTTCGTGAATTTAAACTCGACCGGATAAGTAACTTCAACAGCGATGCTCCGCTCGTGCTCTGCTGTCTTTTCCAACTTCACTGCTCCGGGGTTCCAGTGTCCGAGTGCTTTTTGATTACCAACGATGTATACCTCGTCCTCGGCATTTGGAACCTTTACAGTTATGCGCATTTTGGCATCTTGCGCAAACAGGTTGCTGCAAAGTGATAAAGTGAAAATAAATAAAAGAAGCTTTTTCATAAAGATGGTACTTAACTTAAGGATATTTGGCAGCGAGTTTGTCTACACTAGGCTATCAAAGAATTTCAGGGTGCAAATATGCAGGTAAATCTTAAAATATTTCTGTAGGGCTACAAAATATTAGTGAGGGGAATTAGTTGATAGTTCTAATAGGCTTTAATTAGAGGTAAAATGTAGGTCGCTTGAATTTCCCGACTTAAGGCTAAAAAGAGAATCGCTAAGGATTATTGTTTTTTGAAATTTCATGAAAGACCAGAAAGGAATACCTATTGATACTTTATTTCCTTCTTGCTTCTGGATACTCGATGGCCTTCTTCACGTCTTTAAAAACCTCCATGTCAGGACAGGCCATCAACTAATGTCAGTTTGTGAAAAGGCCACTGACGCAGCACTTGGCAAAAGCATTGAAGCCGTTGACTGTAAAGCTTTAGCCCAATTGCTATCTCTTACAGTGTTTTACAAATAAAATACACTGTCGCTTATTTATCGGGGCAAGGTATAGTTGTTTTATGAGTTAGTGTTAAGGTGATAGATGTAGGGCAACGGTTAGTACATAAGGTGAGCGAGGCGTAGCCGAGTATGTGCCTGTGCAGGGTTATGACAAGTGGTTTTTATTCTATTCTGATTGGCAGATAGAACAATGATGGTTCTGTACAGCCTTCTTGATTATTTCTTTTTAATTGAATGTATTTAACGTGCTTTATCAGAACTGGCATAAGTTGAGTTAAATCCTTTTCGAGCATGGTAAAAGGTTCTTCGGTACTTTTAGAACGGAGTTTTGCCACCATAATTTCATACTTGTTGAACTTTAGGCTTTCCCTATCATACTCTGCTTTCAGAACTACTAAGCCATGATAATTTTTTTGAAGATGAAGAGACTTTACACTGTCGTCAGTTAATTGATAGCAAGGTATTTCAACAGGGCATAAATATGATTCTGATGTGTCGGCACTTGCAGCTAATTGCTTCTTCTCAACTTCTGTAGAAGGCACACTCACTTCTGCTTTTTCTGTTGATTCACACGAAAACAGAACAAGCGTAAGCAGTAGATAAAGTTGAGTAAGCAATACAGCTTTTTTCATTCTTGATTCACAGTAAGCATAACGGCTGGGCTAAAGCACGCCTTGGTGTGGTTTAGGTTTTGTTGGCGGAAGTAATTCTACTTCTTTTCCTAAATAAAATATACAACAAAGTAATGATTATGGATGAAGCTAGAAAGGCATAAACATAATTCATGTTCACACCTTCAACATTCATTTCTCCTGTTTCCAAATCTACTAACCAAGTATTAGAGTCCCTTGTGTTAATAATTAGCCGCTGCTCGGCTCCATTTGCGTAATGGTACCCTTTGTCTGCTAACCATAATTGGTGGGATGAAGTCTGTTGAAGATATTGCGTGGGTATGTCAAACTTATCACCTGTTATTGCGATTGGCTTTTTTTCTCTTCTGTATACTTCCACTATGGGAGAATCAGAATAGTACCAGTAGTTAACATAGGAGAAGTACATACCGTCATTGGACAGTTTTCCTTCTGGATACCCTATGGGTCTTATTTGCTGTTGCCAAAGCTCAGTACTATCTTTTGTGTAGACAATTAAAGCCCACTTCCGCTCCCAAGGTAACTTAGTGGTATCATTGTCGCCAAAAAGCACCCAAGAGAAAAAGTCCCCATTTTCAGATTCTACTTTATATGGATTCCAAGAGGGAGGAGAGTCAGCATTTCCCTTAACCCCAAAGAACAGTAGTATAAAAACAATGGAGAATGCTTTTTTCATTAATTCGATATTACCGTCAACTCGTAGCTAAACGGGAGTAAATTCGGCTTATCTGCACAATGTGTGGAGGTTGTCTATACCTGACTCCCAGTCTTTATAACTCAATTTAACCAAATATCCTTAAGCCCCTATACCTCTCAACCACGTTTCTACTTCCAACACTGGCACGGCATAATTTTCCTGTTTATCACCTGTCGAACCGACCACAGCGCTATACCTGAAGCCAAGCGCTTTGCATAGCAAAAAGTAATGCGTTTTAATCAGATTGGCCGGATGAAACTCAAGTACTTGACACTGCTCCGAGAAAAGCAGGTTGGTTAAGCCAGCGCCGTGTGGGGCCACAACGACTTCGGCCTCATAAAAGAGCTGCACCTGCTGTTGGTAAGTCAGCTCCTCAGCTCGCACGACTTCAAAACTGTGCCTCTCAAGCAATGGTAGAAGCTCCTGCTCATTCAGAACACGGCGGGTTTTAGCTTTAGCTCGGCTGATGTAAATGCGTCTTTTCGGCTTATTTGGTTGCACGCCATAGCCCTGCCATACCTTGTGTCGCAGCCAGTCAGCCACATTGCGAGGCAGATAGCCGCTTTGCGTGTTGGCCAGAAAAGAAGGCAGTGCAAATTCCTCCACCTGCCATTTTTCATGCTTCCCGATGTAGACAATCTCTGCCTGCGGATACTCCTTGACCACAAAGGCCAGTGTTTCGAGTTGGTAAGGGGCCATGTCCAGGCGCATAATGATCTTGATCGGCTCTTGCATATGCTCAAGCACAAGGTATAGCCGCGGCAAACAATCGAAAAACCAGTGGTAATTGTTTTGATCTGCCCATGGCAGGTGCAGCACTGATGTATACAGCCCCCTTTTCTGCTTCGGCAGCAGCAGCGATACCTCCTTAAAAGCGTCGGACTTCGCCAGTCGACTCACCTCTCCCACCGATTCCACCACTACTTTCCCGTCCAGCACCACGGCACCGGAGTTACCAAGCACCTCCACCTCCTGCAGTTGTATCAAGTATTGCTCTTTCTGGCGGTAGCCCAAACTATAGTCGATCGCGTAGTTAAAGCTGCGTGCCGAATCCTCCAGAAAAGCCTTCTCCGTTTCATCAAATTGCACCACAAAGCCGGGGGATAGCAACTGCTTACTGGGATGGTGCAGCACCGAGGTATAGCGGGAGTAGTAACCTAAGGCATGGAGTACGCCAAAAAAAGCCTTTTTTAACATGTAGAAGTTTTGGAATTTGGATTTGGGAAACGAAGCATTTGCGCTAGACAGCCTACACCCTGCTCACCTTGTAGTCATGCAAATTAAGAACTTCATCTCAATATTAGCCATCAACAATTTAACCATTCAACAATTTATCAATTAACATTGAGCAATTAAATATTTATCTTGCAGCTTGGCACGGGTTACAGATTCCGTGCCCCAGTTTAAAGCAAAAATTTAGCATGGCATTAGACCTTAACAATAAGTCTATACTCGTAACGGGCGGCACAGGCTCGTTCGGAAAAAAGTTCGTGGAGATGGTATACGCTCGCTTTCCGGACGTGAAGCGTGTGGTGATCTACTCCCGCGACGAACTCAAGCAGTTCGAAATGTCGCAGGTTTTTCCGCACAGCAAATACAACTCTGTTCGTTACTTTATAGGAGACGTGCGCGACGGTGACCGCTTTAAGCGCGCCTGCGAGGGCATCGACATCATTGTGCACGCCGCCGCCATGAAACAGGTGCCTGCCGCCGAGTATAACCCGATGGAGTGTATCAAGACCAACGTCTTAGGTGCTGAGAACATCATCAACGCGGCCCTTGACACAGGCGTGAAACACGTAGTAGCGCTCTCTACCGACAAAGCCGCTGCTCCGATCAACCTGTACGGCGCCACCAAACTGTGCTCCGACAAGTTATTTGTTGCCGCCAACAACATGAAAGGCAAGCGCGATATCAAGTTCTCGGTGGTGCGTTATGGTAATGTGATTGGCTCCCGTGGTTCTGTGGTGCCATTCTTTTTGAAGAAACGTAAAGAAGGCGTGTTGCCGATCACCCACCCGGAAATGACCCGTTTCAATATTTCGCTGGAAGAAGGTGTGGAACTGGTTTTCCATGCGCTGGAGCACCATTGGGGCGGCGAGATTTTCGTACCAAAGATTCCTTCTTACGTGATTACCGATCTGGCAGAGGCCATTGGTCCGAACTGCAAGCAGGAAGTGGTAGGTATACGTCCGGGCGAGAAACTGCACGAAGAAATGATCACCGAAACTGATTCCCTGAGCACCGTTGAGCTAGACAAGTACTACGTCATTGTACCTTCTACCCCACTTTGGACAGTCGAGGATTTCATGAAAGCGCACAATGGCAAAATGGTAGAACTGGGCTTCAAATACAACTCCGGCACCAACACCGAATGGCTCAGCGTAGAGCAGCTCCGCGCGCAAATCCGCCAGCACGTGGACCCAAATTTTAATGAATAATGATGAATGACGAATGATTAATTTTTAATCGTATTCATCTATTTAATTCATCATTATTCATTACTCATTCATCATTAAAAACAACTCGTGACTCAGAACTCAAAACTCAGAACTCCCATCCCTTACGGTCGTCAGCACATCACGGAGGCCGACATACAGGCGGTGGTGGAGACGCTGCAATCGGACTTCCTGACGCAGGGGCCGAAGGTTGCCGAGTTTGAGCAGGCCTTCGCAGCATACGTGGGTGCCAAGTACGCCGTGGCTGTGAGCAACGGCACGGCCGCCCTGCACCTGAGCGCCATGGCGCTGGGCGTGAAAGAGGGCTCGCGCGTAATCACTACCCCCATCACATTCGTGGCCTCGGCCAACTGTGTGCGCTACTGCGGCGGCGAGGTGGCGTTCTGCGACATCGACCCTGAAACAGGCCTGATCGATATAAAGAAACTGCGCCAGATGGTGGAGACCCAGTGCAGGGGCCACTACGACGGCATCATCCCGGTTGACTTCGCCGGCAACCCGGTGAACTTGGAGGAGCTGCGCGCACTGGCCGACGAGCATGGGCTGTGGATCATCGAGGACGCGGCCCACTCGCCCGGCGGCTTCTTCATTGACAGTAAAGGCGACAAACAGCACTGCGGCAACGGACGCTACGCCGAACTGGCCATCTTCTCCTTCCACCCCGTCAAGCACATCGCCACAAGCGAGGGCGGCATGGTGACCACCAACGACGAGGAACTCTACAAAATGCTCCTGCTCTACCGCACCCACGGCATCACCCGCGATCCGGACCTGCTGGAAGAGCACCACGGCGGCTGGTACATGGAGATGCAGGCGCTGGGCTACAACTACCGCATCCCCGACATGCTCTGCGCGCTGGGCATCAGCCAGCTGGCCAGAGCAGACGAGGGCATGGCGAGAAGAAAAGAGATCGCGCGGGTATACGACGAGGCGTTTGCAGGCACTGAGGGTATAGAGGTGCTGGGCACTAACTCTGCGGCTTTGACTGAATCAGGGGAGACGGGTCACGCCTACCATCTATACGTCATTCAAGTAGAGGACCGCAAGGGGCTTTATGACTTCCTTCGGGAGCACCAAATTTTTGCGCAGGTGCACTACATCCCGGCGCACACCATGCCCTACTACCGCGAACTGGGCTACAAGAAGGGCGACTTCCCGGAGGCCGAGGACTACTACGGGCGCTGCCTGAGCCTGCCTATGTACCCGACCCTTTCGGAGGAGGAGCAGCGATTCGTGATTGAGAGGGTGAAGGAGTTCGTACAAAGGTGAAGGCTGCCCCTTTCAAAAATACAGGCCGGCTCATACTCGGCACCGCCCAGTTCGGGCTCGACTACGGCATCAGTAACCAGCGCGGACAAGTTCCGCAGCAAGAGGTGGCAGCGATACTTTCAGAAGCGGCAACAGCAGGTATACTCACCTTGGATACGGCAGCGGCCTACGGCAGCAGCGAGCAGTGCTTGGGCGAAGTCCTGAGCACCCTGCCAGACCAGTACCGCATTATTTCCAAGTATCCACCCAACCAACCGGATAAAAGCATCACGCAGGCGTTCCGGGAGTCACTGCAACGACTGCATGTGGACAAGCTCTACGGCTACCTACTGCACAGTTATGCGACTTACGGTGGCAAACCTGCTGTGCTTGACGAGCTACGAGAGCTCAAATCCTCCGGCCAAGTGAAGAAGATCGGAATATCGCTCTACCATCCGGCGGAGGCGGAGGAACTTTTGCGGCTAGAGGCACCGATCGATCTGGTGCAGTTCCCCTACAGTGTCTTCGACAGGCGCTTTGAGGAGCTGCTGCCTGAATTGAGAAGCCGGGGTATTGAGACACACATTCGCTCGGTATACCTGCAGGGGCTGTATTTTATGCAGTCAAGCAACCTGCCGCCACACCTGCAGGAGGCAGCACCCAAACTGGAGCGGTTGCAGCAACTGGCCAAAACTTACCAACTCCCGATAGGGGCGGTTTGTCTGGGTTTTGCGCTGTCAAATCCCTATATTTCCCAAGTGGTAATCGGTGTGGAGAGCCTGCAAACCCTGCGGGAGAACATCAGCTTCAGCGACACAGTTTTGACTGAGGCCCTCTTTACCGAACTGTTAGAATTGAAAGAAGAAAACGAGCATATACTCTTACCCTACAAGTGGCCCGCATGAGCAGAAGTCTGACCGATCTATTTTCCCTCACCGGCAAGGTGGCCCTCGTCACAGGCGGCTACGGCCACTTGGGCACCGCCATCAGCTTGGGGTTGGCCGAAGCCGGTGCCACGGTCTATGTACTGGGGCGAAGCGAAGCCAAATTCAAGGAGGCCTTTAGCAAACATACCGATCTTGACCTCGCCTTTGTCTATTGCGACATCTCCGACACGAAGACCGTTGTGGCGGCCTTTGAGCAGGTGCAGCGCGAACAGGGTAGGCTCAACATATTGGTGAACAACGCTTTTTACTCAAAGGGCCAGCAGCCGGAGCTGCTCACGGACGAGGAATGGGCTTACGGCATCGACGGCAACCTCAACAGCGTGTACCGCTGCATCCGGGAGGTGATTCCCTATCTGAAGCAGAACGGCGGACGCATCATCAACGTGTCGTCTATGTACGGCATGGTCTCCCCCGATTTCAGCATCTACGACGAGAGCCCCGCCTTCCTGAATCCGCCGCACTACGGGGCCGCCAAGGCGGGTGTGCTGCAGCTGACGCGCTACTTTGCTTGTTATCTGGGCAAGTATGGCATCACCGTCAACGCCGTCACCCCGGGTCCGTTCCCGAGCGAGCAGGTGCAACAAAACGAGGTGTTTGTCGAGCAGCTCAAAAAGAAGAACCCGCTGGGTCGCATCGGAAAACCGGAGGATTTGAAAGGAGCCTTCGTATACTTGGCTTCGGACGCCTCGGCCTTTATGACGGGCCAGAACATGGTACTGGACGGAGGCTGGACGGCATGGTGAAGGTCGGCGCCATCATACAGGTGCGCCTCGGTTCGGAGCGACTGCCGGGCAAGGCCCTGCTGCCCCTGCCCTTCAGCGGCGGCCCCTCCCTGCTGGAGCATGTGGTGGCCAACGCATGTTCCGCCCAGTCATTGCACCAAACAATCATTGCCACCACGACTCGCAGCGCCGATGATGCCATCAAGGCTTTCTGCAGCGAAATGGAAATTCCCTGTCTGCGCGGGTCGGCCGATGATGTGCTGGAGCGCTTCCGGCAGACGGCGCACAGCTATGAACTGGATGTGATCGTGCGGCTCACCGGCGACAACCCTTTCGTGATGCCGGAGACAATCGACCGGGCGGTGGAGCAGTTACAACAGACTAACTCAGATTATATCATTACCACAGGCCTCCCCCTCGGCACCAACGTCGAGGTGTTCACGAGACAAGCCTTGGAAAAAGCCGCCATTCAGGCCACGGCAACCGCCGACCGGGAGCATGTGACGCCCTTCATCAGAAGAGAGGCCGGTTTCAATATCCGAACAATTCACTGCGACTCTGCCATCAGTCAGCTGCGCCTTACCGTAGACTACCCTACCGACTACGCGCTGGCCGCTATGCTTTTTGAACGGCTCTGGAAACCGGGCCGGCCGGTCACGCACAATGCGATTAGCGAACTGCTGCAGGAGAATCCTTGGCTGCGGGAGATCAACGCCGCAAATTCGCAACGGCAGGTTTTTGTAACCGAAGAAGAGGAGATGACGGAGGCCAAGAAATTGCTGCAGGACGTAGGATTTACCAGAGCGCTTTTAAAACTGCAATAGTATGGAGAAGAAAACACGCATTATTTTCAGGGCAGACGGCAACAGCCGCATCGGGCTGGGGCACGTCACGCGCTCATTGGCACTGGTGCACATGCTGCGCAAGGAGTTTGAGTGCGTGTTCGCCATCCAGTCACCGGACCAAGCCCTGCAGGAGCGCATCCGCGAAGTTTGCCATGGCATCATTCTGCTGCCCCCGGCAGATGCCTCTGAGGAGCGGTTCAAACACGAACTAGACGCCTATATTTCGGAAGAGGAGATTGTGGTGCTGGACGGCTACAATTTCAGAACTGAGTACCAGCAGAACATCAAGTCACGCGGTGCCGCACTAATTTGCGTTGATGATATCCACGCCTACCCATTTGTGGCCGACGCGGTGATTAACCAAGCAGGTGGCGTACTGCCAGAAGCGTACGAAACTGCTCCCTATACTCAGTTAGCCCTCGGCCCACACTATGCAATGCTCCGTCCTGCCTTCCTGAAAGCCGCTAAGGCTTCCCGTACTATACCTGCGGATGAGTTACGTGTGCTGGTTTGTATGGGTGGTGCTGATCCAGATAATCATACTTTGCAGGCAGTTAAATTGCTACAGGGTATACCTTCGGTGAAGCATTTGGAAGTAGTGGTGGGAAGCGCCTATACCTACTTGAATGAGCTCAAGCAATATGTAAAAGAGCATAAGGAAATTAAGCTCCACCGTGACCTGTCTGCAGAAAGCATGCGCCGGCTCATGGTTAAATGTCAGGCGGCCGTTACCTCTGCTAGCGGGATATCCTATGAATACGCCGCTGTGGGTGGTCTGCTTTTCGTAAAACAGACTGCTGACAACCAAGCGGGCATTCATAGTTTCCTTATCTCACAAGGTATAGCTACGGATTATGCTGCGCTGCACAAGACACTTAAAGCAGACATAAGCGAAGAGATGTTTAACGAACAGGTAGCAGCGCAACGATTACACTTCGATGGTAAAAGCGACATAAGGCTTCTACAGCTATTTCAGAAACTTAGCTTGATGGCCGACATGAAGCTTCGGAAAGCCACCATAGCCGACCTCCAATTGCTGTTTGAATGGGCCAATGACCCAGAGGTGAGACAACATTCTTTTAACCCGAAACCCATTTCGCTTGAGGAGCACACCAAGTGGTTTCAGACCAAACTTGACAACCCTGCTACTAGCATTTATATTGCTGAAATTGACAGTTTACCGGCCGCCCAAATTCGCTTCGACATAAGCGACAACAAGGCAACCATTAGCTATTTAATCGGCGCTGATTTCCGAGGAAAAGGACTAGGGCACACCGTACTGCAGAAGGGTGTTCAGAAATTATTACGGGAGCGCCCCGAAGTAACCAAGATCGATGGTCTAGTACAGCAACAGCACAAGGCCTCAATCCGGTCTTTTGAAAAAGCAGGTTTCGCCAATGGCGAAGCCGATCAGCAGCACCCACAGGCAATGCGCTTTGTGTTGGAGCGGCAATAGAAATTTAGCTTAGGATTAAAAATGATTCACGACATAGAAATAGCCGGCCGTTTGGTAGGCTCATCGCACAAGCCCTTCATCATTGCCGAGATGTCGGGCAACCACAACCAGTCGCTGGAGCGGGCGCTGCAGATCGTTGACGCGGCCGCCGACGCCGGGGCCGACGCCATCAAACTTCAGACCTACACGGCCGACACCATGACGCTGCCCGGCGCCCTCACCATCGAAGACGAGGGTTCGCTGTGGAAGGGCCGCGAGCTCTACGACCTTTACAAGGAGGCCTATACACCTTGGGAGTGGCACCAACCCATTTTTGAGCGGGCCCGGGAGCGGGGTATCCTCGCCTTCTCCTCCCCCTTCGACGAAACGGCCGTAGACTTTCTAGAGAGCCTCGACGCCCCTGTCTACAAGATCGCCTCGTTTGAGAACACAGACCACCCGCTGCTGCGCAAAGTGGCGGCCACGGGCAAGCCTGTGATCATGAGCACCGGCGCGGCCACCATACAGGAGGTGGCCGAAGCCGTGCAGGTGTTGCGTGAGGAGGGCTGTCTGGAACTGATCCTGCTCAAGTGCACCTCCACCTACCCGGCCACGCCGGAGAACACGAACCTGCGCACTATCCCCCACATGCGTGAGCTCTACGGCGTGCAGGTCGGCCTCTCGGACCACACCATGGGTGTGGGCGCCTCGGTGGCCGCAGTGGCCTTGGGCGCAACCGTGATCGAGAAGCACTTCACCCTTCGCCGAGCAGATGGTGGCGTGGACTCGGCCTTTTCGCTGGAACCGGAGGAGCTGCGCTCGCTGGTGGTGGAGTCCGAGCGCGCGTGGCAGGCCTTGGGGCGAGTGCAGTACGGTGTGCAGCGGGCCGAGGAGAAGAGCCGCCTCTTCAAGCGCTCCGTCTATGCCGCCAAAGATATTGAAGTCGGTGAGGTGCTCACAAAAGAAAATATCCGGGTGATCAGGCCGGGTTTGGGCCTTGCCCCGAAGCACTACGAAGACCTGCTCGGCAAAACGGCTACACAAGCTATCAAAGCCGGCACTCCGTTTAGTTGGGACATGGTATAGCGCATGAAAGACTGGTATATCCTTTACCGCAACATCCTATACCTGCATTTTTCCGAAGGTTTCCTGAAGCTTCCGGAAAGCGCTAAAAACGCGGCTTCTCCCAGTAACCCTTTTAAGCGTTTGCTTCGCATTGTGGGCTATACCGTGGTACGCCTTTTTGGGAATTTGTTTCAGTCCGTAGAGCATCCTCAAAAGCTACACGGCAAGGTATGGCTGTATGTGGTAAGCCAGAACAACTACGACAGCCTACATTTTCTGGAGGAGGCTATACCTGAAGCTGTAATGGTGGCCGGTCAAAGCAAAGCGATTGGCAGGTACAACCAATCTGTGCAAAGGCTGTCACTCCGCAAAAAACTAATCTACTACTATAAGTTTCTGCCCCTGTTCTTTCAGTTTCTTGTCCGTCGCAAAGAAAGCACGCTTCGCTTCATGGACCTGCTTTACGATGCCGTGGGTTTCTATGAGGTATACCTACAGAAGCTGAGAAAATACCGTCCGCAGGCCATCGTGTTTGCCAACGACCACAATGCAGATGCGCGTGCTATTCTGCTGGCAGCGAAGCAACTGGGCATCAAAACTGTTTATGTGCAGCACTCCAGTGTCAGCAACTTATTTCCTCCACTGGCTTTTGACCTAAATCTGCTCGAGGGACAGGACTCGTTGGACAAGTATACCCAATGCGGTCAGGTGACTAGTCGCGTGGAATTTATTGGCATGCCCAAGGCGGATAAGTTCGTACCCTTGCGTAACAAAAGCCAAACGGTGAAAGTCTTAGGTATAGCCTGCAGCTTGATGGACCTGACAGAGGAGGTTAGAACACTTCTCTCGAATATCAGCCGCGATTTTCCAAACTTACGTATTATCCTCCGCCCCCATCCCCGCGACAAACGGAATTTCAGCTTTATACAACATATCAGCCCGCATATTCAGCTGTCCGATATCCAAAGGCAGTCCGTTTTCGAGTATCTGCAGGACCTAGACATGCTCATAAGTGGTAACTCAGGTATACACTTGGAGGCGGTGCTGCTGAACGTGTGGTCGGTCTACTTTAACCTTAATCCGAAAGAGGGTTTACACGATTACTATGGCTATGCGGCGCATGGACTGATAGAGGCTGCCCCGTCTTACAAGGACTTGAGCCTGCTGCTTCAGCAAGGTATAGCCCAGAAGCCTGAAGTATACCAGCGGGCCAAGTATTACAATGCAACTGTCGGAACAGCCTATGATGGCAAGAGCGGTGAGCTGGCAACACAGTATATAAAGGAGTTTATGGAACAAATCCCGACCAGCCCAGACAAGCCCCTGCCACTTCAATAGAATAATACTATATTTGCCTGCTATACCTAACTTGTTACCCGACTAATGCCTAATCTCCAGCGCGAGGGAATCTGGAACACGATCATTTCATATGCCGGCATCGCCATCGGCTATGTGAACACCATTCTGCTGTTCCCGAATTTTCTGGCTGAGGAGGAAGTGGGTCTGACCCGTCTGCTGATTCAGATCTCGGTTATGTTTGCGCAGTTCTCTGCCTTAGGCTTTGTGAACATGAGCGTGCGCTACTTCCCTTATTTCCGGGACAAAGGCAAAGAGCACAATGGTTTTCTTTTTCTGCTGCTCACTGTGCCCCTGCTGGGTTTCGCGGCTATCACAGGTCTCTTCCTGCTTTTCAAGCCGGTTGTGATCGATTACTACATTGAAAACTCCCCCCTCCTGCTCACCTACTATTATTTCGTTATTCCACTAGCCTTCTTCACGCTGCTTTTCAACCTGCTGACGGCTTATCTGCGCTCCCTTTTCAAAACAATCATTTCATCTTTCGCGCAGGATTTTCTGCTGCGCATTCTTACTACGCTGCTCATCACGCTCTTCGCTTTCGACCTGATCGTTTTCCGGGAGTTTGTGCTACTTTATATTGTCATCAATGCTGTCATCACACTTTCTTTAGTTGTCTATGCCTTATGGCTGAAACAACTGTTCCTGCGGCCGCAACTGGCCGTGATAGGAATTATACCGCTGCGTGAGATGCTCTATTATGGCTTCTTCACCTTCATGGGCAATATCTCGGTCACCATCATCACGACGGTTGACCAGATCATGATTAGTTCCTACAGTCTGGGGGACAATGGCATTTATACCACGGCTTTCTTCATTACCAGCGCCATTATGGTGCCGGCACGTTCTATCTTCAAAATTGCTTTTCCGCAGGTTGCCGAGTATTGGAAAGATCGTGATATGGCAGGTATGGAGAAACTTTACAAGCAGATCACGCTCATTAACCTGATTGTCGGACTGCTACTATTTATCGGCATCTGGGCGAACATTGACAACCTGTTTTCCTTTATGCCGGAAACCTATAGGGCGGGTAAGTATGTGGTGCTTTTCCTGTCCATGGCCCGCATCATCGACTTGGCCACAGGTATAAACGGTATCATTCTGGCCACTTCAGAGAAATACCGCTGGGACCTGCTTTTCAACGTGGTGCTGGCCGGCCTTACTATCTGGACGAACTACGTCTTTATACCTATTTACGGAATTAACGGCGCGGCTTTGGCCTCCATGATCTCTTATGTGACCATCAACCTGTTGCGCCTTTTCTTTGTGCAGTGGATTTACAAAATGCAGCCTTTTGCTTGGAGTTCTGTGACCGTGACGGTAATCGCTGCCATCGCCCTAGGGGCCGCCTATCTCCTGCCCTACCTAGGTAATCTATACCTTGACATACTGGTGCGTTCGCTAATGATTACCGCCATCTACATGGGTTTAATGCTAAGCCTGCGGGTATACCCTGAAATGAACCAGTGGATACTGAATAAGGTGCGCAGATAGGTATAGCTATTTAGAAGAGTATCTTTAGTAACCTGTAGTCAGGGTAAAAGTCTCCACTTTTGAATCCAACACCTTGGCGTTCTCGCACTTGAGCACGCGGTGTGGGTAGCGGTTGATGATCTCGTAGTTGTGGGTAGCCATGAGTACAGCCGTGCCACTGTTGTTGATCTCATTGAAGAGTTGCATGATGCCGTCGGCCACGATCGGGTCGAGGTTACCGGTAGGCTCATCGGCCAGTAAGATAACAGGCTCGTTCAAGAGCGCGCGAGCCACCACGATACGCTGCTGCTCACCGCCCGATAGTTGGTGCGGGAGTTTGTTGGCGGCGGCGTCCAGTCCAACACGCATCAGCACTTCAGAGATTCGCTGCTTGCGCTTCGATTTGTCATTCCATCCGGTAGCTTTCAGCACAAAGGCCAAGTTTTCGGCCACCGTGCGGTCGAAAAGCAACTGGAAGTCCTGAAAGATAATGCCAATCTTGCGGCGCAGGTATGGGACCTGTTTGCGGGGTAGCTTATTCAGCTTAAAGTCGGCGATAGCGGCTGTACCTGTCAGAAGTGGCAAGTCACCGTAGAGGGTTTTGAGCAAAGAGCTTTTCCCGCTTCCTGTGCGCCCTACCAAGTACACGAACTCGCCCTTTTCAATGTCAAAGTTGACACTGCTCAGCACGGTGTTCACATCCTGATAAATAGCCACATCGCGCAGCGAAACCACTGGAGTAGAAGAAGAAAAACTCATAGGTATTTTAAATGTCTAATTGCTGCAATTTGCCAAATTCAAGGGATTCAATCAGCGCAGCCAAGGCCTCCTCTTTTCCCTCCAGCCCGTAGCGGTCGAGGTTCTTAAGCGGACGGTCTGCCCTAAAATAGGCGATTAACACGAAATTATCGTCGCGCAACTGTATGTAATCCGGAATTTTGGCCTTGCCCTTTACTTTGATGATGTACATCTTTATGGAATGAATAATGAATGGTGACTAATGATTAATTGCTATAGCATAGAATGGATAATGATTAATGAAGCATAATGTTTAAGATTCATACCTTATTCACTATTCTTCACTAATCATTACTCATTAGTCATTCACTATTACTTATTGCCTTTGGCGTGGTCAGCTAGGAACTTCTGCAGACCGATGTCAGTCAGTGGATGGTTCAACAAACCAGTGATTACAGAAAGCGGGCAAGTTACCACATCGGCACCCAGCTCAGCGCACTGCACAAGGTGCATCACGTGACGCACAGAAGCGGCCAGTACCTGTGTCTGGTAGCCATAGTTGCCGTAGATGTGCACGATCTGCTCAATCAGCTGCAAACCATCAGTTGACACGTCGTCGAGACGGCCTACGAACGGAGACACGTAGGTAGCACCAGCCTTTGCAGCCAGAATAGCCTGACCAGCGGAGAATACCAGTGTACAGTTTGTTTTGATGCCACGCTCGCTGAAATGACGGATCGCTTTCACGCCTTCACGCGTCATTGGCACCTTCACTACGATGTTCGGGTGCAGTTCTGCCAGCAGTTCGCCCTCGCGTACCATGCCGTCGAAGTCAGTCGCGATTACTTCCGCGCTGATATCGCCATCCACGATCTCGCAAATCTGCTTATAGTGCGCCATCACGTTATCGTGGCCGAAGATGCCTTCTTTGGCCATCAGCGATGGGTTGGTGGTTACACCGTCGAGCACGCCGAGGTCGTGTGCTTCCTGAATTTCCTGCAGGTTTGCAGTATCAACAAAGAATTTCATAATGCTGAGGATCTAGATTTGCTTACAAATCTAACGCAATATGACCTAAGTCAAAAGACATTAGGTAAAAGATGCAGGACAATTTAGATACAGGGCGTTATCCGGATGTGAATACTGTGGTTCTCAGACCCTTACTGGAGTTTGGACTTCCTTAGGGGTAGATTTCGTTTGAAACAAAAAGACCGGCAGCGGGGCCGGTCAGAAAAGTATGGGCAAAAAAAAGTGGCAAACCAACATCGCGCCGCTTCAACCATCTACCCTTGCTGCCTTCCGGCCCTGGGGGAGTTCGACGGGAGCTGGCCGTGCCGATTTGCCGTTACAAAAGTACGAAGATTATCTTGCAGTGCAAATTTATTCTGCAGAATAGTGTCGTTTTAGCAAGAATGAGCAGAAATAGTGCTCTCTGTCAGAGGGTTTGAAGGAAAAACATTTTTAGGAGATTAAACCTGATTGAACCGAAAGGTATAGAGTTGCTAGAACAGCATAAAGCATTCCATGCAATCCTTTATGCTTTAAACCAGCAATTAAAACATATATCCCCTATTTTTGGCAAAAACCCCTAAAGTGCCTTACCTTTGCGCATGCCAGAAAAAATACTGATTCTCGACTTCGGCTCCCAGTACACCCAGTTAATTGCAAGACGGGTGCGTGAGCTTAATGTATATTGTGAGATCTACCCTTACAATAATGTTCCAGAACTCACAGATGACGTCAAAGGCGTTATCCTCTCGGGCAGCCCCTGCTCGGTGCGCGACCAAGAACACCCTACTATCGATTTGAGCCAGTTTATGGGCAAACTCCCATTGTTGGGCGTATGCTACGGGGCACAACTGATCGCTTATGAGCACCAAGGCGAAGTTACTCCCTCTACCATCCGCGAATACGGCCGTGCCAGACTTACCGAGCTGCACACCGCCAACCGCCTCATGAAAGAACTCACCCCGGGTTCGGTGGTTTGGATGTCACATGGCGACACGATCAAGGAAATTCCAGACAATTTTGAAGTAATAGCCAGTACGGAGACCGTGCGTGTGGCCGCTTACAAGCTGCGCGATCAGGAGACATACGGTATACAGTTTCACCCCGAGGTAACCCACTCCGATGAAGGCAAAACATTGCTTCGAAACTTCGTAGTGCATATTTGCGACTGCCAGCAGGACTGGACCTCCGAACAATTTGTAGAAGCGACTGTGGCTGAGTTACAACAGCAACTAGGCAATGATAAAGTGGTGCTCGGCCTGTCAGGCGGGGTTGACTCTAGCGTGGCCGCCATGCTGATTCACCAAGCGATTGGTAAAAACCTCTACTGTATCTTTGTAGACAACGGCCTGTTGCGCAAAGACGAGTTTGAAAGCGTTCTGGACTCCTACAAGCACATGGGTCTGAACGTGAAAGGCGTTGACGCGAAAGACAGATTCTATTCAGCATTGGCCGGTATCTCAGATCCGGAAGGCAAGCGCAAAGCCATCGGCCGTGTGTTTATCGAGGTATTCGACGACGAGGCTCACAAAATTGAAGACGTTAAGTGGTTGGCACAGGGTACGATCTACCCGGATGTGATCGAGTCAATGAGCGTGAAAGGCCCTTCGGCTACCATCAAGTCCCACCACAACGTGGGCGGTCTGCCTGACTTCATGAAACTGAAAGTGGTGGAGCCGCTGAAGGCGCTATTCAAAGACGAAGTGCGTTTAGTGGGTAAAACCCTGAAGATTGACGATAATATCTTGGGTCGTCACCCTTTCCCAGGACCGGGCTTGGCGATTCGTATTTTAGGTGACATCACCCCAGAAAAAGTGCACGTTTTGCAACAGGTAGATCATATCTTCATCAGCAACCTAAAGAAATCAGGTTTATACGATGAGGTATGGCAGGCTGGCGCTATCCTGACGCCGGTACAGTCGGTTGGTGTGATGGGCGATGAGCGTACCTACGAAAATGTGGTAGCCCTTCGTGCCGTAACTTCTATCGACGGCATGACAGCGGACTGGAGCCGTTTGCCGTACGAGTTTCTGGCCGACGTGTCGAACGAGATCATCAACAAGGTGAAAGGCGTCAACCGCGTCGTATACGACATTAGCTCTAAACCACCGGCTACTATCGAGTGGGAATAATATTAGTGAGTGAATGAGTGAATGAGCGGGTGAGTGAATGGGTGAAAATTTTGAAATTCTAAACAAATTCACTCAATCACCCATTCGCTCATTCAAAATTAAAATGAACATGAAAAGAAGCTTTTTGAAGCATGCAGCGGGTATGCTGTTACTGACTGCCTTGGCATTGCCTGCACAGGCACAGCAGGACTACAGTACTACCTATAGTAATGGCAAGGTATTGCTCGAGCAAGAGCGTTTTGACAAGGCGATGGCTGAGTTGTTGCCCGCCACACAGACAGGACCTAAAAATCCGTATGCACCCGAAGCTTCCTATCTATACTCCGTAGCGGCCCTCAAGGCCAACAAGCTTCCTGAGGCACAGCGCATGCTGCAGCAGCTGAATTCTCAGCACCCGAGTTGGCCGAATCAGCCGGAGGCAAGCTATCTGCTAGCTAATGTGCTGTTCGAACAAGGCAGTTACGATCAGGCGCTTGCAGAACTAAACACGATCCGCTCTTCCAAACTGCAAGCTGACGCAGAAGGCTTGAAGCGCTATTACCTAACAAGAATCACAGAGCGTGAAGCATTTGAGCAGTTGTTGCAACGCCACCCTGACGATAAAGCTGTAGCACAGACCTATGCAGATAAGCTTTTGGCTGGCTGGTACCGTCCAGAGGACAAGGCTACACTCGAACAAATCGTTTCGAAGCACAAACTGGACCGCAACCGTTATTTGAGCGCCAATGCCATGCGCAAGCAGGCTTACAATGTGGCGGCGCTCATGCCCTTTCAGCTAAGCCAAGACTTGGGTCAGGCAGCCCGCAAAAACCAGTTTGCGACCGATTTGTTTGCCGGTATGAAACTGGCGCAGGACTCACTCAAGCGACAAGGTATAAACATCAACCTGTATGCTTATGACGCGGGAACGGATACAATGGCGGTAAAAAGCATCTTGAACACACCGGAGCTAAAACAAATGGACCTCGTGATAGGCCCTGTTTACAAGTCTTCCGCTAAAATCGCTGCCCGCTTTGCCGCTGAAAACAATGTGAATGTGATAAACCCGCTCTCACAGGACCTAGAAGTGGCAGGCGATAATCCCAATGTGTTTTTGTTCGAGTCATCCATTGCAACTCAGGCACAGCAGGCGGCTATATACGCTTACAATACTTTTCCAGTTAAAACGGCCATCATCCTCTTTGAAGATGATAAGGACGATATAACTTTTGCGCAGCACTACCGTGAGCAGTTTCTGAAGCTGGGTGGCAAGGTAGCTACTTATAAAAAGCTGAATTCAGCACAAAACGCTGCCACAGCCGCAATTTTCAAGGACCTGAAGCTGGATGACATGGGGCATATCGCAGTTTTCTCAGACCAGATGACGGCAGCGGTCAATACCATCAGCACACTGCAGTCCAGAGCGGCCATCCTCCCACTCATGACCTATGAGAAGTGGCTCGGTATAGGCCAGATCACGCTGCGCCAGCTTGATGACTTGGAGATTTACTTTGTTAGTCCGAAGTATGTCGACCAGTTAGGTCCAGCTGCCAGACATTTCAGGAAAAAATATGCTGCAAGGTATAACATTCCGCCTTCACAATATGCCTATGCCGGTTTTGAGATGATGTACTACTTCGGAACGCTGCTGCAGAATTACGGTCCACGCTTCAATCTGACGCTTGGTAACGATCGCTTGAAGCCCGGTGTTTTCTATCAGGGGCTAGGCTATAACGACGGTTCCTCACTCAATGAGTTGCGCCGCGACAATCAATACATCCCCATTACCAAATTGGAAAACCAACAACTGACGGTGGTGAATCCGGTTTTTTAGAAGCTGGAAAAGAATACTGAAAGTAGGACTGCCTCCAATCAGAATAATTAAGAGGTTGATATTTTAAGTATCAGCCTTCGATCTAAAACACATAGACATTAATACGATGAAAATAGCACCAATTAGCGAAGAACTGTTTCAACGTGCACAGCATTCCATACCGGGCGGTGTAAACTCGCCTGTTCGTGCCTTCAGAGCCGTGGGCGGCAATCCGCGCTTCATGGTATCGGCCAAAGGTCCCTATATGTACGACGAGGACGGCAACCGCTACATGGAGTTCATCAACTCATGGGGCCCGATGATTCTGGGCCATGCCTCTGAAGTCGTGCAGGAAGCCGTGCAAAAAGCTATACCTAACTCCCTTTCTTTTGGAGCCCCAACCCGCAAGGAAATCGAGATCGCCGAACTGATCGTGAACATGGTGCCTTCCATTGAGAAGGTGCGTATGGTAAACTCCGGTACCGAAGCGACTATGTCGGCTGTGCGTGTAGCCAGAGGCTATACCGGCCGCAACAAAATGATCAAGTTCGAAGGCTGTTACCATGGCCACGGCGACTCATTTCTGATTGCTGCTGGTAGTGGTGCCATTACGCTTGGTGTGCCCGACAGCCCGGGCGTAACGCAAGGTGTGGCCGCTGATACCCTCACCGCTCCTTTCAATGATCTGGAGGCAGTGAAGACACTCATAGAAGCCAATAAAGACCAAATAGCTGCCATCATCCTAGAGCCAGTGGCTGGCAACATGGGTCTTGTACTCCCTGCGCCCAGTTTCTTGCAAGGCTTGCGCGACCTTTGCACCAAAGAGGGTATCGTACTGATCTTTGACGAGGTTATGACAGGCTTCCGTCTCGCTCCGGGCGGTGCGCAGCAGCTCTATGGCGTTACGCCGGATATGACCACGCTGGGCAAGATCATCGGTGGCGGTATGCCGGTAGGCGCTTACGGTGGCAAAAAAGAGATCATGAATTTTGTGGCTCCGGCCGGACCGGTATACCAAGCAGGTACGCTCTCCGGTAACCCGATTGCGATGTCAGCAGGTATGGCCATGCTACAGTATTTGCAGAGCCATCCGGAGGTATACACGAATTTGGAACAGACCACAGCCAAAATGGTAGCCGGCATGAAGCGGAACATGCATGAGTTGGATATGAACTATACCATCAACCATGTAGGCTCTATGTTCAGCATTTTCTTCACAGAGCAGCCTGTCACCGATTTCGAAAGCGCCAAGACATCCGACACGGCGATGTTTGGCCGCTACTTCAACAGCATGCTGCAGCGCGGCATATACCTTGCCCCTTCACAGTACGAGTCGCTGTTTGTATCCACAGCCATTACAGATGAATTGGTAGAGGAGTACATCAAAGCCAGCCACGAGGCGCTGCAAGAGGCAGTACAGCAATAACTATACCTTATGATACAGAGACGGCAGTTCAGCAATGGACTGCCGTTTTTTTGTTAGCTATATTGTCACCTTATACTCTACTACTCTCACGAAAACAAACACATGTTGATTGCATCTATACTTACTGTCCAATCTCAACCATTAAGCCATTTAACAATCCAATAATTAACAATCAACAATTCACCCAATTTCCGTACTTTTACAGCCATAACATTGCACCCCCATGATTCTTACAGATAAGCAGATTTTAGAGGAGATTGAGAAAGGCACTATCCTGATTGAGCCTTTCAAGCGTTCCAGCCTCGGCACCAACTCCTACGATGTACATTTAGGCCGCTACTTGGCAACTTACCGCGACGAGGTACTTGACGCCCGAAAGCATAACGAGATCGACGTATTCGAGATTCCAGAAGAGGGCTTTGTGCTGCAGCCTAACACGCTATACCTTGGTGTCACATTTGAGTATACTGAAACGCATGCGCACGTACCTTTTCTAGAGGGCAAGTCAAGTGTAGGCCGTCTGGGTATAGACATTCATGCCACTGCCGGCAAAGGCGATGTGGGCTTCTGTAACACGTGGACGTTGGAGATCTCAGTAACGCAACAAGTACGGGTATACCATGGCATGCCGATCGGGCAGCTTATTTATTTCGAGGTAAAAGGCGGAATTGAGAACTATTACAACAGCAAAGACAACGCGAAATACAATAATCGCACGACCAAACCAGTAGAATCGATGATGTGGCGAAATGTTTGGTAATAAAGTGGTTATATTTTAAAATATCTCAAAAAAGGTCGAATAATCACACTATTCGACCTTTTTTGGCATTATATCTGCACTATATTACACGTATCCAACTCAGAGGAATAGCATAAAAAATTAAAGAGGGTCAGGAATCATTTCAGCACCTTCTTCGTTTTAAAACTACAATGCCTCTGGAAACGGATTAAAAGCATTTAAAACTCTACAAAAACTAAGATTATGAAAAAGCTACTGGTAATGACATTTATGGTATTCGGAATAGTATATGGCGCAACTGCCACAGGGAATGTATCCTTGGTTGCAGAGAAGCGTGCCAATCACTTATCTGACCAGATGATTAAGGAGCTTCGTCTTAATAACTATCAGTCGAACAAAGTTAGAGCCATCAACCTTGATGTTGCTGCGCAAATCACTGAGATCGAGCAGAAGTTTGAAGGTAATGAGCAACTAATCGCTGAGAAGTGCAAAGATGTGCTTGCCGTACGTGACCTTGCGTTTGAGGACGTACTGAGCACAGTACAGTATAACGACTACTTCGGCGACCGTAAAATGTACTCAAAAGTTGACAGAGAATTTATGGCGAATTTGAGCGAGCAGGGTACTCAAAACCTCGCATCTAACGAGAATGCCTCTGAAAATAACGTCAACTAATTAGAAAAAAGACTTCTTATAAATACAAAAGCCACCTCTTAAGGTGGCTTTCTTTGTTTCTGGGCTTAGTTGTTTTGCTTCTTGCGCTCTTCCTCTACGTGGCTCATCAGGTCCTCGCACAGGGCGCGCATTTTATCGGCCATTGTTTTATCGCTGGTAGCGGTGGCTATACTTTGCGCCATAGCCCCGATAGTGTCGATGTAGAAGTACTTCATTTCGTCGATCGGCATATCCTTAGTCCATAGGTCGATCTTCATGGTACCGGCCTCATCACGGTCCCACAGGGAGATGTTAATGGCCTTGGCAAAGTGGATCTTCTCGCCTGCGTCGGTGGCTCTCCAGCTGATGGCTTCCGGTACGCGCTGCTCGTCTAATGCGATGCTAAAGTATATCTCTGACTTCTTCATTTTCGTTTCTGTTAAACTTTGTGCTATATATATCTCGTACTATGCTTGAATACTAAAACTAAGTACAAAGTTACGCGATGCGCTACGGAATAAAAACCTTCTTCTTTCTTTTTAGCCTGACCATCCTCTCGGGATGCGCCAGCTTAACATCCTCTATTAAAAAGCCCAAGTTACACACGGTCGCTTTTTACAATACGGAAAAGCTCTACGACACTGAAAATGACCCTAAAATTGATGATGATGGCTTCACGCCGGAAGGAATCATGAACTGGAATCAGGACAGGTACAGCACTAAAATAAAGAATATCGCTCAGGTCATTGAGTCCATTGGCGGCAAAGATGCTCCGGCAATAATGGGCCTTGCCGAAGTGGAGAACCGCAAAGTGCTGGAAGACCTCGTGCGCTCTAACCCGCTTCGCAAGCGGCGCTATAGCATTATACATTACGATTCACGAGACCCCGAGGGGCTGGATGTGGCACTGCTGTATAACCCTAGAGTCTTTAAACCTACAACCCATACCAGTCTGCCCATTAAATTCTCAGAGAGAGGCTTTGCCTCACGCGATATCCTGCAAGTGAAAGGCACCTTGGCAGGTGAACCGGTGACGGTATACGTCAGTCATTGGCCGGAAGACCGTGGCAGTACCACATTGGGCACAGCTCGTAGAAGGGACGCGGCAGCAGAGCTCCGCCGCCAGATAGACGCTCAGAAAAAGGCAGATAAAAACGCTAAAATCATCGTGCTGGGCGATTTCGTAGATGAACCTAAGTCTGCCAACATGGAACGTGTACTAAAAGCCACAGGACGTCCTAATCCGGCCTATCAGGAGGAGCTGTTCAACACGTTCTATACATGGTATGTACAGGGCCTCGGTAGTTTCCATACCCGCAACGACAACAAAATGCGCGACCAGATACTAGTTTCCAAATCGCTGATTAGCAGTGGGCGAGGAAGCGGCCTCCAGTTTGTGCACGGGTCGGCTCAGATACATGATCCCGAGTTTGCCAAGTTTACCTTTGGCAGATATAAAGATACACCTCGTCAGACTTGGTCAGGTACACTCTATATTGGAGGGTATAGCGACCACTTCCCTGTGTTCATCAAGCTGCAGCAATAGTAAAGATTCAGGCTTGATAAAGAAGAAAATGCTTTAACTAGATTATTTACAGTCAAAAGCAGAGGAAAACACACCCTCTAAAAACAGGAAAGGCGAACCATAACGGTCCGCCTTTCTGCATTAGGAGAAATTATTTTCTTATACGTAATTGTTCAGCATTACAGGCATCACCAGCATCAGAACATTTTCATTATCTTCATTTGCAAGCGGCATCAACAGACCGGCACGGTTCGGTGTGGAGAGCTCAAAAGAGATTTCGTCGGCGTCGATGTTGTTGAGCATTTCGATCAAAAACTTCGCATTGAAGCCGATTTCCATATCCTCACCGTCATACTGGCAAGTCAGTCGCTCGTTTGCTTCGTTTGAGAAGTCAAGGTCTTCGGCAGATACCTGCAGCTCAGAGCCTGATAGCTTTAAACGGATCTGATGTGTAGTCTTGTTAGAGTAGATTGAGATACGACGGACAGAGCTCAGCAAAGCGGAGCGGTCAATCACCAGTTTGTTCGGATTCTGCACCGGAATCACGTTCTCATAATCCGGATAGCGCTCGTCAATCAGACGGCAGATCATACGGATGTTGTCAAAGCTAAAGAACGCGTTTGATTGGTTGAACTCCATGCGCACGGCAGTAGCCTCTGAAGGCAGTGTAGACTTCAGCAGTGTGAAGGCCTTACGTGGGATGATCAAAGAAGCCTCTTGGCTCGTGGAGATGTCCGTACGACGGAAACGAAGCAGACGGTGGCCGTCCGTCGCTACAAAAGTAACGTTATCAGGGCGCAGCTGCACGTAGATACCCGTCATAGCCGGACGAAGCTCGTCATTGCTTACTGCGAAAATCGTCTTGTTAATAGCACGAGCCAGCACATTAGACGGAATTTCGATGGCGCTTCCACCCTTCACCACAGGTACACGCGGGAAGTCAGTTGCGTTCTCGCCAGAGAGTTTATAGCGTCCGTTAGAGGAGCTGATCTCGATGGTATAGGTCTCTTCGTCGATGGTGAAGGTAACCGGCTGATCTGGCAGGTTCTTCAGCGTCTCGATCAAAATCTTTGCAGGGGCAGCAATGCGGCCGCTTTCCTTCGCCTCTACCGGCAACTCCGTGATCATGGATGTCTCCAAATCACTGGCTGTGATGGTCAGGGTGCTGTCGTTGATTTCGAACAGGAAGTTCTCAAGGATAGGAACCACCGGGTTGTTGGTTACTACGCCGTTTATGCTGGCTAGCTGCTTCAAAAGAGCAGAAGAAGAGACGATAAATTTCATTATGTATAGCTATAATGTTATTTGGACAAAGTTAAAAAATTTCGCATTTAAACGAAGTAAAGCCGCCTGCTTTTTCACAATTTCTTTACATACAGGGCAAAAAACTTAGAAACGCTCGTAACGGCGCTTGCGCAGGTAGTAACGCACCACCCCAAACAGGGTCAGCAGCACGATCGGAGCTACGAGATTGAGCAGCTGCCAGTAAGTACGTTCCTCTTTCACCCGTACCCGATCCAGTGGCCGAAGCTGTATTTCCTTGCTGCGCACGTTGATGAGGCCTCCGGCATCGAGCAGGTAGTGGACCGTGTTCATGGCCAGTTCGCGGTTGGCAAAAGTCACGTTGTTATACCTGTCGAAACCCAATTCGTAGGCCTGACCGGTACGTGGGTTTACGTCATTGCGTATCAAGTCGCCATCCGAGAATACTGCTATTTTGGTAGGCACGCCAGTTTCTTTTACCTGTGTGCTCTCCATCCCCTCCGGCGCTCTCCTGTTACGGAAGAGCGAGGTAAAGGCTCCCTCCAGCAGATAACCCACCGGCTGAGGACCGGCCTGATACTGCTCCGGCTTCACCTCCATACGGGCCTCTTCGAGCGTGAGAGGCACCGGCGCCTGCATCACGCGGGAGTAAACCGAGGTATAAACCAAAGGGGTTTTGCGTATACCGTCGGCCTTCACCGTGTCGATCGTGCCGATAAATTTAGAGTATACCGCGTCGATGTTGCGAGTGATCGGGTGTCTGGCGAAGGTGTTGAGCAAGGGGTAGAAGCGCCAGTTGATCATCTCGGTCTGGGGCCTCTCTCCGGTATAGCCCGTCACGATCGGTATAAAACCTGAGTTCAGGTCCATGATCATGGTCGGATTGAGGCGCACGCCGTAGCGGAAAAACAGGTCGTCGAGGTTCAGGTTATACGGCATGGCGAACATCCCGCCTGCCCCTACACTGTCCATGTTAGCATTCAGCGCGTCCACGAAGAACACAGCCTTGCCCCCGTTCATGATAAACTGGTCGATCTTATACTTATCAGCCTCGGTGAACGCTTCAGTCGGTTTGGCTATGATTATCAGGTCCAAGCCTTGCAAACTAGGTATATCGCTCAGCTCACCACGGGCAACGCGGTAAAACTCCTGCAAAGAGCCCAAAAGGTCCGTTACATACTGTGTTTCCAGTTGCCCTTGGCCGCTGATGTAGCCAATGGTCTTCGAGCCCGGGAAAGCCATTTTGCGTATGGCTGTAGCCAGCTCGTACTCCACCCCTTCTACGGACTGGTTCAATCGCTCATCGGCAGAGGCCGCCAGATTACCTTTCAGCAGCATAACGCCGGTTTCCTTGCCTTTGTACATCACTCGTGCTCCCGGAAAAACGAGGCGCTCCACCTGCTTCCCTCCCTCTATGGCTCGTAGGTTCGTCGGTTGTATACTTGAAGCGGCCAGTTGTTGAAACAGCGCAACCCGCTGTTCCTCGTCCGAAATATCGTTGGGGTCTATAAATTCGTAGCGCACGTTGCCACCCGCGTATATCCTAAACTCGTCCAGCGTCTCGCGCACGGATTGCTGCAAACGTTTGAAGCCGGCCGGAAACTCGCCCTCTAGGTATACCTCCACAAAAACCGGTTCAGGCAACTCCGCAAGCATCTGCTTGGTTACAGGAGAAATAGTATAGCGCTTGTCTTCGGTCAAATCAAGGCGGAAGAAGAAATTGGCTGCCAGCACATTTAGTAACACGATTGCCACTATCCAGATCAGGTAGCGGGTCAGGTCACGGCTTCGT
The DNA here is from genome assembly GCF_947499215.1 of uncultured Pontibacter sp. Classification (GTDB taxonomy): domain Bacteria; phylum Bacteroidota; class Bacteroidia; order Cytophagales; family Hymenobacteraceae; genus Pontibacter. The sequence goes on from NZ_CANMNI010000001.1 coordinate 744,063, forward strand.
TTGCTTTTATAGGCCGGCTGCGTCTGTACTTGCTCTGTTACCATTTTCTGCTGCTCAAAACAAGTTTAGTCGATAGAATCATAATGGCAATCACACTCAAAAAGTAGAGCACATCACGCGAGTCAATGAGCCCTTTGCTAATGGCGGTATAGTGGTACTCTATACCCAACTGGCTGATAAAATAGCCATAGCCACCCCACACAGGTATAGAGGCAATCAGCTCGAAACCGGCGTAAATGATGTAGCACAGAAAAATAGCGATTACAAACGAGATGATCTGGTTATCTGAAACCGACGAGGCGAACACACCGATAGCCGTAAACACTCCCGCCAGAAAGACCAGTCCCAAATAAGAGCCCACCACGGCGGCGGAGTCCACGTTGCCCTGCGGATTGCCCAGCTCATAAATGGTGTAGTAATAGATCAGAGTGGGGATAAGGGCAAACAGCGCCAGCAAAAGTGCCGCAAAGTATTTGCCCAAGATCAACTGCAGGTCAGAGATCGGTTTGGTAAGCAAAAGCTCAATCGTACCCTCCCGCTTCTCCTCGGCAAAAGTACGCATGGTAATGGCCGGAATCAGGAACAGAAACAGCCAAGGGGCCATGTTGAAGAGCGTCTGCATGTCGGCAAAGCCGTAATCGAGCACGTTGCTCTCCGGGAAAACCCACATGAACATGCCAATTGCCACCAGAAACACCATGATCACGATATAGGCGATCAGCGTGTTCAGGAAGCCGTTAAATTCTTTCTTAAGTATTGCGAGCATTGATTTTACCCTACTTCGTCAGTTGTTGGAATATCTTTTCGAGTGAGTTCTCTTCGTGGCGGAGACCTACGAGCGGCCAGTTGCGCTCAGCGGCTACCCGGAATAAAGTAGACCGGATGTCAGTGTCTTTGCGGGAGACGATGCGGTAAGTCGCGCCCTCGGCCAGTGTCGCGCTCAGCACACCCGGCACTTGTTCCAAGGCCTCGACAGGTATAGGCTGCTCAAATTCAACCAATGTTGTTTTCTCGTTTCGCCCGCCCGCCTGCAGACTCGCCACGTCACTGTCAGCTACCAGTTTGCCTCGGTTGATAATCACAACACGGTCGCAAATGGCTGTAACTTCCTGCATGATGTGTGTGGAGAAGATCACGGTTTTGTCCTGTCCGATGCGTTTGATAAGTGATCGGATCTCTACTATCTGGTTTGGGTCAAGACCTGTAGTAGGCTCGTCGAGAATCAGTACCTGTGGGTCGTGCACCAAGGCCTGTGCCAATCCTACGCGCTGCCGGTAGCCTTTGGAGAGTGCTCCGATCTTTTTTCCTTGCTCTAACGTGAGGCCGCACAGCTCCACCATTTCCTGTACCCGAGCCTTAGCATGTCGGCCTTTCAGTCCGTAGATGGAAGCTACAAAGGCAAGGTACTCATGCACGTACATGTCCAAGTAAAGCGGGTTGTGTTCGGGCAGGTAGCCCACATGACGGCGTACGGCTATCGGGTCCTGCACCACATCGTAACCAGCTACCAATACGGTACCGGCGCTGGGAGGCAGATAACAGGTCGCGATCTTCATGGTCGTGGACTTGCCGGCGCCGTTAGGCCCCAGAAAACCTAAGATCTGCCCCTGTGATACCGAAAAAGAGATATCGTCGACGGCACGCTGTGACCCGAATATTTTAGTAAGGTTCTTTACTTCAACTGACATTTGTTGTAATGAATAGCGCTTGCAAAGCTACAAAAGCTGTTCCACATTATGGCTATACCTGTTTCCGGCCTTTTGGCATAAGCGGACGCACCTCAATGTCCACATGGTGGTAGTTCGGGTGCGATTCGAGGCAATGCACAATGGTGGAGGCGATGTCCTCCGGGCGCATCATGTTCTCGTTCACGGTTACGCTGTCGATGTTGTCGAAAAAGTTGGTCTGAACCGAACCCGGATAGATGCAGGTTACTTTCACGCCATAGTCGCGCACCTCTTTGTAAAGCGAATGGGATATGCCACGCACCGCATGTTTGGTGGCGCAGTAGGCCGACATTTCTTCTATACCTGTAGTACCGGCGATGGAGGAAATATTGATGATGTGCCCCTCGCCCATCTCCTTCATACCCGGCACCACCAGACGGGTGCAGTAGAAGAGACCGTTTACATTGGTATCAAACATCAGGTGCCAGTCTTCCAGACTTTGGTCCTCTAGCTTGGCGGAGCGGCCCAAGCCGGCATTATTTACCAGCACAGCAATGTGACCGCCAAAGTGCTCCAGGGTCTGCTTATAGGCCATCTGCACGGAGTCGGCTCTGCGCACATCACACTCCATAAATTCAAAGTTCTCATGCTGCACCTCCGGGGCGGTACGGCCCCATCCTGCAACTTTCATACCCTGCGCTAATAACGATTCAACCGTTGCCAGTCCTATACCTCGGCTCACGCCGGTTACCACTGCTATTTTGTTATCAAGTTTCATGGTACTTATCTGCTTTGGTAGGTAATGCTTGTTTTGTGTTAAAGGAATATGTTCGAACTTATATAGTTCATTCTCTGCAAAATCCCTAGTTGCTAATGCGCATATACATGACAGGGCTATACCTGTCTACCATCGCGTAGCTATTTTCAGAGCCTCCAGAGAAAGAATATTATAACCTAAACAATAAACCTAGGCGGGCGGCCCGCAAAAACAACTCCGGGTTATTACCGTCCCACTCTGACTTATAATTTGTAAGGCCGTGTGCGTAGCTCGCCGATAGACCAATATGTCCACGGTATAGCGTCAGTCCTATTCTTGGGCGGAAATCTGTTCGAGGTTTGCTGAAGTCATACGCTGTCTCATAAGACGAGCCATCCTCTAAGGTAGCTTCTCCTTCGCTCTGCATTTTACGGCCAAAGCCCACATCAGTGCCTACCGTCAGGTCCAAATCAAAGGAGCCTTTCAGCAAACGCCAGCCTAGGTAGGGCTGAAACTGGAAAAAATCAGCTTTCATAGTTGATTCTCCATCAGCATCCTGCTCTGTAGGCACCGCATTCCCATCGGCAACGTAGGCTTTGTTAATGTTAACCATGCTGCGCAGCTGCTCTGCACCTGCTTGTGCCCCCAAAATAAAACCGCTCTCCCCTACGCGTTGCAGTTGCAAAGAGGCACCAAAGGTCGGTCTTGGTTTACTTCCGAATGGGTTATGGGTATAAAAAGAAGTAGGTCCCGCGTCAGCTACTGTAATCGCACTTGTTTCTGAGGCCGATTCACCCGCAAATACCGATGCTCCCGCATTTAATTGTAGGCCAAACTCCACTTTCTGTCCAAACGACAACGTTGCACTACCTAGGGCAAGCAAAAGCAGATATACTTTTTTCATATAATTTTATTTTATTGATTTTCTTTATCAACCCACTCTCCGCACTTTATACCTTTTCAAATCTAGATGTCCCCCAACTGCGGTCGGATCAATATCTCCTCCACCACACTGTTTGGTGACATAATGTATGCCCCATAAATCGCCATGGCCACGTCTTCGGATCGCATGAAGCGCTCTGGCGGCAGGTCCACGCCCTCCCAGCTGGCTGTAAGGGTCGCGCCGGGCAGGATGGCCGTCACACGCACGTTGTGGGTTTTCATCTCTTCGCGCAGCACTTTGGTCATCCCATAGAGGGCGAATTTGGAAATGCAGTAAGAGCCGCCGTTGGTATAGGGTGTGATGCTGGCGGTGGAGCACATGTTGAAGATGTGGCCGCTTTTGCGCTTCATCATGTCCGGTAAAATGGCTTTGGTGAGGTAATAGGCGCTGTAGAGATTGGTGTTGATCATGAATGGAAGCGCGTTATCGTCCTCTTCGTGAATCATGCCCGGTATAAAGAGTCCGCTGTTGTTAACTAGCACCTCCACTTTCACCTGTAGACCGTTTACATACTTGATGAAGTTCTTAAGTGAGCCCATATCGCTCAGGTCAGCTTCCTGGTAGAATACTTTAGAGAAGGTATAGCGTTCTTCAATCTCTAGTTTTAACTTCTTAAGGTCTTTTTCGTTTCGGGAACAGGTAATGATGTGGAATCCCTCTTTTGCGAATTGTTCGATCACGGCCCGTCCGATGCCTTTCGTGCCCCCTGTCACCAGAATGTATCGTTGCATGCTTTCTATCTAGATATAAAATATTACGTTTTCAAATTTTAACCGTAATATAGGCATTTAAACAGTATTTTTGTTCTGAATCACGTTTAATACCTTGGTTTAACTCTCAAAGCCCTTATGCTACAATCCCTTGGGAAATACCTGCTCTTCATGTCGACCTTATTCATCCGAAAGGAATCAGGGCGTATCTTGTTTAACAGGACTATTGATGAAGCTATCCTGATCGGCATCAACTCTATTATAATCGTTGCGATCGTTTCGACCTTTATAGGAGCTGTAACCTGTGTGCAGGTCGCTTATAACCTCGACAATGCGTTTATCCCGCGTTCAACCATTGGTTTTATGGTGCGCGAGATGACCATTCTAGAGTTGGCACCTACCATTACCTCTATCGTGCTTGCAGGCAAAGTAGGCTCCAGTATTGCGGGCGGTCTCGGCACAATGCAAATTACAGAGCAGGTGGACGCACTGGAAGTAATGGGTATCAACTCTGCTTCTTATCTAGTGCTCCCTAAAGTAGTTGCGGCCATACTCGTATTCCCAATGTTGGTAATTCTGGCTATGTTTTTATCCATACTCGGCGGATATGTTGCCGGTACGCTGTCGGGTGAGGTTACTGCGCAAGAGTATATCACAGGTATACGGGATCAATTCATTCCCTATAACATTACTTTTGCCCTTATCAAATCGGTAGTTTTTGCCTTTCTGATCTCCTCTATCTCATCTTTCCGCGGATATTATACCACTGGTGGAGCTCTAGAGGTAGGGGCTGCTAGTACGGCTGCCGTAACCAACAGCGTAATCGCCATCCTGATCGGTGATTTCGTGCTAGCCTACTTACTACTTTAAGTTGTCCACAATTTATACCTGTGGCCAAAATCCATGAACGAAAATGATTGAAATACATAACATACATAAAGCCTTTGGCGACAAAAAAGTATTGGACGGCGTTAGCGGTGTCTTTGAGACGGGCAAAACCAATCTCCTGCTTGGCGCTAGTGGCACCGGAAAGAGCGTGCTGCTCAAATGCATTGTAGGCCTTATTAAGCCCGACCTAGGCAGCGTAACCTTCGATGGCACTTACTTCACCAACAACAAGCTCGATATTCGACAGGAGATACGTCGCAAGATCGGCATGCTTTTCCAAAGCTCCGCCCTATTCGACTCTATGACGGTGGAAAAGAACGTGGAGTTCCCACTTAAGATGCTCACTGACATGAACAAAGAGGAACGAATGGAGCGCGTGAACTTCTGTCTGAAGCGCGTAGGATTGGAAGGATCGAATAAGAAAATGCCTGCTGAACTAAGCGGTGGTATGAAAAAGCGTGTAGGTATAGCCCGCGCCATTGCCCCGCACTGTACCTACCTATTCTGCGATGAGCCCAACTCCGGCCTTGACCCACAAACCGCGCTTAAGATTGACGAATTGATTAAAGAGATCACCGAGGAATACAACATTACGACCATCATCGTAACGCATGATATGAACTCCGTGATTGAAATCGGCGACAAGATTTTTTTCCTGCACGAAGGTAAAAAGCTCTGGGAAGGCACCCGCGATGAGATCATGGATAGCAACATCAAAGAACTCAATGAATTTATTTTCGCCAACCGTCTGATGCGCGATGCCAAGAAAGTGGAAGAAGAGGAGCGCGAAGAAGAGGAAGAGCGTCAGCACAATGGACAGCTATCAGCTTCACAGGGCAAAGAAAAGGCTCCTTCTGAAGAAACGGTGGAAACGCAGGATGAACCACAGCCCGAGAACCCAGAGGGTCCTGCCGCTACTACCCAGACTGGGAAAGACAAGGTATAAGTACAGGTATAGCTATACCTACAAGGCACAAAAAAGGCTCCCGCTAGATCGTAGCGGGAGCCTTTTTTTGGGTATGGATTCTATTTAGAAGTTCAATCCGAAAAGCATACCGGCCACCGTGGCCGTCATCATACAGGCCAGTGAGGCACCCAATAAGGCGATAAAGCCAAGTTTTGAAAGCTGTCCCTGTTGGTTTGGCGCCATGCTACCGATACCGCCGATCTGGATGGCGATGGAGCTGAAGTTAGAGAAGCCCGCCAGCGCGTAGGTTGACATGACTAAAGCTTTCGGACCAAGGGTGCCAGCTTCTTTCATATTAGCCAAATCGAGGTAAGCCACAAACTCGTTGATAGCGGTTTTCTGCCCGAGCAAACTGCCAACCTGCAGGGTATCGGCCCACGGCACTCCCATGATAAAGGCAAAAATACGGAAAATCTGACCGAGAATATACTGCAGGGAGAAACCATTGAACTGACCGTTTGTGCTAGCTACTACCATTTCATTCAGCCCGGTCCAAACACCGATCATGTCCGTCAGGATATAGTTCACGAGAGCGATAACAGCGATAAATGCTAGCAACATACCGCCCACGTTAGCGGCAAGGCGCAAGCCATCGCCAGCTCCTCTTGAGAGCGCATCGATCAGGTTCACACCCAGTTGCTCTTCGTTCACTTCCAGTTTGTTGGATATCTCTTCGTGCTCAGTTTCGGGTACCAGTATTTTGGCGAGTACTATACCTGCAGGGGCGTTCATGATTGAGGCTGTGAGTAAGTGCGCGGCGAAAATCGCTTTCTGCGCTGGGTCTGTACCGCCCAAGAACGATACGTAGGCTGCCAATACTCCTCCGGCCAGCGTTGCCATACCGCCTGTCATCAAGCACATCAGTTCCGAGCGCGTCATGCGGGCAATGAAAGGACGCACAAGCAATGGCGCTTCCGTCTGACCCAAAAATATGTTGCCAGCGGCAGACAAGCTCTCAGGACCTGACAGGCGCATCACCTTCGACATAACCCATGCAATGCCAAATACGATCTTCTGGAGCACACCGAGGTAATACAGACCAGCCGACACCGTGGAGAAGAAGATGATCGTGGGGAGAACAGAGAAGGCGAAAATAAATCCCAGTCCGCTGTTTTTAGAAGGGTCAGCCAGATTGCCAAAGAGAAACTGTGCGCCCGCCTGCGAGAAATCCAGAAACGTAACGAAGCCTTCACTCACGTAGGCAAAGCCTTTTGCCACCACAGGCACCTGCGTCACAAGCACGCCAAAAAGAATCTGTAGGCAAAGACCGTAGCCGACGAGTCTCCAATCTATGTTTTTACGACTTTTGGAAAATACAAAGGCAATGGCAATAATGGCTAGTAGGCCAAGAAGCCCTCTGAAAATATCGAACATGCTGTGGGACAAAATTTGGCCAAAAGTAAGCCGAATATCTGTTAAAACAAAAAGTCCTGCACCATATAGGCACAGGACTTTTAAAGTATAGCGTATGTTATGCTAGTTTCGCTTGTTCAACTCGTCACGGATCTTGGCAGCGCGCTCGTAGTCCTCTTTTTCGAGGGCTTCGTTGAGCATTTTGTTCAGGTCGTCTACCGATGTCTGGTTGAGCGGTTCTTTGGAACTTGAGGCTGTCGTCGAAGAACTGCTTTTGACAGCCATTTCTTCGTTTTCGTCCTCCTCCTCTTCCAGATCGCTCAAGATAATGCCAGCCTCCGACAGTACACTTTCCACCGTGTAGATAGGCACCCCAAATCGCAGACCGATCGCGATGGCATCGGACGGACGCGCATCCAGCTCGAACTCCTTCTCTCCGTCGGTGCACATGATCTTGGAATAGAACACGCCCTCCTTCAGGTCTGAGATCAGGATCTCGGTGATGTTCACGCTCATCTGCTCAGCAAAGGTCTTGAATAGATCGTGCGTGAGCGGACGGTTTGGGTTAATTTTTTCTATCTGTATGGCAATGGACTGCGCCTCGAACATACCGATGATGATCGGCAGCCTGCGGTTTCCATCACGCTCACCCAACACCAGTGCAAACGATCCTGTCTGTGACTGGCTGGAGGAGAGCCCGAGTATCTCTAGCTGTATTTTTTTCACAATTAAGCTCTTCTTAAGTCTATTTGTCTAAAGCTTTAGCAGCTTCTATCAATTTAGGAAGCACCTCCAGCGCATCGCCAACTATGCCATAATCAGCGGCTTTGAAGAACGGCGCTTCCGGATCCTTATTAATAACGACAATCACTTTAGAAGAGTTAACCCCCGCCAAGTGCTGAATGGCACCAGAGATGCCAGCAGCGATGTATAGGTTAGGGCTTACGGTGATACCAGTCTGGCCTACGTGCTCGTGGTGTGGGCGCCAGCCGATGTCAGACACAGGCTTGGAACAGGCCGTTGCCGCACCCAGTTCTTTTGCTAGTCCTTCGATCAAATGCCAGTTTTCAGGACCTTTCATACCGCGACCGCCAGATACCACGATCTCAGCTTCTGGCAGCAATACGCCACCACCTGTGTCCTGCATCACCGTCTCTTTCGGAGCGGCAGCAAAATCAGACTCTGCCAGATCAGCTGAAAGCTTCTCAACTGTTGCGGTTGAGCCTCCGTTGCTGATGATATCGGTGCTGTTCTTCTTTACGGCTATGATCTTCACATCGGAAGTAAGGTTTACGTCCGCAAACGCCTTGCCTGAGAACACACCGCGAGTAACGGTAAAGTTGCCACCGTCGATCTTAGGAAGCTCCGTTACGTTGGTTGCCAGTGAGCCGTTCAGACGAACAGCCAGCTTAGAACCCACGGCCGCACCGATGTTGGAATTGGAGAACACCAGTACTTTGGCGCTCTCCTGCTGTGCCGCTGTCGCGATTACTTTTACATAAGCATCGGCTACGAATTGCTTCAGGCGGTCATCGGCATCGTACAACACTTTGCTGATACCCTGCTCGCCCAGTTTGGCGAGTGCCTCTTCGTGTACTTCGCCGATGGCTACCGCTGTGGCAGATGTACCCATGGCTTGTGCTACTTGGCTGCCGTATGATGCTGCCTCCAAAGAGGATTTTTTGATCTCTCCGTTCAGACCTTCTACAAATACTAATACAGACATATTACAGTACTTTAGCTTCGTTTCTCAATAGTTTAATCAATTCGCCGGCGTTGTCCGCGTCAATCAGCTTCACGCCGCTCTTTTTCTCGGGCTTGCTGTAGTTCACGTACTCCGACTTGGCTTCGCCGCCTGCTGCTTCCACCACTTTCAATGGCTTGGTGCGGGCAGTCATGATGCCGCGCATGTTCGGGATGCGGGGCTCGCACATCGGCTGCTGGGCGCTGGCTACGAAAGGCAGTTTTACCTCTACCACTTCTTTGCCACCTTCGATCTCACGCTCCAGACGAGCCGTGCTATCATCTACCATGTCCAGTTTGAAGGCTGGCGTTACAGATGGGATGCCCATCATCTCGCCCACCATGTTGTGTACTTGGAAGCCGTTGTAGTCGATGGACTCCTTGCCCATCAAAATCATATCGTAACCTCCCTCTTTGGCGATGGCAGTAATCTGCTGCGCCACGAAGAAAGCGTCTTTCGGGTGTGCGTTCACGCGGATGGCATCGTCGGCGCCAATGGCCAGTGCCTTGCGGATGTTCGGCTCAGCGTCGGCTTCGCCCACGTTCAGCACGGTTACGCTGCCGCCTTTCGCCTCTTTCAGCTCAATGGCGCGGGTCAGGGCGTACTCATCCCAAGGGTTGATCACGTACTGCACCCCGTTCTTGTCGAACTCTTTGTTATCTCCAGTAAAGTTGATCTTGGATGTAGTATCCGGAACGTTACTGATGCAAACTAATATTTTCATGATTAGAAATGTTAGCTTATTTAAAATTAGATTTGTGCGAAGTTAGTTAAAATATAGCCAAATGGAAATGTCTCAAAATAGATTGCTGCAACTCTTCCAATTCTACAAAGAAGACCCAAATGACCCGTTTACCATTTATGCCATTGCGACCGAGCTTCGTATCTCCGAGCCGCAAAAAGCGATGGAATATTATGAGAAACTCTTGTCGGAGCATGAACGCTACGTAGGCACCTACTACCATGCCGCCAGCCTGTACGCAGAACTTGGGCAACCTGATAAAGCTGAGCAAACCTACAAAAAAGGGATGCTGATCAGCCGTCAGGAAGGCAACATGCACGCATTTGCCGAGCTACAGCAGGCCTACAACAAGTTTGCGGGCCTTGACTACGAAGACGAATAGCACCTTCTGCGCTATAGATCAAAAATAGTATGCATGCAGCATATCTGCAAGTATAAAACAGGCTTTTATGCCGAAATGTTTTCTAATGGCTTCTGTAGCGTACTTGATATAGCGCCCGAAGGTTTACGATAGCAAAAAGAAAAGCCACCTCCTTTGCAGGTTTGGTGGCTTTTCATGTTTATACCTTCATGGGCTACGATAAACTTACTACCAGATCGTCAGTGTTCACCAGTGAACCTTCCGATAAGTGCAGGTTTGCAATCTTGGTGGCCTCCGAAGCGGTGATGGTTGTTTCCATTTTCATGGCCTCGATCACAAACAGTGGGGTGTTCTTTTTCACCTCCTGATCTTTCTCTACCAGTATCTTCGAGAGCAAGCCCTGTAGCGGCGCCCCAATGTGTTTAGGGTTGCCTTTATCTACTTTCTGGTGCTGCACGCGCTCCACTTTCACGGACTTGTCGCGCACTTCGATGTTTCGCGTCTGTCCATTGAGTTTGAAGAACACGGTGCGCATACCGTCCTCGTCCACGTGGCCCAGCGACTGGTATTTGATCACGATGGACTTACCGCGCGCAATGTCGATGATGGCCTCTTCGCCTTGTTGCATGCCATAGAAGAACAGACGCGTTGGGATTTTGGAGACGTTGCCGTACTGTTCGTAGTGCTTGTGGTAAGCTTCGTATACCTTCGGGTATAGCTGGTACGACAGGAAGTCGGTATACTTGGTATGCTCCCCGAACTTCTTCTGAAACTCCCGGAACTCCTGATCCAGATTGATCGGTTCGAGGTGCTCGTTCGGACGTCCGTCGTAAGGCTGTTCGTCTTTGAGCACGATAGCCTGCAGCTTTTTCGGGAAACCTCCCGCCGGCTGACCCAAGTCACCGCGGAACAGCGACTGGACCGATTCCGGGAAAGAGATCTGGTCGCCGCGCTCGAGCACATCCACCGTGGTCAGGCCATTGGAGACAAGGTATAGCGCCATATCGCCCACTACTTTGGAGCTTGGCGTTACCTTCACCAAGTCGCCAAACAGCTGGTTCACTTCAGCATAGGTTTCCTTTATTTCCTGCCACTTGTCGCCCAAACCGAGCGCATTGGCCTGCGGCCGCAGGTTGGAGTACTGACCGCCCGGTATTTCGTGGTGGTATACCTCGGCCGTACCGGCCTTCAAACCAGACTCAAACGGATAGTAGTACTCACGCACCGTCTCCCAGTAATTGGAGTGGCGGTTGAGGCTCTTCTGGTCGAACTCGCGGTGCCGCTCCTGAAAGCGCATGGCCTCCACCATACTGTTAAAGTTCGGCTGTGACGTAAGGCCCGACATGGAACCCAAGGCCACATCCACTACATCTACTCCTGCCTCAATGGCTTTGAGGTAAGTGGCGGACTGTATCCCTGATGTATCGTGGGTATGCAAGTGGATTGGCAGCTTTACGGTATCTCGGAGCGCTTCTACCAGCACCTGCGCGGCGTATGGCTTGAGCAAACCGGCCATGTCTTTGATGGCCAGTATGTGCGCCCCTGCCTCTTCGAGTTGTCTGCCCAGTTGCAGGTAGTACTCTAAATTATACTTGGTCTTTTTCGGGTTGAGGATGTCGCCGGTATAGCAAATCGTGCCTTCGGCCAGACCGCCGGTGCGCTTTCGCACGAAGTTGATGCAAGGCTCCATGCTCTTCATCCAGTTGAGCGAGTCGAAGATGCGGAAAATATCCACCCCAGTCTCCCACGACTTCTCTACAAACGACTCGATCAAGTTATCCGGATAAGCCTTATACCCTACCCCGTTAGAGCCGCGGATCAGCATTTGCAACAAGATATTTGGCACAGCTTCCCGGATCTCAGCTAGTCGGCGCCAAGGGTCTTCGTGTAGGAAGCGCAGGCACACGTCGAAGGTCGCGCCGCCCCATACCTCCATGCTAAAGGTTTGCGGATGATCTTTGGCATAGGCCTCGGCTATTTTGAGCATGTCGAAAGAGCGCATGCGGGTAGCCAGCAAGGACTGGTGCCCATCGCGGAATGTAGTGTCGGTGTAGTGGATTTGCTTATCGTTGCGCAGCCACTTTGAGAACTCCTCTGGACCAAGTTCTGTCAGGAGGTCTTTGGTGCCGCGCTCGTATGGTTTGTTCAGATTAAAGCCTGTAAAATCCGGCTTGGAAAGCACCTTATCTGGATCAGGTTTCTTCACATCCGGGTGCCCGTTCACGATCACATCGGCCAAAAAGCTGAGTAGTTTGGTTGCGCGGTCCTTGCTCTTGCGGAACACAAACAGCTCGGAGTGGTTTTTCACAAAGTCCACGGTCGCATCACCAGAAACAAACACAGGGTGCGTGATGATGTTTTGCAGGAACTGGATGTTTTGCTTCACACCCCGGATTCGGAACTCGTCCAAGGTACGCGACATTTTCATGGCGGCGTGGCGCAAGGTCGGAGCCTGCGCGGACACTTTCACCAGCAGCGAATCGAAGAACGGGCTGATCTTGGCGCCTTGGTACACACTGCCTTGGTCGAGACGGATACCGAAACCACCCGCACTGCGGTAGGCGATGATGGTGCCGTAGTCTGGCTTGAAATCGTTCTCTGGGTCTTCAGTCGTGATGCGGCACTGGATGGCCACACCGTTTGCCCGCACCGTGTGCTGCGGACCGAGCAATACCTCTTCGTGATCCAAGGTATAGCCGTCGGCGATGAAGATCTGCGTTTTGATCAAATCTATACCTGTGATCATCTCCGTCACGGTGTGCTCCACCTGAATACGTGGATTCACCTCGATGAAGTAGATGTTATTGTTATGCGGCTCCACCAAAAACTCCACCGTGCCCACGTTATTGTAGTTCACAGCCTTACAGATGCGGATGGCATAGTCGTAGAGTTGGTGGCGGGTTTCTTCGTTTAGGCTAATGGCCGGGGCTACCTCCACCACTTTCTGGAAGCGGCGCTGCACGGAACAGTCGCGCTCAAACAGGTGGGTGATGTTGCCGTAATTGTCTGCTACGATCTGCACCTCGATGTGCTTCGGATTCTCGACATACTTTTCCAAGAAGAGCGTGTCATCACCAAATGCTTTCAAGGCTTCATTTTTCGCCTCAAAAAAGCCTTTCTCAAGTTGATCATCGTCCCGGATTACGCGCATGCCGCGTCCGCCGCCGCCGGCAGCTGCCTTTAGCATCAGCGGATAGCCAATGCGGTGCGCCTCTTCCAAGGCGGTGTCGTAGGTGTTCAGGTCGAGATCGTTGCTCTGGATGATGGGCACTTCGCAGCTCACGGCCACTTTTTTGGCTGAAACCTTGTCGCCCAATGAGCCCATTACCTCCGGTCTTGGACCGATGAAGATGATGCCGTTCTCGGCGCACTTGCGGGAGAAATGCTGGTTTTCGGACAGGAAGCCGTATCCCGGGTGGATGGCGTCTACCCCATTTTCTTTGGCGATTTTGATGATCGCGTCGATGTCGAGATAGGGCTGCAGCGGCTGGTTGTCTTTGCCGATCTGGTAGGCCTCATCGGCTTTGTAGCGGTGCAGGGAGTAGCGGTCTTCGTAGGTATAGATAGCCACCGTCTGAATGTTGAGCTCCGTACAAGCCCTGAGCACACGGATGGCAATTTCGCCGCGGTTAGCGACAAGTACTTTTTTGATTTTCATGAGTGGTGAGATGTAGGGTATAGGTGCACTATATGTTTATCTGTTAAGGGCGAAAAGAGCACATCGATGCGCCACAGGTATAAAGCAATGTGATTCTATAGATATAGTTGAATGACAGACGGGAAATGAAGCTGCCTGCCTCCTTTAAAACACCCCTTAATACAGGCTTTTTCAGGATAAGGTTATATTACAATTTAGCTACTAATCCAAGCCTTATACCTTACTAAATATCAAACACTTACAAGACACTCTCCTTAATAATCCAATGCCTCCTGAACAAAGCGGAAATCTGCCAGTTGTTACAGCACGATTCAGGTATAGAAAATGATGCGATTTAAGGAAAAAAATATTTTAATCATTGGCGGCACATCCGGCATAGGCTTGGCCATTGCTAGACAGTTGCAAGCAGAAGGAGCGCACGTGACCGTAGCATCCCGAAAAACCTCTGAAGCGATAGAGGAGCTAGGTATAGCCCATCTGGAACTGGACGTGCTAGCTTTTGACCCGGCTTTTATCAAAGACCTGCCCAACGAACTGCACGGCTTGGTCTATTGCCCGGGCAGCATCCGGCTTCGGCCTTTTGAGCGCATGAGTACGGAAGACTTCCGGCAGGAGTACGAACTCAATGTGCTAGGCGCGATACAAAGTATCAAAGCCGTGTTGCCTCTTCTTAAGAAGCCGGATAGTGCGAGCATTGTGCTCTTCAGCACGGTGGCTGCTCGTTTGGGCATGCCTTATCATGCGTCCATCGCCTCCAGCAAGGCAGCCCTCGAGGGACTGGCTGTCTCCTTGGCAGCTGAATTCGCCAGCGCAGGTATACGGGTCAACGCCATTGCACCCTCCCTTACCGACACTCCTCTCTCGCAATCTCTTTTGAGTACGCCGGAAAAGGTCGAGGCCGCTGGTAAGCGCCATCCGCTCGGCCGTGTGGGGCAGCCCGAAGACATCGCCAAGGCTGCCGCCTACCTCCTCAGCGATGAGGCGGGTTGGGTCACAGGACAGGTGCTTCATTTGGATGGCGGCATGAGCACCTTGCGGATACTGTAAAAAAACAGCGCCACTGCTTAGCAATGGCGCTGACAATAATAAACAACCTAAACTTTAATGTAATCTGTAAATCAATTACTTTAGATAATATGCTTTAATGCTTGCGATGCCCCGGCTCGTAGATCAATCGTAAAAAGGTGCTCATGCGTTCCCGTTCTTTTGTAACCGGTATGCCTGTCACAATGCCGATCATCAGCCCCTCGTTTATCACCAGTCGCATCTGCGGACGTAGCACCATGTCCATGTGGCCACTTTGCATTTCCTTATTCACCTCGAGACCGACAAAGTTGCGGCTGTTCGGGATCATATAATGGGCACTTGTGTTGATCTCATAGCTGGTCTCGAGTCCGCTGTGGCCGAAGTGGTTGAACAGCCGCGGACCGGTATAGATCAGGGAGTGGAAATTACTGCCCCACTTCTTGGCTGCCACTAAAAAGGGATTAAAAAGAATCCCTTGAAACACATCATCCCGCCGGATACGGTCCAGATCCATCAGTTCGAACTCGGTGATGCCCCCTAAAGCCATGGAGGTTTTAAAGCGATCGTTCACCAGAAAGGTATACTGCGCCGCCAGTTTCAGTGACTCGATGCGGTCTGAAGGACGGTTTACTTCCGGTCGACGGTCTTTGCTGTTGGTTGTGTAAACCGACACCGGCACTTCGATCTCTAAACCCAGCCTGTCAATCGGCGCCCATTCGTACTCCACCAGAAACTCGTAGCGGTCGTAGCTAAGATTGTCGGTCATGCCTGCCCCGATATTCCACTCTTTCTCGTCTTTGTGCGCGCCCAAATCCCGAATCAGGTCAATGTACAGGGGCTCAGCGTGATCTAGCTTCAGTGGTCTTTTGGGTTGGTGCTGGGTAGTGTCAGGTATAGCAGTCTCCTGTGCCATGGCCGTGGTGGAGATGGCTGCGAATAAAGCAAAAGAGATAAAAGTTCGTTTCATAAAGGGTATTTTGAATGGCACGAAGGTAGAGCGGCCCTGTTAAAAGAGAATTAAAAGGGAATTAAATCTTAATTAAATCTGAAGCGAACACAGCAAAGAAGCTTTGCATTTCGGGCGGTTGCGTATCTTTGGCCTAATGTACCGCTACCTGCTCCTCTTCTGGCTTTGCGTGCTGCTCCTGCTCCAACCTTTGCAGGGCATGGCTGCCGCTTCGGACTCGACGGCCACGGCTGTGAACAAGGACAGGCTGCTCTTGCTCGGCACCGGCTTTGCGGTTGGTTACACGGCCCTACTGGTTTCCTTGAACAAGGCATGGTACAAAGATCAGGAGCAAACCAGTTTCCACTTCTTCAACGACAACCGGCAATGGAAGCAAATGGACAAGGCTGGTCACTTCTGGGGGGCCTTCCACCAAAGCCGGGCAGGTATAGACTTGCTGCGCTGGGCCGGTGTCCCTGATAAAAAAGCTATTTTGTATGGTGGCCTGACGGGCATTATCCTGCAAACGCCTATCGAGATCTTCGATGGTTTTCAGGCGGACTACGGCGCTTCGGTTGGCGACGCGATTGCCAACACGGTAGGATCAGCCGCAGTTGTGGCGCAGGAACTGGCTTGGCGGGAGGTGCGGATCATGCCCAAATACTCTTTCCGGACGACCCGCTACGCTGCGGAACGTCCTAATGTGCTGGGCAGCACGCTGCCAGAGCAAATGCTCAAGGATTACAATGGCCAAACCTATTGGCTCTCCGTCAATGTGGGAGATTTCTTGAAAGAAGAAAGCAAATACCCCAAATGGCTGAGTATAGCGGTAGGCTACGGTGCCGAGGGTGTGGTATACAACGACCCCGAACTGAACAAAGCCCGGGGTTTCAATGCGCGTCGTCAGTTCTACCTCAGCCCCGACCTCAACCTGATGCACTTCAAAGGGCGCAGCAAAGCGCTCAACACTACGCTATACCTCCTCAGCATCATCAAGATTCCCGCGCCGGCGCTGGAGTACAACCGCACCGATGGACTGCGCTTCCATCCGGTATACTTCTAAATCGGCACGATTAATCCGCCGCACAAATCGTATCTTTGTGTAAAGTCAATTTGTACTTGTATAATCAAGGTATAGCAAATAGCCCTATACCTTGGCACGGGCCCCATGCCTGTGACCACCGAACAACCATTAACGGATAACGAACAACGAATATATGAACGTAGGAGATCGCGTGCGCCTGATGTCGGGCCGGGAAGAAGGCATCATCACTCGCATACTGGATAATAACATCGTGGAAGTCGCTATCGACAACGACTTCACTATACCTGTTTCTAGAAGAGAGATCGTGCTGATCGCGCCGGAAGAAGCCAAGGCTTTTCGAAATACTGAGCCGGAGGGATACTCAAAACCAACGGCCCGCAAGGAGCCATCGGCGCCTGTGCTAGCTGAGAAAGGCATCTACCTCGCCATGGTGCACCAGTCGGAAGAGTTGCTGGCCGCCACCGTTGTGAACAACACGGACTACGACGTGCTGTTTACCTCTGGAGAAGAGCGCAATAACCAATACCGTGGTTTGCAAAACGATAAACTGGCTCCAAAGGCGAGTCGTGTCGTAAGTCACTACCACATGAAGGACTTTGAGAAATGGCCGACGCTGATCGTGCAGTTTCTGCAGCATCGCAATGGCAGCCCGGGTCTATTTGAGCCGGTGACCAAGAAGGTGCAGTTCCGTGCCAACTCTTTCTATAAGAGCAAAAAAACCGCGCCGGTATTAAATAAAGAGGCCTACCTTTTCCAGCTCGACACCAAACCCGTTGCCGTCGATACCGACAAGATAAAGGAACAGCTTTCCGAAAAGCCTACTACACAGGAAAACAACAAGGTACAGGCACCGGAGCACGAAGTGGATCTCCACATAGAGAAGTTGGTGGAGGACTACAGCGACATGAGTAACACCGCCATGCTGAAGCTACAACTAGAGCGATTCCAAGATGCATTGGATCGCGCCATGGCCGCCAACATGCACGAGATCATATTCATACACGGCACAGGCAACGGCGTGCTCCGCAAAGAGATCCAGAAGATCCTGAGTCGTACCCCCGGCATCCGCTTCTTCGAAGACGCCAAGAAAGAGAAGTTCGGGTATGGCGCGACCTTGGTGAGACTTAGATAGCAATTTGACAGTTAACAATAATCAGTTATCAGTGAATTGGAGACCAGAATTATTTATTTGGGATTCTTGTTTACTGATTACTGCTAACTGTGTACTGTTTCTTACCTTTGCAGATATAGAAAGCTTAACAGCAAGCCGTCTTATCGCCGCTCCGCATGGAGGGGAGGAAAGTCCGGGCAACGTAGAGCATCCTACTTCCTAACGGGAAGGGGCCTTCCGGGAGACGGGAAGGCTACAGCCAGTGCCACAGAAAATAACCGCCACGGCCTTGGCCGCGGTAAGGGTGAAAAGGTGCGGTAAGAGCGCACCAGCGGCTGGGTGAACAGTCCGGCTGGGTAAACCTTAGGAGTTGAAAGACCAAATAGGCTGACAGCGCCTCGCTTCGGCGGGGCTAAGGGCTGCTCGTCCGATGTCAGTGGGTAGGTCGATGGAGCCTGTGCGCGAGTGCAGGCCTAGATAAATGATAAGACGTTGGGTTTCGGCCCAGCGACAGAACCCGGCTTATAGGCTTGCTGTTAAACTTTTCTGCTTACTTCTCTTCAAAGCTTCATTTCATCTTTTCTTAATTTATCTTTCTGCATAATATACTTTTCTGTTGCTGTTCTGCTTCGCAGTGGCTTTCTACCTATATCTTGACCTATATCGTCTTCTAGCTTCGCCTGTGCGGAGGGTACTCACTTTTTTCTCCCGAATCTAGTTCGGGATCTAGAAAGTTTCCCTTCGGAGGGGTCAGGAGGAGGAAAATCGTGCACAATTATCCTGATTCT
This sequence comes from uncultured Pontibacter sp., assembly GCF_947499215.1. Lineage (GTDB taxonomy): Bacteria > Bacteroidota > Bacteroidia > Cytophagales > Hymenobacteraceae > Pontibacter. The sequence continues at coordinate 762,769 of NZ_CANMNI010000001.1, forward strand.
AATAGGATATACCTCCATGGCATCCTAGACACTCAAGGTCTAAAAGACAAGCGAAGTTTTACACTCCCCTCCGACATGATCAATCCTGTACATCCGTGGGGGTAGTGGCCCTCTTCTTAATCCTGTAAATCCTGATTCAGATAAGCACTTCTTCGTATCTTTGCACCCTCAAACGACACGATCATGACTGAGTTGAAACTATACGACCCGTTCCCAAAAATGCAGTTTAGCGACAAGCACTGCTTTCTGTGCGGGGCACATACGGAACCCGAAAACCGAACACCTGTGTTTGCGTCGTGGCTACAGGACAGGTATAACCTGCGCGGCAAGGAACTACTTATGCTCGATAAGAGTGTCAGCACTTATGGTGAGCTCACCATACCCTGCTGCGACGATTGCCATACCCAGCACCTCATTCCGCTGGAAGAAGAGATAGCTGCGGCTGCAGACCAAGGTATAGCCGGATGGCAGGCCTTGGAGCCTAAAAAGCTTTTTCAATGGATTGGCAAAATGTACTACGGCATACTTATCACCGAACTCATCAAAGAGGCCGATCCGCTCATTATGCCACAGAACCCGGTGAGCGAAAACCCGAAAATGCTGGGCAAGTTCCGCGAGTTCTTCAAGGTGCTGCAGTCGATTCGGGTGCCCATGGAGTTTTCTGATTTTCTGCCATGCTCATTGTTCATGTTGGAGGTGAGTCCAACGGAAGATGAGCTGCCCTTCGAGTATCAGGATGAGCTGACGACTATGGCATTTAGCATTAAACTTGGGCCGGTCGTGCTCGTTTGCACCCTGCTGGACAATGGCATTATCGGGAAGGCCCTTGGTAAGTTCTACCGCCTCACGCAAGGGCAGCAACTACACCCGATTCAGGTGGCTGAGTTCAAGGCGCGGGTGTTTTACGCCGCTTATATTTTTAATGTTATACCAGAGTATTTTGAGCGCTCGCTCAAGCCTGAAGACACGCGGATCACCCTCGATACTATTATAGACGATGTAACGAGCGAGATCTTCAATCCTTGGGAGATGAGCGCTTATGCCCACATGCTGGAAGAGATGCTCAAGCCATGGGATATCCGCGAAAAAGAGATACTGGTTGACCCCAGCAAGCCAATTAGCTTTCTGCTGGATGACCAGAACAACTTTCAACCGATGGAGCGTTACCAGAAACTTAATTAAACAGGAAGGCCCGCTATACCTAGGTACAGTGGGCCTTCCTGACTTCAATACCTTATAAATTACTGTTCAATTACAAAACTAACATTTACATTAGAGGTCACCGTCACCTGACCGCCTGCAATGGAAGGGCCACCACCGCCCTGCGCCATTTCCATATCCATGGCAACTTTGGCATAATCCATGCGTGGTGAAATGATGGGTGTGTGCTCACTAATGGAATATACCTTACCTACTTTCGCGCCTAGCTCGTTGGTGAGCGCATTAGCCTTTTGCTTGGCATCAGCCACAGCTCTTTTACGGGCCTCCACTTGGTGCTTCTCAATGTTAGATACCCGAAAAGCGATGTCATCAATACGGTTCACACCGTTCTCATAAAGACCGGAAAGTAGCGCATCAAACTTGTCTAGTTTTTTGATCACAACGGTCATAGTTTTTTGCGCCATGTAAAAATCAGGTTCCGCCTTGCCAAACTGGTTGCTGGAGTAAATGGGCTGTAGATTGACATATGAAGTTTGAATATCTTTGGCATCTACGCCCTGCTTGCGCAAGTAGGCAATAATGGCCGCCGCTTTGCTATCGGTTTGCTTACGGGCCTGTTCCAGTGTTTTCTCGCGCATCTCTACGCCTAAACTAATCACTACTTCGTCAGGCGGAAGTTTAACCTCCCCTATTCCGTTTACACTGATGAGCGGTGGTAGAACTTGTTGTTGGGCCTGTACCTGCAGCAAGCCTGCCACCATTACAAACAGGGCGATAAAGGATAGCTTTTTCATAGTTTTTAACTCTTTAAAGGATTGGTTACCTAATTTGTAAATATAGCACCATACTATATAACGGTCAATCACAAATGTTATACCACAAATCGCCAGAACCGAACAAGCCTCTTCGCCATTATGGCGAAGAGGCTTGTAAGTAATGCTAATACTAAAGAATTAACCTTCGAAGTCGAAATCCTGATCGGCTACATACTTGGCTACCAGAACAGCACCCAGCGTTACGGCTCCCGCAGTCAGGATAAGTTGTGTAGTGCTCATGCGGCGGGCACCCTGCAATACCAATTTTCCCACATCGTGCATCAACTCAGGCAGCTTATCGTGCTTACCTTGAAATATGTGCATCGCCGACTCAACGGTTTTAGACATATCGTGTGGCTTCATCAATTTCAGGGCGCTTGGCTCCCCTGACTGCTTCTTGCTTTGGCTTTGTCCGCCGTTGCCGGCATTCTGGTTGCCCTTGTTATCGTTTTCCATAGTTGTATTTTCAGTTTCGGTTATGTATAAAATCAAGTGATTTTCTTATACGGCATTATCGGCTTCAGGATATGGCTTAGGCTTCAGAACGACCACCATAGCGAGAAATCATCTCGCTGATGCGCTGCACAAGGCTATCGGAATTAATCATCATGCTGGCGGGGAAGCCCACTGACAGATCGCTGATCTCGAGTGATTTTGCTTCAGGGTTATAGTTGTAGTTGGCTTGCACGCCTTTCTCACTGGTGCGGCCGCTATCGCCTTGCAAACTCATACCATACGTTTGAAGTTTGCTTTTCAGTTCGTTGTATGCTTCGGGCGTTACGCCGGTATAAAATGCTCTTTTAGACATAGTGTTTATTTCTTTTTTGGATGATAGGTATAACGGCGCAAGATAGCATGAAGTTTATAAAAGCCCGTTAGATGGTTGGCTTGTGATCATTTTTAAAGAATCAGGCATAAATCGAAGCAAAATTTCGATAAATTATTTTGCACGATAAAAATGGGCTTGTATATTTGCACCCGCAATACAGTAGCACGGTCCGTTCGTCTAGGGGTTAGGACTCCAGATTTTCATTCTGGCAACAGGGGTTCGATTCCCCTACGGACTACTCGAAAGCCTCTCAGTTAACATTGAGAGGCTTTTTTTATGCACTTCGGACACTAACGCTGCTTCTCCCCTATCGCTGAACTCCAAGAAGCCCCGCTGATCATGCTACTGAAATAGATCATAAGTCAGACTTTGGTAGATCCTGAAACTCTACCCAGATAGGGTGCACATGTAAAACAATTTGTATAGCATTGAGCTCTTCCTCCATGGAGCAAGTCTTTCACAGCAATGTAAAATTTGTACTAATCAGTCCACTATGCTTTTTTTAACCAGTCTGCTCGTATCCTCTTGCAGAAAAATAGGAACCCTTTACAGTGTCTATTAGTAGCTTACTTAATCCATAAAATTTTGCCATATCTAGATGAAAAGAAGATCCCTCTTACGGCTTTTCTCAATGCCTCCCCTCACTCGGCAATGCTAAGACTAAATTCCTAAGAGTTGGATTATTCATCTAGTATTACGATTGAATAAGTAGCTAAACGTTGTACCGAATGCATTGTAATTTTGCCAACCATCAAATGTTTTTTTGCTCACCATTCTGTAGTAAAGAGTGACGTCAAGTTGAGATTTTATTGTTTTGGAGATTCCGACTGTATACCAATTCTGATTCAAAGTATGGGTGTGAAATACATAGAACCACTCATAGGAAAGATAGGGAGTAAAGTTGCAGTCATAAATTGAAACCAATTTCTTAATCTCAAATCTTTGCCGCCATCTCCAATATTCAATTTCTTTAAAAATTCTGTATTCAAATCTTGGATTGGTGCTGCATCCCCATCCATGTTTTAAATCCAAGCTTATTCTAGGTATGATTTCAATGCGGTTTTCCGTGTGCCACTCTTTCTCTTTTTCCCGCTCGTACAGGTAGTTCACTTTAATTCTGAAGTAGTCATTAAAGGTATACTGTAACGCAAATCCGTAATTGTGCAGGGCAAATGTGCCTATATTATCTGTTACTCTTTGTTCCCAGGTAAAACCTAGCGTTGCAGCGGATGAAATAGGATACTTAATTTCAACCTCATCCCAATACTGCCAGGTATTCTGCGCGCTCGCCACTATTGACAGAACAGAAAAAGAAATAAAGAGAATAATCTTAAATAAGACCCCTTGTGTGCTTTTGGTTAGATACATTACTTGCCCCTGTTAAAGCGCATCTAATGTATTATACCTTTCTATCCTTTTTATGGCCGTATTATTTAGCGCGCGTGCTCCTTCTGCATGTTGTACCAATCTAATTTCCAATGATAAGTGATTCTTACTATTTAATTGGCGGGAGAAGCTTATAGACAGGAAACGTGAAGTTTTAAAAGTTGCTAATAATTTATAGATGTACTGCCACAGTTTTCATATTCCTGTGGATAATGGACGAGAATTCGCACCACCTTCGATCTACTTGATAGCCTTTCAGTTAACACTGAGAGGCTTTTATGCTCTTCGAATACTAATCGAGTGGTAAAGAAGCCTTTTCCCTACGGCTTAGCTTGAAGAAGTCAATGATATTATAGAAACTCTTGTTCAAATCACCGGCAAGTCTAACCCCCCATCTGACTTTGCTTATTTGTCAGTCCTAACATATATGAAAAAGCTTAGTGGCTTTAAATCTTTATTGCCTCGTTTTTTTATCTCACCTACTCATCTTTCATGGAACGGCAAAAGAACCTATAGGCACACCAATTGCTCATAAACCATCCTGAATTTCAATACTTGGCCGCTTCTTGTGACGGATATCAAAGGACAAGACACTTAAAAAGACAACTAACGTAATTGAATAAGTCTATTCATACTTAACTGACTTAATCTAGTTAGAATTGCTCGTAAAAGACCGCTTAATTCCCTACCTTTTGTTTACACCTATGCATAATCCCAATCCTTCGGTGCTTAATCAAACGAAGATCCAGATCTTCCTACGCTTCCTTAAGTTTGGATTTCTGGCGTGGGGTGGCCCGGTGGCCCAGATTGCCATGCTTAAACAAGAATTAGTGGAGGAAGAAGAATGGATCACAAAGGAGCGGTTTAACCGGGCGCTTGCTGTCTATCAGGTATTGCCCGGACCGGAAGCCCACGAGTTATGCGTTTACTTTGGAATGGTAGCGGGCGGTAGACTGGGTGGCTTTCTGGCTGGTCTTGGTTTTATGCTTCCCGGATTTATCCTAATGCTTTTGCTCACATGGCTGTATGTTAGCATAGGCATTGGCTCCCCGCTGCTGCAGGCTGTTTTTCTGGGCTTCCAGGCTGCTGTGATCGCCCTGATCTTTGCGGCAGTTCATCGCATCGGTAAACACGCGCTTGTCGATTGGAAACTGCTGGTGATTGCAATAGCCGCTTTTATAGCCTATTTCTGCGGTGTCGGATTTTTCATCGTGCTTCCCCTGGCTGGTCTTGCCTATGTGTTCTGGATGAAGGGGAATCTACTGCTTGTGACGCTTTGTGGAGTAGTGCTGGCCATCGCCTGTGTCTTCTTGTTCAACCCTGAGATGCTTCAACTCCAGACCACCGCACCTGTTGACGCAGCTACTTCTACAGTAAGGGAACAGTCGCATTTGGCGGTTTTCTGGACAGGCTTAAAGGCAGGATTGCTGACCTTTGGCGGGGCCTATACCGTTATCCCATTCATCCAGCAGGATGCCGTAGTACAACAGGGCTGGTTAAGTAACAGGCAGTTTCTTGATGGCATCGCGCTGTCAGGTATACTTCCTGCACCCCTGATTATCTTTTCTACATTTGTGGGTTATTTCGGCGCAGGCTGGCCGGGTACCATTCTGATGACGTTTGCCATCTTTCTGCCAGCTTTCTCCTTCACGCTGTTAGGGCATAACATAGTTGAAAAGGTCATTTCAAACAAGGCACTGCATAGTTTCCTGGACGGCGTGACGGCCGGTGTGATAGGCCTGATTGCGATGACTGCGGTGCTGCTGTTCCGGTCTACCATCACGGATTGGTTCACAGCGCTTGTGTTTGCACTGTCCTTGTTGATATTGTACCGCATCAAGTCAAAGTTCACGGCCATTTTTGTGATTCTGGGAGCAGGATTGCTGGGCATGGTTTGGCACCTAATCCAGTAAGAGGCTATTTCCTCTATCAAATGAAGCCATTTGTAAGGGAAGAGAATCTTTTATTCCGACAATTCAACACTAATGATAGTGTCCTAAAAGCTAGTGTTTGGGATGATTCATTTCTTTGCCATGCTTACCAAGTTCCTCCAGCGCCGCCCGGAAGCCTTGCGCTAGCTTGATGGCTGGGCCGCTTCCGTAATAATGAAGAAATATAATTCGCGGGTCATCGCCGAGCATATGGTGATGCAGGGCCACCACTTCCATATTATGTTGGCGCAAGGCCTTGATCACCGGATTTACTTCCTGCTCCAGCATGGCTATATCGCCCGCAATGTGCGCCCTTTCTTGTTTGCCAGCAAAAGAAGCCCATGAGTTGAGGCCTATGGAGGGTGTCATTTCCGCTCCCATCGCCATAATGGTTAGATCATCTCTGCCCACTGTATACTTATAGGTAGGTCCATTTACCGTTCCGCTATACTTTACCACAGCATTTAAGGCTTGTATGTCAAAGTTTTCTTTGCCTGTGGGAGCTGCCGCTGTTGCGGGGGCAGTATTGCCGCTCTGTGCAGTTGGATTAGCAGCAGAGGTTTTAGGTTGATTCGCAGGTGCTAGCTTGCTTTGGCTGATGGTAGCAGCAAATTTTTTAGCCAGATCAGTGGGAGTGCCCATGCCATGCAGGTGCATGTAAAAGATCCGGGGCTCTTCGTAAAAGAAATGATTGTGAATTGCACTCACTTCCAACCCGTTCGCATGGGCTGCTGAAATCAAGGGATTCACTTCCTCCTGCAGCAACACGGTATCGCTCATGAGCATGGCCGTCTTACCATCTACTGTCTTCTTGATGGATACCCATCCTCCAAAGCCGAAAGCAATTGGCACAGATTCACCTTTGATCTTTACTTTTAAGTCATTACGGGGCAAGGGCGTGGTATGCGTCGCTTCAGCTTCTTTGTAGGTTCCCTTTTTCCCCATGGCAGTTTCGATCGCTGAAATCTCTGCTGTGGTTAAAGCAGGTGTGCTTCCTTTCTGAGGAGCTGCCAGCAGTTCAGGAAGACCTAAGACGGAAGCAGTTCCAAGCAAGGCCGTTACCTGTAATGCTTGCCTTCGGCTCATGTTGTTTTTCATACTGGTTTATACTTAAAAAAAGGAGAAAAGGTGATACAATATAAACTACTGCTATATCTAAATAAATATAACCACTTTAAACAGCCTTGTAGTTGCTACAGATCAGTCAATTATTCACATTTGAATGTATCAAATAAATCAGTAGCTTTTAGTAGCACAGCTAGTTTTCCTTAGTTCATGTAGCCGCTTTCTGATTAGGTCAACACTGTTGCCGTTTCCCACTTTCTTATGCAGGCTAAAGTCCATAGCAAGCGTTATGATCAACAGGCACTCAATGCTACTATTGAAAAGTCTCTACCTCTCCACTTCTACCTCTACATATTTACTCACGGCCACCAAATCACTGTGGATAAGGTTCGATAATTCAATCCTTTGGTCTACTAAAAAAGCCGCTTCAGATAAAACTGGAGCGGCTTTTTTTATAGCCTCCCTTTCAATTCATAGATTTAGCCTTTACAATTCTTGTGAAGCTAATTGCGCACTCTTCAAAGTTTTGCCCTAGCCCTTAACACTCCTTTCAGTTGTGATAGGAACTGTAAATAATAGAGATGTACATCTGCCATGCATTATACTTTTTTACCCATCTAGTGGCATCATATTATCATCAAGTCTCAGGTCAATCATTAAGAGGTTAGGGTCGATACCCCCGCGTTCAGGTTTTCGCGGCACTGTGATTTTTATCTTTTGCTCACCAGACCGAATGCGGTGCATCAGAAGGTATAGTGGCTCGTTTAACCCTTTACCCTCCTCATAAATGCCAACTTCCAGCCAATCATTCATCGGCACTTCATTTTCCTTACCTGTACTATCCACGACCACCTTTTGAGCCTCCACCTTCAGGGTTACCTCCCAGTTGCCTGCATTCGTTTGCTCTGCTACAAATTGCTTTGTTTTAAGGCGCCAATACGTGTTCTCCTTAAACAGGTCATGTAACAAGTATTTCAATGAGTCAGGGGTAACCCTTTGTAGCTCATGATAGAGATCCAAGGTAGTCGGCAGAGGTAACTCTCCTGAAGTACGTTTTTGGAGCAGGCTCCGCAGTGCACCATTGACTTTTTCTTTACCTATGTACTTACTCAGGGTATACATGGCGAGACCACCTTTTTTATAATATAAAAAGGGTTCATCTGCCCTGATTAAGGAAGTTGATGCGAGTGAGCGTGGCATTGCATAGGAGTCATGCAAAAAGTTTACATATTTCTGCAAATGACCATCACCATAGTTCTTTTCCAGCACCTGCATGCCGGAATACACTGATAGGCCTTCAATCAGAACACCGGCTCCTTCGACATAGGCAGGTGTTAATCTGGCCATTCCCCACCACTGGTGCGCCACTTCATGCGCCAGAATATAATAGGGAAGGTCAAAGCCATCCGGACTGTCATCGGGATTCATAAGGGCATACTGTTCTCCATAGTATATGATGCTCGCATCCGCAGTTGCTCCACCCCCGGTGCCAGCGCGCTCTACTACCGTTAGATGTTTAAAGGGATAAGGACCAAACTGCTCCGTAAAGTATTCCAACGAAGCTTTTACGCTTCGGAGCATACGGTCTAGGTTCTGGGTATGATTTGGATAATAATACACCTTTATCGCGACATCATTCCACTTACTTTCCTGCACCGCATAGTTACCTGATAAGATAGAGTACTCACCCCCGATACCCGCATCCGTTTTGTAATGGAAGTAGCGCCGGTCAACTGCTGTCCAAGTTTGTTGCAATACTCCGGGCGCGACGGCAACTTCATCCTTTGCCGTACCTACAATGGCTTCAAAGGTAGTCTGATCTGTACTGAACGGCTTTTTACGTTCCTTCTGAGCATAAAGAAAAGGTATGTCTGGGCGCGCAGCAAGCTGATGCTTTCTACGAAGGACAGTATCATTAATTTCTCTGTAGCGTTGGTAGCCAATAGTAGGTAGCAGGTCAAAATTCCTGAAATAGGTGCCGTTTTCCACCACCAAACCGTTCGTACCGCTATGTTGGAAACCACGGGGCTTATAGTTTACTAAAAAGTCTAATTGCAGGGAATCTCCCGGCCTTAATGGTTGCTCTAGTGCATAAATGTGGTAGCCGAGTACTTTGTCTATCAGCACGCCGGCAGCTGGCCGGTTGAAGTTTACTTCACCAATCTTTATGACCGGTACACTCCCTACATGTATCGAGTCTATTGGAAATGTTTCCTTATTCACCAGTGTATAGGTGCCACGAATACTGGCTTCCTGCCGGTCGGGATAAATCTCGACATGCAGCTTTGTAGCTATCAGGTGGGGTTGCGGGGTATTTCTGTACTGCCCATAGCGCCGTTCGTATGCAGCCTTCCTCTCACTGATCTCAGAGCCAGTCAGGTACTCATTCAGGACATTCGTGTTATAGAAAACGAAGCTCCCCACGCTAAAGAGAAGCCCTGCACCGAGTATGGCAACCCAAGTTGTTGAGCGTGTGAAACGGCTCCTTGCTAGCTGAATACGATGTTTCAAACCTTGTTCCCTTCCCCGCGCCCAAAGCAATCTCGCAGCCACTGCCAGCAGTAAGGCCCAAGCTAACCAGTAGACTTTAAACCACAACCACGGCCCAAGTGTAGGTCCGAATCCACGCATATCGGTATACCACCATCTTGGGTCTGCTCCAAAAATGAGCAAACTGTGCTCGACCTGGAAGGTGGAAGGAAAGGCCATAAAGCTAAAAACCAATAGCACCACCAGGTAACCAATATGTTTTTGATTTACTATTACATGTACCACAAAGACGAGCAGGGCAAATAGCAGGTAATCTACAAGCTGAAGCCCAAATAGGGTCTGCAGGTATAGACCTAGCTCCAATTTATCGTAGCCCAGGTATACCTGCATCCCTATACCTCCTGCCATAATCAAGGCCATCCAGACAACAATGATGAGACTTAACCCCAAGAACTTACCTGTGAAGAGTACCCAATCCGGTACAGGTGTTGCATCAGCTACATCACTTAGGCCTGCATCCCGCTCACGCCAAACAAGCTCACCAACGAAGTACATGATAAGTAGCGGGATAACAACCCAAGGAGAATTGACGCTGCTTACAGGAGAGGTCAGGTAGGATAGCACCTGCTGGGTAGTGGGAAGCAGCGGAATCCCATGCTCATTTAGAATGCTGCCACTGAATACAGCTGAGACCAGTGCAATGGTACCAACTAGTGTAAGTCCTATTGGATGTCGGGCTATTTTTCCAAAACATGCCCACGCAATGGTAAGCATCTGACAGAACCAGGTGGCAAAGCCAAAACTTCGCTGAATCTGCGGAACAGAAATGGCAGCTGCTCTAATTATTGCGGTTTCAGGAGAAGTCTTGACCTGTACTTTTGGATGCTTTTTAAAGCTACTCCACCAGCTGTTTATTGCGGGATTCGTAAAGCTGAAGCGACGATAGGTTAACCACAACAGCCCTATAGCCACACTCCCCCACATGACACGATTCAGAAGAAACATACCTTCCAGCGTAACGAGTCGCGTGTTTTTCTCTGTTGCCGTCCATGTTTGTAGTTCGTTGCCTACAATACCGGCAACACCTACCGGATCCAGTAATTTTGTTAAGTCCCAGTTTCCAAAGAGCTTTGCTGCCGTCACCGCGATCATCTGAGGAAAAATGGCTAATAATAAGCTGGCCAGATAACTAGTCATCACCTGGCGGCTAAGCGCGGCAAAAGAGAATTGAAGCGCTGTTGCTACAAAAACAATCGGTAATGCAATTAAGAAGTATACATTCAAATACGCCAAAGGCCTGAACGGCAATAATTCTTCTTGCTCTATACCTGGCAGGTAGAAGGACAGCAACACACCTAATGGTAAAGAAAGGATTAGCAATGCATTCACCGCAAAGGCTGCCAGAAATCGCCCGCCCAAGTAATCACGCTTCTTGACCGGAGAAGCATATATAAGAGGATGCATCCGCAGCTGTACGTCTCGTGCTGCCGCTTCGCTAGCCACGGACGCACCTATTACAAGCCAGATAAGGCAGCCAATAACAGTTATAGCCGTGATGTGAAAGGTATTATTAGGGTATACGCCGTCGGCAGTTGCGATGACCAGCTTCATTCCGATTGTAAATGCGAGCAGGACTACTACATAGAGCCATGTGGAAATGCGCCCTACCTGATACGCAAACTCAGAGCGAAAAATCTTCCAGAGTATCATAGCTGCACCTCTCTCTCCTGCAGCATTACCTGCTTTTGATTATATCCTGCCATCGTGGTGAAGTAAACATCCTCCAGATCTGGGGGCACCAGTTCAAAGCCATTACCGGGATTTTCTTCGCTGTATACATGGACTACAGTTCGTCCGCTAAGCAGTTTAGTAGAGATGACCTTATACTCCTGCTCCAGCGCTGGCAACATGCTTTTCTCAACAATGCGGCGCCAAATCATTCCTTGCAGTTCTTCTATCGCATTTAAAGGCTCCCCTTGCTGCAGTATTTGTCCTTTGCTGATGATAGCCATTCGGGTGCAAAGCTCGCTGACATCTTCAACAATATGGGTAGATAGAATCACGATGCTGTTCTCGCCCAGCTCACTCAATAGGTTGAGAAAGCGTACCCGCTCTGCTGGGTCTAGGCCTGCTGTAGGCTCGTCTACGATCAGCAACTTAGGATTGCCCAGTAATGCCACTGCCACGCCGAAGCGTTGCTTCATACCACCCGAGAAGCCACCCAATTTTTGCCTGCGTACATCCCACAGATTAGTTTGTTTTAGCAAGGCTTCTACCACTTCTTTTCTGGAAGCCCAGTTGGTGATTCCTTTGAGCACGGCGAAGTAATCGAGTAGATCTTCCGCTTTCGCTTTAGGGTAGAGCCCGAACTCTTGTGGCAGGTAACCGAGCGTCTGACGCACCTCCTCCTTCTGCTTCACTACATTTATTTCACCTAAAATTATATCCCCTTCATCGGGGTCCTGCAGCGTAGCTAGTGTGCGCATGAGCGTAGACTTTCCTGCGCCGTTAGGGCCTAGCAAGCCGTACATGCCCGAGGGAATGTCTAAGGAAATATTGTTCAAAGCCTTTACGCCATTGGCGTAGGTTTTAGAGACATTGCGGATGGACAGGGTGATCTGGTTATTTTCCATAGTTTCAGATTTTTTCATTCTAATTGCTAGAAGAGAGAGAAGCATCTTTAGAGCGCCTTCTCGCTTATTTCCAGAATAAAGGAAACGGTATGGTAATGGAAAGCAAAAAGCAATATGCTACCTCTGTAAAGTAGTCGACCAATGGCGACTTTGCATCCGCCAAAGCACTTGCAGGATCAATAAGCGGTTTCGCAGATTGGTATCAGGCTCCTGCCGAGTAGATAGTATAGGAATGGCAGGAAAAAATATCTTTGTGCTATGCATCGAATTAAAAAGGTATTCACGCTCATCCACATCGGTCTCTGGATTCTGTTTAGCCTGTTGATAGCGCTTCAACTAAGTCAGGATACTGTTCACTGGTTTAAATTAACTGTGGCAGTCGTCCTGACAGCTATGTATGTTTTTTACAGCCATTTCTTTCTCCTGACCCGCTATTTAGGCAAAAGAAAAAAAGGTGCTTATTTCCTCCGGCTTTCAGGAATCACATTGTCCGGTCCGATCTTATATATGCTTCTTCATTACAAAAGGCTGGATACTTTCGACCTTTTGTACTATTTTGTCTCCCTGTTCTCAATTATAATCCCCTTTATTTTCCTAAGCTGGTTGGCCAGAGTTACAGAGAATTTGGTGCTTAATACCATCAAAAAAGAGCAGCTAGAGAAACAGGCTGTACAGGCTGAACTATATTATTTGAAGTCACAGATCAATCCGCACTTTCTGTTCAATACACTCAATAACATCCACACCTTGGTTTACAAACAAGCTGCTACTGCTCCGGAAGCTGTCCTTCGTTTGTCTTCCCTGATGCGCTACATGATCTATGAATCAAATGCTCCCACGGTACCGCTTTCACGGGAGATGAACTACCTGGAGGATTATGTGGGTTTGCAGCAGCTCCGGTATAAAAAAAGCCCGGTTGTAGACCTGGAGTTAGAAGGAGATACGGAGTCCTGCCACATTGCTCCGCTGCTTTTCATACACCTCTTGGAGAATGCCTACAAACACAGCCCGGCCCGTCTGGAACCAGGCGACATAAAAGTTAGGATAGTGATAAAAGAAAATACGCTTATCTTCAGCATACAAAATCCTATTGAGAAGAATCGGGGTAATACGCTGGAAGAGCCAAGTGGTATTGGTCTGCCAAATGTTCAGAAAAGGCTGGCTTTGTTATACCCGGATCAACACACCCTAGAGATAGATAACTCGGGTGAAAAATTTACAGTTACATTAAAGATTCACGGTCTTCGTTTACAGGTTCATGAAAGAAAAGCTCACCTGCTATATAATTGATGACGAGCATCTTGCCCAGGAAATACTGGAAGAGTATGTAGCGAAAGTTCCTTTCTTGGAGTTGAAAGGAACCTTTATTAGCCCATTAGAAGCAGCTGCCCAACTAAAGGATGATAAACCCGACCTGCTTTTCTTGGACATTAACATGCCGGACCTCGATGGGCTCAGCTTCATCCCGATGCTGAACCCAAAGCCCATGATCATCCTGACGACTGCCTATGATCAGTATGCCTTGAAAGCCTTTGAACTGGAAGTGAAAGATTACTTGGTAAAGCCTTTTTCCTTCGAGCGATTCTACAAAGGCGTGCTTCGGCTATACCAAGAACAAACCAGTCGTCAGCAAACCGAAAAGAAGGAAGCGATCGCAGAACCGAGACATGAGCAGGAGTATATTTTCCTTAAGGTGGGCCATCGTATCCAAAAAATTGCGACACGTGATATTCTCTACATAGAGGGCATGAAAGACTATCTGAGAATCCATACAGCCAAGGAAAAGATCATGTCTTTGCTAAGTTTTGCGAAACTGGAGGAGCTGCTGCCAGCCCAAGACTTTGCCCGCGTACACCGTTCCTTTATGGTTTCTATCGATAAGATAGACCATATTGAAAAAAACAGGATCCAAATAGCTGATCAAGTTATACCTATTAGCGAAACCTATAGTGAGAGCTTTTACAAGAAATTAAGAGGCTTGATATAAATATAATTTAGATGTGACGCTATAGAACATCTTCATGCAGGTTTTAAAGCTCTGTCAATGCCACTAAATACATATGAATAAGGGTTAATAACTCAATAATTGGTCTACTTACTGCCCGCTTCAACGTTTGCTCTTCTGGAATCGTAATCCTGAAAAGACCAACGCACCATCGCTGACCGTAGTAAGGATGCTTTACTTTAGGCAGCAATAGTGCGTTGCATTAATTTTTAGTAGCTGTGAGCAGCCTTATCACAAAATTATAAGTGATATCTACGTTTTAATTGGCTATAGTATAACACCACCTACAATAGAGTTAAATTTGCTCAACAAAATCTAAAAAGACTTTTTTATGCATTTCAAGGTCCATATCAGGAGATAGTGCTACACGGGCAATATAATCTTTGTCGTCTTCTTTCGTCGTCCCTTGCGTGGAAGTAGCGGGTATTGTCCAGTAACATCCCTTCAACTGCCCATAGCTCACACAGTATTTACTTTCATGAGGAATTTCTTCAATCATTAAATTGATCAATTTTAGGTTTAACGCTCTTTTATAAGCTTCCCTTTCTTCATCAGTATTCCCTTTCGTAGGAAGGTCCAGTGAAAATACGGATGGCGTAAATCCTTCTTTTGCTAATTCCTCAGAAACAAAATTGATCTTCGCAGCTGGTAAAACCTCTTTGATAAAGTTTACATAGTCACGCGTATTCCTGTAAGCATCTTCAATCCTTTGATTCATCGAAGGTAATTGCTCTGCTAGTATCTCCATTTGAAGATCTGTAGCCTCGTTGTCGCAAAGTATCAGGTGCTTTTCTATTTTCTTCAGCAAAGCTTCAGCCCTTACATTTGCTACACAGTAGCCGGCAGTAGCTTTTCCGCCACTCGGGAATTTCGATCCGCTAACATAAGATATGATTCTGACCGACGAGAGGATGTTATCCTCACTTGCGAATTGTACATTCGGGCAGAATGTCTGATCTAAAATAAATACCGGATCGATGGCAACTTCACCACTTGCAGTCTTACGCGCCTTAGTTAGAACATCCCTTAATTTTACAAGATCAGGAACCTCGACTCTTGGGTTTGTTGGAATCTCAGCGATAATGTAAGCGACAGCGTCTTGGCTGGCAATTTTGTCCAGCACGGTATCAATACTTTGAACCATATCATGGTCACCATCAACCGGCAGATCCACCACTTCAACATTATCCAAACAAGCATCTACCCGTCTTGCTTGGTCGTTTGTTCCACCATAGCAATTGGGAGGAACAATGAATTTGATAGCTTTTCCTTTGTGTTTTTCTAGAGCATCGTGCACCAGCCCCATCATGATCGCATACTGCATAGACAGCCCGGATGAAGCAACTAGCCCCTTCGTATTGGTACCTGTAATCTTTCTGATTGACGCTAAGACACTTGCTTTGTTCTTCTCAACGTCACGCTGCTCATGGTCGGAAGAAGCTTTTCCTGTCAGCTGCTGCAAGGCAGCAAAACAATTGGCCGGAGTCATGGCAATTGTCTCTCTTCTGCGCACATGCTGAATTTCTGAGATGTAATCCTCATTTTGTTCACCATTTACCAATAAAATACTTCCCAATTGAGGATGAACTTTGATAAAGAAGTCAATATTCGGGTTGAGATCAACTTTACCAATTTCGTCATCTTGCGAAACGAAAATGGTACTGCCATCAAACTCCAAAATCTCTTCTACTTTCTTAACCTGCTTTAAGTCAAATTTATAACCATAAACACGCTTTAGCACGTCAGCATCGAAAGATTCCGGTAATTCACCGGCATAAGCAATTTGGGTGTTTTTATGATCCAGCAGGTTTTTTCTCAGCACTGCTAAAATAGGAACCGTCCTAGATGAAAAACTGATCACATTTTCCGGCTTCAGATTATTCAACTTAGCAATAGCCCATTCCAGTACGGAAGATAATGGATGGCCTAAACGAATATAATCGAAAGCAGTGGGTAATTCGCTGAGCGCTGTAGTTTCAGAATTGCCGTTCTTGAATAGATTATCAAACTGCCCTAAGAATTGGGTTTTGGCTAATTGTTCATTATAAATATCCAGTCGATGGGTTGTTAGCCTCAACCAGTCAGCTGGCATGTTTGCTAATACATCTTCAATGTAGCCTAGCACTTTACTATCTTTCATAATATTTACTTGGAGTTAAGCCTATAATACACAAAGTAGTAGAAAATTTAATTTCCGGCCTAGTTTTAAAAAGGTGGCTAGATGCTAATTTTTAAACCCACCGTCAAAGGCATACTTCTGGGAACCGTTAGACAAAACATAATAGACAATCTGGATGAAGTGGAGGCCATCGTATTAGAAACAAACGGCACCATATCGGTGATAAGAAAAGATGGAGATTCTCAAGGAACCTCCACCTACAAACAGCTTAAAAAGTAATCCGGCATCTGAAATTGACTAGCTGCCAGTCACCAAGTCAATTCACCTCAAACTTTAAGGATTAGTAGAAAATATACTGGCCTCTTTCACAAACACCCTTCTGTTCAGCTTCAGATGCGCCACAACAAGTTCGGCAAAATCCTCTGGGTGCATCACGCGCTCCGGGTCACCTGTGATCAGATTAGCACTTTGTGCCATCTCTGTCACCACCGTGCTCGGGGCCAAGGCTGTTACGCGTATGTTATGCTTCCGCACTTCTTGCATCAAACTTTCGGACAGGCCAAAAACGGCGAACTTAGAGGCACTATACGCACTCGTAACAGGGCTGCCCGCTTTGCCCGCCGTAGAGGATATGTTCACAATATCACCAGTCTGCCGCTCGATCATTTGCGGCAGCACGGACCGTGTGGTATAGTAAACGCCAAACACATTCACTTTTATCTGCTGCTCCCATACCTCAGGCTCCAGCTCCAAGAACTTCCCAAAAGTGGCTGTGCCGGCATTGTTGATTAAAATGTCAATTGGTCCTAGCTCATCCTGTACCTTGGCTACAGCGCTTTCCACTTCGGCTCTGTTACTCACATCAGCCGTGGCAAACGCTGCTTTTACACCTAAGCTTTCAAGCTCATCCGCTAGGATTTTTACATCTTTTTCTGTTCTGGCTATTAAGCCGACGTGTACGCCTTCCTGCGCCAGTGCAATTGCTATGGCCTTGCCTATACCTTTCCCTGCGCCGGTTACCAGTGCTACTTTATCTTTTAGTGACTGCATGTATATTTGCTCTATTTAATAGTTTAAGATAAGACTTGTTCCTCATACGCTGTTTTAAGGACCTTGTGTTTGAAGTGGTGCCGCAACTTGCACTGCTCATCAACAGAGCAGATAGCCGTTACTTAAGAAAGTGCCTGAGGTGCTGGTCCTCCGGCCGGTTTAGAGCGGTCAGCAGGTAGCGGCACATATTCCAGATTATCGGTTGGGGGTAGCAGGATTCGCCCCTCTTTCCAGTCTGCCTTCGCCTGTTCGATGCGATCTTTTCTGGACGAGACAAAATTCCACCAGATAAAACGCTCTCCTAGTGGCTCCCCTCCAAACAGCATGAGTGTACTGGGTTCCTTTGCTAATATAATAGGGTCCCCGCCTTTGCTGAAGACCAACATTTGTCCGACCGTATAAGTCCTGTTTGCGACCTCTATACTACCTTTCGCTACGTAGATTCCCCTTTCAGAGTGTTCTCTTGGAAGCCCGAAGCGAGCACCCTTCTCTAACACGACATGGAGATAAAATAAGGGGGAATGGGTTTTCACATCGTTGCGCAAACCATAGGCATCGCCTGCGATCAGTCGCATCCAGACACCATTGTCTGTGAAAATCGGCAACCGTTTCGGTTTGTAGTTCTCAAAGTCCGGCGCAGCTTCTTCGTCTTTCTCCGGAAGCGCCACCCAAGTCTGTATCATCTCCAAATTTCCGCCTGCTAATGCGGCCGGATCCTCAAAGCGCTCCGAGTGAGCTATACCGCTTCCGGCTGTCATCCAGTTTACTTCGCCCGGGCGTATGATCTGCTCCACACCCAAGCTATCCCTGTGCGTCACCTGTCCGCCAAACAAATAACTGACCGTGGATAGGCCTATGTGGGGATGTGGCAGCACATCCATCGTATGCGCTGCACTGGGCTGTATTTCCACAGGGCCTGCATGATCCATAAAAATAAAAGGGCCGACCATGCGGCGCTGACGAAAAGGCAGAATGCGTTTTACATCCATACCCGGTCCCAAGGAGGCTTTACGCGCTTCAATTACTATGTCTAGCATACCTAGATTTTTAGTGGTTTGTCTGAATATAAACGTAGACGGCTTAAATGGGGTACTTGTGTTACAAATACTGCAATCAAATAGAGCTGTTCCATTGATTATTTAGAACGAAGAAAAGCAGACGGCCCCGGCACTTTGAGTACCGGGGCCGTCTGCTTTTTATACCTACCGTGCTTCTGCCTATCGCGCACTCGCTACTTGTACCTGACGCTTCTCTCCTTTACCTTTCGGTTGCGCAGGGTACATAAAATTGCGAACGTCTTTCATGTAGTTGAGGCTGCCATTAGTTAGGTTGCTGAGCACGATGATTGAGCTGTGGTCCTTGGGGTTGCGCAGGATGTAGGTGTTAAAGCCGTGCCACAAACCGCCGTGGTATACCACCGTGTCACCGCTTTCGACCTGCTTCAGGCGCCACCCAAAACCATAGGACTCTTTCTTCTTGTTGAGTTTGCCGGTTGGGGTGAAGGCTTCCTCTAGGGTCTGCCGCGAAACGAGCCGCTGGGTATAAAGCGCCTGATCCCACTTATACAAATCCTCCACCGTCGAGTACATTCCTTTGTCACCTAACACGGTATCCTGATAGTCTGGCAGTCGTTTACGACGTCCTCCAATATGGCCGCTGGCCACCCTATCCGATTGGCTTACCAGTTCGTGCTGGAAGGTGTAGGTGTTGTGCATCTTCAGCGGGTCAAATATATGCTCCCGCATAAACTCCGCAAAGGGCTGTCCGGAAGCCTTCTCTACAACCGATGCCAATAGCGCATAGCCTGTGTTACTGTAACTGAACGTACGGTCAGGCTGATAGTAGATGTTCGGTTTATGCACGGCCATCATGCTTAGCACATCGTCGTTGCTGAGATCCACTTTACGATCGGGCCAGAGTTCATCGCTGAAATAGGTATAGTTGGGGAGTCCCGAGCGGTGCGTGAGCAACTGTCTCACTGTAATGCCTTTGTAGGGGAAGTCTGGGATGTATACCTGCAGGCTGTCGTCGTAGTTCAGTTTGCCCCTCTCCTTCAGCATCATAATGGCCATGGCCGTGAACTGCTTGGAAACGGAGGCCAGCTGAAACACGGTCTGAGTGGTAAGGGTGTCCTTGGTTTTAAAATCGGAATAACCGAAAGCCCCTTTGTAAACGATCTGGTCGTACTTGGTCACCAATACGGTGCCGTTGAATCCCTTTTTCTTGTGCAGACGCGTGAAAATAGAGTCGACCTGTGTGCCCAGCTTACTGGCGATAACAGGTGTGAAAGTTTGTGGCACTTCAATGTGGAGCTCGCAGTCCTCTTCCGCAATCAAGCGGTCTTCACGAGTGCCAGAACAGGAAAACAAGAGCAGACCGGATAGGAATGCCGCAAAAAAACGAACAGAATGAAAATGTGACTTAACAAGGACCATACAGAATACTACCAACGCCGAAATGAGCTTTAAATATAAGCCAACTTTCTGGTTTTTAGCAAAGGAATTTTTACAAAATATATGAAGCACTCTATTTAAGCCTCAATCTCTGATGCAGCAGATTGTAAGTATTGGCCCTTTCCGTAAACGGTGTCAATAAAATGTCAATTGTTTTGACCACTGCCATATTCACGCATAAGTTAAATGCAATCACTCTTTATAATTGCACTGAGATTATACCTTCCCAACAGAGCTAAACCTTATACTCATCTCAACTTAATCTTTATCAGCATATTATCAACAAACCCCAAGCTTAGAAACTGTGCAATAACGTCAATACCTCGCCTAATTTAAATTAAGCTTTCACTAAGAAAAGTGGCACTTACACCCTCGTTCTTCTTAAAATAAAAAAAATTTAAAATTCATGTAAATAAAATTAATACAATATCGTACAGCAATCTAAGAAAACTCAAAAAAAGCTTTAATAGCAAGTTTTCGATGAATTTTGCTAGCTGTTGCAGAATTCATATATAGGCTAAATTATATTTTAAATCACTCTAGCATAACCCCTACTATGAAAAAAAACTTACTTCTTCAGCTGATCAGCTCCCAATTTCATTTCTCGACTTAGGCCTGTAACACCGCGCCTATTTAAGGCAAAATAACCAAGGCACAAACTGACACGATTATAGCGGGACCCCAAAAAAAGCCCTGCATGGCAGCGCCTTGCCTAGATTTTCCTACAATGTTTAAAATTTAATTATCTAATACTTACACTTTACAACTATGAAAAAAAGTTATACCATCAACCTTCATCAAAATTGCCCGCATGGGAGACGAACAAATACGCTTGGGCAGTTACTTCGCTGCTTTTTATTCTTATTCACTATAGGTCTCACTACTTCTTTACAGGCACAAAACAACACTTGGCAAACTATTGATGTAAGTGTGTTTGCTTCGACACCTCAAGCCTATCTAGATTGCAGTAATACTTCTGTGACACTAAAATCATACGTTAGAGTAAACGGCTCATACAGGGAAGAAGGAATCACCTATGAGTGGAGAGATGAAATTAATAATGTTCATGAAATTATTTCAACGGAAAAGGAACTCATAGTCACCAAACCGAGCAGATATTCCCTCACCGTAAGGAATACAATAGACTGCTCTACCGTTAAGGATATTTCTTGCTCCGCTTCAAGTGAATTTGTAGTGGAAGGTATCAACTTCCCTTATGGATTCGCCGGTCAGGATAAAAAAATGTACCCAGATGATGCTACTGTTACACTGCAGGGCAACTCAAGAGGTGACGTGACACCGATGTGGGTGGCGAGCAATGGCGGTAACATTGTATCGGGGGCAAACACCCTAACGCCTGTAGTAGATGCGGCGGGCACTTACACACTCACACTGACTCATATTAGTGGCTGCACCATGCAGGACGAGGCAGTGGTAACGAGAGAAGAAAACACATTTACAGCCCGCATTTTCAGCTCTCCCATCCGATTTACTTGCCCCGGTCCCAACCATGCTACTCTGGATGGTTACGCCATATTCAATGAAGAGTATGTAAGTGAAGGAATCACTTACCAATGGAGTGGACCGAATGGATTTTCTTCCAATAACAGAAGGGTTGGGGTTACCGAACCGGGAGAATATACGTTAGTGGTAACTGATACAAACCGCAATCTCACTGCATCCGCCTCACTTGTCATAAATCCTCCTATGCAACCGACGGGAAGCGCTGGCCCCGACAAAGTTTTGACCAGCCAGAATAGCACTGTCACCCTCGAGGGTTCAGGAAGTGAAAGTGCCGTGATATGGTTCGCGAGCGACGGGGGCAACATTGTATCGGGTGAAAGATCATTTAATCCAGTGGTGGACGCCCCGGGTACTTATACCATGAGAGTTACTAACGTCCGTACCTCTTGCACATTTGAAGACACTGTAAAAGTTACCCGCGAAGAGGAACTAACGGTTAGCGCTACCGGCGGTAAGTTGGACTGCGCGACAGCCTCTGTGCAACTGATGGGCTCCTCTTCTGCAGAGGGCGCCATCTACAGCTGGACCGGCCCGAACGGCTATACCTCCACAGAGCAGAACCCTATCGTGAAGGTAGCCGGAGACTATACCTTGACCGTCACTGATCCGGCATCAGGTTCAACTGCCTCTACCAGCGTAGTCGTTACACCTGTCTCGACAGAAATGGAGGTCACAAACCACACGATCGATTTCGACAGCGAAAAGCGAGGCCTGATTACGAGCATCGAAACAGAAGCAGGACCCGTGGCGCTGATGGGCAGAAAGCGTAACGGGGATGGCAGCTATTCACCAGAAAACTACGCAGCTATCTTCGACACGCAAGACCCGACAGGCGACGACACCAATCTGTATACTACTAACTGGGGGAATGCCCTTATCATCAACGAATACCACAACGACTTGCCGGATGCTACCCGTTGGGGAGGCGAACTGATATTGGATTTCTCAGCCATCGGTCCGGTTACCATGGAGTCAATGAATGTTGTAGGGATGGACGTATATGAACAGATGTCGTGGGTATACTTGTATGATGCGGATGGCAAGGAGTTGAACAAGGTATACCTGAAGCCACTTGGTATGAACAGCAAGCAGACGGTAAATCTGGGAAACACCAGAGGTGTGATGATGATGAAAGTAGTACTCGATGGCAGAAACTCCATGGACGAGTTCAGTGGTTCAGCTGCCATCGATGATATCAAATTCCATGTGGAGACAACGGTTGAAAATCCGTGTGAAGTAGCGGCCTCTAACATCACCCACTCGAAGGCCTATCCTACCTCCTTCAGCGACCAAGCCACTCTGGAGTTCATCGTGCGCGAGACGGAGAACTACAGCATCAACCTCTACGACACACAAGGTATGCTTGTCAAGCAACTTCGCTCAGGTATAGCCAAAGCAGGCGAGTTGACCACAGTGGAACTGAACGGCAGAGAACTGAAGGAAGGCATGTACTTTGCACGTCTGGTAAGCGACTCCGGATCTCAAACCTTTAAACTGATTCTAAAGCGATAAACCAAAGAGATCTTATCATGCATTGAAAGCCCCCGTCTCCCCTTGAGGCGGGGGCTTTTTTTCCTAAAAACCCGCAGAGAACTTATTCCTAAGCCTGAAGTATAAAATAGTAGTGGTACAACCTAAAGATTTCAGTTGCAATGGGCTTTCCGGTTTTCATATGCTTCTTTTTTATGCTGCTGTTCCAACCCGTGCAGGAAGACGCATACCTCGAAAAGAGGGAGGCTATGGTACAGAAGCAAATCAAAGGCAGAGGCGTGAAGGATAATGCCGTGCTCGAGGCCATGCGTACCGTGAAGCGCCACTTATTCGTTCCTCCCTCAATCGCGGCCGAAGCCTATTCTGACCGCGCTCTGCCCATAGGCTATGAGCAGACCATCTCCCAGCCCTACATGGTGGCCTACATGACCGAAATAATCAAGCCCAACCCCGACATGAAAGTGCTGGAGATCGGCACCGGATCAGGCTATCAGGCTGCCGTACTGGCTGAGATCGTGAAAGAGGTATACACCATTGAGATTGTACCGGAGCATGGCCAAATGGCTGCCGCTAGACTAGAACAACTGGGCTATGATAACATTGAAGTAAAAATTGGGGACGGCTATGCGGGCTGGGAAGAGCACGCACCCTTCGATGCCATTGTCGTAACAGCCGGGGCCGAGACCGTTCCCCCTCCCCTGTTTGCGCAACTAAAAGAAGGCGGTCGCATGGTTATACCTGTTGGGCCCGTGTACAGGACGCAAACCCTCAAGTTGATCGAGAAGAAAAAAGGCAAAGCCGTCACCCGCAACTTAATGCCTGTGGTGTTTGTGCCTTTTACTCGGGAAGAACAGAAATAACTCATAACTACCTAGAAAGCAATCAACTTGGCTACAAAAGCAAGCAAATCATAAAAATTCATACCTATACCTGTAAAATTGCGTAAGCGCTATATAGCAACTCAAAAACATAGCTCTACACCTATGTTAAACTGAGTTTGCTATTCATAATACTTTCTTTAATCAAAGCTTACACATGCAGAAAACTTTACTGTCTTTCCTCATTTTCTTGTTAACTGTAACTACAGCAACGGCTCAGACTGAAGCCGACACCACTTGGCGAAGAACCTTCACGGCAGGTATAAATTTGAATCAAGCTGCTTTCAGCGATAACTGGAAAGCAGGAGGCATCAGCTCTATTGCCTTCAACTCAAACTTGGATGCGCGGGCCGACTACAAATTAGGCAAAACATCATGGGACAATGCCGTGCAAATGCAGTATGGCCTTATCAAAAACAAAGGCGAAGAACAGCGCAAAAGCATCGACCGCATTTTCCTAGACTCTAAGTATGGCTACGCTATCTCATCGGACTGGAACACGTTTGTGTCAGCCAATTTCCTTTCTCAATTCACAAAAGGCTATGAGTACGACGTGGATGCGGACGGAACAGACCGCCTGATCTCAAACTTCCTGTCACCGGGTTTCCTTACGTTCGCCTTAGGCGCCGAGTACAAACCGAATCCTTATTTTTCGCTGCGTCTGAGTCCCTTCGCACCGCGCTTCACCTTTTTGGCAGACGATGCCGTGGCTTTGAATGAGCGGTACGGTGTGCCGGAGGGCAAAAGCATACGCACGGAATGGCTGGCCGCCATGGTGCAGGCCAGCTATAACCGGGATATTCTCACCAATGTCAACCTGAGGCTGGGGCACATGGCCTATATCAACTACCGGGAGCTATCGGGTAAAAAGATAGACCATATGTTCAATGCCGTACTGACTGCCAAGGTGAACCGCTACATTAATGTGAACCTGATGGGCAACCTGATCTATGACTATGATCAGGACTCGGAAGTGCAGTATAACCAGTCACTGGGGTTAGGCATACTCTATACCATGGAGGGTTTTACGGTTAGGCCATAGGCGCTATACCTGTGTGCATACCTGCACCCTAAAAGCCAAACTCATCTTATTATGCAGGGCTTAATACTTTGGTCTTAAGCCTTGCATACTTTCTTCCAAAATAAACCATGGAAAAAGCAGTCAGCAAAATGCCGACCGCCGAAAGTCCGATTACACTGTTTGAAAAGAAGGTGACCCAGTTTAACTGCACTTTGAAGATTTCCTTGCTAAACAACACACCCACACTGCCCACATACCCAAATGAATCGGCTAGGTATATTAAAAAGCCCACGTTCCCTGTATACTTAAAGGTAGAGATCAGGCGGTCGAAGAACACGGCATTGAAGGGGATGTAAACCATGTATAGGCCAAGCCCGACGAGCATCATCCACCAGATCGGCTCCATTGAATCCGCGGAAAAAAGCAAGGTGGAAACTCCTGCGACGGCAAATCCAATCAGAATAAACACATGTGCCGTTTGAAGGGCCCTATAGTTGTTTTTGATGAGCACCATGCTGCCAATCAAAACCAAGATAATCAGGGTGATAGGCGTTTCCGTTTTTGAAAATATAGCCGGCTGATTGAAATAGCCAAGCTCTTTCCACATTTCAGCACTAAAGTTGTCGCGTATATCCCGGAAGATGGTCGCAAAGGAGTAAATGAGCACACAAGCGACTATACCTGCAAAAAATTCTCTCACGAAGCCTCTCCGGTCTTCTTCGGTCATGGCAGTGCGTTCTGTTCGAAGCTGAATGTCTTCTTCGCTGGGTGGCGGAATCCGCTCCATCAGATACACGAAGAGCAGAAGCGGCAGGGCAAAGACAAGACCGGTGTAAAAGGGCATCCAAAATTCTGACACATTGAATTGCACCATTAGCCAAGCACCAACGGATTTGACAAAACCGGAGGCGAAGATAAAGCTTACGGCTAAGGTTGCCCCAATGAAATCGGTACTTCTTCTGCCCTCCACGTAGGAAAAGACAACTCCCCAGAGCATTCCCAAGGGGAAGCCGTTTATAAAAAGAAAAGCAATGTTATACGGAGCCGGTACAAGGGCGAAAAAAAGCCAGCTTACCCAAGAAATCCCCGTCAGGATGAGAATCACGCTCCCTCTGCCGGTTCGTTTAAGCTCTGAAATATACTTGATGCCGTAGAACTTGGCCAGCAGGTAACCTAAGACCTGACTGATAACCAAGAGTGTTTTATAACTGTACCCTGCTATCTCAATCCCATCGAATGTGGCCACTGTAAAGGACTTTCTGAAGCCAAAAATCATGGTGTAGGCTAAAAAGACCACAACGGCAGCGTATAGCCCAACCTTCACTTGGCTATTTTTCTTTAAGATTAAATTAGACATGCCTTATACCTCATTCCTAGGATGGAAATTTCGTTTTTGCTGTGGTAATGTAATGATTAGCTATGGAAGTTTCCTAATGGCAGTTAAGAAGTCTTCTAGAACTCTCTGAATTATGACTCCAAAATATACTTCACCAACTTCTGAATTAATGTTGTAGATTTAACGTAATAGGTATATACAATCAGAACCTGCTTTACATCTTCTTGTAAACTCCTGATCTCATTGCTCATCAATCGCCCCAGGTTCTTTTCTATTCCCAGCAGCAACGCCGCACCATACTCCGGATCCGAGTATGCCCTTAACCCAAGTAAATGAAATTATACATTAAGTACATGGTCAGTAGCCGCTGCAAAGCGCTGGTGCAGGAAGAACTCATAAATCTAGGATTACAGTCAGAGTATGTGGTTGTTGACCTAGGCATAGTAGAAATACACAAGGACATCACCGACATTCAGCTGGAGCAGCTAAAAGACAATCTGAGCAAAGCTGGCTTGGAATTGCTTGACGACAGCAAGAGCAAACTGATCGATAAGATAAAGGCACTCATCACCGATATGATCCACTCTTCGGAAGAGCAACCGAAAGTGAATTATTCGGTTTACATCAGTGAAAAACTGGGTTACAACTATAACTACTTGGCCAATATTTTTTCAGAGGTCAAGGGTATTACCATTCAGCAGTTCATTATCATCCATAAGATAGAGAAAGCAAAGGAGCTGCTGTTTTATGATGATCTCTCCCTTACCGAAATTGCCCACCGCCTGCATTACAGCAGTGTTGCCCACTTATCCAGCCAATTTAAAAAAGTGACGGGACTTTCTCCCTCGTTTTACAGGCACTTAAAGGACAAGCGGGAGGGCGTGCTCGAAAACCTGTAACATTTGATACATACTTGAACAAGTATGTAAAGTATTCCTCTCTTAATGCCCTCACCTTTGTGCGTGCTTTTGGATACCTCAGACTTAAGGGTGTTCAATTGTGTTGTTAACACTTTCAGGCATCATCCTGCCTCTAAGTATAGCGCAAATATTTATTCCCCAAACCGCTCACGTTTGCCTATGAACCTATTAAAATTAGAAACCGGAAATGCCTCTTTCGACCATATTTCAGATGGCGGATTGCCACTGGGCCGAACTACTCTTGTAGCAGGAAGCTCAGGTAGCGCAAAAACACTTTTTGGCGCTCAATTTCTAGCTATGGGTATACAATTGTTCAATCAGCCGGGGGTTTTTGTCACCTTCGAAGAACAGGTAGATGACATCCGGAAGAACCTGAAAAGTTTTAACTGGGACATTGACACTTGGGAAAGGGAAGGTAAATGGATATTTGTGGATGCTGCCCCGAAAGAGGAAAATATAATAGCCATTGGCGACTTCGATCTGAGTGCTTTCAGGATCAGATTAGAGAGTGCCGTGCAGAAATGCAAGGCCCAACGAGTCGTTATCGACTCCATTGGCAGCATCTTTACGCAATTTCACGAGGAGATGCATACCATCCGGCGTGAGCTGATACAGGTAGCCCTTACCCTTTCGCGTTTAGGCGCAACATCTATCATCACAGCCGAGCGACTGGAAGAATATGGTAAAATCACTCGCTTCGGGGTTGAGGAGTTTCTGACTGATAATGTGGTCATACTTCGCAATGTGCTGCACAACGAGAAGCGCAGAAGAACCATCGAGATCCTGAAATTCAGGGGAAGCAATCACGAGAAGGGCGAAAACCCATTTAGCATCAACAAGGAGAACGGTATCGTCATCATCCCTTTGTCAGCGATGAACCTGAAGCATGTTTCTTCTAATGAAAGGGTAACATCCGGTATACCTAAACTGGACGACATGATAAATGGCGGGTTTTATAAAGGATCCATCAACTTGGTTTCTGGGGCAATAGGAGCTGGCAAAACGTTGCTGGTCGCCAACTTTATAAATGGCATCCGGGAGAAAAAAGAACGCTGTCTGCTCATGGCCTTTGAGGAAAGTTATGAGCAACTGAACCGAAACGCAGCCGGTTGGGGAATCAGTTTTGCCCAATTGGAAGAAGAAGGGCTCCTGAAAGTGATCTGTATCTATCCCGAGATTTCTTCATTGGAAGACCATTTCATCAACATACAGGAAGTGGTGGAGAGCTTCAAACCCGACAGAATTGCGATCGACAGTCTTTCCGCCTTGTCGCGCACTTCTACAGACAAAGGCTTCCGGGAGTTTATCATTGCTTTTACTTCCTACCTCAAACACAAGGAGATTACAGGCATGTTTACATCCAACACTCCCTTATTGGCGGGCGGCACATCAGATACGGAAGGTAACATCTCCCCTATCACGGATACCATTATCCTGCTGCGCTATGTAGAAATGTCAGGTGAGATGCAACGGAGCATCGCAGTGCTCAAAATGCGCGGGTCCAGACACGACTCCTCCATCCGCAAATTTTCTATTACCGACAGAGGAGCCGAGATAGGAAAACACTTCGAAGGCATTAGTGGCATCCTGACAGGCAACCCCATGCTTATTAAGCTTGAGTAACAAGCCGTTTCGACACACCATTTTAGCCGGCGGTTTTCGGCGCTTTTAGCCCAAATTAACAAAATGAGCATACATGTATTTCAGCTCTTTATCAACGGACACAGTCTTAACTCAGTTGAGACTGTGGACACACTTCTTAAGATCTGCAGGGAAAATCTAAATGGAAACTACCAACTAGAGATCATTGATATTCAGAAGTATCCTGAAAAAGCCGAGGAAGCAGGTATAATAGCCATACCCACCCTAATCAGATTGGAGCCAACACCAGTTAGCCGTATAATAGGAGCTTTGAATGTGAGAAGCCGTGTATTAGCCGCCTTGGGGATTTCGAGTATGCTTAACAAAGTTTAATCGCCGTACAAGCATCGGCATGCACGCCTTTCTTATCGTCCGTTAAGCTTTGGTGCAACAAATACGCTATTAGTGAGATTTCTTAGGAATCTCACTGCAAGGCCCCTCATAACGCACAAATATGTGAATATAAAGCGACCTTGACAGCCTGAAGATAACTGGCAAAAGTCCTATCACTACAACGGCCACTACGCCAATCATCATCGCCATGGTAATCTCTTCCACAAACTGGTAAAGTACCACCAAACAGATGACGAAAATAGCCACATTGAAGGCGAAACTCACATACATGGCTCCGTAGTAAAAGCCCGGCTCCGGCTCCAAAGCTTGGCCGCAGCAGGGGCAGTTCGTGCGCATGTCGGCAAACTTCGGGGTATAGAGACCACCTGTAAACATCTGCCCTTCGCTGCATCGCGGACATTTTGTGGTGATGATGCTATAGAAAATGGAGTTTTTCTGGCTCATTTTGCTTGAATATCAAAGTTACGACACACAAAACCAAAGATAGTGTTTTTCAGATATCCAAACGGTGACTTTCATCACAAAATCTTCTAAAACTCAACTATAAAACCGAGTGTGGGTACAAGGTTACCGTCGTCGTTCTTCAGCACTACAGGTATGGCGTTACTCCCATCAGTACGCAGCGGAGCGCTATCGGTAGTGGCAAAGCCGGTATTGTCCTCGTTGCGCTGGAAGGTATAGCGGTCGTAGCCCGGGGTGCGACTGGCCAGCACATTGGCCACATCTAAGAACAAATCCAGGGTAATGCGGCTGAAATTCCACTTTTTGTCGATGCGCACATCCAATTGGCTAAAAGGCCTGAGTCGCTCTGTGTTGAGTTGGGTGAAATCCAAAATACCCACGCCCAGCGTAGCATAGTTGCGCTGCGATGCCTCCAAATCGAATGGCGTAGTGGGTGCACCACCGGCATAGCGGTACTTGGCTCCGAACTCCCAGTTGCGCGGCAGTTTCTTGCCCAGCAGCCCCGATACCAAATGGCGGTAGTCCCAAGCGCTGGAAACATAGCGCCCGTCCGTTCCCGCAAACTCACTTACCACATAGGTATAGGAGAGCACCGAAAACACTGTACCCGTCAGTTTTTTCTGAAGGTAAAACTCCGCTCCGTAGGCTCTTCCTTTGCCTGAGGTACTCACCGCCTCGTTCCCGATGGATCCAAAGTCACCGCCTTGGTTTGCCAGCGAAATGCCGTCACGCAGCGACACCGGGTAGTTGCTGTAGTCCTTGTAAAAGCCCTCCAGCGTGAAGCGTAGATCCTGACGAGGCAAGAACTCCGTGCCCAGCACATAATGGATAGAGCGGATATAGTCGGCAGAACGGTTCAAAAACTGGTTGTTTTCCTGATAGCCCAGCACGGTATAAGTAGGCAATTTGTAATACGTACCCCACGAGCCGTTAATGGTCCATTTATCAGTGAGAAAGTAAGAAGCTGACAGGCGCGGCGACAGTGCTCTAAGCGGATTGCGCCCCTCGTCGGTAAAAGTGTTCATGTCGGTGCGCAAGCCAAAGGACAGTCCCAACCGGTTGTTGAGCACCGTACGCGATACCTGCCCGAAAGCGCCGTAGCGGAAAAAGTCCAGATCGGTGTCGTAATTCACGGTCACGGCTGGTTGCACCAAATTTCCGCTTTCGTCGCGCACTTCATTGCGGATCAAACTGAAGATGTCGTTGGTAAACTGCACATACTGACCCGAAAGGCCGTAAGCGTACTTAAACCCGTTGCGGTACTTGTTCACATCGAGGCGCAGCTTGTTCTCTGTTTCCCGTGAGCTCGATTTTAGGGTGAGTTGAGAAGCTTCGCCCTCTCCTGCCGCCTCCGATTTCTCCAAGTCGATATCAAAAGCGTTCCGACTCAACGCCAAGTTCACATAGCCATCGTTTACGAGTCGTTTCATGGATACGCCCGTGGTGTAGTTCCACTGGTTGTTGGTAGGTATGGAGCGCAGAATATACTCGCTCTCGGGCGTGCTGTTGCGCGGCACCCCAAACGCAAATTCATCAATGGCGCCTACGCCGATAAAAGAAAGGGATGTTTTGTTGTCGATTTTGTGATCTACTTTGTACTGAAAGTCCCAGTAATTGGGGCGAATGGGTAAGTCAAGTAGCTTGAACAAAAACTGAAGATAGCTGCGTCGCGCTGACACCAAGTAGGTGGTTTTAGAGGACAGCGGGCCTTCTAGCGTAGTGGCGAACTCGGAACCGCTCAGGCGCACATTGCCCGAAAAGCGCTCCGGGTTGCCATAGCGCTGCCTGAATTCAAACACTGATGCCAGGGCGTTGTCGTAGCGGGCATCAAAGGCGGAAGAACTCACTTTCAGATCCTCGATAAAAGACACATTGAGTATACCGGTAGCCCCGCCTGCGCTACCCTGCGTGGTAAAGTGGTTGATGAGCGGAATCTCGATGCCATCCAGATAGTACACATTCTCGCTCGGCGCCCCACCCCGGATGATCAGGTCGTTGCGCCCGCCTCCACCCGCTCCGTTGGTGGCCACTCCCGGCAGCACCTGTACTACTTTCGAAATATCAAAATTACCGCCCGGGTTGCTGCGAATTTCCTCGGTGCTCAGGCTCTGCACCGACAGTGGCGTCACGATATCGGCCACGGCGG
The DNA here is from genome assembly GCF_947499215.1 of uncultured Pontibacter sp. Taxonomy (GTDB): domain Bacteria; phylum Bacteroidota; class Bacteroidia; order Cytophagales; family Hymenobacteraceae; genus Pontibacter. Next base: position 794,479 of record NZ_CANMNI010000001.1, read on the forward strand.
CACTCTGCCGGCGACGGGCCACCACTTCCACCTCCCCCAACTGACTAGTGCTCGGTACCAGCTCGAAATTGATGATCTGTGCGTTGCCTGATGTGACGTTTATGTTGAACTTACTCTGTGGCTGATACCCGATATAAGAACCCTGCAAGGTATAGCTCCCCAACGGGATATTCTCCAAGCGGTAAGTGCCTTGGGCATCGCTCACCGTACCCAACTGCGTGCCGACCAGCTGTACTGATACTCCAATCAGGGCCTCCTGCGTGTTTCTGTCGCGTACCGTGCCGGTAATGACGCCAGTCTGGGCAGACACCAAAAGCGGAAAAAAGAAGAGTAGTGTAAAAAGCAGTCTCATGGCCAAAAGCTTGTTTATTGCTGCGTGTAATACACCCATCGCCTTAAAATGTTTAGAAAACACTATATATTTTTAAGCTCCAAGTTACCAAGCATTTACAAAAGCAAATAACTGGTTAATGTTTAGACACTTATACAACCGCGCCTCTCTCCCCTTCCCTCAAAAATTACCGACAATAGCTCAGCTTATTTCACAACTCTTGTACATACTGCCTGAGTTTATCAGCGTCAGTCACCGCGTTCCCCATAATGGTGTTGTTGAAAAATACCCATACCTCTTTGCCGTCCTCCAGCCAGTCTTTCACCATGTAGGCGTAGCGCTCCAGCTTTTCGTCGGAGTAGGCGGAGGAGTACATTTTCTCGTCGCCGTGCAGGCGCAGGTAGGCAGTGTCTGTGGTGGTGACTTCGATACCCGGAAAACGTTTGCCAGCGCTGGCGATCACGGTCGTAATCTCATACTCCCGCATCAGGTCCAGCGCCTCATCGGTGAACCAACTCACATGCCGCGCCTCCAGAGCAAACACTTGCGCAGGGTATAGCTCCCGCAAGGTATGGAAGAAGTCTCCGGCTATACCTTTGTCGAAGCGGAAGCTGCCCGCTATTTGCACCAGTACCGGCCCCAGCCGCTCGCCCATGAGCAGGTAGCGCGACATGAACTTTTGCAGCGGCTCCTCTATATCCTGAAACTTGCGCTTATGTGTGATCTCTTGGTTGAGCTTAGGAGCGAATTTAAAATGTTCTGCCGTTTCCGCCAGCCACTTCTCTATGGTTTTGGCCATTGTAAAGTGGTAAAAACTGCTGTTGATCTCCGTGCAATTGAAGCGGGTGGCATAGTAACTCAGGCGGTCAGCCGACTTCAGGTCGGGTGGGTACAGCACTTCAGGCCAGCGATAGCTCCAGCCGGAAGTGCCTATGTGTAGTTTCGGATTATCTATCATCAGCCCTGATACGGATTATTAACTGGATTAGGCACCCAGCGGGAAGTTGAATACGAAGGCAGTGCCATCGGGTGTGATGCCATCCAAGCGCACCATGCCCCTGCTGGAAGCCGCCAGCGCTTTACTGATATCGGCTAAGCTACTCACGGCCCTTCCGTTCACGCGCGCTATCACGGAGCCTTCCGGTATACCTGCCGTGGCAAAAAAACCATCGGGGTGGACTTTGGTCACGTATACCCCCTCACCCAAACCGTAGCGTTCTTTCATGCGGTCCGTCAGTGGGGCAAAGTTAGCCCCCAGTCTTGCCTCCAGCCCTTTGGCTGCCATATCAGAAGCGCTCTCCTCTTCCTCGCCTTGCAACGTTACAGTAGCCTTGCGCTGCTTGCCGTCACGCAGCAGGGCCAGTTCCACTTTATCGCCGGGGTAATAGCGGGCAATGCGCTCTGAGAGCTCTGCTGATGTGTTCACTTCAACACCATCAATTCCCTGTATGATGTCACCTTCTTTTAGACCGGCTTTCTCGGCGCCACTGCCCGACTGTACTCCCATGATATAAACACCGCTCACCTCACCCGGATCGATGCCGCGCGCCCGCAGCATCTGGTCTTCCACAGCCGGTACCGGGAAGTTCACGCCCAAAAAACCACGAAGAACCCGGCCATGCTTCCGGATGTCGCCTACCACTTTCTGCATCAGGTTAACAGGTATAGCAAAGCCATAGCCGGCATAGCTGCCCGTTTGGGAGGCAATGGCCGTGTTAATGCCGATCAGCTGTCCCGAAGTATTTACTAAGGCACCACCCGAGTTGCCGGGGTTAATGGCGGCATCTGTTTGAATGAAAGACTCGATGGCGGTATTGGCCACCTGCGCCGGATCGACGTACCCGCCCTGTCCGGGTCGGTTTAGGATGCCGATGCTTCTGCCTTTGGCACTAACGATTCCGGCTGTTACCGTGGAGTTAAGCGAGAGCGGATAGCCCACAGCCAGCACCCACTCTCCGACCTGCACCTTGTCCGAGTCACCAAGCGGCACCACCGGCAGGTCACGGCCCTCTACTTTCAGCAGGGCCAAATCGGTGCTCGGGTCTGTTCCAATTAGTTTGGCCTCGAAAGTGCGGCGGTCTGGCAGGACCACTTCTATGCCCGAGGCCCGGTCGATTACGTGGTTGTTGGTAACAATATAACCATCTTTTGAAATGAGTACGCCTGAACCTGAGCCCCGAGCCGGGGTGGATTGCTGCGGGATGCCGAACAGTTCATAAATAGGATTACGGCCAGTTTGCGTAGCGGTGTACAATGTTTTGATGTGCACTACAGCCGGGGTTACGTTGGCAGCGGCCGGTATAAAATCAGGGTTGCCAACCGACGATGCTACTGGTATAGCCGAAGAATTGGTATTGTTGAAGTTCCCGTCTTGTTGCGGGCTGCCTTCGAAGAGTTTATACCCTGCGATGGCGAGCACGGCAGAGAGAATGGCTATTAAAAAGGTACCGACAGCTTTTCCCATAAAATTCGATGTCTTACCACTTGCTTTACCGATAATTACACGACCGGGTTGGCTGAAAAGCGGATTTGAGTTCATAACGGCTGACTTTAAGATTGTTTAAAACCTTTTGCACGGGCTATACCTAATTCTAGTCGAGTATGCTCTGTTTATACTGTCTAGTCCTCAAAAAAGCGCATAGTTTATGACTTAAATCCTGTCGCTGTTCGTAAACAGTGGGTCAGAGACCATTAAGCCTACACTTAGCTACAGACCTATGAGTAACTTGAACGAAGACTACCCTGCGGCAGACGCGACCATGGCGACAACACAAACCACAGCCCCAGCCGAAGAAAAGCCGAAGGCTGAGCCTCGACCCGCCTTGAGTATGTTCGATGCCATCGCTGTGATTGTGGGTGTGGTAGTGGGTGCCGGCATTTTCCGAACACCTTCGCTTGTAGCTGCCAACGTCGAAAGCGGCACGATGTTCCTGACCACTTGGGTGCTGGGCGGTCTGGTTTCTCTGATCGGAGCACTCTGCTATGCTGAGCTCACCACCACCTTTCCGCATGCCGGGGGCGACTATCACTTTCTCACGAGGGCTTTCGGTAAAAAATTGGCATTTTTGTTTGCTTGGGCGCGTATGAGCGTCATCCAGACCGGCTCCATCGCCTTGCTGTCCTTTATCATCGGCGACTACATGGCCCAGATCTACAGCATCGGCGAGCTATCGTCGGTCATCTATGCGGCGCTGGTTGTGGTGTTGCTCACGGCCATCAACATTGTGGGCGTCAGTTTCGGCACAGGTGTGCAGCGGTTTTTAATTATACTGGAGGTACTGGGGATACTTTTTGTGCTGGGTGCGGCTTTTCTTTTTACGCCCAACGAGGCTGCGGCAGTGAGTAATTCAGGTTCAGGCAACGGCACCTCTATGGGACTGGCCATGGTATTTGTGCTGCTCACCTTCGGTGGTTGGAACGAGGCCGCCTACATCTCAGCAGAACTCAAGAGCGGCCGTCGGGGCATGGCCACCGCTCTGATTGCCAGCATAGCCGTTATTACCTTGATCTATCTGCTTATCAACATGGCTTACCTCCATGTATTAGGCTTGAAAGGGATGGCCGCCTCCGATGCTGTTGCCGCTGACCTCGTGCGGGTAACACTTGGTAATACAGGGATGGTCCTGATCGGCATCATTGTGACACTCGCCGCCCTCACCTCGGCCAATGCCACTATTCTCACCGGTGCACGCACCAATTACGCCCTCGGCCGTGACTTCCCGGTTTTTAGCTTCTTGGGCCAGTGGAACACCAAGGCATCCTCTCCGGTGAATGCCTATGTGGTGCAGGGTGTGGTCTCGCTCGCGCTGGTTGGCTTGGCGTTGTTCACCCGCAATGGTTTTGAGACCATGGTGGAGTACACGGCGCCGGTTTTCTGGTTCTTCCTGCTACTGGTAGGTATAGCCTTATTTGTGCTGCGCCGTAAAGAGCCGGAGCGTCCACGACCTTTTAAGGTACCGCTTTATCCCGTTCTGCCCTTTATTTTCTGCCTTACTAGCGCCTACCTGTTTTACTCTAGCCTGATGTATACTGGGTTGGGAGCCTTGGTAGGTATAGGCGTGCTGGTGGTAGGTGTGCTCGTGCTGCTGGCACTTCCTACTATCGAAAAGAGCATGAAAAGCAGGACTTAATGGAGTGAGATACTCGTCAAGTCCTATAAAATTATTTGCAAAATGCTAAAAATGCCAACTGAAGCCTAGACTGGTACGTAAAAACAGGCTACGTGCATGCTTCAGCCGACTGAAAACAATCAACAAGATATCAGCTCCCCTTATACTTAATTTAAACTGAATATTAACTTAAAGAAAAGAAGATGAGATCAATCAGACATTCGTTATGCACCATGGTGCTGACACTTTTCGCTACGGCGGCATTCGCCCAAACCACAACCACGGCCCCAAAACTGGATGTACCTTATGTCCCTACCCCACAGGCTGTAGTCGACGCCATGCTTAAGCTAGCAAACGTATCGAGTGACGACGTGGTGTATGATTTGGGTTGTGGCGACGGCCGCATTGTGATTACGGCGGCCAAGGAGCACGGTGCCACTGGCACTGGCTTCGATATAAACCCGGAGCGGATAAAAGAGGCCAACGCCAATGCAAAGGAAGCTGGTGTAACTGACAAGGTGAAGTTTGTGGAACAGAATCTGTTTAAAGTTGACTACCGACCTGCCTCTGTGGTAACGCTCTACCTATTGCCGAACGTGAACATGAAGCTTCGTCCGGTGCTGCTGGAGCAGTTGAAGCCGGGTACCCGCATCGTGTCGCACGCCTTCGACATGGGCGATTGGGAACCAGAGGAGACGATGGTGGTTGATGGATCAACCATTTATCTGTGGACAGTTCCGGAAGACAAAAAGATTGGCAAAAGCCGCTAGATTGAGCTATACCTATAAAACAAAACCCTGCCTCTACAGAAGAAGCAGGGTTTTCTTTTGCTTTGTAAAAGCACCATTGGCTTGGATTCTATGCTGCAGGCAGCAGCCGGTAAAAACAGGAGCAGTCATCTGTTTTGATAATTAAATCCCTATATTTACAGCTGACACCAACTACAATCTTTGAAATGTATACAGGATTACAGCATCTACACTCTTTTATGACCTATCTGGTACTGCTAGGTCTTGTTATCAGCATCATCTTTGCCTTTATGGGCATGTCCGGCAACAAACCTTTCACGGACAAAGACAGAAAAATGGGTTTGCTGGGTCTCATTCCAGCACACTTGCAGTGGGTGATCGGTGTGATCCTATACTTTGTGTCGCCTTTAGGAATTAGTAATGCGACAGAAGGTTTCATGAAGGATTCTACCTCTAGGTTGTACATACTAGAGCACCCGCTTACCATGATTATCGCGGTGGTGCTGATTACAGTGGGTTATGCCCGTGCCAAGCGCCTGCAGGACGACAAGAAACGTTTCAGCAGCATTGCCATTTTCTATACCATCGCCCTGATACTGATTCTGATCCGCATTCCGTGGAATGCATGGCCGGGAAACTAAGCTACCGACCGGTATAGCCCCACAGGGCAGTGCCTCCCCTTTCAGGTATAGCCCTGAAGCGGGAGGCATTCTTTTTTATGAAAGCATATTGAAGCGCTATGAGTAAAACAGACCAAACCTCGAAGCAAGAGATCAAACAGGTGGGCCAGCAGGTATACGCGGCACATAAAAGGTATAAAGAGCAGGCCTTGCGACACCGTCGCTTCCGTCATCAGCACATTGTGCCTTTAATCGAAAAGCTGCAGGACAATCCGCTTTTTGACGTACAAGTGGCTGGCCACTCAGTACAGGGTCGCGCTATCTACCTTATAAAAGCCGGCAGCGGCAAAACCAAGGTCATGCTTTGGTCGCAGATGCACGGCGACGAGCCCACCGCTACCATGGCCGTGTTCGATTTGCTGAACTTCCTGAGCGTGTCGGATGAGCTTGACCCGATTCGGCGGCAGTTGCTGGAGCACCTGACACTCTATTTCGTGCCGATGCTGAACCCAGACGGAGCCGAGATGTATACCCGACGAAACGCATTGGGTATAGACATGAACCGCGATGCCCTGCGCCTGCAGAGTCCAGAGTCGGTGCTGCTAAAGCAGCTGCGGGACGACTTGGAGCCGACCTTCGGCTTTAACCTGCACGACCAAAGCCGTTACTATACCGCTGGCTATACGGCACTCCCGGCCACCATCTCTTTTCTGGCGCCCGCCTACGACTACGCCCGCAACATCAATTCGGTGCGGGACCGGGCTATGCGCACCATCGCGGGTATGGACAGCGTATTGCAGCAGTTTATTCCCGGTCAGGTGGCCAAATTTAACGACGAGCACGAGCCTAGGGCCTTTGGAGACAACATACAGAAATGGGGCACCAGCGTGATCTTAGTAGAGTCTGGGGGCCAGCATGGCGATCCGGAGAAGCAGCATATACGTCAGCTTAACTTTACTACCATTATCGCCGGTCTATACCTCATTGCAAAAGAAGATTATAGAGCCTTTGCGCTGGAGGATTACAATTTTATACCTGAGAATCAGCGCCACCTCTACGACTTAGTGATACGCCATGCACGCTACGCTGAAAACGGCAGGGAAACACTGTTGGACATCGGAATTAATCGGCTGGAAGTGGATGCGCCCAACCACATGGGCTTTTACCACAGCAGCGCCGTGGAAGAGCTTGGCGACATGAGCGTTTTCCACGGCTACGAGGAGCTCGACGCCACCGGCTTGCAGCTGGTGCCGGGCAAGGTATACGACCAAGCCTTGGAGCGTATGGACGAGTTAACACCCGCACTGGGTACCGAGCTGCTTAAGCAGGGCTATACCACGATTAGAGTACGTCACCTGCCCGGCGTGCTCCCCGACCCTAGCTCCCTCCCACTCAATGTGACAGGCATGGAAAGCATCGTTAACCACCAACTGACACTCGATGAACCGGCTAACTTCATCTTGCAGGATGACAGCGGCCATGCCAAATACGCCATTCTGAACGGATTTGTATACGACTTGCAAGGCAACCGGCCGGAGCTCTTCCATGGACTGCTGCATTAAGCCGAAAACTTAATTTTGTCATTCAAATCCTACCCGGTTTTGGAATCAGTTTGTAACTTACAGACTGATTCCAGACCAACCTTAGCTTCATGGTATTAAATTATCTTTGGGCGGCTTTCTTCCTGATCGCCTTTGCCATTGCCTTGTTCCAGCTCATCGTTTTCCGCGATGTGGAGATTTTCCAGAAACTCGTCGCCAGTACCTTCGACAACGCCAAACTAGGCTTTGAGATTTCCCTCGGCCTCACCGGGGTGATGACGCTCTGGCTGGGTTTGATGAAGGTGGGCGAACGGGGCGGGATCATCGCTATTTTCTCCCGCTTGGTGGCGCCTTTTTTCAACCGGCTCTTTCCGGAGATTCCGAAAAACCATCCAGTGTTTGGCTCTATTTTGATGAACTTCTCGGCCAACATGCTGGGGCTGGACAACGCCGCCACGCCACTTGGCCTTAAAGCCATGAAGGAGATGCAGGAGCTCAACCCGATAAAAGACCGGGCCTCTAACGCCCAGATCATGTTCTTGGTACTGAACACCTCGGGCCTGACCATTATACCTGTCAGCATCATGGTGTTCCGGGCCCAGTTGGGTGCAGCCGACCCTTCGGATATATTTATCCCTATCCTGCTAGCTACCTTCTTTTCCACTATGGTGGGCTTGATCGCTGTGGCACTTTACCAGCGCATTAATCTTTTCAACCCCGTTATAATGGCCTACATCGGCACACTGTTGTTGCTGATCGTGGGGCTTATTTACTACTTCAGCACCATCTCACAGGAAGAAGTAAGCGTGATATCGCAGGTGGCCAGCAACGTGATCCTGTTTTCGATCATCGTCTCGTTTGTGGGGCTAGCCCTCATCCGTAAGGTGAATGTGTACGAGGCTTTTATCGAGGGCGCAAAAGAAGGCTTTTCAGTGGCCATTACCATTATACCTTATCTCGTGGCAATACTGGTGGCCATCGGGGTATTCCGCACTTCGGGCGCCTTGGATATGATCGTGGACAGCATCGGGTACCTGATTGCCCTGACCGGGGTGAATACGGACTTTGTGCCGGCCCTGCCGGTCGCCTTCATGAAACCCCTAAGCGGCAGCGGCGCCCGCGGCCTGATGGTGGAGGCCATGAACACCTATGGCGTGGATTCCTTTGTAGGTCGCATGGCCTCGGCCTTCCAAGGCTCCACCGAGACGACCTTCTACATTCTAGCGGTATACTTTGGTTCGGTGGGTATAAAACGATCGAGGTATGCTCTCACCTGCGGCTTGCTCGCCGACTTGGCCGGTGCGATTGCCGCTATATTTATTGCGTATCTGTTTTTCCATTGATTCAAAAGCACCGCACTAACCGGTTCGCTATTTCCTAAATAAAAATAAACCGCCCCTTTCCATCATGTAAACGGAAAGGGGCGGTTTGCTCTTCAGGAGCGGGTGTGCTACAATCTGCTCAAAACTTTAGCTACTTTTTCAGCACGAGTCGGGTAGTCTGTACATCGTTGGCGCTGATCAGGCGCAAGTAGTACACCCCTTCCCGTAGCTTTTCTGCCTGTATTGTTTTGTTCAGTAACTGTCCGGCCTTTGCCTTACCCTCTGCTACGACACCCAGCATTTCGCCATTGGCACTGTAAAGCTCCAGCCTGTAATTTCCCTGTATCGGAATAGAGAAAGTAATTTTGGCCCCGGTACTGAAAGGATTCGGATGCACCCGCAAGGCGGAAGCATGTGCAGGTGTATCGTTACATCTTCCCAGCTTATCGTCCCGGTGGTTTCGCAAATGGCTTTCGATTGCCGGTGCTGGCAGGCAAAGCTGCTGCCCGTTATGGCAGATTGCTATCTTCCCATTGCCGCAGCGCACATCTATGACCGTGATGGTAACCGTTGCGGTTGCGGAGCAACTGCCATTGTAAGCTGTTACGGTAAAAATATAGGTACCCGCCGAGGATGGCGTGAAGACGGGGTCCGCTATCGACGCATTGCTCAGGCCATCTGCCGGGCTCCAAGTATAAGTGGTCCCTCCAGTGGCAATCAATTGTACCTGCTGCGCACCGTAGCCTAGGTATATGGTACTGGAATCACCGCCTGTATAAACATCTGACAAAGTCCTCACAGCTATTGCGGGAGTTGGCGTTACACAGTCTGCTTCCGGACTGAGCTTGATAACCCAATAGTCACTACTGCCGCGTGAGGCCTCACTCTTGTCACCACTAATACCCGATGTAGACTCACCACCCAGTATGTATCCACCATCGCTCGTTTGCTGTAAAGACATCAGCCTGTCTGATCTGTTCCCCTCATATGCCCTGTCCCACAATTTATCACCAGTTCCATTTAGTTTCACCAGCCAATAACTGGGACTGCAAATGTTCTCCTCCTCATAATCGCAGAATGCATCGCTTCCTTCCGTCCTGTCACCACTTACGGGCGATGTGGAACTGCCCCCCAACAAATACCCTCCATCGCTTGTCTGAATGAGGTCATTTAACCTATCATGCTTCACGCCTCCTATCGTTTTTTCCCACTCAATACTACCTGTGGCATCTGTCTTTACAACCCAAAAATCCGGAGAGCAGATATCATCGTCGTACCTGTCACAACCGGCTCTGTTATTTTCTGACTTCTCACCGCTGGCGTTTGAGTATGAGTAACCTCCAAAAACATACCCTCCGTCACTGGTTTGTACAAGCGAAGTCAGGATATCCGTGCTGATCCCTCCCATTGTTTTTTCCCATTCTATCATCCCGTTGGCATCAGTCTTCACCACCCAGTAGTCAGATGGGCAGTCTCGAGTGACAAACTCATCACAAATGCCACGGTTGTCTTCCGATTTGTCTCCACTGGCGTTTGAGGTGGAGTGACCTCCAATGATATAGCCGCCGTCTTGTGTTTGCCGGACAACGTATAGCCGCTCCAGAAAATCTCCGCCGTATGTCTTGTCCCATACTTTATTACCAGCAGCATCTATTTTGATTATCCAATAGTCTGACCATCTGCTTGCTTCCGTTTTATCACCGCTTATATCTGACCAAGAGGATCCTCCCAATACATAGCCACCGTCTTCTGTTTGTTGCAGTGAGTAGAGAAAGTCCCTGCCCTCACCTCCATATGTGCGGTCCCATTCTTTATTGCCATTTGCATCTACTTTTACAATCCAATAGTCGGTGTCTCCCACATTAGCTTCCGTTTTGTCGCCACTTATACCTGACCAAGATGTTCCACCTAAAATATAACCCCCATCGGAGGTTTGCTGCAGCGAAGTCAGTTCGTCCTGATCACTTCCTCCAAAGGTTTTGTCCCATACCTTATTTCCTTCCGCATCAAGCTTTACAATCCAGTAATCAGCGGTGCGTAGGTTAAAAGGTTCGGTGACACCCCGGTTCGGCTCGCTTTTGTCTCCACTCACGCCCGACCTCGAAGTACCGCCAAGTATATAGCCCCCATCCACTGTCTGCTGCACTTCTGCGAAGGATTCTGTCTCCTCACCTCCATATGTTCTGTCCCATTCGATAGTTTGCGCCTGCAGTTGATAAGAAAAAATGAAAAGTAATGTCAGGCTTAACACCTGCTTGTAGCAGGCAGATAATTGACCTAGCGGGAAGGTCTGTTTAAAATAAAATGTTTTCATAATGTTTAAGTTTGAATGAGAAAAGAAGTATAGATAATAACTGGAGTTAAACTATATAATACCAGTGCAAATCAGAATATGTTTTGTCATAATATTGATTAAAAGTACACCTCTATTATATTCTTAGTGGACAGCAGCCTACCCCTTGCTAATCGATTTGGATACCCAGTAAATGAAAAGAGCCGCTTGCCTAAATAGACAAGCGGCTCTTTCACCCCAATTAAAGTTTTGTATTATTTAATTTCTGACAACCACCGGGTGGCCTTCCAATTGGGCATGACTCAGTTTCCAGTCACCATCCTCCCCCTTTTCCCAGAGGAGCATAAAGTTACCCTCTCCCAAGCCTCGCGGCTCACCGGGCGCTGCAGGTAGCACATCCACTGAGAAGGTACCGGCCTCATAGGCGAGCTTTGTATCAGTGTCAGAGCTAACTGGGTATAATTTTAAGTCAGCAATGGTACCCATAGTTTCTCGAACCCATTTATCAGATACTTCAGACTTACCTCTGTATACCACCTCTCCCTGAAGGAAATTCACATCGTCAGCCATCATCGAGATGACCTTATCAGAGTCCCTAGCGTTCCAAGCACCAATAAACTCTTGGTTTAGTGCCTGCACATTTACCGCGTCCCCCTCAGACTTCGAACACGAAGCCAGCAGGAAAATCGCAAATAGAGTATAAAGGAATGTTTTCATGATTTCTATCTTTTAATTGAAGACCACGCACAGTACGTACAAACTGAAGCGTGGGGTTTATGCTTCCCCACCCAGTAATGAACTGAGTGAGGAAAGCTACACTTACTCAAGCGGATTACCAGCTCTTTCTGCGAATCTCAGAGGTATGGTAAGGCTTGCTGCGGTCACCATAGTCTAGGTTTGGCAAGTAATTGGCGTAGACCATCTGCGGACTAGGACTGTTGTCAGCCGCATACATCATTGCCAAGGAGTTTGCTGCGGCAGTCTCAGCCGGAGTTGCCGCCACTAAACCTGTCTTAGGTGCAGGAGCTGCTTTGGCAGGCGTGTTTTTAGCTACTGTCGCTCTGTTTGCGGCTGCTCGATCTGCAGCGGCTGCACGCTGCGCGGCAGCGGCTCTTTCAGCGGCGGCTACTCTGGCAGCTTCTGCCTCACGCTCTTTCTGCTTATTGTCGATAACCTTACCAACACCGTAACCTACAGCACCACCGGCAACACCACCTACAACACCACCTACTACGCGGTTACGCTTATGGATAATGGCACCTGCAGCGGCACCAGTACCGGCACCGATCACGGCACCCTTAGCTTGTGGGCTCCAGCCAGTTCTTTTCTCCTGCGCTTCAGCCGATCCTGCAAAAGCAACTGATACCATCAGCGCCATGCTCATTATATAGCTTACCTTTTTCATGACTTTCATTTTTAAATTGAAAAAACATTAAACTCTTTCGGCATACCAATTACAAGTTGTGTGCCAGTCCAAAGAGAAAGCGAATACAAAAGGCTTATGAATAGATATTAAGCAGCTATTACACAACCTTTAGCAAAATCATAAATAATTGATTTAAAACAAATTGAACCATAAATCGGATTACTTCAGAAAGAAATAAGTACCTAAAAAAATATTTTAAGAAAAATTTCTTCTGAGGCCAAACAGTGCAATACACTGGATCTATCTTGCTTTTGCAGCTGAATAAATTATCTTTAAGTATGAAAATACCGCACGCTCTTTTCACTCGCTTCACAGCACTCATCCTGATGCTGATTCTTGGCTTCTCCTGCCAACGCATTCAAAAGGAAGCCTCTTATGATTTGCTCATTAAAAATGCGACTGTTGTTGATGGGACAGGCTCCGCACCTTACAAAGCGCATGTCCTAGTTAGTGGCGACACAATCGCTAAAATCGACCGGGATACAAGTGTTTCTTATGCGGCAAACAGCACTATTGATGCACAGGGCTTATACCTGACACCGGGCTTTATAGACACACATGCGCATGGTGATCCCCTCGAGACGCCTGAGTTCAGCAACTTCCTATCCATGGGTGTGACGACTATTTGCCTCGGCCAAGACGGTTTTAGTCCGGAGCGCGAAGACTTGGCGGAATGGATGCAGGAAGTGAATGATAAAAAACCGGGTGTTAACATAGCCATGTTTGCAGGGCACAACACCCTGCGTATGCTATCCGGCGTTCAATATGACTCGCTGCCATCTTCCGATGGCTTGGCTAAAATGGAGCAACTTCTAGTCAAGTCTTTCGAAGCCGGTTGCTTTGGTATGACAACCGGTTTGGAGTATAACCCGGGCTACTACGCCCGCAGTAATGAATTAAACAGACTGGCTAAAGTGGTTGGTGCTAAAGACGGTCTTATCATGAGCCACATGCGCAATGAGGACGATGCCTATGTAGAGAATTCGATCCGGGAGCTGCTCGCCCAAGGCGTATACTGTCCTGTGCATGTGTCGCATATTAAAGTAGTATATGGCAAAGGCGAGGAAAGAGCTAACCAAATACTTCAGCTTCTGGATTCTGCTAGGCGGCAAGGTATAAAAGTGACGGCCGATTTCTATCCTTATACCGCCAGCTATACTGGCATCGCCATCCTGTTCCCTGACTGGGCTAAAAAACCGCATGATTATAATAATGTCCTTCAAACTCGCCGCACAGAACTTGCCGAGTTTCTGAAGAACAAGATCATACAGCGAAATGGCCCTGAAGCTACGCTGATCGGCTCCGGACCTTACAAGGGAAAAACCCTGAAACAAGTAGCCGAAGAACTCAACAAGCCCTTCGAACTTGCCCTGATGGAGGACATCGGTCCTTATGGTGCTGATGGCGCTTACTTTATTATGGACGAATCCCTGCAGGAGGCTTTTCTGAAAGACCAGCATGTGATGGTTTGCAGTGATGGCAGTCCCTCCATGCGGCACCCCAGAAGTTTCGGAACCTTTGCTAGAGTGTTGGAAACCTATGTAGCTAAAAAACAGCTTCTCACGCTCGAAGAGGCCATTCACAAAATGACAGGTCTGTCAGCCCAAACAATAGGTATAAAGGACCGAGGGCTCATTCAAACTGGCTACAAGGCAGACCTCCTGCTTTTCAGATTGCAAGAAGTAAAAGAGAATGCCACTTACGAGAACCCGCTTCAGGAGGCCTCAGGGTTTAGCTATGTTATGGTGAATGGGATTGTAGTGAAAGAGGATGGGCAGTTAAACGGCGAAAGAGCAGGCCGCATGCTGCAAAAAAGAGTGCTATAGTTTCAATCTTCCTAGTTTTTAGCACAAGCTAAATTGTAAATAAATTGGCCTGATAATTATCATTTCGGTAATTATCAGGCCAATTTATTTACAATACTTATTATTTATATTATATCAATAAATTTTTTATATATAAAAAGTATAATAAATAATAATCATATAACAAATATGTGCCTGTATGAGTAACTCAGTCTACCATACACTCGTATTGTAATCAAATACGTTTTTATTTAATTATTCTTATTGCCAAATCTCACCCTTGCAATTTTAGACTATGAGGCCTTTATCTGTAAAGTATATATTTAGTTTATTAGCTTTTCTAACTTTATTTTCTGCTTGTACAGGTACAAGAGAAGCTGTTTACTTTAATAATATAGGTAATACAGAAATAGCTGGCAACCCTGAGGACTTAGAGCCTATCATCCAGTCTAATGACCTGCTAAACATTAGTATTAATAGCCTAAACCCAGCTGCATCTGAGCTATTCAATGTTTCTAGCCAAAGTTCCGCGCGTATTTCAAATTCTGCCGCAACTAGCACCATGTCCCCTGTAATTGGCTATTTAGTAGACCAAGATGGTTTTGTTCAGTTGCCTTTTTTAGGAAGAGTAAAAGCTGCGGGATCAACTAAAAAAGAGTTTCAGAATGTTATCAGGAATGAGTTGGTCAATAGGAAATTACTCGTCGATCCAATTGTAGATGTACGTTATCTCAATTACAAAGTCTCAGTACTAGGCGAAGTTGCCCGCCCTTCTGTTCTAACCATTCCAAATGAAAAAATAACACTCTTGGAAGCCCTCGGTCTCGCAGGTGACTTAACGATCTATGCTAGTAGAAATAATGTGCTGCTGATAAGGGAAGAAGACGGTAAAAAGAAACTTACCCGTATCGATCTTACATCGGATGAGATATTTAAATCACCATACTACTATCTAAGATCAAACGACATTATTTATGTCGAGCCAAATAAAACAAAGATTCAAAACGCAAGTCCAGCTAGGCAATGGTTGCCTGTCATATTCAGTGGCTTGACAGTTTTTGTGATTGCAATTGATCGACTGACAAGATAAACTCTAATTTATGAAAGCTTATGAGTAATAGTGTAAGTGGCTCCGAAGACAGCTTTTTATCTTCTATCATGCACAAATACTTGCCATTTTGGCCTCTGTTTGTATTGTTATTGCTCCTATCTGTGGCAGGAGCATGGGCGTATCTTCACTTTTACGCTACTCCGGTGTATGAAGTAACGGCCTCCTTAATGATTAAAGATGAAAAGAAAGGTGTAAGTGATTCAAAATTAACTGAATCTATAGACGCTTTTACAGCTAACAAAACTGTTGAAAATGAAATAAATGTATTCCAATCTAGAGCTTTAATGCTCCAAGTCGTTAATGATTTAAAGTTGTACGCACCTATTTACGAAGAAGGTAAATTTAAATCAACATCAGCATATACCTCATCTCCGATCATAATAGAGCTTAAAGAACCAGAAAAAGCACAGAATACTCCAAAGGTCTACTTCACTTTTGATAAAAATCAAAATATTGTACTAATTAACGATAAGGAATATTCACTCGACCGATGGCTTAATACACCTTACGGTACCCTTAAGTTCTCTAGTAATCCCCATAAATCTACTTATGTCGAGTACCCATTGTATTTCTCGATTATCAATCCAAATAGTGTCGCAAATGGCTTAATTGCTAGAATAAGAATACAGGCTTCCAGTAAGTTCTCCTCTGTTGTAAATATGAACATGAAGGATTCTGTACCACAGAGAGGCGAAGACATTCTCAATCACTTGATCAGTGCCTATAAGCAATTAGCTGTTAATGAAAGAAACAGGCTCGCAGCTAATACGCTTGAATTTGTTGAAGAACGCATTAAAACGGTCGTAGATGAGTTGCACGAATTAGAAAATGAGGTTGTACAGTTCCGTTCTACTCAAGGTGGTGTCAATCTCAGCGAGCAAGGGAGATTATACTTAGAGAACGTACGGGATAATGACCGAAAAGTATCTGAAATTACTACCCAATTAGCTGTACTAGACAAAGTAGAAAAGTATGTTATGTCTAGAAACAACACAGCAAGTTTTGTCCCATCGACTCTCGGCATTAATGACCAAGCCCTCAGCCAACTTCTGCAAAAGCTATATGATTCAGAGATTCAATACCAAAAATTAAAGTATACAACAGCTGAGAACAATCCTTTACTTATAGCAATCACGAATGAAATTGATAACATTAGGCCGCGAATTTTAGAGAACATTCGTAACCAGCGCACAAACCTGCAGGCAAGCCGTGCTAATCTGGCTTCCACTAATAATGCCTACAACTCAGTTTTACAATCTATTCCACAGAAAGAAAGGGAATTGATGGAGCTGAACCGCCAACAGACTGTAAAAAATAATGCTTACAATTTTCTTCTTCAAAAGAGGGAGGAAACTGTACTTTCATACGCACCATCTGTAGAAGAGAGCAAAATAATAGACATGGCTGGCTCATCCTCTGCTCCAATTAGCCCACAGCCCATGTATATCTATCTTATGGCTATCATGGGGGCATTAGGAGTAGGCATCACCTTTATAGCAGGGAGAGAGTTGCTCAGCAGTAAACTTTTATTCCGTTCTGAGATAACACCATATACTAATGCACCCATTGTGGCAGAGCTTTGCTTTGTTAAACCGAATAAAGATGGCAAGTTTACCGCACCTACAGAAGCTTCAGTGATAGAACAATTCAGACAACTGCGAGTAACATTAGGTTTATATGGGCGAACTTTCACCAAAAAGAAGATACTAGTTACATCAAGTATCCCGGGAGAGGGTAAAAGTTATGTAAGTTCTAACTTAGCCTTGAGTTTGGCTTCATCGGGGAAAAAAGTTGCCCTTCTGGATTTTGACCTTAGAAACCCTAATACGTCATTTCAATTTGATTTATACAAGAGAGAAGGGATCATTGAATACTTAAATGCAGACATACCTTTACAGGACTTACTTTTAACTTCCTCTTTTAACAATTTAAGCATCTTACCTGCCGGTAATGAAATAGGCGATCATACCGAGCTTTTACTGAATGGCAAATTAGAATGCCTCTTCAGTCAGCTTGAAGACATTTTTGATTATCTTATTATTGATACCCCTCCAATAGATTTGGTTTCAGATGCATATCTATTATCAGAATTCTCAGATATCTCTTTGCTGGTAATGCGACATGCTTATACACCTAAAAGTCTTGTTCAGCGCTTAAAAACAGATAACAAAATAAAGTCATTGAACAACACTGCGATTGTATTTAACGCGGTGAAACCTAGAGGTTTTGTTAAGGGGCGCTATGGTTATGGCTATGGCTATGGCTACGAATATAAATATAAGGATAAAGCATATAGTAAGCACGGTGCGGTTGCGAAGGCGTAAACTACGTCACTAAATCATAAGGAGTTAGATAGAATTAATCTGTTGAGCGCTATTGAGCAATTGCTAGTTAGAATGATTTGAGTCTCTCCTATCTCTATACATTACTGGTTATGACGGAGACTTATCATTAACTGGTCACGGCTTTATTAAACTTATTTAATACAAGAGACAGACTTCTAGAAAGCGGGAACATGCTAAGCTTTGGTTGTCTAGGTTAAACAAACTTTAACTCACACATAAATAGGACTGATTGGCGGTTGATACGCATAATACTGAGTGAATACGGTATTACACATACACTTAACCTCCTCATTGATTGATTCTTTTTATTAAGCATCCATATAATTTTTAGGCAGATGAAGGTATTAGTTACAGGAACAGCAGGTTTTGTCGGTTTTCACCTAGCTGAAAAGTTGCTTAAAAGGGGCGATGAGGTAGTGGGTATTGATAATATAAATAATTACTATGATACTAGACTAAAATATGATCGGCTAGCCGAAAGTGGTATTGCAGAAGAGCTTGTTAATTGGAATAAAGAGGTTACCAGTTATAAGCATTCCAAATACAGGTTCATTAGGATGAACTTGGAAGACAAGAATCAGCTGATGGATCTGTGTGCAAAGGAGAGCTTTGATGTGATTATGCATTTAGCTGCACAGGCAGGCGTTCGATATTCTATTACAAATCCGGATGCCTACGCCCAATCCAATCTGATAAGTTTCCTTAATATACTGGAAGCAGGCAGACATAATAAAATTAAGCACTTGGTCTATGCCAGCTCCTCCAGTGTGTATGGTCTCAATCAGAAGATGCCGTTTTCTGTCAAAGACAATGTGGACCACCCGGTGTCATTGTATGCAGCTAGTAAAAAAGCGAATGAACTGATGGCACATACTTATAGCCATTTATATAGCATTCCTACCACAGGATTAAGATTTTTCACGGTTTATGGCCCTTGGGGAAGACCAGACATGGCATACTATAAATTCGCAGATTCTATTCAAAAAGGGATGCCTATACAAGTTTTTAACCATGGAAACATGGAGAGAGATTTTACTTACATAGATGATGTAGTAGAAGGTATTATCAGTGTCTTAGACAGACCCGCGGAGCCATGCTTAGAATGGGATAGTAAACAACCAAATCCATCACGATCCACAGCTCCATATTGTATCTATAACATAGGAAATAACAGTCCTGTGAATCTACTGAAGTTTATTAAGGAAATTGAAAACTGCTTAGAGCAGAAAGCAATTCTGGAGATGCGAGATATGGAGCCGGGGGACGTCACATCAACTTGGGCTAATATAGATGATTTGATTGAGAACTTTAATTACCGTCCTAACACTCCTATCCAGCATGGGCTTAAACGATTCATTGACTGGTATAAGAACTACTACGCTAAAACGAGTAAGTTGGCATTGACTTGATTATCTCTTGCCCTCAACCTTATCTCAAAACTGTGTGAGTAAAGCCTTTTGTCAATTTTCCTAGTTCACTGTAGACGATCAGCAGCTTAACTTTAATTCCTTTACATTATTCTTTTAATTCTATAGAACTTCTACACATTGAGCGACAATCTTACAAAGACTCCACCACCACTGCCTAGAAAAGAAAACCTAAAGCAGCGGGCCTATCTTAACTCAGTGACAAGTTTCATTGACTACGCTGGAGCTCAAATTGTTGGGTTTATAGTCAGTCCGTTCATAGTTAATGGATTAGGAAGCTCATTTTACGGAATATGGCAAATGCTCAGCCAAATGACCAATTATGCTGGTATGGCTGATACTAGGGCTACTCAAGTGCTAAAATGGTCAATAGCGAACAAAAGAGACGTTGCCTATGATGAAGAGCTAAAAAGCGAAGTTACTACGGCCTTAGTAGTGACAGGATTAATACTGCCTATAGTGCTTGTTGTAGGAGGTATTATAGTTTGGTATGCTCCATACATTACGCAGGCAGACAAAGAGCACTATAATCTGATTCGCATCACGTGCTCCTTTCTAGTTCTTGCATTGGTAATTAGTAAGGTATTTAACCTTTTTGAATCCGTATTAAGGGGGATGAACCTAGGCTACAAACGCATGGGTCTTCGTGCTGGAATAGTAGCAGTGAGTGGTGGTTTAAAAGTCCTTGCTATTACCCAAGGTTATGGACTCGTAGGTTTATCTATTATAGAAGTCTTCACTGCTGTTATAATAGGAACTACATTTTACATTATTGTGAAACAAAATATTGGTTGGTTTGGATTCGGCACTACCAACTTTTCAAAGGTTGTTTCCTATGGTAAACTAAGCGGATGGTTTATGGCCTTCACCGGTTCGAAAATGTTTCTCCTCCATAGTGATAAAATCATTTTAGGATATATCATTGGCCCTATATTCGTCACGAAGTATACAATTACCATGTTCACGTCTTATGCTTTACAAGGGCTTGTAAATGCCGTAATTACTGGGGTTATACCTGGTATAGGAAGTTTATACGGCAGAGGGGAATATCATAAAGTCATCCAAGCTAGAAAAATCATCATATCACTCAATTGGCTTCTTGCAACTTGTCTCGGAGTGACGATTTTACTACTAAATAGATCCTTTATAGGGCTTTGGGTGGGAGAAGAACATTATGCAGGCACATTTGAGAATCTATTAATCATCTTGGTATCTATCCAAATTATCTTCTTTCAAATTGATAGCCTTATTATTAATGTAACACTTAATATGAAGAAGAAGGTATTATTTTCTTCAATAGCTTCATTGCTAACTATCTCAATAGCTTACTTTTTAGTCGAAAAATATTTGATAGTCGGGCTATGTATAAGTATACTATTGGGAAGAGCAATTCTTACGATTGGCTATCCTTTCATATTAAAGGAAAAGATGCAAGAGAAGCAGCACGACTTTTCTTTAAGTATAATTCGTCCCTCAATTACCTGTTGCATTTTCTTCTTGATAGCCGCATACAGTAGCCAATGGATAGATTTAACTAATTGGCTGCAGTTGATTACAGCGGGCGTTGTATCTGTTCTTTTTATAGGGGTTCTATACTGGCGTATCGGATTGAGTACTGAGGATAGAATAGATGTTTGGAAGATCTTATCTAATATAAAGCTATTCAAAAAGGAGGGCAAGGGTATTTAGCAGTGTAAAGCATATCCAGCTCAAGTTGCTATAAACTTTCAAAGCTATGGTCCTACATTAATATTAAGACACAGATAAAAATAAGTTTATGACAAAGAACAAAGTAGCTGTGATTCACTCTGATTCCAAAATAGAATCACTTTTTACACTCTTTCCATTAATTATTTCCAAATACAGCTCTCTTTTTGAGTTTATACATATAACATCAAAAAGAGCCATGCTTGTTGAGGGAGAATGTGTGGTATTAGTGCGTACGTTTAAAGGAAATAGCGCATTTAAGGAAGATAACCAACGCAAGCGGGACTTTATTAAAAATTTCAAAAAGAGATTTAATAGAGTAATCGTGTTAGATGATGGCGCTGGAAGCGATAGTCTCCATTATGAGTATATGGATTTAGTAGACTTATACTATAAAGGAAAGCTTCTGGTAGACAAAGAAAATTACTTAAAACCAATGTATGGAAGCCAATACTTTACCAATTACTATAATTCTAAATTCGGTATAACAGACGAAAAAGTAAAGGTTAGACAACCTCCAAGCAACCCAGCTGTTATAGATAAGCTTCGCGTTTCTTGGAATCTTGGATACGGAATGTACCCTATACCAGGCTCAACTTCTATCAAAGTTGCTAGGGAAGCTGTCTCCCTCAATTTCTCCAAAGCATTAAAACCATGGTACTCGTACAATTATAGTAGAATGATTAAGGAACTCAGCAAACCTGTATCATTTAATACCAAGGACAGTGTGGTACATGCACGATTTGGCTGTAATTCTCTACCTAACACGATTGCTTATCAGAGACAAATTTTCCTTGAAAAATGCGCTAATAGTAAAAAAGTTGTAACTGGGAAAATAAGTCAGAAGCAGTATAACAATGAACTCAAAAAAGTAGCCGCTGTATTAAGCCCTTTTGGCTGGGGTGAGATCTGCTTTAGAGATTTTGAAGCTATACTAAGTGGGGCACTATTAATCAAGCCTAATATGGATATGATAGACACTTGGCCTAACATTTACTTAGCTTCTACAACATACATCCCCGTTGACTGGAACGGTGATAATTTGATTGATACTATAGATTCAATAAATGACGCTTCTCAACAGCATTTGAATATGGTAGAAACTGCCAGAGAAGAATATAAGAAGGCTCTGTTAAAAGTCGACGACCGTGTTGAGAAATTCATTGAGGAAGTATCAGATTTTCATATTTCATAAATGCACCAAGTCAGAAATACCAGAAAATTAATTTTACTATGGCACCTCAGTTTATTTCTAATATGCTGCCTTCTCCCTTAGAATCGCCGGCACAATGGTAATATATAGTGCTATTATATTATAGGTAATAGTTCTATTAAACAGAATGATAATTTA
The DNA here is from genome assembly GCF_947499215.1 of uncultured Pontibacter sp. GTDB lineage: Bacteria > Bacteroidota > Bacteroidia > Cytophagales > Hymenobacteraceae > Pontibacter. The sequence goes on from NZ_CANMNI010000001.1 coordinate 816,616, forward strand.
CCAGTTTGTATATAATTTTCAGTGACACACCCTATGCATGAATATACTATTACAGAAGAATCGCACAAGCTGTTAAATGAGCTAAAAAGTCAAAATATCCGATTTGCACATTGGAAAAGTAATAGTCATTTAGGAAAGGCTTTAGCAGGAAAAACAGATATTGACCTATTAGTGCTGCCAGATGACAAAGAACGATTTGAAAGTAGCCTAAGGAGCCTCGGCTACAAGAAAATGGTTAGTCAACCTTGGAGCACCTATCCGCTCGTGGAAGATTGGCTTGGTCTAGACTGTCTTACTGGCTCTTTTTTACATATTCATGTTCACTATGCCATAGTTACTGGTATACAACATGTTAAACACCTATATCTGCCTTGGATAGATGCGTTTTTTAATCATGTGATCACCGATAGAAAGACAGGATGGCCTATTCCTAAACCAGAGTTGGAAGTATTGATTTTATTCATCAGAATTTGGGCAAAAATGCCTCCAGCTGAAAGAATCAAAAAGCAGCCAGTTATACCACCATATATAAAAGATGAATTAGTAAATCTGCTTCAGGAAGTTGATTTGACTAATCTAACCTCATTATGTGTAGAACTAAATTTAAAGATTCCTAAGCACTTTACTGAAGTCATAGATTCGATTAAAGTTAATGGGGACAACGAAAATATATTAGAGATATCACAGCTCTTGTATACTCAAATGAAGCCTTATTTTAGAATACCGTGGTTTCAGTCAGTTTTAATATCTACATTTTTTAAGATTAATATAAAAGCTTACAAATACTCAATGAGATTTATTGGCCCCTTCAAATTAGGGAAAACACTTTATGGAGGAGGTAAGGTAATTGCCCTGATCGGGAGTGATGGCTCAGGAAAAAGTACAATTAGCAACGACTTATTAAAATGGCTAACCTACAAAGTTGATACTCACTATTTTTATATGGGAAAGAATCCACACATAAAGAGTAACAATAAACTTTTACTTTCTAAGACTGACATCTTTTTTCTTAACAATAGGGTTTCTAAAATTCTGAAGAAACTAGTTGGAAACTTGTACTACCTCATACTAATACAGAAGAAACTTTCCTCAATTCGATTAGCAAGACGAATGAGTACAACAGGAAGTGTTATCCTTTGTGATAGATTTCCTCAAAAAGACGTTTTCGGCATTAATGACGGACCAAATCTTCAACTGGCAAGGCCTAATTGGTCTTCTAGGATGGAAATGAGAATGTTTGATCAGGTTGCTGAATTAGCACCTGATATTGTTATAAAGCTTAATGTTAAGCCGGAAGTTGCAATGGAGAGGAAGCCTGAGCATGATAAAAGTAAAATTCTGCAAAAGTGTGATGCTTTATCCAACATAAATTTTAAAAATACTAAAGTAATCAATGTTGATTCTAATCGACCATATGAACAAGTATTAGCAGAAGTCAAAAATGAGATTTGGAGGCTGTTATGAACAATCATGCTGGTAAGAAAAAAATTATAGAAATCGTGGGACCACCCGGAGTCGGCAAGTCTACGATTTATAGTCAACTATGCAGAAGTTGGAACTCCGAACTAAATTGGATTTACCAAGATGCACTTTTAGCACCTGCACCACCTAGCCCTTTAGATTTTAAAAAATGGCTTGAACATAAAGCGCGAGTATATTCTGGTAAGAAGAGAGCAAGAAGCATTTCCTCAGACTATGGAATACGCTTTATAGAAAATCATAAAGAGCTTGCTAACCTATGCTGGAGTCACCTTTCATCTCTTAAAGAAATTGAGAATATTAATAGTTGCTATAGATCAGCTTACCATCTATTTAATGACTTCTGCAGATACCAAGCTATTCTAGAGGCGGCAAAAAGCAAACCTTGTGTAATCGAAGAAGGTCTATTACAAAAATCTTTCTTAGTACAGTCTTGGAAAAGTTTACCTGCTTCATTTTTGGGGAACTATATATCCTCATTACCTCTAGCCCACTCAGTTATATACATAGATATGGCTGATACAAACTCAATAGTAAAAAGGCTAAAAATGCGAGGCAAAGTAATTGCCTCGCATTTAGGCAAAGACAACCAAGCACTATTTGAAGACATCTCTAACTGGCAAGACATGTTTAATCAGGTTATTCCAAATTTAGAGGCTAGAAATGTTAACGTATTGAAAATCGATGCCAATTGCACTCCTCAGGATAATGTGATATTAATAAAACAAGCACTTAAGAATATACACTAAGTGTATTTAAGACTTTAAAGCGAATTCTATGAACTTATTTTTTCTATCCGTAGAATTATTTGCAATAGCATTAACAATCTACCTTCTCCTATATAAGAAAGAGCTGTCTATAATTTATATACCAGTTCTGATATTTGCTAGAATAGTAGTTACGCCTCTCAGTCCAGCAATGCTGTATTACGCAACAATATCAATTCTCCTTTTCTACTGTATCTACAAAAACTCTTCTTTTTTCTCTGAGAATATATTTTCACTATGCTTAATAATACTTTACCTGATTCTTGTTACTAGAACAACGGACTTTGAAGCTATTAGACCTGGTTTTTTTGCTTGTTTATGGCTTTTTCTATCTCTTCCCTTAATTAGTTCTATATATAAAAAGCATTCAAGAGAAATCATCTTCAAAGAGCTTTCGACAGCTGCATTTCTTATTCTGTGCTTATTTATCCTAAATGTAATAGTATCAACTATGGCTGGTTATTCTCCGCACATGATGTACGGAATTACTTCGGGCATATTGTATGGTAACTTATATGCAACAGATTTCAATATACTGGCTATTGCAGCATTTGTAATTTTAGCTTATGCTGTGCGCCGCAGAAATGCCATATACTTTATTACGTTTATGATTTCACTTGCTTTTATCCTTCTTTCATTGCGTAGATCTGTAATGGGGCTTAGCTTATTAGGAATAGGTATTATTCTCTTTATATTTTCAACACAAAAAAATATTCGTAACGTAATAATACTAGCACTCACTATATCTGCCTTTGGTGCCATTGTAATCATGAATACAAGTTTTATGACAACATTTATACAAAGGTATGAACAAAGAAAGCTAGCAGAGCGTGAATTAAGCGAAGAGAAAAGATTCCTAGAATATGAGATATTGTATGATGATCTTTTCTCTTATGAAGATTACAGCCCATTATTTGGCTATGAGCTTTTAAATAGTGCTGGCAACTATGGCAAGGGTATCTTAGATGAAAGAACGCTTCATTCAGATGTAACCAATATCGTCCATTCGTCAGGTTTAATCGGTTTATCTCTTTATTTCTTAATGATTATAACATGCTTTGTACAAGCCTTTAAAAATTCCAAGACAAAAGAAGACATATTATTAATTATGTTTTGTGCTTCTGTGTTTGTTGTTTATACAATTACAGGCCGCTACACAAGTTCTGAAAGTATGATTTTTCTATTCCTTACCCTAATGCTTTCCCTTTCTATTAAAGAAGACGAAGTGCAAGAATTAGAAGAGCATGTATCAACAACAGTTACTCCATTAGCCAAGACCTATTCTAGCAAGGTATAGTAGAAAGATCTAAGCAGTACTAGTACTTTCCATTTCGTTGTGTCACTTGCATCGGGAATCAATATAAAAACTTTATTATATGGCTAGATTTATATTCTATGATGATAAAATAGTGAATATTTTATTAAAAGAGGAAAAGCCTTCAGGTGGTGCAGCTGTACAAGCATATGGATGGATTCAAGGCCTTCTAGCTTCTACTCAAGATGTTTACTTATTAACTACGCCTAATAGCGAAAATAATTTTAAAGAGGAGTGTCTTAATATAAAAATTCTTCCGGATTATGAACCTTCCAAGGGTATACGATGGGTACGATGGGTTTATTATCGCATACCTCACATATACAAAGCGTTAAGACAAGTTAAGCCTGATTATGTCTATAAAGGTATACCTAGTTGGCACTCTAGTATATTAGCGATTATATGTCACTCACTAAACATTAAATTTATCCAAAGGGTGTCTAATGATTTTCTAATAGATGATCGTTTTTTCACTAAATATTCCCGAACACACCGTCTTTTACAGGATATAGGATTCAGGTTGTCTAGCTGTATCCTATGTCAAAATGAATATCAATTCCGTATTATAAAAAGAAAATTTCCTAGAAAAACAGTATATAAAATATCCAATCCAATAGTATTAAACAATTCTCATACTATTAATGATACAAAATATGACTCTTATATATCATGGCTTGGGCTCTTCCAGTACCAAAAAAATCTAAAACTCCTTTATGATATAGCCTCCAAATTAGGAAATCATACCTTTTTAATCGCTGGTAAAGAAGCCTCACAGGTTGATAATGAAACGATGGAATACTTGGAAAAGCTTAAAGAACTTCCTAACGTTAAATTCATAGGTTTTTTGCCAAGACATGAGGTCTTACCATTTCTATCGCGATCTAAATTTTTATTGAACACATCGCACTATGAGGGATTTAGCAATACATTCTTAGAGGCAATGGCTACTGGAACCCCCATTCTTACAACAGAACAAGTAAACCCCGATTCTATCATTTCAGACCACGATTTAGGGATAGTTTATAAAGATGCTCTACACTTAAGTAGGCAGATAGAAGCGATTCCCCGACCCGTTTATGAGGCGCTTTCCAAGAAAGTTACTGATTATGTAAATCAAAATCATGACCATCGGTTACTGACAAACAGTCTTCTAGATATTTTGAAAACGGTGTAACTACACTCAACATATGCAGTTCCATTATATGCTAACAATAATTAAAATGATTACAATATGAGAATTAAAATAATTTTTTTTATTGGAAGTCTAAGAGCTGGGGGAAAGGAGAGAAGGCTTGTAGAATTACTTTCTTATTTAAGTAACAGCGGTGTGTATGAGTTACTAGTTATCATGACATCAAATCAAATTCATTATCAAAAGTTTCATGACTTAAAAATTCGTTATCATGTTATACCTAAGCTATGGAATAAAAATGATATTTCTGTTTTTTATAAGTTTTACAAAATAGTAAAGCTCTATAAACCTGACATAATTCATACTTGGGGCAAGGTGCAAACTCTTTACAGTATTCCTACAGTCATTAAAACTAAAGTGCCCCTCATTAATAGCCAGATAACGGCAGCACCTCCCAATATCAATAGAATTTCAATCGACTATTTAATAAACAGGGTTAATTTCAAATTCTCTAGGACAATATTATCTAATTCCAATGCAGGTATTGAGGCTTTTAAGCCTCCTTCGTACAAATCGAGAGTGATACACAATGGTGTTGACCTAGACCGTTTTAAGGCTTTACCTAACACTTCTATAGTAAAAGAGAAGTACAATATTCTGACTCCTTATACTGTCATAATGGTAGCCTCAGTATCCCCAAATAAAGATTATAAATTGTTTTTTGATATAGCTCAGAGAGTAACCAAAATTAGGAGTGACATCAGTTTCATTGGGGTTGGATGGTATATTGAAGATGACACGACCTATCAGAATATTATGAAATTAATCAGTAGCAACAACAGATTATTATTTCCAGGCAACATTAATGATGTGGAGGCCTTAGTGAACGCATGTGACATTGGGGTTTTATTTTCACCTAATGGCGAGGGTATTTCTAATGCTATAATTGAATACATGTCGTTAGGCAAGCCTGTGATAGCTAGCAGAATAGGTGGAAATACGGAGCTTATCCAACACAATGTAAATGGTTATCTAGTTAAAGAAAGTACTCCTGACGAGATAGCTGAGCTAGTGATTGATCTGATAGACAATAAGAAGAAAAGGGACGAGTTCGGAAAAAGGAGTAAAGAAGTTATTTTAAATTCATTCTCGCTCGAGCGTATGGGTGAGAAATTCGAAGCAGCTTACAGAGATGCTTTGAACATAGGATCTCCTAGAATAGTAAATGATTCAGGACTTGTTAAAGTTAATAATTGAATGAAGTTGATAGCCTTTTAATTACTCCGGTTAAGGAATTCCCGGCTATAGCTTTCAATATGTAATATTAAGAAAGTACTCTATGTATACATGGAAAGCTAAAGTGTTTTTCAGCCATTAGAATTAGATAGTGAGATACCCATTCGTCGGCAGCAAGTTCCTTATACTATAACATAAACTATTTATCTCATCATGAAAATCCTTGTCGATATTAACCATCCTGCTCATGTGCATTATTTTAGAAATTTTTCTAATATAATGCAGGACAAGGGTCATGAGGTGCTATTTGTAGCAAGAGATAAAGAAATTTCACACCGACTGCTTACATTATACAACATTTCATATATAAACAGAGGTAAGGGTAGAGAAGGAAAAATTGGCAAGTTTATATATTTAATATTTGCAGACTATAAACTTCTTAGGATTTCATTAAAGTATAAACCTGATGTATTCATAAACTTTTTGCACCCCTACCCTTCTCATGTAGCAAAATTTCTAGGTATCCCCTCTTTAGTTTTCAGTGATACTGAACATGCAAAGCTTCATCATCAGTTAACGGTACCTTTTGCAACCAAAATATTTACCCCATCATGTTTTCGAACAGATCTAGGTATTAAGCAGAAAAGATTTGACAGTTACATGGAGGTGTCATATTTACACCCCAACTATTATTCCCCTAATCCTGAAATATTAAAACTATTAGGAGTAATAGAAGGCGAAAAATATGTTATTATAAGATTTGTTTCATGGGCAGCAACTCATGATTTTGGACATACTGGTATGACTTTGCACAACAAGAGAAAAGCTGTACAGTCATTAATTAAATATGCTAAGGTTTTTATTACAGCCGAAGGTGAACTTCCTTCAGATTTGGAGAGCTACAGAATCAGTATACCAGTTGATAAAATGCATGATGCAATATACTACAGTAGCTTACTTTTTGGGGAAAGTGCTACGATGGCCTCCGAAGCTGCTGTATTAGGAACACCATCAATATTTATTGATAATGACGGTAGAGGATACACAACTGAGGAGGAGCAAAAATATGGAATAGTCTTTAATTTTAATGAAAGCGAAAGCGATCAGTTAAGAGCTATTGACAAGGCAGTCTCCATTATAGCAGATGATGGAAGTAGAGAAAAATTCAGGAAAACCCGCGAAGAAATTCTAAAAAACTGTGTAGATACTACTCAATTTATGGTTGATGAAGTCCTTAAATATAAACCTTAGAACTTCCTAAAAAAAGGAACTAGTAGGGTTGATATTCTTTACTTCTACTATTTCTGAGTACCGTCTCTTCCTGCCTACATCTTAAATATTAGCTCCTAATTCGCATAAAACTGAATATTAACGGAGCAGCTACATGCCGATAGAAATATATAATCTATTATAAGACAGGTATATCAGAAAGCTGCCTTGTGCACTTTTTTACTAAATATAGTCAGGAATATTATCTTCATATCTAACCCGAATGACCAGTTCTCAACATACCAAAGGTCATACTTTGTACGCATTGTTTTTTGCTCTTTAGTTTCTGTGGGCCCTCTCCAACCATTCACTTGTGCCCACCCGGTGATTCCAGGTTTAAAGTAATGCCTCATCATATACTTCTCTTCACTTTCTTGAAATTGTTGGTTAAGAACGCTCCTGTGTGGTCTTGGCCCGACTACGCTCATATCACCTAGAAGTACATTAACAAACTGGGGTAATTCATCTAAGCTATACTTTCTTAAAATTCTTCCAAGTTTGGTTATTCTCTGATCATTCTTAGCTGTAGACAGTGTGCCCCCTATTTGAGAATCATTCTCCCGCATGCTTCTGAATTTAAAAATCCTAATTGGACGCCCACTTTTGCCTATCCGCATTGGGCAATAAAATACAGGTCCCGGGGAATCTACTTTAATTAACAGGGCTATAAGTAGAAACAATGGCAACAACATTAGTAAAGCAATGAAAGAAAATAACTTATCGAAGCTATTCTTTACAAATGATGCAATGGCATTGTCCAGTGGCAACTGTCGTACATTTATTGCCTCTAAATGGCCATACCGTGTTGCTTTATACTTGTCACCAAATAATCCCTGATAATCCGGTATATACTTTACACGCACCCCATGATAGTCAGCTGCAGCCAGTATATTCTTTACCTTCTTGGATGGTTTAATAGGTATTGCTATTACAATCTCATCAACCAAATTATCTCTTAGGTAATCATGTATGTTAGATATATCTCCAACTACTTTCTCGTGCTCAACAATGCATTCTTCTTTCTTACACTTAACAAATCCTTTAATTTGATGACTTGAGCTATTTTTCCCATGCAAGCTCTTCTCAACATTAACCGCCATGTTTCCAATTCCAGCCACTAGCGTGTATTTTGCGGAAGACTTAGAATTGACAAGTAAGCTTATATTAGATACCATCAAATTAATCGGGATCCCGATTACTGGAAGAGAAACAACAAACGCAATAACTACGGTTTTACTAGTTTCAGGATAAGGATAGATTAAAAAGAACAGAACCACCAACCCTAATAGAATAAAGTATGCCTTGATGTAATAGAATACGCGTAAGTTAGCCTTACTAAGGCTAACGTCATATATATTCCGCCAGTAACCTAGCATAATCCACAGAAAGACGATTCCAACAAGAATTAGCCACTCAAGCTCTAGATACTTATTCTCACTAAAAAGAAATATCGACAAGAAAAATGAAAGTATAAGAGTTAGTACATCTGCTCCTAGATATATTGGAGGTAGTGGTTGTCTAGATTTAATCATAGCGTATTTGTTTAATTCATCAGCACATGGCGATAGTACACTAAATTTCACTTTCTAATTACTTCGGTAGGGATTGAAAGATACTTGCAGCTTCAGGTTGACAGTATTCTTATAAAAGATCCCTTAACATTAAATATTTACACCTTACTAATTCAAATAGAGTATATTATATTTAATTTAATCAATCCTGAGTTGACCTTTAGACACTTTATAAAGAAGTGAATTATTATGATGATTATACAATTTATAATTCTAGTATATTTTCTCCCATACCTATCATAAGTTACGTTGTAGTTAGTATTAACGATCTCTATATGTTAAAATAAAATATTTGCCATATTTGGTCTCTTCCAAAGATTTTTTTAAAAATTACCAATAATGATAAAATGTAACATATAATAAATATACTTAAATCAAGAATTAAAGATTTGAATATTTTATATTTTTTTTAAAGCAATTTTGAATTTATGGGGAAAGAGACTATTTGTCTAGGGAATGTTCGAAAATGCAAGGTAAATACAATTTTATGGCTGTGAACATATTCCTATTAAGGGTGAATAAGTATAGCTATAAAGGTATATTCATAGGTTTGATCAATCATTTAGAGAAATGTTTTGGACAGAATACTAAACTAGAATTCTCTTGATCTGCTCATATTTGATAGGTTATCCTATTGAGCGTATAGCAGTTATTTTTTCTCAAGCATAATTTTAAATTCGAGTGCTTCTACTGTGACCTTGTACAGTACATCTCATGTTATATAACATAGAACACTACTCTTAAATAACCCCGCTCTGCTGCAGTGGCCATCAAATGGGACACTTCAAGCATCTTATAACTGATCAAAAATAAGTTTTCCTTAATGGCTTTTTATGTTATCATTAAGAGATCCTATATAGTAATTACTTTCATGAATTGTCACATCCAAAGCGATTTGAAATGTTTATACAGTAAAGTCATAAAAGAATAGTCATGAAATTTCACATATGCTGTATATATTATAATGCATATCGGTAAAACATCATTAGCATAAATAGTTATTTTTTAAAATTATTCGTATAATTTTTAGGCGAAACCTAAGAATGGCGTTACAGGTGAACCTTATTTTTCCAATAGAATTTAATTAGATCCTTTGCTTTGAAATTAGAAAAGACTTGTTGAAAAGGTCCTTTAAAATAGTTAAGAAACTGACTGGCAATAGAGTTATGGCTCTTATTCCGGCTGTTGATTCCAAATTCGAGTGGGCCACTAAATACCAATCATGCCTTGGGTTAACTGCATTCCAGAGGATAAAATTTATATATAAATGGCAAAGGTTGTATCATCAAATGTGTTTGCAGATATTATTAATGCCTGAAAGTGGCAAACAATTCACAGGCCTTGCAATAACTGGCTTTCCGAAAGCAAAACATACATATAGATCTATAAGGCATTTACATGGGCACAAGCTACCGTAGCTCTCTAATCAATGCTCTTATATTAATTAAACAGGTATAGCTCTTCGATACTATGATTGACATTCAGCACAAGGTACTTAAAAAAGAGGTTGAGATTATAGAGTTACTAATAGGCGATGATGCCTTGAGACAAATCCAAGATAATGAGTTTATCTCTGACTGGGACAACATATATGATCTATGTCCTTGGGCTACTGTTTTTCAAAAAAGGGAATTTGTAACCTCATGGTATAGGATCTACCAAGACAAATATGTTCCTATTATTGTCAGTGCAAAAAATAATGGAAGACTCACCGGCCTTCTAACGTTAGCAAAAAGTAATGATAAACATATAATCGGCGCAGGAGGGAATCAAGCTGAATATCAGGTCTGGTTAGCTGAAGATTCTTCCAACTCGGAATTCATAATAAATGCGCTGAGTCTTCTTCAGAAGCAATTTCCTAAAGCTGCGATTCATTTAAAGTATATTCCCTACAATACTCCCATCGGTTGTATAAAGACCGATCCTTACTGGAAAAGCCGATGCATGGTCCAGTCATTTAAACAACCCCTACTAGTTGTAGATGAAGCTAGCCTTACCCGTGAATTGAAGAAGAAAAACAGAAGAGAGAAACTAAATCGTTTAAAAAGATTAGGTGAGTTAAAGTTTGAGCGCATTACAGGAACCGATGAGTTTGCCTCAACCATCGAAGAGCTTGCCGTTCAATTTGATTTCCGAAAAGGTGCGACAGTAAACATTAACCCATTCAAAGATGACCCATTCAAGCGAAAGTTCATGCTTGCTTTGTTTGAGCATAATTTAGTACATGCCACAATTCTGAAGCTAAATGATGAAATTATTGCCTCTAATATAGGTGCAATGGATAACAACTGGGTCCATTTGCAAGGTCTTAATACCCACTCTCCTTTCTATGCAAAGCATTCTCCCGGTATACTTCATTTCCTGATGCTTGGCAAGCTGATGGTCGAGGAGAATTTTAAAGTGTTTGACTTAACACCTGGAGGAGACTCCTATAAAGAGGATCTGGCAAACCATTATGAAAATGCATTCGAACTTACCATCAGCAACCCTAGTCATATTCTATCAAAAAATCTTCAGTATAAGCTGATTAAATATATAAAGCTGACTTTATTAAAAGCTGTAGCAAGAAAAACTTTTATTAAAGATTTTAAAAAAGCTACTTGGAATACATCTGAGAGAATTCGTAAAAGCCTAAGATCATCAGTTACTGACTATATTACTTTTATATATCCTGCAAAACAGGACAGAGTTTATTCTACTTACTGCCATTCTATCATTAAACTTCAGAATTCCACTATTCCCATCAATAAAATGAGCCTCGAAGACCTGCTGGACTACGACGGCCGTGAGGCGTGGCAGACGCGGTGGGAGTTTCTGGAGGAGGCAATGCGGCGCTTCGAGTCGGGTGAGCGCAGCTACACCTGGGCCGAGGGGGGGCGGCTGCTGGCCTGCGCCTGGCTGGGGAGGGCGCCTGTCGGCGGCCCGGCGCCGGAGGGGGCGCCCGTGCTGCGGGGCATCTACTGCCACCCGGCCGGCCGGGGGCGGCTGGCCGGCTTTCTGGCGGCCGCGGCGGGGGAGGCCTGCCAAGGCGGGGGAGAGCTGTACGCCACGGCCCGGGAGGCATACACCTCCCAAGCCCTTGAAGCGATTGGATTCACATTAGTCACTTAGATGTTGACAATTCAAACATCCATTAGCTTGTATTTATCTAGCCGTAACTTTACCCTAATATCTAATATATTGCAGATATGATTGAAGGTGACTTATCATCATAATCACAGTTTTGTTAATCTAAGAATCTACTTGCATATAAACACTCGTGATGTAGCTTGTGATAAGGAGAGCACAATGGGCTCTGTGCTAAACTCCCTTTTTAATATTGTAGTAGGCGTTGGATACTAAAGCCAAACAAATTCGATTACTAATTAGGATTATGAGATTGTAAATGCAAAAAAACGTCCTTATCTACTATGGCGATGCAACATATTTTAAAGATGGCTTACTATTCCAGCATGTCACGGAATAGTCACCCCACAAGATTGTTAAAGCAAATTAACACTTGAAAGGACATCTTGATCAACAATACCTCACATTAACCATTACACAAGTGGACGATAGGTTTGAAAATGATTAATATTTGTTTGGGGCAATGCAGATAAAATAATTAATAGCAAGTGTTCAATACATATTAGTTTTTAGTTCACTAATGTGAATCCAATCGCTTCAAGGGCTTGGGAGGTGTATGCCTCCCGGGCCGTGGCGTACAGCTCTCCCCCGTCCTGGCAGGCCACCGCGGCCGCCAGAAAGCCCGCCAGCCGCCCCCGGCCGGCTGGGTGGCAGTAGATGCCCCGCAGCACGGGCGCCCCCTCCGGCGCCGGGCCGCCGACAGGCGCCCTCCCCAGCCAAGCGCAGGCCAGCAGCCGCCCCCCCTCGGCCCAGGTGTAGCTCCGCTCACCCGACTCGAAGCGCCGCATCGACTCCCCCAGAAACTCCCACCGCGTCTGCCACACCCCACGGCCGTCGTAGTCCAACAGGTCGTTTAGGTTATTATACCTAACTTCAACAGAAGCACAAGATTCTGAGCGCTTTATGTCATCAGCTAGAATTCTGTAGTGTTTCTTTTCCCCTTCTCTTACTTTGAAAAGTAGTAAGCTTAACCCCGAATTGAGGAATGCTTTAGTCTTACCTTTAAAAAGATAAATATTTTTTCTGATAGCCAACTCAACTGACATCGGCCTTAAACCTGATTTAATCAGACGATCATGAAGACCCTTTTTTAACCGCTTTTTGAGTTGAAAGCTTAGTTTATTAGAAACTACAAGCTCATGTACATAATCATGATTTGTAGCCATACGCTCCTTATAAGAGTCTCCACCTGGAGTTAGATCAAATACAGCCACACCTTCTTCTGATAGGTGCTGTCCTAGCATAAGAAAATGCACGAACCCTGGTGAATAGTAATTAGCATACAAAGGTGTATGGATGTTGATACCCCCTAGATGCACCCAATCCTTGCTTATCACGGCAGCTATTGCTGCTATTACCTCTTCGTTCACTTTTAGTACTGTTGCATGGAGAAGCCCTAATTGGAAAAGCTCCTGCAGGAAAACGGCCTTGAGCGGATTCTCCCGAAAACGGTTCTTGTTGAACATGGCCCCCTGCCGGAAGTCATACTGTACGGCCAGTTCCTTGAGCATGGCTGAGAAGGCAGCGGCATCTGTCACCCGCTCCAGACGTACCTCGCCTATCCGGCGCAGTCGGTTCAGCTTATTCTTAAACTCAGTTTTTCTAAACATTTTAGGCAGATCGGGGGCAGCCATGTCCATCAGGGGACGGCGGGCGGGCTGTACCACGCATTGCGCCCGCCAGCGCGGGTCAGCCTCGGCCCAGCTCATGGGGGCACCCGGAGGCAGAAATCGCAGGTGCACGGCATGGCCCGGCAGTCGACGCTGCAGCTCTGTGAGGGCTGTCGTGATGAAGGACTCGCCCTCGGCCTCAGCCGAAAGCCAGCACTGGTACTCGGCCTCGAAGTGGCCGGCCCCCACCAGTTGCCCCCCACCTTGGGGAAGCGCCAAGGTCAGCAGGCCCGTTAGCTGCCCCTCCTGCACTGCACGCACCAGCACAGGCAGATAGGCCCCTTGGTAGGTGCGGTACCAGCACGCAACAAAGTTTCTGCTCTGGAACACGGTACCCCAAGGACAGGCCTCGTAGAGCCGGTCCCAGTCCTGCTGAAAATCCTCATCCGAGAGTAAAGTAAAAACCTCTTCCCCTATCAATACATCAAGTCCTTGTGTATTCACAGGCAAAGTAGATGTAGCATGATTAACTATGGTTTGCATAGGATATTATTTTAGAGTTTACAGGTATAACCCGTACCTTCATTAATACTATTCTTACACTTTGCAGAAGAACAAAGACAGTATGGCTCAATAACACATCAGCCTGCAGAAACGACTTGCACAGTTGAACTCGCACGAGCTTCTTTGACAGCATCAACAATTTGTAAAAGGTTCTCTAACGTTAGCTCTTGATGAACCGGCAAAGCTAATACCCCCTCCCGAAGAGACTTGCTTCTTGGGAAGTCGGCTACAGGAAGAGATGGATGTGGGTTTATCCAAAACAGAAGTCCATTTACTCCTCTTAGGCGCAGTCTGGCTAGGAATTCGCGTGGTTCAACCACCTCAAGAGGAAAAGCAAAAGGGCTTGCCCCTTCCGGAAGAAATGCAAACGGAGGTGGAACCATATCCCCCAGATGTCTGAGCAAGAACCTGTAATTTTCCCTTCTGCGGTGGGCTGTTTGCTCATCTAGAATTTTAGGAAGCAGATACCTAGTCATGCTGGAAGGAGGCGAAGAAGCATCACCGACTTCGAACTCAATGTGCGTGCGTTTGTTCAGCCTATTCCAAGACCTATTCAGCTTGGTCTGTATAGGTTTTAGCATTATATGGATGATTCCCAGTTCGCTTCTTCGGGAGGCAATCCAGTTAATGTGCCTTTTAAAAGCACGCCAAACTCCAGATTTGGGTTGCCCAGAGGGAGGCGCGAGAGGAACGTTCGCAATGACTGCTCCCCCGTCGGGTAGACCATAAGTTTTATACAGGCAAAATAGCCCCATATGTCCAAATGAGCCTACCGGCTTCCCGTTGTGCGTTGCAAGGAAGGCTTGTGCGGCATCCTCCACTAACATTATTTCCCTGTCATCGCACCACTGCCGCCAATATGCTGCATCTTGAGGAAAGCCCAAGTAGTGTATAATGTAAAGAGCCCGAACACCAGAACTCATCAAAGACTGTAGTTCCTCCGGATCAGGCTCGAGGTTTTCCTTAACCTCATAATAACGAATCTGAAGCCCCGCCTCTATCAAAGCTTCTACTTCAGAACCATGGTGATATGCAGGGACAAGGATAATATCGCCACTCTTTAGCCCCAAAGCATGACATGAATTACAGATTGCGTGTCTTGCTAGAGAGTATAATCTGCAATTGTCCTGATCGAGCGGAAACGGCTTCCAGTCAGAATTACTTCTAAAATAAATGTCAATTGGCAAAGAGGGCCAAATGAGGAGACTGCGAGTAGGGTGTATCTTTCTCATTTTAAGCAATTCAGAGGTAATTAATTTAATGGTGTCAGTTAAATTGAGGCAAAGTCTTAGGCACTTTAATAGGTGGGGCACTAGACGGGGTAACTTTAATTTTTGTATCTAGCTTATAAGTTCCCTGCAATTTTTGGACAAGTGGTTGCCAAATGCCTACCATGCGACAAATGTTCTCAGCAAAAGATGCGCCCTCCAAATAACCAAATCTTGGTAACTCGAAATAATCTTTTAGGCTTTCTTTGGTGAGATACTGTGGCTTGCTAGAAAATGCTAACTTATACCCTAAGTTCCTCAACACCACCATCTCTCTTTGCCCATAGTCGCCATTGGGGTAAGCAAAAAAATCCACTTCTTTATGCATCCAAGTCTCTAACTTTCGCTTTGAAATTTTCAGTTCTTCCACCACATCTTCATCCTCACAATTGATAAGTATAGGATGTGAATGCGTATGCCCGCCGATTGTTACATATGGGGAGCAAGCTGCTTGCTTTACCTGCTCGATAGTTAATGCCTCTCTCTCAATCGATCTGTACTTCTTTATGTCATTAATTATAGAGAGTCGGTCATTATTATGCATCCTCTTGAGAGTTGCTTTGGAGGGGACAACCAAGGGTGTTCCTTCGGCTACATTTAAATAGGACCACCAATAAGCGCCTTCTTCTACTGGTTCAGTTGAGACGAATATGGTTACCGGTACACAGTATTTATTTGCTATCTCAACAATGCTGGATTCATTACTCTGCCATCCATCGTCAACTGTAATTATAATTGCCCCCTTTGGCAACTCAAGGTTTTCTCGTATAATATCTAAAACATCCGCTGGACTAAGGAATGTAAAACCTTTGTGCTTTAGCCATCTCACACTCTTTTCAAATTCCTCCTTTGTGGGCTTGTGAAAGTAGAGTGACAATATATAGTCTCCTCTCATGGCTTTCATTCTTGCTCTACGAACAACCCCGAAGATAATTAGAAGTGAGGCAATCAACCACGAGCAAATATTTCTTACAGTGATTTTCATTGTCTAGAACGACTTTAACTGAGTAATAAATCTTATAAGTATGAGTTGAGGCAAAGCTATCTAAGAGCACATTCTTAAGAGTTTTGATTTAAGGGGGTCTTCAAACTACAACTGCAGTTTAAGTTCGTTTTCTATTTGCGATTCAACAGTTTTTATACTAAAAAATAGTATATTAGTTATATGATTTGCTCACTTATTTATGATCGTGCTTAAAAAGCATGTGAACAGCTCTATTGTTGAAGTTTAGAGTTTAGAGTGGCAAATAACTCTCAAAAGGCGCAACGTGACTATCTTATATTTACAAGGATTTTTCTTAAAGAAGAGAATTTTATAGCTATACCCATCTGTCCCGCCTACATAACCCTAAAGCTATATAACTCGCCCAGCTACGGACGCCACTAGCTCCGCATTTGAGTTTGTGACCTGCCCACTGGTCCAAGTGCTTGATCACAAAACTTGACTCATGCCCAGCACCTAGGCAATGCCCCATAGTTAGATAGGATGAGGCTCATCACAAGCTTTCCGGAGGGCCGATATCCCTTTATACTTATTTTATGAACTACTGATCAGTTTAATATAAATTAATCTTAAAATAAAAACAAGACCTTCTATTAAGCGTATAAAGATTTAATCAAAATATAGCACTTTATAAAAAATAAACTTAACTAATTAAAGTCAATTCCTTTAAGGAGCGCTTAAATCAATAAAGAGTATGTTGCTAAACTCATTATCGTTCCTACTATTCGTTACTAGAACATGTTTGCTTTATATCGCCCTGTTAACTAGGTATCGGTGGGATTTGATGCTCACAAATGGGTTATCATCTTACGACTTCAAAGCCGTAGTTTATTCTTTAGCTGTTGATCGCGGAAATTTGAAACTGCAAAAACAACTAGGAGGGTACAACCTTTATGTTTCCTATTTTCTACACTTAGTAGGCGGTCCAATTGAAAAAGCCAGCAATCTGCTTACGCATTTTCTTCAAAAGTTCAACCTTGAATACAATCGGATGGTGCAGTATCTGAAACTCCAGCTATGGGGTTTCATTATGAACTTAGTTGTAGCCGACAGATTGAGTATTAATTAGACGCTGTTTACAGAGACTCAAGCTTACAATAACAGGCGACCCATAATCAATATCTAACCCCTTATATCATTTAGCTCAATGTGTGGAATAGCAGGAATAATTCAATTTGAAGATAAAACACCTCAAGAAACGGGTTTACGAAACATGATGCAGAAAATGAAGCATCGTGGTCCAGATGATGATGGGGTATTTATAGAAGATAAGGTAGGTTTAGGTTTTGTAAGACTCAGTATTATAGATCTCACACCTGATGGGCACCAGCCTATGTTTTCGGCAGACGCTAGGTATGTACTTGTTTTTAACGGTGAGATCTTTAACTATGTGGAGCTGCGGGAAGAACTTTCCCAGAAAGGTGTTGTGTTCAAAACCAAAACTGACACCGAGGTTTTATTAAACTCCTATATTTATTGGGGTGAGGAGTGCATGCATCATTTTAATGGTATGTGGGCTTTTGCAATTTATGACAGGACCAATAAGTCTGTTTTTGCATCGAGAGACCGTTTTGGTATAAAGCCCTTTTATTACTTGCATACCGATACCTTCTTTGCGTTCTGCTCTGAAATTCCACCACTGCTTACACTCTTACAGGCCAAGCCAACTCCAAATTATCAAAGCATATTTGATTACCTAGCTTTCAGCAGAACAGATCAAAACGAGAACACTTTTTTCAGTGAAATAAAAAAACTACAGCATGGCTGTAAGCTCAGAGTAACTGATAACAGATTAAATATTGAGAAATGGTATAACCTTAAAGAGAGAGTAGCTAACACAGAGGTTTTTAATGACCCTGAGGAATACAGAGATTTACTCGCCTCTGCTATTAGACTTAGACTTAGGAGTGATGTGCCAGTGGGTGTATGCCTCAGCGGAGGATTGGACTCTTCTAGTATTGTATCTGTTTTACTTAAGGATTTTAACAAAACAGATTTGAACACTTTTTCGGCGGTATACGAGGACGGTCAGTTTGGGGACGAGAAACGATTTATTCATGAATACAAACCCGTTCTAAAGAACATGCACTATACCTCGCCCAGTGCCGTTACGTTGCAAAATGACCTGCACCACTTTGTGAAGGCACATGCCGAACCCCTCCCCTCCACATCTCCTTATGCGCAGTATAAGGTAATGGAACTGGCTAAGGGCAATGTGGTGGTGACCCTAGATGGACAAGGTGCGGACGAAAAACTGGCAGGATACCACTACTTCTTTGGTTTCTATTTCAAGGATCTGCTCCGATCAGCTAGAATTGGCAGACTCAGCGGCGAAGTATACCACTACATGACCAAGCATCGCAGTCTTTATGGCTTAAAAGCATTCATTTACTTTCTGCTTCCCGAAAACTCCAGAACTTCACTGCGGGTGGACGAAAAAGGCTACATGGATTCCGCATTTGTGGACAGGTATAGTAAGTCAAATGGTATAGCCGGTCAGCTATACGGCTCAAAAACCTTAAAAGACTCCTTGCTTGATCACTTCGAGAACAAATTGGAGCATCTTCTTAAGTGGGAAGATATTAATTCCATGCACTTTTCACTAGAAGCACGAGTCCCCTTCTTAGATTATCGGTTGGTAGAAAAGACGCTGGCGAGTTCTGATAATTGGTCAATCCGAAATGGCATCACCAAGTATATTCTGAGAGAAGCCATGAAAGGCACTCTACCAGAAAAAATACGCATGCGCCAAGACAAAATGGGTTTTGGCACACCGCAGGATGAGTGGTTTCGAGAACCTGCTTGGCAAAAGATTATTACAGATCTACTAATGAGCGATTCTTTTAGGGAACGGGGGATTATAAACTCTAACACTGCACTCAGCAAGTATAAAGACCATTTAGACGGCAAAGCCAACATTGCAAAAGAGATCTGGAAATGGATACACCTTGAGCTATGGTTCCGCGAATTTATCGATTAGGTAAAGTGTACTTAAATCAGTGGAAAATAACCAAGGGGGGCAACCTAGTAACAAGTATATTCTCAATATATCAATTGAATTGACGCACTTAAAACTCCAGCATTATACCAATGCGCTATAATTAATATGATCAATTAGTTAAAACCCTTAATCTAATAGGAGAACTCACATTGGAAAAGAAGATGAAAGTATTGTTTGTATCATCAGGCAACTCTAAAGCCTTTGATATTGCTCCCTTTATTAAAGTCCAAGGAGAATCTTTAAGGGAAAAGCAAATTGATTTAGAGTACTTTAAAATTACAGGAAAGGGTTTTTCTGGTTACCTCTCAAATGTCAAAATATTGAAGAGACTATTGAAATCAAATGATTTTGACATTATACATGCCCATTTCACACTTTCTGCATGGGTAGTGGTTTTAGCAATGCCTAAAGTGCCAATTGTGCTATCCCTGATGGGTGATGACGCCCGCGGGAGAGTAAGAAAATTAGTCAAGAACAAGGTTTATATTAATTTTTTTACTTTTTCCACAATACTAATTCAACCCTTCATGAAAAAAATCATTTCCAAATCTCCAAATCTCGAAAAGTTTGTTTGGCAGAAAGGGAAATCATACTTATTGCCTAATGGGGTTGATGTCCAAAAGTTTTACCCTACAGAGCAGGACTTCCGGGAAGAATTAGGTCTTGTGACAAATAAAAAGTACGTTCTTTTTTTAGGAAATACCCAAGACCCAACAAAAAACTTTCAGTTGCTAAATGCAACCAGAGAAGAGCTTTCTTCTCATGGTATTGAAATAGTTGCGCCATATCCCATCCCCCATCAACAGGTTTTTAAGTATTTGAATTCGGTTGACCTACTTGTGATGTGCTCATATGATGAAGGATCCCCTAATGTTGTCAAAGAGGGGATGGCTTGCAATTGCAAAGGTGTATTTACTGATGTGGGTGACGTGCGGTATTTAGTGGACAATACACAAGGTTATGCAATAACTGATTTCGATGCTAAAGACCTCACAAAAAAAATTCTAGAGGTTATAGCCATGAACCACTGTGAGGGCAGGCAAAAGTTATTGAATCTTAAGTTGGACCTTCCTACAGTGGCTGATAAACTAAAAAGAATATATCAGGAAGCTAAAATTTGATAATCTAAACCCAAATTATTTACTCCTCTTTAATTATTGAAAGAGTTATCCGGGTTCACCTCAAGGTTTAAGGCTTTTTATACCTATCGATTAAAAGCAACCCCCTTAACCACCTTTAAATTAAACTACTGGTGCACACTTTCTTCTACTAGTTTAGTTCTTACTGGATTTGATCTAACAGTTTCAGAAGTCATATCAGCCAGCGTTGTGCCGGCTGTTCCCACCCTTACGTTGTCGAAGTAGAGCACGCGCTTATCCACGGTGGTCGCTTCGCTGGCCCAGCGCGACTTGTAGATGCCTATCTTCCACTTCGGCAGTGCCCCGTCGAAGAGGTTGCCACCCTTGCGTGAGAGCACCTGCTTGCCGTCCACCCAGATCTCGGTCAGGCCGTCAGAGCCGTAGGAGTGCACCATGTGCATAACGATATTGAGCCACTTGTTCTTGGTCACCGGACCCAGGTCGATCTTCTCCTTCTCATCCTGCTCGTCGCGCACCGTCATCGTGATGCGGCCTCTTCTAGTGCGGAGGGAGGCTGATGGGCTGCCCATGTCGCTCTGGTGCCACTGGGTGATCACCTCGTCGTTCTCCTCGTCCACGTAGCCGTCGGCCGGGAAATAGATGTCGAAGGCGTACCACATTTCCTTTTCCACCTTGCGCTTTACTACCGTCGTCTCCACACGGCGGCTGCCCTTCACGTCCGGGTCATTCGGGCGCAGCTCGTAGCGGGCCGCCTTGCCCCCTCCGCCCGGTCGCTCCACCACATTCAGCGAATGGCGCGCCCCCAGCTCCAGTCTGTGGAAGGAGGCAAGTGGGTCGCTGCCCTCGAAGTTTTGGCTGAAGAGCAGGCTGGCCGTGGCGTTTCCCACGGATTCAACGCCCATTGATGGGTTAATCTCTTCTAATTCTTTTTGCATATATACCAGCAACAAGGCGCTCAGGAAGATGGATAGCACTATTTTGCTAGTACTTGGCTTCATATTCATCCGAATTAAAGAGTTTCAGAATAACTCAAGACTCTAGTGTTATAGCCTTTATACTACAGCTATAAAAAAAGAAAATTAGCAATGGAATACATTTTAACTTTTACTATTTAAAATAAACATTGTTCAAAATACAAACTAAATAATTTAATTTTATAACAATTAGCTTTTGACATTGAGCCCGCATTGACTTTAGTTAATGGTTGTAATTTGTCTTATCATCTAGATTTTTAGAACAGCCCACTGATACCTTTTATTGAAAGAAGTGAAGTAGCTTGTTAAGTTGATTCAGTGTATAAAAAAAGCGGTGCAGGAATATTCCTGCACCGCTTTTTATTTTCAACTAGCCTTAATCAGGCCAGTTACTCATACACCATTAGCTTTTGATAGTGAAGCTAACCTGCATAGGGGTTCCTGCTGCGCCTGAGGCGGAGTAAGGAGTGGCCTTAAGGGTGTAGCTGCCCGCTGGCAGGATTTGGTTGTAGTAGTAGTTGCCGCTGCCGTTGTCACCGAAGAGGGCGAATGGCGCCGCACCGTCAGTGTAGCTGTGGCCCTTCGCACCTGTCAACTCAAACTTCACGTTTGCAGTGGTAGCAGGGTCAAAGTTGGCACGGAAGTTCAGCTTCTTGGTACCCATAGCGCTGAAGCTAACAGTAGAGCCGTCAGTCAGCTGGAACAGGTCCTTGTCTGCGTTCGCGTCTATCAGCGTGATGTTACTAACGGTAGGGCTAGTTACTGGAGAAGTTGTTGCTTTCTCCTCGCTGCCAGTAGATGGAGCAATTGAGTTAGAACCTGACTCTACTATAGTGAATCTAACCTGCACAGGGGTTCCTGCTGCGCCTGAGGCGGAGTAAGGAGTGGCCTTGAGGGTGTAGCTGCCCGCTGGCAGGATTTGGTTGTAATAGTAGTTGCCGTTGCCGTTGTCACCGAAGAGGGCGAATGGCGCCGCACCGTCAGTTGAGCTGTGGCCCTTCGCACCTGTCAACTCAAACTTCACGTTTGCAGTGGTAGCAGGGTCAAAGTTGGCACGGAAGTTCAGCTTCTTGGTACCCATAGCGCTGAAGCTAACAGTAGAGCCGTCAGTCAGCTGGAACAGGTCCTTGTCTGCGTTCGCATCTATCAAAGTAACAGATCCTGCACCCTCAGTAACAGATGTTCCTGGTTGTGGATCAGTGGTTGGAGCAGTTGGAGTTGGCTCAGGTGTCAACTCTGGTTCAGAAACTGTAGGTGCAGTAACAGTAGAGGATGTCATATCGGCTAGCGTTGTGCCGGCCGTTCCCACTCTCACGTTGTCGAAGTAAAGCACACGCTTGTCCACGGTGGTCGCTTCGCTGGCCCAGCGCGACTTGTAGATGCCTATCTTCCACTTCGGCAGCGCCCCGTCGAAGAGGTTGCCACCCTTGCGGGAGAGCACCTGCTTGCCATCAATCCAGATCTCGGTCAGGCCGTCAGAACCGTGGGAGTGCACCATGTGCACGACGATGTTGAGCCACTTGTTCTTGGTCACCGGGCCTAGGTCGATCTTCTCCTTCTGGTCCTGCTCATTGCGCACCGTCATCGTGATGCGGCCGTTCGTTGTGCGGAGGGAGGCCGAGGGGCTACCCATGTCGCTCTGGTGCCATTGGGTGATCACCTCGTCGTTCGCCTCGTCCACGTAACCGTCGGCAGGGAAGTAGGCGTCATAACCGTACCACGTCTCTTTCTCCACTTCGCTGGCCTCGACCACTGTTGTCTCGACACGGCGGCTGCCCTTCACATCTGGGTCGTTCGGGCGCAGCTCGAAGCGGGATGTCTTACCCCCGCCACCTGGCCGATCTACTACTGTCAGTGAGTGGGCAGCTCCTGTCTCCCGGCTGTGGAAAGAGGCAAGTGGGTCGCTGCCCTCGAAGTTCTGGCTGAAGAGCAGGCTGGCCGTGGCGTTGCCTACGGACTCAACTCCGAGCGATGGGTTTACTTCTTCTAAATCTTTTTTATCGCATGAAAATGTTATGGCGCCTACTAGCATAGGCGTTAGGATATAACGAAGTTTAAGGTTCATCTTGTTTTGGCTAAAGTTGATAATTGTTTATTTTTTTGATTGTACTAATACAGTAAAGATAATTTGATTTAAGTTTCTGATTCTTGCTATTAAATTTTCGCATTTACTCTTCAGAAATATAATTTTAATTAAAACAGTACGCCTAGAAGTCTATCCATATATGTGTCCTTTCTCCTTAAGGTTCAACACTTAATACTATTCAAAATCATAGGCGATCAGATTCAAAATTTTTGCATATTTCTATCCGAATGCCTTTTGCAAATGTAAGGGAGTTCAATTCAAAAATAAAAGCAGCAGCTACTAAAAACCCCCTATAAACATCATATTCCTTATTTATTATTGAATAAGTGCAATTAATACCGACATTTAACCGTAACCTAGTTAAACCTGCTGCCGTTACGACTGATTCTCCAGTTGAACATTTAGTTGGATTTATATGAAGCATATAGAATCTGACTATCGAAAAAAAATCATGGTTTTAAACAAATAAAAAGCCAACTGTAATACTACAAACTCAATTTGGACAGCCTCAACAAGCACTGTTATAGTCTGCACTTTCCATATGAATGACTACTCATCGTTCAATCTTGAATAAATTTGGGTTTACAACGTGCGCTTTGAAAAGGCAACCGAAATAGACTTTAGCAGCTTTCAGGCTATGTTATTTTCCTAGATATCCTTAAGGTGTGGCGCTAAGTATCCATTAGAGATTAGGAGGGCATCCGATTAGGAAATCCACATTCGCTTCTTAACATTATCTCGAATTATAGGCTAAGGTGTGATTCACCGTTACTTTAATCATCCTCGCCATACTTTTTCTCCCCTTAATAAAGCAGGTGGGTTCTCACTTTATACCTCTAATCAAGCAGTACTGAATTCAGGGAGCTAGTTTAAGAATAGGTGTTAAATAATCCTGTTAGCACAAGACTTAATCCATCCACAAAAAAAAACACACATTTCACCAAATAAAATAGTTTTCTCTAAACTTTTTCATAAAATAAGACTATAAAAAGACCTGAATTGTGCCCAAAATAATTTTAGACTCACATACAATCAATTTAATCAAACACTAAATCTTAAAATAAATGATACGCATGCGCTTTTAAGCGCTCTGCCCTTTAGAACCTTGACTATGTTATAAATTAAAATCCTCCTTATGAAAAAATTTACTTATCTCTTAGTACTCGCTTTTTTCTATTCTTTAGGATTATCAGCTCAATTTACCTCCGTAACAAACTTGAATAATCTTACTATAGAGGCAGGTGTAGGTACCCATCACAAAGCACAATCCAAAGTGTTTACCCATGATGGGAAGCATTGGGCTGCTCTGGCTAACTCAACAGGCACTCACCTTTGGCGCCTAGATGGAACATCTTGGACCCATGTGTTGATGCTTACCAGCAGGAAGGGCAGAGCCGATTGTAAAATAGTGGGCAATGTGGTACATGTCTTTGTTTACCAAAGTAACACTTCACAGTTAATATCTGCTGAATATGTTCCCTCTTCTCAAACCTTCAAAATTTGGCCATCAAGGTCATCAATCATAAATTTCTCTTTCAACAGTGAAGTCAGAACTGCTACGATAGATGTAGATGGCACAGGCAGAATGTGGCTGGCTTATGCTCGAAACACCGAAGTGCATGTACAGTGGAGCGATGCGCCCTATTCTAATTGGAGCGCACCTGTAACAATTGCAAGTGGCCTAAGAAGTGATGACGCAGCTGCTGTTATTGCCATGCCCGGGAAAATAGGTGTGCTGTGGTCTAATCAGAACACCGACAGGTGGGGTTTTAAGACCCATACTGATGGAGCATCTCCTTCAAGTTGGTCTGCTGATGAAGTACCGGCTTCACAGTCTGCATTAGACGTAGGTTATGGAATGGCCGATGACCATATGAACTTGAAAGTCGCCAGTGATGGTACCCTGTATTGTGCCATCAAGACGGGATACAATGATGAAGCATATCCTTTGATAGGATTGCTGGTACGTAGGCCAAATGGCGTATGGGATGATTTGTATGACGTCTCGCGCATAGGAACAACTCCAATTGTCGTTCTAAATGAAGAAGCTGGGAAATTACGGGTTGTTTACCCATCAAAGACCTACGGGGGCGACATTCTCTATAATGAATCCCCTCTTTCTAACATCTCCATTGGACCACAGATGACCTTAATGAGAGGTGCGCCATATCGTGACCCAACCAGCAGCAAACAAAACTTTAGTTCAAGCGGGGTGATACTCACAACAGACGAAGATGCAGGCGTGGCAGCCGGAGTGTTGGTAAATGATGACGGTTCATCACCACCTCCTCCTTCAGAGCAGTATACCCTCTCTGTGAGCACAGTGGGCAGCGGCTCGGTTAGTAAAAGTCCAACCCAAAATACCTATGCGGCAGGCAGCACCGTAAGCCTGACGGCCACACCGGCTGCCGGCTACCAGTTCGCCGGCTGGAGCGGAGATGTAACTGGCACTACTAATCCTCTTTCTGTGGTCATGAATAACAACATAACCCTTACGGCTACCTTCACCGAAACTCCTAGTGCTCCGGAGGTGGTAAGCTTTGTACTGGTTGATGCGGTAACAGAACAGGACGTGCAAACCCTAGCGGACGGGGCCACCGTCAGCCTCTCCTCGCTGGCGAACACCAAGCTCAACATCCGGGCCAACACCTCGCCGGCCTCGGTGGGCAGCGTCCGCTTCGAGCTGAGCGGGGCCCAGAGCAAGACCTACACCGACAACGGCGCCCCCTACGCCCTGCACGGCGACAACGGCAACGGCAACTACTACTACGGCAACTGGAACCCGCCAGCAACGGGCACCTACACCCTGAGGGCCACCCCCTACGCAGGCAGCAAGGCCACCGGCACGGCCGGCACCCCGCTCTCCATCTCCTTCACCATAGTGGATAGCGATGACTCACCATCGGATCAGTATAGCTTAACCACAAATACCACAGGCAGCGGAACGGTAGCCAAAAGTCCTAATCAAGAAACCTATGCGGCAGGCAGCACCGTGAGCCTGACGGCCACACCGGCTGCCGGTTACCAGTTCGCCGGCTGGAGTGGAGACGCCTCGAGCACCGCCAATCCATTAAATCTTCTTATGGATGGGAACAAGAACATCACAGCTACCTTTACTGCCGTCAGCAGTGGTTCACTAGAGGTGACAAGTTTTGTCTTAGTAGATTCACACACAGAGCAGGATGTGCAAACCCTAGCGGACGGGGCCACCATCAGCCTCTCCTCGCTGGCGAACACCAAGCTCAACATCCGGGCCAACACCTCGCCGGCCTCGGTGGGCAGCGTCCGCTTCGAGCTGAGCGGGGCCCAGAGCAAGACCTACACCGACAACGGCGCCCCCTACGCCCTGCACGGCGACAACGGCAACGGCAACTACTACTACGGCAACTGGAACCCGCCAGCAACGGGCACCTACACCCTGAGGGCCACCCCCTACGAAGGCAGCAAGGCCACGGGCACGGTTGGCACTCCGCTCTCCATCTCCTTCACCATAGTGGATAGCGATGGGGCAATGCCTTCTGAGAAGAACTCCAAAGCAAGTCCACCAGGCCATGTGAACCATCCAAAAGGGATTCCGCCTGGCCTTGAAAGACTCAGTGCTCATCCAAATCCATTCTCTAGCAAGGCCAGAGTGAGGTTTACTGCATTAGAAGATGGAGATTATACTATCTCACTTTATGATAGCAAAGGGGGGTTAATTAGAGTTGTGCAGCAGGGCAATGCTATATCAGGAGATTTGCATGAACTTGACTTTGATGGTTCTGATTTAGGAAAAGGGCTTTATATAATCAGGCTTCAGACAAGAAATAAAAATGAGACATTTAGGCTGATGCTTGAAAGATAACATCAAATCCCAAATATAATTGGTGCCTTAACCCAATATTAAACCCGTCCTCGTCTCTTTATTTGATTTATATGAAAGGACGAGGACGGTTTTTTTTTCATCTTATGAATTATTTATGATTCTTATAATTTATAATTTATTTAAAAGGTATGCTAAAATTTTTCGCTAATAAGGCCAGAATGAAAGTGGGATTACCACAGCAGTTAGATATGAAATTAGTTAACTCCTTTCCCACTATCTTTTTTCTCCCATGTATGACTTACAAGGAGATGAAGCTCTTAGAAAGGAGTTCAAAGCCGAGTAAATCGGTAGTAGAATTTGGCGCGGGGGGCAGCACCATACATTTCCTAAAAGAGAATAAAAAGGTAGTAAGTGTAGAAAACAACAAACCCTATATAGATTACCTTATCACTATTGATTTAATCAGAAAAAAAATAGACGAGAAGCAACTCAGTCTGAATTATGTAAATACAGGTGAAGTCAGAAAATGGGGCAAACCTATAGATGAACTTAATAAAAATGAGTGGCCTCAATACTACACTCAGGTTTGGGAAAAGCTTAAAATAGAGGCGCCTGATTTGTTATTGATAGACGGTAGGTTTAGAGTAATGTGTGCATTATGCGCTATACCCTACATTAAAGAGGACACTTGCGTTTTATTTCACGATTTTACAAAACCAAAGAAATACAACAGCATTCTTGAGTTCTTCGATATTATTGATTGTGCTGACTCGCTTTATGTACTCAAGATAAAAGATACTATTGACAAAGAGTGTTTAGAATCAATGAAAAAAGAATTTCAGTTCGACTACCGGTAGACATCCCACTAGTATACCAACCTTTAAATACAGATCTGCACAAGTAAGATCCTCACTCACTCCTCATAAATATATCTGAGGTTCAAAGGGTGGGTAAACTCAACTATATCTAGTAGCCTAGCTTGTTCTTACAGACTGTGCTCCTGAAACACAAGTAAGTGCATGAACTACACCTAACCCTGTTACATCGCTAGATATTCATCACGCTAGCATAAGCCTATCTTAAGTTTATACTGCTCCAACAATACCTCTCGTCTTTTGAGCAGAATTTCCACAACAATCCATTTCCCAGCTTATGCAAGTTAAGAGTTGTTTTTTCGGGAGCCATTCATTTGCCTCTGTCATTTATAACAAGGTATTACACATTTACTATCTAGCTATAATAAAAAAAAATGACTTATACTATAATTATTTAAATATTTTTAGCGAATCAACATTTATATTATGTAAACGAATCTCTTTATTATTATATGCGTAATAGCTAATAGATTCGTCCTTTGAGAAGTTTGCATAAATTCCATTATAAATAGGGAGCACATGCCCTTATTAATGTTAGTTATGCTGCGTGCTTGCCTTGTAAAATTGTTTATCCCCTTGTGTTTAAGGCCATTTGTATGAAAAAAACAGCTACGCTTTTCCTAATTTACACCCTTGCTTTTTCATTTGAATTAGCGGCACAATTTACTACTGTAACCAATTTGGATCCCCTAGAGGCAAAGTCTTTTGCTACAAGAGAAAAACAACAGGCAAAGGTTTTCAACCACGCTGGTAAATACTGGTCTATATTGGCAAATTCTACTGGTACACATCTTTGGCAGTTAGATGGCACCACGTGGAAGCATGCTTTAAATTTGGTGACAAGGAACTCAAGGGCTGATTATGTTATAGATGGTGACATCGTGCATATTCTTTTGTTTTCAGGAGCTTCTTCTCAGTTCATATCAATTGAGTTCAATCATACTGCCGGGCACTTTACATATTGGCAAGGCAAAAAGACCGCCAGTGAAATTAACTTCGAAGATGGAGTAAAGATAGCCTCCATTGATCGAGATAAAACCGGACGATTATGGGTAGCCTCCAATGGGCTCAGTGGGCATGTGAAGGTAAGGTGGAGTGACGCACCCTATACAAACTGGAGTTCTCCTACAGGAATTTCCTCTGGATTAAGGGAAGATGATGTTGCCGCTGTAATCTCATTACCTCAGATAAATCGAATAGGAGTACTTTGGTCTAATCAGAAAACTAAAAGATGGGGTTTTAAAACACATAAGGACGGGGATGACCCTACCACTTGGTCAGAAGACGAAGTACCCGCATCCCAATCAGCTCTTAGTACTGGATCCGGTATGTCTGATGATCACATCAGCATGAAAGTGGCAAGCGACGGCACCTTGTTTTGCGCTGTCAAAACAGGTTATAATACAGTTGGCCTCCCACTCATCGCACTGCTTGTTAGACGCCCTTCAGGGGAGTGGGACAGCTTGTACGAAGTTTCGCAACGAGGAACCCTTCCAATCCTAATTCTAAATGAAGCCTTAGGTAAAATAAAAGTTATTTATACCTCAGACACTTATGGTGGAGACATACTTTACAAAGAATCTTCAATCTCCAATATTTCTTTTTGCAGTGAACACACCCTCATTAAAGGCAATTATAATTATGCATCCAGTACAAAGCACCATTATAGTAAAGATGTCATTGTACTAGCTTCAAATGAAACAAGTGTCGTTGGCGTACTTGCGACTGACGACCCAACCAATAATGAGCCTTTAGCATCAGATTGTGACATGGAGGATAATGGACGAGACTTTTTTGCTTATCCTAATCCATTTGCAACACACACTACCGTTAATTTCAGTTTTCCTGAAAATCAAGAGTATACCCTCACGCTTTATGATAGCAATGGCGCTAAAGTTTCACAGGTGTCAAATAATACAGCAGTAGGAGGCGAATTAAATCAATTAACAGTTGATGCCTCCACGTTAGCCAGAGGATTATATATTCTGAAACTAGAGACTAGCAACAAAGTAAGGGCTATTAAGCTGGTGCATGAGCGGTAAACACCGTAAAACGCCTAGTTTTATCCCTCAACTCCTTATTCCCGTATTACCCCTTGAGAATACAAGGGATTTATGAGTACACCGGAAACAAACGGCATTTTTGCAGAGCACTATCTTTTAAAGGAGCGACTTAGCTCGGGAAGGGTTGAGGAGGTATGGAAGGCAGAGGACTGGTCGGATGAAGGGGCGCCTGTTACGCTCAGACTGTATGCGCCGCAGATCCGCCTCGACCCGCATAGTCTTGACCTCTTGCGAAAAGAGCAGGAAGAACGCGCCGCATTGGAGCATCCTAACCTGTTGTCCCCATCCGGCTTTGGGGTGCATGCGGGCATCCCATATGAGGTGGTGCCGCTTCAACCACAGCAATCCCTCGCTCAAAAACTCCTGCTCGATGGCCCTTTACCCGAGCGTGAAATTGCTTTGCTCATCAGGCAGGTAGCGACGGCGCTTTATTTCCTTCATACCCGGCAACCTCTTATATTACACAGACAACTATCGCCTGACCATATCATGGTCAGCAATGATGGCGCTTATTTGCTATCAGCCCCCGCACTCAGCAGCCAGTTGCGAACCGTACTGCACAGGGCGACCGGCACACCCTTGGCTACGGGCACGGCCTATGCCGCTCCCGAGCTTTTCGGTTCACACCCCTTGCATAGCGAAGCCAGCGACATTTTTGGGCTTGGTGTCAGCTTATATGAGCTCTGTACCGGAGAGACCCCTTGGTTGGGTAATGGGGGACTAAGCTTAAGCCAAGGCGCCGAAATCCCGATTGTGCCTGCACCCTACTCCCGCTATCTCAGCAATCTGGTGAGGGCCTGTCTGCACCCTGACCCAAACAAGCGACCCTCGGCGCAGGTGCTGGCCGATGAGGCAGACTATTATCTAGAACACGGACAATGGAAACCTTACGGGGCCTTTGGTAATGTAACGGCCGAGTCAATCGTCTACAAAAAGGGGCCATCTATTGGCTTGATTCTTTTGGCTGTATTGCTAGTACTCGGAGCAGCCGCGGCTACCTATTACTTTTACCTAAGGGAGCCTGCCAAACCAAGCAAACCGGACACATACGCAAGTACTACCTCCTCCAGCGCTACTTCTTCCAACTCCGGTCAAATCCCACCCGACGACACAACCACGGCTATAGACCAGACTGCGCAAGCACCGGCGAAGGCGCAGAAGAAAGCCGTAGTTGCTCAACCTGAGCAAAAAGCCGTAACTACAGCTCAGCCTGAAAAGAAACCTCCAGTCCAAAAGCCAGTTACAAAGCCTGCGCAGCGAAAGCCCGCTCAACCTTTACAGCCGACTTACCCTAGGCCCACCAGTCTCGACGGGTACCTGAATGGCCTTCTAAATGAAGAGATACCGCTGGAAGTACGAGACCGATGGCGCCCAGCCATTCAGAAATATTTCTCGAACGACGCCATCATCTCGGCTAAAATGAACAATGCGCCGCTGGGCAGTTTTGGAGTCAACGAGTTCATCGATATCCTGCTGAGTTCCGAAAACGGCAACAGCATCATCTTAGAGGAAATTATTAGAGAAGAAGACGGCACCATTGATGAGGTTAGCGTTAGCATTATTACCGTCGAATAAGCTTAATTTAATTTAAATAAGAAATTACAATGGGGGCTTGGTAATATAAATATTATCAACAATATTTATAAAGCCATATATTTTTGTACCCTATGTTTCTAGTTCTACTCCGACAACAGTGGAAGCAGACCAGTCGGTCCCCTGTTTTTCAAAAAAGCTTAGTCGTCAATATCATCCTCGGGTTGCTGATTATTTATTTTGCTTCAATCCTTGTCACGCTTGGCTTTTTTGCGGATAAAGTATTAGTGAAACTCTACCCCGGTCAGAGCTCCGTTGATTCCCTCAATAGTTTTCTGCTCTTCTATTTTCTGATTGACCTCCTTCTGCGGTTTATGATGCAGGACTTGCCCGTGCTGGCCGTGCAGCCATACCTGCACCTGCCTGTGCGGCGCAACAGACTGATACACTTCATGCTGCTTCGCTCTATACCCAGCATGTTCAACCTTATGATGCTGCTGGTATTTGTGCCCTTTATGCTGCGAGCTGTTATACCTACTTATGGCACAGGTATAGCTTTGGTGTGGCTGGCAGCGTTACTCATGCTTACTTTCTTCAACAACTACCTGCTCATCTATTTCAAGCGGCAGCTAACCAACAATCCTAGAGCCACTTTGCTGCTAGTTGTAGCCGTGGCCGGAATGATGCTGCTTGATTACTTGCAGGTGCTTTCACTGCGGCAGCTCTCTATGGATGCTTTCGGTGCGCTCATGCAGCAACCATGGCTACTGGTAGTGCCTTTTGGCATGCTTGCATTTGCCTATTGGCTCAATTTCAATTTCATGCGCGCGCATTTATACCCTGAGGAGATCTTCATCAAGAAAGTTGCGGCAGTGGATGGCAGCGATTTGGGCTTTCTGCACCGATTTGGCGATACAGGAAAACTGATCGCGCTGGAACTGAAGCTTATATGGCGGCACAAACGTCCGAAATCCATGATCATGCTATCAGGGATTATGCTATTTTACGGTCTTCTGTTTTATAGAAACGAGGCCTATACCGATGGCTATATGATGCTCATCTTCATCGGTATCTTTATGACAGGTATGCCGATATTCAACTACGGGCAATTTGTGCCTGCTTGGCAGAGCGGACATTTCGATGCCCTGCTTACACAACGCATTACATCCTATCAATATCTACAGGCTAAATACTGGCTTTTCGTGCCTGCCGTGCTGGCCATGTTCCTGCTCACGCTGCCTTATGGCTTATTTGGTTACAAAATCGTGCTCATCAACGTGGCAGCCATGCTTTTTAACATTGGCATCAGTAGTTTCTTTGTGTTATACTTTGCCGTTTTGAACAAGAAGCGGCTCGACCTAAACAGTGGGTCTGCTTTTAACTGGCAAGGTGTAGGCGCTTCGAGCTTTATCCTGCAGTTGCCCGTCCTCCTGACTCCACTTCTGATCTATGCGCCTTTCGGTTATTTCGATATGCCACAGGTGGGCGTATTTTTCATCGGTCTAATCGGCTTGTTGGGATTTGTCTTTCACAGGCAATTGCTGCAACTGGCCACCAGCCGCTTCATCGACCACAAATACCGTATGGCAGCCGGTTACCGACAGCATTAACCTAGGTGCTATGCTATAACTGCCCGAAGCCACAAATTCATCTTTTAAAATTAAAAACAGGTGATTACCTGCCAAATCATCATACCTCTATACCCATGCTTGAAGTAACTAACCTTGAGAAATCTTATAGCGGTATAACCGTGGTGAACATCCCCTCGATGCACATACTGCCTGGCGAAACGGTAGGTTTGGTGGGCAATAACGGAGCTGGCAAAACCACGCTATTCCGCATGATGCTAGACCTCGTGCGACCCTCCGCAGGACTAGTCCTAGCCAAAGGAGAGCCAGTTGCCCACGCCCATAATTGGAAGCACTATACCGGCTCACACCTCGACGAGGGCTTCCTGATCGACTATCTTACACCGGAGGAGTACTTTAAATTTATTGGTGACCTGCATGGCTTGTCAACTGGGGACATACAAGAGCGTCTACAGCCCTTTACCGATCTGTTCAACGGTGAGGTGCTACAGCAGCGCAAGTATATCCGTGACTTTTCGAAAGGCAACCAGAAAAAGATAGGTATAGCGGCAGCAGCGCTTTCCCTACCCGAAATCCTGATCTTGGATGAGCCTTTCGCCAGCTTAGACCCCAGTTCTCAGATCAGGTTGAAAAATCTGCTGCGTTATCTGCACGAACAGCACCGCATGACACTATTCATCTCAAGCCACGACCTGAGCCATGTGACAGAGGTATGCAAGCGCATTGTGATTCTCGAGAAAGGACAAATCGTGCAGGATATGCAAACTACGGAAAACACACTGCAGGCTCTCGAAGCCTACTTTACGGTTTAAAATACGATTTAACGCAAACACAAAAAGCCACTAATCCCGGGATTTGGTGGCTTTTTGCTTTATGGTAATGGCTGTTCCAGCTATCTATCGACTTAATAGGATTTTTTACGTTTAAGCAAACAGTCCTATAACACGGTCAATTTTAGATTTCATTAATCAAATATTGTCTCGCAACATGAAAGCATATTTTCTCCTGCTTATACTTCTGACTGTAGGCCTATACCCTACTTGGGCACAGCAACCTGTAAACTCCAGCGAACAGGAAGTAGTGTTTCGCTCCGTCAGCCTCATCCCGATGGATAAGGAGCAGGTTATCAAGAACCAAACGGTGGTGGTAAAAGACGGGAAGATCACGGCCATTGGCAGCGCGGGAAAAGTGAAGCACAGCAAAAATGCGCTGATCGTAGACGGAAAAGGTAAATACCTGATGCCCGGACTGGCCGAAATGCACGCTCATGTCCCCCCTGTTGACGACTTGGAGCAGATGAAAGAAGTACTGCAGTTGTTTACACTGCATGGCATTACCACCATTAGGGGGATGCTGGGTCATCCACGCCACCTCGAACTGCGCAGCAAATTGCAGTCCGGCGAATTGATCGGGCCACGATTCTATACCTCAGGCCCCTCTCTGAACGGGAACAGCGTTAATTCTCCTGAAGCCGGGGCCGAGATGGTCAGGCAACAGAAGCAGGCCGGTTACGATTTCCTGAAACTCCATCCGGGGCTTAACAACGAGACCTTTGCCGCTATTGCCAATACAGCTAATCAGGAAGGAATGCCTTTTGCCGGGCATGTGTCGTACGAGGTGGGTGTTTGGCGTGCCATTGAGGCGGGCTATGCCTCTATTGATCATATGGACGGTTTTATTGAAAGCCTTGTACCGGGTCTAGAGGCTATACCGGAGCAGGAGGTTGGCCTCTTTGCCATGTATATCGCCGATCAGGCGGACACGACCCGTATACCTAACCTGATGACGGCTTTGCGCGAAAAGAGCATCTGGGTAGTTCCGACACAGGCACTTGCCGAACGCTGGATGTCACCTGCCGAGTCACCTGAAGTACTGGCCAACAAACCTGAAATGAAATACATGTCTCCTAAAACGGTGCAGAACTGGGTGGCGTCCAAACAGAAGCTGCTAGCAGACCCGCGTTACGATGCCGATGCCATCATGCGGTATGTGGACCTGCGCAGGGAACTAATCAAAGCCTGCAACGATAACCAAGTCGGCCTGTTGCTGGGCTGTGACGCCCCACAGGTATTTAATGTGCCCGGCATCTCCACCCACCAAGAGTTGGAGTACTTGGTCGCGGCGGGCTTAAGCCCCTACGAAGCCCTCCGGACGGGCACTGTGAATGTAGGGAAGTACTTTAACCGAGAAGACATAGGCGTGTTGAAGGTGGGTGCAGTGGCTGATCTGCTGCTCTTGGGCGGAAATCCCTTAGAAGACATCACCCAAACCCAACGCATTGAAGGTATCCTGATCGGCCATACCTATCTGCCCAAAGCCTACATCACCCAAGCATTAAAAAAGATGGAAAAGGCGCAGTAGTCCGGTCCCAAAACTAAAAGCCCGGCAAGCTGTTACGAATCCAATAAATAAAATGACCAGTTCAACAAACACAATCTCCATGAAACAGAAAGCAATACTA
Source organism: uncultured Pontibacter sp. (assembly GCF_947499215.1). Classification (GTDB taxonomy): domain Bacteria; phylum Bacteroidota; class Bacteroidia; order Cytophagales; family Hymenobacteraceae; genus Pontibacter. The sequence continues at coordinate 852,443 of NZ_CANMNI010000001.1, forward strand.
CTACTGGCAGGCATGCTGCTGCTCTTTACGGCACAGGCCCAACAAACAAATAGCGAAGACCAAATTGAAACTGAGAAAGGACCACTGACCGTAAGGCCGATCCTGCACGGTACTGTGGCTTTTACTTGGGATGGCAAAACCATTTACGTGGACCCCTACGGCGGCGCGAAGGCATTTGAAGGTATAGCCGACCCCGACCTGATCCTGATCACCGACATCCACGGCGACCATCTCGACCTCAAGACACTCGAGGCCATCAATACTGACAAGGCTACTTTTGTGGTGCCACAGGCCGTGGCTGACAAGCTACCGGAGAGCTATAAGCAGCGCGTTGTTGTGCTTGGCAACGGCGAGCACACCGAGCAGCTGGGTATAGCCATTGCGGCCCTGCCCATGTATAACCTGCCCGAGAGCGAGGATTCCCGCCACACCAAAGGCCGGGGCAACGGCTATGTGCTGGAGTTCGCCGACAAAACCGTATACCTATCCGGCGACACCGAAGACATCCCTGAGATGCGTGCGCTACGCAACATTGATATGGCCTTTGTCTGCATGAACCTACCCTATACCATGAATATCGACCAAGCCGCATCTGCCGTACTGGAATTTAAACCGACTATGATATACCCTTATCACTACCGTGGACAGGAAGGGCTGAGCGATGTGGAGGCGTTTAAGCAGAAAGTGAACGAAGGAGATAAGAACATAGAAGTAAGGCTGCGCAACTGGTATCCGGAAAATAAAAAATAAGAAACCATACTCAACAGCCCTTGCACGACTTTAGGCTATACATTGAATACGTTGCACGGTTCATCGAAGCGATTGGCGTCCTGATCATTGCGATCGGGGCAGCCGTCGCACTTTTCCGTTTTTTATTTCCCATTCGGCGAAACTCCCACCGCTCCTATAAGCAGTTGCGCCATGACTTGGGCAAAGCCATCCTGCTGGGGCTAGAGATACTGGTGGCCGCCGACATCATTGCCACCGTCGTGACAGAACCCAGCATGGAGCGCGTGCTCACACTGGGCCTCATTGTCCTGATCCGTACCTTTCTGAGCCTCTCCCTGCAGGTCGAACTGGAAGGTCGTTTTCCGTGGCAGAAAAGGAGGCCGGAGGCAGAGGAACCTCTTTAGTCCCGTCATTCGGCAATTCCGTATACATAGCTACACCCCGGATCGTGGTCTCAGACCATGCTATACCTGTCATTGCTCCTGTTCAAGTTATCTTAAGTCCTGTGCATGCGCGCAAGGCCGCTACCTTTCAAAGAATCCGCACTGCTGCTAGTGGGTGTACTGCTGGTGGTGTATATCATCTACCGGCATTTCTCAAGCAATCCACGCCTGAACGGACATTACACGGTCGGAGTAATTCTTAACACAATTGAGCTTACACCCAGTGACCTTGAGGTGGTCAAGTTCATCATCGGCAAAAAGCTTCAGCAAATCAATCAACAGGGTGGCGTGGACGGACGGGAGCTTCGCGTGAAGTATCTAGACGACGAGGGCAGCCCCGAAACGGCGCAGCAAGTGGTGCGCGAAACCATGAATGACAGTCATTTGATCGGCTATGTGGGCTGCTGGAGTTCTACCCGCTCCAAGGCCATCTCTAATTTAGTCGGGCCCAGCCGAATTCCATTTATAGGAGGTTATGCACTCACTCCCCTTTTTGAGGACTTCCCTACCATGTACACGGCGGAGCGGGGCATCCTAGACCTTTCGGCAGTATATGGGGAGCTGATTAGTGAATACCGTCGACCGGCATTTGTTGGCAAGAAAGGAGATCTCTACTCGCTTGCCCTTTTTCAGAAAATGCAGGAAGTGACTTCCCAGCAAGACAATATGCAGTTGGTGCATCATAAGTGGTTTTCAGGCGATCATACCTACACACCAACTGAACTCGACTCGCTGAGTAGCGCACTTATTTCAAAAGACGCTGACTTTCTGGTGATCTCCTTTGAGAGCGGCATCACCTCCTATATTATTAAGGAGTTGCGAAACGCAGGTATACACATACCGATCTACACGGCCTTGGGTGACCTTGGCTTTGTGACTTCGCAGGCTGACGGCCTATCGGTCGGTGAGCTCTACGACCTGAACGTGATCGGCGTTCCTGGGACTTTCAACCTACGGCTGCAGGAGCAGATACCGGCTTTCAGAAAGGAAGTGCAGCGTAGCGAAACGCTCGAGTTGCAGCTCAGCTTCGGCGCCCGGTTGGCCGATAGTATCGGGCTCTTGGCTGAGGCGGCTCGGTCCTCTGCCTCCAAAGGCCCGGACCTGCCCATCCGGGAACGCATCAACTACGGCATGACACAGTACATAGGCGGCGAGCGCATTTACAGGGGCTGGTTCAACGACTGGTATTTTACGCCTGACAGGGCCATAGCCGGTGACGTGTTGCTTGCTTGGAAGCCCAAAGCCACCGCCTACCACATGCTGGCGCCGCAGCAGTACATGCACCTAAACGACACCCTGCGCAAAGTGCCTGTGCTCTATACCCACATGGACATGGTGCATATTAACCGGGTCAGCGACACGGAAGGAAGCTTTTACGCCACTTTTTATTTTGAGGTGACTTCTGCCGGCCAGTTCGCTGTAGAGCAGCTCGACTTTACCAATGCCGCCCGCAGCGAAACGAGCCACGAGTATCTGTTAGACATCAAGCCCATCCGGCAACGTAGGCTTTCTGGTGAGCATCCGCTCTACAACTACCTGTATAAAATTTCGGGCAAGTTCATCTTTGAGCCGGATCTACGCAACTATCCTTTCGATCAGCAGCGTTTCTCCATCTCCTTTCAGCCTAGCAGTGCACTAACGCCGTTTCTGGTGCAGCCTTCCCACCCCTCCTCCCGCGACACGGTGTTTGAGGTAAGAGGCTGGAACTACAGCGGCCATTATGTTGGTTTCGACCATGACATCATTAGCTCCTTCAATACCTTCGAGTTCTCCCGCCAGACCATTCCATACTACAAGTTCAACTATACCTTTGTGCTGAGTCGGGCCCGCATCGATTTTTTTCTCAAGGTGTTCACACCGCTTCTAGTTATCCTTACCATCACCTATTTCTCGGTATACATCCCGCTGCACCGCTTCGAAACGCTTGAGGCCATACAGGTCACCTCGCTTCTGGCCTCCATCGCCCTGTACTTCTCCGCCTACAAACCCGAGATGGAGTTCGCCACCATTTCAGACAAAATCTTTATTTTCACTTACATCATGATCACTTCCCTTATAGGAACCTCCATATTGCAGTTTGTGAAACGCAAGAAATATAACACCGAGAGCAAAGTCGCTAAAATTTACCAGCATTACATTTTCCCACTTATCGTACTGGTTTTCACCTTTGCAGTGATCTGGTAAGCTTTTGCAAAACCACAGAACTCTAAGTAGCAGAACTTAAACGACTTGCCATCTGTTGAGCAGAAATGTGAAACGAGTAGAGCCTGCATATGGGCATTGTGCAAGGTATAGCGAAACGAATGTTTAGCGCCTTTTTAGGGCCCGATTGGCAATAAAAGATTAACTTTTTAAGTTAGGGTAAAAAGGTTTTTGGAAAAAAGCACAAAATTCACTAATCGACTATCTTAAAAAAATATTATTTTTATATTTACCGCAATTCAACTTTTACCATTATTAAAAACAACATGAAAGCATTCTTTCTTTCCTTATTGATCGTGCTGACCGTGGCGGCACCAGCAGTGCAGGCGCAGGGAACTGCTAGCAATGAGAACAAGTCAGCCACTGCCTTGTCTGGGCAGTTCAATGACCTCAAGTCCAAGTCCAACTCCTACATGGAAGGCAATAGAGAGTATAAGGTTGTGAATGTCAGTCTGCTCAACTCCTTCTGGCAGAGCGTGCAGGCTACTATAAAAGAGACCGAGCAGAAGCAGGCCAAAGACCTGAACGCAACCCGCGGCGATTTGGAGACTGCCCGTGCGCGCATAGACGAGCAGGAAAAGCAGATCGAAGCCCTCAAGCTTGACAATGCCGAAAAGGAAGCGGCCGTGCAGCAGAGCGAAGACGCCGTAAATAACCTGCATGTGCTAGGCATCCCAATTCATAAGCAGGTATATGTGATCATCAACACAGCCATCATTGCCCTTCTGCTTATTGCCTTGGGTGTGATTTATACCCAGTATAAGAGCAGCAAAAAGGTGACAGACCAGAAAAAGAAAGAGTTTGACGACATCGACCATGAGTTCGCCGACTTCAAGAAGAACGCCCGCGAGCGCGAGATCAAAATCAAGCGTGAGCTGCAGACGGAGATGAACCTAGTGGCGGAACTCAACGAACAGATAGCCGCACTGCAGAAAAAAGTGCATGCATAAGCGGACTTTTCCTACAAAATAATGCAGACAGGCTGCCTCGGTTATCCGGGGCAGCCTGTTTTTTTAGGGCCAGAAATGGTCGTAGAACCTACGTTTGCGTTTGCTCCTTCTGCTATCCTTGCCATACACGTAGTACAAAAAGTAACCGATAGCATAGAGCACTATAACCGATGCTATGATAATGATTTCCATAGACTTATATACGTAAATATACAATAAAGGGCATATCTGCGACTCCATTTCAACTTGGTCCGCCCCTGCTTTCCCCTTTACGGTTTCTACCCTCGTGCTACAAATAAGATCCCTAATCAGAGCTCAAACCTATACGCCAGCCCCGGATGCCATTCTATTTTGCAGATGATAAAGGGCGCAAAAACACCGTTGGCGCAACTTGGCAACTCCACCTGCTCGAGTGGCTTGCCCCGATGAGAGTGCTTGTCAAGGTATAGCTTAGCCGAAGGATCGAAGCACTTGTTTTGCAGCAGGAGCCGTCGCAGGGAGCCCGATAACCCATAACATACCCAGTAGGTTGGATTTTGAAAATCGGTCTGTAAAATCAAAGCATATTTCATAGCATAACGTTTTGCCTTTTGTACGGAGGTAATCAATACTAGGATTATACAAATAAAATTCTTTTAAATTATCCTATTCTCATCGGTCAGGTCCCAAAACTTCATTTATACTTTAGAGCGAATGCCTATTGCCAACTTTTGCAGTTTTTAGTTTACTTTCCCAATAAACAAGCATATATTAGTTTAATTATCTATATCATTTTTGGATATTTGCGTTTTTACTAACAAAAAAATGAAACTTATTTGTCAAAATTTCATATACAACTAAATTGAGCTAATTAAGTATTCAGAAGGTAATTAACACTAGGCGCAGGTAGGAGCAGTGTAAAAGGGCGCGCTGAAAAACCACGATCAGCAGAACATGAAAAGCTTTCATTACTATCATATAAACCCTTATTATTTTTCATCAGGTACTAAATGGAAATACTATGAAGAACACCTTTACACTAATCATGTTTCTACTTCTAGGCTGCTTCGCATCGAGCGCCCTTGCGCAGCAGCGGGAAGTTAGCGGCCGGGTAACAGCGGATGACACCGGCACAGGTATGCCGGGCGTCAGTGTGGCCGTAAAAGGCACAACCACCGGTGTGGCCACCGACACCGATGGCAACTACCAAATACGGGTGCCTGACGATAACGCGACTCTTGTATTCCGCTTTTTGGGCTACCAAACCCGTGAAGTGGTGGTGGGCACCCAGAGCACCATAGACGTGGTAATGGCAACAGATGCCAAACAGTTGGGTGAAGTAATGGTGACGGCACTCGGTATCACAAGAGAGAAGAAGGCCCTTGGCTATGCCGCACAGTCCGTGGAGTCGGCAGAGCTAACACAGCACCGCCAGCCCAACGTTCTGAATGCCATGCAGGGCAAAGTGGCCGGCGCTACCATCTCGAGCACAGGCGGCGCTCCCGGACAGGGCACCAACATCCAGATCAGAGGTATAAACTCCATCGACGTGACCCGCAACAACCAGCCGCTTTTCGTGATTGACGGCGTCCTAATGGACAATAGTACTTCAACTGTGGGAGCTGGAGCCGAACTCAGGGGTATGAGCAACCGCCTCGCTGACATTAACCCGGATGACATAGAAAGCATTAACGTGCTGAAGGGTGGCGCTGCAACAGCGCTGTATGGTCTGCGAGGTGCTAACGGTGTTGTGGTCATTACCACCAAACGGGGCGAGCAAGGAGCCCTGCGCGTGAATTTTACAAGTACGGCGGGTTTAGAGGAGGTAAATAAATTCCCGGATATTCAGGATACCTATACCCAAGGCTACCGAGGCGTGTATGACCCGACCAGCTTCTGGCCATCGTGGGGTCCGACGGTATCAGAAGCCCGACAGCTGGATCCGACCCATCCCGACGGGCTTTACAACCACTTCAGAGACGCCTACGAAACAGGGCATCAATTCCGCAACTCTCTTTCCTTTTCAGGCGGCAACGAGGCCATCACATTCCTATCCTCTATCTCCCACCTCAGGCATGAGGGGGTGCTGCCATTCACTGACTTCAGCAATACCTCAGCCCGTCTTAACGCAGAGGTTAAAATCAGCGAAAAAGTAAGAACCGGTGCCAACTTTAACTACACAAATTCCGGCGGAGCCCGCTACAATGCAGACCGCTTTAATGAGAGTCTGAGCTACTGGTCTCCACGCTGGGATGTGACGGATTTCCGGAAGCCGGACGGCACCATGAACACCTACGGCAACAACAACCCGATATACGGAGCCGCCACTAACCGGCTGGAAGATGATGTAAACAGATTCATAGGCGGCTTAAGCTTTGGCTATACCCCAACCAGCTGGCTCGACCTCAGCTACCGCGTAGGCCTTGACACGTACAACGATGACCGCACTCGCACCGCCCCTGGTCCATTGGGTGTGGCAGATGAGCGGGTATATGAAGATAACGGACAGGGATTCGTAGGTGAGTATACCGAGAAGTTCCGGGCCATTAACTCTACCTTCCTGGCTACCCTAAACAAAAGTTTTGGTGAGGACTTTAACGCTACGCTGCGCTTAGGACACGAACTGTACGATAGACGTATAAAAAGCTTTGGCGTGTTCGGCAATGAGCTTACCGTACATGACTGGTTCTTCCTGCCAAACGCGCGTCTGCTTACCTCCACACAAAACTTAAGAGAGTACCGCTTGATGGGCTTTTTTGGGGAGGCTACCTTCGATTACAGAGACTTCCTTTTCCTGACCCTGACCGGCCGTAATGACGTAACGTCAACGCTCCGAAAGCCGAACAACTCATTCTTCTACCCTTCGGCCAGTTTGAGCTATGTGTTCTCCGAGCATCTGGAGCTACCGGAATTCATCAACCAGAGTAAGCTCAGAGTATCGTATGCCCAGATAGGCAAGGATGCCGAAGAGTATGCCACCTCCTCCGGCTTCGCCTCCTACAATGGACTGCCGACAGGCTATACCGGTTTCACGCGCGCTGCGCTGCTGGGCAACGTTGATCTGCGTCCGGAATTCACTGATACCTATGAGGCTGGTTTAGAGATGTCTTTCCTGAACAACCGATTGGGCTTTGACTTTACCTACTACTACTCGCTGAGCAAGGACCAGATCATCAATATCGCCGTGGCCTCTACCACGGGTTTTGTGCGGGCTGCAGTCAACTCCGGCGAGATGCGAAACAAAGGCGTTGAGATTGTCCTGAACGCGGTACCTGTTCAGACGCAGGATTTCACTTGGGACTCCAAGCTGATTTTCTCTGCTAACCGTAACAAGATCCTGAGTATACGGGAAGGGCTGGACGAGATTCCGTACGCCTCTCAGTTTGGTTACGTAGGCTCTACTGTTACCATGAAATTGATACCTGGCCAGCCATACGGTAATATTTACGGCTCGCACTGGCAGCGCTATTACGGCGGGGCTGAAGAGGATCCGCTGTTTATCGATAAAGACCGGCCAATTGTCATCGGAGAAAATGGTTTCCCGGTACGCGCTCCACTCACCAGCCAGAAAGTATTGGGCAACTCAATGCCTGACTGGATTGGCGGTTTCACCAACACCCTCTCCTACAAAGGGCTGAGCCTGACTAGCTTGTTTGATGCCCAGTGGGGTCATGAGAAATACAACCAGATGGGTAACTTCTTCTCCGCCTTCGGTATAGCAGAATACACGGAAGACCGAAACGATACCAGAGTCTTTGAAGGTGTGCTGGCAGACGGAACACCTAACACCAAGCAAGTATGGCTCGGACAAGGCGTGGGACCTGACGGCGAAGATTACGGAGACGGTTTCTACCGCCGCTTCCACCGCGGTGTTTCTGAGAACTTTGTGGAGGATGCCTCTTGGGTGCGATTGCGCTCCCTGACCCTGAGCTATTCCCTGCCAAGCAGTTTGTTTGAGAATAACTTTATCCGCAACAGCTCGGTGGCACTCACTGGCAACAACCTGTGGCTCTGGACCAGATATTCTGGTTTTGACCCCGAGAACAGCTCCACTCCAAGCGGTAGCAACGTGACCGGTTTTGCCGGTTTCACTTACCCGGCTGTGAGAAGCTACCTGATTACGCTGAATGTAGGATTCTAAAATCAAGAATGAACATGAGAAAGATATATAGATATGCGCTTGCCTTTATGATGATAGGGGCTTCGCTCAGCCTGCAAAGCTGCGAGGATTACTTCGACCTGCACGAGAACCCTAACTTGGTGTCGAACCCTCCGCTCAATGCCATGCTTTCCACCACCACCCAGAAAACCGGACTGAACAGCCAGCGGATTGCCGCCACCACTTCTTTTTACGTGCAGTATGTAGCCAGCCCGGTAGCCGGCAACGGCACAGATACCTATCAAGTAACTGACCTTACCGGTACTTGGGATGCGATCTATCTGGCGATGGCCGACATCTACGACATGAAGCAGAAAGGTCTGGAAGAAGGCGCATCTGACTATGTGGGCGTGGCTAACATTATGATGGCCTACCACCTCAATCTGATAATTGACCACTGGGGCGATGCGCCCTACTCGCAGGCATTCGACAATACAACGCTTACTCCCGGTTTTGACCCCGCTCAGGATCTATATGCTGAAGCCATGCGCCTGCTCGACGAAGGTATAGCCGAGCTCAACAAAACAGATTCACGAATTCCCCTGCGGGACGAAGACGACCTAATACATGGTGGCGATAAGACCAAGTGGATCCGTACGGCTTATGCCTTTAAGGCGCGTATGCTCAATAAAGTAAGCAAGCTTTCCAGCTATGACCCTAACGCCGTGCTGACTGCCGTTGACAACTCTTTACAGTCCAATGCCGATGATGCCGACATGGATGTGTTCGCCGTACGTAACCCTTGGGCCCAGATAGCACAGAACAACACGCAGCTGGTGTTGGGCGGCTGGCTGTCGGAACAGTTCGTAGACCACCTCAATGGCACGACCTATGGCGTAGTGGACCCGCGCTTGTCACGCATCACCGACCCGACCGACCCTAAATTCTCATTAGACCCTTACATAGGTACGCCAAACGGTGTAGGCAATGTAGGTCCGAGAAACAACACGGATCGTGATGAGGTATACATCTCCCGCAACTCCCCACTCACTGGCGACCTCTCTCCTATTATTATCGTCTCTTATGCCGAGATGAAGTTTGTAGAGGCTGAAGCCGCCTTCAGAGCCGGTGACCGTGATCGGGCATACGCAGCTTACATAGCAGGTATAACAGCGCATATGAACAAGCTGGGTGTGCCGGAAGGCGAGCGCAACGCCTACCTCAACAACCCAGCCGTGGGTGTTGGTGCCGCCAACCTGACGCTCGACCTGATCTTTAAAGAGAAGTATGTAGTCACATACCTCAATGCCGAAGCATGGGTGGATGCCAGACGCTACGACTACCAGTATGCTGACTTCACGCTGCCAGTTGGGGCCGACATCCCAACCTTCATCCGCAGAGTGGCATACCCTCAGGGTGAGGCCAGCAAGAACCCCAACACACCAGATTCGCCAGTGCTTTCTGAAAGACTGTGGTGGGACATTTAAAGTTTAAGAGTTAGAAAGTTTAGAAGTTAGAAAGACATCTAGACTACAATTTCTGATCTCTTGGATTATAACAAAGAAGCCGATCTGCTAGCTTAGATCGGCTTCTTTGTTTCTAAGAAATTAAATGAGGCCAGATTTCAATACGCCTCGCTAATATTGAATTTTAAACTTCTGCAGATTGGGCAAGTGTTCTTTTTTTCGTTTGAGTTCGTGCTCATAGAAAGCACGGCCTAGGTTTTTCATAAAAGGATAGCCTACCGTGTCGTACTTATATTTGCCATCGTTGAAGATCTCATTCTCGTTCACCAAGATCACCGCCGTCAATAGGAACTCGACATTATTATCAAAATCGACGATGTAGGCGTTGTCGATCAGGAAACCATAAGCATTGCCGATTTTATTGAAGATGCGGATGTTATCAGGTATAGTTTCTTTTGAGGTGCCATACATCAGGAACTTCACATAGCTGTCCGGGTACTCCTTTGAGTCGTAGGACGGGTAGTCGCTCTCACGGGGCAGCATGCTCATGTATTTGTAGAGGAAGTTATAATCGTCCTCGGTCAGGTTAAAGCGCTGCTCAGCTGGTACTGACTCCGGGAATAACACGCTTTTGAGTATACCCTGCAGCGCCTCAATCGAAATGTAGTTTTTGGCTGTGAAGTCCATTGGACCATCCATCAGCAAATCGTCTTTGATATAGCCCTTTCCAAGCATACCATCGAACTGGGCCTGATTGAACGGAATCGGGTTGTTCACCAGTGGCTGCTCGTAAATCACTTGGCCATTTTTGTAAAACCGGAAGGGATTGGTATGTCGGTTTTCATCCGGACTCAGAAAGATATCGAGACGGTGCACCAGTTGTACATCTTTAAACCCTTTTTGGTGCAGACTTTGGTTCAAACGCTGCTGTCCCACAAATTCATAGAGCCGGTTGTAGGCATCGTTGTCGCTCACCAAGAACAGCTTTTTGATATAGTGCGCAATGGAAGCCTGCCCATCGGCCGAAGTGCTGTCGCCACGCACAGGGCTCTGACCGGCGTAGGCGCTGTCTGCCTGCAGCGGCGTGTACTTGTCGAGTCGGTTTATACCTAGCTCATTGAGTTTCTCAAGCGCCACTACGGCACCGGGCAGCTTCACGGTACTGGCCGGATAAAAGTACTCCTGTGGATTAACGCGGTAGGTATAGGAGGTAAAGTGCGGCTGGTTCTGCTCGTCGCGGTCTATCTGGGTATACAGAATCTGGAGTCTATACCTGCCTAGATTGTCGAGTATGGTTTTAAACTGTTCGGGTTTGTTTTCAAGTATCTTCTCTATCATACTGGTTTGCTTACTTACCTGCCTATTGCCTGCGCAAGACGCCATAGTGATACAACAAATAAAACCAAGGTATAGCGACCGTTTCCGTATCATTCGAAATGAAATTCTTTTCATGCTGACAGGTTTTTGAATGATTTGAATTTAGAAAGCTTTTCGGGGAATGCAATGTAATGGCCGGTATAAAATGAGCAGGTATAGCGGTGATACAACTTAAATGATGCGATAAAAGTCTGAGATGCAGCAGTTATATAGAGAATTACTATATTGTGTGAGCATTACTGACAGGTATAAATACCGGCGCTCTGGTATAGGGCTTATACCTCATCCCTTTAAAACGACACTACCCTATGAACAAATACGGCTTGCACGGAAAACTACAGGCTACTGCCGGGAACGGCGAACAGCTAGCCCAGATCCTATTGGAAGCTTCCAGATTGGTCTCAAACGCAAAGGGTTGCCAGCTATACCTTGTAAGCTTGGATCAGAATACTCCGGATGGTGTTTGGGTGACGGAGGTATGGGACAGCAAAGATGACCACGACAACTCTCTGCAAGTACCCGGCGTGCGCGAACTGATCGGCCAAGCTATGCCCCTGTTGGCAGGAAGTCCGCAGAAAGGTCAGGTGCTGGAAGTGCTTGGTGGGGCTGGTTTGAAATAGGCTTAAGTGCACCATGGTATTTGTATAAATTATCAACAACCGTCTGGTTACGCTTTCCCGTGAATTGGCTAAAATATCTTAACATAATAAAAGCAATGAAAAAATCGCTAATATTAATTTTTAGAGTCTTAATTGGTATCATTTTAATCGCCAAAACATCAAATTGGTTTCTAAATTATAGTGAAGAAACGAATGTAATTATTAACGTTGCAATGTTTACTCTAATCGGAATTGCATATTTAGTTGGTGGATTTAACTGGAACAAAAAACCTAATAATATAATTTTTGTGGTTTGCGGATTATACCTAGTTGGAATGAATTTTATTGCGGACTTCGGTTTGAAATCAATCATCGGAGTTATTTGTATTTTAGTACCGATGTTTATAGCGAGATTTTCACCCGAAGAAACGGGCGAAAGAGAACTCTCTGAAAATTAATAATATTGTTGCTAACAAAATCTTTACGGTAAATGCGCCACTGCAGAGCCCAGTACGTTAACGTAATTTACCATGCCCATCCAAATACGCCAAGAGCAACCCGCTGACTACCCCGCTGTATTTACGCTGGTGGAGCATGCCTTCAGCGATCTGGAAATAAGCGACCATACCGAGCAGTTTTTGGTGGAGCGCCTGCGCAAATCTGATGCGTTTATACCTGAGCTGTCGCTGGTGGCTGAGGAGGAGGGAAAAATTGTTGGCTACATCTTGCTGACGAAGCTTAAAATCCGGAACGAGCAGCAGGAGTTTGAGTCGCTTTCGCTGGCTCCTGTAGCAGTGCTGCCTGAGTACCAGCGGCAAGGTATAGGCGCCATGCTCATAGAACAAGCGCATCGCATCGCCAAAAGCTTAGGCTATACTGCTGTTATTCTGGTAGGGCACGAAAACTACTACCCCCGCTTCGGCTACAAGCCCGCCTCTACTTTTGGCATCAAATTCCCTTTCGAAGTGCCCGAAGCAAACGCCATGGCTGTAGAACTGGTCGAAAACGGACTGGCAGGTATACGCGGCACCGTGATGTACCCGCCCGCTTTCTTTGCATAATTTATACCCGTCTTGCTTGTGTTAAACATCTGTTAAACAAGTCATAACCCTGATCAACTCCCGCCACAACTAACCTTTTGTTGCATCGCTTGCAACCTATGTTACCGCTTTGGGCTCTTCTTAGCATAGGCTATTAACACAAACATGCTATGCCAAAGAAAGTCTGTTCACGATTCGTGCTAGTTTTACTTTTACTACTTATCGGCTCTACCACCTACGGGCAAGTCCTGCAGCTAAAAGGCGTTGTTAAAACCGCCGAAAAGCAAGAGGCTATACCTTACGTGAACATCGGCATCAAAAAGAAAAACATAGGAACGGCGACGCGGCCCGACGGCAGTTTCACGCTCAACCTGAAAGAGGAAAACCGGCACGACACACTCACCTTTTCGGCCATTGGGTATAACGAGATTTCACTGCCCATATCATCCATCCTCTCCAGTCGTATGAGCGAGTTTGATCTCAGTGAAAAAATAACCACACTGCGCGAAGTAGTGATCAGCAACAAGGCCTCCAAAATCAAGAAGTTCGGAACCACCTCGCGCAATCCCTTTCTCTACGGCTCTGCCGAAACGGTCCACTCCGAGGATATCTCTGAACTGGGCAAGTATATCAACCTTAACAATAAAGCCTCCGAGATAATATCTGCCACTGTATACTTGCGCAGCATCAAACGTGACTCCGCTTCGTTTCGCATCAACCTGTATAAAAATGTGGCAGGTATGCCGGGAGAGCGCCTGATTGAGAAAAGCATTATCAAGCGACTTCCTCTTACCCAAGGCTGGGTCACTATACCGCTGGAGCAGTATGGCTTGGTAGTGGATGAGGATTTTTTTCTGGGCATAGAATATCTGCCTGAACACAGCAATCACGAGAAGTATATCTTTATCTACGGCGCGGCATTGGGTGGCAGCTTCTACTCCAGAAAAGCAAGTCTAGGGAACTGGGAAAAAGGCGTTGGTGGGCGTCTGGCCGCTTATGTAACAGTAAGGCAATAACACTGTCGGCTTATTAGCTCTGTATGAAAAGAAACGCTGTACTCCTCTCTGCTTTGCTGCTATGTCTCCTGCTACCATGCATGGTGGCAATAGGCCAGAACCAGCCTGCTACTCACAAACACGTTGTGCAATTCTCAGGTCAGGTTGTTGCCGGTGATAGCCTTATTGTATTGGAAGGAGTCGCTGTGTATGTGCCGGGTACAACGCGGGGCACGCATACCCGAAAGAGCGGCTATTTCTCGTTGCCGGTTGTGGCAGGCGACACCGTGGTTTTTGCCACGCTGGGTTATGAAAAGCTATACCTGACAGTGCCTGCTAACACCAATGAAAGTAACTTAACACTCAGTATCAGGCTAACAGAAAAGAGCACTACGCTGCCAACAGTGGAGGTGATGCCTTGGGCTACCGAATATGATTTAAAGCAGGCAATTTTGAGAACGAAGCTTCCAGAAGAGCCAAGTGAACGCTTGCCTGTTATACCTCCGCCAGTCGCCTACAGGTCTATTAAAGACATGCCCGCGATGGATGCCTCGCAGAATTTCAAGTATGGACAGCAACAGCAGCAGAGCTTACGGGATGCGCGTATTAGAGTACCAGATATCTTAAAAGTTACCTCAGTCCCAATAAAGTATTACTAGTGCTTCTTCGATTTATTTTTGGAAGGAAAATTCTCCTCTTGGGATGAGTAAGAGGGGTGTTTGTAGCAGTCTCTTCAATGTTGCTGTTGCTTCCACATTCTCCTATGCCTCCAACACCCCTATAGTCCCCTCAAGGGGACAGTTTGACAATTAATAGCTAGTGTATACTCAAATAGGAATAGCTAACTAGATATAGCCTAAGCCTCTTGCTTTTCTTCCAGATTGAAGAGAGCGCTCAGGCCTTCAAGCAAGGCCTCTGACTCACCACGCTGGCAAGCTGCCTTCAGTTCCAGTGCAGGTAGTTTTACAATCTTGTTGAGGATATTTTTGGTGATAGCTTCTACGAGTTCTTTCTCGCTGTCACCCAGCTTTTTGGTGTAGCGGGCCAGCTCTTGCTGACGAATTTCCTCCAATCGGCTCTTAAACTGCTGTAGGGCCGGTGACATCGCCATTTCGCGTGTCCAAGTGGTAAACTCAGCCATCTCCTGAGCTATGATCTCTTTAACCTGCGGTATAGCGGCCATACGCATGGTCAGCGCCTCGGTGGCACGGTTCCGGATGTTGTCTACGTTGTATACACGCGCATTTGGCAGCACCTCTATCTCAGCGTCAATGCTGCGCGGCATAGAAAGGTCCACGAAGAATTTCGGTGCGGTTACACCCATCTGCTCCACTTCAGACTTACCGATAAAGAAGCAATCGCCCGGCACCGATGAGATCACCACATCTGCCTGTGCCATTTCTTCCCACACATTCTCCCAGTAAATAGCACGGGCATTAGTCTTCTGAGTCAGCTCCAGTGCCTTGTGGTGCGTGCGGTTGGCGATGGTGATGTTGCTGATCTTCGACTTGCCGAAGTTATCGCAAACATTCGCGCCTATCTCCCCCACTCCGATCATGAGCACACGCGGGTCAGCCATGCCTTTGGTGAGTTCTTCTACCAGCTCCACCGTGGCATACGACACAGAAGCGGCACCGTCGAAGAAGGATGTCTGGTTGAATACCTGTTTGTTGGTGTAGAAAATGGTATGCATCAGCCTGTGCAGAAACGGTCCGGCCATGTCGGCGTCAGCGGCCCACTGGTAGGCTTTTTTTACTTGGTTGAGTATCTGCATATCGCCCACCACCTGCGACTCTAAGCCCAGCGACACATAAAAAAGATGCTGCACGGCTTGCTGGTGGTCGGTGATGTTCTGGAAATACGTGGAGATCTCCTTGGTCGCGATAAAGCCTTTCTCGATGGCAATCAGTTTGATGATGGCCTGCGAAAGATCTTGTGCAGCCGAGTAGTATACCTCGGTGCGGTTGCAGGTAGAGAGTACCAGCACATCCTGTGCGTCTGTAAACTCATTTATCTTATCGAGCAGGTTGCGGCAACCGATCTCGTTCAGCGACACGGCTTCGCGAACGGCAATAGGTGCTTGCTTGTAAGATAAAGTAAGGGCTTTGAACTGGTTTTGCATGGTCTTTCTCTCAGATACAATGCAAAGGTCTTAAATGCTAGGCTGCAAAAATATGACTTTAGTCACTTTCAGGCAGGAGAAATGTCAGTGTTTGATGGAGGAGCAAAAGAGTTTGCGGAGAATAAATGCGCTAATCTCCGCAAATGTGCGGAGATTAGGCAATGCACTTTATCAGGTGGAAAAAGTAAAAGCAACAGCTGGTAAGGATGCTGTCAACCTCTTAATTCCGCATACGCTCTAATTTCTGAGAGTTCAGAATGGTAATCTTGCTTCCACGCGTATCGATCAGGTTCTCGTCTTTGAAATCAGCCAAGGTACGAATTACCGTTTCTTTGGAGGCTCCTACAATGCTGGCCAAATCCTCGCGGGTAATGGAAACCTCTGACTTGTAGTTCGGGTCTTCTTTGTATTGCTTCTCCACAAACAGCAGGGCCTCGGCCACACGCTTGCGCACAGAATTATAAGCCAGTTTCAAAAGGCGCTCCTCACGGTCAGCCAAATTATCGGATAAGATTTTGATGAACTTGCCCGCCACGTCGCGGTTCTGATACAGCAGAGTATAGAAGTCCTCGCGGGGAATGATGTATACCTCTGAGTCCTCTAGCGCCATTGCAGACTCACGATAGGATTTCTCTTCCAGCAAATCGAGATAGCCGATAAAATCTCCGTCTTTGTATAGACAGGTGATGTACTCACGGCCTTCTTCGTTCGACTTATAAGTTTTGATTTTTCCTTTGTTCAGGAAGTACAGGTTGCTCGGGTAGTTGCCCTCTGAGAACAGATGCTGCTTTTTGCGGAACACTGTCACACGGCGGTTTTCGGAGATGAGTTTGTTCAGTTCCTCATAGCCTTTCGCCTCCTGTATAAAGTTGTCGATGCCCTGCACGTTGCGCTGGAACTCCGCCTTCATGATCTCATTTTTCTTCAGGCGCATCTCCACCACGTCAAGCAACTCCACGTCGTCAAAAGGCTTTGTCAGGTAGTCATCCGCCCCTAGATTCATCCCTCTTCGGAAATCGTCTTTCTCCGACTTGGCAGTCAGGAAGATGAAGGGAATGCTCGCCGTATCCGGATTTTTGCTCAGCATGTGCAGTACGCCGTACCCGTCGAGCTGCGGCATCATGATATCGCAAATGATTAGGTCGGGGTGCTCTTTTTTAGCGATGTCTACACCCAGCTTACCATTGGCAGCTTCAATCACATTGTAATTGGCCAGCGTGAGTATCTCGGCGGTGTTTTCGCGAATCTCTTGGTTGTCCTCAATAAGCAATATCTTTTTCATATCTGTGCGGTATATGGCAAAGTGATGGTGAATGTGGTGCCGCGACCCAGTTCGCTTTCGTAGCGAAGTTCGCCTCCCATAATTTCTACATATTTTTTTACAATGTTGAGCCCCAGTCCCGTTCCCTGTATGTTGGTCACGTTCTGGGCTCTGAAAAACGGTGTAAACAGGTGTGTCTTGTCCTCATCCGGTATACCTATGCCTTCGTCGCGCACCACCATGGTGATGGTATCGGCTTTGATGGCAGTCGTAAACCATATTGTGCTGTTCTCACCGGAGTACTTGCTGCCATTGGACAGCAGGTTGATCATCACGTTGCGCATCAGCTGTTTGTCCAGGTATACAGTATTTTGCTCCCCCTCGTGCTTGTAATCGATGCGCTGCCCTTCCTTCAAAAATCCCTGCATTTCGTCCACCACTTCGGCTGCAAAACTGTGCAAGTCAAAGGTGCTGGGCACATTGTGTATCTTACCCTCCTCCATCCTACTGATGGACAGGAAGTCGTTCAGGATATTGGTCAGGTTGTGTACCGCCGACTTGATACGACCGACATGCTTGAGGCGTTTATCATCGTCCTCAGCGGACTTGTATTTGGTGATAAGCGAGGCTGAGGAAAGCACGGTACTAAGCGGTGTCCGGAACTCATGGGAGGCAATGGTTACGAAACGTGACTTCAACTCATGCAGTTCTTTTTCTTTCTGTAGCGCCTTGTATATTTCCTGCTGTGCTTTCGTCAGCGTTTTGTTGGCCTTTTCTAAATTATGAATAGCGGTAGCCAGTTCTTGGGTGCGTTCCTCTACACGCTGTTCCAGTTCAGTGTTGAGCTTCTGTATCTCGGCCAAGCTCTTGGCATGCTCAATGCTATACCTGATAGAGCGCTCCAGATCGAAGGGGTTAAAAGTGCCCTTCACCAGATAGTCCTGCGCACCTGCCCGCATGGCCTTTTCGTCCGTTTCACGGTCGCTTTGGCCGGTGAGCAATATAAACGGAGCAGTTATACCTTCGTTCACCGCCTGTGTGATCAGTTCCAACCCATCGTGCGCTCCCAGCCTGAAATCGACAAGGTACACATGGTGCTTTTTTTCCCGGATAATGTCGATCGCCTGACTAAATGACGGCGCCCACTCGAGCACATAGTTGCGCCCGGGTATGTCGTCCATGATGTCCCGCGTAATGATGAAGTCGTCCTCATCATCATCTACCAGCAAAACACGTATTCTGTCAGGCATATTTTGAGTTTGGGAGTTAAAGAGTTTGGGAGTTAAGGAGTCTAAGAGTAGGGTAATAGGTTTAGAATGTTGGATCGTATTAAGTAAATGATAGAGCTTCGCTTTTCATTTACTCAAAATTCATAATTCTAAACTCTCAAACTCCTCAACTTGCTAGGGTTTGGGCAGTTCTACTATTTCGAACCAGTACTTGCTCAAGGTGCGCATCACATCCACCAAAGCGGTAAAGGTAACGGGCTTCGTGATGAAAGAGCTCACACCCAGATCGTAGGTGCGGAGGATGTCCTCTTCAGCCTTAGAAGTGGTGAGCACCACCACCGGCAGCACGCGGAGGTGCTCATCGGCTTTGATCTCCTTCAGCGCCTCGCGGCCGTCTTTTTTTGGCATGTTGAGGTCCAATAGAATCAGGCCTGGCGTTTGGTATTTCTCCTTGTCGTTAAACCTGCCGCGGTTGTGCAGGTAGTCCATCAGCTCTTCGCCATTTTCCACGAACTGTATCGCGTTGGATAGCCTGTTTTCTTCCAGCGCTTCCTTTATGAGCATGCGGTCTTCGGCGTCGTCGTCTGCTATCAGAATCACAATAGGTCTATTCGATTTCATAGGCGTTTATTCCTTCAGGTGAGTTTTTGCTAAGGTAACAATAAAATGCGTACCCTCTCCCGGTTTGCTTTTGGCCGTGATGTCACCACCATGGCGAATGGCAATTTTACGGCAGATGGCCAGTCCAATGCCGGATCCCTCGTATTTCTGTCCTTCCAGTCGCTGGAATATATTGAAGATCCGGTCCAGATATTTTTCGTCGAAGCCGATCCCATTGTCTTCGATGTGCAACTCGATCAGTTCGTCGCCCGGTGTTGCTGTCATGTGTGCTTTCAGTTGCAACTCTTTGGCATATACCTTCACCACAGGATCTTCCTCGTCTTTGCGGAACTTGATGGCATTGCTGATCAGGTTCTGCAGCAACTGGCGCATCTGGGTAGGCTCAGCCTGAATGGTTGGCAACGGCCCTACCTCCACTTTGGCATGGGAGCGCTCGATGGCGATCTCCAAATCCGATATTACATCCCGCGCAATCTGGTTTAGGTCTGTCTTAACAAACGGCTTGGCTTTGGAAGTGACTCTGGAGAAAGTGAGCAAGTCGTTGATCAGGTTCTGCATGCGGTTGGCTGCGTTGAGCATACGGTCCACATAGTCCTTCCCCTGATCGCTCAGGTTTTCGTACTCCTTCATCTTGAGGCGGTCGCCGAAGGCCTGAATCTTACGTAAAGGCTCCTGCAAGTCGTGCGACGACACGTAGGCAAAGTCCTGCAGCTCGCGGTTGCTGCGCTCCAGTTCGGCAGCATAGCGACGCAGACGCTCTTCAGTTACTTTCTGGCGGGTGATGTCGTGGATGAAGCCGGTATATACCTTACGGTCGGCCAGCTTCACTTCGCTGATGCTCAGGTATAGTGGGAAGATCGTCCCGTCTTTTTTCAAGCCTGACACTTCACGTCCTATACCGATGATACGCTTTTCGCCCGTCTCGTGGTAGTGGTGCATGTAGTTGTCGTGCAGACTACGATCCGGCTCCGGCATGAGCATATTGATCTTCCGACCCAGTACTTCCGACTCGTCATAGCCAAACAGCTTACAGGCCGACGGATTGATCATCTCAATAACCCCTCGCGTGTCGATGGTGATGATGCCGTCCACCGCGGTTTGGATGATGGAGTTGATGCGGCTCTCGCTTTCGCGCAGGGCAGCCTCAGTTTTTTTAAGCTCCGAAATATCGTGAATAATGCCTGTAAATATCTGCTTGTCATGCAGGTTTACCTCACTGATACTAAGCCGAAATGGAAACACGGCACCGTCTTTCTTCTTACCCAGCACTTCGCGGCCTTTGCCGATTATCTGCCCCACACCGGTTCGGTGGTAGTTTTCGATGTAAGTATCGTGCAGACTATGGTCAGGCTCCGGCATCAGCATATTCACGTTATTGCCAATGATTTCATCCGGCTGATAACCGAAAATATGTGCAGCCGCCGGGTTCACGGACTCTACAATACCACGATTGTCGATGGTGATAATACCGTCAATGGCGGTTTCGATGATGGCTTTTAAGCGTGACTCGCTGTCTATATGCTGGTTATCGGAATGGTCTTGTTCTTTCACGCGTATTTCTTTTGCTAAATATACGCACTACGGCCCTATTCTCAAAAAGTGTCCTGATTGCCCGATTCTCCACTGGAAAAAGTGCTACGTTGCATTGGCCAGTTGAACCAGCGCATTGCTATGCTGTAGGATGGAATCTGCATGACCAATCTCAGTTGCATGGTCCTGCACAAAATGCCCACCAACGCTCTCTCGTCTGTGTAAGGCGGCGTTTGTTATCAGTTCGGCTACGGTGAGTAAGTTTTGCAGTTCCAGCACTTCTTGGTGTATGCCAGTGAGTTCCCGTATGCCTTTAGCTTTTCGCTGCATGGCTTCTAGTTCGGCCTTACAGCGTAGCAAACCCTTCACCGATCGCACTATACCTGCCTGTTCCCAGAGTAGCTTTTGCAATTTCGCACGCTTCCGCGCTATCTCCGCCCGCATACCTAGCCACAATGTGCCTCCGCTCTCCTCTTCTATAGCTAAGTCAGGTATAGTTACTTGTTGCTTAGAAAGTTCACCTGTCGCATGTTCTGCCGCACTTCGTGCAAACACGACCCCTTCCAGCAAGGAATTGCTTGCCAATCGGTTTGCCCCGTGCACCCCTGTGCAGGCCACTTCCCCAATGGCGTATAGCCGGTCAATGGAAGTTCTCCCACTTAGATCGGTTTTCACACCGCCGCACTGGTAATGCGCCGCCGGCACAATGGGGATCAGTTGCTTTTCGGCATCAATGCCAATAGTGGTACACTTATGATAAATAGAAGGGAAGTTTTGACGCACCTCACCCGCAGGTAGATGCCGCACATCAAGGTATAGACAAGGACTCTGGTGGAGTTGCATTTCGGTGAGCACCGCTCGGGCCACAATGTCGCGGGGAGCCAGCGAACCAAGCGGATGGTACAGGTGCATAAAACGGCTACCGTCTGGCAGAACGAGTTCCGCTCCTGCCCCACGCAGCGCCTCGCTGATCAGGAAGACTTCGCCGTTGGCTTGGTATAAAGCTGTCGGGTGAAACTGAAAGAACTCCATGTTTTGGATGTCCGCTCCCGCTCTTACAGCCATAGCCAGTCCGTCGCCGGTGGCAATGCTGGGGTTAGTGGTATACTGGTATACCTGTCCGGAGCCGCCGGTAGCCAGCACCACCGCTTGTGCCCGTATAGACCTTACCTCCTGTGTGTGCAGATCCAGCACCTGTACGCCATAGCAAAACGTGCCGGAGTCACTGTTATCAGTGAGTAGTTCTATACCCATCTGATGTTCCTGCACCGAGATATTCGGGTGACGCAGCACCGCCTCTTCCAAGGCTTGCTGTATGCTGCGGCCCGTATGGTCTTTTACATGCACAATGCGGTGATGGCTGTGGCCGCCTTCCAGCCCAAGGGCCATATCGCCTGATTCGCTTTCATCAAAACCAATGGCCATACCCTGCAGCCAGCGGATAGCATCTGGCGCCTCCTGCACCATGAAACGCACGGCCATTTCCCGGCACAGTCCGGCACCTGCCTCCAGCGTGTCCTGCACGTGCTGTTCGAAAGAGTCGGTGGGGTCGAGTACGGCGGCTATACCTCCCTGCGCATAGGCCGTGTTGGTTTCGGAAAGGGTGGCTTTGCAAAGCACCAGCACGCGGGAATGGACAGCGGCCTGCAGGGCAAAGGTGAGCCCTGCAATCCCACTGCCCAACACCACGAAATCAAAATCTGGCACTTTCATGATCTTTTAAGAAAAGGCTAACATGCGCTCAATTGGCAGCAAGGCTCGCTGACGGATATCCTCCGCCAGATCCACGGTATACATCCGTTCTGCCTCCGTACCGATGGCCCGCAAAGCCTGCAGGGTGCGCTGCAACGTAATCTGTTTCATGTGCGGGCACTTGATGCAGGGCACGATGAATTCTTTCTCAGGATACATACCACGCAAGGTCGCGCCTAAGTCGCACTCCGAACCCAAGATGAACTGCCGCGACTTACTTTCACCTACAAAACGAAGTATATCGGACGTGCTGCCCACCACGCCGCCAGCTCCTGTCAGGGCATCAGCTACCGTATCGTCTGGCACTTCCCAGTGCACGAGCACCTGCGCTTCGGGGTACATCATTTTGAGTCCGTTGATGCGCTGCGGCGTGAATTGTTCGTGCACCTCGCACTTGCCCTCCCACAGGATCAGTTCCTTGCCTGTCTCGGCTTTGATGCGGGTCTGCAGGTTGCGGCCCATGAACAGGTCGGGCAAAAAGATCAGACTATCGGAGTCAAAGGAACGGGCAATATCCATTGCGTTCCGGGAGGTGCAGCAAATGTCGGCTTCGGCTTTGGTCTCGGCGTA
The DNA here is from genome assembly GCF_947499215.1 of uncultured Pontibacter sp. Classification (GTDB taxonomy): domain Bacteria; phylum Bacteroidota; class Bacteroidia; order Cytophagales; family Hymenobacteraceae; genus Pontibacter. Next base: position 875,407 of record NZ_CANMNI010000001.1, read on the forward strand.
GGTGTTGATGTAAGCCACTACCGGCACGCCCGGGTATTGCGCCTTGAGTTTGCGCACATCGGCACCGGTAATGCTTTCGGCCAGCGAACAACCCGCATCAAAACTCGGCAGCAACACCTGCTTGGCGGGGTTCAGGATTTTGGCGGTTTCGGCCATGAACTTCACACCACAGAAAATGATGTTATCGGCCTCCACGCTTTTAGCGGCTACACTCAAGCCGAGCGAGTCGCCCACAAAGTCGGCTATACCGCCATCGTTGTGGTGCACCTGCAGTTCGGGCGACATGTAGAAGTGCGATAAGATCACCGCGTTCTTCTCGCGCTTCAGTTCCCGGATCTCTTCCACCGCCTCCTGCAGGGCGGCAATCTCTTCGGTTTGGGCAAAAGGGTGCATGGCTCTGAATTTTTCAGAGAAGGCACCCTGTGTCAGGGTCGCTGTCATGTTATGTTTTGGGGTTGTTTGAGCTATGCCTTAGGCTTTGCCATCCAGCACTTGTTCGGGTTGGTTTTTGATGAAATATTTTCCTGTTTTCACGTCATCTACCAGACTCTGTATGGTCTTGTCGCGGAACACCTGCAACAGGTGGTTACGGTAAGCTTTTATCTCATCGTGGAGCGGACAAGGATGTGTGTCAGAACAATGCTTCATGCCCATGCCGCATTTCTTGAAAGCCTCTAGGCCATCAATAATGCGTACCACTTCCAACAGGTTAATTTCATTGGCGGGGCGATGCAGGAAAAAACCTCCGTGCGGGCCTTTGACGGACGCGATCACGCCTTTGCGCACCATGTCCTGCAGGATCTTGCCCATAAAGTGGGCAGGCAGTTCCAGTTCGTTCGCTATTTCCTTTATGCCTACACGCTTTCCCTCTTCGTCGGCCATCGCGATGTACACGATAGACCGCAGGGCGTATTCTGTTGTTTTCGAAAGCATAACCTTGTCCTTTAATCCTCTTTTGCTCCAGCGTGCAAATTTATCAGGTATTTCCCAGTAATCGCATGCCTTCTTCACTTATCATTTCGGGCGTCCATTGCGGGAGCCATACCAGTTCCACTTCTATCTCCAGATTAGGGAAACGCTTGTGCAGCATTTGCTCGGCCGCCGTCGTAATGGTGCCGCTCATCGGGCAGCCCGGCGTTGTGAGCGTTAAGTCTACGTGCAGCTTCTCCTCCTCTTCTTTCAGGGTCACTTTATATACAAGCCCAAGATCGACAATGTTTATGCCGATCTCGGGGTCGATGATGTACTTGAGCGCCTCATACGCTTCGTTGACGAGCTCCTGTTCCTGCGTTTTCATATCCAAATGGTTTTAAATCTTTCACCTTGTGCAACAACACCTTAAACACATTGCCCGCATAAAGCACTGCCGCTATACTCAACAACACTGCCCCTATTAAAATCACAGTTTGCTCGGCCATCAGCACGCCTACCAGCAAGGCTACCAATCCCACAATGTAGGCGATGTTCTGCCAGCGCAGCAGTGTGACGCTATACAAATCCTTCGGCATAGGCGTTTTGAAACGTCCCACATAATCTTCATAGCTGTGCATCCAGACGATAAACGGCAGCGTCTTGAAAGTCTGTCCCAGTATCAAAGCTGATACAAAGCCGAAGAAGATCGAGAGTCCGTACACAAGGTATAGCGAAGACAACAGGCGTTGCGGCAAACCGAACTGTAGCGTGACCACAAAGACCAGCACGATCGGCAAGAGCAGCAGGGCCAGCGCCACAAAGGTCTGTTTCATTCCCAAGTCTAAGTCAGGTCGTTTACCAAGGCATTTGGCTTGGTACAAAAAGTGCAGGAAGCCGGCTATACCTAATACCACCATCAGCGCATACAAGGCATTGTAGCCGGTCTGCAAAAACAGGTGGTCCATGGCGAAGAGCACCAATCCGGCGTTTATCAGGTAGTAAGCACCGTGCAGCCCTTTCGTATTTTCAGGGTGCGCCAGCAGGAACATCGGAATTAGTTTAGAACCCACACCCACAATCAGCAGCAGGAACCAGCCCGCCATACCTATGTGCGCATGCAGTTGCAAATAATGCACATGGTCCTGCGGCAGGAAAGGATATTGAAAGTTGAAAGCCATCAGCACGCCGACTAACCCCGTCGCCACCAGCCAAACCACGGACGTCACGATAAAGTCTGCCTCTATCCCCCAATTCTTAACTTGCCGGGCAGTTTGCACCACATTGTAGCTAAAGATCAGAAACGATGTAAAGAGCATGATGGCCGCCACTTGCAGCTCCAAACCCACCCAGAAATTCCAGAAGCCGATGGAGAGCAGGATCGTACCCATTGCCAGCAGCACAAAGGCCGCTGTGCCCAGTTTCTCGCTATATAGCCGCACCTCCAGCACCACCGGCAGCAGTTGGTAAAGCGAACCGAAGATGATCATAGTCGCCCAGCCCAGCGCCGCCACGTGTGTCAGTGTGAGCAGCTTCGGATGAAAGTAGTGTCCGCCGAAGGCATCCGTTGAGAAAACCAGCAGCAAGCACAGCACCACAAACGACACCGCCGCGAAGGCGTAGTGCGGCAGCACAAGCCATTTGGATGGTGAATTGGATGTAGTTGCGGCGCTCATGATGGTTAATTGTTGGTTGTTAATTGTTTGCTATCACATGCTCTAAACCCTAAATGTCATCTCAAATGCAATGAGAGATCTGGATTATTTCACATCATTTGGTAAAATTCCAGATTTCTCCCTAAGGCCGAAATGACATAGGTCATCTAAAATAACAGCATTTATACAGCTCGGCGTCTACCGATATATCAGCAAATACACCTCGTTAGGCCCTACCTCCTTTATACTCACCTTAAATCCCCGCTCCGTCAGTTGAGGCAGCAGGAACTGCGGTACCTTTCGGTGTTGCACGTAAAGCGCATCACTTTCAGGAAGTGTTTCCAATGCGCTAAGTATAGACACCATCGGCTGTGGCATTTCCATTTGGCGCACATCGATATGCTGCAGCTTTCCGCTATATTTGGCCAACAATTCATCAAAGTCAGCCTCGGTGGCTGTTTTCGCTACTTCTACTTTCTCTCCAGCAGACTGCCTTTTAAAATAGGTCTTTACCAGATTCGGCCCCAGCGTTTCGGTGTAGTACTCGAAGCCTTTGGGGCGCACGATGGCAATGAGCGGAATCGGTTCGAAGGTGTTCAAAATGCAAAGCACCTGATCTGGGCTTAGCTTATTTACAGCCTCCATAATCTGTAGAAATGGGTCGTCGCCTTTGGCGATGGTATCGCGCACGTCCAGCACGATGGTGTCTGTTGCCTTTAGGTTTTCCATAAAGGCGGGTCTTTCCAAAATATCCGTTTCCATAGGGATAGCCCTTTTGTTGTAAGTTGGTATTGACGCGACGCTGAAGCCCAGCGGCTGCAGCTTTTCATAAAAATCCTCCACCCGGCATTTTCCTATGCGGGCGGCGTCGGCGATGGTCACCCGCGAAGCCAGCACCTTGCGCAGCACGGGGTTCCGCAGTTTCTCAAAGTGCTTGTTGATCGACACGATGGCCTCTATCGCCGCAGGATTCTCCCGCAGAATAGTCGAGATTCGGGTGGTGGCAGACAGTTCCATTGCTAGGCTACCTTTTTGTGTTCCCAGAAAGCGGGCAGAAACTCATCTACTGGTTCTTTCAGATCATGCTCCAGCAACCTGCCCACATCAGCCAGTTCTTCCGGATCAGCCACGGTTTGCAGGTATGGGAACAGTTCCCGTTCTTCCCAGCGGATGTGGTCCGTCAGGTCCTGTTGCAGCGTGGCTACCAGCGAAGTGTTTAAGTTCTTTTGCTTGTTGATCAACCCAATTATGGCCTGAATCAGCTGGTGCTCTTCGTGCAGTCTGATGGAGTTCACATCATCTTTCGGTAATAGTCTTTTGAGTATAACCTCCTCTTCCCGGCAGTGCGGTTTCAGAATGTTTTTCCAGAAATACTGGATGTACTGGCGCATGATCTCAAAGGAAGTGCCGTTGGCCATCCCTTGCTTCAGTTTCCAGCAAAACAATAGTCCGAAGTGGTGCTCCCGTGAGAGCGGTATCAGACTATTGTCTCGTTTCAGTGGTTTGGTTGCAGTTGTCATAGGTGTGGTGTTTTACCTCCCCCCAACCCCCTCCTTTGTCGAGGGCCCCTACCCCCAAAACAGGAGGGGGAGTTGAGAAGGGTGTTAATGCTTTTCTCTTTGCCCTCGCTCGCATCTCGCGAGCGAGGGAGTTAGGTATTTTAACTCCCTCCCCTGTTTTTAGGGGAGGGCTGGGGTGGGGTTATTTCAACACTTCTTTCTCCAGCTCCACAGCTTTCGGGAAGAGCACGTTGTTCTCCAAGTGGATGTGGCGGTGCAGGTCTTCCTCGAACTCCTGTAGCTTCGAGAACATCACGCGGTACGTAGCGCAGGCGTCGGCTGGCAGGGTATAGTCGTTGGTCAGGTTGCGGATGGCTTCCAGTTCGCCACCGGCTGCCTCGTGCTCCATCTCCATCATGTTAATCGGGTTCTGAATGCTGCCGAAAGCCGGACGGTCTATTTTCACACCGTTTTTCTTCGCTTCTGCCATTTGCTTGATGAATGGGAACAGCACGCGCTCTTCTTTCGGCATGTGGGCCTCCAGCTCGTTGGCGATGTTCACAAAGTGCTTGGCTACTTCCACCACTTCAGGGTGACGGCTGCCGTGCACGCGGGCTACTTTGGTTGTATATTCGTACAGGGTAGGGATGGCTTCGCGCACATAGCTGTGGTGCATGTTCACGATGTAGTCGCCTAGGAAGCCCAAGTCCCACTTCTCGTACTCGTTGCCGCGTGTGGAGGCGCTGCCTGTTTCAGGTATGGCGTTTAGCTCGTTTTCTACCGTTTCAGGGCTGATGCCTTTTTCTTCGCATACCTGCTTCAGCGATTTCTTGCCTCCGCAGCAAAAGTCAATGCCATATTTTTTGAATACCTGTGCTTTGCGGTAGTCTTTGGCTACGAGTTCCCCTACGGTCTCCCCTTCTTCAGGTGTCAGTTTTGATATTTTCACTTCCCAGATTTCCGGGCCTTGCAACAGGTATTCCCACTTAAAGGTATTGCCGCGCTCGCCCAGCAACTGGTAGTACAGTGGCTTCGGGTCGTGGTCGTTGTGAATCACAAAAGCTTCGCCGCCATTCAGGTTGTCGAACCAGTTAAAAATGGTCGGGTGCTTCATGCGTGGCTCCAGTACCGTTACGTCTAATTTTTCTATGGTTTCCATGGTGTTTTATTAAATGAATAATGGGTTGTAAATGATTGCCGATGTAAATGTATGTACGAAAATAATTAAATAAAAGATAAAAAGGTCTTTTTTTCTTAATTAATAATATCATACATTTACTATGTCTTTAGGAGACGCGTATAAATAATAATAAACCCCTCATAATCAACCAAAACCCTTAACGCAAGCCTTATGAAAAAAGGAAAAGCAAAAGCCAGCGGACTGGCGGTTTCCCGCTTCTTCACCCGTCAAGGTGAGAGCCCGTATGCCTTGTTCAACTTCGAAAAACGGTCCTCCACTATCCGCGACCCCACCGGCGGCATCGTGGCCGAGATAAAGGACGTGGAAGTGCCCGTGAACTGGTCGCAAATAGCCACCGATATCTTAGCGCAGAAGTACCTGCGCAGGGCAGGCGTACCGCAGCCGGATGGCAGCAAGGGCGCGGAAAAATCGGTGAAGCAGGTGGTGCACCGGCTGGCGGATTGCTGGAGAAGCTGGGGTGAAGGACATGGTTATTTTAAGACTCCGGAAGACGCGCAGGCTTTTTACGACGAACTAGTGTACATGCTCCTCGGGCAGTATGCCGCGCCCAACTCACCGCAGTGGTTCAACACGGGCCTCTACTCCTCCTATAAATTAAAAGGCAAAGCCCAGGGACACTATTATATAGACCCCGAAACAGAAAAGCTGCAGGAGTCGACCTCGGCTTACGAGCGTCCGCAGCCGCATGCCTGTTTTATACTGGCTGTGGACGATGACCTCGTGAACAAAGGCGGCATTATGGACCTGTGGGTGCAGGAAGCCCGCATCTTTAAGTATGGCTCGGGCGTGGGTACCAATTTCTCGAACATTCGGGGCAAAGACGAAGCGCTGGGCGGTGGCGGCAGCTCTTCGGGGCTGATGTCTTTTTTGAAGATAGGCGACCGTGCGGCGGGGGCGATTAAGTCGGGCGGTACGACGCGACGGGCGGCTAAAATGGTCTGCCTCGATTTGGACCATCCCGAGATTGTGGAGTTCATCAACTGGAAAAAAGAAGAAGAGAAAAAGGTGGCGGCCCTGATTGCGGCGGGCTACCCGGCTGACTACAACGGCGAAGCTTACCAAACCGTGTCGGGACAGAATTCGAATAACTCGGTGCGGGTGCCGAACTCTTTTTTCAAAGCGCTGAAAAACAACAAACCGTGGCACCTGCATGCCCGCTCTACCGGAAAGGTGGTGAAATCCATACCTGCCCGCGAGCTCTGGGATACAATTGCCGACGCCGCGTGGTCCTGCGCCGACCCGGGACTGCAGTTCGACACGACGATTAACGAGTGGCATACAAGTCCCGCCGAAGGGCCTATCCGCGCCTCGAACCCGTGCTCGGAGTACATGTTCCTCGACAACACGGCCTGCAACCTCGCCTCGCTCAACCTGATTCGCTTTTTCAATGAAACCACGCAGACTTTTGATGTAGCCGCTTACCGCCACGCCTGCCGCCTCTGGACCATGGTGTTGGAGATTTCGGTGCTGATGGCGCAGTTCCCCTCCGAAGAAGTGGCGCAACGCTCCTACGATTACCGCACCATCGGCCTCGGGTATGCCAACCTCGGCGCTTTGCTGATGGTGCAGGGACTGGCCTACGACAGCGACGAAGCCCGCACGGTAGCCGCCGCACTCACCGCGATTATGACGGGTACTTCTTATGCGACTTCTGCCGAGATGGCCGCCGAACTGGGTGCTTTCCCGAAGTATAAACCCAACGCAGAAGCCATGCTGCGCGTTATCCGCAACCACCGGGCGGCCGCGCACAACACCCCCGAAGCATACGAAGGCTTGTCTATACCTGCGCAGCCGCTCGACCCTGCCCTTTGCCCCGAGTACCTGCACCAGGCCGCCTGCGCTGCCTGGGACGAAGCCCTAGAGCTGGGCCAGAAACACGGCTACCGCAATGCGCAGGCCACAGTTATCGCCCCGACGGGCACCATCGGTTTACTGATGGACTGCGACACGACAGGCGTGGAGCCGGACTTCGCGCTGGTGAAGTATAAGAAGCTGGCGGGTGGCGGTTATTTCAAAATCATCAACCAGTCTATACCTGCCGCGCTGCGCAAACTGGGCTATACCGAAGCCGAAATGCAGGCCATCGTGAACTACGCCAAAGGCCACGCCACGTTCAAAGGCGCTCCGCACATCAACGAAACGTCACTGGCCTCTGCCGGCTTCACGCCAGAAGAAATCCAGCAACTGGAAGCAGGCCTCTCAACGGCCTACGATGTGGCCTCGCTCTTCAGTGTATATAATCTGGGAGAAGCTTGTCTGCAACGACTGGGCTTTGTGCCCGAGCTCTACAACCTGCCTGATTTTAATCTGTTGCGCGCGTTGGGCTATACCTACCAACAGATAGAAGAAGCCAGCGACTACATCTGCGGTACCATGACCACCGAAGGCGCGCCCTACTTGCGCGAAGAGCATTACCCCGTGTTTGACTGCGCCAACCGCTGCGGGCACAAGGGCAAGCGCTTCATCAAGCCCGAAGGACACATCCAGATGATGGCCGCCGTGCAGCCGTTCATTTCGGGGGCCATCTCCAAGACCATCAACCTGCCCAACGAAACCACCCGCGAAGAAGTGGCCCGTTGCTACCTCCTGTCGTGGGAACTGGGCCTGAAAGCCTGTTCGATTTACCGCGACGGCAGCAAGCTCTCGCAACCGCTCTCGTCGAGTAGCAAGAAAGCGGAAACCGAAAAAGCACCCGACAAGGAAGTACCGCAGACCGACAACAGTATTAGCGCCGAGCAGGTGCTGAAGGCCGCCAAAGCCATTCTGGAAGACGCCGCCAACGAGCCTTTCCGCAAGCAACTGGCCCACATGGTGGAGCGCCGCAAACTGCCCGACAAGCGCAACGGTTTCACGCAGAAAGCCAAGATTGACGGCCATACCGTGTACATCCGCACGGGCGAGTACCCGAACGGCGAGCTGGGCGAAGTATTCATCGACATGTACAAGGAAGGCGCTTCGTTTCGCTCCATCCTCAACTGTTTCGCCATTGCGGTGTCGCTGGGCCTGCAGTATGGCGTGCCGCTGGAAGAGTTCGTGAGCCGCTTCACTTTCACCCGCTTCGAGCCTGCGGGCCGTGTGGAGCACCCCAACATCAAGTCCGCCACTTCGGTCTTCGACTACCTCTTCCGCCTCCTCGGCTACGAGTACCTGAAGCGCGAAGACCTCGTGCATGTCCCGAGTGAGAAGGATCCGGAACCGGCGCCGCAAGTTGCCCCGGCTATACCTACCGTCGCCACGCCAGCGGCCCAGCCCGAGTCAGCCACCGACGTGAAAGCCAATGGCTATACCTTGGTGACGCAGAGCCGCACCGTGCTGATGGAACAGACCCAGCAAGTGCTGGCCAGCATGATGGGCGACGCCCCCATCTGCAACGTCTGCGGCCACATCACCATCCGCTCTGGTACTTGCTACAAATGCCTGAACTGTGGGAATAGTTTGGGGTGTAGTTAAGGGATTTGAGTGGAAATGAAACAGGAGCGTCTGGGTATAGGCGCTCCTGTTTTTTTGTTTGGGTAGAATTGGGCACTATAAAAAAAGGACTATATTAGCTTTCTTAAATGCAGGTGGTTAGAATCAGGATGTAGTGAAGAAATTATTAATTCAGGTAAAACCACTTCGCACATAGTGTCAATAAACATATGTTCACGCTTTCGAGGTAGCTATTAGCCATTTTAAAAATCAACCATGAACAATTTATCTACATCTGAACAATTAACTTATAGCACAGTAAGAATTGAGTGCGAGTATAACGATGGTACCACCGGAACAGGCACAGGCTTTTTCTTTCAGTTTCTTCAAGACACTGCGAATGACACTTATGTGCCTGTCGTAATAACGAACAAACATGTGGTTAATGGAGCGACAAAAGGAAAACTTATCATAACAAAAGCAAATGCTAACAATGAGCCGCTCGACACGCAACACTTTCAAGTTGCATTTGACAATTTTGAGAGCTTCTGGAGAAAACATCCAGATTCAGAAGTTGACTTATGTGCAATGCCAATAGCTCCTTTTATAAATGAAGCAAATAAAAGAGGTGAGCGTCTGTTCTATATTTCTCTTGACAAGTCCCTTATCCCTACAAATGAGCAACTGGCCGATTTATCCGCTTTGGAAGAAATCTTAATGATAGGCTATCCTAATGGAATTTGGGACCATGTAAATAACAAGCCAATTTTAAGAAAAGGCGTAACGGCAACACATCCGAATTTTGACTACTGTGGAAAGAAGGAAATTATGATTGACGCAGCTTGCTTCCCCGGTTCTAGTGGTTCTCCTGTTTTTATTTTTAATGAAGGAGGGTATCGCGATAAGAGAGGTAACACCTATATGGGGACAAGTAGAGTAATTCTATTAGGTGCTTTATATGCGGGGCCACAACATACAGCACAAGGAGACATTCAAATTGTAAATGTACCTACAGGTCAGAGACCAATCGCAATTTCAAGAATTCCTAATAACCTCGGTTTAGTAATAAAGGCGGAAAGGATAAATGAATTAGAACAATTGTTTAAATAAAATAACGGCATATAACAAGGCATTGCCAAAATAACTGCTGACTTACTTCTAAGAACATTTGTGCAAGGTTCAACATTAGGAATTCTATTGAACATTTGTGCTAAAAACCCGCCACTTCGGCAATACCCTAACCGTTAATCTAGATTCTTCTAAAACAGAACTTTCAAAGCTAGCATGAACTTTATTCTGACTAAGTATATATATCCTGTAAATGACCCTCTTATTCTTTCTAATAAATTTAACTTTTATCTAGACAATCCAAAAACTGAAGAAGAGATAGCTATAATTAAAGAATACTTAGATGTTTCTCTAAACAGTCCGGATTTCGTTTACAAGCGTGACCACGAGTACAGGATTCCAATTAAATCAACTAAAAAAACTTACAACTTATTATCTGTTGAAAGTGCTCTTGAAGGTTTAAATAAGAATTATTCAGGTTTGGATTTATCTGTACATGAGTTCTTTAAAAAGTATAGAGAACTTGAACCTCTTGAAAAGCTCGCAAGGATGTGGGTTATTGCTAGATATAATGATGAAGGGGAATATCAAAGACTAAAGGAAATTGCACTTGAGGAAAGCAGGAATGGTAACCCAGGCTTCTTTTTGTTAGATAAGGGTAATCCTATTATTGATAACTCAGATAATTTAGTAGGCTTCACTTATTTTTTATCACTACTAGTCCATACAGATAACGAGTTTTATAATGGACAATCATTTATTCTCCATAACGATTCCTTTACTATTCAACATCCTAAGGTAGACAGGTTTTTCAACCTGTCTGTAATGTATTTTGGCTTTATGTCTTATTCCCATGAGATTAAAAATTCAGAAGACCATTGGAAATCTTTCTATCACATTAGAGATGAGTTAGCCACTGTAAGTAAAAAGTTAGATGATATAATAGATAATGAAAACCAGGAGAAAATTCTATTTATAGCAAATTTATTAAAAGTTGTAGGGAATAATCAGAAGGATGAGAGTGCAAAGCTAGTGACATTAGTTAGTATAATAGAATTACTATTGACCCACAGCCCAGACTACAATAGATTCAATATTGAAGATTCGATAAGCAAGCAATTCAGACTTAAAGCAAGCCTTTTAATTTATCAAAACGACAAAAGCAAAGATATTGAAAAGGTAAAAAATAGATTAAAAGAGATTTATTCTCAAAGGTCGAATATCGCGCATGGGAATTTTAAATCGTTTAAGGATTATTTAAGAAAAGAAGCGAAAAAGTCTAAAGAGGAAGATATTAGTGAAGACATAATTCTTGAAAGGCTAAATAATGATTTATTTAATTTTATAAGAGCCATCGTCGAAGAATATATTAAAGACAGAAAATTAGTTGATTTCCTAAAAGAGAATTAAACACTATAGGATAACACATCACATGGTGAAAGCAGCGACTGCGCCTCGCTCACAACATGTACGAGCCTGTTGCTAATATTTGTTTTAATAGAAGCTACAAGCTATAGGAAGTGCGTTATTATCTGAAGAAAAGTAATTTATAGGAATCAGTATCAACCGCAGAAAGCAAGCTACAAACTTGGACCATGGCAGTCACTAGTTACGGTACCGCTAAACTTGCGACATATTTCACTGCCAACTAACATACCCAATCCTGCCAATCCTAAAATCCCGTAAATCCTGATTCAGACAACCTCCCCTCCCCACTCACTATCAACCCCCGCTGCCCCAGAAAGAACAATATTAACCCCAGCGGCATCGGCACACTCGCCCAGAGCATCAGCCAGTTGAAACTCGGCAAAGCCGCTAGCCCGAGCCAGAGCAAAGTGCCTTGTCCGAACATGAGCATTTCCGTGGCGAAGAAGCCTGCCAGAAAAAGCGTCAGGCCTATACCGCCATACCTGCCGAGTCGGTAGAGCCCTTGCTGCAACAGGAAGCCCAGCACAAACAACGATACAAAACCGAGCAGCGACAAGTGCAGGTAACCAATGATGAAGTAGCGAAGTTTATAGGCCAGATCCGCCATGTACGGAAAGGCGGAAGCAGTTTGCAGAGCCAGTTTTAGCACCAGAAACAGGAGCGCCAGACCGATCAGTCCGTGCACCCAGGGCTGGAGCAAAGGCTTCGTTTCAGGCCATACCTGCGCGATGACTTTGAACAGGTAATACCCGCCCACCACCTGCAAGGCCACCGCCACATAGCCGATGGCGTATACCCATTCTGCCGGTTGGGTCCACAGCACCGAGAGCGCATAGGCTGGCAGACAAGCCAGCGCCAGCCACCAGAAAGCCCGCATGGCCCCGCTGCGATTGAAGTATAGCTGGTGGTGCTCCAGAAACCAGAACAGAAGCCCGAGCACCGCAAAGGTGAACCAGCCGTTGTACTGGAAGTGCAGGTAGAAATAGATGGCCGAGTAGTAGAGTTCACCGCCAATGGTGCCCTTCGCCATAATCGGCCCCATGGCCCACGGACCGATGGACGACACCACCATAAACAGCAAGGCTGCCCCGATGTATTTCAGGGAAGTGGCGTGTGTGCCGGTGTCCACGTTAAGCTGCACATGCTGCCAGTAGCTGCGGGCAAACCAGTAGCTAAGCAAGATGTGCATCGTCGAGAAAATGATGGAGAACAGCGCGTAGCCTTGCACCGGAAAGGTGTACAGCATGCCCAACACCGAGACCTGCGTCAGGAAAAACTGCCGTTGGAAGGACTTACGAGCCGCGCCCGTTATAGCTGGAAAAATGTAGAGCAATGCTGCAAAAAAAGAGCAATAGAGCCAGCCCAGCAAGGCCACATGCGAGTGCGCATGCAGGAAGTTTTTGTAGTTGACGCCATCTACAGGCGACACCATCAGCCAGCGCAGAAAAAGGCCCAGTACCGCCACCAGCACCAAATACCCCAGCGCAATGCGTGCCCGCACCAGGGTGTCCTGTCCTGTTTGTGTGTTTTGCTGTTGCCTTTCCCTTACTTCAGTCATCGCTTACTCGAAGTACTGGTTATACTCCTTTAGTCGTGTACTTACCCGCGCCAGCGCCTGCTCGGACTGGTGCTCGTCTTTTTCCGCCAGTATATTTACGTCCTCCACCAACGGCACCAGGTAAACGTGCAGCATGTCGTGGGCTGGGCCCTTCATGCGGCAGTCCTTGAAGAGCTGCTGCATTTCCGCTTTCATCGAAGTCCCCAAATCATTGTAAGCTTCTGCCGAATTGTTCTCGGCCTGCATGTTAAATTCCTGCAGCATACCCTGCAACTGGGCCATATGGCGGTTGGTTGGCTCGTCGGCTTTCCAGCGTTCGGTACCGTTCAGGGCTAGGGCTTGCGTATCGTGAATTACCTCTTTGTGCTCGGTTTCCAAATCGCGCTCGGTTCCACACATGGAGGTCAGACTGGCCAGAAATATGGCGATGATAACTAGCTTCATGCTACAAATCCCTCCTCTTTTTGCTCAACATTTATAACGCTCTGTGCCAAGCGCAACAAGTCTTGCTGCAGCGACTGGCTGCGGTCTTTGGCATACAGGGTGTGCACTAGCGTACCTATCTCCTCTTTTGTCGCGCCCGGATTTTGATCCTTAAACTGCAGCACTTGCTCGAGTATCGCCAGCGGCCTTGGACCCCATGTGAAGAGCCGCTCGTTGGTCTCTGCATTCAGGCAGATCAGCTTCGGTATAGCGCGGCTTCCGTTAGTCAGGCAGGTATCCATCCACTCAGGGTTTTCGTCGCGCAGAATCACGGTGAGTTCGATGGTTGGCACGGCGTCGGCAATGGCGGCAAGGGCTGGCAGTTGCTGCGCTCCGTCCCCGCACCACGATTCCACCAGCACCACCCAATGCCACTCCGGTCGCGGCTGTTGCAGGGCTTCGAGTAAATCCTGGTTGATGGCGAATTGCTTCTCGACACGCTTCATGCGTTGCTGGTTAAGTCGGGTGTAGGCAATGCGCTCTTCGGTTTGCTCTTCGCCAGTAGTTTGGTTGTTGGCCACGAGTTCTTCTGACAGCTTTTTGAAGCTCTGATAGGTCAGCGGGTTGATGAGTTCGGGGGTAAGTATATCAGGGGTGTTCATATGACGTTTGGGTTAAATTATATGCAAGTCTAGCTATCCCCACCTACTTATAAAATGACTTAAGTCACTCACATACAATATTTAACAAACTTATTCCAGCTGTAAAAACAAATACATAGAAAATGATCTATGTCATTATTTGGACTAATGATGCTCATTTCTGAGCGCATGGTATTAGCCTACCTTGTGATGGCATTTATTCTGTCAATACACAAATGAGCGTTACCACTATACAACCATCCACCGTGTTTGATCCGGAAGATCTGAAGACAGCCTTCAGCACCAAAACGGACGAAGAGCTTAAACTTGCCTACTTCCTTTTCCGGATGATGGGCAAACCTACTTTGGTCAAACTGGGCGGAATTGCCACCGTCTGGGCGCTAAAGCTGGGGCTTCCTATTAAAGGCCTCATCAAAGGCACCATTTACCGCCACTTCTGCGGAGGCGAGACGGCCCAGCAAGCGCAAAGTGCTATCCGCCGCATGGCCAACGCCAAGGTATACACCGTGCTCGACTACGCCGCCGAAGCCAAGGAAGACGAAGCCGGTTTTGACCACGTGCTCGACGAGATCATGCGCAACATCCGGCTGGCAAAAATAACCGGAGAGATCCCTTATATCAGCGTGAAACTGACAGGTATAGGCTCCCGCGAAATTTTCAGAAAAATGCAGGAAGGCGAGGTGCTCAATCAAGAAGAACAGGCCGCTTTTCAGCGTACAGAAAATCGTTTGGACCTGATTTGCAAGGCCGCCTTTGAAGCCAACATCACGGTATACATCGACGCCGAAGAAAGCTGGCTGCAGCAAGGGATGGATGAGCTGGCAGAGAAGATGATGCTGCGCTACAACGAGCGCCGAGCCGTGGTGTTCAACACGCTGCAGATGTACCGCACCGACCGCATTGCCTACCTCACCGACTTGCTGAAGAGAAGTGAAGGCTACGATGTGATACTGGGTATAAAAATCGTGCGTGGTGCTTACATCGAAAAAGAACAGGAACGGGCCGCTGAGTATGGCTACCCGAGTCCGGTCTTTCACATCAAAGCAGACACTGACCGCAGTTTCGACAAGGCGATAGACATCTGTCTGCACCACCTTTACCGTGTCGAGCTTTGCGCTGCCACGCACAACGAAGCCAGCACCCGCTACCTCGTTAACCAGATCAACCGCCAAGGTATAGCAGACCACCGGAAACGCATCCATTTCTCGCAACTCTACGGCATGAGCGACAACCTGACCTACAATCTGGCCAGCGCCGGTTTCAACGCTTCCAAATATTTGCCTTACGGCGATGTGGCTACTACCCTGCCTTACATGATCCGGAGAGCGGAGGAGAATACCTCTATCGCAGGTCAAATGGGTAGGGAGTTGAGCTTGTTGGAGGCGGAGATGAAGCGGAGGAAACTTTAACCCCTCCCCAACCCTCCCCTAAAAACAGGGGAGGGAGCTTTGAGAATGATTAACTAAACGCCCTAGCTCGCCACTGGCAAGTGAGGGCAAAAAATAGATAAGTAAACAATTCAAAGTCTCTCAACTCCCCCTCCTGTTTTGGGGGTAGGGGCCCTCGACAAAAGGAGGGGGCTGGTGGGAGGTTAAATCAAACCGATACAGCATTTTCATTCATGATCAAAAACACACCGCACACCTTCCACATCCCGGTTATGGGGTTGGCTTTTTCCATCGACTCGCCTATGAAAGTGGCGCAGTATGGTATTTCTTCTGTTGTCTCGCTGAGCGACGATACTTTGCTCGAGCAAATGCGCGAGCACTATAGCCATGTCTATCAGGAGCACTTCACTCCTATCACACCGAAAGATGCCGACTACCGTGCCCGTCGTGTGGAAGAGTACCTGAACCTCGCCGACCGCATTGTGAAGCAACAGGTAGAAGCGCTAAAACAAGAGTCGTTTGATTCGGAGTCGCGCCTGACCAAGTACTTTTTGTTGCTGCCAGACAATGCGCCGCTTAAAACGCTTTACCGGAAAATGCTACAAACCAACAATCCGGAGCTGAAAAAGATCATGCAGGATGAGTTGCGACAAGCTGTGGTGCCGGGAAGTATTGATGTGAACATCATGACGAAGCTCGACAAAACCAACTATGACAAAGACGGCAATCCGCTACCATCGGAGTACTCCGACGCACTGGCCGCGCTGCGTGGTTTTGCCAACAGCACAGTGCATGCCTCGGTAATTTTCTCGGCAGGTATGAACATGCGTTTGTATAGCTACCTCGAGCAATTCCCCTGCTTTTTCCCTGATGAAGATGGCTATCTGCAAAAGCAAGTTGTGATCAAGGTGAGTGACTACCGCTCGGCATTTGTGCAGGGCAAGATACTGGCTAAAAAAGGTATCTGGGTATCGGAATTCCGTATCGAGTCCGGCCTGAACTGCGGGGGCCATGCCTTCGCGACAGACGGCTATTTGATCGGCCCGATTCTGGAAGAGTTCAAGCAAAACCGACAGGTCATGCAGGACGAACTCTATACCTTGTTCAGCAATGCCCTCACAGCTAAAGGTAATCCTGTGCCAGAGAAAGCGCCTACTACGCACATCACCATGCAAGGCGGGATCGGTACATCAGAAGAGCACAATTTTCTGTTGGAGCACTACGGCATGGACGCCGCCGGTTGGGGTACGCCGTTCCTATTGGTACCAGAAGCCACAACAGTAGATGCTGAAACGATGGAGAAGCTCGCCCGCGCGAAAAAAGAAGACTTATACCTAAGCCCGATATCCCCGCTTGGTGTACCGTTCAACTCACTGCGCGGCACCAGTTCCGAGGCGCTTACGCTAGCACGCATTGAAAAAGGCAAGCCGGGTAGTCCGTGCGAGAAAAAGCACTTGGTTTCGAACTCCGACTTCACGAAAGAACCGATCTGTACGGCTTCCCGCAAGTATCAACGCAACAAACTTGTGCAGCTGCAGGGACTAGGCTTACCGGAAGCGGAATACAAAGCCCAAGAAGCAAAAGTGCTCGAAAAGGAGTGCCTCTGCGAAGGGCTAGCCAATACCGCTTTAGTGAAGCTAGGTATAGCCCGCAAAGCTGTTGCTTCCCGTCCGATAGCTATCTGCCCGGGTCCGAATCTTGCCTACTTCTCCAACATTTTTAAACTGCAGGAGATGGTAGATCATATTTACGGTCGTGTGAATGTGCTCAACAGCACTTATCGTCCGCATGTGTTCGTCAACGAGCTCAACATGTACGTACAATACTGGAAGAACAAGAAGGCCGAACTGCAGGAAACCATGACCGACAAGCAGGAAAAATACCTGCAGAGTTTCTGGCAGAACCTGCAGCAAGGTATAGCTTATTACAAAGAGCTAGTACCAACCCTTTTCAAAGACCAGCTTGAAAAACGCGTGCTGATGCTGGATGAATTACTCGAAGCCGAAGACCAGTTGCAATTGGCGAATCAGAAGGTATAAGAGAACATGAGTAGAATACGATTAACCCGCCTGTTCACATTTGAAGCCGCGCATGCCCTGCAGAATTACAAGGGCGGTTGCCGCAACATTCACGGGCATTCTTACCGATTGGAAGTAACCATTATCGGCACGCCTATCGTGAGCGAAACACACCCGAATGACGGTATGGTGATGGATTTCAAGGACCTGAAAAAGCTGGTGCAGGAAACCATCATTGAGCCGATCGACCATGCGCTCTTGCTGCGTCAGGACGCCTCGATGGAACTGGTAGAGGCACTGCGGCACTTGAATCACAAACTGGTGCTCACGCCCTTTCAACCAACTTGCGAGAACATGCTGATTGATTTTAAACAGCGGATCCGGCATTTGCTACCAGATTATGTGGAACTGCACAGCCTCAAGCTCTGGGAAACGGAGAAGTCCTTTGCGGAATGGTATGCTTCGGACAATTGAGTAAGTAGTTTCCTCCCCCTTAGAAACGGCCCTGATCATGGCTTAAGCTACATGAACAGGGCCGTTTTTTTGTGCCTTTTAGTATAGAACACTCTGGTTATAAACATTATACCTTGAAACGAAGCCGATTTACACTCGTTTTATAGAGTTCTCACCAATACAAACGACTATGAAAAAGGCATTTATTATTTTTATCGGCATTTTCTTCTTCTCCTGCACATCTGACAATACCACACACGACACTGATCGTGAGACAGATACTCGTAACACCGAAACTATGGATGAAAGTGTAGAGATTGGTTCTGGCGAAGAAGTAAGCCCGCAACTGGATATGCAGGATGACACCGCCGCGTTTGAGGTCGATACGGTGACGACACCTAGACCAGTCGGTCAGTAACATAAAGCAATAAAAAATCCCCGACTTGAGTAAGCCGGGGATTTTTTTTAATAGCTATGTTATACATCCCTCCTTTTAAACGCCCTCCTCGAAGTCATCAGTGGCACGAGCACCCACAGCACCATTACCACCAAAGCGATTCCTATCCCCCACATGCTGCCAAAAATGCTTTTGTAAAGTGCACCGGTATAGCCCATCATGGCAGAAATATCTAAGTTCAGCAACACCATCACACGACCCAAATCCACTGGGTTAAGCGCAGTCAAAGCGAGTGTGGCATACTCCAGTGGGTAATCGGCAAACGAGTACAGAATAAACAGCACAATGCCGTCGTAGATAAGCGCGAAGTAGAACCAGAGCAATAGCGCTATACCTATACCTTTGGCTTTGTCGCGGGTGATCACAGAGGCTAGGAAGGCCAGCGCTACGAAGATGAAGGTAATGAAAACACCCGTCAGCACAAGGTATAAACCCGTGGCGCTCGGCGCAAACAAGAGCACCGGTATACCTACGCCGATCAGGAAAGCGGCGGACAGCGACAGGGAAACGCCCCAGTATTCGCTCATGAAAATCTTGCTGCGCTTGATTGGTTGTGATACCAAGAGCTCCATAAATTCATAGGAGTTGTAGAAGTGCGTCGTGCCGAACACAATGCTGATAAGCGGCACCGTGAGTAGCACCAGATTTAGCAAACTCAACAGGCCCTTCTCAGGGCTGCCGCCAAGGTTGAACAGGCCAATAGAGAGCAGCAACAGAAACAAGGTATAGGCCACCACAATTTTGTTGCGCACAATGTCGTAAAGTACGTACTTGATGATCTTGTTCATGGCCTAGTCCTCCTCGTTCATAATTTTGGCAATAGCACGGCTCAGGCGCTCCTCATTGGTGTGCTGCTTGATGCTGGCGATTGTCTCATGAAATTTAAGTGCGCCGTCCACCAGACACATCACCTCGTCGGCCACCTCTTCCACCTCACTCATAATGTGCGAAGTGATCAGGATCAGCTTGCCCTTTTTCTTTTCCTTCAGGATTTTGCACTTCAGGATCTCCGCCGAAATCGGGTCGAGGCCAGCGGTTGGTTCATCAAGAATAAGCACCTGCGGGTCGAACATGAAAGCCAGTGCCGCACTCACTTTTTGCTTCGTGCCGCCCGACAGGGAGCCCATTCTTTTATCATAGATATCCTTGAGGCCATACAGGCCTATTAATTCTTCGTCAATGGTTTTGGCGTCTTTGCGGATGTCACGGATCATATCGATCACCTGCCGGATCTTCATGTTCTCCGGGTACTTACCAATTTGTGGCATATAACCGATCTGACTGCGGTAGGCGTACTTTTTCAGCACACTCTCGCCATCCATTTTTATATCGCCGCTATCCGGCAGCACCATACCCAGTATGCACTTGCTCATAGTGGTTTTGCCCGAGCCGTTTGGCCCGATAACCGACACCACACGGCCACCGCCAAAGCGCACCGTCAGGTCTTTGAGCACGGTTAGCTTACCGTAGGTTTTGGACAAGTTTTCTATCGTTATCATGATTTACTTTCTTCATTAAAGGGCGTTCGTCGACCAGACTCTCAGGTATAAAACTCGGCAGCACCCGCTCGATGCTGTCCATCATGTCGACCATAAAGCTACGCATAAACATCACCGAAGGCGGCACGCGTTCAACCAACATGGAGTACAAACTAACTGGGCGGTAAGGCACATCCCCTATCTTGTTTTTATCAAGGTCGTAGCCGTTGTACTTGTCCCAGTAGTTGTGCTCGAACAGGTTCATGGTTGGACTTCCGTTGGTGCTCACATCAAAGGAGTTACCGGTGAAGTTGTTTAGCCTAAAGGTGTCCTGAATGCAGCTGGCTAATAAGCGTATGGCCCAGCCGTTGCGGTCAAAGTCGTTGTTTTCTATGTGTAACCGGCTGGAGCTTTCCATGTAAATGCCAGTGGTGTTTCTGCGGAATGTATTATTAAGAATGACACTTTGCGAAATATCTTTCAGGAGCAAGCCATAAGCAGAGGCGCCCCAGTTGTCTTCAAAAGTGTTGTGTTCCATCCGGATGTTGCGGGTATACATCACGGCCACGCCGGCACCGTTTTTCCGGAAGATATTGCGAGTATACACGTTGCCGTCCGAGAACATAAAATGCAGTCCGTAACGGTTGTTGCGCTCGCTGATGTTCTCGTTAATCAGGCTGTTGGTCACGTACTCAAAGTAAATACCGTCGCGGTGACCTTCCACCCTGTTGTTGCTTACTTCCACACCATCGGTGCGCCACACGTGTATAGCATTACCCAGCGCCGACTCTATCTTGCCGGTGCTCTGCCCCCGTACCACATTGCCCTTCACTACACTGTTGTCGGCGTTCTGTATGTATATCCCAAAATAGGTGTTCAGGACGGTGTTATTCAGTATCTGTATGTTTTCATGGTCGGCCACACGAATGGCGGCATCGTCGCGCATGTAGCTCACGGCCACGTTCTGTACGGTAAAGCCCTCCACTTTCACATTAGAGGATTTGATGGTGATGATCTGGCCGCTGTTTTGGCCATCTATCACCGGGTTATTGCGGCCTATCAAACTGATGGGCTTGTTAATCTCTATACCTGACTCTTTGTATACGCCGCCATCCACGAGCACCACGTCGCCGGCTTTCGCCTTGTTCACGGCCTCTTTCACGGAGTGGTACTCGCAGGTGTTGCATACCTTTAGTGTGTCGCCAAGTGCCACAGGGCTACCCAGCAGCCACACCAAAGCGCATGCAGTCCAAACTACTATATATTTACTCAGGTTTTTCATTGTTTTTTACGGCTGTCATCGCCTGTTCCCAGTTCAGCAGGCGACCGCCTACTTCCTGTTGCATTTTGGTGGCTGTGGCTTTGTCCGACACAGCTGTCAGGTACATGCCCATGGGGCTTGGGAGCTCTTGGCTCTGTATAAAATTGGCGCTACGGGCGTCAATCAGTTCGTTTGGTCGTGTGAAGTCTGTTACCAATATGTAAGCTGCTTTTTCGGCTTGCTCGGTATTTTCCTGCAGGTATGCGGCCAGACACTCAGCCGAGTCGAAGTAAAAGGGCTTGCCTTTGTCATTCACCAGCTCGGCACCATACCTGTTATCCGATACAGTCATCTGGCAGTGGGCACAGTTCACTTCGCCATAGGCGATAGGCTTCGGCTCCACTTGGCAGGCAGCCAACAAAGTCAGCACCATCGCCACTAGAAGCACATTCTGAATCAATCGTCTCATACCATTACTTTTTTTGCGTTATGCTTCGCTTCCTTTTTACGGCTTAAGAAGTATACCAGTGCAGAAATTGTGATGGCTAGGAAGATACCAAAGCTACCCCATGCTGGCAAGGACAAAGCCTCAAAATTAAGCAGGGTTTTGTGACCTAACAGCGGTGGCACGTACGTCATGCCCGGCACTTTGATAGGGGCTGTTGGGTCCAGGTTGGTACCGAACTTCTCCAGCCAAAGGTAAAAGTCAAGTATACCCACAGCACCTGCAATCATCAGCAGCACTGTCCAGCTCAGCACCAGTTTTCGTTTGCCTATAAAAGCGATCAGCACACCTGTCACCATAAAAAAGATGACAATGTAAGGCATGATCTTAAGCTCGGCGAAAGAGTCGGCGTGGATAGGCTCCATGCCAATATAGTGGTTAAGAATGTTAAAGTTTTGAATAGCTCCAGCCGTGTTACCCGCTATCTGGTTCACCCAGATGTGCATTTCTAGCCCTTCGGGGTATTGTGGAGCGGTTAGGTATATCTTCCACATAGGGAAGAGAAACAACAAGCCGAGAGATAGCGCAGCTATGATCATCAGCACTTTTTGGTAAGCTTTCATCCTTGTTAAGTTTAAGGTGAAAATTAAAAATAAGCGGAGGCTGCCCCGGGCAACCTCCGCTTGTGTTATGCCCGACTTATACCGTCTGGTTAAGCGGAAGGCTTCTTCTTACCTGTAGAGAACGTGATCGGCACGTTAGACCCCTTAGGAGAAACCCGGATGTAGCCTTGCATTTCCTGGTGGAGCGCAGAGCAGAAGTCCGTGCAGTAGAATGGAAACACACCGGCTTTCTTAGGTACCCAGCGCAGCGTCTGTGTAGCGCCTGGCATGATCAGGGTTTCGGCTGTGTTGGCGCCCATTACAGCGAAGCCGTGTGGCACGTCCCAGTCTTGCTCGAGGTTGGTCACGTGGAAGAGAACAGTGTCGCCTACCTGTACCCCTTCGATGTTATCCGGGGTCATGTGGCTACGGATGGCCGTCATTTTCACTCTTACCACATTGCCTTGGCGGGTTACGCTGGCGTCAGCTTCTTTTTTCACTGCGTGTGGGTGCGTATTCTTAGCCAAATCGTAGAATTTCACACTGTTTGGCGCCACTTTATCGGCTTTGATTGCCTGAGCGTAGTGTGGTTCCGCTACGGTTGGGAAGTCAAGGAGCATGCGCATTTTCTCTCCGCTGATATCGATCAACTGGGCAGAGTGTGCCAGTTCAGGACCAGTAGGCAGGTAGCGGTCTTTGGTGATCTTATTCATCGCCACCAAGTACTTGCCGTCAGGGTTTTTAGTATCACCACCCGGGATCATCAAGTGACCAACTGAGTAGTAAACTGGCATTCTGTCTACTACGGTGAAGTCGCTCAATTTCCATTTAACCACTTCAGAAGACACGAACATAGAGGTATAGGCGTTGCCTTTTCCGTCAAACTCGGTGTGCAATGGTCCAAGGCCCGGCTCTGGCACTTCAGCTTTCAGCACAGATTCGTACTTGAACACTGGGATACCGTTGATCTCGCCGTCAAAAGACTTGTTTTTGATCGCTTCCTGCATTTTAGAGAAAGAGAATACCGGAATGGTTGCAGCCAGTTTACCACTTACTACCATGTGCTCGCCGCTTGGATCCACGTCGATACCGTGTGGAGACTTAGGCGCAGGAATCAGGTACATCATGCCCGGGCACTCTTCCGGCAGCAGGTAGCGCACTGTCTTCTTGATGGTAGACTTCGCAATGTGCGTGTCCTTGTCCATTTTGTTGTGGTAATAATTGGCTGGCATTTCGCGGGCCTTGCCTTCAGCGGCATACTTAGCAGCCAATTTCCAGTTAACAGCGGCCAGATAGTCGCGGTCGTTCTGAGAAGCACCCAGCTCTTTCAAAGTACCAGCCTGCTCTGTGTTGTAGGTTGTAAAGAACACCCAGTCAGAAGATGGGCCTTTGCCACCGTTAGCCAAGTCGTAGTCGAAGCCCGGCACCAGAATTTGGAAGTCAAGTTCCATATCGCCTTTCTCTTGGTCCACCTTAATGAAAGAGATAGAACCACGGAACTTGTCGGCGTACTCATTCATGCTCACGTCAGCAGTTGCGCCTTTCATGTCCAACGGCACAGAGAAGCGCGTACCCGCGATCACATACTCGTTGTTATCAGTTGGGTATGGCGAGCAGTGGTTACCGGCAGAGTTTGGAATCTCCATGATCTCCACTGTTTCGAAGGTAGTCAGGTCGACACGGGCCACACGTGGTGTGTTATTACCGTTGGCAAACAACCAGCGACCGTCGGTCATACCATCGGTACGAGACAGTTTCGGGTGGTGCAAGTCATCCCAAGGCACAAAACCGTGTGATGTCATCAGCATAGCTTTGGACTCTTCGTTGTAGCCGTAGCCGTTCTCACCGTGCTGCGTGAACACCGGAATGATCTTCAACAGTCGGCCTGAAGGAAGACCGTACACAGACATCTGTCCGTTGAAACCGCCTGACAGGAAAGAGTAGTACTCATCGTGCTTGCCCGGTGCTACATACACCGCCTGCGCAGCGTCCGAAGCTACACCCGCAGCCGTGGCGCTACCTTCGCCAGGGCCGCCGCTGCATCCCTGCAGCACAGCGCCGCCAGCCAGTGCCAGCGTAAAGGCCGCGGCAGGAGCCGCTTTCTTAAAGGTTTTGAATAATGATTTCATGGTGTTTTTGGTTTTGCTTGTTGATTGTGATTAGGAGTTTTTATCATTCTGACGCAGGAACTCAAGTAGTGCTCTCGCGTCTTTCTCGTTGATGTTCTGGTTGGTCATCTGCGTTAAGTGCTCAGCCAGCAGCTTCTTGGCTTCGGGGTCTTTCTTGGTCATTTCCTCCGGGTTAATAATCATGTTCATGATCCACTCCGGCTTGCGCTTCTCAGTTACGCCGGCCATACCCGGGCCCACTACTTTTTGGTCAGACAACTGGTGGCAGGCAGAACACTTGCCTTCAAAAATAGCCTTGCCTTCTGCGGCCAGCGCTTCGTCTATGTTATCGCCCACTTCAACTGACGTGATTGGTCCTATTCCTTTTCCATCGTCCTCTACTGGAGCCTCAGGAGCCTGATGGGCCAAACCTGTTTCTTCTGTTGTTTCGGTAGTAGAAGTGTTGTCAGAAGAGCAGCTATAGAATACCATAGCGGCTAAAAACAGTAATGCGGCAGATTTAAGGGATTTCATGGTTGTTGGTTTTTGGTTTTTGATTTTCATAAAGTTTACCTGTTTAGTGATGAGATGATTAAGTCCCTGATACGACGAACGTTAGTTAGCCGTTTTAATTAAGTTTTAATCTTCCCCTCACTCACTCTCTTTTGGCTTTCATTTACAATTCAAAGGTAGGTGGACTACTCTCCGAAATAAAAGACCTTAATCTCTTTTATTAGTGACATTTGTCATCTTTTTTGCTTTTGCATTTTCAAAGTCCCTGTGCAGCTTCAAATATTTTGAGACTTGGCGCTATTCCTAGGCTTTAGATGCGAGTGGTGATACAGTCAGCAGAAAGGTTGTTTCCTCAAGCGCCTCTACGCTGTGTCTCACGTGCTCCTGCAGCGTCAGCAACTGCCCTTTGGTAAGCACTACAGCTTCTGCCTCTGTGTTGAATCTGATTCGGCCTTCAATCACATGAACACTGATGGGGCCCGGCGCTTGATGCGGCTTTATTTCGGAGCCTGCCTGCATCACGTTCAGCAGGATGCGCATTGATTCGGACTTAAAGATTGTTCTGGACCCTCGCCCGCTCTTCTGCCAACTCTCCTCCCCTTTCAACTCAAGCGCCAAGGCTGGAAGGTCAGTGGTGAATAAAGCTTTTCCGCTCTCTTCGTGGATGGAGCCGCTGGGTTGCTGTGACTTATCTGCTTCTTTCATGTCTCTATATATAAGCGTGTATAAGGAGTGGTGCGTCTTACCGCTTTCATCATGTACAAAACTACCCCAGCCATACCACATAATAGAAGACCTTAATCTCTTTTATTAATGATCTATGTCATTTTTCACGCCACGCCTCTGTATGACCTTTGCAGCAGTTCCATACCAAAAGAAAAGAAGATGCCATGAAACGGCTTGCTGTTATACTGTGTGTGCTGTGTGTGCTGCTGCAGCCCTTGAGCAAGCAGGGTATCTTGATGGTATACCAGCTCAACAAAGCGTACGTCGCCAGCGAGTTGTGCGAAAACAGGTTTATACCTGACTCTGACTGTCAGGGTAAATGCCACCTCCGCAAAGAGCTGAAAAAAGACTCGGAGCGCGAAAAGCAATCGCAACGCCAGCAGCAAAGCACGATCGACATGATCGCATTTAATGCAGAGCTGCTTCCTGTAGCGACTGCCGTACCTCAAAGCGAAACAATCGGCCACTCCCTATACCGGGCAGGCCTCTATACCACACCTGATTTTTCCATTTTCCATCCCCCACGCCTCATCGCTTAGTTCCCGATCCCGGTGCCACTTCGGCTCCCTCCTTTTATTCTAAATTTTAAAGAGAACTAGTCATGAAAAAGATTTTCTTAACAATCATCGCCCTCTTATCGATCAACTTCAGCAGCCAAGCCTGTGACAAAGGCTGCACCATGGGCGGAAGTTATATGGGCATTTTGCCTCAATTCCATAAAAACTTTGTGGGGCTTCGCTATACCACGCGCTCCTACACCACCACCGCTACACACGGTACCCATTTGCAGGTAACGGACGAACATTTTGCCACTGCCGAGCTGTGGGGCCGTTTTGTGCCGGTCAAGAATGTGCAGGTCTTCGCTTTTGTGCCCTACATACTCAATGAACAGAGCGGCGGTCACCATGCCATCAAAAGCAGAGGCTTTGGGGATGTGACCTTGATGGCCAATTATTCGCTTATCAACACTGGCGACCGGATGGACCGCGACCTGAAGCACACGCTGCAGGTGGGTGGTGGCGTGAAGCTCGCCACAGGCGCCTTTCGTAACCAAGAGCAGGGAGAGCAGCTGGCGCCTAACATGCAACCCGGCACAGGCAGCACCGACTACCTCGCAAACGGTATCTATACCATCCGCTACAAACAATTGGGCCTGAGCAACGATGTTACCTACCGCTTTAACACCGAGAACAGCAACGGCTACCGCTTCGGCAACCGTGTCAGCGCTTCATCTAACCTGTTTTACTGGCAGAATGTGAAAGGCATCTCGCTACTGCCAAGCGCAGGCATGTATTACGAGCATGCCGAAGGCGATCAATACGAGGGTGCTCCCAACCTGCAGAAAGGCGGTGATTCTTTCTTCACCAACTTGGGCCTGAGCGTGTATGTGAAAAATATTGCGGTGGGCGGTACAATACAATTGCCTGTTAGCAGCACCGAGGCGCACCACCACACCGAAGGCAACCGCCGCAGCATGGTGAACCTCACTTACATGTTCTAAAGATCATGGCCCTGATCCCAGCAACTAATTTTCAACTCTAATTCAACTATAACCATTCAAACCTTTACTTTTTATGAAATACAGAAACCTATGGCTGGGATTTATTGCCGTGATAGTCGGCTCCTTCGCCGTTCTCGGGTACTACGGTATCGAGATTTACAGAGAGGCACCACCCATACCTGTCAAGGTGGTCACTACTTCCGGAAAGGTCCTCTTTACCGAAGATGATATTAAAGACGGACAGAACGTATGGCAGTCGACAGGCGGCCAACAGTTGGGCTCGGTATGGGGCCACGGTGCTTACATAGCACCTGACTGGAGTGCCGACTGGTTGCACAAGGAAGCAATGTACTTCCTCGACTACTGGGCGCAACAGGAAAAGGGCGTGCTCTATGATGACCTGGACGAAGAGACAAAAGCGATGCTGGAAGCCCGTCTGCAGAAGCAGATCCGCGCCAATACCTACGACCCGGAGACAGGCATCTTGACCGTGTCGGACCTGCGTGCCGAGGCCATTGCAGAAGTTGGCAAGCACTACACCGGCCTGTTCATGAACGACCCGGCGCTGGCCAAGCACCGCGACGCTTACGCCATGAAAGACAACACCGTGGAGGACCCGGTGCGCATGGAGAAGCTCAACACCTTCTTCTTCTGGACTTCGTGGGCTTGCGTGACCGAGCGTCCGGGCAAGAAGATCACTTACACCAACAACTGGCCCGCCGAGAAACTGGTTGCCAATGAGCCAAGCTCCGACCTCATCATCTGGACAGGCTTCTCTGTGATCATCCTGATTGCGGGTGTAGGTATGCTGGCCTACTACTATGCCTCTAACCGTGAAGAGGAAATTGACCACTCCAAGCTGCCGAAGCAGGATCCATTGTTGGGTTTGACGGCTACTCCTTCCATGAAGGCCACTTTGAAGTACTTCTGGATTGTGACTGCCCTTATTCTCGTCCAGGTCACGCTCGGGGTCGTCTCGGCGCACTACGGCGTAGAAGGACAGGCGCTTTACGGTTTCCCATTAGCTGAGTACCTTCCCTACTCCATCACCCGCACATGGCACGTGCAGCTGGCCATCTTCTGGATCGCCACCTCTTGGCTGGCAACTGGTCTCTACATAGCGCCTGCCGTGTCGGGTCACGAACCTAAATTCCAGAAACTGGGCGTGAACTTCCTCTTCGTCTGCTTGCTCATCATAGTGGCGGGCTCACTGGCCGGTCAGTGGTATGGCATTATGCAGAAACTGGGCTATACAGAGAACTTCTGGTTCGGTCACCAAGGGTACGAGTATGTGGACTTAGGTCGCTTCTGGCAGATATTCCTGTTGGTAGGCTTGTTCCTGTGGCTGGCCTTGATGGTGCGCGCGATTCTGCCTGCCTTCAAAAACGATGTGGAAGGACGTCACCTGCTGGGTATGTTCCTCATCTCTTCAGCTGCCATTGCCTTATTCTACGCCGCTGGCATGATGTGGGGACAGCACACTAATCTCGCCATTGCCGAGTACTGGCGCTGGTGGGTAGTGCACCTGTGGGTTGAGGGCTTCTTCGAAGTGTTCGCTACCGTGGTAATTGCCTTCCTGTTTGTGCGCATGGGCCTGCTCGACACCAAAATCGCCACTACTACCGTGCTGTTCTCCACCATCATCTTCCTGTTCGGCGGTATACTTGGTACTTTCCACCACTTATACTTCAGCGGTACGCCTACTGCGGTGATGGCCTTGGGTGCAACTTTTAGTGCGCTCGAAGTAGTGCCATTGGTATTGATCGGCTTCGAAGCCTACCACAATCTTCAAATCAGCAAACTCACACAGTGGATCAAAGCCTACAAGTGGCCGATCTACTCCTTCGTGGCCGTGGCTTTCTGGAACCTCGTAGGTGCGGGTGTATTCGGTTTCGTGATCAATCCGCCGATAGCGCTCTACTACATGCAGGGATTGAACACCACACCAGTGCACGCTCACACCGCCCTGTTCGGGGTATACGGTATGCTGGGTATCGGTCTGATGCTGTTTGTACTCAAGGGCCTGTCTGCCCGTCGTCGTTGGAAAGACGGTGTGATCAGCTTCGCCTTCTGGTCTATCAACATCGGCCTGATCCTGATGGTGCTGATCAGTGTGCTGCCAATCGGTCTGATGCAGACTTGGGCTAGCGTGGAGCACGGTTTGTGGTACGCCCGTTCCATGGAGTTCATGCAGACCGACACTATGAACATCCTGCGCTGGCTGCGTGTGATCGGTGACACGATTTTCGCGGGTGGTGTGCTGGCCTTGGCTTGGTTCATCATCGGCCTAAGAACAGGCTGGTCTTTGGAAGAGGATGAGGACGTGACACCACTGATCGAAGAGGAAGCACCTGCAAAACAAGTGCGCTCATAAGCTAAATTCAGCTAAACCCAAAAGCTGAACTCAGAGCGTAACGCTCATTATACATACACCCTTTACTGACAAGCCCTTCTGCCTTTGGTGGAGGGGCTTTTTTTGGGCTAACTTCTAGTTGCAGGTATAAGGAAGTTTTAACAAGTATAGCCCATACCGTCATTCCTGTTTGTGCGTATGGTATAGGCGGGTTTAGGTATAGCTTTAGTCGCTCTCCGGGGTTTATCAGTCCCAAAGCAAGTGGTAGAGGAAGTCCTAATCCCCGTATACCTATAGAAGGGACGTGCGGGTCGGGAGACCCGCAACAGTGTGCTTTCGGATGGATAAATCCGAAAGAGCGAAGGAAAACCAAATGGGTGTAAAAATGCAGGGACAGGTCGCGACCTGTCTGAATCGTTCCCAAACTTTCCTTCAAGGGAAACTAGTAGGGTGTTAGCTTTTGGTGTAAGACTTCCGCAAAAGCTTAACACCCCTGCGGTCCCCTCAAAGGGACCATTTTACGAGAACTTTCGGTTCTACTTCTTCGGGGAGTTTAGGGGTAAGTTAATTGTTACCCATAACTCCACTTCCTGCTATGGAGGTAAGGGCCCTCGAAAAAGGAAGGTAATGTGGGGAAGTAGATTTAACTCTCAAGAAATCAGTAATTCAATTACACACCAACAAAACGAAAAATTATGGGCATCAAGAAAATAGTCGATAAAGTAAAAGAAGAAATCAATGTACTGAAGGGCGACGAGTCCAAAGACAAGCTGTACCAGAACGAACAGGACTACCCGGATGTGGCCAGTGCGCGGACGGCTTTTGAGGAATCGAAAAAGAAACTATTCAACGTGAATTTATGGTCAAATCTAGAAGGCATCAACTCTACCTTCGAGCTGTACGATGACCGTGGAAGAAAAACAACAGCGGAGGTGCCCGAAACTGGCTATTACCTGAAGATAACGCTTCCCGGCGCTGAGGTAGAAAACTGGGTGCAGGTCAACAACATCAAAACAACCGAAAACATGGCCGAATTTACGGTGCAGCCCAGCAGCAAGCCTAATCCACCGGCTGACGAAGAAGAAGTAACGGAGCATTTTTTCACCGACGAGGCCACCAGTACCTTCAGGGTGGAGGTGCAGGACACCAAACTGATTGGTTCTGAGATCGGCAAGAATGAGTACATCAATAACCAAGGAGAAGAGTCCGGAGACCGTTCAATGCTGAACACCCTGATAGCCGAAGGCGGATGGGCCGGGTTTCAAGGGCTGCAGTGGGACAAACTGACCAGCTACCTTGTGCATCAGGAAGAGGCGAGCGCCGAATAGCTGATAAGCTTTTCTCTCACCCTTTAACCGCCATTAGTGTAAGCATGAAGATGCTGAGCCTTATTCTTTTTCTGTTGTTCCTCACAGTGCTGACGTTTATACTGCGTAGAATCGAGCATCGGAAAAATCGCAGAAATTGAGTTTATACCTGCCCTTCTATACTTTAAGGGCAGGTATAGGCTTAGGCGCTGTGCCGCATTTCCCTTATATTTGGTGAAACAACCAATCTGATCCGAATGAAACGCCTTTTGTTCCTAGCCCTTTCCTGTGGTCTTTTGCTACAAGGAAGTGCCTTTGCCCAGTCGCTAGCGCTCGACAAACCAGTCGAAAAATCGCTTAAAAAAGTAAAGCCGAATGATGTAAAGGCCCACATCAAGTACCTCGCTGACGACCGCCTGTTGGGCCGTAAGCCCGGTACCGAAGGTTACCAAATGGCCGTAGACTATGTGGTAGAGCATTATCAAAAGGCTGGCATTGAGCCCGGCGGCGAGAACGGCACCTATCTCCAACTCGTGCGCCTGCGCCAGTCATTTCCCGGTAAAGAAGCCAGCATGGTGCTCGCCGACTCTATGGGCACTGAGCTGCAACTGACTTACAACAAGGATTTCTCGGTATACCCGCATGCCGAGGAACCTGAGGTGAGTATGGAGGCACCGC
Organism: uncultured Pontibacter sp.; assembly: GCF_947499215.1. Taxonomy (GTDB): domain Bacteria; phylum Bacteroidota; class Bacteroidia; order Cytophagales; family Hymenobacteraceae; genus Pontibacter. The sequence goes on from NZ_CANMNI010000001.1 coordinate 906,506, forward strand.
TTGTTTTCGCCGGCTACGGCATCAGCGCACCTGACTTAGGCTATGACGACTATGCAGGTATAGATGTGACCGGTAAAATTGTGGTGGTGATGCGCGGCGCTCCGACCAGCTTTCCTTCTACTGTGTCGGCCTACAGCCGCGACATGATGACGGTGCTGAAGATCGCTGCCGAGAAAGGCGCCGTGGGCGTGATCGTGGCAACTGACAACCCAAAGGCTGGCGTTGCAAACCTAGAACGCGGTACGTACAGCGTGATGGACCCGAATGGGAAAGTAGCCGTGTCACGCAATTATGTATCTGATAAGATTCGTGTGCTGGCTAACATCAATGCCGCCACATTCGAACAGCTTTTGAAGGGCACAGGTCTGGAAGTGGCCAAGCTTGGAGAGCAACTGAAACAAGGCAAGCCTGCCTCTACCCCGCTCACCCATACCCTGCGCACCAGCTATACCTCCAGCTACAAAGATTTTGAAAGCCACAACGTGATAGGCAAGATCACCGGTGCTGATCCGCAACTGCAAAACGAGTACGTGGTGCACAGCGCCCACCTCGACCACGTGGGCGTAGGCCGTGCCGTGAACGGTGATTCCATCTATAACGGTGCCCACGACAATGCCTCCGGCGTAGCCAGTGTGCTCGAGATCGGTAAAATCTACTCCAGGCTGAAGGAAAAACCGAAGCGATCCGTGCTGTTTGTAATGGTGACCGCCGAGGAAATGGGCCTGCTGGGTTCCGCTTATTTCGCCCGCTACCCAACAGTTCCGGTAGAGCAGATCGTGGCCAACATCAACACCGACATGCCTACCATCATCGCGCCGCTGCTTTCAGTGGTAGGTTTAGGCTCAAACCACTCTACATTAGAAAACGAAGTAGCTGCCGCCGCACAGCATTTGGGTATGACCGTGGAAGAAGACCCAGAGCCAGAGCAAATGCGCTTTATACGCAGCGACCAGTACAGCTTCGTGATGCAAGGTATACCCGCCCTGCACATCAAGTATGGCAACAAGACTAAAGACGGACAAAACAACTTGAACAAGCAAGTAGAACAGTGGCGCGCCATCCACTACCACAAGCCGCAGGATAACTTTAACAACACATTCGATTATAACGCTGGCAAAAAGTACGTGCAACTGAACTTCCTGATCAGCTACCAAGTGGCAAATGCAACGGAAAGACCCAACTGGAAAGCGGGCGATTTCTTCGGAAGCCGCTTTGGCAGACAAGCCAACTAGGCCAAGCCATTAACAAACAAAAAGAGCTGCCCCGTAATAGGGCAGCTCTTTTTGTTACTATACCTGTGTTAATACAGCATCTCATAATACTGATGCGCCATACGGTCGGAATCGAAATGCGGCACCACATCGCGCATGCCTTGCTTTACGATGTTCATCCACTTATTCCGGTCATTGTAGTAAGTCGGAATCACTTCGTTTTCCAGTATGCTCATCAGGTTTTTGTGGTCAATCTCATCCTGCATCGAATCAGGCAGGCTGGTGTCAACTACTGGTAGCACAAAGCTGTTTTCTCCGTGGCGTGCAAACTCAGGCAGCCAGCCGTCGAGTACCGAGAGGTTCACGGCACCGTTCATGGCAGCGGTCATACCGCTTGTTCCGGAGGCTTCACGCGGACGACGCGGGGTATTGAGCCACACATCAGCTCCGTGCTTCAACTTCTTCGACAGGCCGATCTCATAACCCGTCAGCACCGCGAAGTTCTTACGATGATAAGATAGATGGACCAAACTGTTAAACACACTCACAGCACCCTCATCAAATGGATAAGGCTTGCCGGCCCAGATCACCTGCACGGGCTGTGACTTGTTAGAGATCATGTCAAAGAAGCGCTCAATATCGTGCACCAGGAGGTCGGCCCGTTTGTAGGCGGCGAAACGGCGCGCCCACACAATAGTAAGTACATCCTTTCGGAAGAGTTTACCCGTCTGGTCGGCCACAAGCTCAAATAACTCCTGCTTCATTTCCGCCTTGCGCTGTATCAAGGCCTGATTATCATCGCGCTCCAAGGCCTGTCGCATGCTGTTGTCCATCCAGAAACGGGCATTCTGGGCGTTGGTGATCGCCTTGATCTCGCACACATTGTCGTTCTCATACCACATATCGCGGGCCACTTCGCCGTGCAGTTGCGACACCCCGTTGGCTATTTTGGCAATGCGGAGCGCAGCCAAGGTATAGTCGAAGAAATTGCCGTGCATGCCGGTCATGTGGCGGGCCTCTTCCAGAGAGGAGGTGTTAAAGAAAGACATGTTGTTGAGCAGGTGGATGTCGTGCACTTCGTTTCCGGCTTTTTCCGGCGTGTGCGTCGTGAATACAATCCGCTTGCGCATATCCTCCACATTGCCAAACTTTTCGCGCAGGTAAAAGGCGAGTGGCAGGGCGTGCCCCTCGTTCATGTGGTAGATGTCGGCCCCTCCCAGTTCCTCTACTACTTTGGCACCGGCTATACCCAGCACAATGCTCTGCGCGATGCGGGTAGAAGGTTCCTTGTCGTATAGATGATAGGTGATAGTACGGGCAAGGTGGTCATTCTCCGGTATGTTGGTGGTCAGGAAATACATCGGCACTGTGCCGAACACTTCGGGGCGCAACACTAAGGCTTTCACCTTTACCGGGTGGCCGTTCACGTTCACGGTTACCGTGATGCCTGAATCCTCGAGGTAGGTATAGTATTTCTTCTGAAACTGCACCCTCATGGTTTGGTCATCATTTCGGGTCTGGTCGTAGTAGCCGTATTTCCAGAGTATGCCGATACCGATCATGTTCTGTCGCAGATCGTGCGCGCTGCGCATGTGCGAACCCGCTAAGAAGCCCAAACCACCCGAATAGGTTTTGAGTGCCTGATGGATGCCGAACTCCATGCTGAAGTAAGCTACGCGTTTCTGATACTTCTCATTTATCTCGTAGGGATGATACCACTTATTGTATACTGTCATATTTAAATGCTAATTTATTTTGTTCTCACAGGCTGCTTCTGGCAAACGCTGTCACATCATCTATTTATAAGGTAAAACTAATCCCCGGACCTACATAGTACAAGAAATCCAGAAAATCTATACCTATTCTCCAAGTTACATACAAATCTGACAGGCAGCCTGCTTTTCAATTTAATTAGTCTTGCCCGTCCTGATTTAGTTCTCGCTTCCGTCCCTCAAAAAAGACTAAGTACAATATACTGACAACAGGCTCAAAGTGATACGGTTTATTTTAGCGCCGCAACTATCTTCATGAAAAAGGCCCACCTGTGAGGGAGGGCCTTCCATGTAAAATGTACTTTGGCTTAGCTTATTTAGCCAACAGCATTTTGTTGGAGTATACTTTGTTGCCAGCCTCTACTTTGTAGATGTAGGTACCGGCCGGCAGGTTTTCCGCTCTAAAGTCTACGCTGTGGTTGCCGGCTGTTTTGCTTTCCGATACCAGCGTGCGCACTTTCTGGCCAAGGATGTCGAACACCTCCACCAGCACCGGACCGTCCTGCTCTACTGCGTAGCGGATGGTGGTTGACTCTGAGAACGGGTTCGGGTAGCTCACCAGTTTGCCTTCTTCTGAGATCACCAGATTGGAGGTGCTCTCAGCGGCAAGCGGTTGCTCTCCACTGTTCCATAGACCGTGCGTGCGGGTAATGATCACGGCAAAGTCGGCGCGGGTCACATCTTGTAGCGGCTTGAAACTGGCATGCAGCACTGGCTCCAGATCATACGGCCCTTGTGTGGCGGTGAAGTAGGCGTTGATCATGTTCAATTCCAAGGCCACACTCACGTAGCCCTCCAGTCCGGTAGGAATAGTAGCGGCGTCCTCGATAGGATAACTCTTGCCATTATATTCCACGGTAGGCGTTTTGCCATTGCGTTGTAGCGCATACTCCTGCAAGCCAAGCGCCTGCACCAACGAATAGGCCACCTCGGCGCGGTTCACTTTGCCGTTCGGGTTAAACTTGCCCGGCGAAGCGGCTAGCATGATACTGTTCTGTATATGTTTTTGGTCGCGCAGGGCAGCACCACGGGCAGTTACCGATTCTGCGATCAGGTTGCGTTCTTTCACGTCGGTCAGGGTATAGGAACCATCTACTGGCAGGTACTGGCGTATACCCTCGCCCATCATCAGGTAATCGGCCATGTCGATGCGCTTCAACAGCTCATCCGGCTTATAGCTTCCATTCAAACCGTCTACAAGACGAGAGCTTACAGCCATCATAATGGAGGCCTCCGCCGGGTGGCCCACGATATCATCAAGGCCGGAAGTACCGGCGGCGGTCATCCTATTCACCACCCCGCTAATCTGCTCGGGGAATGCGGCTCCATTCAAACCGGAAATGCGCACTGTCCAAGTACCCGGCTCTGGGGAGGCCACCGCCACGCCACGGTCGTAGCTCATCGCAAACAGCACTGGTATACCGGAGCGTGTTTCGGCACCTGATGGTGAGATCAGGGACAGGTTCACCGGATTGCCTGTCTCGCCGGCAACACCCTGCGTTCTGATCTTGGCTTCGATGGAGGTCGTACCCGCTGTCACATCGAAGGTATAATCGTTGGTAGCCGTTGTAGCCGGATTATAATCGATGGTGAAGTTATCCGTTACGTTGTTGGCATTCACGTTGCTCCGGAAGGTGCGGTTCATGTTCAGCGTCGAGCCATAGGGAGCAGATGCGCGATAGACTCTATCCACAGCGGCGTAGGCGTTCACGTAACCGGCTCCTACCTCCCACTTCTCACGGTTCGGAATGTTGGTGGCGGTTTGCTGCAAAATTTCCTTCACTTGGTAAGGTGTGAGGGTTGGGTTGGCCTCTAAGAGCAAAGCTACAATACCGGCCACATGCGGGGCAGCCATGGAGGTACCGCTCATGTGCGTGTAGTAGGCCACATGCGCCGGGTCCAGTTCGGTGGCATCCTTATCGATGGAAAGCGATGAAGTAGGTGAAATGGCGCGGGTCGCAATAATGTCCACGCCCGGAGAAGTCACTGTCGGACGGTCTTCCCATGTAAAGGTTTTGCCGTCGAGCGAGAAAGAACCGCCTTTGTTTTTGATGCCGCGCGAAGAGAAATCAGCCAATCGACCGGACTTGTCGCCAGCGGCCACCGCAATCACCCATGGGGCTTTTTTGTACTGCCCGGTCATGGTGCCGGAGCCCGGACCGGAGTTACCCGCCGAGAACACTACCACGATGTTGCGATCCACGCAACGCTTAGTGGCCAGCGTGATCGGGTCAGCCGGGTTCACTTCAGTGCCGGTGTCGCTGGTTGTGCCAAAAGAGTTGGTAATCACGCGGATGTTGTAGCGCGCCTGATTGGTAATGGCGTAGTCGAAACCGGAAAGCACGTCCAGCAAGAGCAAAGCCGCACCGGAGCCATAGCCGATCAAATCAGCGCCCGGAGCCACGCCCTCATACAAACCTTGCGAGGCCTGTCCGGTACCGCCCACTATACCTGCCACGTGCGTGCCATGACCGCCCGTTGCGTCGGTGTTGGGCACGTTCTCCAAAATCAGGTAGGGCAGAATAGAAGAAACGGCATTGAGGTTCGTAGCGGCCGTCACGTTCTGCTTCAGGTTTTTGCCGAACTGCAGGTCAGGGTGCGTGCCGTCCACGCCGCTGTCGTTCACGACAATGCCAACGCCTTTGCCGGAAACAGGAAACCCGCCGTTACGACTGGTAAAGAGCGGGTCTTTGCGCAACTTATCTACACCGGTAAGCGCGGTGCCGGAGTTGTTTTCGTATTGCAGTGATTCGTTCAGGTAAAGGGAGAGTACGCGGGAGCTCTTGGCGAGGAGGTCTACCTGCAAGCCCGTGGCGAGCACACCGGCGATGGGAAGGGATTTAAGCGTGAGGCCTTGGGTGATACCGGCCTGAGTAAGGGTGGAGAGATCGAGAAGTGAAGGAGCACCATCACCTTTGAAAGTTACAACTACCTGCACCAATTTGGTCTTATCGGTAATAGCACTCTTGAGTTTACTGTCGACATAGGCCTGTGCAAAAACTTGGCTGACAGCCAAAAGGCAGAGCACAACAGCGGCTAGAAATTTTCTCATAAATCAGGAAAGTTAAAAGTGTTACATAAGGTGTTTTAAAGTAAAGAGAGCGGCATTCTAGCTAGCAATGCCGTTGGTTTTGAATAGTATTAGAAAAATGGCGTCGGTTAATAAGAAGATATTACGAAGTCACCTCATCAAAAAAATTATACTTTAAAAACAAGCTGTGGCATTTCAAACAGAAAAAACCTGCTTTATCCATCATTTTTTAGAATACCAAGCCTTCAAAAAATCATACCTACAATCCATGTTATGACACTAGTGTGCAGTCACGTTTTCCAGCATCGGCAATGTAGGCTAGGCTACTCCCGGTAAACTCTTCGATTTATGTTTGAGGAAATGGTGGGATTTAAGCAAACTCAGTCTATTCAGTATAGGCTGAAATTCATAATTTGCGGGACATAAGCTTTACCCTTCTACACATTAATGATACAGTTTATACCTTATCACGCGCTTTCTCCCGAACTCTCTCGGGAGTTGAATGAATTTATAGCAGAAGAATTTGGGCATGTTCCTTTTGTGCAGCAGCAGATTTGGGCCAAACCAGACTGGACGGTGTTATTAGAGGCGGGTGGTGAAGTCGCCACCTTCTGCAACATCATAGTGCGGGAAGTCATCATGGACGGCCAGCGCCGCAGCGTAGCAGGCATTAACAATGTAATCACCCCTGCCGCGCATCGGGGTAAAGGATACTCCAGTCGGGTGCTACGTGAAACGAGCACGTTTCTTTTCGAACACCTGCATGCCGAATTGGGGCTGTTACTCTGTGCTGATGCCCTAGTACCCTTTTATGAACGATTGGGATGGTATACAGTGGAATGCCAATTAGTATATGACCAGCCAAATGGCCGAGAGGAATATGACTCAAATGTTATGCTGCTGACCAATGGACACAATGCCAGCTTAGCGCCTAGGTATATTGATTTGAACGGTCTGCCTTGGTAAACGCCAATTACTCAAAGTTACTCAAACAGCATCCCCATCTTGCCCATCTGGTAGTCGCGCATAGCTTGCATCACCTCGGTCTGGGTGTTCATCACGAAGGGACCGTGCATGGCGAGCGGCTCTTCCAACGGTTCGCCCGCCACCAGCAAGAGGCGTGTGTCCTCTCTGGCCGTCAATGTACAGCCCTCACCATCGTGGTTCAGGAGCGCCATGTTCAGGCCTTCAACTAAACCGTAGCCTTCGAGCATAATCTGCCCGTCCAACAGGTATAAAAAGGCATTGTAGTTGGCAGGTATAGGTATAGCGCATGTGCCGCCCGCCTTTAAGGTAATGCGGAGCGCCAGCACAGGGCTCGGCGTGCGGACAGGACCTTGCATCTCCTTGTACACGCCCGTCACAACAGCTACTTGCACCCGTTCATTGTCTTCGCTCGTAGTGGGTGTGTCTTCCGCCTGCAGCGGGAAATAAGCAGGCTGGTCCATTTTGTTTGCCTTCGGGGTGTTCACCCACAACTGCACGATTTCCTGCACACCGCCTTGCTCCTGCATGTCGTGGGGCGGCCGCTCGCTGTGCACAATGCCCCTGCCGGCGTTCATCCACTGTGTACCACCGGCGTATACCACGCTGTCGTTACCGCGGGAGTCGCGGTGGTGCACGGCACCTTGGTATACAAACGTGACCGGCGAAAAGCCCCGGTGCGGGTGTGGGTCCACGCCGAGTTTGTAAGGATAGTCAGACTGCGGTATGGTGGTGATGTGGTGGTGCAGCAGTAGAAAAGGATCGTGCTGCTCTACTTGGGCAGAGGGCAATGCCTGCCGGATAGGCAAACCACCCATGTCTATTTCTTCGGCAAAGAGAAGCCGTGCCACAGTCCGGTTTTTTTGCATAAGTTGTTCGGGTCACATTGGTTTCCTGAAGATACGCAAAACAAATAAAAACCGGAGAAGTAAGGGCTCGAATTGGCATCAACTCGGAGGCTTGCGCTCGTTTAGCCTCTACCTACAAAAGAAAAACCTGAGCGCAAGAATCAGGAAATAAGTCCGCGCTGCAGCGCGTATTTCATGAGCATGGCGGTGTTGCGGGCTTTGGTTTTGTCGAGTAGGTTCTGGCGATGTGTTTCGATGGTGCGCTTGCTTGTAAAGAGTCTTTCTGCGATTTCGGCATTGGTGAAGCCTTCGCCTATGAGCGCCAGTACTTCCAGTTCGCGTTTGGAAAGTTCGCGCTGTTCCTCGTCGACTGCCGTGACTGGTACACTGGGCTGCGCATGCACTTTTTGTAAAAGGTCCATCGTCACATCCGGGCTGATGTAGCGGCAGCCATGGGCGACAAGCTGAAGGGCGCAGCAAAGCTCGTCTTTACCGGCGTTTTTAAGGATGTAGCCTGAAGCCCCGAGGTCCATCATGCGGTTCACGTACTTTTCATGGCTCAGCATGGAGAGCACCACTACCTTCAGGTCAGGATAATGCTGCAGTACATAGGCAGCAGTATCAAAACCATCCATGCCTGGCATGCTGATGTCCATGAGCACAATATCGGCATGAATGTTAGGAAGCAAATCAATCAGTTCACTGCCGCTAGCGGCCTCACCTACTACCCGCACATTGTTTTGGTCCTGTAGCAGGGCCTTTAACCCATCGCGCACTATTTGATGGTCATCAGTGATTACTAGGTCTATCATCTCTTAAGTTTGATTCAAAAAAACCTTCGTTGATTTAACAGGGATTCTGGAAAAAGCTAGATGTTTCGTCAAGAAGGTCAGTATAGGAGCATCCGTCATAGGGTTTGAAACCAAGTACAGCGTCAACCCCTGACAATTTTCATCATAAATAACTGAATGTACAATCGGTAGCGACCGACATTTAATTTAATTTTGAATTCTTATTAAAAATTAAGTATTTAAACCCAAAGGCTATACGTATTTACCTCTGCGGTTGGATGGCTAATTATCCATATACTTACCCTTTGGAACAAGCGCAACGGTGGTACGGCACGTAGCTTTGACAGGAAGTAACAACCCTAAATACAGCCTGACTTGCGTTAGATTCGTATTTAGGCAGAACAGTACAATACCGTGCAGAACTACTGTGTGGGTATAATTAAAAAGAGAAAAAAACACCAGACTATAAATGAAATCATTTAGCGTTAAGACAGATACGCTCGGTAAGGGAACAGTGCTGCGGTTCAAAGGAGAGCTCGATGCCAGTTCCTCTGTGTATGCCGACAACGCACTGGAAGAAGCCATCGCCAACTCTTCGGGATTTGTGCTGGTTGACTGCAGTGAGTTGGTTTACATCTCCTCTGCTGGTTTGGGCGTGCTGCTGGCCGCTTTTCAGGCCTGTAACTTGAAGGAGATGGAAATGGTGATGGTGAACATGCAACCTAAGATCCGCAACGTGTTTGAGATTTTGGGGCTCGACCGGCTCATAAAGTCGGCTGACTCCGTGGAAGATGCACGTCAGATGGTAGCAAAATAAAAAAAAAGGGGCCGCTTAAAGCGGCCCCTTTTTCGTGCAAAATATACTTTCTTATCTATCGTAGTCGCCACGGAAGCTACTGCCCGACTCCCCTCGGCGGCGCTGTTCGCGGCGCGAGTAGTCGTAGTCAGAACTGCCATAGCCACTTTGGGAACCTCTCTGCGAGCGGTAGCCCGAAGAGCCGGTGTCGCGGAACTGTCCGCCACTGAAAGGGCCGCCGCCACTGCCAAAGTAGCCGCCGCCCATCGAGCCGGAGCCACCGCTGCCGTAGTCAGAGCCACGCGGGAAGCCCATGGAACTGCGCCCGTAGTCGCTTTGCGAAGAAGATCCGTAGCCTGAAGAATCGCCGTAGCCACCCTGTGAACTGCCCATACCGTAGTCGCGCTGGGAGCCGCCGTAAGATGACGACCTGCCAGAGGAGCCATACTCAGATCCGGAAGAACCATAATCAGAGCCACTCGATCCTGCACCGTAAGGCGAGCCGCCGCGCCCGCTACTATAGCTACTGCCCTGCCCTCGCTGCGGACTGTAGTGGCCTAACTGTGACTGCCCATAGCCGGAGCCGCGGCCATAAGAATCGCCTCGGCTGCCATAACGGGAGCCTTGGTTGTAATCGCCTGATGCACTTGATCCATAAGAAGAGGAACCGTAACCTCCACGGTCATAGTTTCCGGAGCTTGGGTAGCGGGACTGGCCTCGGTCTCTGCCTTGCGAACGTTCTCTTCTGTAGCGCTCATCTTCTTCCTCATCTCCGGTTACACGTTCCCACGCATGACTTATTTTATTGCCAATACGGTCAAAAAAGCCGCCCTCATGCTCCTGTGAACGGTCACGGTCATGTGAGCGATATCCCCTCTGGCCGTAGTTATCCTGATAGTCTCTTGCCATAGCTTATTATTTTATTTATTATAGAATATATTGGATATATTATTAGACGGAAGCTGCATTTATTAAACGAAAGCTGTGGCTGTGGGTTTTTGTTTTAACGGAGCCTCCAAGGCCATCCGCACAAAAGCCGTAATTAACCCTATCGCCACAAATCACCTTTTACCACTTTGGCAGGCAAGTCCATGCTTTTTTTTCTTCTTGAAGAATCTCCCATTGCGCATCCAATCCGTACTATTCTAAGCATGGTCCCCGGAACCAGCCTACAAAAATTGGGCACCTATGCGCTACTGCCACTTTGCAAGCACCGATACTGTGTTCAGGAGACCCTAGAAAGAAGCTAGAAAGCAAATGAAAATACTTGAATTAAGGATCATGCGCGGGCCGAACTACTGGTCCATCAAGCATCCAAAAATCATTGTCCTGAAACTCGATCTGGAGAATTTGCAGGACGTTCTTACCAATGAAGTGCCGCAGTTCCCGGAGCGGCTAGAGAAGCTATTCCCGGGCATGTATGAGCACCGCTCCTCGAAGGGCACGCCCGGCGGATTTTTCAGGCTGGTGCGCGAGGGAACTACCTTCAGCAAAGTGGTGCAGCACATCGCCCTCGAGCTACAAACAATCGCCGGCATGAACAGCGGCTACGGCAGACGCTACGCCGGCCCCGCACCGGGCGTAGACTATGTGGTGTTCTCTTACCAGCAGGAGCGCGCAGGTGAGTATGCCGCCCATGCCGCTGTGCGCATCACCGAACTGTTATCCAAAGGCAAAAAACCAAGCATTTTGCAGGACATCGCCAAGCTGCACCAGATCCGCGAGGATGAGTACTTCGGGCCGAGCACCGAAGCCATTGTGTCTGAGGCCGTGATCCGGGGCATCCCCTACATCAACAACCACCGCAGTGGCCTCATTCAGCTGGGCTATGGCATACACCAGAAACACATACAGGCGGCCATGACCTGCCGCACCTCTTTTTTTGCCGTAGAGAACGCAGGCAACAAAAACGCCACCAAGCTCATTCTCGACGATGCCGGCGTGCCTGTGCCGCGCGGCAGCATCGTGACTAATGCCGAGGAGTTGGAAGAAGCCATTGAAGAGCTAGGCTACCCGATAGTAGTCAAACCGCTGGACGGTAATCAGGGCAAGGGTGCCACGGTCAATATCCATACTTGGAAAGAAGCCCACAGGGCTTTGGGGGAAGCCCATCGCTACTCTAAACAGGTCATGGTAGAGCAATTTATCACTGGCGCGGATTATCGTCTGCTGGTGATTGACGGAAAGTTTATCGCGGCGGCCAAGCGCACACCGGCCATGGTCACCGGCAACGGCATCTCGACCATACAGCAACTGGTGAAAGAGGTTAACAAAGACCCTCGCCGCGGCATTGGCCACGAAAAAGCGCTCACCCACATCAAAATAGACAAGCACACCCGGGGCCTCCTCAAAGAAAAAGGGCTGACCCTGCAGTCGGTGCTGCCTGAGAGCGAAGTGCTATACCTGAAGAGCACGGCCAACCTGAGCACGGGCGGTACCGCCACCGATGTAACCGATATTGTGCACCCTTACAACGTGCTTATGGCTGAGCGCATTGCCGGCATTATTGGACTGGATGTCTGCGGCATCGATGTGATGACGACTGACATCGCCATCCCGCTGCCTGAGACACGCGGGGCCGTGATCGAGGTGAACGCCGCGCCCGGTCTGCGCATGCACATCTCCCCCACCGAGGGACTGCCGCGCAACGTGGCCGAGCCGATCATTAACATGCTCTTCCCGCATGGTAACCCCACCCGCATACCTATTGTGGCCATCACGGGTACCAACGGCAAAACCACCACCACCCGACTGGTGGCGCACATGCTCAAATTCAAAGGTTTCCAAGTGGGCTATACCACCACCGACGGCATTTACATTCAGGACAAGAAGATCATCAAAGGCGATACCACGGGGGCTTACAGCAGCGAGTTTGTGCTCAAAGACCCGACCGTGAACTACGCCGTGCTGGAGTGCGCCCGAGGCGGCATGCTGCGCTCCGGTCTGGCCTTTCGGCAGTGCGACATTGGCATCGTTACCAACGTGTCGGCCGACCACTTGGGGCTGGGGGACATCAACACCGTGGAGGAAATGGCCGAGGTGAAAGCCGTCATTCCCCGCACGGTTTGCCAGAATGGCTATGCCGTGCTCAACGCCGATGATGACTTGGTTTTTGAAATGGCTACCGGACTATCTTGCAAAGTGGCTTTCTTTAGTCTGGATGAGGAGAACCCGCGCATCCTCAAGCACATCAGCAAAGGTGGACTCGCAGCCGTGTACGAAAACGGTTATATCTCTATCTTCAAGAACACCTACAAGATACGGGTAGACCGGGTGGCCGATATTCCGCTCACCTTCGGGGGCCGCGCACGGTTTAACATACAGAACGTGCTGGCCGCCACCTTGGCCGGTTATATCAACCACTTCGAGATTGCGGAGATCCGCACGGCGCTGCGCACCTTCATTCCTTCCGCCGAAACTACGCCGGGCCGCATGAACCTTTTCAAGCTACCGCGCTACGAGGTGCTCATCGACTATGCCCACAACATTGCCAGCATGGAGGCCATCGCCGACTTTATTGACAATGTGCATGCTACCTACAAGATCGGCATTGTGGCAGGTATAGGCGACCGCTTGGAGGCGGACACCATCGAGATCGGCCGCATTGCGGCGGAGACCTTTGATGAGATTATCATCCGGCAGGACAAGGATCTGCGGGGCAAATCAGGGAAGGAGATCAACAGCCTAATCAAGCAGGGCATTATGTCCGTGAAACCTGAAATGAAACTTACCGAGATCAATCAGGAGACCCGTGCACTTGCCCACGCCTTGGAGTACGCACCGGAGGGTGCCTTTATTACGCTGTTCTCCGAGGACATCCCAGAGTCGGTCAAGCTAGTGGAGAGTTTCCGCATTATCCAGCACCGGCGTATCTCGTCACTCGAACAGGATTCATTTTAGATTTCAACTACTCCACACCGCTCGCAATTCTGAAAAGAAGGAAGCGGTGTGGTGCTTTAATCCCTGAGGCGGGAGTCTCAGGGATACCCTAATGCCAACACATAAACTATGAGAAATTTGCGATTGCCATACACGGCATTGTGTGGCTTGGCAACGGCATAGACAGCCACGCCGCTTTCAACGCACAGCGTCTGCAGGAACTGGTGCAGGAAAAGCAGGTACAACCAGTATAACATCAGGAAGAAGAAGCCTTTTTGTCCTTTAGTTTGTTAAGGGGAAGAATAACAGAAATTGCTATGGATGCTTGCCTGATGGCCGTATCTTTGTAGCAACAAATTTGAGACTCATACCAACATACATGGAAAGAATAACAACCGATATATGCATTGTGGGAGCAGGCCCTGTAGGCCTGTTCGCCGTGTTTGAGGCTGGTTTGCTCAAGATGCGCTGCCACGTGGTGGACGCGCTGCCCGTAGTGGGCGGACAGCTGGCAGAGATATACCCTAAAAAACCAATCTACGATATACCAGGCTTCCCGTCGATTCTGGCAGGCGAGCTGGTAGACAACCTCATGAAACAGATCGAGCCCTTCCACCCTACTTTCACCTTGGGTGAGCGTGTGGAGGAACTCCAGAAACAGGAAGACGGCTCGTTTATCGTGCGCACCTCCGAAGGCACCGAGATCGCCTGCAAGGTGGTGGCCATCGCGGGCGGACTGGGTTCTTTTGAGCCCCGCAAGCCGGCCATCGAAAGTCTGGAAAGTTTCGAGGGCAAAGGTGTGACCTACATGGTGCGCGACCCGGAACTGTTCCGTAGCAAAAAAGTAGTACTGGCCGGCGGTGGCGACTCCGCGCTGGACTGGGCCATTTACTTGGCGGGTGTGGCCAAGGAACTCACGCTTGTGCACCGTGGCTCTACCTTCAGGGGAGCGCCGGAGTCGGCTGAGAAAGTGCTGACCCTAGCCGAGGAAGGACAGATCAAGCTGTTGCTGAAGTCGAACGTGACGGATGTGCAGGGCAACGGCAAAGTAGACGCTGTCACCGTACTCATCGACAATCAGACGGAGCATAAGATCGAGACCGATTACTTCATTCCGCTATTCGGACTCGTGCCGAAACTGGGACCTTTGGAAAACTGGGGACTGGAACTGGAGAAGGGCGCCATTGTGGTGAACACCTTCGACTACTCCACCAACATACCGGGCGTATACGCCATAGGCGACATCAACACTTACCCGGGCAAACTCAAGTTGATTTTGTGCGGCTTCCATGAGTCAGCTTTGATGGCCCAGAGCGCTTACAATGTTATTTATCCGGACAAGAAGTTCGTGCTGAAGTACACGACCGTGAACGGCATACAGGAGCTCAGCTAATGGAGGAGACGATCAACATTCACGTAGAGTTGCCCGATGGCAGCCGCGTGACGCTAGAGGCGCCTACCGACATGGGCCTCTCTGTGATGGAAGTGATGAAGGCCAATGAGCTTGACGTACCCGCTATTTGCGGAGGCATGGCCATTTGCGCCACCTGCCATGTGGAAGTGCTGCAGAGCGGTGAATTGCCTGAGCTCGGCGATGACGAAGCCTACATGTTGGAGACATTACCGCATGCCACTTGGTCAAGCCGACTTTCGTGCCAGTTGCGCGTGACCCCTGACTTGGATGGGCTGGTGGTGCGCCTGATGCCGGAAGCTTAAGAGCTATATCGAATACCTGAAAAATTGGAAAGCCATACCTGTACAGGGTATGGTTTTTTTATGCCCTATACCTAAGGTTGGCGCTATACCTTATTCTGCTCCATATAAGGCTTCCAGTTGACAATCAGCACCTTCTCGTCGGGCAGCAGGAAATAGCCGTAGTCGTAGCAGAAGTGGTAGGTGTTGCCCTGCTTGGTGCGATAGAGGTGAGTGAAGTGACGGAAGTCGAAGCCGGCCACTTGGAGCACTTGCCGGTAGGTGGTGGTTTTCCCCTGCGGAC
The DNA here is from genome assembly GCF_947499215.1 of uncultured Pontibacter sp. Lineage (GTDB taxonomy): Bacteria > Bacteroidota > Bacteroidia > Cytophagales > Hymenobacteraceae > Pontibacter. The sequence continues at coordinate 921,814 of NZ_CANMNI010000001.1, forward strand.
TGGCCTGCTTGAGAATGGTGCGGTTACGGCGAAGAATGGAATTGACGCTGAGGATGAGCTGCTCCCCGCTGTTCTGGCGCCTGCCTGCGTTGTGGGCGTTTGCCCGGCACTGGTTGGAGCAAAAGCGCTTGTCCAGTCGCCCGGTCATTCTGATGCCACATTGCTGGCACTGTTTCTCTTCTTCCATTGGAACATTCGTTTTATGAAACGTATAGTTTCGTTTATAAACGCATTTATACGTTTCATAAAACGACTGAGTCAAAGACTGGGTTTACTTTTGGGTGAAATTCACTTCAGATGTTATGCAGCAGTCTTACAACACAGCCCCCGTCCTATACCTGAATTCGCTTGAGCACCAAGGCAAGCAGTTCATCCGCCTGTGGTACAAGCCGGACCACCGCATCACCAAACTGCTGAAGGACAGCGATGTGGCCAAGTACAGCAAGACCTACAAATGCTATGTGACGCACAAATCGCCGGAGGCGATTGAGCTGCTGCACAGGCACTTTCAGGGGGTGGCACTGGTGGACGCGCGCTATCTGAACAGGCCCAAAAGGATCAGGCCGGCCATGGGCGCGGTGGTCACCTCGGGCAGTCTGCAGTCCGAGCCGCTGGCCAAGCTGCCCGAGCTGCCCATCATTCGACTGCAGCCGCTCGAGCACGAGGGGAAGACACTCATTCAGATCTCGTTTCCCTTTAACGAACTGATCTACAAAACGCTCAAGTGCAGCTCCTGCTGCCAGTGGCTGCAGGAGCCGAGGTGCTTTGCCGTGGGCACCGATGCCACGAGCCTGCACCAGTTGCTCGACGATGTGCAGGGCACGGCGCAGGTATGGCTGGCGGGCACGATGCATATCAGGGACATGGGCGTTCTGCGCAGGCTCTGGGAACAGACCTACGTGAAGAGTTCGGGTTACATCACCTGCCCGCTGCCCTACTTGGAGAAGCTATACCTGTTAAACTACTCCTTGAACACCATCCGCACCTATCACAGCCTGCTGCTGCGATTTTTTAACGGTCATCGCGATGGGGGGCTGGAGGCGATAGACGGTTTCGGCACGCAGGCGATAAATGAGTACCACCGGCAGATGGTGCAGAGCCAGAAGTACTCCTTCTCGCTCATCAACCAATCGATCAACGCCGTCAAGTTCTACTTCCACCGGGTGCTAGGCCGGCACACGCTTGACCTGAGCCAGATAGAGCGGCCAGAGAAGCCCAGCAGACTACCTGCCGTGCTCAGCAAGGAAGAAGTGAAACGTATTTTGCAAGCCACTGACAACCTGAAGCACCGCTGCATGCTGCAGCTGCTCTACGCAGGTGGATTACGCATCAGCGAGGTCATCAATCTGAAAATCATAGACGTACAGTCGGGCAGGAACATGCTGGTTATACGCGGCGGCAAGGGCAAGAAGGACCGCACCACCCTCCTTTCGCAGAAGCTGCTCGAGAGCCTCAGGGCCTACTATAAAGAGTACAGGCCGAAAGTCTGGCTGTTTGAGGGACAGCACGGCGGGCAGTACACGGTGGAGAGCCTGCGCAACGTCTTCAGGGCGGCCAAGGGGAAGGCATGCGTGCGGACCAAGGCCACCCCACACACGCTCAGGCACTCCTTTGCCACGCATTTGCTTGAACAGGGTACAGATTTGAGGTATATCCAGACCCTGCTCGGGCACAGGAGCAGCAAGACAACGGAGATTTACACCCACGTGACGAGTTACGCACTGGATAAAATTACAAGCCCGCTTGACAATCTGTGAAAATGAACTATATTAGCTTAACTATATGCTATGTGGTGCTCATACTCCCGAGAGGCTCAAAAAAATGAGCATGTCCAGACAGAACTCCCTCCGCATATATGGCGGATAAACGTCACGGTGACGTTTACACAGTAGTTGGCACAAATTTCAAGTTATGAATGACTTCTAAACGAACGATAAATATGACTAAGCCAGCACCAGATGAAGTTGGTGGAGCAAGAGTTATACTCTATGCTTCCTTAGAAGGCAAAAAAGCTACTGGAAGGACCGAACACTTCCATACTGGTAAATCAGTAAATCCTACTACTGGACTTGCAATCTGCAAATATGATAATGAAGATGGGTACTACTTGTTTGGTTGTGACTTGAAATGGGAGTCAGTAACTGATACTTTGCATGAAACAGTAGAAGATGCTATTGAGCAGGCAGAATGGGAATACGGAGATTTATCTGGTGCTTGGGTGAAGAAATAATAGAAAAACATGTGCCAACACAATGCATGCTCAACCTTCGCTAACGCTTCAGGCTCCGCATGCACGCGGCCGTTGGCAGGTATATATAATAAAATGAAACTCACTTTACTCTTATTACTCACGCTCTCTCTAAATACAGCCATAGCTTGTTCATGTGGCAGGGTATCAATATTTAAGAATTTCAAAAAATCCGACACAGTATTTAAGGGAAAGGTCATTGAAGTAAAAGAGATTAAAACAACAGAACAAACAACGGCAGGGAATGCAGCGGAATATAGGCGCTACGAATTCACATTTGAAGTCCTTAACAGGTATAAAGGACTTAAGTCAAAAGAGCCTGTTACCATCACTACCACAGGTAGTGGCTCTGATTGCGGTAATTACTTTGATTTAGGTGAAAGTTACATTGTGTATGCCTACAACTGGGACACCATGTTAACACGGCAATTTATAGACAAAACAACGGACGAGTTCTTAACTACAAATCTATGCACCAGAACAAAAAAGGTGAAGTCTTGGACTGTCTTTGAATCGCTTGTGCTGGATATAATTTAAAAATACATTTGCCAACACGGCACATAAGTCAAGCTTCGGCGACGCCTTGCTCGCTTTATGTACAAAACGTTATGCGGCAGCTTAAAAGACAACAACCAACGACATTGACAGTAAGAAAATGAAATCAGATAATAAACTTGCAGGACTTGGACTTTTGACAGCAATTTCGGCATCACTATGCTGCATTACACCTGTTTTGGCTCTGTTGGCTGGAACAAGTGGACTTGCTTCTACTTTCTCTTGGCTTGACCCATTCAGACCATATTTAATTGGCTTGACAGTTTTGGTTCTTGCGTTTGCTTGGTATCAAAAACTGAAACCTCAAAAACAAATTGACTGCTGCGACACAACTGAAAAAACACCCTTTATTCAGACAAAAAAGTTTTTGGGTTTCGTAACAGTTTTTGCAGGACTGATGCTTGCGTTTCCAAGTTATGTCCACATATTCTTTCCAAAGACAGAAAGTCAAACAATCATAACCGACCAATCAAACATTAAAACAGCAGAATTTACAATTAACGGAATGACTTGTGCAGGTTGTGAAGAAAACGTAAATCACGAAGTAAATAAACTGACAGGAATAATTAAGACGAATGTTTCTTACGACAACGGCAACGCAATCATAGAATTTGATAGAACTCAAACCGACATTCAAGAGATAGAAAAAGCCATAACTAAAACAGGCTATTCCGTAACCGACAAAAAAGAAATAAAATGAACATAATCCTGCAATCAACTATCACTTGCCCTGAATGTGGACATAAGAAAGAAGAAACTATGCCGACAGACGCTTGCCAATATTTTTACGAGTGCGAAAGCTGCAAAAAGGTATTAAAGCCAAAACAGGGCGACTGTTGTGTATTTTGTAGCTATGGAACAGTGAAATGTCCATCCATTCAAGCCGGGACAAATTGCTGTTAAAGACAATGATAAAACTGACTGAAATCGAAAGCCGACCGCATAACATCGGTTTTGCAATATGGCGGGTGAAGTGCTACTATGAAACATTTGTGCAAGATTCAACATCAGTAATTCTATTGAACTTTTGTGCTAAAATGCCGCCACATCGCAAAGCCGTAAACCGTTATGCGAAATCTAAATGATAGAAAAGTTAAATAATCCACCAATATCAGGGCAATACGAAGAAGTATTCTTCGACCTACAAGACCCTTGGCGTGGCAAGGAATGGCATTACGTTTTATTTACAGATGAAAATGGCAGTAAATGGTGTGGACATTTCAGAGAAAAGGAAATAAGTAACTTTTTAACAGCAGAATTGCCAAATAAAGGAATTGCCTGCATTGTTGCTGGTGGACATGGTTATTTAGTAGATGTAAATAAAAGAGAAAAAATCAGAGACTTATCTACTGACCCAATCATCTCACTAATAGCAGATTATCAAACATCTTCGTTCTTCATAACTACTTATTGGGATTTAATCCTGATTGATACCAACCTTAATGAATTAGAAATAAGTCTCCCAATACAAGCAGATGGAATTTATCTTAAGGAAATTGAAGGCAGGAAGCTAAAAATGCAGATTGAAGAGATTGGGGCTGATATGAAAATGAACTTTGATTTTTATATAGACTTAACAGATAATACAGTTAAAAAGTACTTAGCATAACCACACCTTTACCATAGCTGCGCCATGGCAAAGCCAAGTCCGTTAGCACATAATTGTAATCATAGAAGTTTAATCAAATCTGTAAAATGGCTCAAGTAGAATTGGTACAGTTTATCCCACAGACTGGAAGATATTTGATTTATTATCCAAAAAACTACGAGCTGCATGAAGATGACGATAGTATAGTTACTATTTCCGCTAACGATGGTAACAGTACAATGACAATTAGTGGATATGAAGTAGAAGGTGAAGCTGACGCGGCAGTGATTGAACAGTTCTTGTCTGATATAACTTCCAGTTATGAGATATTGTCAGAGCCGAAAATTGGTGAATTCGGAGAAGGTATTAGGATTGAAGCAACATACATAAAGGATGATAATAAATGGATATGGAAAATCTTCTCTCTAGGAAATGCTATTGTTGTAGTTTCAATAAATAGTGAAGAAGAACTAAGTCCTGAGCAATTAGGGCTATATGAATTTATGCTTCAAAACATGGAAGTTCATCCAGATTAAATAAAATCATTTGTTAACCACACCCATAAGCCAGCTGCGCCCCCCATGGCCAAGTCCGTTTCCAGACCTAATACCTGATCGCAACCCGCTTCCCTCCGGCATCCGCCGACTCGTAAATCGCCATGAGCACCTTTATATCGCGCAGGCCCATTTCGCCGGGCACAACAGAGGGCTGGTTGTTTCGAAAACTCTGTGCCTGACTGTCCATTTGCCGCACCTGCTCATAGATGTTGGGCAGGTCCATTTTACCCTCGCTGGTCTCCCCTTTCTTACCATCATAGGCATAGGCCGGACTCAGGCGCCACCAGCCTTTCTCGGCCTTGGCGCTGAGTAGGTTCTCGTCTTCGGCATAACTGGTGTGGCACTCCGCCATGACGCCGTTCTCAAACTCCATCTGCCAGCGAACGGACTGCTCCACGCTGTGGAAATAAGTCGGTTTTGTGACTTCGCCATACGTGGCCGTGACGGCAACGGGGGACTTGCCCATGGTATAGATGGCTCCCTGCACACAGTAGATGCCCAAGTCCATGAGAGAGCCGCCGCCTGCAAGCTCTTTGTTCAGGCGCCATACATCGAGGTTTCCGTTGGTCATATCCGAGCTGTTGCGAGCTTCGATCTGTTTTACCTTGCCGTATACCTGCTTTTGCCCTAGCTCCATCACCCGTTGGTGAAAAGGTTCGAAATGCAGCCTGTACCCAATGGCCAGCTGAACATTGTTTTCGCGACAGGCATCGACCATGCGCTGGGCGTCCGCTACAGAAGTGGCCATCGGTTTCTCACAGATCACATGCTTCCTGGCTTTGGCGGCCCGAATGGTGTACTCGGCATGCAGGGCGCTCGGCAGCACCACATAAACTATGTCAATGTCTTTATTGTTGGCGATCTGGTCGAAGGTGTCGTAGGAGTAAATGTTCTTGTCAGGTATGTTGTACTTCTTTTTCCATGCCTCGGCTTTGGAGGGTGTGCCCGTCACGATGCCGGCTAGGTAGCAGTGCTCGGTCTCCTGCAAGGCTGGCGCCAGCTGGTTGGTACTGTACTGCCCTAGCCCCACTAAGGCAATCCCCATCTTCTTTCGCTGCCGCGCTCCTGTCTGCGGACTTTCTTCTTCGAAGGTTAGACCGCCGCCATACTGCCCGGCACTGTGCGAAAGAAGCGGCATGCCCAGCAGCGTGCCGCCTACTGTAAAGGTAACGCCCTTCAGAAATTTGCGCCGATCGGTCTGTGCGAAGTATGGGTTTGTTTTCATGGGAAAGACAGCTTGAGGATACTAAAAAAACGCGGTGCATGGGTTTATGTTTCGGGTTGCCACAACACAGCTTGTAAGCACCTTATATATGCTTACCTTTGTCGCCATAAAAATTATTCCGGTTCTTTTGTTACTTTCCCTTACCAAGCCCCTGCTTATACCCTTCGGCGATGCTGCAGCGGCCTATACCTTACCCGAAAAGTTTACCTACCCTTTCCAATACACACCACATGCGCTCGCCTTGCTGGCTTCCGAAAAGTTGCAGCGGCACCTTGCCCAGCAGAATGATTGGGAACACAACTTCGGGCTGGTTGCTGGTCAGGAAGGGTCGATCATCGGCAAAATGTTTGGCGTGTTGGTCGTTCGAACGGAGCAGGATGAACTGGGCTATCTGGCGGCCTTTTCGGGGAAGCTGGCGGGCAGTTACCACCACCCTGCCTTTGTGCCGCCCATATTCGATGCGCTCACCGAAGGCAGCTTTCTGAATACCGGCATGCGTGAACTCACTCGTATCAATCAGGAGATCAGCGAACTTCAGGAGCGGAGTAGAAAGGAGAATGTGAACCGGATCGACGAACTGCAGCAACTGCGCAAAACAAATTCCGTTGCCCTCCAGTCTAGGCTTTTCGACCAGTACTATTTTCTGAACCAAGCCGGTGAGTCGAAAAGCCTGCGCGACATTTTCAGGCAGACAGCCAATAGCAACCCGCCTGCCGGTGCCGGGGAATGCGCTGCGCCCAAACTGCTCCAGTATGCCTTTCAGCACAACATGAAGCCATTGGCTTTGGCAGAGTTCTGGTGGGGCTTGTCGCCTAAATCGGCCTACTGGAAACATGGTCACTTCTACCCTGCCTGCCGCGAGAAGTGCCAACCCATTTTGGCACACATGCTGCAAGGTATAGCCTTGGACGAAATACCAGTGTAGCGCCTACTGGTCCACATATTTTACAGCGGAGGCAAAGCGCTGCCCGCACAATTTTCGTATGTTGCAGCTATGAACCACAGATCACCAGAGATCCGGACCGTCAACGTGGTCCGCTACGTCACGCCTTTGCGCGAGGGCGGCTCGCTGCCCGCCATTGTGGAGGCAGACGACGAGTTCCTGTACGTGCTCAAATTCCGGGGCGCGGGACAAGGTATAAAAGTGCTTATTGCCGAGCTGATTGTCGGGGAAATCGCCCGTGCGCTGGGCTTCCAGATACCCGAGATTGTGTTTATGCACCTCGACGAGGCCTTTGGTCGCACTGAGCCCGACGAAGAGATACAGGACCTGCTGCGCGCCAGCGAGGGACTCAACCTAGGCTCCCACTACTTGCAAGGTGCCATCACCTTCGACCCGGTAGTCACGACCATCGACGCCGAACTGGCCTCGCGCATTGTGTGGCTGGACTCCTTGGTGACCAACGTGGACCGCACTGCCCGCAACACCAACATGCTCATGTGGAAGAAGGAGCTCTGGCTCATCGATCATGGCGCTTCGCTGTTTTTCCACCACTCGTGGGACAACTGGGAAGAGCAGGCCAAACGCCCTTTCGCCATGATCAAAGACCATGTGCTCTTGCCACAGGCCACCGCATTGGAGGCCACAGACAAGGCAGGGAAAGAAATCCTTACGCCAGCCCGCATAAACGAGATTCTGGCCCTTATACCTGACGAGTGGCTGACTGTTGTGGAGTCGCCTTTTGAGACGCCCGAGGAGCATCGCCAAGCCTATGCCCGCTTCTTTGAGATACGATTAGCCCATTCTGACATTTTTGTGAAAGCCGCCCAGCATGCAAGAGAGACACTTATTTGAGTACGCCGTGATACGGGTGGTGCCGCGGGTAGAGCGTGAGGAGTTTCTGAATGTTGGCGTTATCCTGCTTTGCAGCTCCCAAGGATTTCTACAGATCCGCTATACCCTGAACGAGGAGCGCCTGAAAGCGGTGTTCGGTGAATTGGATATGGAAGAACTACAGGCTCGATTGCAAGCCTTCGAAAAGGTATGCGCCGGCCGCCGCGAAGGTGGCCCGATCGGTCAGTTGGGCACAGCCTCCCGTTTCCGCTGGCTGACGGCTAACCGCAGCACGATTGTGCAGACTTCTGCTGTGCACCCGGGCTTGTGCATCAGTGCGCTGGAGACGCTCGAGAAACTGCATCGCGACTTGGTGTTGTAGCCCCATCATTTTGCAACCCACGCTATCCGGCAATTTATTATATTCGCATAGACCAAAAACCGAGGTATGAACATATCCCGCATTATCACCATCGTCCTGACGCTAGGAGCCATTGTTTTTGTGGTGATTATCCTGTCGGATCCCTACTTCTTTACCGACACCAAGAAGATACAGAAGACTGCCGAAGCTAAACTAGAGGAAGGCATTTTGGGCAATAAAAATGCGTTTAAGGAGGCCAGTTACTATCTGAACTCGCTGATTGAACAGGGCCACGACGACCGCAAAACCCATGACCTGCTGTACTGGAGCTACCGCTACGACAAGAACTTTGCACAGGCGGAACAGGCACTTGATGAAGCTTTGGAAGAGTATCCGGATGATCTTGGTTTCCTGTACCATCGCGCTGAAATGCGACTGGAGCAGGGCAAGTACGAGCAGGCGCTGCAGGACTATAACACGGTGGTCGAACGTGCCGGTAAGGAGGCGTTTCTGTATGATGCGCTTTATGGCCGCGGGGCCGCTAGGTATAAACTTGGACAGGAATCAGAGGCGGAAGCTGACAGGCTAAAAGCGCAGGAACTGACTAGGGATACTCTGCAGACGTATTCGGTTTATTTTAAGGAGTAAACCCCACCTATGCCTAAATCATACCTCTCCTCAAATACTTTTTAATACAGTGCAGCGCGCCTGACTTCTCGGCGAAGGGATGGAAGTCCTCTAATTGAATCACCTTAAACCCGAGTTTCTCCCATAGCTGCTTGTTGGCCTCATCGGTTTTGCGGAGGTATTCCCAATTGCCGTGGCCGTAGGTGGGCAGCCAGACGGTTTTCTCGGTTTTGCTTTTCACTTCCACGACCGCATTGTTGGAGGTGGCGTAGTACCACTTCCTGCGTCTTTCTTCCGGGTTATCAAGATAAGTGAGCGGCAGCGGGTTACGGATCACCTCGAAGCCCTGTCGCACCAGCATGGCCGCCACATCGTCGAACACATCCGGTATACCGTAATTTGTGAGTTCTTCACCCAGCACCTCAGCGGCTAAGCGAGTGTCTCCGACCAGTATTTGGTATTTGCCGGATTTCCCGCGTCCTGCCAAGGTAATGAACATGTCGATGTGGAACAGCGGCTGCACCGTGCCTTCTATGTTTTTAGAGTGCAGGGTCTCAGTCCACGTCACGCCGTCCATCTCAAACTCCTGTTCTTCCTCTTCCGGCACGTACAGTAGGCTGCCTAACACAAGAAATTTGCGCTCCTGATCTAAGTAGCGGCTGAAGAGTTTTGCCAGTTGTTCCGTGGCCATCGTTCCCTCTTCTGGCAGCAGCACGCCTTTCAGGTCGAGCATGGAGTTTACCATGTAGTCCGCTCCCATCAGGAAGAAGTCGTCACCCACCAGCAGGTTGCCACCCTCAAAGTACAGCGGTGATTTCACCCGATTTATACCCAGTGATTTGCTCAGAAAATAGCCTGTGTAGTCGTCGGCAGCCCGGCGGTGCGAATGTGGCTGCACCAAGTAGTAGCTGCCATCCTTCCGGTCCTGCACCACTTCGTAATCGTCCTCGGCCCACACCAGTATCTTGATGTCGCTGGGTATTTCGTGAAACCGCGCCCGCTCCAGCATCCCCTGCTCCGAGAGCCATGTCTCCAAGTGCTTTCTGGTATCGCCTCCGTCCGGCACCAGCAGGTGGAGTTCTGTATAGCTCGGCAGCTTCCGAAATAGGTCTTGGTATACCACCCAAAGCGGGTTGTCGTCATACTTGAACACATAGGACGGCACCGTGAAGACCATGGCCTCCAGCGCACCATCGGCACTGGATACAAGGCTGGGCTGTTCCGGTAGCTGGCTGTACTGCTGCAGCAGTGTCATGGCGATGGCCCTGCGTCGCATACCTGACTCTGGCAGGTCCTGCCGGGACTCACTGGACAGCTCTTCTATCAGCCGGTAATGCCTGGTTCGGATTGGGCGCAATTTTTCCTTCATGTTGGTTACTGAATATCGTTTTCTGCTGCCTGCCTAAATGTGTAGCTGATCATAAGTCGGCAAGGTATAGGTATCTCCTTCAGCCAAAAGATGTACTTTGAGATTGCGCACCGAGAAGGCCTGCCCCGTCTTGATCTCGTAGATGTTAGTCTCCGTGATACCCATGCCATCCACAATGGTGACCAATCCAGTTCCGAGTACTTTTATCTCAGATCCTTTTGATACACAGATGGCCGTATCCTCTTCAAGTCCGATGCCAATACAGCCCGGATTGGTGACAATGCACTGCGTAACTCGTATGATGCGCCCTCGCTGTATGAAGTGCGTGTCGATGGCCACATTCTTCAGAAACTCGAGACCGGTCGTAATGCGCACATCCCCTTTGATGTAACCTCCCTGCGTTTCGCCCTCAAAGATCATAGGGGTGGACATGGCCGTGGCACCGGCACTGGTGCCGGCAATGATAAAGCTTTCGTCGTAGGTGTAGCGCTCTTTCATAAGCTGCAGCACCGGCGAGCCGCCCAGAATGGCCGTCAGGCGCAATTGGTCTCCGCCCGTGAACATGATACCAGCCGCACGCTCCACGATATCGCTAAATTCTGGCCTTAAAGCATCCATCCGGTTGCGGATATCAAGCACCTCCACATTTTGCACCCCCAGTTTGTGAAACACTTTAAGGTAGTCTTTTGCAATTTTATCCGGCTCGGTAGAGGCCGTTGGCACCACGGCTATCATGGGGTTCTTCCCTTTGAGCTCTCCGACAAAGTACTTCAGTATTTCCTCACTTTCGAAGTCGGTGCTCTTCGATTGCTCTTCAGAGAGCTCTTTTTCACCTTTGTCCTCCCGTCCACCAATAGCCAGCAGACAGCCCTTTGGCACCGGAGACTCCTTATGGCCCTTATAACGGTCAGAGACTTTTTTCTTTGCCATTTTATGCTCCTTCTACGGTTAATTTATTTAAGGTCTTTTGTAACTCACCACCCTTGCGACAAGCGTATCGGCCTGCTTCGGATCCTCTTTAAAATTCACCCAGCCCTCCCGCTTCGAAGCTTTCGGGGAAAAGGCAATATTTAGCTCGGCATGCTCTATCTCCTCTCCTCCTTTCTCTATCGAAAGCTCGATCTGTACTTCTTCTGCCGTTTCCCCTCCCCGGTTTTGCACCACCACCCGATAGCGCTGCGGGGCGTTATCAGAAGGATCAGGGAAGTACTCCACCACCAAATCAGGTGTGGATGGCTCGTCGGTATAGGTCTGGTAGCCCAAATAGGCTACTATACTCAGCACCAAGAGTAAGCTTATGGCGAAGACAGACCACTCTAAGGCGTTTTTGTCGTCGTCTTCTCCGGCTCTGTTCTCCTTTTTGGTTTTATATGATTCTCTTTCTTCTCCCATGTTGGCTTACTTTATAAGTAATCTACCGGCTGAGGCCCCCAAGCTTGCCAATACGCCTAAAACGATGCACTGGGCAAAGGCCACATCAAAACTTACCCCTTCGAATCGGCCGAAAAACCAAAGCAGAAAAGCAGACGCGGCCAAGGCCGTCAGGTAACTCAAGCAGGTGTCCACGGTGATGGCGAATGCCAAGTTGCCACCTCCATGCTTACCCGTCCCCTTGAAATCGCTGAAGTACACCACTAGCACACTCAGCAGCAGCGATAGCAGTGCCATGAGCAGAATGTGATAAGCCTCCGCTCCAACGGCTAGTACCACCACTTCCTCCGTAGGAGCCACGTTGCCACCCACGATCACGCTGCCGCAAAGGGCCAGCACTACCAAGCTAATCTTACTCTTCAGACCTGTGCGCCAGCCGGCTTCTCGCGCTTCTTGCTGGGCCTCGTCTTCTTCCTCAGGCTCCTCTTCCGGAGTGCCCAACTGTGCCGTACCGATTGACACGCCAATAGACACCGCCATGGCCTCAATGATGATCTTGCCCATGATTTCGTCCATGGACATCTCACTGAACTGAATGCGGTTGAGCACAAACAACACGGCAAAAGCAAGAATAAGCCCCAAGCCCATCTCCTCCACTGAGTCGATGAAAACGCTGCGCCACGAAGCCCCCGGCCGCATGCCAGCGTAGCGGTTGTAACCCAGCAGCAGCAGGTAGGTTACGAGCACCATTATCAGCAGTTGCAGCGGCGATGCGATAAAGCCGGCCCACCACACCTCCATGGTGTAGAGCAGCGGAAAACTGAACAGCAAACCACCGGCTATACCCCGGGCATACTCCTTCAGCGACTTACGGATTGGCCTCTTATTGGTCATTTGCTCCATACCTGTTTATCTTGGCAGTCTCAGCGCAATGCCGCTTGTGATGAAACTGTGCGGAGCCGCTTTGTTCAGGCGCCCGCCCGCCGCCACATCAAACTGTAGGTTGGGCAGAATCAGGTATAGCAGCCCTATGCCGGCTTGGTGCTCGGCTGTTTCACCCCTGCCTTTGCTCCCGAATACCTCTAGGTATAAAGTCAGCCCATCGATAAGCTCACGGGTGATATTAGCCCCGTAAGAGCGCACGGGGTCACCTCCTGTCCAGCCGTAACCGAAGTTGTAGGTCAGGTTCATTTTCTCAGAAAGATTATTGGCAAGGCCTAGGTTGAACTGTGGCTCCGGATTATCAGGCTTAAACACCTCACTGGCAAGAGGCAGGGTTACCATGGCCATCAGGGCAGCCGCAGGTCGCCAGCCACTGCCCTCCCATAGGCGCACTTTCGTACCCACGCTCAGCGGACCCCAGCCTTTGATATGCCGCTCCGTTCCGTTTTCGATGACGGAGTCTTTCACGGCGCCTTGTATGCGCAACTCCACCCCTTCGAGCAGACCAATGCGCAAAAGGGCCGTGGGATAGGCGTGCGTCCTGATCTGCTGCGTTCGTTTCTGGTAGAAATAACCTGCTTCCAACTGCACCGTACGACCCGGCACCACGCCCGGCCCCTGCGACTGGTCCGGACGGTCAGCGTCAATTTCGTCGGTCTGCGCGTGCGCTATACTTGGATAAATAACTGGAGCGATCAGCACGATTAGGAAGTACAGGTATAACCGAGATAGTGGTTTCATAGCGCAAACAGCCATTTTAGACTGTTGGGCTTTATACGCTCACAAGTGGCAATTAGTAAGCAAATGGAAAGGAAATACCGATTAGCACGTAGCATAACGGGGTTTACCCGCAGTTACATACCCTATAGTTTACAGGTACAGCGCGTAGCACCTTAAGTCAGAGAGAAAGATTAGCTTGGGAGAGAAAAGAAAGGGAGCCGGTTCCAACCGCCTGCATTATAAATAACAGATACCGACTCCCTTCTGAAACATGGTCAAACCGCTAAACGCACCCCAGATAGCGGCAAGCCCATGGTTGAATTAAAAACAGCATGTGGTAAAACAGCTGATCGAACTAGACCGGACAGCGAGGTTCAACCAACCTAAAACCTTCGCTCCGAAGCTGCTTCACCTGTGTTTCGTCTTCCTTATACGAATCTAAAATAGGTTTGTAACGCACTGTTACTCAAAATGCTAACATACTCTACATTTTAAGTATAATACCCTTGCGCACTACGTGTTTATACGGGCATGCTTCCTGCGCAAGTGCTATTAGCTTTAAAATATACCTAAATCTATATATTGGTATATTTTTTGTATCTACCGAATCTCAACTTTCATAAAACAAGCATGAGAAAAATCTTTACGACAGCACTTCTGGCTATGCTCGGTGCAAGTGCATTTGCACAAACCTCTCAGGGCACGGTTTCGGTGCAGGGATCGGTGGGTTTTAGAAACGAAAACAGAAATGAGACCAACGTTGATTATAGAGATTTGCATTCCTCCCGGAGTATTAATCTGAACCCTTCGGTCGGTTATTTTCTTAATGCTGGGCTGGAACTGGGAGCAGGTTTGGGGTTAGAACACAATGCCTATAGGTACAAATGGGATGAGGGAGAAAGTTACTCTAGATACAATAGCATTAGTTTACGCCCGTACGCCCGAAAATATGTAGCCATTACGGAACAACTGCAACTCCACGGCACCGGTTTTGTCTCTTTAGGGCTCGGCAATCAAAAATCCGGTAGTAACGGAGACTCCTCTTCTGAAGTGATCAGCAAGTCCACTACCCTCGGCATAGGCATTTACCCTGGCCTCACCTATTTTGTCACTCCAAAACTGGGCTTCACTGCTAGATTTGGTTCTCTTTCCTTCACTAGGCTCAGAAATAAACCAGGAGAAGGAGCCTATAATCCTACCCCCACTACCTACAACACATTCAATGCCGATTTATCACCGACTAGCGTGGGCATTGGCATAGGATATTTCATAGCACGCTAGCCGGTCTCCCCATGAAAAAGATAGCTATAATATGTGCATCAGCCCTGATCACCCTAGGCGCACAGGCACAAACCCAAAAAGGAAATGTTGCCCTTACAGGAAGGTTTGGTTATACCCAACAGAAAGCGGACCCTGATAAATCCAATGGAAAGTATTCCTACACCCTGGACAGCTATACCTATACCCTAGCACCTGCCATTGGGGTCTTTGTGAAAGATAATCTGGAAATAGGAGCTTCAGTGTACCTGACCAAAAGTACATCCGAAAGTCTGAGTACTAACTTAAATTATCGGGGTGATGATTTGGAAGAGGGTGAAGGAAGGCGCTACAGCGTTTATGCGACACAATACAAATTCCTGAAAGAACGACTAGCAATGCATGGAACTCTATCTGCAGGCCTAGGAAACACTGAAAATTCACGTTTCTTTACCAATAGAGATCAAGTGGGTGTTTATCAGTTGGGAGACCATTATGATAGATCTTCTGAATTTTCAGTCGCTCTATCACCAGGTCTCACCTTTTTTCCCTCTGACAGAATAGGTGTATCCGCCAACTTAGGATCCCTGAGGTATAGCCGGCGTGACATTGGCCAGACCTATAAAAGCGTTATGTATAATAACGACCCGGAGTATATTGAAGCTGCCTACATATCGAATATATTGGAGCTCAATTTCTCAACTATGTATCTCAATTTTGGTCTAACCTATTTCTTTGGAAAATAAGAGCTTATACAAAAAAGCAACGGCCTCACCTTTTCAGGGTGAGGCCGTTGCTTTTATACCTATTACCTATACCTTACCAACCACTCGCCAGCACGTCGGCGATGTGCATGGTTTTGATCGGTTTTCTGTTTTTCTGGATGTAGCCGTTGATGTGCATCAGGCAGCTGCTATCGGTTGAGATGATGTAGTCGGCGCCGGTTGCCAAGGCATTCTCCACTTTCTGCTCCGCCATCGCCACCGAGATCGACTCGAACTTTACGGCAAAGGTGCCGCCGAATCCGCAGCAGGTTTCCGTGTCCTCCATCTCAACCATCTCCAAGCCCTGCACGCCTTGCAACAAAGCACGCGGCCCTTCCTTGATGTGGCACTCACGCAGGGCGCTGCAGGAGTCGTGATACGTGGCCTTTCCGTCCAGTCTTGCGCCCGGAACTTCCGTTACTTTGAGCACATCAGTTAGGAACTCAGTCAGTTCGTATACCTTCTTCTGCATGGCGCGGTACTTGACCAGCTTCGAAGATTTCACAAAGATGTCTTGATAGGCGTTGCGCACCATCCCCACGCAGGAGGCAGAGGGCGCTACAATGTAATGCGAGGTCTCGTTGGAGAAATCGTCCAGAAACTTGTTCGCCACTTCACGGGCTTCATCAAAGAAACCGGCATTGAAGGCGGGCTGTCCGCAGCAGGTCTGGTTGGGATTATAGTTCACCTCGCAGCCCAGTCGCTCCAGCACTTTCACCATGCTCATACCTGTTTCGGGATGCAGCTGATCCACAAAGCAGGGAATAAATATATCTACTATCGTTCTTCTTGCCATGATCAGGAAAAAACAGAGGTCGAAGCTGCCAGCGCGGCGCTAAATGCCCCCTTGTCGAGCTCCAAATTTAAGCCATTATTTTCGAAGTAGCCGACCAAATTTTCAGTCGCCATGTTGCCCACCAGTTCGTCTTTGGCCATCGGGCAGCCGCCATAGCCGCGCATGGCCCCATCAAAACGACGACAGCCGGCCATGAAGGCAGCGTCCACTTTCTCGTGCCATGTGGTGGGGGTGGTGTGTAGGTGCGCGCCAAACTCGATGTGCTTGAAAGCAGGTATAAGCTTATTGAACAGGTAAGTGATATTTTCCGGATTCGACACACCGATGGTATCGGAAAGCGAGATGATCTTCACGCCCAACTGATCGAGCTCCTTCACAAAGCTGATCACAGTTTCGGCATCCCACGGATCGTTGTATGGGTTGCCGAAGCCCATGGAAATGTAGGTCACCAAGGTCTTGTTCTGTTTCTGACAGATGTCCTGTATCTGGGCCAACTGGTCCATGGCCTCGGCAATGCTCTTGTTGGTGTTGCGTTGCTGAAAAGTCTCGGAAACAGAGAGCGGAAAGCCAAGGTACTCGATTTCAGCATGCGCCGCCGCCTCTTCCGCGCCCCGCACATTGGCGATGATCGCGAGCAGCTTGGAATGCGTGCCGTTCAAATCCAAATTTGCCAAAACCTCAGCGGTATCCGCCATCTGTGGAATGGCCTTGGGCGACACAAAACTGCCGAAGTCGATGGTGTCGAAGCCCACTTTCAGCAGTTGGTTAATGTAGTCGATCTTCGTTTGGGTAGGTATAAACTCCTTGAGCCCCTGCATGGCATCGCGCGGGCACTCTATTATTTTGATGCTATTTTCTTTCATAGTAAAGCCGTGGCTAGTCGTTTTGCCAAATATACAAATTAGATTCAACTCAAATTATTGCATTCCTTATAGATAAATTTTTATATCTGCTTGTATTATTATATATTTTGCTGGAGAAAAAAAGCCGGAGCATAATCAGTAGCCATGACACACGTTAGACAAAGCACAATACTTATAACAGGAGGCGCCTCCGGCATCGGCAAACTGATGGGCCGCAAATGCCTGCAACAGGGGGCCACTCGTCTGCTCATCTGGGATATAAACCCAATCGGGTTGCAGGATACCGCCCAAGAACTGAGCGCCAGCGGTTATGAGGTGCACACCTATCAGGTTAACGTAGGCGATATCGAGCAGGTGAAGCAGACGGCAGAACAGGTGCTTGCCCAGTTTGGCGCTCCCAATATTCTAATCAACAACGCCGGCATTGTGGTGGGCAAGCCTTTTGCCGAGCACAGCATGGCTGAGATTGAGCGCACGTTGCAGGTGAATGTGCTGGGTGTGATGGCCGTGACGAATGCTTTCCTACCGGATATGCTGGCACGCGGTCAGGGCCACGTGGTGAACATTGCCTCGGCCGCAGGGTTGTTGCCGAATCCGCGCATGAGTGTGTATGCGGGCAGCAAGTGGGCAGTGCTAGGCTGGTCGGAGAGTTTGCGGCTGGAACTGGAGCAGGCCGGCCATGGGATGCGCGTGACAACGGTGACACCCAGTTACATCGACACGGGTATGTTTGCCGGAGTAAAGGCACCGCTTCTCACCCCCATCCTGCAGCCCGATACCATAGCTGATGCAATTTTGCAGGCAGTGGAGCAGAACAGGATCATCCTGCGCAAGCCTTTTATCGTACACCTGCTGCCCCTACTCCGCGGTATCCTGCCCACCCGTGTATTCGACACGGTGGCTGGCCGCTGGTTTGGGGTCTATACCTCTATGAATGACTTTACAGGCAGACCGGCTGCCGAACAAAAACCGGTTAACGCAACTTAAACCTAACCCAATTCACCCGCTATGAACGCAACAAACACTTATGTAAAGCGTGTCCCCCCCATCGTGGAGGCTGACCCGCAGGCAGTTTTTGACCTGCTGCAAAGGCAGCGATCTTTTTTTGCCAACGGCCAAACCCTCGACATCCGCTTCCGTCAGGATCAGCTCCGTCTACTGCTCGAAGCCGTCCAGAACCACGAGCAGGAAATTATCGACGCCATGTACGCCGACTTTCGAAAGCCCGCTTTTGAAACTTACACGACCGAGATCGGTTTTGTGGAGAAAGAGATACGCTTGGTACTCAAGCACCTGAAAAAGTGGGCCAAACCGCAGGCCGTGCGCGAAACGCTGCTCAATTTTCCTGCACGCAGTTATGTGTATTCGCAGCCTTACGGTGTGGCGCTCATCATCGGGCCTTGGAATTATCCGCTGCAACTGGTTCTAAATCCGTTGATCGGGGCATTAGCCGCTGGAAACTGTGCCATCATTAAACCTTCAGAACTCACACCGGCTACTGCTAAGGTGATCGCCAAAATCATACAATCCGTGTTCGACCCGGCTTACGTGGCAGTCGTGCAGGGAGGCGTTTCAACTACGCAGCACCTACTGGCCCAGCGCTTCGACTATATTTTTTTTACCGGCAGCACGCAGGTGGGACGCGTGGTGATGAAAGCCGCAGCTGAGCACCTCACCCCGGTTACACTGGAGCTTGGTGGCAAGAGTCCGGCTATTGTGGCCGAGGATGCTGACTTAGGCCTCACGGCACGGCGTATTGTGTGGGGCAAATTCATGAACGCCGGCCAGACCTGCGTGGCACCCGACTACCTGCTGGTGCAGGAGCAGGTAAAAGAAGAACTGATCGAGCAGCTGCGCATTGCCATTCAACAGTTTTATGGTGATACACCCCGCCACAGCCCTGACTTGGCCCGTATTGTAAACGACCGGCACTACGAACGCTTGAGCAGCTACCTCCGGGACGGTGTGGTGCGCATCGGCGGTCAGCATGATGCGGAGAGCCGCTTTATCGCCCCCACTGTACTGGACCAGATAACTTGGAATGACGCTGTGATGCAGGATGAGATCTTCGGGCCCATTCTGCCCGTGCTCACCTATACCAACCTAAATGACGCCATTGCACAGATCAATACCCATGAGAAGCCCCTCGCGCTGTACTTCTTCTCAAACAGCAAAGAACGGCAGCAGCGTGTGCTAAAGGAGACCCACTTTGGCGGAGGCTGCATTAACGACACAATCTCTCACCTCATTAACCCCAACTTGCCCTTCGGTGGTGTGGGCGAAAGCGGTGTCGGAAGCTATCATGGGCAGTCCAGTTTTGAGCTTTTCTCGAATCAGAAAAGTGTGGTGCACCGGGGTACTTGGATCGATTTGCCGCTACGCTATCCGCCTTATGGGAACCGACTGGCTTATATCAAAAAGCTGTTTAAATGGCTGTAGGTGCAAGTAGACTTTAGTCATTAGTGTAGCCGTGCGGTAGTACTTCACGTATGCAAATAAATTAAGGTATCTGCCGTATATGGGGCTGTACACGCAATTATACACGATAAGACTATGGAAAATCTGATTGAATATCTGGACGAATCGCTTATTCCGCTAGAGGATAAGGTAAAAGAGTACCTGCACATAGAGCGCGACATACGGCTGCTCGAAGTGGAGGTACTTTCTTTACAAAGTGTAAAACCTGATTTTGACCCGGAGCAGAATATTGAGCATCAGCTGACAGATCAGCAACCGCAGAACTCGCTTAATGACAAAGAGCAAAAACTGAAAGACCTGCTCGACAGGTACCGAGCATTACAGCAAGAGGTAATCGAGATGCTGCCCGAGAAGAACAAATTTGTGGAACTGAACTTAGGCTATGGCCCGAGCATGGTAGGCTACTTTACAGTGGACCCCGAAACCCGTACGCCGCTCGAGGAGCCGGTTCTGCGCGTAGTACACTAATTTCATTACCTTTGACACACAATCAAAGGCTAACCTAAACCTTATTCCATCTACATGGGCTTACTCATATTATACCTTTCCATTGCACTTGTTTTTTCATTTCTATGCTCCCTGCTCGAAGCGGCCTTACTCAGCATCACCCCCTCACATGTGAGCATTACCGCACAGGAAAACCCAACTGTAGGCAAGCACCTGCAGGAGTTTAAAGATAACATCGACCGGCCATTGGCTGCCATCCTTACCGTCAATACGTTTGCGCATACCATTGGCGCTGCTGGCGTCGGCGCCCAAGCGCAGATCATTTGGGGCGAAGAATACCTGTCGCTTATTTCGGCTATTCTCACGATCATCATATTGATCCTCTCCGAGATTATACCTAAAACATTGGGCGCTAACTATTGGAGGCAGCTGACACCCTTTACGGTGACTACGCTGCGCATCATGATCTACTCGCCGCTATACCCGCTCATTATCCTGTCACAGTTCATTACCAAGCGTCTGAAACGCGACAAGAACAAAAGTGTGCTGAGCCGTGCCGACTTCACTGCTATGGCGGAGATTGGTATAAAAGAAGGTATTTTCAAAAGAGGAGAATCTCAGATATTGCGCAATGTGCTGCGCTTCAATCAGATTTTGGTGCGCCATGTCATGACGCCTAGAACTGTTATTTACGGTGCGCAGGAGGATATGCCTATAATAGATTTTTTCAAGCAGGCCAAGACTCTACGCTTCTCCCGTATCCCGGTTTACCAGAACAGTTTAGACGACATTCACGGCTATGTGCTAAAGGACGAGGTACTCTCGAAACTGATTGATAACCAAGGTCACATGCCTTTGAATAGCATTAAGCGTAATATAGAAGTGGTAACCGAGTACATGCCTATACCTGAGTTGTTCAGCCGACTGCTGAAAGAGCAAAACCATATCGCACTGGTAGTGGATGAGTATGGCGGCACGGCCGGTATCGTGACTATGGAGGACATCATCGAAACCTTACTGGGCATGGAGATCATGGACGAGATGGACAACGTGGAAGACATGCAGAAATGGGCCCGCGAGAACTGGGAGAAAAGAGCCAAGGGCATCGGGTTCAAGACAGAGTAAACAGCCCAATCTGAACATATCGAATCATCATAAAACGAAAACTCCCCGTTATCAATGAGACAGCGGGGAGTTTTTGTTTTACCCAATTAAACTATGCTTAATGAAACTGTTCTTCTTCGGTAGAGCCCACCAATGCGGCGGTAGAGGCAGTGCCTGAAGTGACGGTATTCTGGATAGCATCGAAGTAAGCGGTGCCGACAAAAGACTGGTGTTTCACCGCTTTGAAGCCGTCTTTCACTAAGCCGAACTCACGCTCCTGCAGCTCGGAGTAGCCCGCCATACCGCGTGCTTTATACGCCTTTGCCAACTCAAACATACTCGTGTTGAGCGCATGGAAGCCGGCCAATGTAATGAACTGAAACTTGTAGCCCATCTTCGCCAATTCTTCCCGGAACGTTTCCATTTTTTCCACACTCAATTTGGCGGCCCAGTTAAAGGACGGTGAGCAGTTGTAGGCCAGCAGCTTGCCCGGATATTCGGCATGGATGGCTTCAGCAAACCTGCGTGCCTGTTCCAAGTCTGGCGTAGAAGTTTCCATCCAGATCAGGTCGGCGTAAGGGGCATAGGCCAAACCGCGGGCTATACCTTGCTCTATACCGCAATTCACGCGGTAGAAACCTTCGCTGGTGCGTTCACCCGGTATAACAAAAGCATGGTCGCGCGGATCGATGTCGCTGGTAATCAGGTTGGCGGCATCGGCATCAGTGCGGGCCACTAATAGGGTTGACACACCCATTACATCTGCTGCCAGTCGCGCTGCCACCAGTTTGTTGATAGCTTCCTGCGTTGGTACCAGCACCTTGCCACCTAGGTGGCCGCACTTCTTGGCACTGGACAACTGGTCTTCGAAATGCACACCGGCAGCTCCGGCCTCGATCATCATTTTCATCAGTTCAAAGGCATTCAGGTTGCCGCCGAAACCAGCCTCCGCATCCGCCACAATCGGAACCAGCCAGTCGACTTCACCATCTCCGGTCACGCTCTGTATCTGGTCGGCACGCAGCAGGGCATTGTTAATCTTCTTGATTACGTTCGGCACACTGTCCGCCGGATATAGGCTTTGGTCTGGGTACATCTGCCCGGCTAGGTTGGCATCGGCAGCGACTTGCCAGCCACTCAGGTAGATGGCGTTGAGACCAGCCTGCACTTCCTGCACCGCTTGGTTGCCAGTCATGGCGCCCAGTCCGGCCACATATTCTTCGGTGTGCAGCAGGCGCCACAG
Source organism: uncultured Pontibacter sp. (assembly GCF_947499215.1). Lineage (GTDB taxonomy): Bacteria > Bacteroidota > Bacteroidia > Cytophagales > Hymenobacteraceae > Pontibacter. The sequence goes on from NZ_CANMNI010000001.1 coordinate 944,103, forward strand.
TTTCTCGGCCCCATTGCGGGCCAAGGTATACTCAATTTTAACGGAGCCCTGCAGTTTTACAACTTCATCGGCAGTATACGGTCTTTTTATACCTGCCCAACGTGGGTTCACAAGCCAGTCTTGCTGGATAGCCTGAATTCTTTCTGTCTTATTCATGGGGATTTGTGATTTTGGAGTTTAATCAATGTATTTATATGCCGGTAGGGTCAGGAAATCGACGAAGCAGGTAGAGAGCACGAGTTCCGAGAAGAGTTGGGAAGCGCGTTCGTAGTGGCAGTTTTTGAACATCGCCAAACCTACCTCCTCTTTGATGTTCTCGGTCTCTTCTTTGATCAGTTGCAGCACGCGCTCTTCTGTGATGGGCTCTCCTTCGGCGGTTTGTGTGCCCTCATGGTGCAGCCACTGCCATACCTGCGCCCGGGAGATCTCGGCGGTGGCGGCGTCTTCCATCAGGTTGTGGATGGCAGCTGCGCCAGTACCGCAAAGCCAGTTGCCGATGTAGAGGATGCCCACGTTGATGTTAAGTCGCAGACCGGCCTCTGTAATCTTGCCTCCTTCTATGTTGAAGTTGAGCAGGTCGTCGGCTTTCACGTTCACCTCTTCGCGCAGCACTTCCTTCTGGTGAGGTTTATCTCCCAGCACTTTATCGAAAGCCTCACGCGCTACCGGAATCAAATCCGGGTGGGCTACCCACGTGCCGTCAAAACCGTTTTTGGCTTCGAAATCCTTGTCGGCTTTCACTTTTTCAAAGGCAGTTTTGTTTACAGTTGGGTCGTGGCGATTCGGGATGAAAGCCGCCATACCGCCCATGGCATGCGCCCCCCGCTTGTGACAGGTTTGCACAAGCAGATCAGTGTACGCTTTCATAAAAGGCACTTGCATGGTGATGGCCGTACGGTCCGGAAAAATGACATCGGGCTGGTTGCGGAATTTCTTGATGGCGCTGAAAATGTAGTCCCAGCGTCCAGCATTGAGTCCGACAATATGCTCGCGCAATTCGTAGAGGATTTCGTCCATCTCGAAAGCGGCCAGTATGGTCTCAATCAACACAGTCGCTTTGGTGGTGCCAACCGGTATATCCAGCGCCTCCTGTGCCGCTACGAACACGTCGTTCCACAAGCGTGCCTCCAAGTGACTCTCCAGTTTGGGTAGGTAGAAGTATGGACCCGTGCCCCGGGCGATCAGCTCTTTGGCGTTATGGAAGAAGAATAGTCCGAAATCAAACAAAGCGGCTGAGATGGGCTTGTCTCCTATTACCAAATGCTTCTCAGTCAGATGCCAGCCTCTTGGGCGCACCTTCAGCAAGGCCACCTCGTCCTTTAGCTGGTATACCTTGCCGTTTTGATAGGTGATGGTACGGCGCACGGCATCGTAAAGGTTGAGCTGCCCCTGCACCACGTTTTCCCACGTGGGTGAGTTCGCGTCTTCAAAGTCAGCCATGAACACATCGGCCCCGGAGTTCAGCGCATTGATCACCATTTTGCGATCCACTGGACCTGTGATCTCCACACGGCGCATCTGCAGGTCGGCAGGTATAGCACCTACCTTCCAGTTTCCTTCCCGCACGGCTTTTGTCTCTTCCAGAAAATCAGGGCGCTCCCCGGCATCAATCCGCTGTTGCCGCTCCGCTCTTGCTTTCAGAAGCTCTTCTCTTCTGTTTTCAAAGCGCTCATGCAGCATGGCCAAAAATTCAAGGGCTTCAGGTGTTAATACATGCTCTATACCTTTCACAGGTATTCCTTTTACTTGGGCTGTGCTTTCAACTAACATAATTATAAACTTGAGGTGATGTTTTGTTACTTTAACATCTATACGCGAACAATTTAGTTATGGCGAATTTTCGCTAAATATTTTTTTTACGTTTTTAGGAAATAATCGCAAAAGCGCGTTTATTAGCATAAAGACCACAAAAATTATTTTTGATGAGGCTACAAGAAGATGTTATCCGGCTTATACTCGGACTGAAAATCAAACAGTTAAGAACAGAAAAGAACATCTCGCTCACCGATCTGGCCACGAGTACAGGTATATCGGTATCGTACCTCAATGAAATAGAGAAAGGGAAAAAGCACCCCAAACCCAGCAAGATCGCCGTGATCGCCGATGAATTGGGCGTGACCTATGATTATCTGGTTTCACTGCAGTTGAGCAAGCGCCTGCAACCAGTGGGCGAACTCTTGCAATCGAACATCTTGTCGGAGTTGCCGCTCGAGCATTTCGGGTTGGATGTGAGTCGATTATTGGACCTATTTGCCACGGCTCCTGCCAAGTTGAGTGCCTTTGTGAATACCTTGCTGGAAATCTCCCGCGCATTTGACTTACGGGTTGAGCAATTCTACTTCTCCGCCCTGCGCTCCTACCAGGAACTGCACGACAACTATTTCGAAGACCTAGAGTTGGAGGTGGAGCGCTTTATGGAGGTACACGGTATTAGTCCGGAGGCTACGCCGACCTTTGCGCATCTGGCAGGTATACTGCAAGATTCATTTAACATAAAAATCGCAACAGATACATTTGATCAACACCCTGAACTGGCCCCGCTTCGCTCCGTCCACATACCCGGTGCGGCGCCGGTACTTTTGCTCAACCCTAACCTGACAGAGCAACAGCGCGCTTTTGCGGTGGCCCGTGAGATTGGCTTTGAGGTGTTGCAGCTGCAGCCACGGCCCCACACGTCCACTTGGGTAAAAGTGGGCTCCTTTGAGGAGGTGCTTAACAACTTCAAAGCCTCTTATTTTGCAGGGGCTTTGCTGCTCAACCGCGACCGGTTGGTGCAGGACATGCAGACGTTTTTCGCGCAACCGACTTGGCAACCTGACTTACTGGTACAATTGATGGAGAGCTACCGCACCTCACCGGAAACGCTCCTGCACCGGCTCACCTCCCTCCTGCCACGCTTCTTCAGTATCAAGCAATTGTTTTTCTTACGCTTCCACCACGATGCAGCTATAGACCGCTTTTCTTTGACCAAGGAACTGCACCTCTCGGGCTTGCATAACCCGCACGCCTCTTTCCTGAACGAGCACTACTGCCGCCGCTGGATCTCGCTCACGCTTTTCGAGGAAATGGAGCAGCACAAACTAGCTGGCAACTTTGAGCAGCCGCTGGCAGGTATACAGCGCTCCTCTTATGTTAACTCCACCAACGAGTATCTGGTGATGGCCTTGGCCCAGCCCACCGAAAGCATGAACGGAACGATCAGCATTGGCATGCTCCTCAACGAAAACCTGCGTCGCAAAGTCCGCTTCTTAGACGATCCAGCCATTGTGCACCGCCTAGTAAACGAAACATGTGAGCGCTGTCCTCTGACTGACTGCCTCGAACGCGCCGCCCCACCCGTGGTGCTGGAAAAACAGCTTTGGCAGGAAAAGGTGATGCAGACTTTGGAGGGGTTGAAGGGGTAAGGATTTACACCTCCCCCAGCCCCCTCCTTTTATAGAGGGCCCCTACCCCCAAAATAGGAGGGGGTGTTGTACACGAGTAACATCCCCTTGCCCACTTCCGAAACAAGTCCGAAATCTTCTACTTCGAAGGGGGTCTATTTCAGCATTACCGGGTCCAACCACCCCTAGCCCCTCCTTGTCCAAGGCGGGGAACTTGGAACTGTCAATTCACAGGTATACGTTCTATAGCTGCTTTGTGCCTGTTCAAGATTGACATCCCCCTGCCCCCTTCGAAGGGGGACTTTCTGCCATTACTACTGTGAAAGGTTTAAATGTTATGGCAATTCACACTCACATCACTAGAACACGCATTGAAAGAGTAACTCGCACGCTGGCAATGAAACAAATCACATCTGTCAAGTGCACTTTGCGGCGCTCCACTGTTTGAGCGGTCAGCGAGTTTGGAGCGTCTTGATTTTTTTGCCTACTTTTTTTATCAAGAAAAAAAGTAGGGCCCGGCTGGCCAAGCCAAGCTACAAAGCAAGGTCAGTTGCCAAAAACGATAGCTACCTCTACGAAGTAAGATTTGATATCTTTCAATATCCGTGAATAAGCTAAAATCCCACAAACCCATAATCAACTTTCACTCAAAAACCCTATCTTCGGGTTTAGATCCTTCACCCAGTCCATGGCCCAATTCCATTTCCGGCAAACCACCATTTCGCAGGAGTTCAGCGCTCCGCTTTCGCTCCTTGAGCTGCACCAGCAGATTAGGGAAGAACTGGAGATGGCGTTTCCGGACAGTTACTGGGTGGTAGCTGAGATATCACAGGTAAACGCTGACCGCCGCAAAGGACACTGTTACCTCAACCTGATCGACAAAGGCGACGACCCGCGCGGAGCACTGCAGGCGCAAGCAAGGGCCACAATATGGAGTAGCCGTTTCCAGATGCTGGGGCGCTACTTTGAAGAGAAGACCGGACAGCCGCTCAAAGCCGGGCTCAAGATTTTGTTTCAGGCGCAGGTGCGCTTTCATGAACTTTATGGCCTGAGCCTCGACATCATCAACATCGATGCGAACTATACCATCGGCGACCTTGCCCGGCAACGACAGGAAACCCTAAAGCGACTAGAGGCTGAGGGACTGCTCACGGCTAACAAAGAACTGGAAATGCCGCTGGTGCCGCAGCGACTGGCCATTGTGTCGTCGGCGACAGCGGCAGGTTATCAGGATTTTATACACCAGCTCGAGCACAACAGCTACGGCTATACCTTCGACACACGCCTTTTTCCGGCCATTGTGCAGGGCAACGAGGCACCGGCTTCCATTGTCAAAGCCATGGATCTGATTGCTAAGTACAGTCACCTGTTCGACGCCATCGTGATGATCCGAGGTGGTGGTTCGCAGACCGATCTGGGTTGTTTCGACGACTACAGGGTAGCCGCTGCCATCGGCAACTCCCCCTTGCCTGTGATAACAGGTATAGGCCACGAGCGCGACGAAAGCATCTCAGATCTGGTGGCGCATACCCGCCAGAAAACACCGACTGCCGTGGCCAGCTTTCTGATAGACAGAGGCCGTGCACTCGAAACGGAAGTGGAGAGCCTGTATGACAGCATCTACATGTTTGCCGCCCAGCAATTGCGCTTGTCCGCCGACAAACTGGAGCGCCAGAGTTTGAAGATATCAAACCTGACCAACGCTTATCTGCAGGAGAACCGGGAACAGTTGGAGCATTTTTCGAAAAGCCTGCTGCTCAAACCGAAGAACTTCTTACACAACCAAAAGCTCCTTCTGAGCGATAAAGAACAGCTGATACGGGCAAATACAAAAGATTTATTGCACCTACGCGGCAAGGAACTAAGCGAGCTGACTGTTTGTGTGGAGGGAATAGGCCAGCGTTGGCTGCACATGAAGGAGCAAGACCTGAACAAACTGGTGCACTGCATCGAGACGGAGGCCAAGGACAAGCATAAACTAAGTCAGTTGCGCTTTGTGAAATGCAGTGACCGCTTGCAGTATAGCGCCCAGAGAAGCATGAGCACCGCCTCGCACCGACTCGACATGCTGGAGATGCGGATTCAGGCCAACGACCCGGAAAAGCTGTTGCTACGCGGCTATACCTTGACACTGCTCAATGGCAAGATCATAAAGCACATTGGGCAGGTAACAGAAGGAGACGTGATTGAAACGCGCCTGCAGGACGGCAGGCTGCACAGTATCGTTGTAAACACTGACAAAGATGAATAACAAAGACATAAACAAAATGACGTACCGCGAAGCCACCCAAGAGCTGGAGGAAATCCTGCGGGCTATCGAAAGCGACTCGGTGGATGTGGATGAACTCACCCAAAAAGTGCAGCGCTCTTCCCTGCTGATCAAATTCTGCAAAGACAAACTGCGCCACGCCGAAAACGCTATCAACCAAGTCTTCAACGAAGAAAACTGTGAAGAGCCGGCCTCAAAGCCTGAGAAAGGCACAGGCAATAACGGCAGCTTGTTTCAATAGCTCGAATTAAGTTCAATGAAGAAGTTTGCCCTTATCCTGATCGTCCTGCTTATCGGCTTGATCATTTATAATATCACTAACATTGATTTTTCTGATTCGCTAACGTCTGTACCTAACCAACAGGTATACATGCGGCTCGTGGCAAATATATTGGTCCTTATTTCGCTGGTGTACAGCTACCGGAGGTATAACCGGAAGACAGATCATCAGTCCTAGAATTTAATAAGCCTTTAACAAAGAGCCCCGGTCTGTTCTCACAGGCCGGGGCTCTTTGTTTTCATTCTAAATTATTTTACAACAACTCTTTTGGCGCCTTCTTCTGCTTAAGTCCTACCAAGCGGGACAACAGTTTGCGGGTCTCTTCGCAGGTATCCAAATGGTACTTGGCCACAGAATGCGAGTTTCCGATCTTAACGGTATAGGCCTCCCGCGGCATCGCTTTGAAAATGTCCTCGTCGCCCCAGTCGTCGCCGATGGCCAGCACGAAATCGTGCGGGTACATGTTGAGCCAGAAACTGGTCGCCTTGCCTTTGCTCACCTCCTGCGCTTTTATCTCTACGGCCATCTGTCCGTCGAGTACCTGCAGGTTGCTGTTGGTGGCCAAGAAGTTGAGGTGGCTCACCAGTTCGCGGGCACGCAGTTCGCCTAAACCAGTCTCCACGCGGCGATAGTGCCATACGAGCGAGTACTCTTTCTCTTCGATAAAGGAGCCCGGCGTACGGTCCACGTACAGGTCGAGGATGAGTCGGATATCGCTTTTCCAGTCGTCGATCAGGCTGGTCATGGTCTGCCAGCCGGTACCGCGCTGTTTTATCCAAACACCATGTTCGGCGATCAGGTCGATATTGAGATTACCCAACCAACGCTGCATGTTGTCTTTCTCGCGACTGCTCACCACGACAACACGGTTTTTTGGGTTGCTGCAGAGCACTTGCAAGAGCTCCAGCAAATCCTCATCCGGAGCCGCCATCAGCGGACGGTTGTGGTAATCTACCAACGCGCCGTCATACTCTAAGAAGAAGAGGCGGGAACTGGAGTCTTCGTACGAGTTGCTGAGTTCTTGGAAAGTAGCCTCGTCGAGGTAAGTCGTCGCCATAGACAGCTGCTTGATCTTGACATAAGACAAACGGTCCATGAACATGCTCACCCAGTGGTGAATGTTATACCTGCGCAGCGATTCCTGCATGTGCTGCATGTGCTGCTTTTGTACATCCTCCGGCATGGTCAGGGCCGTATGCAGGGTTTCTACAAGCTGGTTGATGTCGTTCGGGTTGATAAGCAAGGCCTCTGATAGCTCTTTAGAAGCCCCGGCCATTTCGCTCAGAATCAGTACACCGGTCTGGTCGAGTTTGCTGGCCACATACTCCTTGCATACCAAGTTCATACCGTCGCGCATAGGCGTTACCAGCGCCACATCGGCCATGCGGTAGAACGCGGAAAGCGTTTCGAGCGGATAAGAGCGGTAGAAATACTGGATTGGGTTCCAGTTCATGTGGCTGTACTTGCCATTAATGCGGCCCACGAGTTCATCCACCTCGTTTTTCAGCTCTTTGTATTTCTCCACGGCGTCTCGTGAAGGCACCACGAGCATCACCAGCGTTACTTTCTCATGGAACTCCGGGTAACGCTCCAGAAACAACTCAAAGGCCTGCAGACGCTGCGGTATACCTTTGGAGTAGTCCAGACGGTCGATCGACAGCACAATCTTTTTGGAATGCAAGTTGTTGCGATAGATCTTTTCGCGCTTCTTCACCTCTTCGCTGTCCGCTGTTTGGGCATACTTCTCATAATCTATCCCCATCGGGAAAGAGTCTACCAGTAAAGAGCGGTTGCCAGTATTGATCCAGCCGTGGGTACTGCCATGGCCTACAAGTCTGTTCACGGAGCTTAGGAAGTGGCGCATGTCGTCGTAGGTATGGAAACCGATAAGGTCGGAACCAAGCATACCTTCTAACAGCTCTTTGCGCCAAGGCAACAAGCGGAACACCTCGTAGGACGGGAAAGGAATGTGCTGGAAAAAACCGATCGTACTATTTGGTAGTTTCTCACGCAGCATGGAGGGCAGGAGCAAGAGCTGGTAGTCGTGTACCCAAATGGTATCGTCCGGCTCCGCCACTTTCACCACCTCATCGCAGTACTTCTGGTTCACTTCTACATACGTTTCCCATACCTGCTGGTCGTAAATGGCATACTGGCTGAAGTAGTGGAAAGTGGGCCACAGTGTTTCGTTGCTGAAGCCCTCGTAAAATTCTTTTATCTCTTTTTCGGTCAGGAAGACCGGGTGCATGTTCTGTCCGTTCAGGTTCTCGACGATATCCTCTTGCTGAGATTCCTCCTCGACCACCATACCCGGCCAACCGATCCATAGGTTGTTTTTCTTCTTGTAAATGGAGCCCAATCCGGTGGCAAGCCCGCCTTCACTTGGTGTAAAGTTGAGCTTGCCCTCACTCTCCTGAAGTTTTACGGGAAGTCTGTTTGATACAATGATCAATTTGGCCATGTTTATTTTACCTTATGTCAGGCTTCTATTGCTTTGCGATTGGGTGTGAAATCGCATTGCTTTCAGCGTCTGGATGTTAAATTGTGTTTGTGCGTACAGCATAGGCAGTCTTTATATCATACGCAAGAAGAGGCTTCACGTTTCTACTATATAGTAGTATTTGTATGTTAATTTTACTCTCCCCTACAACACAGGCGTTTATACACTAGATCACTACTTAATTCTTAGTTTAGCGTATGTGATGGGCATGAAAAGCTTTTCACAATTTATTTCTGAACTCGACCACTTAGCTTTAGGCCTCCTCATCATAGGTCTTGCCATTGTCGTGGGACTTGTGGTGAAAGTGGTGCTCTTCTGGCTTCTGAACCTGTACAACCGGAAGACGGCCCCTCAGCTGATGGCCTCCGTGACACGGCACCTCGACCGGCCGCTCACTTTCTTTATTCCATTGCTCTTTGCCGCCTTTGTTCTTAGCTCTGCCCCCTTCACGCCGGAGCAGTACTATTTTTTTCGTCGCCTCATCGAGCTGCTGAACATTGCCGGCTTTGGCTGGATTCTGTTGCAACTGGTATATGTGGTGCAGGACATGGTGCGCCTCAAATACAACATAACCAAGGAAGACAACTACCGGGAGCGACGCCTGATCACGCAGCTGCAATTCATCAAAAAGCTGTCGATCGTGCTCATCATTTTCATCACGGTGTCGCTGATACTCCTCTCGTTTGAGCCGGTACGCAAGCTGGGAACCGGTATGCTTACTTCGGCAGGTATAGCCGGTATCATCGTGGGTTTTGCCGCGCAGCGCTCCCTCTCCAATTTGCTCGCCGGACTGCAGATTGCCTTCACCCAACCCATCCGCATCGACGATGTACTGGTGCTGGAAGGTGAGTTTGGACGTGTAGAGGAAATCACACTGACCTATGTGGTGCTGCGCATCTGGGACAACCGCCGCCTTGTGCTACCGCTTAACTACTTCATCGAAAAGCCTTTCCAGAACTGGACCCGCACCGGTTCCGACATTCTGGCCACGGTATACCTGTACTTGGACTATACAGCCCCTGTTGAGAAGATCAGAAAGGAACTGGAGCATATTTTAGAGGCCACCCCGCTTTGGGATCGCAAAGTGCACAATCTGCAGGTAACCGATGCCAAAGAACGGACATTGGAGTTGCGGGTGATGGTGAGCGCCCCCAGTTCAGCTATAGCTTGGGATTTGCGCTGTCATATCCGCGAAAAACTCATTACCTTTATACAGGAGCGCTATCCGGAGGCGTTACCCAAAGTACGCAGTGACCTCCCTCCGGCAACCATTTCAGGACAGGCGCAGTAACAGCTTACACATACCTAACACAGCCCAACCGAAACACCAACACATGGATTATTTTAAAGGAATTGACCCGGATATCATGAACTGGGTCATTATACCTGTTCTTATATTTCTGGCCCGCATCATGGATGTAACGCTAGGAACTTTACGCATTGTTTTCATTTCAAAAGGCGACAAAGTCATCGCTCCGCTATTGGGTTTTGTAGAAGTGCTCATTTGGCTTGTGGCCATCACGCAAGTAATGCAGAACCTGAGCAACTTCGCTTCTTACTTCGCATGGGCCGCCGGGTTCGCTACTGGTAACTTCTTAGGCCTGCGCATTGAGCAAAAGCTGGCGCTGGGCCAAGTAGTGGTGCGGGTCATAACCGTTGAGTCGGCAGATAGCCTGATCGATCGCCTGACCAATCGCGGCTACCGCCTGACTGCCCTAGACGCCAAAGGCTCTCGCGGCAAAGTAAACCTGCTGTTCATGATTCTGAAGCGCAAGAAACTGCAGGAAGTCATCGGCATTATAAGAGACTACAACCCCAACGCCTTCTACTCGATCGAGGATGTGCGGTCTGTCTCAGGCACAGAAATACCGGAAGAGGAAGTAGAGCGTAAGATGAGTTTCAGGAAGTTTTTCCCGGTGAGGAAGGGGAAATGATACCTCCCCCAACCCCCTCCTAAAAACAGGAGGGGGCTTTTCGTGCACGATTATACCTGCCCCTCCTATTATTGAGGGCCCCTACCCCCAGAGGGAATTGGGAACGATTGTCATCCCCCTACCCCTCCCGAATCAAGTCCGGGATCTTCGACTTCAAAGGGGGGCTTTATGCAACACCGGATCCAACCACCCCTAACCCCTCCTTGTCTAGGGCGGGGAATCTGTAACTGCCAGTATGTAAGTATAAGCGTTGTTGTACCTGTTACGCACCAATAACACGCATTGAAAGACATACTTGCACAGAATCTATGAAACGAATTACTTTAGCCCGGTGCACAAGCGACGATTTTGTGTTTGAGCGGTCAGCGAGTTTAAAATCGTCTTGATTTTTTTGCTCACTTTTTTCATCAAGGAAAAAAGTGAGCGCCCGCTGCACAGGCGAAGCTACAAAGCAAGGCTAGTTGCTTTACCTAATAAGACGTTGCTACGCAGCGAAACCAGCAAAAGCGAAAATAAAAAGAGCGCCTTTCCAAAACTGAAAAGACGCTCTCAATCAAAAATATACTTTACAAGAATTACTACCCCTCCGACTGGTACTTAAAATACACCACCGCCATAGGCGGTAACTTCAGCACTACAGAATAATCATGCCCATGAAAGGAATCAGGTATAGCCTGCAGCGCACCGTGGTTGTGGAAATTACTTCCCCCGAAATGACTGTCGTCGCTGTTAAACACCTCCACCCAGTTGCCTCCGGTTGGGACGCCTAGACGGTAATGCTCGTGCACACCCGGGGTAAAGTTACAGACAACCAAGAGCTGGTCTTCCGGCCTGTCCCCTTTGCGCAGAAAGCTCATCACACTGTTGTGGGCGTCCTGAAAATCGATCCATTGAAATCCCTGCGGCTCAAAGCTGTGGGCGTAAAGCGCTGGTTCCTGTTTGTAGAGGTGATTGAGAGATCGGATCAGTTCCTGTACTCCTGCATGATAACCAAACTGCAGCAAGTGCCAGTCTAGACTACTGTCGTGGTTCCACTCGCTACTCTGCGCCAATTCTCCACCCATAAACATGAGCTTAGCACCCGGGTGGGCGTACATGTAAGCATAGAGCGCCCGCAGGTTTGCGAAAGCCTGCCATTCATCACCCGGCATTTTGCGGATGAGAGCTCCTTTGCCGTGCACCACTTCGTCGTGGGAGAGCGGCAGCATGAAGCGCTCCGTGAAGGCATAGATGATACTGAAAGTGATATCGCCTTGGTGGTGTCGGCGGTATACAGGGTCTTTGGAGAAATAGGTCAGCGTGTCGTGCATCCAACCCATCATCCATTTCATGTCGAAGCCGAGTCCACCGTCCTCTACCTTGCCCGTCACCTGCGGCCACGCCGTGGATTCTTCGGCAATGGTCAATACCTCAGGAAACTTATCGTGCACCGCCTGATTGAAATCTTTGAGCAAAGAAATCGCCTCCAGGTTCTCGCGTCCACCATACTCGTTCGGGATCCACTCATCGTGCTTGCGGCTGTAGTCTAAGTATAGCATAGAGGCCACGGCATCCACACGAAGCCCGTCTACGTGGTATTTGTCGAGCCAGAAGAGGGCGTTGCTGATCAGGAAAGAACATACCTCGTTGCGTCCGTAGTTGAAGATGTAGCTGTTCCAGTCCGGGTGGTAGCCTTTGCGCGGATCGGCGTGCTCGAACAGGTGCGTACCGTCGAAATAGGCCAGCCCGTGTTCGTCGGACGGGAAGTGCGATGGCACCCAGTCCATGATCACGCCAATGCCCTCACGGTGCAGACAGTCGATCAGGCACATCAGGTCTTCGGGTGAGCCATAAGTACTGGCCGCTGCAAAGTATCCCGTGATCTGATAGCCCCATGAGCCGTTGAACGGATGGTACATCACCGGCATGAACTCGACATGCGTAAAGCCCAGATCCTTCACATAGGCAGGCAACTCTTCGGCAAGCTCGCGATAAGTCAGCGGGCGGTTATTGTCTTCAGGCTTGCGGCGCCAAGAGCCCACGTGCAACTCATATACCGAGTAAGGCTGGGCCTGTCCGTGGCGTGCCTTCCGTTGCTGCAGCCAACTGTCGTCCTGCCACGTGTGGTGCAGGTCGTGCACCACCGAAGCGGTTTGCGGTGGCTTCTCACGGCGTAGTGCAAAAGGGTCGCTCTTCTCGACGTGGTACATGTGGTAGCGCGACTTGATGTGGTATTTGTATAGCATGCCTGCCAGCACATCAGGTATAAAACCCTCCCAAATGCCCGAGCCGTCGGCCCGTACCTGCAACTGGTGGCTTTCGCGGTTCCAAGAGTTGAAGTCGCCCATAACCGACACCTGTTCGGCATTGGGAGCCCATACTGCAAAGTAGGCGCCTTTGGTCCCCTGCCACTCCATTAGGTGTGAGCCTAATTTGTCGTACAAGGTATAGTGGCGGCCTTCGCGAAACAGGTAGATATCGAACTCCGACAACAGGCTGGTATCGTAAAAAACCGGCCCAGTCTGCGCTTGAGAAGGCTGTTCGGCGGCAGGCGATGGCGTAGTGGATAGACCTACCTCCTTGGCCTCTGCCTCCATTGCAGTGGTTTCAGCTTTCCCAGCTCGACCCCGCTTTGGTTTGGCCGCAGTTTGGGCGATCGGCGTCTCTGTGGCCGCACGTCCGCGTTTCGGTTTCACCGTTACCTCCTGTGCCGCGTCCCCTCCTTCTGTAGCTGTTTTCCGCGGTCTGCCACGCTTGGCTGGAGCCGGGGAAGGCGTGATGTCAGCCAACTGATTTTCAGAAGACGTCATCTGATCATGGGGTGTACCCTCTTCCTTTTTAGTCCTCTTGCGGCCAGCCATTTTTTTAGCAGGCGCTCCATCGTTCAAAGCCGCGTTGGCACTGGTTTCCATACCTGTTCCCACGGCGGGGTTTTGCTGTGTGTTCTCCTGTTCCTTCTTCTTAGCCATTCCGATATTTTTTCATGATGTACTTGATGCCCCTGATCGGGATGAGCACCCAATCCGGACGGTTATTCAATTCATAGCCCAGTTCATAGATCGCCTTCTCCAACAAGAAGGTCTCGATCAGTATCTCAAAGTCTTCTTCTTTCTCCGGCACCACACCTGTTCCGTTGGTCTTGTCCAGATAGGTGTGCATGAAGAAGCCGCTGGCGTAGTGGTACCATTGCTCTGCCCATTCTTCCAGATAAGCGCTGTCCTCTTTGCGGAAGCTGTCTTGCTGGAATAGCGCATTGTAGGCAGCGTAATGGAAGGAGCGGATCATGCCGGCCACGTCACGCAGCGGCGAGCGCTTCAGTCGGCGTTCGCTGAACGAGCGGGCCGGTTCCCCTTCGAAGTCGATGATGATGAAGTCGCGCCCCGTAAACAGCACCTGGCCCAAATGGTAGTCGCCGTGGGTACGAATCTTCATTGTGTCGATCTTTCGGCTGAAGATCTTCTTGAGTCGTTCCAGCACTTCTTGTCGCATCTGCAGCACTTCTTCGGCCTCTGCCCTAACGGCGTCTGGCAAGTTGGGCAAATGCTTTCGCAGGCTGTCGAAATTGCTGCGCACCAGCGAGGTGAGGGACGAGTAAAGCGAACGCTGGTAGTGCAATGAGAAGTCCTCTGGTACAAAATCTTTGGAGCCGTTGATATTGGAGAGCGCCAAGTGCATTTCGGCAGTGCGCTGTCCCAGTAACTCGATCCGTTCCACAGACGCGCCGCCTAGCTGCAATTGCATGTGCTCTGGTGCCTCTGAGAACGGTATTGGTCGCGCCAGTGTGCCCGTGGTATCAACTTGGTCGATGTGCTCCCGGTGTGTCTGTAGCCTTTCAAAGAAGCGCTTGAGGGAGTCTTCCATGTATACCCAAGCATCGCCCTGATTCGGCACAAGTTCCTGCAGCATCACAAGCACCATCGGCGGTTTGCCGCTCTCCTCGTGCTCTATGGAGCCAAGGAACATCGGCACGTTAGGGAAATTCTCATCGGTCAGCGCCTGCACGATCTCCACATCCGGATTCATGGTGCGGTCCAGCTTGCGGTATACCTTCAGGAAGAACTGGTTATCGTAAAGCACGGATGTGTTGCTCTGTTCCGCCCCCAATATTTTGGATGAGAGCGGATGTCCTATCTCCTTTATTTTAGAAGCGATGGAGCGACTGCCCGTGCCCACAAGTTCAGCATTGTCCACTTTGTGGCGCTTGCGCTTGGCCATCATGTTGAGTAACAACTGCCGGTAGTCCTCAGAGTAAACCGCGTCGTAAAGGATGCCTTCTTTACCATCCACGCTCACGCGGGCGATCACGCTATTCTGCTGCGTGGACATGAGCTCCTCTTCCTGTTCGCCACTGGCAAAAGCAATTGGCAATTGGTACAGTTCCGGCAGTCCCTCATTATAACTCACCTCGATGAACAAAAGCGAAGCGGCGAAGCGCCCTGCCGTCATCGGTATGTTGCTCACCACCTGCATGCGCTGTATAGTGCGGGCCTTGCCGCCAAACCAGCGACGGTTCAGGATATAAGGTGGCAGCACTTTCGTTTCCAGTGTTTTAAGCGAACGGGCAGGCAGCGGCTGGCTTAATGACGGCAGCTGCATGGCTGGTTTCTGCATATCCGGACCGGCACCACCACTCATTTCCTGCGGCTGCAACTCGAACCAATAGTAGCCGTGCGCCGCCATCGTGAACAGGTAGGTATCATCCTTCACTTGCGGGAATTTGTTCCGGCTGAACACCTCCACCGGCACGTAGCCTTTAAACTCAGGCAGTTCCAATTCCACCGCCTCAGGGAAGCGAGACAGGTTGGCGATCACCAGAATGTTCTCGTCTTGATAAGAGCGCACAAAAGCCAGTACTTTGGAGTTGGAAGGGTTCAGAAACTGCATAGTACCTCGTCCAAAAGCCTTGTAACGCTTGCGCATATTGATTACGCGGCGCATCCACCAAAGCAAAGAGCTACTGTTGTGTTGCTGCGTCTCCACGTTCACGGACTCATACTTGTATTCCGGGTCGATGATCACAGGCAGGTATAGCTTCTGCGGATTGGCAGTCGAGAAGCCAGCATTGCGGTTATCATTCCATTGCATCGGCGTGCGCACGCCGTCGCGGTCACCTAAATAGTAGTTATCGCCCATGCCGATCTCGTCACCGTAGTAAACCACCGGCGTACCGCGCATTGAGAAAAGTAACACGTTCATGAGCTCGATTCTGGCGCGATCGTTCCCTAAAAGTGGCGCCAAGCGGTGGCGTATACCTAGGTTGATCTTGGCCATCGGATCGCGGGTGTATACCTTATACATGTAGTCGCGCTCCTCGTCGGTCACCATTTCTAGTGTGAGTTCGTCGTGGTTGCGCAGGAACATGGCCCACTGGCAGGTCTCCGGTATGGCAGGGGTCTGGTCGAAAATGTCGATGATCGGATAGCGGTCTTCCATCTTCACGGACATGAACAGGCGCGGCATGATCGGGAAGTGGTAGTTCATGTGGCATTCGTCGCCGTCACCGAAGTACGAAGCCGAATCCTCTGGCCACATGTTCGCCTCCGCCAAAAGCAACTTGCCCTCATACTTGCTGTCCACATGGGCACGGAGCTTTTTCAGGAAGTCGTGTGTCTCGGGCAGGTTCTCGCAGTTGGTGCCGTCGCGCTCAAACAGGTACGGCACGGCATCCAGACGGAAACCGTCCACACCCATGTCAAACCAGTAGTCGAGCATCTTGAACACCTCTTGCTGCACGTCCGGGTTGTCAAAGTTCAGGTCGGGCTGGTGGTGGAAGAAGCGGTGCCAGTAGTACTGCCCAGCCACGGGGTCCCACGTCCAGTTACTCGGTTCGTAGTCGGTGAAAATGATGCGCACGTCCTTGTATTGCTTCGGATCGTCGGTCCATACGTAGTAGTTGCGGTATTTGGATCCCTTCTTCGCGCGACGTGCCCGCTGGAACCACGGATGCTGGTCGGAGCTGTGGTTGATAACCAACTCTGTGATTACTTTGAGTCCGCGACGATGCGCTTCTTTCACAAACAGTTTGAAATCCTGCATGTTGCCATAGCTCGGATTGATGCTGTAATAGTCGGCGATGTCGTAGCCGTCGTCTTTGAGTGGAGACGGGTAGAAAGGCAAAAGCCAGATCGCTGTCACGCCTAGGTCTTCTAGGTAGTCAAGCTTCTGCATCAGGCCTTTGAAGTCGCCAATGCCGTCGCCGTTGCCATCCATGAAGGCTTTGATGTGCAACTCGTAAATGATGGCGTCTTTGTACCAGTGAATGTTGTCGTCGAGAAGGGTGTTTTCCTCTGCCATATAGTTTTTTCTGTTTTATTCGTGTTTGCCGTGGTCTTCTGGAAGCCAAGTATCATCAAGATTTTCATGGCCCATCCCCGGGGTAGCTGTTTCGATGCGGAATACGTGCACCGGCATTTCGTGCGGACGCAATTCCACGTAATTCCACTCGCTGTTCCAAGTGTATTTGTGCTCAGTCATCAGATCATGCACCATGTATTGCTGGTTATCGGGCATTTTCAGGGCATGGAGCGGCACCTGCACCCAACCGGCCTGCGTGTTGTGCGGGTCTAGGTTGATGACCATGAGCATTTTGTTTTTCCGCTTGTCGTCCCACTTGGCGTAGCACAGCAATTGCGGGTTGTCCGTGTCGCCGAAGGCGATGTTCCAAGTGGTTTGCAGAGCGGGGTTGACCTGCCGGATCTTATTGATCTTGGTGATGACCTCCCGGATTTTCGTCAGTTTGCCCCAGTCCCAGTGCATGACTTCGTACTTCTCAGAGTCCCAATATTCCTCTTTGCCCTGCACCGGTGTGTTGATGCCGAACTCATACACGGGGCCATACATGCCATAGTTCGAAGAAAGCGTCGCGGCCATCACCACACGGGTAATGTGCGCTGGTTCGCCGCCTGTCTGCAGTTCGTGCGGCAGGATGTCAGGGGTGTTCGGCCAGAAGTTCGGACGGTAGAAATCGCGCATCTCAGTCTGTGTGAGTTCGCGCATGTACTCTTTTATCTCAGCGGCAGTGTTGCGCCATGTGAAGTAGGTATAGGATTGCGTGAAACCGATCTTGCCAAGCCGTTCCATCACACGCGGTCTCGTGAAGGCCTCTGCCAAGAAGATTACCTGCGGATATTGCTGGCGAACCTCGCGTATGAGCCACTCCCAGAAGCTGAAAGGTTTGGTATGCGGGTTGTCGACACGGAATACGTACACCCCTTGCTCGATCCAGTGGATGACGATACTCTTGAGTTCGCGCCAGAGGTTCTGCCAGTCTTCGGTTTCGAAGTTCACGGGCAGCACGTCTTGGTATTTTTTCGGTGGATTTTCGGCATACTGCACCGTGCCGTCCGGTCGCCACTTAAACCATTGCGGGTGCTCCTTTACATAGGGGTGGTCGGGCGAACATTGTATGGCAAAATCCAGTGCGACCTCGATGCCATGCTCGCGGGCGGCGTGCACAAAGTTGCGGAAGTCCTCTTCGCTGCCCAGCTCCGGCAGGATGGCCTTGTGACCTCCTGTTTCGGCCCCGATGGCCCAAGGCGAACCCGGCTCTCCAGGCTGTGATGTGACCGAGTTATTTTTACCTTTCCGGAAAGCAAAACCAATCGGATGAATAGGAGGCAGGTAGATCGTGTCGAAGCCCATTTCGGCAATGCGCGGCAAGAGTAGCTCACAGTCTTGGAAGGTACCGTGACGCCCGTCTGCCTGTGCCGCCGACCTCGGGAAGAACTCATACCATGTGCTGAAAAGCGCTTTCTGGCGCTCCACTTCCACGGTTAGTATTTTATGATAGGTGGTTACGTTCTGGCGGTCGCAACAGGCGTGCATCAGCTCCGACACATCCTCGCCGGTGGCCAGAGCCACGGCGTCGGCTACGGAGCCGGGACTGTTGAGCTGTTCGGCCCATTTGCGCAGGCGCTTCTGTTGTCCGGGCTTGGCAGTCATGGCGGACTCTTCGAGTAGCTGAGCCCCGATCTGCAACTCCACCGTGATATCCTGATTCGCTTCGAACTTCTTTTTGAGACCTTTCTGCCATGTATAAAAATGATCGACCCATCCCTGCAGGGTATACTCAAAAGTACCCATGCTGTCGGGCGCGAAGGTCACTTCCCAGCGGTCGTTGCCCAGAAATTGCATGGGCACTTCGTTCCATTTTTTCTTTTTGGCGTGGCGGTAGAGCAACACGGCTTTTACCTCATCATGGCCATCTCCAAACACATCTGCGGTCACGGTTACTTCCTCTCCCACTACCCTTTTTATTGGATACTGCCCACAGTTTACCTGCGGCTTCACGTTTTCGATGATGACCCTTTTGGTTCCTTCCAGTGCTTCCATGTATTGGCTTTTTCCTGATTTGATTAAAGTAGCTAATAGGTACTGCATGCGTTGCCAATAGGTTTCGAACGGTTAGGCGTAACCATACCTGCAGCCTGTGTTAATTGGGTTATAGCACGGCTTTGCAATCAGAAAAGATTGAATTGGCTAAAAAAGAACAACCTAATGTCGTAGAAGCGAGTTAAAAATCAGGCGTAAACGAATAAGAAATGAGCATAACACGAGAGATTGGAGCACATTATACCCCAGACAAAGGAACCTTATTTACGGTGTGGGCCCCCGCGGCTGCGCAGGTTGATGTGGTGCTGAAAGATAACGATAAGATAATACCGCTGCAGCGCGAAGCCTTCGGTTATTGGACCGCCCTGAGCGAAGAAACGGGCCCCGGCACACGCTATACCTACCGCCTCGACGATGACATGGAACGCCCAGACCCGGCCTCGCAGCACCAGTCCGACGGCGTGCACGAAGCCTCTGCCGTGGTGGGCCATACCGACTTCAACTGGACCGATAAAAACTGGAAGCCGCTGCCACTGGAGCAACTCATTATATACGAATTGCATGTGGGCACTTTTTCAGAAGAGGGCACTTTCCAAGGCATCATCGACAAGCTGCCCGAACTCGCGGACTTAGGTATAACAGCCATTGAACTCATGCCGGTGGCGCAATTTCCGGGCAGCCGCAATTGGGGCTACGATGGCGTATACCCTTCGGCGGTGCAGGAAAGCTACGGCGGTCCTGATGGATTGAAAGAACTGGTAAACGCCTGCCATGCCGCAGGTATAGCCGTGGTGCTGGATGTGGTGTACAATCACCTTGGTCCAGAGGGAAACTACCTGAATGATTTCGGTCCTTACTTTACCGACAAGTATAACACGCCTTGGGGCAAAGCGCTCAATTTTGATGACGCCCACAGCGACCACGTGCGCAATTTTTTCATACAGAATGCCCTGATGTGGTTCCGCGATTACCACATCGACGCCCTGCGCCTCGACGCCGTGCACGCCATTCTGGACACAGGTGCCAAGCACTTTTTGCAGGACCTGCAGGAACAGGTGCACCATCTCGAAAAACAGCTCGGCCATACCTATTTGCTCATCGCTGAAAGCGATCTGAACGATGTGCGGCTGATCAACCCGATGGAGAAAGGAGGCTACGGACTGGCAGCGCAATGGAGTGATGATTTTCACCATGCGGTGCACGCTTTGCTCACCGGAGAAACATCCGGTTACTACAGCGATTTCGGGAAGCTGGAGCAATTGCAGAAAGTGCTGGAGCATGGCTTTGTGTACGACGGTCTCTACTCCGAGCACCGCAAACGCACCTTCGGCAGCGACGCCACCGCCAACCCCGCCCGCCAGTTTGTGGTGTGCTCCCAGAACCACGACCAAGTGGGCAACCGCATGCTCGGCGAGCGACTCAGCAAACTGATTTCATACGACATGCTTAAAGTGGCGGCAGGACTGGTCTTGCTCTCCCCTTTCACACCCATGCTGTTCATGGGCGAAGAGTATGGCGAAGCAAATCCTTTCCTCTACTTTGTGAGCCACTCCGATAAAGAATTGGTGGAAGCCGTGCGCAAAGGCCGCAAAGAAGAATTCTCGGCTTTTTCGTGGCAGGGCGAAGCACCTGACCCGCAATCCGAAGAGACCTTCCGCCAATCAAAACTGCAGCGGACTTATGAGCATAGCGAACCACACCGCCAGCTGCGCGAATTCTACAAGGCGCTCATTAAACTCCGCAAGTCCGCCCCCGCCTTGGCACGGCCCGACAAGACCCGCCTGCATGTTTCCGCTGACAGCCATACCCATGTACTGCACCTGATCCACTCGGGTGAGAGTCCTTACATCTATGCTTTATTTAACATAAGTAATCAACCACAAAAAGCATCGATTGTAAAAGAGGTAGGGTCGGCGTGGAAGCTGGTGCTGAGTTCCACTGAGAACAGGTACGGCGGTGCAGGCTCGGACCTGCCTCAGGAAATCAATGCCGGGCAGGAGATCACGCTTCCAGCCGCTTCACTCACCTTATTCCAAAGCAACATTATTCTATGAACAACTATATCTGCATTCACGGACACTTTTACCAGCCGCCCCGCGAGAACCCTTGGCTCAACGAGGTAGAGCTGCAGGAGTCGGCGCACCCCTACCACGACTGGAATGAGCGCATCACGGCCGAGTGCTACGCCCGCAATTCTGCCTCCCGCATACAAAACGGGCGGGGACAGATCGTGGACATCATGAACAACTACGCCCGCATGAGCTTCAACTTCGGCCCGACTTTGCTGGAGTGGATGGAGAAGAAAGCGCCCGACATTTACCAGTCCATACTCGATGCCGACAAAGAAAGCCAGAAGCGTTTCTCAGGGCACGGTGCCGCTATTGGGCAGGTATACAACCACATGATCATGCCGCTGGCCAACGAGCGCGACCAGCACACGCAGGTACTTTGGGGAATTTATGATTTCCGGAAACGGTTCGGCCGAGACCCTGAAGGGATGTGGCTCGGCGAAACCGCGGCCAACACGGCCACGCTGGAGGTACTGGCCGAGCACGGTATTAAGTTTACCATCCTCTCGCCCTACCAAGCCAAGCGCTACCGCAAAATCGACGAAAAGGAGTGGCACAATGCGACGGGTGCCAAGATTGATCCGCGCCGTCCCTACCGCTGCACTTTGCCGTCGGGTCGGACTATCGCACTGTTCTTTTATGACGCGCCCGTATCGCAGGCCATAGCGTTTGAAGGTTTGCTGGAGAGCGGCGAGAAATTCGCGCATCGGCTCACAACCACCTTTGACGAGCACACCAAGGATCCGCAGCTCATGCACATCGCCACCGACGGAGAAACCTATGGCCACCACCACCGCTTCGGCGAGATGGCCCTCTCCTATGCCCTGCACCACATCGAACAGGAACAGCTGGCCAAGATCACGATTTACGGGGAATATCTGGAGCTATACCCGCCCAAGTATGAAGCCGAGATCATCGAGAACACCTCGTGGAGCTGTATGCATGGCGTGGAGCGCTGGCGCAGCGACTGCGGCTGCCATACCGGTGGCCACGACGATTGGAATCAGGCATGGCGGGCTCCCATCCGCGAAGGTTTTGACTGGATACGCGATGAGCTGGAACCGCTCTTCGAAGAAGAAATGCGCAAACTCGGCGCCGATCCGTGGCAGACGCGCAACAATTACATTCAGGTGATCATGGACCGGTCGGAAGACTTTGTGCGGGATTTCATCCACACCCACACCGACCGCGAGCTGAGCAAAGGCGAACAGACCAAATTTCTGAAATTGCTCGAAATGCAGTACCATGCCATGCTCATGTACACCAGTTGCGGCTGGTTTTTCGACGAGGTGACAGGCATCGAAACCATGCAGGACATTCTGTACGCCACCCGCGCTTTACAGCTAGCCAAAGACCTAAGCGGCAACGACTATGAAACACCCTTTGTCGAGTTTCTCAAAAAAGCCAAAAGCAACAATAAGGAATATGGCGACGCCTCCAAGGCCTACTATAAAATTGTGCAGCCAACACAGCTCGATCTGTTGCGTGTAGGCGGGCACTATGCCGTGTCTTCTATCTTCACAGATTCGCCCGATGAACTGCCGCTCTACAGCTACAAGGCTACCTCGGAGTACTATGAACAAGTAGAAGCCGGGCGACAGAAGCTCGCCATCGGCAAGGCCTTTATCCGGTCCAGCGTGACGTGGGAAGAAGTGGACATTTCCTTTGGCGTGCTGCACATCGGGGACCACCAGCTGTTTGGGGGCGTGCGCAAGTTCGTAAGCCCCGATGCCTTCGCCACGTTGCACCACGAACTCACGAGCGCTTTCGACAAAGGCAACATCACGGAAGTGATCATGCTCTTGGACAAGCACTTCGAGTCGCACAGCTATTCTTTCTGGCACCTGTTCCGTGACGATCAGAAGAAAATCCTCGATCAGGTGCTCGAACAAACCATGCGGTCTTTGGAGCATGATTTCCAACAGGTATACGACAACAACTACCCGCTTATGGCCGCCATCAAAAACGTGGGCATGCAGTTGCCGCGGCCGCTGCAGATCACAATAGACTACATCGTGAGTTCGCGCCTTCTCGAAGCCCTGATGGCAGAGCGAGTGGATGTAGACGCCGTGCTCAGTCTTCTAAAAGAAGTAGAGCGCATGGGCGTGAAACTGGACAAAGAAGCGGTGGATTATGCCGCCACCATCCACGTGGAGGAAGCCATGAACCACTTGGAGGACAACCCGGATGACACGGCGCACATGGAGTACCTGACGGAGTTGCTCACCGTTATAAACGGTTCAAAACTAGAACCTGAGTACTGGCAGGCCCAAAACATCATCTTCCGTATGCGGCAAACTACTTACGAGGAGCGTTGCCACAAAAAAGGCGAGAAAGAAGGCAAATCCGCCGACTGGTGTTCCAAGTTTGAAGCACTATATGAAAACCTCAACTTAAAGAAGTAAACACCTTATGGTCTATATTCCGTCGTCTACTTACAGACTGCAACTTTCCCCGAAATTCAAACTCAGGGACCTTAAACGCATACTCCCCTACTTGCGGGAACTGGGCATCAGCACGATTTACGCGGCTCCTTTTTTCACGGCCCGACCCGGCAGTGAGCATGGCTACGACGTAACCGACCCGCACCAAATCAACCCTGATGTGGGCACCATGGAAGAGCTGCAGGAAATAGCGGAAGAACTGAAAGCGCACAACATGGGGTGGCTGCAGGACATCGTGCCCAACCACATGGCCTACCATCCGAACAATGCTTGGCTGATGGATGTACTGGAGAAAGGCCAGAAATCCAGCTTCTATTCCTTCTTCGACGTCAACTTCAACCATCCCGATTTCAAGGGACAACTGATGGTGCCTTTTCTGGGGGAGCCGCTGGAGAACGTCGTAAAACAGAAGCAACTCAAGGTGACGTTTGACGAGAATGGCTTCCGCTTGCACTACTTTGACAACGTATACCCGATCAGTATCGACAGCTATACCTTTCTGTTGCAGCAAGCCGGTAATAAGCTGAGCGCAGAAGAGGCCAAAGCTGCCCTCGCCCAGCAAATGCAGGCACTGGAGCCACTGATGGCGCACGATACGCTGGAACTTGATGCATGGCTGCAGGGCAAGCGAACGCTCTATGGCGCCGTTCAGGAAAAGTCGGAACTGGAACAAGGTATAGCCGATGCACTGCAAGGTATAAACGAGGACGAAACGGCTATGCGCCAGCTGTTGGAGCAACAGTATTATGTGCTCACGCACTGGCAGGAAACAGAACAAAAAATCAACTACCGCCGCTTCTTCACCGTCAACGACCTGATCTGCACCGCCATGGAGCGACAGGAAGTGTTCGACCACTACCATCAGTTCATCAGAGAGCTCTGCATGCGACAGCTCGTACAGGGCCTGCGGGTGGACCACGTCGACGGACTTTTCGACCCCGACACTTATCTGGAAAGACTGCGTGCATTGGCCGGCGAAGAGGTATACTTGGTAGTAGAAAAGATTCTGGAAGGCGAAGAGAACATGCCCGACTACTGGCCAATTGAGGGCAACAGCGGCTACGATTTTCTGGCTTGGGTGAGCAACCTGTATACCAACGCCGAGGGCGAGCGCAAACTCACCGAGCTATACCGTCGACTGGTACCCGACGCCCCGCTCGACTACGAAAATCTGGTCAATGAGAAAAAGCTTCTGATACTGGAACATCACATGCAGGGCGAGCTGCAAAACCTGTTGCGCCTGCTCCGCGATTCGGACTTATTGCCGTCTTCTCTGGACGACAAAAACTGGCACCATGCCTTGGCTACTTTACTCGCTTCGTTCCCGGTATACCGTATCTACGGCCATACCTTCCCACTGGCTCCCGCTGCCATGGAAGTGGTGGAAGAAGCCTTTAAATTAGCGCACGAAAAAGCCCCCGAAGCCCAAGCCGAACTCGAGCATCTGCGCACATTATTTGAGTCAGGCGAACAGGATTCAGAAGAGCAAAGACGCCACAAATTGTACTTTGTGATGCGCAGTCAACAGTTCACGGGTCCGTTGGCTGCTAAGGGAGTGGAAGACACAACTTTCTACAACTACAACCGCTTGCTGGCGCTCAATGAGGTGGGCAACAGTCCCGATGTGTTTCACATTGCGCGACACGATTTCCATGAACTGATGCAGTATCGGCTGCAAACCTATCCGCATTCCATCAACGCCACGGCCACCCACGACACCAAGCGCGGCGAAGGCTCCCGCATGCGCCTGCAGGTACTCAGCGAGATACCCGAGGAGTGGGAAAAAGCCGCGACAGAGTGGATGCAGTTGGCACAAAAGCACATCAAGAACGACGGACCGACCCCGAACGACCTGTATTTTACGCTGCAAACCTTGCTTGGCGTGATGCCGATTGACGGCAAAGTGGACGATACGTTGGTGGAGCGGGTGCAGGAATATCTGGTGAAGGCTTTCCGGGAGGCCAAAGTCAACACGAACTGGTCCGAACCAAACGAGGCCTATGAAACGGCTGTGAAAAATCTGGTGAAGCAACTTCTACAGGAAGATAAAGAGTTCATGGCTTCCTTCCGGCCTTTCTTCCAGAAAACGGCGCACTTTGGCTGGCTGTATTCGCTCTGCCAGACCTTGCTCAAGACCACCTGTCCGGGCGTACCCGATGTGTACCAAGGCTGCGAACTCTGGGACTTCAGTCTGGTGGACCCCGATAACCGCCGCCCCGTGGACTACGAAAAGCGGCAGAAATTTTTGAAAGAGATGAAAGCCGGTGAAAGTAGCGACAAGCTGTTGCAGGAAATGCTGTCCTCGCCAGAAGATGCCCGTGTGAAGCTATACCTGTTGCATAAAGTGCTCCATTTGCGCAATGATCTGAAAGCGCTCTTTGACCATGGGGATTATATACCTTTGCATCTAAAAGGCAAGCACAGCGAACATGCCATGGCCTTTGCCCGTCACCACGGAAACGACTGGTGTATTGTAGTGGTGCCGCGCTTGCTGACAGATATCATCTCAGAAAAGGAGCTGCCACTGGGCGAGCCGGTATGGGGCGACACGGTGCTGGAACTACCAGCCGGGGCGCCACAGCAATGGCAACAGCTTTTTGGCAACACCCAGATACAAGCGTCGCAGGCTATACCTTTAGGTGAGCTTTTTGCGTCTTTCCCTGTAGCACTTTTAACCTCCACAAACCCATGATCATACCCAAGCGAAGTAGCGGTATTTTGCTCCACATCACCTCACTCCCATCGGCCTACGGCATAGGTGATCTGGGTTCGGAAGCCTACAAGTTTGCCGACCTGTTGGCCGAGGCGGGACAGCGCTACTGGCAGATCCTGCCGCTCAACCCGACTGAGATTGGCTCGGGCAATTCACCCTACAGTAGCCACTCGGCCTTTGCGGGAAACCCCTTGCTCATCAGTCCCGAGCGGTTGGTGGAAGACGGACTGTTAGACAAAAAAGACATCCGGGCTGGCGGCGGTTTTGACAAGGCCAAAGTAAACTATCCGAGGGTGGCGGAATATAAAGTAAAATTGTTGCGACAGGCTTACGATAACTTTAAAGATGGCAAGGCCGGCAAGTTGAAAGGCGAGTTCATCCGTTTTCAGGAAGCACACAAGGAGTGGTTAACTGACTTTACGAACTTCGTGGCTTTCAAGCATTACTTTGACCACAAACCATGGACCGAGTGGCCTGTGAAGCTGCAAACCCGACAGGACCATGCCATGGAGGCGCTTTCCGCTGAACTAGCTGGAGAAATCGAGCGGGAGGCCTTTTTTCAGTTTCTGTTCTACCGTCAGTGGGAAGCGCTCAAGACTTACTGCACCTCCAAAGAGATCACCTTTATTGGCGATATGCCCTTCTATGTGAGTCACGACAGTGCCGATGTCTGGGCACACCCGCACATTTTCAAACTCGACCGCCAAGGCAAACCCACCGCTTTGTCGGGTGTGCCCCCGGATTATTTCAGCGAAACGGGGCAGCTGTGGGGTACGCCGGTGTTTGACTGGAAGAAATTGCAGGAACAGAATTTTGACTGGTGGATAGAGCGCATTGCGCATAATCTGGAGCTATTCGGTTTGCTGCGCCTCGACCATTTCCGCGCTTTTTCGGCATACTGGGAAGTACCCGCCGGGGAAGACACTGCCATAAATGGGAAATGGGTTAAAACGCCGGGAGCCAAACTGCTCACAGTAGTAAAAGAGAAATTTCCCGCCATGCCGATCATTGCCGAAGACCTGGGCGAGATCGACCAACCCGTGCGCGACCTGATGGCCAAGTTTGACCTGCCGGGCATGCGGGTGCTGCTTTTCGCCTTTGGAGAAGACCTGCCAGAAAGTATTTACGCTCCGCACCATCACGTGCAAAACTCCATTGTGTACACGGGCACGCACGACAACAGCACCGTGCGGGCATGGTATGAGCACGACGCCAGCCGCGACGACAAGAAGCGCTTGAGCGACTACAGTGCCCAGCGCCTTTCAAAGGAAAACGCAAGTGCCGTGATGGCGCGACTGGCCTATATGTCGGTCTCGCAACTCGTGGTGCTGCCAATGCAGGATGTGCTGGGCTTGGGCAAAGAAGCGATCATGAACAAGCCCTCCACCGCCAAAGGCAACTGGCAGTGGCGTCTGCAGCCGAATTTGTTTACTAAGACAGTAGCGCATAGGTTAAGACAGGAAATCGAGTTGTATGGGAGATAGGTATATTTATTTTTCTGTGTATATTGATTGGCTTATATAAATTTCTGTTATAACCTAAGCCCCTCAGCATGAAAAATAAACTCACCCTCCTCCTTTTGCTCGTCTTGTTATCGATCAGCGTTCCGCTATTGGCGCAAGACATGGCTTCTTAGGAAATAAGTAGAACTGTGGTGAGAGATGGCGTAAGTATGGGCACGGCGCTTGGTGTATCGCTCGCGGTGGTTACCTCTTGGTCGCGTAACCAGTCTATTTTGTGGGCTATACTTCATGGTATTCTCAACTGGCTGTATGTTATCTACTTTGCCATCACCAGAGATTCAAGGGGCTAAAAAATCATGATCCCAACGACATGAAATGAATAAACTACTGAAAACTCAAATCAACAGACACCCAAGTATCTATTGATTTTAATTTTTTATTTCCCTCAAAAATCTTACATTGATTCAGCATTCGGGTATAGCCGAAAACATTCAAACTCCCAAATCTACAGCATTATGCCATTAGCTTCCACAGCATTACCACTGGGCACTGTAGCACCCAATTTTGCCCTGCTCGACACCGTTTCTGACAAACTGGTTTGTTTAGAGGACGTCGTTTCTACTAAGGCCACCGTCATCATGTTTCTGTGTAACCACTGCCCTTATGTGCAGCACATACTGGATGAACTGGTGAACGTGGCCAAAACGTACCAGCAACAGGGCGTGAGCTTTGTGGGAATCAGCGCAAACGATGCGGTAAACTACCCACAGGACGGTCCGCAGCAAATGCGCGAACTGGCCAAGGAGAAAGGCCTTCCTTTCACATACCTATATGACCAGACGCAGCAGGTGGCCCGTACCTATCAGGCGGTATGCACACCGGAGTTCTTTGTGTTCGACCGCAACATGCGCCTCGCCTACCATGGGCAGTTCGACGATGCTCGCCCTAAAAACGAAACGCCCGTAACAGGCGATGACCTGCGACAGGCGCTCGATACCTTGTTGGCTGGCGATCAGGTTAGCCTTGACCAAAAACCTAGTATAGGCTGCGGCATTAAATGGAAAATTCAGCCGGAGGCAGTGGATTAGGCTGCGTGCTGGCCATATAGCCGGCCACGGCATTGGCATGGTCCAAGTAATGAGAGGTGTAGCTCTCATCGCCTGAGTGGATATAGAGAGCAGTTTTGCCTTTCACGGAGTCGATTATGCTCTCGTGCTCACCCAGCGGAACAGCCGGACAACCCAAACTGCGGCCCAGTCGGCCATATTGATTCATAAAAGCTTCGGTCGCGTACTCGGCACCGTGCATCACGACGGCACGCTCACGGGCATTGGAATTAAAGGCTTGGTCCATACCATCGAGCCTGAGTGACTTGCCGTGCTTGCCGAAGTAAACTTCATCTGTCACGTAAAAGCCCACGC
Organism: uncultured Pontibacter sp.; assembly: GCF_947499215.1. Lineage (GTDB taxonomy): Bacteria > Bacteroidota > Bacteroidia > Cytophagales > Hymenobacteraceae > Pontibacter. The sequence goes on from NZ_CANMNI010000001.1 coordinate 972,889, forward strand.
TGCTCATAAACGACTTGTTTTCATTGGAGAAGGTCTGTGCCATTACTTCGCCAGAGTTTCGTCCATGCGCCACATACGTGTTGTGCAGCACTTGTCGGTTGTTGAGGTCAATTACCCAAAGTCGCTTTTCGTTGGAGGGCTTCGTGAAATCTACTACCGTTAGGACGCCTTTGTCTGAAAGATGTCCTTCATTATACATGCCGTAGTAGCCCATCAGCGCCCTGTTGAACACATCGTAACTCATGTCGGAGGCACTCAGGTTCATCTGGGTATAGAGATCGAACGACACCTGCTCGAAGCGCATCACCTTTAGGGCCGTGACGTTGCCTTTGACTTTCTTGTCCACCGACACATACTTGCCGATGGCCATCGAAGCGGATGGTGAAAGGAGAAGTGGGGCGAACAAAGGCAGTAAGCGTTTGCCCATCTTTTTCTTCCTGCCGCGCCATCTCTCTTTTATACTTTTCTTTCTTACTGTCTTTCTCACGTTCCAGTTTGCTTGGTACAATTCTAATTGTACGTGCAGGACTTTGCACTGTTCAGATTTGCCAGAAAGGTACAACGCAGCTTGTAAATCATTCTATATCAATTGAAAGGAATCAATTCAGGTATCATCTTTGTATAGAAAGGAATACACATCTGAAATCCGGAAAAGAAGACAAATATGAACAGAAGGCCGACAAGCTATTCTCCTTTCTTATATTTTATAGTGATTACCCTCTTCCTGTTTAGTTGCGGAAGCCGGGAAACCCTGCGCGGGGTGTTCAAAAAAGAAACGCCTTACGAGGCCTATACCTCCTCCCTGAAGAGTGCCAAACTCGACGAAACCGCTGTGGGGCAGGATTGGCTGGCGGCAGGTCAGACAGCTCTGCAAACACCTACTCCTGTCACGCTTCCGTTTAAGGAAACCGGTTATTTCCCGGCAGACAAACCACGGGCGCTGGGGTATAAGGTAGAAGCGAAACGCGGTGAGAGGCTGGTGGTGAGTCTGGAGATGACGGCACGCCAAACGGTGCGCGTGTTCTTGGACCTTTTCGAAGCCAGCACCGACCCGACTAGCACGCCCAAACAGGTTTCCTACGCTGATTCAACTGCCACAACTTTCAGCTATGTAGTAGAAGAGGACATGGCGCACCTGTTGCGCATACAGCCAGAGCTGCTGCGTGGTGGCAGCTATACCATTACCATACAGGCCCAACCAACCTTTGCCTTTCCCATACCCGGCAAGACGAGCCGAAACATTGCCAGCATCTGGGGAGACCCGCGCGATGCAGGTGCACGCCGTCATGAAGGCATCGACATTTTCGCTCCGCGGGGCACGCCTGTTATTGCTTCGGTGGATGGGGTGGTTTCGCGGGTAGGTGAATCGCCACGTGGTGGCAAGGTGGTCTGGCTTTCGGATAGGAACCGTGGCCAGAACCTGTACTATGCGCACTTAGACCAGCAACTGGTAACGACAGGCCAGCGCGTCAGCGTGGGCGATACCTTGGGGCTAGTGGGCAACACGGGCAATGCCAAAGGCACCGGCCCGCATCTTCATTTCGGTATTTATAGGTATGGCCGCGGTGCCACAAACCCCTACCCTTATGTGCACGAGTCCGCCACACCTATACCTACCGTGAAAGTCGACGCAACACACATTGGCAACTGGGTACGGGTATCTTCTAAAATGGCCAACGTGCGGGTACAGCCCTCCACTAAAGCCCCTGTCCATACCGCTCTGAAACAGCACACACCCCTGCAGGTAACCGGAGCCTCTGACAGTTGGTACCGTGTCCGACTGCCCGACCAGTCTGAGGCCTACGTGATGAGCACGCTGGTAGAAGGTATAGCCAAGCCCATCGCGGTAAAGAAACTGAAACAAGAGCATCCGCTGTTGGATGATGCCCACCCGGAAGCCGGACAGATGGACAGTCTGCCAATGGGCTTGGCTATACCTGTATTGGCTGTTAACGGAGCTTTCAATCTGGTGCGCCAGCCAGATGGCCGACTGGGCTGGATACAAACCGCGGATTAAAAAAAGGGCCATTTAGCGCTTATTTCAGTACCGACAGTGCTTTCTGCGTACAGCATTTATACCTATATTTGGGTAGCAAATCATGTTGAACGCTCTTAATCAAATATTTTTTGAAGTTAGCTGCTATTGATATTGGTTCGAATGCGGTGAGATGCCAGATCTCCAATGTGCTGAACCAGAACGGGAATGTCATTTTCAAACGGGTGGAATACATCCGCTACGCCATCCGCTTCGGCGAGGACGTGTTCAATACCGGCTTTATCAGCGAAGGTAAGATCCAGAAATTCATCAAGCTTATGCACGCCTTCCAACTTCTGTTGGACGTGCACGATGTGGACCACTTTATGGTTTGTGCCACCTCGGCCATGCGTACTTCCGAAAATGCACCCGAGATTCTGGACCGTGTGCACCAAGCCATCGGCATGGGTATACAGGTAATTGACGGTGTGGCCGAGGCCGACCTTATCAACAAAGTCATTGTAAATTTTCTGGATGACCGCAACTACCTGCACATCGATGTGGGTGGCGGCAGCACGGAGTTCAACATCTATGTGAACCGCGAGAAAATGGCTTCGCAGTCCTTCGAGCAAGGCTCTATCCGCCACATGCACGGTGTGGATTCGCAGGAACTTTGGAATAACATGCGCGTGTGGATCGAGGAGAACGCCAAGAAATACCACCTCACACGAGCGATCGGCACAGGTGGCAACATCAACAAGATCTTTGATATGTCGGGCAAGGCGACGGGCAAGGCTATTTTCCGCAAACAGATCGAGGAGATCGTGAGCCGCGTGGGCGCCATGACCATGGAGCAGCGCATCACTGAGCTACTTCTCAACCCCGACCGTGCCGACGTCATCCTCCCCGCCGCAGAGATATACCTGTCCGCCATGAAGTGGGCGAAGCTCGAGAGCATGCTGGTACCTGCTGTGGGATTAAAGGATGGGATGATCCATGCCTTGTATGAGCAACATCATCAGGAAAGGTTTGTGATCAGTCAGATTAGCAGGTAAGTTATACCAGCTCCACTTCCTTCTCCACCTCCTCAAACACCATCTTATAAAACACCTTGTGCACATCCACAATCTCTTCGTTGGCGGCTGGTTTCTTACGGGCGTAGGTGCCGTCTTCGCGCATGATGTAGGAGTTCTGGTTGTCGAGCAGGTTATAATACAGGATGTTGATCGCTTCTTTCTTCAACTCTTCATTCACGATCAGGAACAGGGCCTCTACGCGACGGTCGAAGCTGCGCACCATGATGTCGGCACTCCCGCCGTATACCTTGGAGTCGCCGTTGTTGTGGAAGTAATAAATACGGCTGTGCTCAAGGTATTCTCCCACAATTGACTTCACAGTGATGTTCTCGCTCAAGTCCTCGCGGCCCGGGCGCAGGCAGCAAATGCCGCGCACGATGAGCTTGATCGGTACACCCGCCTTGGAGGCCTTGTAGAATTCGTCGATCACTTCTTTGTCTTCCAGCGAGTTGATCTTGATGACGATGCCGCTCTTCAACCCTTTTTTGGCATTGCGGGCTTCGTGGCGAATCAGCTCGATCAGCTGCGAGCGCATGGCTTTGGGTGATGTGAGCAGATACTTGTATTCGTTCGGTCTCGAGTGACCGGTTATGACATTAAAAAACTCTGACACGTCGTGGGCATACACCTCGTTGGTGGTCAGCAAACTCACGTCCGTGTAAAGACGGGCGGTCTGTTCGTTGTAGTTACCACTTCCAATGTGAATGTAGCGCGTCACCTTCTCCCCTTCCTTCCGGATGATCATGAGCATTTTGGTGTGCGTCTTATACTTGCTGATGCCGTAGATGACGAAGCAGCCTGCCTTTTCCAGTCTTTCGCCTTCCCGCAGGTTTTTCTCCTCATCAAAACGGGCTTTCACCTCGAACAATACCGAAACGTGCTTGCCGTTTTCCGCCGCTTTCAAGAGGGCAGCTGTTACTCTGGATTGGTCAGCCAGTCGGTAAATGGTTTGTTTAATGCCCAGAACGTAGGGGTCCTCGGCGGCACGCTCAAGCAGCTGCACCACGGGCTCCATGTTGTTGTAAGGATGGTGCAACAGCACGTCATGCTCTTTCAGGTACCGGAACATGTCCACCGATTCGGCCGGAAGGCTGAGCGGGATAACAGGTGCCGGCTGCTTAAAGCCTTTGTCTTTAAACTGTCTGTGGTTGATGATCTGCCACAAGCCACGCAGGTCGATCATGCTCGTGATCGTGAAGACATTGGCATTATCGATGGTCCAGCGCTCTTTCAGGATCTTCATCATGAAAGCCGACGGATTTCGTTCAATTTCCAGTCTAACTACGCGACCTTTCTTGCGCGTCTTCAGCTTCGACTTGATCTCTTGCACAAAGTCCGCCTCGATATCATCAGACTCCTCCAGTGTGAAGTCGCCGTTACGGGTAATGCGGAAGAGGTTCACCGACACGATCTCCACGTTGCGGAAAAGCTTTTTGATCTTCCAGCGGATGATCTCTTCAATCGGCACAAAAATGATCTTGTCCTTTCGGTTGATCTCGTAGAAACGGGCCAGATTCTGGGGTATCTGCACAAAGGTCACGCGATCCTGTGCCTTCTGCTCTTCGGTGGTGCGGGTAACCACGCCAAAGGTAAGCAGTTGGTTCATGAGCAGCGGGAAGCCGTGGTAGTTGTCGAACACCATGGGCGTGAGCAGCGGGTAGATCGTGTTCTTGAAGTAACTGTCCACCTTCTTCTGCTCTACCTCTGTCAGGTCACCAACTTTGAGTATGTCTAAGCCGTTATTGTCGAACAGCTCTGCCAGTTCGTTGTTGAAAGTGAGATACTGATCGTTGACAAAGCGGTGGGCGTAGTCGAGCAACTTTTTGCGAAAAGGCATTTCACGCAAACCCGAGTAGTCGAGGCGCTCCTTGCCGTAGTCGATGTAGTTGTACAAGCTGCCTACCCGGATCATAAAGAACTCGTCGAGGTTGGAAGCCGTGATGGCCATGAACTTGAGCCGGTCGAACAGACTACGGCTTGTGTCGCGGGCTTGGTCGAGTACACGGTAATTGAAGCGCAGCCAGCTCAGGTCGCGGCTGATGTATTTACTTCGCTTTATTTGGTCAGAAACCTTATTGATCAGCATGTTTTCAGGTGTTAAAGAAGCCTCTTGTCAATTCAGGAAACAGGGGCTCCCCGGCAGACGAAGGTATAAGGGCAATGCAGCAAGAATGCCCAACTGCTAATATAATTTTTGTAAGTGAATTTGTCATGCCTTTTGATAAAAGCTTACGCAAATGTTTCAAAAAAACCACGGTTGGCAAAGAAACAGGTATGTCTTACCCTCATTCAGTGGCAGATTCTCAAAACCAATCCGCCTGTAGCTGGTATAAAACATAAGCAAAATAGAACAGGCCATGCAGACAAACACGATACCCGATACCAGCGAATTTGAGTTACCTCCCCTCCCACTCGAAGACTGGGAATCCACTAAAGACACCCTGCACCTCTACCTGCAGATAATCGGAAAAGTTCGCCTGACGCTTATGCCTCCGCGCAACCACTGGTGGCACGTCACGCTTTACCTGACATCACGCGGACTCACTACGGGCCCCATCCCTTACAAGTTTTATACTTTCGAAATTGACTTTGATTTCATAGACCACCAGCTCCTCATCAAAACCAGCACTGGTGCGCAAGAGCAGATAAAACTGCAGGACGGGCTGAGTGTTTCGGAGTTTTATACCTCTGTTATGAAGCCGCTGGATGTGCTGGGTATAAAAGTCGATATCCTCGCCAAACCATACGATAACAAGAGCAAGATTCCCTTTGCGGAAGACCACACCCATGCCACGTATAACGCCGAGCAGGTATACAACTATTGGCGGGTGCTGACCGCTGTTGATGAGGTCATGAAGGAGTTCAGCGGACGCTTCTACGGCAAAACCTGCCCGGTACAACTTTATTGGCACCACATCGACCTGACCGTAACCCGTTTCTCAGGCAAGAAAGTACCGGTGAAGCCTGAGGCCAGCCTCGTGGAGCGAAATGCTTACTCGCATGAGGTGATCAGCTTTGGTTTTTGGCCCGGCGATGATCAGGTGCGTTATCCGGCCTTCTACTCCTATACCTTCCCTTCGCCGGAAGGTATAGACAAGGAGCCGCTCAAACCTAAATCCGCCTCTTGGGTAGATTCCAACGGTAGCCCGATGGCCCTGCTCCCCTACGAAGACCTCCGTAAAGAAGAGAATCCACGCCAAGCCCTGCTAGACTTTCTGGAAAGCTCCTATCTTGCCGGTGCCAAGCTGGCGGGTTGGCCTATAGAAGAATTGCAGGTGCAGCAAGGCTAATGGAAATAAGTGAATGAGGATGAAGCATGGCAAACGCATACCTACAGGTATACTATCATGGATGGTTCTCGCCATGTCAATGCTACCTGTCTTTCTTCTGCAAGCCAGTCCTACCTTATCAGGCGATACGTCTCGGGCAGCCATTAACATCGGTCTGACCGGGCACACAGGCTTCATTATTCCCCATTCACAAGACATCCGAGACATCGCCAATTCCAATCCTTGGGGAATAGAAGCCGATGTAAGTCTGCATTTTACCAACGAGCGGGCTTGGCAGTACATACAAGGTTATCCGCGTTTGGGTGCCGCACTAGCCTACTACAATTTTGACAATCCGGAGGTGCTGGGCAGTGCCTATACCTTCCTGCTCTATGTAGAGCCTTTTCTGTCGGCGCACCGACGGTTCAGTTTGTCGTTTCGCTTTGCTGCCGGACTGGCCTACATGGACAATATCTACAACCCCGAAACCAATCCGGACAATCTCTTCTACAGTACCGCTATCAGTTTTCCGCTTGAGGTCAACCTGTTGGGTAATTACCGCTTGAGTGAGCGCTGGATGCTGCGAGCGGGCGGTACGTATAAGCACATCTCCAATGGCGGTTTACGGCAACCGAACAAAGGCATCAACTTCCCCTCGGCCACACTGGGGCTCAACTATACTTTGTTACCGGCTGATTTTCCGGAGCGGCAATTGACTGAGGCAATGCTGGACCAGCATGAGCGAGACTTTCTGGTGGCGGTGTTTGGAACAGGCAAGGACCGGCGCGATAAGCCTTCTCGCAAATTGCCCCTGCTAGGTATAGCAGCTTATGTGAGTCAGCCCATAGGCCGGATAAGCGCCCTGACCGGTGGGGCCGAATGGATAGCGGACTTTACTCTGCGGGAATATCTGCAGGATGAAGAGGAGAATAAGAGTTTTCAGCGGGGTGCTCTGCTGGCAGGGCATGAGTTGCGCATCGGCCGGATCAGGTTCAGTCAGCAATTGGGCATATACGTATATGCTCCTCATAAGGCCCGCGACCCGGTGTACCAGCGCTGGGGCTTGGAGTACCACTCAGGAGGCCGCATGTTCTACGGCATCAACCTGAAGGCGCATCGCCATGTGGCTGACTTTGTGGACATACGAGTGGGGATGCGATTTTAAAGAACAACGGATAGTCAACAGCAACTCAGAAAATTCAGACACGTTCCATTCTATAAACTAGACTCCTCTATCATGAAACATCTACTTTTACTCATCACAGCTTCGTTACTGACCATTAACCTAGCAGTTAGTCAAGAACTCGCTTCTCAGACGATCAACACTACTCCCAGCTCATACAACATGGAAGAGACGCTAAGCAAATTGCGCACTTCTATGAAAGACATCGGCGTGAACATAATGGCTGAAGTAGATCATGCCAAAGCAGCTACCAAAAACGGGCTGGAGCTTCGACCAACTCACGTATTCATCTTTGGCAACCCGCAGGTGGGCACTAACCTCATGCAAGCTGACCAACGTGCCGGGCTGGACCTACCGTTGCGCCTGCTGGTTTGGGAGGATGAAAAAGGACAGGTAAATTTGGGCTACCATTCACCTAAATCTTTACACAACCTGTACGAACTCAAAAAACAGGATGCTGTGTTGATCAAAATAGCCTTGATGTATGAGAAGTTAAGTGAGGTAGTAAAGAAGTAACTTATCTACTTTTCTTGTCTATCAGCAACATAATAATACCACCCACGACCAATACCACGCCCACAATAGGGGGCCAGCCTATAGTGCGTTCTCTCTCCGCCTTTACTTCGATAGGCCCCACCTCGGCAACGGTTTCTTTAGACGTATAAGTAAAGCCTGTGTAAATAAAGGCCGCGATACCCAGCACGATCAATACTATGCCTAACGTTTTCATCTTTAGATTTTTACGCAATTGTACGCATGCCTAAACAAGTAGTTGTTTAGGCCTATATACTGATCTACATCCCTGCTTATTCACAGCCTAAAAACAGCAGCGGCTGCCCCCTTCCGAGAGCAGCCGCTGCTGTTTTATAAATTCTAAAGCTTACACGTCTACACGGGCATACTTGGCGTTGCGCTCGATGAAGTCGCGACGCGGGCCTACCTCGTCGCCCATCAGCATCGAGAAGAGGTGGTCGGCCTCAGCGGCTGACTCAATGGTTACTCGCTTCAAGCTGCGTGTGTCCGGGTCCATGGTGGTGTTCCAAAGCTGCTCCGGGTTCATCTCACCAAGACCTTTGTAACGCTGCACGCCCACACTCTCGTCCTTACCCTTGCCTAATTCAGCAATGGCCTCGATGCGGTCCTGCTCACTCCAGCAATAGCGCTCTTCTTTGCCCTTCTTCACTAGGTATAGCGGAGGCAAAGCGATGTAGATATAGCCGTTCTCGATCAGCTCCTTCATGTAGCGGAAGAAGAAGGTCAGGATTAGGGTACGAATGTGCGATCCGTCCACGTCCGCATCCGTCATGATGATGATGCGGTGGTAACGAAGTTTCTCCATGTTCAGGGCTTTCTCGCCGTCTGCCGTTCCGAAGCTCACGCCCAGCGCGGTGATCATATTCTTGATCTCTTCGTTCTCGTAGATGCGGTGTTCCTGTGCTTTCTCCACGTTCAGGATCTTACCACGAAGTGGCAGAATGGCTTGGAACCTACGGTTACGGCCCTGCTTGGCAGAACCACCCGCTGAGTCACCCTCCACGAGGTATATTTCGCAGTTCTCCGGATTGTTGTCGGAGCAGTCAGCCAGTTTACCAGGCAAACTCGTACCTGACAATACGCTCTTGCGCTGCACCATCTCACGGGCCTTGCGAGCTGCGAAACGTGCCTGTGCTGCTAGAATAACCTTCTGCACGATAATACGGGCTTCCTTCGGGTTCTCTTCCAAGAACTCGTTCAGCATTTCGCCGACAGCCACGTCCACGGCGCCACCCACGTCGGAGTTGCCGAGTTTGGTTTTGGTCTGCCCTTCGAACTGCGGCTCCTGCACTTTTACCGAAATAACGGCTGTTAGACCTTCGCGGAAGTCATCACCCGCGATCTCAATCTTTACCTTGTCCAGCATACCTGACTTGTCGGCATAGGCCTTCAGGGTACGGGTAAGGGCACGGCGGAAACCACCTACGTGGGTACCACCTTCAATGGTGTTGATGTTGTTCACATACGAGAAAATGTTCTCGGTATAGGAAGTGTTGTACTGCAGGGCGATCTCTACAGGCACACCGTTTTTCTCGCTCTCAATATGGATCGGCTCCGGAATCAGGTTCTCACGCGTCTCATCCAGATAGGCTACGAACTCTTTCAAGCCGCCTTCTGAGTAAAACGATTCAGTTAAAACAGGCTGTCCCTCTTCGTTCAGCTCACGCAAATCTTCCAGGTTAATACGGATGCCTTTGTTCAGGAACGAGAGTTCGCGCAAACGGCTGGCAATGGTGTCGTACTTGTATTCGGTTGTCGTGAAGATAGAGGCATCCGGCGTGAACTGTACCGTAGTTCCAGTCTTTTCCGTTGTGCCAATTTCTCGTACCGGGTATTGTGGCGCACCAATGTTGTAGTGCTGCTCAAAAATCTTCCCGTTGCGGTGCACGGTCACGTGCAGGTCCGTAGAAAGCGCGTTCACGCAGGATACACCCACGCCGTGCAAACCACCGGAAACTTTATAAGTGTCTTTATCGAACTTACCACCGGCGTGCAGCACCGTCATTACCACCTCAAGGGCCGAGCGGCCTTCTTTCTGGTGAAAGTCGGTTGGAATGCCACGTCCGTTATCGGAAACGGTGATCGAGTTATCAGGATTAATGGAAACGTTGATGGTGTCGCAATGACCGGCCAATGCTTCGTCAATAGAGTTGTCTACTACCTCCCACACCAAATGGTGCAAGCCTTTGATACCGATATCGCCGATGTACATGGCAGGACGCTTGCGAACGGCTTCGAGTCCTTCCAGTACCTGTATACTATCTGCTGAATAATTATTGTGCAATTGTTTTTCTTCCACTTCACTCATGTGTTTGAAAAGATAGATTGAATAGGTAAAATTACCACTTTTATTTTGTTTTAGCTATACTTTTGAGCATGCTAATTTAGTCTAATGTGCCCCGTTCTACAGCGGACTTGTTCCGCTTACTTCGCGTGCCTTGTTACTAACAAAACAACACTTACATTAGTGCCTGTTTTACAAATACTTATACCATAAAAAACACAAAAAGACCACCTTGTAAAAAGGCGGTCTTTCTATTTAGTTTTAATGCAAATTCAAGTAGGGTAAGCGCATCCGGGCAGGGCCTTCAGAACGCCTACATTAATTTTTTCATAGCTCAGTCAGGCATTGCATCAAGTCCAAAACGGTAATCCCCTTTTCTAGATTGCCCGACCTGTCAAAAATATCTATTGGAATAAGCTTCACATGTAGGCTCCCTTTAAAATATCACCATTGAGCTTAGGGAATGTCACCTCACCTACATCATCAAGGACGAGACTACCAACAAGGCAGAAAAAGTGCCCTATGAGAACATCTTAAATGACAAATATGAGTTTTATGAAAGCAACAAAGCCCTTAAGAATGTGTGCTTGCAATGACCAACATCACTCTGGGGGATTGTTTTCATATTCAAGCCCGTCAATTATCCTCTCCCTAATCAGCTCAAAAATCAGCTCACCGCCTAGTAGCTTTTCGTAGTTTATGAAGCTGCTCGGCAGTATCTGCCTCAGAAAGTGTGAAATGTCAGCATCATAAATTTCTGCTGTCTGCCCGCCAACTTGTAGCGTCCATGGAAGCCCAAAATGTTTTGCTTTAGCGCTGTGTAGCGAGAGCGTATCGCCAGTGTTATTAATCACTGTCATACTCAATGCAGGCTTCTCTTCTTGGAAACCCGACCAGTCGTAATCGTAATCCCTATATACCCTCTCCAAATGCTCGGGCACGATGGTTTTCACCACTTCTCGGTATTCATCAAATTGCCTATTATTTAGATCCAGTAAATAGGAAAAATCGCCACCCCATACTTTATTATTCTCCCTTTCCTCTCTTTTACTGGCAATCAGCCTTTCATAATCAGTGAAGTCTCTTTCTGAAAAGCGGATCTTTGCAGTAGAAGGTGTCCCATTGCTTATTGAATTGAGGCTATTCAAGAGCCTTGCTAATTCATTCTCACTAAACCTATACTCTCTGGCATACCTTCGCCCATACCCTTTGGACGAGAAAACAAAGGCAGTGTCAACCTTCTTGAATCTGGCTTCCTGCGTCCTTTCCCTGTATATGGTGTGCAAGCCCTTCCCTCCTTCAGCCTCATATACAATTGCCTTAACCATCACCGTCTTGATTCCTGCCGTGAGAAAGCTACCAAGCAAGATAGATGAGTTCTTGGTCTCTTTGTAAGGCTCCATAAGTGTGCTGTCCACGTATGAGCGTTTTAAGCTCAGGTTCTCAGATAGAACAAACACCTTGCTTCCGAGGCTTTTGAGATGCCACTCTACCTTTTCAGTATCAGCATAAAAGTCAATCACTGGAACACGAAAGGATTTCCAGTGGATTGAGTCTATTCCAGAGAAGAAGATATGGTCGTCTTGGTTGATAATGATGGTTGGACCAAGAATCTGGACTCTGTTTACCCTGTCTCTGGCAGAATTGGCGAGTATGGTGTACCTCCCCTGATCCAGTGGCGTCGGGAGTTGCTCTGTGGTCGCCCAGTTGTTATTCGTCACTGCCAGCCCGTTGTGCAAACTACCTGCTACGCCATACCTATGATCGACCATGTAGATGGAAAGAACTCTGCCCGCAGGCTCAAAGGGCTTTGGTCTTTTACTCCACGCCAATCCGTAGTTGGACGAATAGTAGACATGCCCATCAGATCCCCCCATCCACAGTAGTCCGTCTGGCTTATGATAAGCATCGTAGATCCACGCATCTCCGTTGAAGCTGCGTATTTCCCAGCTTTTGCCTCCATTTAGGGTTCTGTAAACAGTACTTTTGATAGCACTTAACTCAGGATCGGCAAGGTAACCTGCAACCACGATCGTATCCCGATTAAAGACGACAGACACGCTCGGTTGATCATATTCATTGAGCTTATAGCTGGACTTCAAGCTCTCTATTACCTCCTGATGGGTAGGTAAAGCACCTGACAACACTTTCTGTGCATAAGAAGAAGTTGCGCCAAGAAGCAGGAGTATGGGAATTAAAAGCTTCGTCTTATTCATTCACCTTTTTCTGTTCATAAACAAAATGAGCCAATCCGTATTCCCTTTGTCCACTTCTTTGAAGTATTCGAACTCCATGTGTGTTTCATCAAGCATGAGGTAACCGCAACCAATTCAAGCGGGTATTCAAGATTTCAAGCATTTTACATGACCATAGCACCGGCGATGGCTCCCATCACCTTTATCCAGATCAGGAAAACGTAAAAGAAAAGCCCAACGAAAACGAGCGGCAAACTGACATATCGCTTTACTCTTAGCCTTTTGGCCCAAATGACATTGAGCAGGCTCAGGAGCACTAACACTACTGTTGCGGTCTGCATCATTACGAAAATAGCAGCTGCTTCACCCAGCGCAGCAATGGCTATTGTCCAAAGGGCAAACAAAGCGAAAGGCAGAATCGCAGCCAATTTATAGAAGTACGGATACTGCCCTCTTTTAAAGTACCGATAGCCAAAAATTAAAAGCAGGGACAATATGAGCAGAAAGGGTACGATGGTGTAGAAAACGGAAATCCCCTTTTCATAGTAGCCATGGTTGATGATGTGCCAATGGATATCCCGGCTTCCATTCTCAGTGCCGTACGTCCAAATGCCAACCTTTTCCCAGTTGCTGAACTCTCCCTCAGCTTCCAGTTGACCGTTCCTGTGGAAGTACTGCGATTTACCATGACGGATGTTGTCTTTATATCGCTCGATATGCTTCAAGCTTGGGCTGTCGCCATAGTACTGATAAATGGTATAAGAAGGACTCCTTTCTAAAAAATATGCGGCAGAAGAATCTCCCATATCTCCGAATGAATTGTAGGAGTACACGACATTTTTCTGCAAATCCCATGTATGTTTCCTGCCGCCGTTCTCAAGGTAAGCCATCTCTGAAACCACTTCTCCAGCCCGTACCACTTGCATCGCCTTCACGTTGCCATTAGGGTGATAGGTATAGAGTGTATCAACTGGCAGAGCCACAGCAGAGAAAGCTAAAATGCAAAAGCTGAAAAAGAGCAAAAGTTTCATTTGATGACTACCAGGCTTATGGTTTCAAGGATATGGTTTCCTGTGATTTAAAAAAAATAACCGCACTTAGCTTATAAAAAGGTTGAATGAACCCAATACTTACTTTGTACATATCATATTCTATTTCAAGCAGAAAGGCTCTTCTCCCATCAAAAAGAGGTCAGGGCTATGAGGCGGGCAAAACAAGTAAAAATTTTCTCATATCGCCGCATCGAAGTGTTCTAACTAATCGCTAAAAGTGCAAGCTGGAGGCGACCTTGTCGAACAGCGGCTTGAACACGGGAAAGTTGTCTGAGATGGTGGCCATGGTGAGTATCAGCACTTTGTCCTCCCTGTTAGTAAGCAGCACATAGTTTTGCATTCCCTCCCCACTGTACTTGTTTTTGTGCGCCTCGATCAGGTATTTGTAGCGTCTTTCGTTAATGGTGGTATCGCCTTGCTCGATGACTCGGAATCCCTCCGCACTTCCAATGCTTCCAAGGAACTCCTTAAATATTCTATCCAAGTCCTGCTCACTGCGCTGCAGGATGTTAATGTTATAGGTTTCTCTCGGAACATCCGCCTCGCTCTCCTTCTGCCTGAGCGCAATGAAATCTACAGACTTGTCGGTAGGCACACCATAGCGCCAGCCCATTGGAACGCCCACTTCAAAGCCATTCACCGTATCCCGAACCGTAAAAAGCTCCTGACTGAAGGCTGCCGTTCCGAAAGAGACTAGTAATAAGAAACTGAGTAAAGCGTGTTTCATAGATCACGAGTGTAAAAAAAATTTAATGATATCAAAAGTGAAATGAGCAGTATATAATCAAATCCAGAATTATTCTGTGAGCCTCCTTTTAAGGAATCTTATTTCCTGCTTAAAGCATCAATATAGCAAAAACTTTATCTAAGTAAATGACATAGCTTATCAGGACATAAACTATTTACTTAATATTTCACTTTTCTGAATTGTCTGATTTGCTGGAAATATCTTCCCGGATAAGCTTCTCGTGTATTAAATTTCGGGCATGAAAACTATCCTCCTGCTGCTTGTCTCCAACATTTTCATGACTTTCGCTTGGTATGGGCACCTCAAATTCAAAGACACTATACTTTGGAAAGTCATTTTGGTGAGTTGGTTCATCGCCTTCTTCGAGTACCTGTTCCAAGTGCCGGCCAACCGCATCGGACACGGGCAGTTTACCGCTTTTCAACTCAAGACCATTCAGGAAGTGATTACATTGGTGGTCTTTGTGGGATTCTCGGTGCTATACCTGAAAGAGGAGGTGAAGTGGAACTACATTGTGGGCTTTGTCTTTATTCTGCTAGCCGTGTTCTTTGTGTTCAAAAAGTGGTGATTTTTTTAATGGTTGAATTGCTAAGTGGTTAGACTGTTGAATTGTAAAAGGTTGCTTGTTTTAGGCGCTGATTTTATTTGATTTGCATTCACCCGACTAACAAGTCCGCTCACATGTAAACCACAACCCCCTCACACCTAACGCGTTGATAATAAGACACAATGCATGTTAATCATTAAAAAAGGAGGTAAACATGGCAATGAACTTTGAGAATTATCAGAAGGAAGCCAAGACGTGGCTGCATGAGTTTTGTGACCAGCTAGGTATAGAGGATGAGCACAAAGCTGCACGCATCTTCAGGGCGGTGCTGCACGCCATCCGCGATCGTATACCTGCCGCTGAAGCAATCCATCTGGCCGCACAGATGCCGATCATTTGGAAGGGCATCTACTTCGACGGCTTCACACTGCATGAGGCGCCGGTGCGCATACGCCACGAGGATGAGTGGCTGGAGTTTATCCGCTCCAAAGACGCCTTCGCTGAAATGGCCGACTTCCCAACGCTGGACCATGCGCACTATGCCTTTAGGGATGTGATGATGTTCCTGCGAAGCCACCTGTCTGAGGGGCAGTACAACCAGCTGGCGCATGCCTTGCATTCAAATATCATGGTACCCGTTTAGGCAACCGTCATGTTGGTTTTCACAATGTTTTACTTTGCCCGGCCACCCGCTGGGCATTTTTATGTCTGCATAGCAATCACTTAATAAAGCTTCAGTTTTAAAACTTCCCTTATCCAACTCGGGTTATTCTGCCATAACCTATACCTTTGCACCATACCTACACTTCTAACTGATTGGTATCATGAAAAAGTGGTTATTATACCTTGCCTTACCGCTTGTCTTGACTAGCTGCCAAGATGGCTCCTCTTCCGAAACACAACAAAAACAGGAGTTGGAAACCGAGGTGATGAACCTGCACGACGAGGCTATGGCCGACATGGGCAAGATCTACCGCCTCCGACGCGACCTCAGCGCCCTGCGCGATACCCTGCAGGCTAGCACGACTGACACTGCTACCATTAGCCTGCTGAACCGCCGTATAGCGGAACTCAACGAGGCGGACGAGGCTATGATGGACTGGATGCGGAACTACAAGGCCCCTGACACGCTAGCTTATGAACCGGCCATGGTATACCTGCGAGATGAGCACGACAAAATGGCCCGCGTAAAAGCACTCATGGACAGCACGATCGCCAATGCCAAAGAAACTTATGCGACTTATGAACAGAAATAGAATTAGCCCCTTGCTATGCACGTTGCTCCTAAGCATTTCTGCCCTCGGTTGGCAAGGCTGCTCAGATAAGTCCGCCGAAACTGGCGACCTACCGATATTGGGTGAACGCCAACTGGTGCAACGCGAAGTAGACGGGCAGCAGGTAACCGATACGGTCTACCACCGAATACCTGATTTCGCTTTCATTAACCAAGACAGTCAGGTAGTAACCAGCCTCACTGTGCAGGACAAGGTATACGTCACCGACTTTTTCTTTACGACCTGCCCGACCATCTGCCCCAAAATGAAGAGCCAGATGCTGCGCGTGTACGAGGAATTTAAAGATGAGCCCCGCCTTATGCTCCTCTCCCACACCATCGACCCGAAACACGACACGGTGGCGGTTCTCCGCGACTACGCCGACCGGCTGCAGGTGAGCAGCGACAAATGGCATTTCGTAACTGGCGAGAAAGACAGCATTTACAGCATCGCCATGCAGTATATGGTAACGGCTCTAGAAGATGAGGAGGAGCCCGGCGGTTTTGTGCACAGTGGCGCTTTTGTGCTCGTGGACCAAAACCGCCACGTGCGCGGCATCTACGACGGCACCGATCCCGCCCAAGTAGACCGGCTGATCCGGGACATACCTGCCCTGTTGCCTAAAAAGAAAAAGAAGAAGGATGCGGATAAAAACTAAGCTTCTGCCACTGGCTGGAGGTATAGCGGCCCTGCTCACCCTCACCCAGTGCTTTACGGACAAGCAGAACGAAGGCGAGCGCCTCTATACCCAGTACTGCGCCAACTGCCACATGGACGACGGCAGCGGCCTGCGCAACCTCATTCCGCCCTTGGCCGGTGCCGACTACCTCGTAAACCACCGCGACGATTTAGCCTGCATCATTCAGCATGGGCAGACAGGCAACATTGTGGTAAACGGCAAAAACTACAACCAAGGCATGCCCGCTTTCGAACACCTCAACAAAGGGCAGATCACCAACATACTCAACTACGTGCAGACAAACTTCGGCAACAGCAATCCCCGTTTCTCCATTCAGGAAGTAGAGAAGCAGCTGTTCAAGTGCCGGCACCTGCTGGAGCAGTAAACAGAAACGGCGCTGAAACCTGAGGTTCAGCGCCGTTTCTGTTTTATACCTTATCGTGTAGGCTTATCTGCCAAAGTCGTCCTGCACCCGCACGATATCCTCTTCGTCAGACGGGTTCTCAGCATCGGTGTGCTGCCAGATCTCAGCCAGCACGCCCCAACCGTCCAAGCCCACCAGACGGTGCCGTTCGCCTTGGCGCAGTGTGATCAGATCGCCGGGGTGCAGCACTTTCAGTTCACCTTCTTCGTCGGTGTCGCTGGTCACGACGCCCACGCTGCCTTTCACCACTTTCCAGATCTCGGCGCGGCGGTGGTGGTACTGCCAGCTCAGGCGCTTGTTAGGTGCCACCAGTAGTATCTTCGGGCTCAGTTTTCCGGATATCTTCAACTTGTCCACCGACATGTTGTCGAAATAGGTGTTAGCAAAGTCCTGCGCTTGGTTTTCGTCGATTACAAAAAAACCGCCCCAAGGCCGACTCTGGTCTTGGCTGCTGATATTAAAATGCTGCTGTTTCAGTTGCTGTTCCGTCTCTTGAAAAAGACTTGTTTTATCTAGGGTATCGGCTGTCATGTTTTGTTCTTGTTCTAAGGGTGTTAGCTAGTATAGTTGCAGGTATAAGCTAACGGAAAAAGCGCCCCGCCTGTTTGGGCGGGGCGCAAATTTAGAATATTTCTGCAGAGCGAATTTCTAAACAGCACCTATTTTCAGTATGTAGCAGTTAAATGCGTAACAATTGTCCATCTCTATTTGTAATATATTCACAACTATGCTATTGCATTAAGGAGTGTTGTGTAGGAAGAAAGCTAGTAAAATTATTTTAGTGCATCATATCCCTGCATTTGCACCCTTTTTAGCTAATAGAAGTATAACAATTTATCATTGGCAAAGGCCGCGGATTAAGTAGCAAACTGGAAGCATCATCAGGAGCCTTTTAGAGCTACAAATCACAACGGACGCTTCGATTCCAGCGGTTCATTCTTGGATACAGTCCACCACCACAAATTGGATCATTCCAAAAGCTGTTCACAAGACTTGCCATTCACTTTTTCATTAAAAGAATGAATTCCCAACATAAATCTTACTATACATCCCAGGAATTGGAAGCTTCAAAACCGGGGTTATCACAGGATATTTTCCTGAACTTCAACGATAAATTAAGCGACACAGATTATCCTTGTGTAGGGGCGAAGGCCGCTCTTAACTCAGGGCAGATTCGCTTCGGGATTTACGGAAATATGGCCACCGAAGCTACCACAGAGCAACTGGGCAATGACCTGCGACAGTATATCGCAGAGACATTGGCGGCTGAAAGCGAATACATGACGTTGGTTGCTGTCTTTTCAGATGAAGGACCAGACTCAGAAATCAGTTTTGAGGAAAAGCTCTGGAAGCAGTTGCAGCTTCTGCACGACAGCGATAAAACGGAGCACCCTTGGGACCCTGAAGTGAGCAGCGATCCGGAGCAACCAGATTTCAGCTTTAGTTATAGCGGTACCGCTTTTTTTGTGGTGGGCTTACACCCAAACTCCAGCAGAAAGGCTAGGCAGCTTGGCTATACAGCTATGGCCTTTAACCTGCACCGCCAGTTTGAGCAGCTCCGCGAAAAAGGAGTGTATGAAAACATGAAGAAGGTTATACGAGAACGAGATGAAGCATACGATGGCGCTGTAAATCCTATGCTGAGTGATTTTGGAGAAGGCTTAGAAGCGCCGCAGTACAGCGGCAGACATGTTGATGAAAGCTGGAAGTGCCCTTTCTTAGCCGGAAAATTATAAAAGCTATAACACCTAACCAACAATATGACTGAAACAATAGCTAAACAAACTGGAGCTGCCTTTAAACTGAGAAAAGGTGAAAAGCTGAAGGTAATTGACCCGCAGGGTGAACAGGTAAGCGACATGGTGCTTTTTAATGCGGAAGACAAGCGTGAGAAGCTTTCTTCGGGCAAGACGCTCGACTTTGAGGAGACCATTCTCATCACGAAGGGGCACCACCTCTGGAGTAACCGCAGCCGCCAGCTCATGGAGATACTCGAAGACACCAATGGCCGCAATGATTTTTTGCTTGCCCCCTGTAGCCCCGAGACGTTTCAGATTATGTACCAGAATCCGGAATACCACCCTAGCTGTTTTGAGAACCTGTATACCAACTTAGCGCAATACGGGATTGAGCCTGACGATGTACCAACTGCTTTCAACATTTTCATGAATGTGCAATTCGCACAGGATGGCAAACTCTCCGTCGACCCGCCCACCAGCAAAGCCGGCGACTATGTGCTACTAGAAGCAAAGATGGATTTGATCGTCGGTCTCACAGCCTGCTCAGCAGAGCAATCGAACAACTACAGCTTTAAACCGATACAGTACGAAATCATCCCGGCTGATAAATAAGGGCATAAAAAAAGCCTCTTTACAATGAAGTAAAGAAGCTTTTTTGTTTTTTGAAGTGATCCCGTTTGGATTCGAACCAAAGACCTACTGCTTAGAAGGCAGTTGCTCTATCCAGCTGAGCTACGAGACCAGCGTCCTTGGGAGAGCGGTTGCTCTACCCTTAAACAAAAAATTTCGGAATTGCTTCCGAAATTTTTAAGTCGGGGTGGCAGGATTCGAACCTACGACCTCCACATCCCAAATGTGGCGCGATACCGGGCTACGCTACACCCCGAACTGTGCTTTCAACTCCGGTTAGCGATTGTGTCGCTGTTAATGTTGAACGCGGTGCAAAAGTAAGCGAAGAATTTAAATTGTCAAAACTTTTTCAATTTATTTTTCCGCTTGCGGAGGAGGGGGGATTCGAACCCCCGGTACCGTTTCCAGTACGGCAGTTTAGCAAACTGCTGGTTTAAGCCACTCACCCACCCCTCCGGGTCTCTCCCTGCTGAAGAGATTGCAAACATACTACATTAAATTTGCCCATACAATAGCACCCTCCAAAATTTTAGCAAACAAACCCGCCTAGCATACCCCTAAACTGCCTTTTTCAAAACTAACTACTTGATTCTATTCAGCTTTCTCAAGGCATATTTTTCTGAAAAAATTTTAGTCAGACACGCCTCGCAGCCTCCTCAACCCCGCTCCCCTGCCCCGCTTATACCTGCAACAGCTTTTGGTAGCCCTCAAAAACCCGTTACATTGGCTTTCCTTTCTTATATTTGTCATCGGGCACTGCCTGAAAACTGCTTTACATGACTTGGTACCAAACTATCACCCTGCTCGAAATTCTATTCGGTGTGCTGTTCCTCGGACTGTACATCGGGTATTTGCTGCGGGTGCGCCGGGTGGCGGCCTTCTTCGGGCAGCGTCCGCACGGGGTATGGGTTAAGTTTGTGCTGCGCCACGCCTATATCGTGCTGCTGATCATTGCCGTGTTAGGGCCTTCGTTCGGGGCCATGAAAAAAGAGATCAAGACTATCGGCAAGGACATTTACATCGCAGTGGACCTCTCGGCCTCCATGGATGCGAACGATGTGCAGCCCACCCGGCTCGAACGTGCCAAGCGTAATATCCTGCGACTGATCAGCCGCTTTAACTCCGACCGTATCGGCCTGATCGTTTTCTCCTCAGAAGCTTATTTGCAGAGTCCGCTCACGTACGACCAAAACGCTCTGCAACTCTATACCCAGACCCTGCGCACAGGGCTGCTTCCGCATGGGGGCACCACGTTCTTGCCCGTGCTGGAGCTGGTGTCACAGAAATTCGGGCAGGCGGCCTCTCCTGAGGCTGAAGAGCAGAAAGCGCGTATACTTGTAATAATAAGCGACGGCGAGGATTTTGGTAGCAGAACCACTGACTGGGCCGACAGGTTGCGCGAGCAAAACATCCGGATCTATACCTTGGGCATCGGCACGACCGATGGCAGCCAAATACCGATGGGCACCACCGTTCTGAAAGACCAAAACGGCAATTCCGTCGTTACCAAACTGCACCCCGAAGGCTTGGAACAGCTGGCAGAAGCCACCGGTGGCGAATACTTTGAGATCACAGAACGGGTGAACGAAGCACATCGTCTCATTACGGCCATCAACAACATAGAAGGCGAGCTGCGCGAAAGCAAGACCATCGATGTGACCGCCAACAAATACATCTACCCACTTGCATTGGCGCTCTTGCTCATTCTGCTCGATGTGCTGATCACCGTTAAACTGGTACGTATATGAAGTCGCTTATCTCGGCCATACTGTTGATTGGTTTACTGACGGGCGGGATCGGTTCCATCTCACGCATGAATGAGTATGCCAATATAGGGGCGGTGGCTTATGCGCGCGGTGAGTACATCGAGTCGGTGGCGGCGTATGAGTACCTGCTTGAAGACCTGAATGTACAGGACGACCAAGTCCGCCTTAACCTAGGGCATGCCTATTTTAAGGTGGGTGAGATACAGAAAGCACGCCAGCAGTATACCTTGTTGGCCGAGCACTCCTCACGTCACAACCGGGCGGTGGCCTTGCTGCAGCTTGGCATCATTTCCGCTCAAAGCAAGAAATACAAGCTGGCTCTCTCCCACTTCCGTCAAGCTTTGGTGGTGGAGCCAGGAAACGAGGCAGCCCGGTACAACTATGAACTGATCAAGAAACTACTGGACCAGCGGCCTGACTTGGCTGGCAAAGATGAGGAAGCCGCCACGCCACCACCAGCGGAGCAGGAGGAGCAGCTAGCACGTGACAAGCAAAACCAGTTGCCGCCCGATAACGACGAAGAGTCGCTTCAGCCCAAGAAGAAGCCCGACAGCAGCGGCGATCAGGAGGATGAGGTAGACACCGAAGAGGAAGAGGAAAACGAGGAAGGTGAGCAGCAGAAACCGGGCGGTGAGCAAAACCAAGAGGACGGCGGCTCCAGAAACAAACCCGAAAACAAAGAAAGGCAGGAAACCAGTGGCAACGAACCGGGCGATACCCAAGGGATGAACCCGGACAATAACTTCGATAAAAACCGACCAGAGCGTAGCCGGAGCAGTGACCCGCTTCCGGAGGCAGAGCAGCGCGCCCAGACCCGCAACAGCCGTCTGCAACAGATGAACATCAATCCGGAAAAAGCCCGCCTGATGCTCGAGGCCATGCGCAGCGCGGAGCAGCAGTACATCCAGCAGCTTCCGAAAAAAGCGACCCGCAAGCCAGACCCGTCCAAGCCAAATTGGTAGGCAATTCAGCAAGATGGAAAAGCATTTTCTTTTTTTGGAAATAAAAACCAATCGGTTTATTTTGCAGTATAATCCTTACCATGGAGACAATCATCAGCAAAGCCGAACGCACCCGCCAACTCATAATTGAGCGGTCAGCCCCCCTTTTCAACCAGAAGGGCTATGCCGGTACGTCCATGCAGGATATCATGGCGGCCACCGGCCTGACCAAAGGAGGCATCTATGGGCATTTTGAGAGTAAGGAGGAAATCGCGCTGGCCGCTTTTGAGCACGCAGCCGGTATCATCACGCGGCAGATTGGGGATCGAGTTGCGCAACAGCAAAGCGCTTCTGGCAAACTGAAGGCCATACTGGCTTTCTACAAGACCTACCTCATTTTTTCTCCTGTTTTGGGGGGTTGTCCGGTTTTGAATACATCCGTGGAAGCCGACGACACCAATCCGCTCCTTAGGGCCAGCGTGGTGAAAGTGCTTAATCGCCTTCACAAAGCTATTGCGAATATTGTCAGCCAAGGTATAGCCGATGGTGAATTTAAGCCCAAGACTGATGCTGCCCATTTTGCCATTTTGTTTGTGAGCCTGATCGAAGGCGGCATCATGCTTTCCAAAGCCTATGGCGACGGCAAGCACCTCAACACGGTGATTGGACAGTTGGAGCACATGATCGATACGGAATTAAAAGCCTAATATTTTTTTACCTTGAAATAAACCGAACGGTCTTTTTTGTACTATTATAGATTTAACACAATGGAAAGAAATTACGAGAAAATACTAGAGAGCACCGCCCTTATCCGATTCGAGGATTGCGACCCTTTCGGACACCTGAACAATGGCCGCTACATCGACTACTACCTGAACGCCCGCGAGGATCAGGTGCGCGAAAACTACGGGCTAGACATTTACGCGAGGGCCAAAACAACTGGCAACGCGTGGGTAGTAGCCTCTAATCAGCTGGCTTATCTGCGCGAGGTAAAATTCATGGAAACAGTTCACATCAAGACCTGCCTGCGCTGGTTCAATGGCTCTGACCTGCTGATGGAAGGACAGATGGTGGATATGAAAACGGGGGCTATTATCTCTGTTATCTGGACCCGTTTTGCCTACATCGATATCCGCAAAGGCCAGAAGGCGACGCATGAAGAAGAATTAGTTACGCTTTTCAACAAAGTGGCTGTGGTGGGCGAGGGAAAACGGGAGCAATACTTCGAAGATCGGGTAAAGGAGTTGCGACAGGAATCAGCCGCTCAAGTAGCTTCCGCACAGGTATAGTATAACTGAAGATAGAAGCTTCCGGCCTAGGCACTTCTACCTTAAAACAGGGCATGCTCACCAAGCAGCAAGGCGGTTGAGCAACATTTTTTCTTTAGACCACAACATAGTTTTCTGTTACCAGTATAAGGTACTCATAGCACAAAATATAACTATGAAAACGGGCAGCTAGTCACTAGCTGCCTTTGTTTTTTTAAGTCCCTTAACTTAGCTAAAATCAGAGTTTTATATCAGGGGCATATGCCACTTCCAACACAAAATGGTTAGGGTCGCGAAAGTCCACGGTGTAGTAGGTTTCATCGTACTGCGGCATCTCTTGCGGACCGCGAATCACATCCATTCCCTGCTCTCTCAACCAAACTCCAACCCGATCCACGACCTCCCTGCTTTCGGCATGGAAACAGATGTGCCGCACACCCAAGCTGTCATGGAAAGCCACGGGCATTTCTTTGAAATAGATCTCGTGCCGGCCACAGCTAAAGGAGGTTGCGTTCAGTGCATACCACCCTATCAGGGGGAACAGTTCGCTATAAAAGCGAAGCGACTCCTCTAGGTCTTTCACCCAGAATTCGATGTGGTTGATGCCGGGGCCGTAGGGGTAGTTCATAGTGTGTTCTAGCAGCTTATGAGGTTAACGCTCCATCACCTGCTTTCCAATATCTCCTTTATTTTCTTCAGGTCCTTGTTGTTGGCTTTTTTCATCATAGTCGCCATGATGGGAGCGAACACTTTGGAGAAGCCTGTCGGTTGTCCGGCATTGCGCAAGCTCATGCGTGTTGTATTGGCATCGACTTCCTGCCACGTATAGGTGGTCTCCATCGGAAAGGGTCCCTCTGCTGTCCGCATCACCATTTTTTGGCCGGGAATATACTCCACGATCTCATAGGTATAGGCAAGTTTCCTCCCTAGGAAGTGGGCAACAAAAGCCACCTGAGAACCAACAGCCAAAGGCTTCGGAGTTTTCCACTCCACGGACTTAATATTCTCATACCACACAGGCGCATTGTCCGGATCAGCCGCATAAGCCGCGACTTCAGCGGTTGGTCGGTTGATTGTTATTTCGGTGAGGATATTAACCATGAGGTGATGTTAGTATGCTTGCTTCAGGGAATGGACCGCATAGAATTAGGGATGCTCTCACCTACCCACTGAAGCTCATTTTTAAACACTATGCTTTTCGCACAAACTCAGACTTAAGCCCCATAGACCCGAAGCCATCAATTTTGCAATCAATATTATGGTCTCCGTCCGTCAAGCGTATGTTCTTCACTTTTGTTCCGGCTTTTACAGGTTTCGGAGCACCTTTTACGGGTAAGTCTTTGATGACAACAACAGAATCGCCATCCTGCAATACATTACCGTTTGCGTCTATTACTTTCAAGCCGGCATCCTCCTCCACTTCATTCGGATTCCACTCGTTTCCGCACTCAGGACAAGCATATATTTCCTCCCCCATGGCGTAGCCGTAAGGTGAATTACACTTTGGGCATTGTTTCAATTCTTCTGACATGATTATTTCATCTCTTTTTTACCTTGTGAACAGCCAACACACAAAAAGAAGCTGATTTCGTTTTGCCGCCCACGCTATACCTTTTATCAAGCCAAGGTACAAATATTCCTGCAATCGCTGCCGCTTCTTTCTTTCCTAGGAGCTCAATTGCCTGAGTAGCATTGCGTATACTTGCACAAAAAAAATGGCATGTCGACTAAAGCATAAGAGCACTACCGAAAACTAGAGAACCTATACCTTTTTGCTATTGTGCGCAGCGAAAGAGACATAGGCATGGCTATTAGCCTCTAATGGGAATGCTTCCGGAAGAACTCAACCAAATCGTTACCTATTTTCAAATCAGTTCCATGCCCTATATGAGAGTAGGTTCTGAAGTCAGCCTCTATGTTATTCTTGCGGTATACCTGCTGCACAAACTCCCACCGCTGTGGTATAAGCTGCTTTCCCATCAGCCGGTACACTAGTTCCCTGTCCTCTTGGCTATAAGCATCGTCGAAGGCGGACGGCATCATTGTCATCCAATGCACCCATGAAAAGCATCTTCGGCAGTTGGCGGAACCCGGCAATATCTACGGGTTGGCCCGTAATCTCCTCCATGTCGGCTATACCCAGCGGGTATGGGAGCTTGTTTCCTTCCCACTCAGAAACAGGGAGGATGGGTATGGCGTTGATTCCACCGTAGGCAGTCGCCTTGACTTTGTCAGGGTGCAGGAGAGAGAAACGGTTGGCGAAAGTACCCGAGGCAGAAAAGCCTGTCATAAAGAACTTTTCTTTGATCGGGTACCCTCGTGCCGCCAACTGCTTTTTGGCATCTTCCACCATCGCCAAGAGTTGCAGGTCGAGCCGCTCTATGTCGGGTTCCTTGGTCAGCAGCACATCCCGGTCTAGAGCATGGGTATAGAACGTCCAGTTAGTTTCTGACCTCGGGAAAATCGGAACAAGAAAAGGAATCCGCAGTCTCTTCGAGATATAAATCCCCACACCGCTTTTGCTGGCCGCATGCCGCGCTCCTCTCTCATGGTATTCAATGGAATCGTTGAGACCGGTGTTGTTAGTTTCTACAAGCAGGTGTGTTGTACTGTCGCTTTTAATCCCTTTTGGCAGGTAGATAAGGTAATCGAAGTTGAACCCCAAGGTTGGTTGGGCTTCGAATTTTAGGAGTGTATCAGTTACCAAAACCAGCGGCTGGGATGGTTCTGAAGTAGTTGTATGTTTTGTGTGGGAACTGCATCCAAGGCAGCTGCATACCAGCAGCAGAGCTAGCAGGAGTTTCATATTTTCTTCACAGTTTTAGGTTGAATGGCAAGGGTTATAGGAGGCTTATACGATGTAGTAAATGTCAGTAAATCAATTTTATTTTACAATAGCGACAAATCCCCATTAAGCTCAGTGATAGGCACTAACTGAGCAAATCCCAAGCTTATTTCCAGATCGCTTCCATGCCAGCTTCGCTTTATGTATACTTGCCTTCCGATCACACCCATTCTGTTATGATTATCGAAGAGCATTACCGGAAATTGGAGAAGCTATACCTGAGCGCAAATGTGCAGCAGCTGTTCAGCGGCAGCACGATTGCGGTATCGCACAGCAAATCGGAAATCACCCTGCCCGTCGATCCGAAGTACTTCCATGGAGCGCAGGCGATACACGGTGCAACCTACTTTAAACTGCTTGACGATGCAGCTTATTTTGCAGTGGCTTCTCTGGTAACGGATGTGTTTATTGTGACTTCCTCTTTCCAGATCAACTTGATCAGGCCTGTTACGAGCGGCACGTTGAGAGCGGTCGGCACAGTGCGTTCTGTCGCTAAAAACCTGTTTGTAGCGGAAGCCACTCTGTACAATGAGCGGGGCAAGGAAGTGGCTTTCGGTACCGGACAGTTTATGCGCACAGCCCAGCCGTGGGGGAGCCTTGAAAATTACGAATAAGGAATTAAGAATTCGAGAAACTAAAAAACCGCCCGGACTGGCCGAAGCGGTTCTAGTGTTTCATAGCGAAAAGGCACTCTAAAAATTTGCCCCATCCTGCTTACACAGCATCTGATAAACTGCTGAACGTGAAGTCACGGACTTTGAGCGGCGGCAGAATGTAGTTGATGTTCGACTCGCCACTCACCACCCTTTCTGGGCGCCCCATTTCCTCTAAGTTGTTCAGCATAATGATCGGGCTCTCGTTGAAACGGAAGTTCTTGACAGGATGTTTTATTTTTCCGTTTTCAATCAAAAAAGTACCGTCGCGTGTGAGGCCTGTCAGCAAGAGGGTTTGCGGATCAACGGAGCGGATGTACCACAGGCGCGTGACCAGTATCCCCCGCTTCGTGTTTTTTATCATGTCTTCCAGCGACGCATTACCTCCTTCCATGATCGCGTTGTTCGGCATCGGGATCGATTTTGCACCTTTGTTTTCCGCCCAGTAGCGCGATGCGTACAGGTTCTTCACTACACCGTTCTCAATCCAATGCGTTTTCTCTAAGGGTCTGCCATCGCCGCTCCAAGTAGCTGTGGGCAATTCCGGATGGGTAGGGTCTGAGTAGATGTTCACTTTAGAGTCCACGAGCTTCTCCCCTATTTTGGTTTTGCCGCCCTGCTTGCTCATAAAACTGCGGCCCTCGTCGGCGTTGCGGGCATCCATGTTGAAGAACATGTTCTCCAGTAGCACCGCTACCGCCGCTGGCTCCAGTATTACGGTGTACTTGCCCGGCTCTATGGCCACTGCCTTCGCCGACCGTTCGGCTTTGTCCATGGCAATTTGGGAGGCCGTGGCCGTGTTCAATTTACTGATGTCGTTGTACCCGCGAGAGGCATAACCAGAGCCTGTGCCCTCCTCGTTGCGCACCGTCACCGAAAACTCCACATCGGTGCTGGGGTGATAGGCAAACAGGCCTTTAGAGTTGAGCATGGACTGAAAGCCGGCATTGTGCTGCAGAAAGCCGGCGGCCTTCAGCTTCCGCTCCCGTGCAGGCAGTATGCTCGCTGCTGCGGCATTTGCCCTTTGCTGAGGCGAGAAGTCTGCGGTGCTCTTGAAAAAGGCATTGGAGCTGCTGTATTTCTGCGGACCAAGTATCGGCATGTACTCTGGATTTTCAGGTGCCAGTTGGGCCAGTTCTTCGGAGCGGCGCACAACTTTCTCCAGTGAGGCATCGTCAAACTCGTTGATGGTGGCTATACCTGTTTTTTTGCCGAACGCAGATGTCACTACAAGGCTGGTGGTGCTGTTCTCGCCGCTCGTGGACACAGCATTGTTTGCGTACCGGATATTGCCGCTGTTGCTCCCCTGCAGGTTCACAACGCACTCATCCGCCTTGGAAAACTGCAGCACCTTCTGCATAATCTCCCGTGCCTGTTGTTCTGTGAATATCATATGTTGAGTTCTGAGTTTGGGAGTTAAATTTTGCGTGCCGTATTGATCACATTCACCCCGTTGAAACGGGTGGTGGAACTGCCATGGGAAACTGCACTTGACTGCATGGGCTGGCCTTTGCCATCGAAGAAGGAACCGCCCAGCCGGTAGTCGCGCTCGTCACAGATGGCGGCACAAGAGTTCCAGAACTCTTGGGTGTTACTCTGATAGGCCACATCACGGAGCTGTCCGGCAATCTGCCCGTCTTTTATCTCATAGAAAAGCTGTCCCCCGAACTGGAAATTGTAGCGCTGCTGGTCAATTGAGAAAGAACCATCGCCGATGATGTAGATGCCTTTCTTCACATCCTTGATCATGTCTTGCACGCTGAGCGGTGTATTGCCCGCCGCCAGTGACACGTTTGGCATACGCTGGAATTGTACCGAGCTCCAGCTATCTGCGTAGCTGCAGCCATGCGATTCTTTCTCGCCAATGATGTGTGCTTGGTCACGGGTGGCTTGGTAGTTCACCAAGGTGCCGTCTTTTACCAGATCCCATTGTTTGGTCTTCACGCCCTCGTCGTCGTACCCAACAGCACCCAGTGAGCCGGGCTGTGTCTTGTCTGCAAAAAGATTGATGCGCTGGCTGCCATAGTTGAAGCTCTTGGATTTCCATTTGTCGAGCGTGGCAAAAGAGGTGCCGGCAAAGTTGGCTTCGTAGCCCAGCACACGGTCCAGCTCCAGCGGGTGACCAACCGACTCGTGTATGGTCAGCCAAAGGTGCGAAGGGTCGAGTACAAGGTCGTACTTGCCTGCCTCCACCGATTTGGCTTTCAATTTCTCTATCGCCTGCTTGCCGGCTGCGGTGGCGTCTTCCAGCATATCGTAGTGCTTGCCGTAGAGTGTGGTCACACTGGCTATTTTGCTTTCTTTACGGCCATCGAGGTACTCATAGCCCATGCCCATCGGCGCACTCAGCGATTGCCGGGTTTCGAACTTCCCTGTGGCCGGATCAATGGCCGTGGCAGTGAAAACAGGCCAGATGCGGTGCACGTCCTGATCGATGTAGGAACCGTCGGTAGAGGCAAAAAACTTCTGCTCATTCACGATGAAGAGAAGGGAGTTCATGTAGTTCGCCCCGTTCTTCATGGCGGCATCATTTACGGCCAGCAACAGGTCTGCTTTCTCCTTGATAGGTATAGCCAAGGCGTTTTTCTCGATTGGTGTTTTCCAGCTTACTTCGCCATAGCCTTGCTGTGGCGCCAACTGCACAGGTTGCTCCAGCAGTTTGGCGTTGGCTTTGGCAATAGCAACTGCTTTTTTGGCCATACTGGCAATGTTGTCTTTCGTGATATTGTCGGCGGCAACAAAGCCCCATGCCCCATCAGCCAGCACGCGTATACCTGCGCCGTACGACTCGGTGTTTACCGTGTTCTCCACCTTGTTGTCGCGGGTAATAACAAACTGGTTCAGGTAGCGGCCTATCCGGATATCGGCATAGCTCGCGCCACTGGAACGGGCTGAGTTCAAGGCAACATCCGCCAATTCTTTTTTCAGGGCCACGTCCATCTGCCCTAACAGGGCCTCCGGTGGCACATGATTTCCTATTACAGGTATAGGCAGCATCAGCGCACCAGCGCCCATACCTGCCAAGTACATAAAGTCACGACGTTTCAAATTTCTATTCGGTTAGTTAATAGAGAGTTGAAACTAAGTAATGGCTATATCAAATGCAAGTTTTTGTTGAATTTTAACAAAAACCTATTTATTACTTTGGATTATCTGTCTTTAATTAAAATTCACTTACTCCATACATTACATTTTCCCACTTCTAATCCTCTATGGGACAATATCTGTCAGCATAAACTTATATATACCTCTCACTTCAATTGCCCTTAATTCTTTCTTTTATAATATATGTGTTACAACACAGTTTAACCTCCTTACAAACTGGATTTTTCATTCACTTATTAATTAATACCACTTACACCAAAATTTGAATCATTCACCCTTCTTTCTTAAACATTTTTGAGGTTGGATGCTTGTATATCGTATGTAGTCAACATTCAAAAAATTATAATACTATGAAAAAACTAATTCAAAAGACGTCCGCTTATGTAGCAGTTGCTGCTATTCTTTTCTCTTTCAATGCCTGTGAACAGGCTGATGTGGCGCCTGATGCAAGCTTAGCGGCGCAGGGTATAGAAGAAGCACATCAGACTAACTCTATGAACCTGAATAAAACCTATACTGTACATCTGATGGAACTGAACAATTCAGGCGTAAGCGGCATGGCGACTATAGACCTCAAAGGCGACATGATCGATGTGCATTTAGAAGCATCAGGCCTGACACCCAACATGGAGCATATGCAGCACATACACGGCTTTACGGACAGCAATAAAAATGCGGTTTGTCCTCCCATGTCTGCTGATACGGATGGTGATGGCCTAATCAGTTTGGCTGAAAGTGTACCATACTATGGCCCTATCTTGGTACCACTCACGCCTTACCCTACAGCGGACGCAAGCGGCATGGTGAACTTCATGAATGACTATGGCATCTCCAGAGTGGTACGTCCACTGCAAAACAACGTAATCGTGCTGCATGGTATGTATGTTGATGGCGTATACGACCCGACCATACCTGTAGCCTGTGGCCAGATCAAAGTGATGAACAATGGCAAGGGTAATAAATAACCTGCCGGATGTTTAAAACAAAAAGGGGAGCAACCAGTTGGTTGCTCCCCTTTTTGTTTTAGCTTTTTACTATTTCTACTCTTTCGGCGCAGAAGAAACCTGTGGCTCTGTCAGTTCAAAGCCGTAGTCTTTGCCTTTCACCATTGTCGGCACTCCCTGATCCATCCACTTCGGAGCCGGAGCGCCTTTGAGGTAGTGGTCGAAGAACTGCGACATGCGCACCGACAGATCTTTGCGGTTTTTGCGCTGCATCAAGTTATGGTCTTCGCCATTGTACACGAGCATCCACACCGGCTTCTCGAGGCGGCGCAACGCCATGAAGAACTCTATACCTTGGTACCACGGCACGGCCCCGTCCTGATCGTTGTGCATAATCAAGAGTGGTGTCTTCACACGGTCGGCGAAGAAGAGCGGTGAGTTCTCGATGAATTGCATTGGCTTCTCCCACAGCGTGCCACCAATGCGGCTCTGCGTGCGCTCGTACTGGAACTGACGACTCAGCCCCGTACCCCAACGGATACCGCCGTAAGCACTTGTCATGTTCGACACCGGCGCACCGGCCATCGCAGCCTTGAACATATTGGTGCGGGTCACCATGTAGGCGATCTGGTAGCCGCCCCAGCTTTGCCCCTGCAGCGCCATGTTCTTATCGTCCACGAAGCCTTGTGCCACGATGCTCTGCACACCTGGTATGATGCAGTCCATGGCGCTCTCGCCCGGATAGCCCTCCGTGTATACAATGTCCGGCACGAACACGAGGTAGTCGTTGCTCACAAAGTATGGGATGTTGATGGTAGAGGCACTCGGAGCCGGCACACGGTGGTTGTGCATGCCGTCAGAAGAGCGCTCGTAGAAGTACACCATCATCGGGTACTTTTTGTTCGGGTCAAAATTCTCTGGCTTGTATAGGAGGCCCTCCAACGGCAAACCGTCTGTTGACTTCCAGTTTACCAGTTCCACGCTACCCCACAGGTACTCGCTCATCTGCGGATTGGCATCGCTCAGCTTCTCCACGTTAGCGAAGCTCAGGTCAGAGGTATAGAGGTCGTTGTACTCGCGGAATGAACCGCGGCGGAACGTGGTACGGTCACTGTTCTTAGCCTTGCGGAATGCCACGTATGAGTGTGGTGTCATCACCAGTTTCTCAGGCTGCATCTTTTTGCTCACATGGTCGCGGAAGAAACCGGCTGACTTGTCGGTAGTGTTGAAAGCGCTCAGGTATAGCGTCGCGTTAGCAGGTATAAACTTCTCTTCGCTGTCGAGTTGCTCGTAGCGCAGGCGCATTTTGTTGTTGCGGCCATACGTGTCAGTCAGGTTCTCAGGGGCTTTTTTGCCGCTTGGGTCCAGCTTCCAGATGTCGAAGCGGTCGTATACCAAGAAGGCATTGTCCTTCTCTACCCAGCCTGCAGCACCGTAAGAGCCTGGCAGCGCAGGTACATCATTGTCTTCTTCATAGAAAGCCTGCCCTATACCTTTGGTTAGGTTGATATTGGCGCCGCCCTTGGTGTTCATGGCATGCCAGCTACTGTCCGTTGGCTCATACCAGTAAACATACTGCCCCTGAGGCGAGAGACGCGGATAGCCTCTTGTCTCTTTCAGTATCTGCTTTGCTGTTCCCTTCTTCAGGTCGATCAGGTAAGCGTCTTTGCGGGTTGGTGTGTCGTAACCGATGGTTAATTTATACTTCTCGTCACTCACAGCCAGTGCTACGTCCGATTGGCCGTAGGCATCCAGGTATACATCGGGGATTTCGAGTGTGGCGAGTTGCTGCATTTTCTTGCCGCGCAGGTCGTACATGGCCAGGAAAGAGCGCTTCTGATCACGGCTCAGTTGCTTCAGCTGCATCGGCTGGATAAGTGGATCTTTGTAACCCCAGATATCCAAATTCACCTTTTCTTCCTCGAGTTTGGTAGTATCTTTTTCGAAGCGCGTCGGACGCGGGAAAGTGCCGAAGAACAAACGGCGGCCGTCTTCTGAGAAGCGCAAGTTACCGTGCTCACTTACCATCCAAGCGGCAGGCATACCTTTGGTTATGGTGTCGGCCAGCGTAATGGCTTTGTTGTCTTTTCTGTTCCAGTGGTAGAGGTTGAAATAGCGTAGCTCTGCTCCCACCGTGTCGGTGGTTGCCACATAGGCAAGTTGCTCACCCGCCTTGTCGGTGCTGATGCCTGTGTAAGTCACCTTGCCCGTATCGATCGGCATTACTTTGAGGTCGGTGGTGTTGAAGGCGTATACCCCGGCTGTGTGCAGCGAGTCGAGTTCATCCTTCACGAAGTAGAGCATGTTGCCTTTCTCAGAGAACATGTAATCCACCACGCGGTTGAAGCGGTGCTCCTGTCCATTTTGCAGATTGCGCAACACGAGCTCCGTACCTTCAGACTTTTTCTGCTTTGGCTTGGCAGCTGGCTTAGCTGCAACTGTCTTGGCAGGTTCGGTTTTAGCAGCTTCAGGTATAGCGGGCTCTGTTTTTGCCTCTTCTTTCTTTGCTTTTTCCTTTTTAGCAGGAAGTGGTTTTTCGAGCTGGTAGGCTACCCAGTTATTTCCCTCTTTCGGCAGCTTATAGGATTTCACGCGCGGTACTTTCACCACGTTCATGTTCTCCAGTGTTACAATAGCCAGTGAGTCCTTGGGCAGGTCGTCGCCTTTTTTCTTCTTCAACTTGAGCGCACGCACCGTGTTAAACTCCGGCTTGATCTGGAATACGGCATAACGAGAATCGTTGGTGAACTCCGCTTTGGTGCCACGGGCAAACTCCTGCATGGCCTTGCTAGCGTAGTTTCGGATGTAAAGGGCGCCATCGCCTTCCTGCGGATCGACGTTGAAAAGTACGTACTGGCCGTTATGGGAGAGCTTGTCGCCGGCTACGCCTTTCCAGCTGTCGTATACGTCGTGGGTGAGTGGTTTTTTGGTGGCTTGCTGTTGTGCCTGTGCCTGACTGAGGCCTGCCCCAAACAGCACCATCAACAATAAGAATTTCTTCATTGTAAAAGGTTTGACTATCGGTTAGCGGTTTTGATTGGTTCTCTAAATGTACAAATTATTTTGCGGCTATGCGCGTTATACCTTTAGAGGCAACTCTACAAGGAAGGTTTAAAGGAAGATGGTTCCGCAGCAACATTTACATACCCCTCAACCCTTTCCTTAAGGCTCAATAATTTGACAATAAAGACATTAAATCATCTGAAAGGCCTTTTACCTAACGATTGTTTGGTTTTCAGCTTGAATCCTGATAATTTCACACTATAAAACTATTAGACACAATCTTATGCAAACTAAAGAAGTATATATCATTTCGGCTGTGCGTACCCCGATCGGAAGTTTTGGCGGCGCGCTGGCCAGCCTTTCTGCCACGGAATTGGGTGCAGCCGCTATTAAAGGTGCGCTTGAGAAAGCCGGCGTTGACAAAAACTTAGTACAGGAAGTGATCATGGGCAACGTACTGTCTGCCAACGTAGGTCAGGCTCCTGCCCGTCAGGCTGCCATCAAAGCGGGTCTGGGTTACGAAGTGGAGTGTACAACCATTAACAAGGTATGCGCTTCCGGTACAAAGGCCATCATGTTTGCGGCGCAAGCCATCATGCTGGGTCATAAAGACATTATTGTGGCAGGTGGTATGGAAAGCATGTCGAATGTGCCTTACTACCTCGACAAAGCTCGTTTTGGTGCGAAACTGGGTCACGGTCAGATGACTGACGGCCTTGTGAAGGACGGTCTGTGGGATGTATACAACGACTTCCACATGGGCAATGCGGCTGAGAACACAGCGCGTGAGATGAAGATCACCCGCGAAATGCAGGATGAATACGCCATCAGTTCTTACAAGAAATCAGCCGAAGCTGCTGAGGCAGGTATGATGAAAGACGAGATCGTGCCTGTGGAAATTCCGCAGCGCGGCAAAGACCCAATTGTGGTATCTGAAGATGAAGAATACAAGAAAGTAAGCTTCGACAAAATTGCCGGTCTGCGCCCTGTGTTTGACAAGGCAGGTACGGTAACAGCTGCCAACGCTTCTACCCTGAACGACGGTGCCGCTGCACTAGTGCTGATGAGCAAAGAGAAAGCAGAAGAACTGGGTGTGAAGCCAATCGCGAAGATCCGTGGTTTCGCTGACGCAGAGCAGGACCCGATCTGGTTCACAACAACGCCATCACTGGCTATACCTAAGGCTTTGAAAAACGCAGGTGTATCGCCTGAGGAAGTGGATTTCTACGAGATCAACGAAGCGTTCTCTGTAGTATCGATCGCCAACAACCAGAAACTTGGTCTAGAAGGCGGCAACGTGAACGTGTTCGGTGGTGCCGTATCCTTAGGTCACCCACTTGGTGCTTCCGGTGCTCGTATCGTAACCACCCTTTGCAACGTGCTGGACAAAAAAGGCGGTAAGATCGGTGTGACCGGTATCTGCAACGGCGGTGGCGGTGCCTCTGCCCTAGTGATCGAGAAAATGTAATCTGCGCTTTGCGGTATATTTATTGCAGGAAGCCTTACGTTATTTCGTAAGGCTTCTTTTTTATACCTTGGCCTACAGATTAAACTGTTTGCCATACTTTTGGTGTTTATCCATTTTGAAGCATTTATGTTACTAGAAAACGAACTGGCCAACTTCTGGAAATGGGCCAACATGACGCCCGACACCTATAACGAAGAAAGAGGTTTAGGCGAATGGGAGGCCGAATACCCTGAATGGGATGCTTTATACAAGGCGGCCAACGAAGCACTGGAACAGCTCAACCAAGAGTTTAACCACGATGTAGCACAACTGCTAGTTTATGCGCTGGCCATCGACAACGAGGCCGGTGTGGTGCTGAAGAGCGTGGAGGAGAAACTGAAGGATAAGCTGCGTTTCGTTAGGAAAGCGGTTTACTCGAACCAGCCGCAGGCTAGGTGGCAAATGGCCGAATTGCTTGGCCATGTTGAGGTAGAGGGCCGCGAGAAAATGCTCATACACCTGATCAACAGCGAACCTGACAAGTATGTGATACGTCGCGCATTGCTGAGTTTGAGCAAAGTCAATCACACCAAGGCAGTGGAACTGGCCCGGCCATATGTGAGAGACACCGACCCGTTCATGAAGTTAGTGGCAAAAGAGATCACCAAAAAGAAGGTATAGCTTCTTCCCTTACTTAACCAGACTGATAATAGTACCCATGTCTAAATTACTTTCAATCTTACCGGCTGTTTTTCTGATCAGTGCTGCTGCTTTCGGGCAGGCTCCACAGAAAGTGGTAACCTATCACGACGAGTCGATGTCAACTGTGAAGGAGGTCTACTTCATGACGCCTGACTCAGCCATTGTGGGCTATTACAACCGTTACTATCCGACTGGTGAGCGGGAGGCTTTTGCCAAATTTGTAGAGGGCAAAAAGGACAGCGTGTTTACGGAGTTTTACCAGAACGGACAGCCCCGCATGCAGGTAACCTATGTGCAGGACCAGAAACAGGGACCGTTCAAGGCTTTCCATCCGGATGGACGCTTGCTGCAGGAAGGCAGCTACGAAAAGGACCAGCAAAGCGACGTATTCAAGACATTCTACGCCGATGGCAAGGTCCGGAAAGAGACCTCTTTTGTGAATGGCTTCCCGGAGGGGCTCGTGCGTGAGTTTTACCCGAACGGCAAGCTTAAATCAGAGATCACTTATAAGAGCAGCCAACAGAACGGACCCGCTAAAACCTATTTTGAAAATGGGAATCTTGAGACCGAAGCGACTTACCGCAACGGTATGCTGGAAGGTTCATACAAGACTTACTTTGACAACGGGCAGTTGGAGACAGAAGTAATCAATGTAGCTGGTCAGCGCAATGGTACGTTCAAGAGTTACTACCGCAGCGGCAAACTTAGTACGGAAGGTAGCTTTGCGTCTGGCAAAATGCACGGACCGTCCAAAGCCTATTTCGAGAATGGCAATCTGCGCAGCATGATCAACTACCGCAACGGACAGGTACAGGGGCTCTCTCAGATATACTTTGAAGACGGCAAACTGAAGGAAGAAGGACAGTACAGCAACAACGGTGACGACCGCAAGATCACAACGTACTACCCTTCCGGCAACATAAAAGCCGAGGAGCAATACAAGAACAAACAGCGCACCGGCAACTGGAAAGCCTACTATGACGCTCCGGGCAAGAAGGTGGAGGTATCCGAAACCTACAACGCCGACAAGCTAACCGGCGAGCGACAGGTATACTATGAAAACGGACAGGCCAAGGCGAAGTATACCTATGGCAAAGGTGATGGCAAAATCGTGAGCAGTCAGGAGTTCTATGAAAGCGGCAAGCTAAAGTCTGAGACAAGCTACAAAGATGGGTTGCGCTTCGGTCCTTACAAGCAATATTTCGAAAACGGCAAAGTAGAAGTGATCGGCCAGAACCGCAACAACAAAGCCACCGGTACATGGAAGTACCACAACGAAGAAGGCAAGGTATACAAGACCCAACTTTACCGCAATGGTGAGGTTGTAGAGGAGAAACAGAAGTAATGCTCTTCCGCGAAGCCACCGCCGCCGACATTCCCCAACTCCAGTTCGTCCGCCATTCGGTAAAGGAAAACATCCTCTCCGACCCTACACTAGTAACCGACGAACTCTGTGCGCTATACCTGACAGAACGCGGTAAAGGCTGGGTATGTAAGGTAAACGGGCAACTGGTAGGCTTTGCCATTGTCGACCTGCTGGATCATAATGTATGGGCTTTATTTTTACTGCCCGAGTTCGAAGGGCAAGGTATAGGCAAGCAGCTGCACCGCATCATGCTCGACTGGTACTTCCAGCAAACAAAAGAACCGATCTGGCTGGGCACCGACCCCGGCACAAGGGCTGAGCAATTTTACCGCCGTCAAGGCTGGCGCGAGATGGGTATACACGGCAGCTCCGAAATCAAATTTGAGATGCGCTACCACGATTGGCAGGCTCAGCAGAAGAACTAAGCAACTCTGCTCCTTTCAAGCTTTCCTCCGACTTTTGCCCGCATTCTCCCGTATAGACGAATCAAGTTTTAACCAACCAAAAACCGATTCGCTATGCTTGAAGAGCTCTGGTACAAGAATGCCATCATCTACAGTCTCGACCTAGAAACCTTTATGGACCTAAACGGCGACGGCGTGGGCGATTTTGCAGGTCTGGCCCGCCGTCTCGACTACCTCAACGCCATGGGCATCGACTGTGTTTGGCTAGCGCCTTTCCAACCTACCCCAAACAAAGACAATGGGTACGACGTCTGCGACTATTACGGCGTGGACCAGCGGCACGGCTCCAGCGGCGACTTTGTAGAGTTCATACATCAAGCTAGAAAACGCGGCATCAAGGTCATTATCGACTTGGTGGTGAACCATACCTCCGACCAGCACCCTTGGTTTCAGGATGCCCGCAGCAGCGAAGACGCTCAACACCGCGATTGGTATGTCTGGTCGAAAAAGAAGCCTTCCGACTGGGACGAGGGCATGGTGTTTCCGGGCGTGCAGGACTCCACTTGGACCTACGACAAGAAAGCCAAATCTTGGTACTTCCATCGCTTCTACGATTTTCAGCCCGACCTCAACATGGATAACCCCAAAGTGAGGGAAGAGATACAGCGCATCATGGGTTTCTGGCTGGAACTCGGGGTATCCGGTTTTCGGGTCGACGCCGTACCCTTCATGATCGAGTCGCCAGTACCGGGATCTGACAATCATGAACTCAATTTCGACTACCTGAAAGACATGCGCCGGTTCCTCCAATGGCGCCAAGGCGACGCTATCTTACTAGGCGAAGCCAATGTGCTGCCCGAAGAAACCAAAAAATACTTTGGCGATAAGGGCGACGGCATCCAGATGATGTTCAACTTTTATGTGAACCAGTATTTGTTTTATGCCTTGGCAACCGGTGAAATAGATCCTTTAATAGAAGCCCTTGAAGAAACCCGCACCCACATGCCAACGGTGCAGTGGGCTCACTTCCTGCGCAACCACGACGAGTTGGACCTTGGACGCCTCACCGACGAGCAACGGGAAAAAGTATTTGCCCGCTTTGCTCCTGATGAAAACATGCAGCTCTATGGCCGGGGTATACGCCGACGGCTTTCTACCATGCTGGGCAACCGACAGCAGAGTGAGTTGGCCTATAGCCTGATGTTCTCCCTACCGGGCACTCCCGTAATCCGCTACGGCGACGAAATAGGTATGGGCGATGACCTGAGTCTAAATGAACGCGACGCCGTGCGCACGCCTATGCAATGGACCGACGACCAGCAAGCGGGCTTCTCCAAAGCAGACAAGTTGGTCCACCCTGTCATCGACAAAGGCCCTTACTCCTACCACCACGTGAACGTAGAGAACCAGCGCCGCGAGCCCGAATCACTTCTCAATTGGATGACCGCCCTGATCCGCTTAAGGCAGGAGTGCACTGAGATAGGCTTTGGAGACTGGCAGATATTGAAAACGGATAAGGCAAAGGTACTTTGCCTGCACTACAGTTGGCAAGGCAGTTCGCTGATTATTTTGCACAACTTCGATGAGAAAGCGCATGAAGTGATCCTCGACCTGAAACAGAAAAAGAATGACAAACAGGACAAAGAGCAAAAGCTAGTCGACCTGATGGTAAATTACGAGAGCGAAGCCGATGACAAAGGCAGACATTACATT
This sequence comes from uncultured Pontibacter sp., assembly GCF_947499215.1. Taxonomy (GTDB): domain Bacteria; phylum Bacteroidota; class Bacteroidia; order Cytophagales; family Hymenobacteraceae; genus Pontibacter. The sequence goes on from NZ_CANMNI010000001.1 coordinate 1,012,655, forward strand.
ACGCTAGACGCCTACGGCTACCGTTGGTTCCGGGCCGGCGACTTAAGTCACTTGCTGAAGAAGAGCTAGTGCACTTCATAAATAACGCGAGCGGCCTCGTCCCGAACAGTATTCAGGGCGAGGCCGCTTGCGTTATACAGTAGAGCAGCAAATTATACCTTACTGCCCCTGTAAATCGATCTCGTCAGTAGGAAGCACTTCTACCCGCACTCCCATTTTCTTCTGGATGATCTTGAAATGGTGCGCGTCTTCCGACGTGATCAGCGAGATGGCTTCGCCCGACGCTTCGGCACGACCTGTGCGGCCAATGCGGTGCACGTAGTCTTTTGGGGAGCGCGGAAGTTCGTAGTTAATCACGTAAGGTAGGAACTTAATGTCTATACCCCGTGAGGCAAGGTCAGTGGCTACCAGCACGCGAAGTTTGCCGGCTTTGAACTGACGAAGCGCCTCTGTTCTGCCGCCTTGGCTTCTGTCACCGTGAAATGCTGCCGCCTCTATTCCGTGTTTCTTGAGTTTTCCCACCACATTGTCGGCCGTACGGATAGATGAGGCGAACACCAGCACCTGTTGCATGTCGTGCTGCCGGATGAGGTAACGCAGTAAAGGTCCTTTCTTTTCGGGATCCACCTGATAGGCCACTTGCTTGATCAATTCCGGCACCGTGGCTTCTTCCTGCACCGTCACCCGCACGGGGTCAGTCAGCAGTTTGCTGATTAGGTCCTCTACGTCTTGGCTAAGTGTGGCTGAGAACAACAGGTTCTGCCTTCTAGACGGCATCATGGCCAGCAACTTATTCATCTCCTCCTGAAAACCCAGATTCAGCATTTTATCGGCTTCGTCGAGCACCAAGGTTTCTACTTCTGAGAGGTGCACCGCCTTGTGCTCGATCAGGTCGAGCAGTCGGCCGGGCGTGGCGACGAGCACATCGGTACCGCTCATTTTCATCATCTGCGGGTTGATAGAGATACCGCCATACACCGCCAGCGTCTTCACTGGTCTGTCAAGTTCTTTGCCGAAAGCCCTGAATACCTCTTCGATCTGCACTGCCAATTCGCGAGTTGGCACCAGCACCAGCGTGCGCACATAGCGGTTGCGGCCTGCTTGCTTCTTCTGGTACATCTCCAAAATGGGCAGCGCAAAACTGGCTGTTTTACCGGAACCTGTCTGAGCTATCCCTAACAAGTCCTTACCTTTCAGAATGGCAGGTATGGCCTGTGTCTGTATAGGATAGGGAGCGGTATAGCCTTGGGCCTTGATGGAACGAAGAAGTGGCGCCGAAAGGCCCAGTGAAGAGAATGACATAAATTCAGGTATAGAGCTACTGGCAACCTGCCTGCGCAATGGCAAAGGTACGAATATTATGCGTTTCTGTCTTCGGCTGTAATGACGAACTCTGTTCTATGCTGTGCCAAAAAATCGAGCAGGGCATAAATAAACAGGGTTACTCCCGTCATTTCCATGAGTTCTTCTAAGCAGTACATGATGCGGTTATAGAGATGGTCGAGTCCGTAACGTTTGTATAGGTAACCCTCCACAAACTCCAAACCCAAGGCTCCTGTCACAAAGATGGCTCCTGAAATGATGATCAAGTTGCGTGTTTTGGGTGGGAGCCGCAGTACAAATCCCAGAAAATAGGCCACAACCAGTAGCGTAAGGATACCATAGGGCACTACCCAAGCCCAGTGAAGCATACCGGAAAGATCATTACCTAGCATAGGACGCACATAGTTCGCCACATGCTCGTGCAGCTGCACATTTTCGTCCACCGCCATAAACATAAAGATCACCCCTAATATCAGCCAGTGTTTTGTATTGTAACTGCCCGACCAATGTGTCTGTCGCGCATGAATAAGCAGCAACAGTATACCAGCTATAAGTAGAATAATAGAGGAGAAGAAAGCCGGAATGTTGCCCTCCCCGTTGAAATCGAAGTAACGAACAATTAGTCTGGTAGCGCGTGAATCCACCTGAAACACGCTCTCTAGCAGAATGCCCGTAATGTTGGCCACGAGTAGCACCATCACAATTAGTGCCAGCCATCTCAATATTTTCTGGGGGCTTATAAGTAGGGATTGGGTAGGGATGATTGTAGACGTATGCTTCATAGGGTGCTGTTACGGTTTAAGAAAGCAGAGAGAACTTGTGCAACTTATACCTGAACAGTCTTCCCGCTGTTGCCTTTTTTGGTATTTCCTTCTCTATTTCATTGCAGACGCCTCTCCTAGTGCCTTACCTAGGTTACCTTGACGCTATCCATAATGAGAAGAAAATGAAGAAGCAACTCAATTGCAGAGAAGGGAGCGGATTTTCCTTTCCCAACAAATTAACAAACCATTTTTTCCACATAAATAGCACAGCTAATGAATAAGTTAACAAGTTATCCACCAAACATACCCCCAAGGTTGATTTTTAATTCCTAAATCTTCAAATTACCTTCGTAATCCAAACCCGAGTAAAATGACGCAAGACGGACTAAACGAGGGACTCCGCAATGACTGGAGTCTTGAAGAGATAAAGGCTATATACTACAAGCCAGTACTGGAACTGATCGTAGAAGCAGCTAATGTGCACAAACAGCACCAAGCCACTGGTGAAGTGCAGGTATGTACCTTATTGTCAGTAAAAACCGGCGGCTGCCCCGAAGACTGCTCTTACTGTCCGCAGGCAGCCCGTTTCCATACGGGTGTGGATGTGCACAAACTCCTGAGCCAAGACCAAGTGCTCACGGCTGCACAGCGCGCAAAAGACGGCGGTTCTACCCGTTTCTGCATGGGTGCCGCATGGCGCGAAGTGCGCGACAACCGCGACTTCGACAAGGTGCTCGACATGGTGAAGGGCGTGAACGAGATGGGACTGGAAGTTTGCTGTACCTTGGGTATGGTGAACGAGTACCAAGCCGAGAAGCTGAAAGAAGCTGGCCTGTATGCCTACAACCACAACCTTGACACATCAGAGGAGAATTACTCAAACATCATCACGACCCGTACCTACGACGACCGCCTCGACACGATTGAGAACGTGCGCAAGGCAGGTATATCGGTTTGCTCAGGTGGTATTATTGGTTTGGGCGAGACAGACGAGGACCGCATTGGTATGCTCCATACCTTGTCTACCCTAGTGCAGCACCCGGAATCTGTTCCAGTTAACGCACTGGTGCCTGTAAAAGGAACGCCACTCGAAAACCAGCCACTGGTGACCGTTTGGGAGATGGTACGTATGATTGCAACAGCTCGTATCCTGATGCCAAAAACCATGGTGCGCCTGTCAGCTGGCCGTGAGCGCATGAGCGTAACCGATCAGGCCCTTTGCTTCCTGGCCGGTGCGAACTCTATCTTCACAGGCGAGAAATTGCTTACGACGCCAAACCCAGATTTCGACGCCGATAAAGCCATGTTTGAGTTGCTGGGTCTGACGCCACGCAAGTCTTTCAAAGAAGAGGCACAGCACGTTTGCTAACGTTATAGGAGATACGTTCTTCAAGGGCATTCCCCTTTAACGTTTGTCATCCCCCTGCCCCCCATCAAAGGGGGACACTCAACATGCGTAGATTCTACCTGAGTTACATGTTGTGGGGAAGTCCCCCTTTGATGGGGGCAGGGGGATGTTTCATCAGAAAAGTACATTTTTCTGTCTTAAAAAGCAGACATCAAGACATTAATCTTATATTGAAATCAGTAAACTGAGTTCTTACCCATGTCTGATGTCTTGAAAAATAAACTACAGCAGAAGCTGGCGGAACGGGCAGCGCAGGGCAACTTGCGAGAGCTCAAAACCACCGCCGGGTTAATCGACTTCTGTTCCAACGATTACCTCGGCCTTGCTCGCAGCGAAAGACTGCGGGCGCTCATCCAGAAGGAAGAGGAAAACTATAGACATTTGCCTTTGGGAGCGACTGGTTCCCGACTACTATCCGGTAACCACGGCCTTTTTGAAGAGCTGGAAGGAATCATCGCATCTTACCACAAGGGGGAGGCCGCTTTACTTTTCAACTCGGGGTATACAGCCAACGTGGGCTTATTGTCTGCTTTGCCGCAGCGTGGCGACACTGTGTTTTATGATGAGGCTAGTCATGCTTCTATGAAAGATGGTCTGCGGCTGAGTTTCGCCAAAACCTACAGCTTCCGCCACAACAACGTGGAAGATCTGCGTCAAAAGCTGAAGCACGCCACCGGTCAGGTATACGTGGTGGTAGAGTCGGTCTACTCGATGGATGGTGACAAGGCACCGCTAGTCGAACTGGCGCAGTTATGCGCCGAGCATAAAGCTGCTTTAATTGTAGACGAAGCCCATGCCGTAGGCTTGTACGGCTCAAAGGGCGAAGGTTTAACCGTAGCCCTTGGGCTCGAAAAGCAAGTATTTGCGCAAGTGATTACCTATGGCAAAGCCATGGGCAGCCATGGAGCTGCCGTGGTCGGCCTGCAGGTGCTGCGCGACTTTTTGATTAACTATAGTAGAGCATTTATCTACACGACAGGTCTGCCGACGCATGCGCTGGTAGCCTTGAAGTGTGCTTACACCCTGTTGCCCGAACTAGCGCAAGAGCGTGAGCGCGTGCAGCAACTTGCGACCCGATTGTACCAAAAACTGAACAAACTTAGCGGCATTCGCTGCACTCCAGAAAACAGTGTGATCCTGTCTGTTTTCCCGCAACAGCCCCGGCAACTCAAGGCGCTGGCGGCTGCTCTGCAACAACAAGGATTTGATGTGCGCCCCGTGCTGCCCCCTACTGTGCCCGCCGGTACAGAGCGGCTCCGCGTGATCGTACATGCCTATAATAGTGAAGAAGAAATTGACGGCCTCGTGCAGGCCATAGCGAAAGGTACATGAAAAGATATTTTGTAACAGGCATCGGTACGGACGTGGGCAAGACAGTTGCCGCAGCCATTCTCACCGAAGCCCTGCAGGCCGATTACTGGAAACCCGTACAGGCGGGCGGCCTCGATTTTACCGACACCGACACGGTTAGGAGTCTTATTTCCAATGAAAAGTCTGTGTTCCACCCTGAAGCCTACCGCCTTAAAATGGCTGCCTCCCCCCATAAGGCAGCGGCAGCTGAAGGTATAGAAATCGACGTGCACGGTCTAAAGCTTCCCGAAACACAGAATAACCTAATTGTGGAAGGTGCCGGTGGACTGATGGTGCCCCTGAATAAGCGTTATCTGGTGCTGGACTTGGTGCAGCAACTTGGGCTGGAAGTGATACTGGTCTCCAGAAATTACCTCGGCAGCATTAACCATACCTTGCTCACGGCAGAGGTGTTGCGTTATCGCAAAGTGCCAGTGGCGGGTATAATTTTCAACGGGGAGGAGAACCAGACATCCGAGGACTTCATTATCAAGTATACAGGCTTGCGCCGTCTGCCGTCTATCCGTCAGGAAGCCGACTTCTGCCAAGAGGCTGTAGCTGAGTATGCTAAGAGTTTTACACCATACCTCTAAATCAGTATAACAAAGGATAAACAGAACGATCGCCTATCGATTAAACTCTACAAAATTCACTCAATCACTCATTCAAAATTGACCCTAGCAGAACGCGACCATAACGTAATCTGGCATCCGTACACGCAGATGAAAACGGCTGCTTTCCCTATACCTATTGTGAGGGGCGAAGGCGCTTTACTGTATGCAGAAAACGGGAAAAGCTACATAGACGCAGTTGCCTCTTGGTGGGTCAACCTACACGGCCACGCACACCCCTACATCGCGCAGAAAGTGGCCGAGCAGTTGCATACACTGGAACATGTGATCTTTGCCGGTTTCACACACCCTGCCGCGGTTACTTTTGCTGAGCGATTAATTCAGATTTTACCTGATGGCCAGAGCCGCATCTTCTACTCCGACAACGGCTCCACAGCCGTAGAAGTCGCTCTGAAGATGGCGATCCAATACTGGCAGAACACGGGGACGCCGAAGCGCAAGATCATCGCCTTCCGCGACAGTTACCACGGTGACACCTTCGGGGCGATGGCTGTGAGTGCCCGCAGTGCTTTTACGGCTCCGTTCTGGTCATACTTGTTTGAAGTGGAGTTTATCGATGTACCTATACCCGGTCACGAAGAGGAAACAATCAAACAGCTAGAAGCCTATGCCGTTGCTGGCAATGTGGCCGCTTTTATTTATGAGCCACTGGTACTCGGAACGGCAGGTATGGTCATGTATACGCCAGAGGTGCTGAATCAACTCTTAAGTATTTGCCAGCAGCACGCTATCCTGACTATTGCTGATGAAGTGATGACGGGATTTGGACGCACTGGTCGCACCTTCGCTAGCGACTACCTGAAACACCAGCCCGATATGGTGACGATGTCGAAAGGACTAACAGGCGGCACCATGGCCTTGGGCGCTACCTCCTGTAACGAAAAAATATACGAAGCTTTCCTGAGCGACGACAAGCGCAAAACCTTGTTCCATGGTCATAGCTATACCGGTAACCCCGTTGCCTGCGCCGCAGGTTTAGCCAGCATGGATTTGCTGCTGCAGGACGAAACGCAAAGCAACATTCAACGCATTGATCGGCGGCACGCTGCTTTCGCGGAGAAGTTCAAATCGCTCCCCAAGGTAGCGGAAGTGAGACAGCAGGGCACTATACTGGCGGTTGAGTTCGAAGCTGATGGCACCTCATACTTCAACAAATTGGGCGACACCTTATACAGCTTCGCACTAGAACAGGGTGTAATTCTTCGACCTTTGGGCAACATCATCTATGTTATCCCACCCTACTGTATCACTGACGAGCAACTAGATCAGGTATATCAGACCATACAAGGTATGCAGCAGCTGATCACGGGCGATCGTTACTTCGAACCACCGACTCAGACTACTTTGCATGATTAATCATTCCTGATTAGTCATTCCTCAATATTACTTAACTTGCACCTGAATTGGATGTAGCGCGCGAACATATCGTCATCAGGGCTTGTGGAGCTATCTCACCCTTGGGGTACGATGAGGCAACCGTGACGCAGGCGTACCTTGCCGGCAGTCCCTCTTTTCAGAATATCCCGCATCAGGGAAAAGTTACTCCTGTTGCCTCATTGTCCGCGGCGGCAGAAGAGAAAATACAGGAGCTCATAGCCACTAACTCAAACTATAGACAACTGGACCGCTCTGTTTTGCTGGCTATCTATGCCGCGCGTCAAGCTGCAGAACAGGCTGGTTGGTTGACAACAAACGCTGAGCAGCAAGCTGACTTAGCTGTGAACATCGGCTCCTCTAGGGGTGCGACGGGTTTGTTTGAGCACCATTACGACTCATTCCAGAAAGAGAACCTATCACCCAGTTCCTCTCCCACCACCACGCTCGGCAACCTATCCAGTTGGGTGGGGCATGCCGTGAATGCCGGTGGGGCGCAGATCAGCCATTCCATCACCTGCAGCACCGCGCTCATGGCGATCGCCAACGGCATGGCTTGGCTCCGCGCAGGTATGGCCACCCGGTTTTTGGCCGGCGGCACCGAGGCCCCTCTGACTGACTTCACCATCGCCCAAATGAAGGCAGTGGGCATCTATTCCAAGCTCTATGAGCACCCTTACCCTTGCCAACCCTATGGCTCCTCCGGACAGAACACGTTTGTGCTAGGAGAAGGCGCCGCCGTGTTCGCGCTCGAAAAATCAACTGCTTCCACCTTAAAGCCCGGTGACATTATAGTAGAGTCAGCCGGATTCGGTTTTGAACAGATTGGAAGCAAAACCGGCATATCCGTAGACGGTCTAAATTTCCAGAAGTCTATGCGCCACGCCCTGTCACAAATTAATACAGCGGGCGGTGACATAGATGTCATCATAACGCACACCCCCGGAACAAAGGCCGGTGACAGTGCCGAGCTAAATGCTATAAATGCAGTCTTCCCGCATCAAAGGCCGCTTATCACTACAAACAAATGGCTGCTTGGTCACACACTTGGGGCTTCAGGCGCGCTCAGTTTACAATACGCCCTCTACCTGCTGCGCCATCAGCAAGTTCCGTTTCCGCAGTATCCTGTTTCGTTTGCCACTTCTACCATACCAAAAATACGCTGCATCCTACTCAATGCTGCCGGTTTCGGAGGCAACGCCACTAGCCTCCTACTTCGAATAATTGAGTAAATCGCCTTTGGCTTTTATAAGTCACAGCTAATTACTGATCCATCTTTACACGATTTTCATCTTCATTTACTCCCAATAGCTAGTTTGCTATATAGAGAAGTCAATACGGCCATTCCTCGCTTTTTTGGACTTTTACAATACCCTCCCCAGTTCATACTTCTTAATTATTTCAAGTAAATTTCCCGATTAAAATCGGCTAAATATAGTCCTATTGAACAAAATCTACCCATCTGCTTGACTTTAAGCCCCATAACACAAGATTCAGCTGACTATCAGTGTTTTATAAAATTAATCAATACATATAATTCTATATACCAATAGAATATATAACAGACTCGCACTCGATCTTGCCTCAAAATTGTACACTAAAGTTTTCAAAGCTCACCTCGTATAACCCAATACCCTCCACACAGCCAAACCAATTAAGTCTAGTCTTATTGGAGTTGTTTAGGAGTCTATTACCTGACCAAAAATTAACGCTATAACAAACTTTTACCTCATCTTATGAAAAGATCTATACATGCCACGTTGCTGCGGAACTTCCTGCTTACAACTCTCGTCGCTTGGGTATCTTTAACTGCCGCCACAGCCCAAACAGTCACTCCGGGATTAATCGTGCAGCCTGCAACAAATAGCGGAGAGCTTATACTTGATCCGAATGGAGACAATTATATCTCCGTGACAGCAAGCGGCTTCACCGGTACGGCAGACACAGGAGGTGGTATCAGCGAGGTGCCTTACCGCCCTATACCTACTTTAGCTACAGAGCCGCTGGGAGATGTGAAAAACGGAACCGCTGGAGGACATACCGACTTTGCGCCTCCGTCCCCTTTTCAAGTGTACTATACTGGCACTAACCTAATGTTCAGACTTAGAGTAGGCGGGATATCAACCTCAAGAAGAGGTTATAGCATACTTATAGATAGCAATAACAGCTTTGCCGGTACGGGTACGAACCCCGGCTTTGAATTCGAGGTGCTGTTGTCGTCTAATTTCGGCGTGAGTGTTATAAGACATGAAGGCACCTCAAGGCAAACCGTATTCTCAGGAGTTGCCACCCAGTTCTCTCAAAAAGCAGTTGCAGCCTCCACGGGTGGAGGAAATCCAGACTATTTCTATGACTTCTATGTTCCTATTACGGCTTTTAACAATCTGATTTCCCCTTCTACCCCGCTTCGGATGGTGGCTAATACCTTGAATTTAGCCCAAAGCGCCTTGATAGATGCCGGCAACGTGGTAGATGTAGCCGGAGTGGATTTCCGAAGCTACAACCAAAATGCACCGGCAGCGTGGACTGACATCATTAGTACCTTCCCCCCTCTCACGCTCAATGATATAGTGATAAATGAAATCGGACAGATCAGAACATTCGCTCCGGTTATCAGTTCTCCAATCACTACTGCCTCCACCACAATTACAGGTACATCACGTGAGCCTGCAGGAACAACGATCACTGTACTGCGCAACGGAACCGTCATTGGTAACACAACCGTTTTAGCAGGCGGTACGTGGACGCTCACACTGGCCGCTGGTGTAACTTTGGCAGAGGGAGACCAAATAACGGCCACTGCCACAGCAGTAGGCAGGCCAGTTTCTGAAGCATCTAACACGGTAATTGTAATAGGGACCGAATGTGTTACGGCTGCTCCAACATTTACTATAGGTGCTCAGGGTCGTTCATTCTCCGGATCAGGAGCACTTCCCAATGCGACTATCAGGGTTTACCGTAATGGTATTTTACTTGGTACCGAAACAGCAAATGCCGGTGGAAGTTGGACACTCAGGATCTGCCCTCAAGGTGGAACTGGAACAGACGGTTGTATCGGTACAGGGGAGTTCACAGTAACACAGCAAACCAGCACTACTTGCGAGTCGAATCCTTCAGCTCCTGCATATTATGGTCTGACGAATGCCACTCCTGCCCCTACGATCAGTACAGCCCCTGTATGTGTGAGCACAACAACCGTATCAGGTACAGCTGCTGCCGGCTCATTCGTCACGCTCTTCCTTAATGGCAGACCAATCAATCTCGTAACCTCTGCCAACAATGCCTATACTGTACAGGCAGGTACCGACGGTACTTGGAGCCTCAATGCAAACCTTGGCTATGAGGAAGGCGATGAATTATTTGTAAGAGCCAGAACAGCTACTGCCACTTATGGCCAGTCTACCACCGCTACGGTTACGGCTTGCCAGAGCGAAGCGCCAGTCATTACGGGTGAATACTGCGGAACTACAACTACCGTGTCAGGCACTTCCACCGAACCAGAAGGAACTACTGTACAAATTTATGTGGCTGGTGAGCCTGTCGGTGAGCCGGGGGTGGTAAATGCGAGCGGATTTTGGACGGTAACAGGATTAGAAATTCCAGAAGGGACCACCTTCACAGCCAGAGCAACTGCACCGGGCAACACAGAGAGCGAAGACTCTGAGCCAGTTACGGCCACTGTTCAAACCCCTGTGGAAGGCTTAACAATTAATGGCCCGATACAGGAAGGTGCCACCAGCATCACGGGCACTGGCCCAGCCGGGGCTGAACTCACACTCTATATTTCCGGCACGCCTTTCACACCTATCGTCATCCCGCCGGATGGCATATGGAGCCTCACCGGCTTTGCCCGTTCAGAAATATTTGCAGGGGCTGAAATCACTGCAACTGTTACAGCCACTGACCAGTGCGAGAGCACTTTTGCTGATACTGTCATTGTAGAGTGTCTGCCGCTGACCACAACCTTTACGGTTTCATCTGACTCTCCTGATATTATTTGTGGAGGCAGTGGCACTGTCACAGTCGATTTGGCAAACTCACAGTTAGGCGTGATCTATACCTTATTAGTTGATGGAGAAGAATCGGGAGCAGCGGTTCTAGGCACTGGTGATGCGCTCTCGCTTATCTCAGGCGCCATCAACAACGAGGAGGCTGAGGAAATTGAGGTGACCATAGCTGTAAGGGCAAGTAGACTAACGTCCGGCACAGATGCACCCACCAGCTGCACAGCGGTGCTGAATGAAACACTGACTAGAACAGTACTGCCCCAGCCCCCTACAGATTATACAGTTGAGCCGCTTTCAAGCAATGTGTGCGCTGGCTCTTCTCTCACACTTCAGCTAAGTTCTTCTGTTAGTGGCTATACCTATCAGCTGCTGAACGAAGCCACTGGAGAGCTTGTAGGCTCAAGTGTGCCTGGCACTGGTACCGCTATCAATCTATCAACAGGTCCACTTACTACTAATGCCACTTACAGCGTGTTTATCACAAACACAGCTAATGGCTGTACATTCACTGATACAGCACGTTACACAGCTGTTGTCGCAGGACCATCTATAGACAGACCTGTTTTCGCATTAGAAAACAGTGTGTGTGTAGGCGGAACGACCACAATTTTTGTATCTACAGAGCCAAACGCGAATTATACATACAGAGTCTTTAGAGTAGACCCAAATGGCGTGCGTTTGCTCCTCACCTCTTTCACAGGCAATGGCAATGTTATACCAGTACAGTCTGGCGCCCTTCCTATCAATGGTACTTATACTTTCTCTGTAGATGTCACTAGCCCAAGCTGTCTTACAACTCAACTGTTGCAAACTGCTACCGTGGAAACCACTAATAACCCAAGTGAGGCGACTACAGGCGATGACTTCCGCTTGTGCGGCGACGTTGCCATATTAACAGCAAACTCTCCTTCACCTGGAGTAGGTAACTGGAGCGTTGTCCAACAGCCAGGCGGCAGCCCTGAAGTAGAAATTATCAATCGCACAAGCCCAAGCGCTACTGCCAATAACTTAGTTTCTGGTGTTTACATATTTGAATGGACCGTAACAACCACTTGCGGAAACAGCGACCCTGTCGTTGATAGCGATCAGCTGACAGTGACTGTAAATTGCGATGCCACCTACGTGATCGCGCCGCTCAAGTACCGCGACGAATATGTCAGCGGTGACCCGCTTGCCACTGCGGTCGATCCTGACGGTGGTATTATCGCAGCTGTCATTCTAGCTGGAACAGTTCCTCCAGGTGTCGACTTTGATGGTATTACAGGTAATTTCACAGTAGGTGAACCTGAACTGCTGGTAACCGGCAGGTATGCGTTAACCATCAGGCTGACAGATTCATTAGGCGATCAGACAGACCTCACAATTACGCTCGTCATCCAAGAGGACTCCCCTGTCATCATCCCGCTCCCTGTCGAGCTGGTTTACTTCACGGCGTATGTCCGAAACAACCAAGCGCATTTGGAGTGGCTCACGGCTTCGGAGCAGGACAACGACCGCTTTGAGATTGAGCGCAGCCTCGATGCGAAACGATTTGAGAAGATCGGCACGGTGAAAGGCAAAGGCACTACCAGTCTGGAAAGCAAGTACCAGTTCGTGGACCGCACGCCGGTGCAGGGCACCGTATACTACAGACTCAAGCAGGTGGACTTAGACGGAGAGTTTGCTTACAGCAACATAATCGCTGTTTCGGCAGACGGGTTGGCTAATAATCTTGTGACACAGGTATACCCCAACCCATTCCCGGATGTGCTGAAAGTAACCTTGACCGCTCCACAGTCGCAGGCGGCCACCATGACCATCTATGACTTGAACGGTCGCCGTGTGATGTCTAAGAACGTTGATCTCGAACTAGGCGTCAATAACATGGAGCTACAGCTGCAGCAGTTGCAGAGCGGGATGTACATCCTCAAAATCGTGGGCGAAGGACTAGAATCAACCACACGTATCATGAAGCATTAATCTTTAAACACTGCTTTAATTAAAAAAGGGGCAGCTCCCAAAGGGCTGCCCCTTTTCTTTTCATAATATTCTAAGGCGCTTCAGTTAGAAAGCCCCCGAAAATCTTCATTTTTTACTAAATTTGCAGTTTAGAGTCAGTAAGTTTTGTCGCCCCTCGCCAGCTTATGCCCAATTGGTGGGCAACAGCGCAGCAATAATAAACTGGGCGGCTTTAAACATACTGAACTCAAACACTATACATTTCAAACTAACTAGATGAAAGTTTTAAAATTCGGCGGCACTTCGGTAGGTTCGGCCGAAAGAATGAAAGCTGTGGTAGACCTGATTCATGACGGGGAGCCTAAAATCGTAGTGCTGTCGGCTATGTCGGGTACTACCAACCAGCTGGTACAGATCGCTGAGAAGCTTTACCAGAATGCCAACCAAGAAGCCAACGCGCTCATAGATGCGCTGCACGATAAATATAAACAGGTGGTAGAGGAATTCTACACCACTGACGAAAAAAAGAAAGAGGCGCTCGAACTGATCGCCACGCATTTTGACCATATCCGCTCTTTTACGCTGGACCTCTTCACCATTTATGAGGAGCGTGCCGTACTGGCCCAAGGTGAGCTCTTGTCTACGGCCTTGTTCCAGTTCTTCTTGGAGGAGCAGGGTATATCTTCTGTGTTGCTGCCTGCCCTCAACTTCATGAAGATCGATGAGAACGAGGAGCCGGACAATGCCTATATCAGCAAGAACCTGAAGCTGGAGTTGGAGAAATACCCTGATACTAACCTGTTTATCACACAGGGCTACATTTGCCGCAACGCTTTTGGCGAAGTGGATAACTTGAAACGCGGTGGTTCAGATTACTCTGCCTCCCTGATAGGTGCAGCGGCCGATGCCTCCGAAATACAGATCTGGACCGACATAGACGGCATGCACAACAACGATCCGCGCGTCGTGAAAAACACCTTCCCGATCGCGGAGCTGTCTTTCGACGAAGCGGCCGAGTTGGCCTATTTCGGAGCGAAGATTCTGCACCCCTCCAGCGTGTTACCGGCCAAGCAAAAGAACATCCCGGTGCGCCTGCTTAACACCATGCAGCCTGAAGCCCATGGCACTACCATCTCGGCCCAAACCGGACAGGGAGGCATCAAAGCAGTAGCGGCTAAGGATGGTATTACGGCTATCAAAATCAAGTCAGGGCGCATGCTCTTGGCCTATGGTTTCCTTCGCAGCGTTTTCGAGGTGTTCGAAAGGTATAAGACTCCGATCGACATGATCACGACTTCCGAGGTCGCCGTATCGCTTACCATTGACAACCCAAAGTTCCTAACGGAGATCACCCGTGAGCTGCAGGAGTACGGACAGGTAGAAGTGGACCAAGACCAGTCTATCATCTGTGTGGTGGGCGATTTTATTGCGGAGCGCAGTGGCTCAGGCCTTAAGATATTCGAGTCACTTAAAGATATTCCGCTTCGCATGATCTCCTATGGCGGGAGCAAGAATAACATCAGTTTATTGATTAACACAACCGATAAAGAAAGATCCCTGATCCAATTGAATGAGGGCATCTTTGAAAGGAATACCAACAATGCTTAATCTTTCTGTACAGGAGTTGCAACAGCACGCCACTCCTTTCTATGTATACGACCTCGACCTGTTGCGCCAGACACTGCAGCAGGCCAGCCAAGAGGCCGCTAAATACAATTTTCAGGTGCACTACGCCATGAAGGCGAACACGAACAGCCCGATTCTGAACGAGATGCGCGCCGTGGGCTTTGGAGCTGACTGCGTGAGTGGCAACGAGGTGAAATGCGCCATCGCAAATGGATTTCCAGCACACCATGTGGTGTTTGCCGGTGTGGGCAAGTCCGACGCCGAAATAAACTTTGCGCTGGATCAGGACATTTTCTGCTTCAACTGCGAGTCGAGCCATGAGCTGACCGTGCTAAACGAACTGGCGGAGGCAAAAGGCAAAACAGCCCGCATAGCGTTGCGCATCAACCCAAACGTGAATGCCAATACGCACAAGTACATCACAACCGGACTCGAGGAAAACAAGTTCGGCATCAACGCATGGGAATTGCCCGATGTTCTGGCGCTGCTCAAAACACTGCCGAACCTGTCGCTGATCGGTCTGCATTTCCACATCGGCTCTCAGATCACGGACTTATCGGCTTTCCGCAACTTGTGCACGCGTGTGAACGAATTTCAGGACTGGTTCGAGTCGCAGCAGGTACAGTTGGAGCACATCAACGTAGGTGGTGGACTCGGCGTGGACTACTACAACCCGGACGATCAGCCTATACCTGATTTTGAGGCTTACTTTTCGCTCTTCAATCAGTTTCTGGAGGTGCGCCCTAATCAGCAGGTTCATTTTGAACTCGGCAGAGCATTAGTTGCTCAGAGTGGTACACTCATTTCCAAGGTGCTCTACATCAAGAAAGGAGTATCAACCAATTTCGCCATTCTAGACGCTGGCATGACCGAGTTGATCCGCCCGGCGCTGTACCAGTCTTACCATAAGATCGAGAACCTGAGCAGCAAGGGCACTGAGGAGCGCTATGACGTGGTGGGTCCCATCTGCGAGTCATCTGACTGTTTCGGCAAAGCAGTGGTACTGCCTGAAACGAATCGTGGCGATCTGATCGCGATCCGTACGGCCGGTGCCTATGGCGAAGTGATGGCCTCGTCTTACAACTTGCGTGATAAGGCCGCTGCCATATACCTTGGTTAAGAATCAGCAAAGCTGCATAAAAAAGAAAGCCCCGGTTCTGTAGAAAGAACCGGGGCTTTCGCACTCTTAACCCAAAACCATCACACATAAAATCTTTACAGCGGGAGCGATACTACAAAATCGGGCTCGGCGTGCTTTACAAGCGGCTGCTTATGGAAAAAGTTAGCCATTTCAAGTGCGTTTCCGCGGGAGTTCTTGTCGGCACGCAGCACAAAGGTATCTTCGCTCAAAGCCGTTATCAGTTCGGTACCGGTCGCATTGGCCAACCGATTCAGCACATCATTGGCTGGCTGGCGCCCAGCTTCCACCGTTACGATAAATTCGTTGGATATACCCAGCAGTTGTCCATCGCCTGTTTCAAAAAACGGAGCAGCATAGCTTACGGCAGGGTCCTTGGCCATCTGAGCAATAGCCGCCTCCGCCTGTTGACAGTTTAAGCCATCTACTAACTGGATCGGGTATAAGCGTGCAGAGTTAGAATGCACGGCCTGTCCCAAGCTTTGCACAAATCCGTGGCGCTGTGTAGCCTCACTGATCTGTTCTATACTTAAGTCATCTGTAAAAGCAACCAGTATCTTTCTAGTGTAGACCAGACCCAAATCCTTTTGCTCGTCTTTATAATAATAAGTTTGATTGATACAGGAGCCTCCTGCTGCCTTAATCGGATTTAGCAACCCCGGATCAAACCGCACATTACGAATGGGGGTCGCGTTGTCGTAGCGACAGGAGGAAAATATGATTATAAAGAGTAGAGAGCCTAGCCAGGGTATATTGATTTTCATCGCTGTTTTGTTATGTATCGTCCATGAATAATCTTTGTACGATAGTATAACCGGAAACAGACGAAAATATCCTCGTTATTTATTCAAATATTTTAACATATCTCTCAACTAACTAGTTGGCAACATATTACACACGCTCTATTTAAAATAAGTACAAAATAATAGATAAATTGTCAAATAAAGCAAATTGAATTATTCTTATAAGCTCAATTTAGAATAAAGCTGGACCAGCCTCTATATTTCCCAGTAACTTCATTTGGCCAGAAACTCATTAAGCAGGCACTGCCGTTGCACTGGTCAAAGCGCTAAACAAATGTTTAGAAGGTATAGATTTAGGTATAGCCGCTACAAATACCCTTTGCCTTTTCAATGCATCTTGGTGCAGCTTCAATTGCTGCGGTTCCACAGAAACTACTGCCTGCCTCAAGTCGGAAGATTGGTACAATGCCGTAGCCTTCAGTAGGTTCAGAAGGTCCAAACTTAACCTATCCTTACTTTCCAACAGCAGCGTAAGCGGCTCTTCACCCATTGCAACGGCGGCTTTACTTGCACACAGCTTCGGGTAGGTATAGCGGTATCCGCGTACAGCTGAAGTGATATCAGCCCATACCGCCGAACCAGTCGGGTGACTGCCCGCACCACGCCCTTTCAGGAATTGCTGTCCTGCAAACTGTGCATTTATCTCGATTCCATTGAATTCTGCCTCGACCCCGTACAGGGCGTCGGTTTCAGGTATCCATGTTGGAAGCACTTGCAAGGAGACCTGCGTTGTGCTTACTGCTTTAAGTGAGCCCACCAGCTTGATGCGGCAACCGAATGCAGCGGCCAATTCTATAGCTTCCGCTGAAATGTGGTTGATACCAAAGTGAAGTACCTCATCCGGATGCACCAGCACCCCATAGGCATGCGCTGCCAAAATACAGAGCTTATGCAAAGCGTCTGTTCCCTCTACGTCCAAGGACGGATCGGCCTCTGCAAAGCCCAACTCCTGTGCCTGCTCCAGAGCGAACTGGTAACTGCCTCGCTCAGTGTGCAGCTTGCTTAATATATAATTAGAGGAGCCATTGAGTATCCCTCGCACCTCCACCAGTGGCTCTGATCCATAATAGGCTTCGAGTGTGCGTAGCACAGGTATACTACCACACACGGAAGCTTCGTAAAGCAGTACGCCACCGTACTTCTGTTGCAAACTGATCAGCTCAGGCAAATTTTCGGCGATCACTTTTTTATTAGCCGATATTACCGTTCTACCTTGCTGCAGGGTCTGCCTAAGTATAGCGAGCGCCTCCTTCGGATCGCTGATCAGTTCAGCAATAATATCGAGACTTGTATCCTGCAGCACCTCCTGCACATTGTAGGTAAAGGCGGATGCTGGCAGCGTACGGGGCTTCTCTTTGTCCTTCACACAGATGCTTCCTATTTCCCAGCCAAGGTGCCGGTTAGCTTCCACCACGTCGTAGAGTCCTTGCCCTACGCAGCCGAAACCTATCAGCCCGATTCGTTTTTTAAACTTCTGTATTTTCATAGTGTATGTGCTTTACTTTTTCTGTTTCATAAAATTCCCGGATGGCCTGCGTGAGCTGTACCGTTTCTACTAAAAAGCCGTCGTGTCCGTAGCCGGAGTGGAGCAGCGTAAACTGAGAGTCCGGTACCAGTCTATGCAGCTGCTCTTGCTCCTCTTTGGGGAAAAGCAGATCGGTGTCTACCCCGACAAAAAGCGTTTTGGCCTGAAGTCGCTCCAAAGCTTTCTTGACTCCTCCCCTATCCCGGCCAATGTTGTGGGAATCCATGGCTTTGGAGAGCAGCCAGTAGGTATAAGCATTGAAGCGTTTGGCTAGTTTTTCGCCTTGGTATACCTGATAAGATGCTGCCCTAAAATTATCGGTGATGCTGTTGCCCGGCTCCTGCTGACTTGCCTCGTAGCAGGTATAGTGTCTGTAAGAAAGCATGGCTATGGCACGGGCCGTTGTGAGACCTGCTATACCTGCCTCGCTCGAATTAGTCTGCCAAGTCGGGTCCTGCCGGATGGCCATGCGCTGGCTTTCGTTAAAGGCGATTCCCCATGCCGAATGCCGCGCATTGGAAGCTACCTGAATCAGATTCCTGAAAACCTCCGGTTGCAAAATGGCCCATTCCAGCGCCTGTTGTCCTCCCAGCGAGCCGCCAAGCAAGGTATGGACGTGCGCTATACCTAGGTCCTGCCGCAGCAGATCGAAGGCCCCCACGATATCTCGGTTGGTGAGCTGCGGGAAACTGTGGTAATACGGCTGCAGCGTCTGTGGATTAACCGACAGTGGACCGGTGGATCCATAGCAGCCGCCCAGTGTATTGGCGCAAATCACAAACCAGTCAGCGGGATTGTAAAGTTTACCTTCGCCGAACAGCCCGGCCCACCAATCGGTGAAGTCGGAACTGCCGGTGAGGGCATGGCATATCCACAGCACGTTGCTTCGGTCTTGGTTGAGTTGTCCATAAGTTGTATAAGCCAACTGGAAGCCGGGAAGAAATGACCCAGACTCCAGCTGGAATCTTTTCTGATAGTGATAAACTAATTGTTCGGGCATTATGCTTCGTTCAAAACGGTTTGTTCATGTTGCTGACCTACTTTGGCAAAAGCTTGCTCAAGGTCAGCTTTGATATCATCGAGGTGCTCTATACCTGCGGATAGCCGCAGTAGCGTTGGTGTCACACCTGCACTCTGCTGCTCGGTTTCCGACAGCTGCTGGTGCGTGGTAGAGGCTGGATGTATGATTAGGGTTTTGGCGTCGCCTACGTTGGCCAGGTGACTCACCAGTTGCAGGCTGTTCACGAAGACTTCCGCCTGTTTCTTGTCGCCTTTCAGGTTGAAAGAGAGCACACCTCCGAAACCACGCTTGAGGTATTTCTTTGCCAAGCCGTGGTACTTGCTGGACTGCAGTCCCGGGTAGTTCACGCTTTCCACCTGCTCGTGCTGCTCCAGCCATTCGGCCAGTGCCTGCGCATTCTGCACGGTGCGGTCCACGCGAAGAGAAAGTGTTTCCAAGCCCTGCAGCAGCAGGAAAGAATTAAAAGGGCTCAGTGCCGGACCGAAGTCACGCAGGCCCTCTACTCTTGCTCTGATAGAGAAGGCGATGTTGCCGAATGGGCCGTCCGTGCCAAAAACTTCCCAGAAGTTAAGTCCGTGATAACCATCAGACGGCTCTGAGAACTGCGGAAACTTGCCATTTCCCCAGTTGAAATTGCCGCCATCTACGATCACACCGCCAATGCTGGTACCGTGTCCGCCGATCCATTTGGTAGCCGACTCCACCACCACGTTGGCCCCATGCTCAATTGGCCTGAACAGGTAGCCGCCTGCCCCAAAGGTATTGTCCACCACCAGCGGAATATCATGCGCCTTGGCTACTGCAGCGATGGCTTCGAAATCAGGTATGTTGAAGCGCGGGTTCCCGATTGTTTCCACATAAATCGCTTTGGTGTTTTCATCGATCAGCTGCGAATAGCTTTCAGGTTCGTCGCTGTCGGTGAAGCGCGCCTCTATACCTAATCTTTTAAAAGAAACCTTGAATTGGTTGTAAGTACCGCCGTAGAGGTAACTGGTGGATACAAAATTGTCGCCGGCCTGCAGAATGTTATTGAGCGCGATGAACTGCGCTGCCTGTCCCGAGGCTACCGCCACAGCTGCCACACCACCTTCCAAAGCGGCAATGCGTTTCTCAAACACATCAGTGGTCGGGTTCATGATGCGGGTATAGATATTACCGAACTCCTTCAAAGCAAACAGGTTAGCACCGTGCTCGGCGTCTTTGAAAACATAGGAAGAAGTCTGGTAGATCGGCACGGCACGAGAACGGGTAGTTGGGTCGATTTCTTGGCCAGCGTGTAGTTGAAGTGTCTCGAAATGAAGTGAATTAGACATAGTTGTTTAGTTTAAAATTTGGAAAAATACAGAATAGATTAGCTTGTTTTAAGACAAGAAGGAAGAAGAGGCTACAGCCGTCTGCTCACAGGCTATACCTGTGGCTCGGCGTAATTGCAGCAATACAATGGGAGTTGGTCGCGCTAGCAACAGCAGCGACAACACATGCACATTCGGCTACAGCGGGTAGTAGCGAAAGTATAAGCATGCGAAATAACAGGTAGTTGAGCTGCCGGTGTAGAAAACAATAGAAGTTGCGTTGGCTTGGTTCCCTTTTCCATAACGTTATCAATTTATATACATCCGGACTTCCGGAATCAGGAATTAGCACCTTGCCTGAGGCTGGTTGCTAGCGTTTCACAGAGCCTGTCTCTCCACGCTTCTTTATAAATCGATACCCACAAGGGATATCAGACTTGATGATGCAAACTTAGAGCAGCATTTTAAATAATCCAAATTTTTAATTTAAATAATTTTAAGATCACCGAAAAATCAATTTAACAACTCTGTATAACAACAACTTACACACGTTATTATATCTGACTGATATACCCATTAATTCATTATCTTTGAATAAGATAATTACTCAGGAATAACAATCCTAAGCTATACCTGTTGTGCAGGTATAAACTACCTGACAGACACGAATGAAAATACTCCTGACCGGCGCAAACGGCTACATTGGCAAACGACTCCTGCCTGTGCTGATAGAAGCACAGCACGAAGTGGTTTGCCTTGTCCGGGACCCGCGCCGCTTCGAGGTACCTGACAGTCTGCAGGGCAAAATTCAAGTGGTAAAAGGAGATTTGCTCAATCCGGAAACTTTAGAGCATCTGCCGCGGGATATTGAAGCGGCCTACTATCTGGTGCACTCCATGGGCTCCGGCTCAGCGGACTTTGAATCGGCTGAAAAAAAATCGGCTGCCAACTTCGTCAGCTACCTCAACACGACCAGCGCAAAGCAGCTCATCTACCTTAGCGGTATTGCCAATGATGATCACTTGTCTAAGCACCTGACTTCCCGCCGGCAGGTAGAGGATGTGCTCGCGCAGGCGAAAGCTTCGCTTACGGTGCTAAGGGCCGCGATCATTATCGGA
Organism: uncultured Pontibacter sp.; assembly: GCF_947499215.1. Classification (GTDB taxonomy): domain Bacteria; phylum Bacteroidota; class Bacteroidia; order Cytophagales; family Hymenobacteraceae; genus Pontibacter. Next base: position 1,033,974 of record NZ_CANMNI010000001.1, read on the forward strand.
TCGGGCAGTGCCTCCTTTGAGATCATCCGTGACCTAGTGGAGAAACTGCCGGTGATGGTGACACCCCGCTGGCTCAACTCCCGTTGCCAGCCTATTGCGATACGCGATGTCATGTTTTACCTGACTGCCGTACTTGGCCGTGAAGACTGCTATGATAAACGTTTCGAGATCGGCGGGCCTGATGTGCTTACCTACAAGCAAATGTTGCTGCAACTTGCCAAGGTCCGACACCTGAAGCGGCGCATCTATACTTTACCGGTGCTCACACCCAAGCTCTCCTCCTACTGGCTGTACTTTGTCACGAGCACCAATTACGCGCTGGCCCGCAGTCTGGTGGAGAGTCTGCGCAACGATGCGGTGGTGAAAGACAGCAGTATACAGCAACTTATTCCACACAAGTGTTTGAGTTACGAGAGTGCTCTTAATCTGGCTTTTACCAAGATGGAGCAGAACATGGTGGTGTCGAGTTGGAAGGATGCACTGGTGAGTGGCAGCATGCAAAACAACTTCATGGATTTTGTACAAATTCCAGAACATGGCGTGCTCACCGACCGGCAGCGCATGCGCTTTAACAGAGACCCCGAAGAGGTGATGGATAACATCCTGCGCATTGGCGGTGAGCGTGGCTGGTATAAGACGGACTTCCTGTGGGAGATACGCGGCTTGCTCGACAAGATGGTAGGCGGTGTAGGTTTGCAGCGCGGCAGACGGCACCCCTCAGATGTTCGCGCCGGCGATTCCATCGATTTTTGGCGCGTACTGGCCGTTGACCACAAGGCGTATCGCCTCTTGCTATATGCTGAAATGAAGCTACCCGGCGAAGCTTGGCTGCAGTTTAAAATTTGCCGCGAGGCCGACGGAAACTACCTCGAGCAACTGGCCGCCTTCCGACCCGACGGCTTGGCAGGCAGGCTGTACTGGTATGCCATGCTACCATTTCATTTTATTATTTTTAGAGGAATGGCAAATAACATCATCCGTTACGAAGACCCGCCAGTATCGAAAGTTCCAACATTGGATAAACATTCTAAATAATGTACAAACAATAGATTTCATAATATAAAACTATAGCTATACTTAAGAGTATACAGCAATGTCTCAACTCAGATGATTATCCTTTCTGCGAAGGCATTTCACATTTATACCTATACCTTATAAGTCTCAGCGACAAAAATATTTTAACTTTGCCTTTCTCTAACCCAACAGACCTAATGGAGGCCATAAAAGAAACTAACTTCTCCTTCGCCGGGCAGACCGGATTTTATAGAGGCAAGGTACGCGATGTTTATTATTTTGAGGACCGTTTAGCGGTAGTAGCCACCGATCGTATCTCAGCATTTGACGTGGTATTGCCAAGAGCTATACCTTATAAAGGACAGGTTTTAAACCAAATAGCGAGCATAAACCTAAAAGCTACTTCGGACATTGTGCCGAATTGGGTGTTGTCTACGCCAGACCCGAATGTAACAATCGGTTACCGTTGCGACCCCTACAAAGTGGAGATGGTGATCAGAGGTTATTTGGCTGGACACGCTTGGCGCGAGTATAAGGCTGGCAAACGCAGTGTGTGCGGTGTAGCTTTGCCAGAAGGCCTACGCGAGAATGATAGACTGCCGGAGCCGATCATCACCCCGACGACCAAAGCGGACGAAGGGCATGACGAGGATATCTCCCGTGAAGAAATTCTGGCAAAAGACATTGTATCTGAGCAAGAATATATTAAATTAGAAGCTTATACCCGGGCGCTCTATGCCAGAGGCACAGAGCTGGCCGCACAGCGCGGACTGATACTGGTGGATACCAAGTACGAGTTCGGCAGCTACAACGGCGAGGTATACCTGATCGATGAGATCCATACGCCGGACTCTTCGCGCTACTTTTACCTCGAAGGGTATGAAGCGCGACAGCAGAACGGCGAGGCGCAGAAACAGTTGTCAAAGGAGTTTGTGCGCCAATGGCTGATCGAACATGACTTTCAAGGAAAAGAAGATCAGACTGTGCCTGAAATGACCGATGAAGTGGTGAATAGCATTTCGGACCGCTACATCGAACTTTACGAGGTTTTCACAGGGCAGCCTTTTCATAAAGAGAGTTATGATAATGTGCTCTCACGCATTGAGAATCACATAGTGGAAAACATTTTTAACAAGAAAAATTAGAATTATTAACGTGGATTTTGGTACATTCGCGTTTAAATCCTTTACTGGTAGATCTATGAAGTACACGATTGATAAGAAAGAAAACTACACGATTATCACGATAGACGAGAAGAAACTGGATACTTCAATCGCTCCGGATTTAAAATCTGAGTTCGTGAAATTGAATGCTGAAGGGATCACCAATCTGATTCTTGACCTTAATAACGTAAAATACACTGACTCTTCGGGACTGAGCTCTATCCTGATCGCTAACAGACTTTGCAACTCGTCTAACGGCTTGCTTATCCTGACTAGCCTGCAGGACCACGTGATGAAGTTGATCACAATCTCTAAACTTGAGTCTGTGCTTAACATCCTTCCTACGGTGGAAGAGGCGATTGACCGCGTGTTTCTGCACGAGATCGAGCAGGACCTGACCAACAAGGAAGACTAGTTATACCTACTTTGTGGATTTCGAACTCAGGATACTCGGAAGTTCGTCGGCCACACCCTCGGCAAACCGGCACCATACCGCCCAATTGCTGACCATCGACAATCAGCTTCATCTGATTGATTGCGGAGAAGGAACCCAAATGCAGCTGATGCTTTACAAGATAAAGCATCAGCGCATTTCTAATATCTACATCAGCCACCTGCACGGCGACCATTACTTTGGTCTGGCAGGTTTGCTCTCCACCATGCACCTGCAGGGCCGTCCACAGCCGCTGCATCTCTTCGGCCCTCCCGGCCTTTCCGAAATCCTCAGTCTGCAACTTAAGTACTCCGGCACCAACCTATGCTACAAGCTTATTTTTCATGAGCTTGACACGACCAGCTACCGCAAAATTTACGAGGACAAAAAGATCACGGTGCACACCATTCCGATGGAGCACCGCATCCCCTGCTGTGGCTTTCTGTTCCGCGAGAAGCCAAAGCCGCGTCCACTGATCAAAGAGAACCTGCCCGGCTTCCTCACGCCGCCACAGCTGGTGCGTCTGAAGTGGGGAGAGGACATACGCGACGAACAAGGCAATGTGCTGGTGCGCAACTCCGTAGTAACACTGGAGCCGAAGCGCAGCCGCAGCTACGCTTACTGTGCAGACAGCAGGTATAAACCAGACCTACTCCCCTATCTGAAAGGCGTGGACCTGCTCTACCACGAAGCCACCTTCACCGATGAACTACGAGATCGGGCGCACTATACCTTCCACAGCACCGCCCGACAGGCTGCTGAAATGGCCGTCGCCGCACAGGTGCGCCACTTGCTACTGGGCCACTTCTCGGTGCGCTACAAAAACCTAACACCCCTGCTTACAGAAGCACAGGAAATCTTCCCGAGAACTGATCTAGCTGTTGAGGGGAGCATCTTTTGTGTGCGCGAATAAGATGTAGCTATACCTAGCTAATGTGCCATTTGCGCTATTTTATCGAGTGGCAGGCTATTGGCCATTTTCAGGATGCTGTCCTCTTTTGCGTTGTCGGCAGTAAGGGTCAATAGTGTGTTCTGCAAAGGAATTTGCAGTTCATACCCAGATGGAGTTCCTTCCATACCCTCCACTTTATTCAGCACCGCTTTGTAGCCTTGCACCTTCACCACCTTCTGGCTACCATCACCGGAATTGCCTATAAATGGCAAAGCCAGTACCGCCTGTAGCGAGTTGATCAGTGGTGAATTGTTGATGATGTCCACCGTGACCTGATTGGAAGCTGGCCCATAGCTACGGTGCACGAACAAGCCCATGCCCATACCTGAACCGCCACCGGTTACATCATCTTCTTTCAGATTAGGACTGCGGTCTTCCATTTTCACCGGAAGCATCTTGAGTATTTCCTTACCAATTTCCGCATCGAGGCTACGGAGCATCTGTTCCATTGCAAAGCGCGAACTGCTCAGATCACCTGAGGTATAAGAGGTTTTTGCCTCTGCTAGGCTTTTGCTGAAATCCTGACTAAACGCTGCAAGAGGCAGGAAAGTGAGCAGGAATAGAGTAGCTATAGTTTTCATGTTATTTTTCATATTAAAAATTTCTTACTTCTCTCCCAGCATTTTCTTTATCCCATCGATGTCCACACTATTGGCCGCCGCCATCATCTCCTGTTCGTTTTTGAAGTTGACACCCTCGTAGATCAGTACCGATGACTGCCCCATGGGCACCGTCAGCTTATACCCACTGGCGTCATCATATTCGATCACCGCACGATGCCCTTTTACTTTGGTTTGTTTCCAGTTCTGCTGCTCGCCTGATGTTTGGGTATGGCCACCGTTGGCCAAGTACATGTTCACCGCCGATAGCATTACCGCATTATTGGCCACTAACACCCGTAGCTCTTTCTCGTTGTTGTCGGTATACTGGCGCATGATCGTTAGCCCGGTCCATCCCCAACCGCTACTGGCCACTCGCTCGACATTGTCATCCTTGCTTAGTCCGCTAATTGACTCAGGCAGCGACTTAAGTATTTTCTGTCCGATTTCCAGCTCAACGCCTAGCATGGCTTGCTGCACTGCATAGCGAGCCTCCCCATATGTACCGGCCTTAAAAGCTTTGTCGGCATCCGTCAGAAAGGCTTTTACATCAGGTGGCGTCGAGATAAGGCCTTCACCTCCTTTATTCCTTGCCCTGCCCGAGTTGGAGCTGCTGGAAGCCGCACTTTCATTTGGAGAACCACCGCCTATACCTGTTTTATCCTCGATCGTTTTATCCAAAGCCTTCTCGGCTAGGTTGTTAGCTTTTTGTTTAAGCTTGTTTAGCATACCACCCTGTGCAAAGGCCTCTCCCGACCCAAAACACAAAAGCAGTAGTATAGCACCTGTAAATGTCTTTTTCATAATGTTGCGAATGGTTATTACAAGGAAATTGCAAACAACAATTTAGCTTTTTACCAATTTTAAATAAAACTATTTTTATATTTATTAGTAACCTATCAATTATTTTTATTGAATGCTTGGGAATTTTTGGTGAGAGTAATGAGTCAATCCCTAGCCTGAAAACCCTAATGGACTAAAGCTGCTGACAGGTATATTTGATTTAGCGAACCAGAACTTGTAAACTTGCTGCGATAAGCAAATCCGACCTATGGCGGCAACTCCTTCCCTCGAGAAAAAACGCACCAATCTCTTCCTCGTCCTGAGTGGCATCTTTCTAGCCAATGCCCTATTAGCTGAGCTAATCGGTGTGAAAATATTTTCTGCGGAGGCACTATTTGGGATGTCGGGTGCCCAGATCGGTATTATGGGTGAGAAGTTCGACTTCAACCTCACGGCGGGTGTCATCATTTGGCCAGTCGTGTTTGTAACTACCGACATCATCAATGAGTACTTTGGCAAGGAGGGCGTCAAGAAGGTCAGCATTCTGACCGTCATCCTGATTCTATATGCCTTCCTAGTCATCACCATCGTGACAGGCCTGCCACCTGCCGCTTTTTGGCTGGAGCTAAATAATCAAGACGCCGAAGGTAACCCCTTCAATATCGACTTTGCTTTTAACTCCATTTACCGGCAGGGGCTGGGCATCATCATTGGTTCGGTGGTGGCTTTTTTAATCTCGCAGTTTCTGGATGCGACCGTATTTCATTGGCTCCGTAGCTTCACAGGGAGCAGCAAAATCTGGCTTCGGGCGACGGGCTCTACACTGGTCTCGCAGCTGATCGATAGTGTAGTCGTGCTCTTTGTGGCTTTCTATATTTTCGGGAATTGGCCCCTTTCGCTGGTTATGTCGGTGGCCGCGATCAATTATATGTATAAATTTTTCATTGCCGTCGCCCTCACCCCCTTGCTATACCTAGCGCATTATCTAATAGACGGTTACCTCGGCCACCGCACCGCCGAAACCATGATAGAAGTAGCGGCCGAGGAGAGCAAAGAATAGCCTGTATTACAAATAAATTTGCTTTTGAAATAAATACGCCCTTATCTTTGCGGCCTTGCAAAACAAAATGGCTGCACACTTAGCACATACACAGATTTTCATTACGGGGTACGTCCTGCACGACCTGTAACAGTACCCATTTCCGCCATTTGGGTCTGACGGCCCACCCCTATACCTTATTTTTTTATTTAATTTTCAAAAGGGACAGCTATGTTCAGAGGCATCCTTTTGGTATTTCTCGGAGCGTGCAGCTTCGGCATACTATCCACATTCGTAAAACTTGCCTACAAAGAGGGCTATACCTTGGGTGACGTTACCGGCACACAGGTCTTTTTTGGCTTTGTCATACTTTGGGGCATCGTGCTCGTGCGCCAGCTGATGGGGCACCGCAGCCTTGGCGTTACGGCTAAGGACAAACTCAAGCTTGTGGCGATGGGTACCAGCACGGGTTTAGTAAGCATCTTCTATTACAAGTGCGTGCAGACGGTGCCTGCCTCCATCGCCATTCTGCTGCTGATGCAGTTTACTTGGATGAGCCTGCTGCTGGAGGCGGTGATCAAGCGCAAAATGCCACAGCTGTCGCAGGTCGTGATGGTGATGCTAGTGCTGGTGGGCACGGCCATGGCAGGCAGATTGTTCTCTGGCGCTATACCTGATTTTGATTTGGTGGGTATCGGTTTCGGACTGCTGGCGGCGGCTTGTTATTCGGTGTTCCTGTTAATTAACGGTGCGGCTGGCAACGACCTACACCCTACCACCAAAAGTGCCCTTTTATTGACAGGTGCGACTATACTTGTGCTGAGCATCTTCCCACCGGTGTTCCTTGTGAATGGGTCGTTGGGTGATGGACTGCTCAAGTGGGGCGTACTGCTGGCCGTGTTCGGTACTGTCATTCCACCGCTGTTCTTCGCCTATGGTATACCGCGCACGGGCCTTGGCCTAAGTGCCATCCTGAGTTCTGCGGAGCTTCCGGTGGCTGTGGCCATGTCATACCTCGTGCTGCATGAAGAGGTATGGACGGTGCAGTGGCTAGGCGTAGCGTTAATCCTCTTAGCTATTGCAGTGAGCAACCTGAACAGGGTATACCAAACACAGAAAACAAAAAAGCTGGTAACAGCCTAAACGATATAAGATTGATTGATTTGTTTACTTAAACCGAGACTAGCCTATGATGTAATTTATTTTTGAACAATAAGATTTGATTTGATTTTTTAGAATGGCTGGGTGCCTGCTCCTGAGTGAAGCGCCTGGTCATTTGCTTTTTATGGGGAGGCATGCCCCGTACAGGCCTTAGAAATGATGCAATTCGAAAGCCTAATGTTTGGATACTTAAACCCCTCCGCTAGTCTTCCGTATTTCAATCCCTGACTTGTGAGACTACGACTGTGGCCTCTCCCTCATCTTCTTTAAGGAGCACAATAATTCACATTTAGCAACAGTTAAAAAAAGAAAAGCCAGACAACGGAGGGATTGTATACAAAACTGGTATACTTTCTGATAGATTCACCCCAAAAGACAAACCCGAACCTACATGAGAACAATTATTGCACTTTTCGTCCTATTCACACTCACCCTTGGCCTGCAACAAGTGCAGGCGCAGTCAGGCAAAAGTTACGAGGAATGGATTAAAGAAAAACGTGGCGGCGCTAAGAAAGCATCGGCCAAAACCCCCGCGAAAGGCAAAAGCACGAAGCCTAAAGCCAGTTCGGCAAAGGCAAAAGAAGAGGCCCCTGCCGCTGCTCCTGCACTAGCACCTCCAAGCGGCACCTTCAGAGGCACATTGGCTTGCAAAGACTGCCAAGGCGTTAAGACCGAACTTACCCTTAGCGGCGACTCAAAAGGCTCTTTCACCATGAAACAGATCTATGTAGGCAAACCCGCAGACAAGAGTATAGTAAACAGCAGTGGCAAGTGGTTTTTAGCCAAAGGCAACAAGCAAAATCCTGATGCCGTGGTGATACAGCTTATACCTACTGCCGGCGACATCGACCCGATGTATTTTATGCAGGTGAGCGACACGGAAGTGAAGCTGCTCAGCCGCCAGCAAAATGAAATAGAAGGCTCAAAAAATTACTCCCTTAAGAAGCTTTAAGGTATCAGGTATAGAATTGTCGTAGTCGGGCTAAGGGTGTTTTCAGCAATTTGCGTTATTTTGCAGCTGTAAACCATTATCCCGACTATGGCACGATACCTTACGGGCATTCAGAGCACAGGCCGTCCACACTTGGGCAACCTGCTGGGTGCTATCCTTCCTGCAATCGAACTTTCGAAATCGTCTCAGGAGCAGGCGCTCTATTTCATTGCCGACCTGCACTCCCTTACTTCCATACGCGAACCACAAGTGCTGCGCCACAACACCTACTCGGTAGCCGCCGCTTGGCTGGCCTGCGGATTCGATACAAACAAGCATATTTTGTACCGCCAGTCAGACGTGCCAATGGTGACGGAACTGACTTGGTACCTCAACTGCTTCGCCCCCTTCCCGATGCTGGCCAATGCCCACTCGTTTAAGGACAAGTCGAGCCGCAGGGGACTCGCTGATGTGAATGCCGGTCTGTTTACCTACCCGGTGCTCATGGCTGCCGACATTCTGATGTATGACGCCAACATCGTACCTGTAGGCAAAGACCAGATCCAACACCTCGAGATCACCCGCGACATTGCCAGCTCGTTCAACCACATCTACGGCGACACCTTTGTGCTGCCAGAAGCAAAGACCGACGAAACCGTGATGACGGTACCCGGCATCAACGGTGAGAAGATGAGCAAGTCTTACGGCAACATCATCGATATATTTGAGGCCGACAAGCCCCTGCGCAAAACCATCATGAGCATTGTGACAGACAGCACCGCACTGGAGGACCCGAAAGATCCGGATGAGGACACCACCTTTAAACTCTACAGCCTGCTGGCCTCTCCGGAGGAGATTCTGCAGATGCGCAACAACTACCTGAATGGTGGCTACGGCTACGGTCATGCCAAACAAGCGCTGTATGAGTTGATCCTGCGCAAGTTTGCCAAGGAGCGTGAGCTGTTCAACCACTACATGAACAACCTCGCCGAGATAGACAAGAAGCTACTGGAAGGCGCTGAAAAAGCCAAAGCCATTGCGACACCCGTATTGGAGCGTGTGCGCCAGAAGCTGGGTTACTAAGCTTCTATACCTATCAAATGAAAAGCGGCTGCTGAACCTGATTCAGCAGCCGCTTTTCATTTGATGCCTATACCTTAGGCCCCTGTTCCGATGGGGCGGTCGTTGCGGGACCATTCGCTCCAAGAGCCCACATAGAGTGTGGGTATACCTAAACCGGCATAGTCCATGGCCAGTGCCGTGTGGCAGGCGGTTACGCCCGAGCCGCAGTGCACCACCACATGCTCCATGTCGCGGCCACCTAGGGCGGTGGCATACTTCTCCCTGAGTGCTTCCGGGGACAGATACGTGCCGTCCTGCGCCAGATTGCTCTGGAACGGTATATTGACGGCTCCGTGGATATGCCCGGCTATCAAATCAATCGGTTCGGTCTCTCCGCGGTAGCGGGCGGCATCGCGCACATCGACCACAAGGTAGTCTGGGTCGTGGACAGCCTTCGCCACCTCATCTATGGTAATAGTGGGCAGCTCCCACGCTTTAAAAGGGTACGGATCAACCTGCTTTGCTTGCTCTTTCACGCTGCTCACCGGTATACCTGCCGCCACAGCCGCCTGATAGCCCCCATCCAACACCTGCACCGTACTGTGCCCTGCGGCTCGCAACATCCACCAAAAGCGGGAAGCGGCATTGGCGCCACTCATATCATCATATACCACCAAGTGGCTGTTGTGCGCTATACCTAAGCGCCCTAACAGTTCTGCAAATTTCTCCGGCTCGGGCAAAGGGTGTCGGCCACCGTTTGCAGCGTCGGGTTTGATATCGGCAAGATCCTTATCTAAATCAACAAACATTGAGCCTGCCAAGTGTTCCTTTTCATACTTGGCTCGGGCATTGGGGCCGGAGCGGGCGTCTATCAGAACGAGTTTTTCATTGTTCAAGATAGCGGTGAGTTCTGTGGCTGAAATGAGGGGAGACATACTGATTGAGTTTTAAGTTATAACGGTTTCGTTAATCTAGTGGGGTAGGCCTTGCATCAGATACAAACATACACCATGTTATTCTGCTGCGTTTAATTCTTTTTCAAGATGTTTGACAAAATCTCCCCACATCCCACTACCAGTTTTTTCAGTTACTCTTGCTTCTGCTTTAACTAATAAATCAAATGCCTTTTGAACATCTTTATCCACTCCCATTCCCTTGTAATAGTAGAAAGCCAAGTCAGACAAAGCATTGTAGTTATTTAACGTAGCGCACTCTTCTGCATACTCAATTCCTCTTTCGTAGTTTAATTTACCGCCAGTACCTTTCATGTATACCCTTGAGAGTTTCAGCAATGCACGTTCTCTGTACCACTTCTCATCCAGCAGACTTTCAATTAATAAAATTGCCTTATCTATCTCTTCAGGTTTCTCATCAATTATAAAATCAGCCAACTCAAAAATGTCCTCTTTGCTACCCAATTCAATGGCCTTATCTCTCCATTCAACTACTCTCTCTACGTCTACATGCTCTTGGAAATAATAATAGCTGGCTATTTCGTGGGCAGCTTCCGGGTGTCCCATTTCCGCTGCTCTGAAAAATAGCTCCAATGCTTTTTTATTTCGTTCTTCCGAGTAGTTATCATCATACTCCGATGTGTTAAGCGCAAAAGCATATTGAAATAAGCTCCCAGCACAGCTTTCTATTTCACCTAGATTCTGGTTTTCAAAACCCAGCGTTTCAATTTCTTCAATTAGCTTCTGGGTCTTTCCGAAGTTCGTAAACTCAGTTAACGAGAACGCATAGAATGTAATATCTCCCTCTTCATCTAAATGGAAGATCTTAGTACTTGCCTTTTTAGAACCTTGATAGAACAGGACTTGCTCTTCTGCATTTATTGCAAATGCAAAATCACTATTTGTCAATGTCCCGATTTTTCTCAGCTCATTCGTTTTTTTAAATGAGGTATCCAAATCCCAGAACACCCAGTTTTCTATCCTGAAATATACTTCAGTTTCATGATTGAGCTGTTTACCTCGGTAATTCAAATAGTCAATGGGAATTCCTATTCCCAATTCTTTTTCTAGCGCTTCTATTTCCATTTTGGCCTAAAAGACAATTTTAACGAAGGAGTGAGATTGAGGGGTGTCAATGCTAATTCTATAAAGCACTTTTGCTTCTTGATTTTAATAGTAACTATCGTGCTGAGCTATAAAAAATCGAAGATGGCTTGTGGGTGTGGTTGGAGTACGTAGTTCTGCTAAAGGTCCTGTTTATAAAGGTTGTCCAAGTTTCTTAGTGGCCTTCCGATGCTTTCCTCCGCTACTTTTTTGGCTGCTGCAATCTGAGTCTTGGTCAGTTCTTTTTCAACTTCCTTGATGAGTTCTATGTTCTTCTGTTGCTCAAGGATAGAGAAGTCTTGCTTACTTTCATTGTACAGCAGGAGCCAAGAGTAACTTTTTGTTAAATCCTTTGTAACGTAGTTCCCGGTTTTATACATCTGAGCGAGTTGAAGTCTTGCTGATGTAATTTGGGCGCTTAACTGCAAGTTTTCGGGATTCTCCAACGCACCGAGTCTGTTTGCCCATACCATCATCGAGTCTATGTTCTTTTCTGTTCCATAGCCTTCCATGTAACTACTCACCACATTGAACATGCACGCCGGGTCGTTCTGCTCCGCACACTTTAATGCCCACTGAAAAGCGCTCTTGCTGTCTTGAGCAATACCACGTCCTGTCGCATAACTGTAAGCAAGCTTAAACTGTGCGTCTTTCCAACCTTGGTTAGCAGATTTTAAGAACCACTCATTTGCCGTTTTTTCATCTTGTGAGACGCCTACCCCCTGCTGAAAGCACACACCATAGTTGTATTGTGCTTCAGCATTACCAAGTTCAGCAGCTTCTTTCAAAAGAGGCAAGGCAGCCGCTATATCTCCGCTTGTGAGATAGTCTTTAGATTTTTCATTTAGCTCACTTGCAGACTGGCTAAATGCGCTGGAGGATACCAACAGAATTAAGAAGAAAAGTAAGAGTGTTCTCATTTATGTTGTCGATGAGGCAAAACGGTATTGTGCAGCCGATAAGCGAGGCGTAGATGTTCATGAAGGCTAAACTTTATTAGACACAGGCATTTTTACCTTTTACCAGTCTCTTGTGGCAATCAACTCTTCTATATCAGCATCAAATCCGTATGCTTTTGCAATAAATTCGAAGTCTTCGGCAATGTTTTCCCTTGCTGCAGTTTCTAATTCGCTTTCGTTCTCATAAAACTCTTCACCAAGGTCATTGAATTTATCTGTTGAAGCATGTGTCAAGTCATAAAGCTCTTCCAGATTTTTAGGCTTCTGGCTCTCAATCTGTAGACATAATTCAATCAAGATGGTTTTCCCTTTGTCAACAAGAAAATCAGGAAAATAGTCGTCCTGATACATATCTGATAGGAATTCATAATTTTTGACTTGTTCATTCTTAATAGCGTTTTGGCTCATTTCGGTAGTTATTAATTGTTTTTGATTACTTGGCTTAGCATAACAAGCTACCAGAGAAGTTGTAAGTAGAATTAGTATAGTTTTTTCATTATTTGGTTGAATCCAACGTGCTCGTGCAGCCGAAGCCCGATGCGTAGCAAGGGTTAAGGCTGAACTTTGTTGGCGGAAGTTAATTTTCTCGAGTTGCTTTTGATTTTGTTACTTTTTCAAGCTTGCCAACTATTTCTTTGTCAAATCTATTTTCAATTCTTTCACTTTCGGCTTCTGTCAACTCTCTTTCAGTAAACCACCTGCCATTCATAAAGACCGAACGAACTGACATAACAGTTACTTTGGAGTTACCTTGATAGGAAATAAAGTACATTTCTTCAGGGCTTTCTTGAAAATAAAAACAGGTGGTATTAGCTGATAAGAATTCATAAGTATGTTGGATACTGGCAGCTGTTTCTTTCCATTTGTCTGGAATCTTCTGTTCTTCAAGTAAATTCATTGCTGCCTGCATTTCATCAAAGTTTATGCGGAATTTCCTGTCGTCAAATGAGCCTAAGGTACCTGCACCGATATTACAAGACGTAAGACAGACAGTTACAACAAACCATATTATAAATTTCTTCATTACTCTTTTATTACCGCCAACGTGTAGCTAAACGGAAGTTTATTCGGCTTATCTGCACTATGTATAGAGCGCTTTAGTTACTTTTTAAATAAACACTTTCAGTTCAATTACATACATAGCGCCTTACTAATATAGCTCCTTTCTTTAGATTGCCAAACATGATTACTGGGCTATTTAGCTAATGACCACTAAAATTTGATAGAGAGCGTTAAAAACAAAGCCGCACTTACCCTTATTACCTAAGAGCAAGTGCGGCTTTCTAAAGCAGCAAGTAAAACCCGTTAAAGTTTACTGTTAATTGTTAACTGTAAAGTCTTATTCCGCCTTCCAGAGCTCGCGTTCCTGATCTCCGATCAGCACCACGAAGCGGGCAGGGTTGGCAGCCAGTACCAAGCGCATTTCTACTCCCGGAAATTCATCAGACTCTACCCATACCCCTTCACGCTCACCATCCGGCGTCACGTGATCACCATTCAGGGAACTAGGCAGATAGGCTGTTGGCAGTAGGATGTCTGCATCGGAGCGCAGTTTGCCGTGTACTTCTTCTAAAGCGTCTTCTAAGTAATCGCCATACTCCTCGTTGAAATCGTCTTCCATATCGTGGAGTTCTTCTTCCATATCGTCGTAGCGCTCGTCGTTATAGTCAAGCGCATTCAGTTCTTCTTTCTTGCTGATGATAGCCACCAGCGAACTGTTTAGTGCATTTGCGTTCATAGCGTTATTGTGTTTTTTACAAAGTTGGAAACATGCCTTAGTAATTGCAAGAATTAACAATGATAATTTGCTGCGGCACGTCACGGGTTTTGTTAAACGCATAAAAGCTGTATTTTTACACAAATCATTTCTTAAACCATACCTATACCTATGGCAACAGATATTCTGCCGCTAAACGGCACCGACCATATCGAGTTTTATGTGGGTAACGCCAAGCAGGCCGCTCACTTCTATCAGACGGCTTTCGGCTTTAAGCTAGTAGCTTACGCCGGTCCCGAAACTGGTGTGCGTGACCGCGCCTCTTATGTGGTACAGCAGGAGAAAATCCGTCTGGTGCTGACCACATCACTGGACCCAAACTCAGATATCGCGCAGCATGTGCACAAGCACGGCGACGGCGTAAAAGTGCTGGCCCTGTGGGTAGACGATGCCGAGGCCTCTTTCCGTGGCACGGTAGAGCGTGGTGCAAAACCAGCCTTGGAGCCGAAGACACTGACCGACGAGCATGGGGAAGTGAAAGTAGCCTCCATCCATACCTACGGCGACACCATCCATACCTTTGTGGAGCGCAAAAACTATAATGGGGTATTCATGCCCGGCTATGTGCCGCGTCAGAGTCTTCTTGAGGTTGAGCCGGTTGGCCTTAAGTACGTAGACCACTGCGTAGGCAACGTAGAACTAGGCCGCATGAATGACTGGGTTAAGTTTTATGAAGATGTGATGGGCTTCAAGTTGCTGCTTACATTCGACGATAATGACATTAGCACCGAGTATACTGCCCTGATGTCGAAAGTGGTATCGAATGGAAACGGCTACATCAAATTCCCGATAAATGAGCCGGCTGAGGGCAAGAAGAAGTCTCAGATCGACGAGTATTTGGAGTTCTATAAAGGTGCCGGTGTGCAACACATTGCCGTGGCTACCAACGATATTCTGCATACAGTGAGCGAACTGCGTCGCCGTGGCGTGGAGTTCCTGTACGTGCCGGAAACATACTACGAAGATCTGATCGAACGCATCGGCCATATTGACGAGGACATGGCGGATCTCCGCAAGCTCAACATCCTTGTAGACCGCGACGATGAAGGTTATCTGTTGCAGATTTTCACGAAGCCGGTAGAAGACAGACCAACGGTGTTCTATGAAATCATCCAGCGGAAAGGCGCCAAATCGTTTGGCAAAGGCAACTTCAAAGCCCTCTTCGAAGCCATCGAGCGTGAGCAGGCGTTACGTGGCAACCTTTAGGCCGCAAGCCAAGTATAGCACGGTGTAACCCGTGTTAGATACATCTATTTTGATATAACAATATCACACCAGTTCTCAAAACCGTTAAGCGGAACAAGAAGAGCTGGTGTGATTTTTTGTGGCTTGTAAGGAATAGGTATAGCGACTAGCGACTTGGTAAGGGGGACGTAAGCGAGAGTAAATTCTCTTCGGTATAAGCATATAGCAGAGCACACATACCACTGTGACAGATTGCTAGGTAACTTGCACTGAACCTACGGAGCGAGTAGCAGTGCCCGGTGCACAAACGACGATTTTTTGTTTGAGCGGTCAGCGAGTGGGGGTAGGGGCCCTCGATTTGGAGCGTCTTGATTCTTTTGCTCACTTTTCTCATCAAGGAGAAAAGTGAGTGCCCGCCGCACAGGCGAAGCAATGAAACAAATCAGGTCGCTATACCTGCGATTGCTCCAAAGGGGCCAGAGGCCCCACTATAGCAAGTCACGAGCGAGGACGTCCCGAATCAAGTTCGGGATCTTCGACTCGCGCCATAGATACTAAATGACATTAACATCAATACATACATTACCAAAAAGACTATGATTGAACCAGCTATACAGCAGAAAATAGACGCTTGGCTGAGCGGCAACTACGACGAGGCTACCAAATCTGAAATAAACGGCTTACTAGAGCGCAACGAGCACGAGGCACTAGCCGATGCTTTCTATAAAGACCTCGAATTCGGGACGGGCGGTCTGCGCGGCATCATGGGCGCGGGCAGCAACCGCATGAACCGCTATACCTTAGGCATGGCGACGCAGGGCCTTTGCAACTACTTGAAGCAAAACTTCCCGGGTGAGCGCGTGAAAGTGGCGATCGCCCACGACTGCCGCAACAACTCGGATGTGTTTGCCCGCATCGCCGCAGACATCTTCTCGGCTAACGACATCGAGGCATACCTGTTCGAAAGCCTCCGCCCTACACCAGAATTATCCTTTGCCATCCGTCACCTCGGCTGCCAGAGCGGTGTGGTGGTAACAGCCTCTCACAATCCGAAAGAGTACAACGGCTACAAGGTATACTGGAACGACGGTGCACAAGTAACCGCTCCGCACGACAAGAACATCATCGCGGAAGTGAACAAAATCACCTCGATTGACGAAGTGAAGTTCGAAGCAAAACCGGGCAATATCCACATGCTCGGTCAGGAAATGGACGAGGCCTACATGGCAAAGGTGCAGAGCCTTTCCATCTCTCAGGAGGCTATCCGTAATCAGCATGATCTCAAAATTGTGTTCTCTTCTATACACGGAACAGGTATAACGCTGGTGCCGGAGGTGCTCAAGCGATTTGGCTTTACTAACGTGCATGTGGTAGAAGAGCAGGCTACGCCAGATGGTAACTTCCCAACGGTGGTATACCCGAACCCGGAAGAGAAAGAGGCGATGACTTTGGCCTTGAACAAAGCCAAAGAAATAGACGCCGACCTCGTGATGGCCACCGACCCGGACTCCGACCGCGTAGGTATAGCCGTGAGAAACCTGAAAGGCGAGTTTGAGCTATTGAACGGCAACCAGACCGGAGCCCTGTTGATGAATTACCTCCTGCTGGCTTGGCAGAAAGCGGGTAAACTGACAGGCAAGGAGTTCATCGTGAAGACCATCGTGACCACCGACCTCATCAAAGACATTGCCGACAGCTATAACGTGAAAATGTACGAGACCTTGACCGGCTTCAAGTACATCGCCGAAAAGATCCGTGAACTAGAGGGCAAGGAAACCTACATCGGCGGTGGCGAAGAAAGTTACGGCTACATGATCGGTGACTTCGTGCGCGACAAAGACGCCATCTCGGCCTGCGCCTTGATCGCTGAAATGGCGGCACTCGCTAAAGACAGAGGTCAGAGTCTGTTTGAGATGCTGGTGGAAATCTATACCCAGCACGGCTTTTACAAAGAAGAACTGGTGTCTTTCACCAAGAAAGGCCAACGCGGAGCAGAGGAGATTCAGCAAATGATGGCAGACATGCGTGCCAATCCGCCGCAGATTATTGCTGGCTCCAAAGTGGTTGAGGTAAGCGACTTCAAACACAGCACCCGCAAAAACCTCACAACTGGAGAAGAGTCAAAGCTTGACCTAGAGAGCTCTAACGTACTCCAGTACATGACCGAAGACGGCAGCAAGATCTCAGCCCGCCCATCCGGCACCGAGCCTAAGATCAAGTTCTATATCAGCGTGAATGAACCACTGGCTTCTAAAGAGGACTTTGACAGCGTTGACCAGAAGTTGAACCAGAAGATCGATCAAATTCTGGTGGATCTGAAGTTGAAGTAGGATGCTTTATTAAACACCAAGGCCGGCAACGCTTAGCTGCCGGCCTTGGTGTTTTCAGTTATATCTTCTGAAATTTTCTGTCGAGGTTGGAGAGTATCTCTATAAACAGGTCTGACTTTATTTCAACGCTTTTTAGCCCTTCGTGCGCTTGGTCAATATTGCCGTTGCTGTACAAGGTATACAGTTCATGCGCCAACATATTCATTTCCTGATGTAGCTTGGCCAAGGATGTAACAGCAGGTTCACTGGCATAGCGCACCCTCCCCACCGCAGTGAACCAAGCATCTATCGGCCCTGCTGTAGAGAAAAATTCAGCATCGAATGTCCCGCCGTATAAGAACGAGCGAACCTTCGACTTATACAGGATATGTTTTATCCTGAGCTGCTGAAAATCTATTTGGGTTATCTCCATCTACTGTAGGCTCCTTCCCTGTCCCATTGCATGGTTCTTCTTCATGCTATTCCTATGCAAGATTTTCCATCTTTTGTTTGTACAGCACCTCGTTCGTTGTATCATAGCCAAAGGCCAGTATACCTGTGACTTTCTCGGACTCAAAAATCGGTTGATAAGAGAAGTTAAAGAACCTCTCTTCTAAAGGCCCTTTTCCCTCCTTGGGTAGCATGATGGGCACGCCTTCTGCCACATAGGTTTCGCCGGAATTGTATACGTGGTCGAGTAGCTCGATAAAACCCTGCTGTTTGATTTCGGGCAGCGCCTCCCCCAATGGCAGGCCAACCAGATTGCGTCCCGGGTATAGCTGCTGGTACTTGTCATTCAACAACTCAAACCTGTGCTCCGGCCCTTCCAGAATAACAAACATGGCAGGTGCCTCCATCATTAGCATCTCCAGTGTCTTGCGCTCCGATTCAGCTTTTTCGTAGGCATGTTGTACTTGGTCAGAAAGCTGTGCCATCTGCTCGTTCGACTCCAGTAGTTCCTGCACCAGCTTGCGCGTATCATGTATGTCTGTAGAGCTGCCTACCCACATGGAGATACCGCCGTTAGCGTCCTTCATTGGGATGGAACGGCAAAGGTGCCAGCGGTATGTACCTTCCTTGTCGCGTATGCGCAGCTCCAACTGCATGTTGGTGCCTCCCTTCAGAGCGGCCTCCCATTTCGCTCTTGTCAATTGCAGGTCATCGGGATGTATAATGGTTTGCCAGCTATCCTGCATTAGTTCATCCAACTCGATGCCTGTATACCGCTCCCACCGTTGGTTAAAGTAGTTCAGGTTTCCCTCCTTGTCTGTAGTGAAGATAAGTTGAGGCATTACTTCTGCCATGAACCTGAACTTATCCTGACTCTCATGCAAGGCTTTTTTAGCTGATTCACGTTCTGTTACATCAACGGCTTTTTGCATGATGTATTCCACGTTCCCTTCACTGTCCAGCACAGGTATCTGGCTTGCCTCCCAGTAACGCACGTCATACCCGCCACCCGCTGATGCAGGCCGCTCAATATCGTAGCGCATCACATCCAGTCGAGCTGTACTTTTCGTTTTCAGCACCTTGTCCAAGCTCTTCTTAACAGGGTTCTTCTCATAAGGTACGTCCTTCTCTGGGAAAGCCTCTAATAGGAAATGCGTGCCTACTATTTGCTCTCTGGTGCGCATACTACTTATTAGGAAAGCGTCTGTTGCACCAAGTACAGTGTACTCCGGGGAGATAACCACAATAGAGTCGGGCAAGCTGTTAAAAAGTTTATTTAAATCCATAAGGAAAGGGCATCTCAACAATGTATAAAGAATAGCAAGATAGGAACTTAAAGCATCAGAAACTAAAAAGGTGGTTTGGGACGGCTGCGTATAGCAGAAATAGAAAAGCCGCTGGCTTTGGAGCGCAGCGGCTAATCCTCCTTTGGCTTGTAATCTTATAAAAACTGTAAGCTTTATCTTAGAACGGCGGTTCTTCCTCGAAACCTGAGGCTGGGAAACCTCCCCCACCATTACTGCCGTCGTTCATGCGACTGCCC
The DNA here is from genome assembly GCF_947499215.1 of uncultured Pontibacter sp. Classification (GTDB taxonomy): domain Bacteria; phylum Bacteroidota; class Bacteroidia; order Cytophagales; family Hymenobacteraceae; genus Pontibacter. Next base: position 1,053,391 of record NZ_CANMNI010000001.1, read on the forward strand.
AGTCGGATAGCGCCCGGTGTTTCGGCATCGAAGCTGCTATTAGGCAGTGCATTGAAGCCGCCCATACTGTCGCCCCCGAAGTCGGAGTCCAAGTTAGTAAACTTCGTGTACTTGCCGATAAACTTCAATTGAACATTTTCAAGTGAGCCGTTACGGTGCTTGGCAATGATCACCTCACCTACCCCGGCAGTCGGGTTGCCCATTTCATCTTCCGTGATGCCGTAGTACTCTGGACGATAGAGGAAGAGCACCATGTCGGCATCCTGCTCAATAGAACCGGATTCACGAAGGTCAGAAAGCTGCGGTCGCTTGTCACCGCCACGGGTTTCCACGGCACGGCTCAGCTGTGAGAGGGCAATTACCGGCACGTTCAGTTCCTTGGCCAGCATTTTCATGGCCCGTGAAATGGAGGCGATCTCCTGTTCACGGTTACCGCCACCCTTGCCTTCGGCGTTGCCGCTCATCAGCTGCAGGTAGTCAATGATCACCATTTGGATGTCGTACTGCGCTTTCAGACGGCGGCACTTGGTGCGGAGCTCGCGGATGGAAAGGCCCGGCGTATCGTCGATGAAGATAGGCGCTTCGGTCAGTTTCGATATCTTATGGTTGAGCTGTGCCCATTCGTAATCCTCCAGACTACCTTTTTTAATCTTCTCAGAATCGAGTTCGGCCTCTGAAGAGATAAGACGATTCACCAGCTGCAGCGAGGACATCTCAAGGGAAAAGATCGCCACCCCCTTTTTGAAATCGACAGCCGCGTTGCGCAGGCAGGAAAGCACGAAGGCTGTCTTACCCATAGCCGGGCGTGCTGCCAGAATGATCAAGTCAGATTTCTGCCAGCCGGACGTCACACGGTCCAAGGCCGTCATGCCACTTGGCACACCGGTCAGGCCGTCGGTTTGCTTGCGTTTCTCTTCGAGTTCCTTAATAGCGGCATGCATCAAGGAGCGCATGTCGTCAAAGTTCTTTCGGATATTGGATTCTGAAACTTCGTACAACTTGGCCTCGGTTCTGTCAAGGAGTTCGAATACGTCGGTAGTATCTTCAAAAGCGCTAGAAAGCACTTCAGAGGAGATCGAGATCAGGTCACGCTTGATTGAGTTTTCCGTGATGATACGGGCGTGATACTCGATGTTGGCCGCTGAGTTAACGCGGGTTGTGAGCTGCGTTACATAATAAGCACCGCCTGCCAGTTCCAGTTCGCCGTTTTCGCGGAGTTCGTGGGTTACAGTCAGAATATCAACCGGCTCGGACTTGTCAAACAATCCGATGATCGCCTTAAATATGCGTTGGTGCGCCTCTTTGTAAAAAGAACTCGGGCGCAAAATGTCGATCACGGTGGTGAGCGCATCCTTCTCCAACATCAGAGCGCCTAACACGGCCTCCTCCAAATCTAGTGCCTGCGGCGGTTTTTTACCCAACTCTGCCACGGCAGGTGCTTTTTTGCTCCAGTTGCCGCGGTTGCCAGTTGGCCGCACGTTCATTTTCATCTCCTCCATACCACAAATTTAAAAAGTAAGCCGTCCAAGTAATCCACAAATTACGGAAGATATCCACATATTAGCGTATAGCTATTTACATTTAAGCTAGGAATTATAAATTTGTCGGTTCGCTAAATTGATAGCACTGAATATGGAGAGAACGGATTTTAAACGCATCCACCTGATTGCCACTGGCGGGAGCATCATGCACAACCTCGCACTGGCGCTGCACGACCAAGGTATAAAAGTCACTGGTTCAGACGACGAGATCTACGAGCCGGCCAAAAGCCGGTTGGCTGCCGCAGGTATACTACCGGCCGAAGAAGGCTGGTTTCCCGAGAAACTGAACGACAGACCTGACGCTGTGATTCTGGGTATGCACGCCCGTCCTGACAACCCAGAGCTGCAGCGAGCGAATGAACTGCACATTCCGGTGTACTCTTTCCCAGAGTTCATTTACGAGCTGAGCAAAAACAAACAGCGCATCGTGATCGGCGGTAGCCATGGCAAAACATCCATTACCTCCATCATCATGCACGTGCTTAAGCATTGCGGTCGCCTGTTCGACTACGCCGTAGGAGCGCAGATCGAAGGCTTCGACCGCATGGTGAAACTCACGGAGGAGGCACCGATCATCATCATTGAAGGCGACGAGTACCTGTCCGACCCGATCAAGCGCGTACCGAAGTTCCACCTCTACCACCACCACATTGGGGTGATCAGCGGCATCAGTTGGGATCACATCAACGTGTTCCCTGACCCGGACGTGTACCGCGATCAGTTCCGCATTTTCGCCGAGATGACGCCAAAAGCCGGCACGCTGATCTATGATCAGGACGACGTGCAGGTGCAACTGGTGGCGGTGCCGCGCAATCCGGCTGATGTGAATTACATTGGTTACGGAGTGCATCCGCACAGCATTCGCAATGGTAAAACCATTCTGCATACCAAAAAAGAGGGTGATGTGGAGATACAACTGTTCGGCGAGCACAACCTGCGCAACATAAACGCCGCCAGAGAGGTCTGCAAGAAGATCGGTATCAAGGCGCACGATTTTTATGAGGCGCTCAAAACGTTTAAAGGCGCAGCCAAACGGTTGGAGCGTCTCGGCGAAAGCGACAGCTCCGTGCTTTTCCGTGATTTTGCACACGCCCCTTCTAAGGTAAAAGCCACCACGGAAGCTGTGAAAGCCCAGTACCCGCAGCGCAAATTAGTGGCCTGCGTGGAGCTGCATACCTTCAGTAGCCTGAACAAGAACTTCCTGCCGCAGTACGCCGGCGCCCTCGACAAAGCCGATGTACCGATCGTGTTCTTCAGCCCGAAGACCATTGAACACAAGCGTATGGAAATGCTGTCGGGCGATGAGCTGCGTGCCGCGTTTGGCAATCCGCACTTGCAGGTATTTACAGATTCGAACACTTTATTGGAGCATTTGACGGGTATGGAATGGCAAAACGCCAACCTCCTCCTAATGAGCTCCGGCACCTATAACAACCTTGACTTGGAGACGCTAAAAAAAGCGGTTCTGTAAACCACCCAACCATGAAACTGAACCTGAAGCGCCCCATCGTATTCTTTGACCTCGAAACGACCGGCACCGACATTTGCAAAGACCGCATCGTGGAGATCAGCGTGCTGAAAGTGAAGCCCGACGGCGAGGAGATCCTCAAAACGCGTCGCATCAACCCGACCGTGCCGATCCCGCTGGAGTCGAGCCTAATACACAAGATTTACGACGAGGACGTAAAAGATTGCCCTACTTTTCAACAAGTAGCCCGCAACCTGCATCAGTTTTTGGAAGGCTGCGATCTGGGCGGTTACAACTTGGTGCGCTTCGATATTCCTTTACTGGCGGAGGAGTTTCTGCGGGTAGGTATAGATTTTGACATAGACAATCGCAACGTGGTGGACGCCTGCCGTATTTTCCATATGATGGAGAAGCGCACGCTATCGGCTGCTTACAAATACTACTGCAACCAGTCGCTGGAAAACGCCCACAGTGCCGAGGCCGACACCGTAGCGACTTACCACATCCTGAAAGCACAACTAGAACGCTACGAAAACACGGTGGTGGAAGTGGCTGAAGGGATAGAGGAAACGCCGATCCAAAACGATATGGCCCAGCTACACAAGTTCACGTTCGAGAAGTCCGCTGATTTGGCAGGTCGCATTGTGTACAACAATGCCGGGCAGGAAGTCTTTAACTTCGGCAAGCACCGCAACGTGCCCGTGGAGGAAGTACTGAGCAAAGAGCCAAGCTACTACGACTGGATGATGAAAGGCGACTTTCCCCTCTACACCAAAAAAATCCTGACCCGCATCCGACTGCGGAATATGCAGAGTAGTGTTTCCTAGATCTGTACATAGGCACCAAGCCCAAGAACTAACAGGATTAAAAGATTTTCAAGATTTAATGTTTCCTAAATCCTACACCCAATAAAAAGAGCGGGGCTACCAGTAATCTGGCAGCCCCGCTCTTTTTTAGCTTTTAAAATCAAAGTTTAGTTTCTGCTATTATTCTTAAATCTGGTGCCCTGCAGCAAGGTATTCCCCTCCTGCACCTTATGGCGGCAGTCGTAGCCTGCGGCTCTGATAGAACATTGGCAACCAGTTATCTTGTTGTCCTCGAACGTAAAGTAACAGAAGTCGCAGCCGGAACTGGCTTCACACATGTGCTTAACGGACTTGCTGCTCAGGTATAAGCTGTTGTCAGTCGCAACATCTAACTCCAAGGCCATAGACCGGAAGGAACCGTTGCGTATACCTAAACCCACCAGATAGTAAGAAGCCGGAAGCTCTTTATTGTCCTGCACCTTGCGGATCATCACTCTATCCACCACTGTTCCGTTGCCAAACTCTTTTATAAAAGGCTGCATCAACTCCTGCTTTGGCACAATATAGTCTACACTATCAAACACCACCTGTGCCAGCAACTGACCGTCATAAACTGGCCCTGCATCCGCGTCGAGTGGCTCCTCTTCGCTTTCCTCAGGGAAGGCTTCGCGGCGTGTACAGCCAGCGGCTACGAGTAAGATCAAGGTCAGGGCCAGCGACCAGCGCAGGCAGGTCAGCAAAAGATGCCGACTAGTAGCAAAGGGTGATGTGGTCATGTAGGTTGGAAGTTGAGTGAATTATTTCTTGTAGTATTTCAGGGCCTCCGGCATGTATTGCTGCAGCTTAGCACGACGGGTCCCTGCGCTTGGGTGCGTGCTCAGGAACTCCGGTGGCGCCTGACCGCCAGCCTTAGCTTCCATACGCTCCCAGAAAGGAATAGCCTCCTGCGGATTGTAGCCAGCCATGGCCATAAAGATCAGTCCCAAACGGTCAGCCTCGCTCTCTTGATCTCGGCCGTACTTCAGCAAACCCAGCGTAGAACCGGCACCATAGGCCGTCATGATCAATTGCTGCGCCACACCCGGCTGGCTTCCTGATAGGGCAGAAAGCGTCTGGCCACCAAACTGCTGGGCCAATTGCTGGCTCATGCGTTCGTTACCGTGTTTAGCAATTGCGTGGGCAATCTCGTGGCCCATTACCACGGCAAGACCTGTCTCATTTTGGGCAATAGGCAGTATACCTGTATAAGTTACCGTCTTACCACCGGCCATGGCCCAAGCGTTCACTTGGTCATCCTCGATCAGGTTATGCTCCCACTGGAAGCCTTGCAATTGGTCTGACATATTGTTGGCAGCCATGTATTGCTCCACGGCGCGTTGAATGCGCTGTCCGGTACGTTTTACCATGGCCGTGGCCTGTGCATCACGCGACAGTTTATTCTCTTTCAAGAACTGGTCGTAGGCGTCGTAACTCATTTGCATCATCTGCGCGTCTGACACGAGACTCAGCTGTCTGCGGCCTGTGATTGGCACCGTCGTACAGGCTACCATCATCACTACCGCTATCGAAAAGGCGATTAACTTCTTGTACATAGTTTTTAAATTTAATGACTCTTTAAAAGGCTTTTCAAATTTTGAACCAATTTTGAGAGTCAGGTATGCTTGGATCGTTTAATATGATAAAATTACTATACTTTAACTGATAAAACAAAGTACAACCTAGCCCAAAATGACAGGTTGCAAACTGAACTGTCAGTTGCATAGGTATACGAACGCTATAATATAAAATGTTGTAGGCTCCATCAGCACAATAAAGCGGACCTTGTCTTGTTAAAGTATAAAAAGAGATACTATCCTCCACAGGTAGGGGCTACTCTAAAAAATTGTCTTTTAATTGATTCTTTTTGCGGAAACATGCTGTACTAAAACCGGATATAGCCTATTTTTGAGAATCGATAAAGCATACACCCTTACTATTTTATGAAGATAATCGCCATCGGCCGCAATTACGCCGATCACATAGCCGAACTGAAAAATGAAGTGCCGGACGAACCGGTGATATTTTTTAAGCCTGACACAGCCATCCTCCGCAACAACGAGCCGTTCTACTACCCGGAATACAGTCAGGACATTCACCACGAGGTAGAACTGATTCTGCGTGTGAGCCGCGAAGGCAAGAACATTGACAAAAAGTTTGCGCACAAATACTACGATGCCATTGGATTAGGTATAGACTTCACAGCTCGCGACCTACAGGCCAAGGCCAAAGCCAAGGGACTTCCCTGGACGCTGGCCAAAGGCTTCAACGGCTCTGCCCCAGTGTCAGAGTTTCTACCGCTTGATCAGTTCGAGGACCTGCAAGACATCAACTTTAAGCTGGATGTGAACGGCGAGACTCGTCAGCAAGGTAACTCGAAGATGATGCTAAACACATTCGATGACATCATCGCGTATATCTCCCGCTTCATCACCCTGAAGAAAGGCGATATTATCTTTACAGGTACGCCTGAGGGAGTGGGTCCGGTGCAGATCGGCGACAGATTGGAAGGCTATTTTGAAGATAAAAAACTACTTGATTTTGAAATTAAATAAGCGCCTCGCGCTCCTTTTCGCTTACGTTTTCACCACCCTTGCAGCGGCCGCACAACCGGCGCCGGAACAGGGCTACTTTATGTTTCCCATCAAGCCGGGGCAGCGCAACTTCCTGTCGGGCTCCATGGGCGAGATACGCGCCACCCACTTCCATGGCGGACTTGACATCAAGACCGACCAGCGCGAAGGTTTATCGGTATACGCTGCCGCAGACGGGTATATCTCGCGTGTGAAGATGTCGACTTACGGGTATGGCAACATCATTTATGTGACGCACCCGAATGGGCTCACGACCACTTACTCGCATTTGCTGGCTTTCTACGATCCTCTGTCTGACTACGTACTGCAGAAACAGTACGAGAAGGAAACCTTTGAGCTGGAGCTATTTCCGGAGAAGAACCTCTTTCCGGTAAAGAAAGGGCAAATCATCGCCCTGTCCGGTAACACAGGAGGCTCGGGCGGACCGCACCTGCACTTTGAGATCCGAGACTCGGAAGACAGACTGTACAACCCGCTGCGTTGGGGCTTCAAGGAGATCATCGACACCACCCCTCCTGACTTGCTGGGTTTCGGTATACAGCCGCTAGACATTTATGCCCGCATTAATCAGGAGTTTGCGCGTAAGGAGTTTACTCCAAAGAAAACCAATGGCGTCCATACCTTGCCGGACACGGTATACGCCCATGGCCTGATTGGATTTGAATTACAGACCATTGACCGCTACGACGACACCCAGAACCGCAACGGCACGCAGGATGTGACGGTATTTGTGAACGACAAACAGGTATACAATCACCATATCGACCGGGTACCATTTGAGCTTTCGAAGCAAGTGTCGCAGCACGTGAACTATAACGTATACCGCCGCACAGGCCGCACTTTTCAAAAGGCTTATGTGGACTATGGCAATGACCTGCCGCTTTATACCGCACCGCAAAACCGGGGTAAGCTGGATGTGCATGCCGACTCGATCTACCATGTTCGACTAGTAGCGAAAGACACCTACAACAATGCCTCTACCCTGACTTTTGTGGTGAAGGGGCAGAAACCGACTTTCACGCAGGCGGCGAACGGCAAGGTGACCAAGCCGCAGCTGAGCTTTGAGATCATCGGCAATATATTAAAGGTAAACGCCTCCGACACGTCGGCCACACCGCGTAACGTAGAGATGGTGGTAAACAACCAACGGCTGATGCTGGTGCCAAGCTATACCAAAGGAGCTGCCTCGGTGAGCCTTTATGACCTGCGCGGCGGTTTGCCGGAGTCGCTAGAGTACTGCGGCACCTCAACCCAACTCGACTTGCAGGCCGCTATACCTTCGGGTCAGGAGCACAGCTTCAGCAGTCGCGAAATGACCATCCGTTTCGATAAGGAGAGTCTATACGACACGCTATACCTGCAAGCCAGAAAAGAGGGCGACGTGTATACCATCGGCGACTACTTCACGCCGCTGCACAAGGCCATCAAAGTGACGATCACGCCAAGCACACCGGTAACTGACAAGAGCAAAGCCGCTGTGTATTATATAGGACTGGGCAGAGGTCGCGGGATGATGGGCGGCGTTTGGGATGGCAACAGCATCACCTTCTCCACCCGCAGTATGGGCAAGTTCAAGGTGTTCGAAGACACCAAAGCTCCAACCATTAAATTACTGAGCAAAAGCACAACGCAAATCAGGTTCAGGATTGGCGATGACCTGTCAGGCATCAATTCTTTCCGCTGCGAGGTGAACGGTAAGTGGGTGCTCATGAAATACGAGCATAAAACTGCGACCATATACTCCGAAAAATTAGATAAAAGCATACCTTTGTCGGGCAAAGTGGTCCTGAAGGTAAAAGACAACGCCGGAAACGAAGCGGTGTTTACTACCACCATCTAAAATCAGGTTGCTTCGCGCAACGGTTTTTCTTGGAAAAGACAACTCGCAAAGGACATTAGTACCGGATGAAACTGAAAAAGCTGATGATGTAAGGTATAGCGTATACCTGCGACAACAGCTACTAAACAGAAACCCATGGAACTGAAAATCGGAGATAAGGCCCCAGAGTTTGAGGCAAAAGATCAAAACGGCAACACAGTAAAACTGAGTGATTACCGCGGCAAGAAGGTTATACTATATTTTTACCCGAAAGATGACACTTCCGGCTGCACCGCCCAGAGCTGCAACCTGCGCGACAACTACAGCGATCTGAAACAGGAAGGCTACGAAGTGATCGGTGTGAGCATCGACGGCGAAAAATCGCATCAGAAGTTCATCAGCAAGTACGAACTGCCCTTCACCCTACTGGCCGACACTGAGAAGCAGCTTGTAGAGCAATATGGGGTCTGGCAGGAGAAATCAATGTATGGCCGCAATTATATGGGCACCATGCGCTATACCTTCGTCATCGACGAGGCCGGCACCATCGAGGACATCATTACGAAAGTGAAAACGGCCGACCACGCCGCCCAGATCCTGAAAAAGTAATTATAAACGCAGCTGTCCTTCTAGGCGGCTGCGTTTTTTAGTTTATATATTTGTACTTCTTATTCGCATTCAGGTATAACAAGTAACGGGGCAGCCCGAAACAGCAAACCTAAGCCCTAGATCAACAAGTAAACAATTTAACAATCAATAATTAATTTCTATATCGTGAACCCACACAACAAAAGCATCGACGAGCTTAAGGAGATTGCGGCACAGGTTCGCCGTGACATCGTGCGCATGGTGCATGCGGTAAACTCCGGTCACCCGGGCGGCTCGCTCGGCTGCACGGACTATTTCGTGTCGCTGTACTTCCGCCTGATGAACTACAAAGCGCAACCGTTTGACATGAATGGCGAAGGCGAAGACTTGTTCTTCCTTTCCAATGGACACATCTCTCCGGTATGGTACAGTGTGTTGGCTCGCGCTGGCTTCTTTGAAGTATCAGAACTGGCTACCTTCCGCAAGATCAACTCAAGGCTGCAAGGCCACCCGGCTACTGAAGAAGGCCTTCCGGGCATCCGTGTAGCGTCTGGCTCACTCGGTCAAGGCTTGTCAGTGGCAGTAGGTGCTGCACAGACCAAGAAGCTGAACAAAGACAGCAACTTGGTGTACGTGCTGATGGGCGACGGCGAGCTGGGTGAAGGTCAGGTATGGGAAGCGGCCATGTACGCGGCCCACAACAAAGTGGACAACCTGATTGCAACCGTGGACCGCAACTACCAGCAGATTGATGGTGGCACCGAAGAGGTTCTATCGTTGGGCGACCTGCGTGCCAAGTTCGAAGCATTCGGCTGGCATGTACTGGAGGCGGATGGCAACAACTTTGAGCTGTTGCTGCCTGCGTTGGAAGACGCTAAGAAGGCTACCGGCAACGGCAAGCCAGTGATGGTCCTGATGAACACGGAGATGGGCTTCGGAGTGGACTTCATGATGGGCTCACACAAGTGGCACGGCGTAGCGCCGAATGATGAGCAGTTGGAGATCGCACTTCAGCAGTTGGCAGTAAGAGAGGCTTCTGATTACTAAGCAAAAGAGAAATGAAAGAATTTAAATATACAGAGAAAAAAGACACCCGTTCTGGTTTTGGCGCTGGCTTACTGGAGCTTGGCCGCACTAACGAGAATGTAGTAGCCCTTTGCGCTGACCTAACAGGCTCACTTAAAATGGATGCCTTCGAGAAAGAGTTTCCGGAGCGTTTCTTTCAAGTAGGTATAGCCGAGGCCAACATGATGGGTCTGGCAGCCGGTATGACCATCGGTGGCAAGATTCCTTTCACAGGCACGTTTGCTAACTTCTCGACGGGCCGTGTGTACGACCAGATTCGTCAGTCGATCGCCTATTCGGGTAAGAACGTGAAAATATGCGCTTCGCACGCCGGTTTGACGCTCGGTGAGGACGGTGCTACGCACCAGATTCTGGAAGATGTGGGCATGATGAAAATGCTGCCGCACATGACCGTGATCAACCCATGCGACTTTAACCAGACCAAAGCCGCTACCATCGCGATTGCTGAGCACGAAGGTCCGGTATACCTGCGTTTCGGTCGTCCGGCCGTTCCTAACTTCACACCTGCTGACCAGAAGTTCGAGATCGGTAAAGCCGTGATGCTGAACGAAGGTACAGACGTAACCATTCTGGCCACTGGTCACTTGGTTTGGAAAGCCATCGAAGCGGGTCACAAACTGGCTGAAAAAGGCATCAACGCCGAGGTTATCAACATCCACACCATCAAGCCGCTGGACGACGAGGCTATCTTGAAATCTGCTGGTAAGACCAAGTGTGTGGTGACAGCTGAAGAGCATCAGTTGAACGGTGGTCTGGGTGACGCAGTAGCGCAGCTGCTGGGTCGTAACCTGCCTACTCCGCTGGAGATGGTGGCTGTAAACGATTCGTTCGGCGAGTCTGGCACGCCAGACCAGTTGATGGAAAAGTACGGACTGAGCACCGAGAATATCGTGGCTGCCGCTGAGCGTGTGATTCGCCGCAAGTAATACAAAGGGCTATACCTTAGCTTTTTTATAAAAACGGAAGGGGCTGTACTGTTAAAGTGCAGTCCCTTCTGTTTTTATGCATTATATTGCATATTCAGACAGGTATAACCGCCCTGCCCCTGCTACCTAATACGTGGAAGACAAAGATATTTTAGAGAAATTCGCCAACCCCGACAGCCGTAATCTGGCCTTCAACCAGCTGATTCGGAAGTACCAGCAGAAAATCTACTGGCACATCCGGAAGATGGTGATCGACCACGACGATGCCGACGATCTCACGCAGGAGGTGTTTATCAAGGTATGGAAGAATCTGGAGAATTTCCGGCAGGACGCGCAGCTTTATACTTGGCTTTACCGTATCGCCACCAACGAGTGCCTTACCTTTCTGTCGAGCAAGCGCAAAAAATTCTTTCTGCCCATAAACGACGTGGCCGCCGAGCTCACCGAAAAGATTGATTCGTCGCCTCATATTGATGGAGATGAGATACAGCTCAAACTGCAAAAAGCTTTGCTGAGGCTGCCTGACAAGCAAAGGCTGGTCTTTAACATGAAGTATTACGACGAGCTCAAGTACGAGGAGATATCTGAGATTCTGGGCACCTCGGTAGGTGCTTTAAAGGCCTCTTATCACCACGCCGTAAAAAAAATTGAAGAATTTATTAAACAAGATTAAACTATAGTGCTCTACCGCTATCTAACTGATAAGTACATTAACCATGAAAAACGATTTTAAACTAAGCGACCTGCCCAAGCGCAACATCTACGAGGTGCCTGACAAGTACTTCGACAGACTGCCTGCTCAGATCATGGAGCGCACTGCCGGCGCCGGGTATAGCCCTGCCCCTTGGTCTGCAGCTGCTTGGAAGCCACTGCGTATGGCACTGGCCCCGTTGGTACTGCTTTTAGTAGTAGGCGTAGTTTATTTCACACAGTTGCGTGATCAATCTAAAGAGCAAGCTATCCACCTAGCCACAGTGGCCGATGATGATATAATGGATTATCTGAGCACCTACGCAGTGCTGGAGACGGGCGACTTTGCCGAGCTGTCTGTCACTTCAGAGCAGGAGATGACCGCTGATTTCCTCAATGTGAGCGCAACTGCCGCAGAAGAAGAACTCGAATACTACCAAATAGAAACGACTGACTTTTAACACACCCATGAGAAAATACACTTTTATACTTGCCCTTTTTTGCGCCTTCTTCATTGGCAGCTCCGCGGCCATGGCACAGACTGGACGTCCGCAGGATAGAAGAGAGAACGTAGAGGCTGCCAAGGTGGCCTTCCTGACTGACAAGATGGGACTTACTGCCGAGCAGTCACAGAAGTTCTGGCCCCTCTACAACGAGTATGAGGCCAAGCGCCGCGAACTGGTGCGCTCCTACCGCAGCGGTTACCGCCAAGATGTGGACGAGCTGAGCGATCAGGAGGCGAAAGCTCGATTGGACGGCATGTTCAGTACCCGCGAAAAAGAGCTGGAGTTGGAGAAAGAATACGTGGCCCGTTACCAGCGCGTAATCTCCTCAAACCAGATTATCAAACTGTACCGCAGCGAGCGGGAGTTTACAAAACTGCTTCTGAAAAGACTGGAAGCCAATAACAAAGCACAGTAGTTTTTTATAGATAATAATTATAGTGAGAACAGCAAAAGGGCATGGCATCTTGCCTTGTCTTTTTCAACAAAAAGCCCCTGCTTATGGTATAGCAGGGGCTTTTGTATTTTAATAAGCTTCGAGCAGGAAATTGATATCGTCGTTGGGCTTAAACTCCATCGGCTTCTGCCCCTGCAGGAATATCCGGGCAGAATGCGGTCCCAACAGGCTGATCTTCTCCCCCTTCACCCGCAGCATGCTGCCTTCACGCAAACCAACCACCGGCTGACGGTTGTGCACATGAAACTCCTCGATACGGGTCTCGCGGGTCTCGCCCATGTGCGTTGAATTCGGCTCAGGGTCCAGATAGTGCGGGTTGATGTTAAAGGGAACGAGCTGCAGCGCATCAAATGACTTCGGAAACACGATCGGCATGTCGTTGGTAGTGCCAATGGTTTTGCCAGCCACGTTGGTGCCGGCGCTGGTTCCCATGTAAGGCATTCCCTGCTCCACCCGCTTCTGCAACGGTTCGATCAGTTTGTTAGCGTATAGCTGTCGTAAAAGTAAAAAAGTATTACCACCACCGATAAACACAGCCTCCGCCTGCTGCACAGCCGCCACAGGGTCAGCCGCTTCGTGCACGCCGGTTAGTTGCACACCCATCGCCTCGAAAGCTTCGCGCGCTTTGGCTGTATAGTCTTTGTGTGAAATCCCCCCCGGGCGGGCGTAAGGTATAAACAGGATGCTTTTTCTGTCTCCCAGCAGTTCTTTCACCTCGTTCTGGCAGTGTTCGAGGTAGCCTGTGCCGTGTGTGGTAGAGGTACTTACTAACAGGATATCTTTTTTTGGTAGCTGTTTTCTCATTTATTTTTTATTTGGGTGATACGCCATGCGTATACCTGCAAAAGTATCAAAAACTGACAAACCTATCGCCAATCATCTTTTCCAATTCTGATTTTATACCTGTTCAGTATGCCTTCGCGGGATTACTTCAAACCTCCTGAATTAAGGTAGCATAAGTTTTGCCGCACCTGAAGGTGAAATTAGCCTAGGGTTTGACTTTGAGCTTAATGGTTTCCAAATAAGGGTCGAGCGAAGCCTTGTTGGTCAGGGCCCGCACCAGTCCGATCGTTTTGAGGTCGTACAGAAACCACACCTCCACATAGTAGTTGTGAAACCAGTAGAGGTCGATCTTGCACCAGCCTCTGATGATGTGATGAAGGTAGCGCCCCTGATCCAGCACTAGACTGGCCTGCTGTCGGGGCGACAGTGAATTGAACTCCGAAATACTTAACATATAAATCTACTCCATACCTGATAGATAAGAAAAAAGGCTGCCGGGGCAGCCTTTTGGTTAACGAAAATATCAGCGGTTTTGATATTAATTCAAATGAAGGGTGTATAATTCGAACCTAGTGGAGGCGAAACTCCAATGGGAAGAAGATGGATGAATTTCTACACCGTCCTCATCCATAATGGTCACAGCAAAGCCATCACCTTGGTTGAGGGGCTCCGTAAAGTGTTTCACAGGATACACTCTCCCTTCCTCTATCCACTCTTCCGGTTCAAAAGCCGGCATTGTCGCATCTACGCACTTAGCGTACACGGCCATATAGCTTGGGGGAACAAATAAATTTACCATGTGTATGTAACGTTTTCAGAAAGATAAATAATTCCTGCCAATCAGGAAACAATGGCCTCATTAAATTTAGCGAGAACCTCCTGACAATATAACACAAAAAGTGTGCCCTTGTTTATGATGTCACTACCCTGCCAAATAGCGCGTACCATGCCTCCACTGTGTTGTAGTGCCACCTGCAAGCATAAAAAAACTAGTGGAAGAGTCCGTTGCAACTGATTATCTGGCTTTGTCGCAGCCAATTGTCACGGCCGCCGTACTATAGTATTCCGCTCGTGTTGTTGCACAAAAACATATAATTGGTGAATGCCTATGGAAACTCCTTACCGAACTTCAGTACATGAAAACAAACAAGCCTTTCCGGTTGCGCCCGGTGTGTGGGGCCTCAAAACCGTCTTTGTCAACCTGTTCTTTGTCAGCGCACCCGACGGCTCTTGGGTCTTGGTTGACACCGGTGTTTATGGGTCTGCCGACAAGATCCGGAAAGTGGCACAGGAACTTTTCGGGGATGAGCGACCCAAAGCCATCTTGCTCACTCACGGCCACTTTGACCACATCGGGGCAGTAAAAGAACTCGCACAGGACTGGGATGTGCCTGTATATGCGCATCCGCTCGAAATGCCATACCTGACTGGTAAATCTTCCTACCCCCCACCAGATCCGAGCGTGGGCGGTGGCGGCATGGCCTACATGTCATTCCTATACCCAAAAAAACCGATTAACATCCACGAAAACATCGAATTGCTACCGCCTGACGGCTCAGTTCCGGGACTACCCGACTGGCGCTGGGTGCACACGCCCGGACACACAGCCGGACATGTGTCTTTCTTCAGGGAGCGTGACCGCGTGCTGCTTGCCGGCGACGCCTTCATTACCCGCGACGGGGAGTCTATGCTGGCCGTGATGTCGCAGAAGCGAGAAGTACATGGACCGCCGAAGTACTTCACCTCCGACTGGGGCGCTGCTCATCATTCAGTTGAGCGGTTGATGGTCCTAAACCCAAGTATAGCTGCTACGGGTCATGGCCTCCCCATGGAAGGCGAGCAACTGATGCGCCAACTCGAGCAGCTGGTGAAAGACTTCTGGTCCGTAGCAGTGCCCGGGCATGGCCGCTACGTAAACCAACCTGCTATAGCCGATGAGCAAGGCGTGCTCTCAGTACCGCCTTCGGACAACACCATCCCGAAAGTAATGGCGGCCACTGGCCTCGTGGCGTTAGCCGGTGTGGCACTGGTCATGTATGCACGCCAGCAGAACAAGAGCCAGCAGGCACGTAAAGGTGATTGGCGCAATCGCCCTTTTTCGCATAACCGTCCGCTGCAGGGTATACCACCCACAGTACCGGCCACGCTGGACGAAGACGATCCGCACGCGCATACCAACAATTACCCATAGACGAGAAAGGCCGGAAGCAATCACTTCCGGCCTTTCTTATACCTTGTTTGTTTTGTATTCAGTATTTATTTGCCTCTTCCGGAGCCGCTTTTTTTGCCGCCCCCGTCTTGCTTGTTCACAGTTGCCCATGCGCGTTTCTCGGCTTCATCATGGCTCACGCCTTTTTTCTCATAGCTCTCTTCAATGTGCTCTGCTTGGCGCTTTTGCTTGTCCGTGTATGATGATTTATCTCCCTGTGGCATAATATCCTCCTTTTTTTAGTTTGTTCAAAATAATCACCAATCTCGCATTGGCTCCTGCCTTTATACGATTAATTGCCGGAGGAGAACACCAATAGCCAAGGTTATTGAACCATACGCACGACCTTGATCTGGTTATAAGCGGCAAAAACGCCTAAGCCCCCTCTTATATTGGAATAGATTCGCTTTGGCTCCGCAAAAGGATTGTTGCCACTGCGCTCCTGACTGATCACAGATTGATGATAATCGTAATACGCCTTATCTGTAACAGCAAGCACAGCGTATATAGCGAATGGTTTTGACGCGTGATCCTCTTCTGAAGTGGTCAACCCAAAGTTTGGAGACTGCATGATTTGTCCATCCTGTTCAGTATCACGTGCATATATTTTAAAAGGATCGGCGTGAAACGGTTCATGCTGCACAGTTCTAACTGCAGGGTAACCAATATCATGTACGTATGAGCGGTAGCCGGATAGATGATAGTAATTCTCAACGCCGGGGGCATCCTGCCATTTAAAGTTGATTACATGCATTAGCCATGAATAATCATACTGCTCCTGTGTATTGGTCTCATAATGAAGCCCCGTAAAATGAATTCCTTCCAAAGATGGCACTACACACTCGGCTTCCGCCTTCTCACCGGTTGGAGTTGTTACACGCAGAAAATAGGCTTTGCCACTAACAATTGGAAGCGATGCCATAGGTGCGAAATATTTGTTATGTTTTTCGTCATATTCCAATTGCGTTTGCTGAGTCCCATCCGATAAAACAACAGTCGCATTTTTCACCTTCAGCTGCTCCTCGGATAGCTGTTTGCCAATGGCAGGCTGTGTTAGTTTCACCTCCACTGTCAGAATCGTGTCCTGCGGTGATAGGAAGGCGGTAGTCACAAGCATCGGCTTGGTGCTTATATCAAAATTTTCAACGTCTTTCTCGCAGCTCTGCAGGGCGATGGCAGCTATAATCATTACTGCCAGTAAATAGTTTTTCAGTCTCATGATTTTATTTTTAACTGATTCTCTCACCACTAAAATTTAAAACCGTAGCTCACAGAAGGTATAAGCGGGAAGAGGGTGATCTGCTTCAGCTTAGTCTCTGACTCATAAGTCTCCCCATTATGCGTAGTGCGCTCGTCGAGGTAGTAAAAGAATGGGTTTCTTCGATTGTAGGCATTGTAAAAGCTGATCTCCCATGTGCGTTCTCCCCACTTCTTCAACTTGTGAAACTGTATGCCCAAGTCTAAGCGGTGGTAAGGGGCCATGCGATGGCCGTTCATCGGGCCATAGTGCGTGGACTTCATGTTCCAATAGTTAGCGGTTCTTCCGGCTTCATTGCGAGAGGGATTATTGCGCGGCGCCTGCCATGTGCCAATCGGCATGGAAATGGCGTTGCCCGTGCCGTATACCCACGTGCCGGAAAGCGTAATGTTTTTGCGCAGCTCGTAGATTCCGACAAGCGACACGTCATGGCGGCGGTCGTAACGGGCATAGTATTTTTCTCCCGCGTTCAGAGAGTCGAATTGCAGCTGCGTCCACGACAGGGTATAGCCCGCCCATCCTGACAGCCGGCCCACCTTTTTCTGCAGTAGCACCTCTATACCGTAAGACCAGCCTTGCCCCTTCGTAATATTATCCTCCCAGCTTATTTTCTCCGCCGACGTGGGGTCTTCTATCAGCAGGAAACTAGCGCCTTCTTTGTACCCAATAATGTCGTCGGACTTTTTATAATAGCCTTCGACAGTAAGAGCCAGATCACGGTCGAGGAAATCTTTCGCCACCCCGAGCGCTACCTGTCTTGAGCGCTGCGGCGCCACTTTGCTCGTTGTAGGCACCCACAAATCTGTCGGCAGGCCGATGCCCGTGTTGGTGAGCAGGTGCACATATTGGCTCATCTGTGAGAAAGACCCTTTCACGGCTAAATCGGTTCGCAGGCTATAGGAAGCGGAAAGGCGTGGCTCGGGGTTAAAATAGCTTTTCCCCTTCGCATAGAAATGACTCAGGCGCAGACCGCCGTTCAGGCGCAGTCGCTCAAAGGGTTTATAGGTATCCTCTATGTACACCGCTGACTCCAGCACATCAATATTCTCTACTTTGCTTTCCAGCTTATCAATGTCAGAATCTTTTACCACGATAGCACTTGGGCTGAAGCGATGGTAGGTACTAAGCAAACCAGCCCTGATGGAGTGTTGCGGGTTGGGCAGAAAGTCTAGGTCGTATTTCAGCCCGAAGTCCCGGATGCCAGAGGAATAGCGGAGGCTGTACTCAGCATCCTTTGACTTCTCTTCGGTATAGATATTAAATTGATAGCGGCTGAAAATAAGTGAGGCATTGGAAAACAGCCTGTCATTGAAAAGGTGGTTCCAGCGCAGCGTACCGGTGGCATTGCCCCAGTTAAAGCCTGCCTCTTCTACCTCTCCATCGTATTTCTCCTTGTAGGAGAACTTGTCCTCACCGAAATAGCCGCTCAGGTATAACTTGTTCTTCCTGCCAAAGTCATAGTTTAACTTAGTATTAAGGTCATAGAAATAATAGCCGGGACGCTCGTTTTTCGGCATAAAAGGGCGGGCTAAAATATCGGCATATGTGCGTCTGCCAGAGATCAGGAAAGATGATTTCCCTTTTTTGATAGGCCCCTCCAACATAAGACGCGACGACAGCAAGCCAATTCCCCCTTCGCCGTGCAGTTCTTCCTTGTTGCCGTCCTTCATGTTCAGCTCGATCACGGAAGAAAGCCTGCCGCCATACCTTGCCGGGAAGCCTCCTTTGGTCAGCTCGACACTTTTAAGGGCGTCGCCGTTGAAAAGTGAGAAGAAGCCGAACAGGTGGGAGGCATTGTACACCGTGGCGTCATCCAGAATAATCAGGTTCTGGTCCGGCCCACCGCCACGCACATAAATGCCGCTGTTGCCTTCGCTGCCTGACTGCACACCGGGCATGAGTTGCATTACCTTCATCACGTCTTTTTCGCCCAGCAGCGCCGGCAGATTTTTGATCTGAGAAACAGGTATATCGATCGTGCTCATCAATGCCGACTCGCTTACCCGCTCCACGCGCTGTGCCACAATCTCCACCTCTTTGAGGACCGCTTCCGATTGCAGCTCCACATCCATTTCGGTGCTTTGGCGGAGAATCACCTTTTTAGCGACCGGCTTAAAGCCAATGTAGGAGAAGAGCAGCGTGAGAGAGTCCTGCTGAGCCGGTAGCGTTAAAGAGTAAAAGCCATAGGTGTTAGAGGTCGTACCCGTAGAGGTACCGGGTAGGTATACGCTCACCCCGATCAGCGACTCACCGCTGCCTTTTTCGCGCACGTAGCCGCTGATGGTATACTTGGCTTGGGCACAAAGCCCCCCTACACTACTTAAGAGCAGAAAAAACGTAAAGATTGTTCTCATGAGGCTGGAGATAATTTGAATTAATTTACGAAAATACTGACTTCTCTCCAGACAATTAATGTGCCATTTATTAAATATTGGTAATATTTGATAAATGGTCTAAATCTATCGACCAACTCCTTTTGATGGTCTATCAAAAACAAACACACCTAATTTTGTGCTAAGACTGCCGCCATTTCCTCATTTTGATTAGCTTAAACTCCTGCGAGTGTTTCAACTGGGAAAGCAGCAATTCTCAGGCATTTCCGTTATGATTAGAGAACTAAGAAGCGATTGCTATGCAACAGGTACACTATAACTTCGAAGGTAAGACAGCGCTGGTAACAGGCGGGACATCAGGCATTGGTTTGGCCACAGCACAGCTTTTGGTGGAGTCGGGTGCCCAAGTGATCATCACAGGTCGCAACAAAGAAAAAGGGGACGCCGCCCTTGCTTCCCTACCTACTACCCCCTTGCAACCTGTTTACATTCAGACCGACAACAGCAACAACGACACGATCTTTGCGCTTTTCCATGAAATACAAAACAGATTCGGCCGGCTGGATATAGCGGTAAACAATGCTGCCCAAGAAGCAGGTATAGGCAAACCGCTGCATGAGTTTGAGCCACATGAGTACGAGGATGCCATGGGTGCCAACCTGCGCGGGGTCTGGCTTTGCATGAAGCAGGAGATCAAGCTGATGCTCGAACAGAAACCATCTGGAGGAGCTATCGTCAATGTGGCCAGCATCAATGGGCTGGGAGGCGCAGCCATGGGCTCGCTCTACTCAGCAGCCAAAGCTGCTATTATCGCCTTGGCAAAATCCGCCGCGCAGGAAGTGGCAACCTCCAACATCCGCATCAACGTGCTCGCTCCCGGCGCACACCGTACGCCCATGCTGCAAAAAGCCTTTGAGTCACAGGTGAATGGGGACAAAACCAAACTGCCGGAGATTGAGCAGATGTACCTCTCTTACATACCGCAAAAGCGAATCGCAGATCCCAAAGAGGCTGCCTACGCCATACTTTGGCTCTGTTCCGATGCTGCGAGCTACATAACCGGGCAAACCACTATAGTAGACGGAGGCATGAGCGCCATGATGCGATAGCTCCAAAATTGCCTACCTTTGCAGCATGGTATCATTAAGGCAACTGTTTCTGCAGCACCAAGCGCAGACGAGCGACTTTCCGCTGATGATCGAGGTGGAGAAGGCAGAGGGAATTTACATGTACGGCAGCGACGGCCATCGCTACATTGACCTGATTTCAGGTATAGGCGTGAGCAATGTGGGACACCGGCATCCGAAAGTGCTGCGGGCCATACACGAGCAACTGGATCGCTACATGCACCTAATGGTGTATGGCGAGTTTGTGCAGGGGCCGCAAGTGCAGTTGGCGCAGGCACTCTGTAGCACACTGCCTCCTAGACTTAACAATGTATACCTGCTCAACTCCGGCACCGAGGCCGTAGAGGGTGCCATGAAATTGGCCAAGCGCTATACCGGTCGCACAGAGTTTGTCTCCTGCCGCAACGCCTACCATGGCTCTACGCAGGGTGCCCTTTCTGTCAATGGCAGTGAGGGTTTCAAGAACGCCTTCCGGCCACTGCTGCCCGACGTCCGCATCATCAACCACGGCGCTATACCTGACTTGGAGCAGATTACTGAACGCACAGCCGCCATCATCATCGAGACGGTGCAGGGCGAGGCCGGCGTGCGTGTGCCGGAGATTAGCTACATGCAGGCGCTCCGTGCCCGCTGCACCGAGGTGGGCGCGTTGCTTATACTCGACGAGATACAGACCGGCTTCGGGCGTACGGGTACCTTCTGGGCATTTGAGCAGTTCGGCATCGAGCCTGACATCCTCCTCTGTGCCAAAGGTATGGGCGGTGGTATGCCGATCGGGGCCTTTATCGCGCCACAGGAGATCATGGGCGTGTTCAAAAACGACCCGATTCTCGGTCACCTGACAACTTTTGGCGGGCATCCTGTGTCCTGTGCCGCCTCACTGGCTACCCTGCAAACGATACAGGAAGAAAACCTGCTGGCTGGTGTGGAAGAGAAAGCGAATCTCTTCAAGCAACTGTTGGTACACCCACGCATCAAAGGCATCCGCAACCAAGGCCTCATGATGGCCGCTGAGTTTGAGTCGTTTGAGGTACTGAAGGCGGTAATCGATCAGGCTATTCTGAATGGCGTACTGACGGACTGGTTCCTTTTCTGCGACAACTCCATGCGCATCGCCCCGCCCCTCACCATCACTGAGGAGCAGATACGCGAGGCCTGTCAGATCATCCTGACTTCCATTGACGAGGCGCTGGTGTAAAATTAAAAACCCTTCAGATCCGCAAATATTTTCCATAGTGCATTATCGGGCGCGGCTTTGTCACGTAAAAGCCGTTGCTACACCTTCTATTGGGGTGTACTTTCCCCCGAAAACGCTCTATGGAAATAGCCATTGTCCTGACGCTACTTATAATTGCGGTGGTGCTTTTCGCCACCGAAAAGGTGTCTATCGAACTGGTCACCCTGCTCATGCTGATCATATTGGCAGGACTGCGCATTATCACGCCCGAAGAGGCCTTTGCCGGATTCAGCAGTGACTTTATCATCATTATCGCCTCCATCTTTATTTTGAGTGCCGCCCTTGAGGAGACCGGCATACTGGACTTTGCGGTGGTGCGGCTGGTCAGGCTGGCGCAGCGCAGTAACAACCTCATGCTGCTGACCATCATGACGGTGACAGGCGTGGTGTCCGCCTTCATGAACAACACAACCGTTACGGCCATGTTCATTACCCCGCTCGTAGGCCTCTCCAAACGGATTAACATGAGTGCCTCCAAGTTGCTGATGCCATTGGCCTACGCCGCCATTCTGGGTGGCACCTGCACACTCATCGGCACATCTACAAACGTGGCGGTAAGCGGCTACATTGCCAAGGCGGGATTGGAGCCGATAGGGCTTTTTGAGATATCAGGTATAGGTTTCGTCATTTTCGTCGTGGGCATGATTTACATGATGACCATCGGGCAGCGAATGCTACCCAGCCACCACGATCAAGCGCTGGTAGAGGAATACAAGCTCCAGAAGTTTGTCACCGAGGTTATTGTGCAACCTGACTCCCCGCTTATCGGTCAACTGGTTTTTGCCTCTGACCTTACCACCCTCAACCTTCGGATGCTCAATGTTATCCGCAACACTGAGAACTTCCTGCCCGACTTCCGCACACGCATCCGCGAGAATGACATTCTGCTTGTCGAGGGAGATATCGACAACCTGATGAAAGTGAAAGAGACGAAAGGCCTGCAAATCATGGCTGATGCGCTCATCTCCAAAGATCTTCAGACAGAGAATATCAGGCTGGCGGAGATTATGGTTACGCGGCAGTCTAACCTCATTAACCGCACTATAAAAGAGTCAGAGTTTCTGCGGCGTTTTGGCTTGGTGGTGCTGGCCGTTTCTCGCCACGGGGATACGCTGCGCAGTAAAATCGGCAGCATCCGGCTGCGTATGGGCGACGTGCTGCTGGTACAAGGCGCACCGGAGCGTTTCGAGCAGGTCAGAAACTCGAACCACATTGCGGTGCTCGACGAGTTTGAGCCGGTGCTCTATAAAAAGAAGAAAGGCCTGATTGTGATCATCAGCTTTGCGTTGGCCATTCTGGTGGGTACGCTTCAGTTGCTACCTCTTTCCATTGCTTTTCTATCCGCTGCCGTGGCCAGCATTCTGCTGCGTGCCATTAGTTCCGAAAAAGCCTATAGCGCCATCGACTGGCGACTGCTCATACTGATAGGTGGTATGACGGCCTTTGGTTCCGCAATGGAGAATTCCGGAGCGGCCGATTTTCTGGCGCAGGGTATTGTGCAGGTGTTGGAGCCTATCGGGGGGAAATTAGGTATACTGGCGGGCTTCGTGATCCTGACCGTGCTGCTCACACAACCGATGTCGAATGCGGCGGCGGCGCTGGTCGTTATACCTGTCGCGTTAAGGGCAGCCGTCGAACTCAGCGCAGACCCGAGAGCCTTTGCCATCGCCATCATGCTGGGTGCCTCCGTGTCGCTTATCACGCCTTTCGAACCGGCCTGCATACTGGTCTACAGCCCCGGCAAGTACCGTTTCTGGGATTTCATCCGGATCGGCTCACCACTCACCCTTATATTGATTACAGTGATTCTGTTGCTTGTGCCTGTGATTTGGCCGCTGTAGCGGTGTTATTGCAAACGGCTTAAAGAAACGATGACAACCGTAAAAAATGCGGCTGAAAGTCCGACTGCCAGAATAAGCTTGCCTGCCTGTATGGCCACAATTTTTTCGGTGCGCGGCAACCAAAGGTAGTTGAAGCTCAAGTTGAGAAGGTATACCATGATGGTAAGCAAAAAGCTGATGAACCAGAAGGCTGAGAAGCGCAATATGAAGTCGTCAGACAGCAGGGCGTTTCTGTAAGAGACAAGATGCCATTCGTGGGAGAAGAAAAAATAAGCCAACAGCAGTAGCGCCAGCGCATACATACCCAACACCACACTATTCCACACACGCAGGTTTTTCATGCCGTAATTTAAGAGAATTAATAGTTGAGAAATGCCTGTGCATCCGACCGAATCTGTTCGCGCGAAAGACCGTCTTTCACACCCACCGATATTTTGCGCACCAGCACGCCTACGATGGCTTTTTTAAAGCCGAGCCGCACCGCCATGTTAATACAGAACTCCATCTCGCTCTCATCCACAATGCCATCGGCCAGCATCATCTCCACCAGATCATAGATCTGGTCAAAACGTTCCGAATCGTTGGTCGGCAGTTGGGGTTTTACCTCTTGCAAGTTGGAGAGCAGGTTGCGCACATCGTTGGGCTTCATGCCGTGACGCTCCCCTATCGAGATGATAAAATCCATCTCGCTGGGGTCCACATGGCCGTCAGCTTTCGCGAGGGCCCCCAGATTAGTGATGTGGCTCTTTAATTTTTTTTCTGCCTCGCTTTCAAAAAAACTAAACATACAGCTCCCTTTTTAGAATCGTTTTTGTTTTGATAACAAATTAGTAACGAACAACCTAAGTATAGCTATACCCGGCCGATTAATTTTGCAGAAGCCAAAAAAGAAAGGGGCCTTTCTTGTTTACAGCTTGCAGGCGTTGGTGCTTTTACATACGGTTTTTACTATCTTAGAAGTTATGATTTTGCATTATTTTTTTATTTCCACTTAAATTAGCAATTGCATAACTTGCGGATTCATCGAAACCGCAGAGGCTCACCTTTTGCATTTTTTAAGAGAGACTGCACAAATGTCTCTTCACGACACTTATTAAACATTATCTCCTTATGAAGAGGATTGGAGTATTTACATCAGGAGGCGACGCACCGGGCATGAATGCGTGCATCCGGGCCATTGTCCGGGCAGCCGTTTACAACGACATCGAAATTTACGGTATCAGAAGAGGATACAACGGCATGATCAAAGGCGACATTTTTAAAATGGAGTCTTTGACAGTGAGTAATATCATACAGAAAGGCGGCACGATCCTGAAGTCGGCCCGCAGCAAAGAGTTCATGACCAAAGAGGGCCGTCAGGCGGCCTATGATCAGCTGAAGGAGTTCGGTATTGAAGGACTGGTAGCTATTGGCGGCGACGGCACTTTCACCGGGGCCAATATATTCTATGAGGAGTTTGGTGTGCCTACCATTGGCGCACCCGGCACTATCGACAACGACCTCTACGGCACGGACTATACCATCGGCTATGACACAGCCGTGAATACCGCCCTTGACGCCATCGACAAGATACGCGACACGGCAGATAGCCACGAACGTGTGTTCTTTGTGGAGGTGATGGGCCGTGACTCGGGTTATATTGCCATACCTTGCGCCATTGGTGGCGGGGCCGAGATCGTGATGATTCCGGAGACGGACACTTCGATTGACTTTGTAATCGATCAACTGAAAGCTGGTTGGAGACGCTCTAAAACTTCTTTCATAGTGATCGTGGCGGAAGGCGATGAAGAGGGAAGCGCCACTGACATCGCAGCGAAGGTTTCCAGTATCATTCCAAACATGGACGCCCGTGTGACGATACTAGGGCACGTGCAACGCGGAGGCGCCCCTACGGCAGCTGACCGCATGCTGGCCAGCCAACTGGGCATCGCCTGCGTGGAAGGTCTGCTAGCAGGCCGCACTAACGAGATGGCCGGCATTATCAACAAAGAGCTGGTTTACACCCCGTTTATCGAAACCATTACCAAACAGAAACTCATCAACCCGAACTTTACTAAAATGGTGGATATCCTGTCGGTATAAATGTATCCAGCCTTTTAAAACAGAAGAAGCCGGAGCTCTACACTGCCGGCTTCTTCTGTTTTATACATTGCCTCTTAGCTTTCTCCCTGCATTTGGCGTTCTATAAAAGCCACGATCTTATCCCATTGCTCCGGATGAAACCACTTATAGTCGGCATGCTTGTGAAACCACGTCAGTTGCCGCTTGGCATAGCGGCGGCTGTTCCGTTTGAGTAGGCGCACGGCCTCTTTCCAATCATACTTACCCTCCAAAAAGTCGAAAATCTCCTTATACCCCACTGTCTGTAGGGCATTGTGCTGCCGGTAGGGGTATAGCGCTTTGGCCTCCTCCAGCAGTCCCTGCTCCAACATCTGGTCCATGCGCTGGTCGATGCGGGTATACAGCTCCTGCCGGTCTCGGTTGAGGCCGATTTTAATAATATGGAAAGGACGTTCTTGCTGCCCCGACTTCCTGAAAGCTGAATAAGGCTGTCCGCTGGAAAGACACACCTCGAGCGCCCGAATGACGCGCTGCGGGTTGGCTTTGTCCACCCGCTCATAATAGGCGGGGTCGAGTTGCTGCAGTTGCTCCAAAAGCGGCCCAAGCCCTTCTCGGCTGTGCACTTCACTTAGTCGCTCCCGCACGGCCGGATCGGTTTCGGGCATTTCGTCCATACCCTCCGTCACAGCCCGCACGTACAGGCCCGAGCCCCCCGTCAATAGCACGGCTTGGTGCTCCTTGTAAAGTTGCTGCAACAATTGAAGCACATCCTGTTCGTAAGCGCCGGCGTTATACTCTTCGGTGATATGGTGGGAGTCTACGAAATGATGCGGTACCCCCTCCTGATCTTCCGAACTGGGCTTGGCCGTCCCGATCGACATCTCCTTGTAAAATTGGCGTGAGTCGGCCGATATGATTTCCGTTTGAAAGTGCTTAGCCAAACGCACACATAGATCCGTCTTGCCCACGGCGGTGGGACCAACTACCACTATCAGGAAACGAGGGCTGTCAGCTAGGCTCATGTGCGTCGGGTGGGAATATAATTGGTAAAACAGCACAAATTAACTTGCTTTATTGTTATTCAGGAAGCAAAATGTGCCATTGCTGTTGTTTTTTTATTAATTTATCGGTTTAAACGAGAACTGACTGACCTAGATGCCACTGATACCCAGCCGCCATACCACCCAAAACCTAATACTTCAGGCCGAAAACCTCCTACAGGTGCTCACGCAGCTATACCCTGCTGATCACGCGCTGTTGGTTACCTCCACTACCGGGGAGATTCTGGCCGCAAATCCCAGAGCCGAGGCCCTTTTCCGTCTCGAAGCGGGTGCGAACATAAGACCACTGGTTGGCGACTTGTCCTCAGAGCAGGAGTTTACCTCCTTTACAGCCTCTTTGTCACACGGTAGCAAGGTTAAAGGAGAGATTAAGGATCGGAGCGGTAAAGAGCATATTTTTCAATGTCAGCAACTGCAATTCCAAGGCCATACCTTTCTGTGTTTCGATCTAGCTGAAAGCATCCAAACTGAAGCAGCGGACACCAGCTATCATAACGTGTTTGACGATAGCGCTGAACCGCTCTTTATTCTGGATCGCGATGGCAATTTCATTGACATTAACCAAAGCGGATTGGAGCTGGTAGGCTTCCAGAAACGGGATATCATTGGAAAATCGCTCTATAGACAATTCGAGCTAAACCTGTTTGAGCGGGTGGCGCTGCGCAACCAGTTGCATAGCACCCTGCAAGGCGAACCGCAACGGTTTGAGTGGTGGCTGCGCGAAACGGACCAAGAGCTTATGCCCGTTGAGATATCGCTTCGCCGGGGCACTTTCAACGGAGAAACCGTGATATTCGGCTCTGCCAAAAACCTGTACGAGGCGGTGGGTGCCGAGCGCAATGTCCGCTTCCGTAACCATCAGTTGGAGTTTGTGAACCACCTGATCACCAACCTCTCAGGCTCTGGTAGCCGGGAGGACGTGTTGCGCTATACCTTAGACGAGCTGCTTGATAAAAGTGACGTGATCGGAGGTGCCGTCTATACCTATGACACCGCCGGTGAAAAGGTGCGTCTCTCCTACTCTACTGGTGTAGCTCCCGCCAAAGAGCTGCCTGCCTCCGTCGATATGCCGGCAGAACAGGCAGAGCAGCTGATCCATACAGACAAGCGCAAATCGTTGCAGCAGCTTATCACGTCAATGGAGAACCTGCTCGGGCAGCACCTGACCGTAGTGCCTGTCAGCACTGAGACGGGGCTCATTGCCCTCTTGCTGGTATGGCCCGGCCATGAGTCCAAAATTACACAGTCCTTTGTATCACTGCTCGACTTTATTGGCAGCGCCATAAGCAACTACATTGCCCAGCACGATCTGCAACTTAAACTCACCCATACCGAGGACAAGTACAAGATCATGTTCGAGTCTACCTACGATGCCATTCTCCTATTTCGGGACGGCATTGTGGTGGATTGTAACGAGAAGGCACTGCAGTATTTCCGCTGTAAGCGTGAGGACTTGGTAGGCTCATCCCCGGTAGAGTTTTCACCGGAGTATCAGCCAGACGGGTCGCTCTCATCAGAAAAGACGGCAAAGCTTATCGATCAGCTCATGAAGACGGGCCAGCCGATTACGGTGGAGTGGAAAAACCTGCGTAAAGACGGCACTCCGATGGACACGGAACTGAACCTCAATCGGGTCATGATAGATGGGGCCTATCATATCTTGGTATTTAAACGCGACATCACGCAGCAGAAACAGGTGCAGAGCGCCAAGCGCCGCGAAGACGTGGCCCGCGAGTCGATGTCGCACTTCCGTAGCTTTCTCGAGAAAGTTAACCTGATCTACTACAGCTTGGATGTGAACGGCAACATCGCCTATGCCAACGACTATTTCCTGACTTATGTGGAGTACACCCGCGAGGAGCTTATCGGACAGAACTTTTATGAATTACTAGTTCCAGAGGTTGACCGTGAGTCGAGATTGGCAGACTTCAAGAAATCGATAGAGACACGCCACCTCAACTCCTACTACGAGCGCGATATGATCACCAAATCGGGCCAGATTAAAACGGTGCGCTGGAACTGTATGTTTGAGTACGGACCGGAGGGAGATCTGATCGGCCTGACGAGCGTGGGCAAAGACATGACCGACAAACGCATTGCGATGGAGGCCCTCAAAGACAACAAGATCCGTCTGCAGGACCTCTTCGACAATGCACACGACCTTATCCAGAATATCTCGGTTGACAACAAGTTCATCTTTGTGAACAAGGCGTGGAAAGAGCGCTTGGGCTATACCGACCACGACATAGAATCGCTCACGCTTAACGACATTGTGCACCCCTACTACAAAGCCAAGCTGATTTACCAGCTGCGCAACCTGTATAAGGGTGAGAATGTGAACAAGATGGAGACCGTGTTCCTGACCAAGGCCGGCAAACCGGTGCACCTGATCGGATCCATTACCTGCAGCTGGCAGGACGGACGTCCGGTGGCTACCCGCGCTATCCTCCACGACATTACGGACCGCATCAAAGCCGAGCGCCTGCAGAAGGTATACTACAGTATCGCCAACTTGGCCATCAGCAGTAAAGACCTTAACTCACTTTACTCGGCCATACACCGAGAGCTGAGCAAGATCATTGAGACACGCAACATCTACATCGCGCTTTGCGACGACGAGCACCGCCATCTGCACTTCGCCTACCTTGTCGACCAATTTGTAGACAAAGCCGCCAAGGCGCAGATGCGGCGTCCATTCGCACGCGGCCTGTCAGAGCACATTATTGAGACGGGCAAACCACTTTACATGCAGAAAGCGGAGTTGCTGCAACTGGCCAAAGAGCAGGATTTCACTATACACGGCGCCATTCCGGAGGTGATGCTATGCTCCCCACTGGCCATCGGAGACCGTATCATCGGGGTGATTACTTTGCAGGATTATCAAGATCCGAACGCCTACGTGCACACTGATATCGAGATTCTGCACTTTATCTCCAACCAAGTGGCGCTTGCCATTGAGCGTAAGCGCAACGAAGAGCAGATCAACAACCAGAACGCCCGACTCAACGCGATCTTCGAAAGCGGATCGCACCACATGTGGTCGCTTAACCGGCATTTTGAGCTTACTTCCTTTAATAGAAACTTCGCAGCCGCTTTCTTTGACCGCAGCGGACAGGAGTTAGAGCTTTTCACGCGGCTAAACGACGAGAATGTGGTGAGTTTCCACGAAAACTCATTTGAATTCTGGAAAGACAAGTACATCGAGGCCTTTAAAGGACATCCGCAACACTTTGAGGTGCACCTCCACAATCCGGAGGGATGGCGAGAGGTATACCTGAACCCAATCTATTTGGAGGACGGCAGCTTTGAGGAGATATCAGGTATAGCGCTCGACATAACAGACAAGAAACGGTCGCAGCTGGCGCTGGCTCAAAGCGAGGTGAAGTTCCGAAGCATCTTCGAATCCTTCCAAGACGTGTACTACCGCACCACCATGGGCGGCACGTTCGAGCTGGTCAGCCCGTCTATCCAAAACCTGATTGGCTACACGGAGCAGGAGGTCCTCGCCATTTCGTCGGAGAGTCTGTATGCGAACATAGCTGATCGTGCCCTGATAAAAGAGAGAGTGCTGGAGCAGGAAAGCATACGCGACTTTGAGATAGAAATGGTGTGCAAGGACGGTACCATCAAAACCGTACTGCTTGACGCCCGCCTCACCTACGACCAAGACGGCCAGCCAGCAGGTATGGAAGGTGTGCTGCGCGATGTATCGGAACTGAAGCGCACCCAAGTGGCCCTGCTAAAAGCCAAGGAGGAAGCCGAAAATCTGCTCAAGGTGAAAACCCAGTTCTTGGCGAACATGAGCCACGAGTTGCGCACCCCTATGAACGGCATCATCGGCATGATCGACTTGCTGAGCCAGATCGTATCGGACGAGGAGCAGAAAGAGTACATTGATACACTGCGCAAATCATCGGATGCGCTACTGGCCATTTTGAACGATATTCTGGACCTCTCTAAGATGCAGGCCGGCAAACTGGTGCTGCACGAGAGCGGCATGGATCTGCACGACACGCTCAACAAGATCCACTCCCTGTTTGCGAACAGGGCCCAGCAAAAAGACCTGCACTTCACGTATGCCATTACGCCGAACACCCCGCGCTATGTGCTCACCGATGAGACGCGCTTTCTGCAGGTGCTCTCTAACCTGACCTCCAATGCTATTAAGTTCACGAATGAGGGCGAGGTAAGTATACACGTAGATGCGAAACCGCTTAAAAACGGAAAGGAATACATGCTGAAGGTACGCGTGAAAGACTCAGGTATAGGTATAACTGAAGCTGATCAGAAGCTGCTCTTCACGGACTTTACGCAGCTCGATAACTCTTCGACAAAAACCTTTGGCGGCACCGGACTCGGTCTGGCCATCTCCAAACAGCTGACCCAGCTGCTGGGCGGCGACATTGGGGTAGAGTCGAAGCCGAACGACGGAAGTACCTTCTGGTTTACCATAAAAGTGAAGCAAGCCAACAGCGAAGAGGTGGAAGCGCAGGTACAGCGCATGCAGCTGCAGAATGCAGAGGCCGAAGTGCTGGACTTTACGCCATACGTGCTGCTGGTAGATGATAACCAGATCAACCAGAAAGTGGCCTTTAAACTACTGGAGCGCTTAGGCTGCCGCACTGATGTGGCCTCCAATGGCTACGAGGCTATTGACCGTGCCCTTAATAACGGTTACGACATGGTGTTCATGGACATACAGATGCCGGAGATGGATGGCGTGACGGCCACTTCCATTCTAAAGGAAAAGCTAGGAGCCGACTGTCCGCCGGTAGTGGCCATGACAGCCTACTCTATGCGCGAAGACGCCGAGAAGTTCATGAGCCAAGGTATGGACGACTACATCTCCAAGCCTGTGAAGAGCAACGACCTGTATAAGGTGATCATGAACTGGCACGCACGCAACTGGAAACGCGAAAACGCCGAGGGACTGGAAGCCAACCTGCCGGAAGACGCCGAAACCCAAGCGCAGCCCGTAATAGACGTGGCTATTGTGGAGCAATTGCGTGAGATTGGAGGAGATGACTTTACGAAGCAACTTTACAGCGAATTTGAGGTAGAGGCGGGCGAATTGCTTGAGGAGGCCAAAAAAGAGCTCGATGCACAACAATACAAAAGTATTTTAAGTACATTGCATCAACTAAAGGGAACCGGCTTCACGTTAGGTATCAATCAGGTGGCGGAGCTCGCCAAAATACTAGAGCACGACATCAAGCACGACCAATTCGAAAGCGTGGCCGACAACTTCTCTGAACTGTTGAAACAATACGAAAACTACCGCAAAACTTATAAAGAGATCATTTTATAGTTTATAAACCTATGGCAGAAAACAAGACCATCCTGATTGCAGAAGACAGTTCTGTGATCCTGAACCTGACGAAGAAAATTCTAGAGCTTCAGAACTACAAGATCCTGACCGCCAAGAATGGCAGTGAAGTGATCAAACAGGTGGAGAACAATAAGATCGATGCGATCCTTATGGACCTTAACATTCCGATAAAAAACGGCATGGAGTGTTCTAAAGAGATCCGTGCGCATAAAGACGAGCAAATCGCTAACATTCCGATCATCGCGGTAACTGGCAACGCTAACAACTACACCATGGAAGACTTCAAGGAGGTGGGCATTAACGAGTACCTGCCAAAGCCGCTTGATTTCGACATGCTGGTACAGACCGTAAAGAAGCACACCGGAGAGTTGTAAATGGAACTGAAGTACACGCGGCCATTTTTAAATAAGTTGGAGGATATTTTTGCGGAGTCGGATTTTGTGCTGCGCTACGAGAAGGGCAATTTTAAAGCGGGTTACTGTGTATTGAAGGATATGAAAGTAGCCGTCGTGAACAAATATTTCAGCCTTGAGGGCAAAATAAACTGCCTTTACGACATTCTGAGAACTATTACGTTGGATGAGAGTCTGCTGAGCGAAAAGAACAGGCAGCTTTACCAAAACATCTGCAATCAGGAAAGATCCAATTGAAAGTAACGCTTTTAGGCACCGGCACTTCGCAGGGCGTCCCCGTTATCGGGTGCTCCTGCGAAGTGTGCCGCTCTGTCGATTATCGGGACAAGCGCCTTCGGGTGTCTGTGCACATGCAGGTGGATGGCAAGAGCTTTATCATCGACTCTGGCCCTGATTTCCGGCAACAGGTGCTGCGTGAGCGCATTCGCACGCTCGATGCGCTAGTGTTTACGCACGAGCACAAAGACCACACCGCCGGTCTCGATGACATTCGTGCCTATAATTTCTCGCAGCACAAAGACATGCCGCTCTATGGCGAGGAGCGCGTACTTGAGCAGCTAAAGCGGGAGTTTGCCTACATCTTCTCAGGTATACAGTATCCGGGCATCCCCCGTGTAGAGCTTCATCCAATCACAGAAGAGCCGTTCGAGATCGAGGGCGTGCCTTTTATACCTATCCGGGTAAAGCATTACAAACTTCCCGTGATGGGTTATCGGGTGGGCGACTTCACCTACATTACCGATGCCAACTACATTGCTGAATCCGAGAAAGAAAAAGTGCGCGGTTCTAAAGTGATCGTGCTCAATGCCCTGCGCCAAGAGCCGCATATTTCGCACTTCTCGCTGCAGGAGGCCATCGACCTGCTCGAAGACCTGCAGCCGGAGCGCGCCTACCTCACCCACATCAGCCACCTGCTAGGCCTCCACCGCGAAGTAGAACTCACCCTCCCCGATTTTATCCGACTCGGCTACGACGGTCTTCAGTTTGAGGTATAAATGCACCAGAACTACTACTTTTTACGGCAACTTACCGAGCAACTGCAGTCGCGGTTGGAAGGTATGGAGGTTGCAACCTGTTTCAGCCAGAACAAGGACGAACTGGTTATCGGCTTTGTGTCAAGCGACGGGCAGGAGCTTTACATACGGGCCATGCTTACCGCTCACTTTTCATCCCTATCCTTCCCCACCGAGTTCAAGCGCGCGCGCGCCAACACCGTCAACCTTTTCGCTGAACTGATCGGGGAGAAAGTGCTGGATGTGGTGCAGCATCTGAATGAGCGCAGCTTCTACCTGCGACTCAGCAACGACTATATTTTCCTGTTCAAACTATTTGGCAATCGCTCCAATATCGTGCTATTTCAGGGCACAGAGCCACTCAAGATTTTCCATAAGAAGTTCGGAGCTGATCTGGAGCTTGACCCGCTGAAGATGGACCGACCCATCCGCCAGAATTTCGAGACATTTGCGGCGGCAGAGGGCAATCTCAAAAAAGTATACCCCACTTTTGGCGACCTGCCCGCGCTATACCTAGCGGAGCGACATTACAGTACACTAGCGCTGGAAGACAAATGGGAACTGGTACAGGAGATGCTGGAAAAACTCGAAGCGCCGGAGGCTTACTACCTCATCCGATTGGAAGGCAAGCTGCGCCTTTCGCTGCTCGAGATTGGTGAAGTGGTGCAGGTATACGACAATCCAATGGAGTCCCTGAATGCCTTTACGCGCTACTACCTGAGCGAAACGGGCTTTGAGCGGCTGTATGAGCAAACCAAACAGCAACTTCTCAAGAAACAGCGGGCCACGCAGGCTATACTGGAGCAGACGGAGAGCCGGCTGTATGAGCTGCGCCACGGCCGCTCTTACTCCCAGATCGCAGACATCTTGATGGCGAACCTGACCAACATACCGCCGCGTGCCACCGAAGTGGAACTCTACGACTTCTATACCGACCGCCAACGAAAGTTCAAGCTCAAAGCCACCGAGACACCTCAAAAACAGGCAGAGCGCCTTTACCGCAAGGCAAAGAAACAACATGTGGAAGTAAGTCAGCTGGAAGAGCGGCAGGAACGCAAACTGGAAGAAGCCATTATGTTGGAAGACGCGCTGCAGGCGCTGGAGGAAGTAAAAACTTATAAGGCCTTCAAGCCATACCTGAAAGAGTACGCCCACCTGCTCAGCACGCGGCAGCAGGCACAACAGGAGGCACCTTTCCGCTTATTTGAAACTGAAGGATTTAAGATACTGGTCGGGAAGAGTGCCCAGAATAACGATCTGCTCACCCAGCGCCATACCTATAAAGAGGATATCTGGCTGCACGCAAAAGACGTGTCGGGCTCGCATGTGGTGATCAAACACCAAGCCGGTAAAACCATACCTGCCACCGTGCTTGAAAAAGCAGCCCAACTGGCCGCCTACTACAGCAAGCGCAAAAGCGACTCCCTTTGCCCTGTACTATACACCCCTAAGAAATGGGTGCGTAAACCCAAAGGCGCCCCCGCCGGCGCTGTAGTCGTGGAGCGGGAGCAGGTGATGCTGGTCAAGCCCGAGAATCCGTTTGAGAAGAAGGTATAGGACGTTAGTCAGACAGATATACAGAATTAGTATGCTGAAGAAAATTCTGCCAATGCGTCAAGCATAGCATCAAGCCACAAGACACGCATAGATATAAGACAGGTGAGGTTAGTACTTTCCCTCAGACAATTTCAAACCTGCTAACCCCCTAGCCTTTTTTTAAGGAGACCATTCAAAAACGAGTTATACCATTTTAAATAACACTTAATCAATAACTTACAAGCTTATTCGTGACCAAATTCCATTTATTGTTTCAGGTCACTGATTAGCTCACTGCTGGATAGGAAAAAGGAGCAATAAAACAGGCTTTAAAAACAAAAAAGCCCCGTTCAGTTAAGAACAGAGCTTTTGATGTGCGCGCGGGGAGATTCGAACTCCCACACCCGAAGGCACCACCCCCTCAAGATGGCGTGTCTACCAATTTCACCACGTGCGCAGGTAAATAGGTTTGCAAAAGTATACAGCAGAGTCGAGAATTGCAACAGCCAAACCCCGCTTAGAACGTTTTTTTCATGCAAGACAGACTGTTCTATACTTCCTTCCCTTAAAACCTTAGACTAACTCAGCACAAAGTCAATTACTTAGCCCTTTGCGGCAAGGTATAGCGCAAGCCCACAAAAAACCGCCGGCCCTGCATAGGTGCGTAGTTATACTCCGTGTCGAAGCTATACCCATTGGGGTTGTTAATATCCACTCGCTTGTCAAAAGGGTCGAAGGGACGCATGAGTGGATTTTCGGGTAGAAAGTTGAGCAGATTTTTCACGCCGCCGTAGATCTCCAGCCCCTCTCCCATAACTTTAGTGGCTTGCAAGTTCTGCAAACTGAACCATGGCGACATCTCTGGCCTGAAATCGTTTTCCTGCACTGGCAAGTGCATTGGCCCTTTTACACTGCCGGTATAGTCCAGCGTAAGCCCGAGCTGGCGGAAATGGTAAGAAGCCGTGAAGGTACCTGAGAAGCGGGGCGCATGCAACTGCGGGATGCGCTCACTCAAACCTTCAGCAGAGTTCTGCATTTGGTATACATCCATCAGGGTAACACCCGCATGCAAGCGCAAAGGGAAGGTAAAAGCGAGCTCGGTGTTCAAGGCTATACCCTTGGAAACAGCATGCCCGCTCAGGTTATCATAAATGATCAGGTTATTGTCTGTCAGGAAATCTGCGATGATTTTGTTTGTGAAATAGGTATAGAAAGCGGAGCCCTCCAGATTAATAAAGCCGCTGCCCAGTGGCACGTAGCGTTGGTAATTCAGGTTGGCATTGTAGGACTGTTCAGGTTTCAGTTCATTGCGAATCACCACTTGGCGGGCACCCGTCAGCGCGGCGTGGTCTTCTGTAAAAAGATTGACTACCCGATAGCCATTGCCGATGCTCAGGCGGAATATATTGTCTCCGTTTGGCGCCCAACGCATATTGAAGCGTGGCGTCAGGATACTGCCATGCGCTGAGTTGTAGTCGTAGCGCAGGCCTGTGAGCAGCGTGGTTTTGTCAGAAGCTTTGAATTCGTGCTCTGCAAACAAGCCGGGGAGCGAGGTATTCACAGGTTTGTTTTCTGTTTCCGCGCCCTCGCCACGCTGCGTAGCCGGTGTGTTGTCGTCGTACCATGTATACCTGTACGCAGAGCCCAAAAGGAATTTGTGTTGAGAGGAGAGTTCCTTGTCCCATACCAACTGACCGAAAGCTACCCGCTGCTGGCCTTTGTAAAGCGTTTCGCCGTAGGCCGCGTTCTGAGAATGATCGTTGTAGGAGTAACTCAGCATGATGTGCTCTTGCACCGGAAGCTGGTAGGCGCCTAGTATTTCGTAACGTCTGGTATAAACCGACTCGCCGTATATACTGTCTCCTCCCCGGAAGGCAGGCGTCCATTGTAACTCACCTCCGAAGCGGTCCTCATAGTAATAGCGGGCCGCCACGTTAGCCACCCTGTTCTGTTTTCGGCTCAGGCTCCACTTATTGAACAGGGAGATACGGTGCTGTAGCGGTATGTCCGTAAAGTTATCGCCGTTCACATCGCGTCTGTCATTAAACCGAAAATAGTTCGCGCTGAGCATCGTAGACGCCTTGTCCCATTGTTTGCTATACCCAATGTCTGCGTTGAGTTCATTGTGAGAGGTATAGAACACATCCGCAGCAAGGCGGGGGGCTGTGAGTGGGCTTTTGGTGATGATGTTAATGAGACCGGCGACTGCCTCAGAGCCGTACAGCGTCGAAGCCGGTCCCTTCACTATTTCTACCCGCTCGATCAGGCTGTTAGGTATACCGCTTAGACCATACACTGTCGACAGCGCGCTTACAATCGGCATGCCATCTATAAGCACCATGGTATAGGAGCCTTCCATGCCATTGATGTGAATGTCGCCCGTACCACAGACGTTGCAGTTAATCTGGGGCTGTACCCCGTTCACAATCTCCAGCGCCTCAAATATGGCCGGTGTCGGGTTTTTCTGAAAATAACGGGGCGTATAAATCTCCACGGGCACTGTCGACTCCAGCAAGTAGGTCTCGCGCATATTCCCTGTCACGACGACTTCGCTTAGCCGGGCATCCTGTTGCTGCAGCATCACCTGTACAGTGATGACTTCGCCTGCATCTACTGCCACAGTCTTTTCGGTTGGCCGGTAGCCCACCGCCGATAACTTTAATTGATGCTCACCTGCCGGAACCAGTGCCAACTCAAATTTGCCGTGCTCATCGGCTGTCGCTCCTATAGTTGTACCTACCACCCCTATACTGGCAAATGCTGCAGGCCCTTCATTTGTCCTCACCTCCCCCCTAATACTCCCGGTTTGAGCGCTTACCAACCAAGGTAACAGTAAAAACATACCCAGCAGGTATAAATATCTCATAAGTTCAAATGAATAAGTTTAATCTAATCATACTACGAGACAAACTTAAACAAAAGTTTAA
This sequence comes from uncultured Pontibacter sp., assembly GCF_947499215.1. Classification (GTDB taxonomy): domain Bacteria; phylum Bacteroidota; class Bacteroidia; order Cytophagales; family Hymenobacteraceae; genus Pontibacter. The sequence continues at coordinate 1,091,033 of NZ_CANMNI010000001.1, forward strand.
GTTTATTTAATTTATGTTTTAGATTCATCTAAAATTAACAAATCACTCAGAGCTTTGTTATACAATAGCTGAGGTAACTATTTGTATTAAATGCACTTATCAAGTCGGCAATTAAAAAATTGTACTTATATGGCAGGTTGCAGAAACCTTATGCATAGCTACTATTGTTGCCTATAACAATAACAGGAACATAAGAATTATCGGTCACAGTCTGCAGTATGCTTAACAATCATGGCATTATGTTTGGACTATTCCGAGCGCATCGCTAACTTTATACCTGATTATTAAATAGTTATATAACTATATTTTAGCCGAAGAACGAATTATGAGCATCGAGATAAAGGGACTATCCAAAGCGTATGGCCGCAAGAACGTGCTGCAGTCGCTTGACATGACAATAGAACAGGGTCAGTGCTATTGCCTTTTGGGAAAAAACGGAGTGGGTAAAAGCACTTTCCTCAACAGCATTCTCGATCTCATTAAACCTGATGAAGGCTCCATCACCCTTTTCGGCAAAGACTACCTTACGGACAGCCTTGAGGTAAAGCAGGACCTAGGCGCTCTTTGCGAAGACAATCCTTTAATTGAGGAATTCACCGGTCTGGAGTATCTCAACTTCGTAGCGAAGCTTTATAAGTTGCCTGAGGCGGAAGCACAGCAGCGCATCAGCAGTCTAACCAACTATTTCTTTACCGATAGAGAGTCGCTGCACAAGAACATCGCGGGCTACTCTACCGGCATGAAAAAGAAAGTAGGCATTGTAGCCGCCATCCTGCACAAGCCTCGTGTTTTGATCCTTGATGAGCCTTTTACGGGCCTTGACCCGATCGCGGCGCAACTGCTCGTGAAGCTGATTCGCAATTACAGCACGCCAAACCGGGTGGTGCTGATCTCTTCGCATGACTTGAATTATGTGGAGCGCGTTGCCACGCACATCGGCGTGCTCAACGATGGCCAGTTAATGTACAACGGCACGGTGCAGGAGTTCACCATGAACGGCGAGGCCCTGATCGATCAGGCGCTCTTCCAGCTGCTACTCCCTCACCATACCTCCGCCGACGCCGACATAGACTGGATGTTGAATTAGTTAGAGCGTTTTAGAGTTTAGGAGTTCAAGATTCAAGAGCACTCTTAAACCCCCTCAACCCTCAAACTCCTAAACTCATTTAAATGGACCTAATCCTATATTCTTGCAAGGCGAGACTGAACAGCTATTTCCGACAGAAGAAGCTGCAGCGTGTGCTGTTGCTGGCGTTGGGAATCGTGCTGTCGGGTTTCTATGCATGGCTGTTCACTTATTTGTTGCAGCAGGCTCGTGAGGGTGGCTTGAATATGGACGTGAGCGAGATGCTAGGATATACCAACCTGCTCCTGCTCGCCTTTACCATACTGCGCGGCTTTTTCCCGGCCTATATCCCAAAAGCCGACTTTATCAACCGCATCTACCCCATCAAACCGCTAAAGCGCTTCTCAACGGAGCTAGTAGTGGAACTGGTGTCGCCCTTCTATTTCGTGCTGCTCAATTTCCTGTTGCTGCTTTTCATGATGTCGCCGGATTATACCTTCCTGCATTTCATACAAAGCTTTCTGGTATTCCTGACGGCCCATATCACAAGGCGTTCGCTACAGATCTTTATCGAGCGGCGGATTAACTGGCGTAGTTTTATGTTTTGGGGAGCGGTAGTTATGACAGGGGCCTTTATAGCTTTAGAAGCCCGTGCACCCATGTTTGAACCGGTTAATTCGGTTATGATGCTGGTTGTGCACTTTGTATCTCTGTCAGCTTTCCTGATAGCAAATTACCTGCTCGAGCAAGCCGCTTATGAACCGAAGCGCCGCACCGTTAACTACAGCAGCGACGCTCGCCGCAGCCTTGGCTGGCGCCTGTTCAAGAACCATAAAATGGCCAAGCAACTCCTGCTCTTCGGATTGGGCTTTAAGGTGCTTATGCTAGGTATAGATGCCACCGTATACATGGCCAAGGGCGTGCACATGTTCGACAAGAATATGTCGCTGTGGCTGTTCGTGGGCCCACTCGTAATCTATACCTATGTGTTCAACAATGTGTGGGGCTTCTACAAGAACCTCTGGCTGACGACCGAGCGGGCCACCGGCGACTATAAGACTTTTCTGAAAGCGAGTCTGATGCCGCTGCGCATGCCGCTCCTGATTGATGCCGCCATCGTGGTGCTTTATGTGGCTTTCTTTAACCACGAGCAGGCTACCTTTATACTACTTATGTACAGCGGTGCGGTTATGGTACTCACTCCGATCGGAATCATTGCTTCGTTTACGAGTCCGAAGATGGTAAAGGGCGGTATTCTGAGTTTCAGCGCCAAGACCTCGTATCTGTATAGCTTTATCTCGATTCTACTATTAGGCCTGCTGTTTCTGCCACTTCTGCACCCGATGCTGTACATGGTATACCCGGTGGTAATTGCCCTGACACTGTTTGCGATGGTGGCTGTGCTGCAGGAGTACAAGCACTATAAGTACAAGCTGTTCGAAACACTCTATAAGACTGAGTAACAGGTCTGCGTCACTAGTGGTAAAGTCCTTGAGGGGCTGTTAGAATTCAATCAAAGACTAAAAAAGAAAGAGGCTGTTTACTTGCGTAAACAGCCTCTTTCTTTTTTAGTGATCCCGCTGGGATTCGAACCCAGGACCCATACATTAAAAGTGTATTGCTCTACCAGCTGAGCTACAGAATCAATTATATTATACCCGTGATGGGAGTGCAAAAGTAGTGGTTTTTCTATTAATCACAAAACCATGTTGGAATATACACGCTACTACCGGTATCTGATTAAAACGCCACAACACATTTTTGGTTTAAAAACCCTAAGCATCAGCGCTCTAGCAACAGGTATAGAATTTCGTGAACTACAAAAGAAAATAGTTACTCCCAGTCTTATTCGTCTGCTGCTTTAAAGAAAAAGGCCTGCTCACTAAAGATTGCTAGCTAAGCGGGCATCAGCTCACTCAGATCCAACACCTCCACTTCTACGTTTGCCTGCGCTTCCAACTTGAGTAACATCCGATTCTGTTTGGGGGTGATGTCCTGCACGCGCACTTCCTCTACCGCGCCCAACAGCTTAAGCCCTTTCAGCTCAAGTCCCTTTTCCAATAGGCCGTTGGCCTTTGTCAGTTCCCGCTCTATTATTTCCTGCAGGTTGACTCTCGCTTTTTGTATGATCTGGTTGTAGGCCACTCTATTTACGAGCACCTCTAAGGAGGAATTGTAAAAGCTGCTGGAAGTCTGGGACTGCATGTTGAACTTCCGAACAAACACCTGTTGTGTGGCATTGTCGTATCCCGGTGTGGCCTGTACATACAACTCCACGTTGTCCCGTTTCAGGATGGTGCGCAGTATGCGGATTCTTACTTTCAAGAAGATGTCACCGGCGCCCGAGCTGCTGCCCGCCAGCCCGACATCCAGTATCTGGGCGTATGGAGAAGCCTCACTGTCCTCTGTAGGTTTGGGAATAAACTCTCCTACCAGTTGCTTCTTCAGTACACCTTCTAGGGCGGAATAGGAAATGGATACAGGTACTTGAATCTTGACAAAGTTTTCCATGGATAAACTTTAGATATGCTTTGGCATATATAAACCTGAAACTGTGCGAAGAGTTACAGACTTACCACTAGTAGAAATAAAAAAAGCCCCAAACACAGGTTTGAGGCTTTCTATTTGTGATCCCGCTGGGATTCGAACCCAGGACCCATACATTAAAAGTGTATTGCTCTACCAGCTGAGCTACAGAATCGGTACTATTTTGTTAGTTGGTAAAAAAACCTCTCTACCTAAATAGAGAGGTTTTACTTGTGATCCCGCTGGGATTCGAACCCAGGACCCATACATTAAAAGTGTATTGCTCTACCAGCTGAGCTACAGAATCTTTTTACTAACTTGCATTCCCAAGGGCGTTTCCCTTAATTGCGTTGCAAAAGTAATAGCTATCTGTTTAAATGCAAAATCTTTGGTTCAAAATATCTGGTTTTTTGCTCCTTTTTTTGGCGCTGAACACCGAACCAGTTTATAGTCAGCCAGATACTAAAACCCTTTCTCAGGCCGATTCACTGTTCAACAGCCAACAATACACCGAGGCCTTTGTGCTCTACGATTCTTTGCTGCAGCAGCAACTCTACTCTCCGCAGATGCTCCTCAAAATGGCTTATATACGGGAGAGTCTCCGTGACTATACCGGTGCCATGTACTACCTGCATCTGTTCTACAAAAAGCAACCAAGCCGTTCTGTGCTTAAAAAGATGGAAGAACTGGGCCAGACGCACCGCCTGAATGGGTATGAATACAACGACCTGCAGTTCTTTAAAACACAATTCAGCAAGCACTACATGCGCATACTGGAGCTTATGCTCTTAGCCGCCGTGGTCACTGTAACGGTCATGTTCGTGAGCTGGCGTAAGGGCCACCGCTTTAGCCGGGCATTCAAGACCGGCTTTGTGCTATACCTCCTTTTCATCCTCTATTATATCAACTTCCTCAACCTAGGCGATGAGGGCATCATCCGAAACGACCAAGTGGCGATCATGTCGGCGCCGTCAGCCGGGGCCACATGGCTGGCAACCGTCTCACAAGGACATAAAGTGCCCATCATAGGCGAACAGGATATTTGGTACGAGATCCGCTGGAAAGGCCAGAAAGCCTATGTTCGCAAGCATAATTTGCTTGAACTGCCCTAGCATTACTCATTTTAGGCACTGACGCACTTCCTCTTAATTAGGCAGCAGGATATTTTTTTTATTAAATGCAGACAAGTATATAATTTTCAATATATTTATCAGCTTTATTAAATTATATCCATTCATCTTGCCTTTATATGAAAACAATCTTAAGTCTCGTACTTGCCCTCCTAATGGCAAACGTATGCCTTGCCCAATCCCCAACAACTAAAATTGACAACCTCCGGGTATTTATAGACTGCCAAGCCTACTGCGACACCGACTATATTAAGCGCGAGATCACCTTTGTGGATTATGTGAATGATCGATTTCAGGCCAATGTCTATATTCTGATTACCTCTCAGTCCACTGGAAGCGGAGGCCGTGAGTATAAGCTCCAGTTCGAGGGGCAGGAGAAATTTGCCGGAATGATTGAGACCAAGTCATACCTGAGACAGGCTGTCGCTACGGATGATGAGGACCGCAAAGAGGCTGTTGCAAAGATAAAACTGGGCCTCATGCCTTACCTACTCAAAACGGAGAAGGCAAAGGACATGATCATTTCCTTTAAAGACGCTAACAGCGATGCCCCCGAGATTGCCACCACCCCTGCTGAGGACCCTTGGAATTTCTGGGTGTTCAACCTCAATTTGCGTGGCCATTTCAGCGGAGACAGAAACTACTCCAGCAACAGCCTGAACGGGGGCATAAGCGCCAACAGAGTAACAGACAAACTGAAGACCAGCTTCTCCATAAACGCAAATGAGAACAACAACCGGTTTGGGGAGGGCGATGAGATGTTCACGTATACCAACAGGCGCTATAGCGCTAGCAACACCACGGTATGGTCTATCACCAACCATTTGTCAGCTGGTGGCTATGTCAGTGCCCAGAAGTCCGATTACAGCAACTACGACCTAGACCTAGCTGTAACCCCTGCTATTGAGTACAATTTCTTCCCCTACTCCGAGTCCAATAACCGCTATGTAGGCCTCATGTACAAGGTCGGTCCACGCTATTTAAACTACATAGAGGAAACCATTTTTTCTCAGATGAAGGAGTTCAGATTTCAGGAGAGCCTGTCACTGGACGTGAGCTTTAATCAGAAATGGGGGCAGATCAGCGGCTCGACTTCTTTCAGCCATTACTTCCACGACTTCTCCAAGAAGCGGCTTTCCTTTTCAGGCTACGGGGATATCCGCCTTTTCAAAGGCTTCTCCTTTAATGTGGGCGGCTATTATGCCATACAGCGGGACCAGCTGAACATTATAAAAGGTACAGTCTCTGACCAAGATTTGCTAACCAGAAGGCGCCAACTGGACTCCAACTATGACTTCTTTTTCAACTTTGGAATCCGGTACCGGTTCGGCTCTCTTTTCAACAACGTCGTAAATCCAAGATTTGACGGCGGCGGTGGCATGATGTATTTCTACTAACACTAACCTCTACTAATACTTACCACATAAAAAGAGCGGTCCGTCTCCCTAAGGCGGACCGCTCTTTTTTCTACTGTTCAGCAATTATTATTTCTTCAAAGGCGAGTCCTTCTCTTTCGCCATCACATTGTACACCAGTTTATCGGCCAAGCTCGGGAAGAGTTTGTTGATCCAAACGGCCATCTTGCCTTGGGTGGTCATCACGAGGTCGCGTTTGCGCTTGATGGTGGCTTGCAGAATGCGGTCGGCCACTTCTTCGGCGCTCATCATTTTTTGCTCATCGCGCGGGGTTTCGCCTTGTTGCTGCCCGTCAGCGGCGAGGGCGGTGTTGCGGATATTGGAGGCCGTAAAACCCGGGCAGGCGATCAGCACGTGCACGCCGGAATGCAGCAACTCCGTGCGCAAGGTCTCTAGGAAACCGTGCATCGCAAACTTAGAAGCCGAGTACCCCGTGCGGGCCGGCAGACCACGGTATCCGGCAATAGAAGAAATACCGATGATGGAGCCTTTGGCCGCCTGTATGTAGGGCAGGGCAAACTTGGTGCTGTACACCGTGCCCCAGAAATTGATGTCCATTACCTTGCGCAGCACGTCCAGATCGAGATCCGCAAAAAGCGCGCGCATGGAAATGCCTGCATTGTTGATGAGGATGTCCAGTTTCCCGTACTTGGCTACCGTCTCGGCTACCATGCGCTCGCAATCGGCCTCCACACTCACGTCAGCGTTAACAGCGAGGTTATCTATACCTGCCGCTGTCAGCTCTTGCGCCGTTTGGTCGAGGTTCTGTTGGTTGCGGCCGGAGTAGGCCACCTTCGCCCCTGCCCCGCCAAAGGCAAAGGCCAGCGCCTTACCTATACCGGATGTGCCGCCGGTTATCAGCACTACTTTATTTTTCATTTGAGTCAATTCAGATTATAAGGACTTAATTTCTTTCGTCCTTTCTCCCATCATCAAGAGTTAGCTACAAAACTACTATTTCTGAGGCAAATATTGTTTATGAATGTCGGTGATAGGTGGATTACGCCTATACCTTATAAATTGCGTACCTTTGCAGGTATAATTGAGAAAAACATGAGTGACTATACCCCATTAAGCGAAGTAGGCGAGTTTGGCCTCATCAAGCGACTAAAGGACAAAATAGAATTGCGCCAGCCTTCCACCATCACAGGCATCGGTGACGACGCGGCCATACTGGAGCCGGGCGAAAAGCAGATTGTAGTGACCAGCGACATGCTGCTCGAAGGCGTGCATTTCGACCTCACCTTCTGCCCTCTCAAGCACTTGGGTTACAAGGCGGTTGCCGTGAATGTGTCGGATATTGCGGCTATGTTTGCCAAGCCGACACAGATCACGGTTAACATCGCGCTGGGTGCCAAGTACACCGTGGAGGCAGTAGAGGAACTGTACGAAGGCATGCGCCTTGCCTGTGAGAACTACAACGTAGACCTAGTGGGCGGCGACACCACCTCTTCCCGCACTGGACTAGTGATCAGCATTACCGCGATTGGCGAAGTGGCTAAAGGCGAAGCAGTGCTGCGCAGCGGTGCCAAAGAAAACGACCTGATCTGTGTGACCGGAGACCTCGGTGCGGCATACCTCGGTCTGCAGATTCTGGAGCGCGAGAAACAGGCTTTTATGGCCGACCCGGAAATGCAGCCGCATCTGGAGAACAAGCAGTATATTGTGGGTCGTCAGCTGCGCCCAGAGGCACGCATGGATGTAATCCACGACATGAAGGAGCGCGACATCAAGCCGACTTCCATGATCGACGTGTCAGACGGACTGGCATCGGAGTTGTTCCATATCTGCGCTCAGTCAGGCGTGGGAGCCACTATCTACAAAGACAACCTGCCGGCAGACGAGCAAATGCTGGAGACGGCCATGGAGTTCAACCTCGACCCGATCACCTGCATCCTCAACGGCGGCGAGGACTACGAACTCCTGTTCACAGTGCCTATTTCAGATTACGACAAAGTAAAAAACCACCCGGATATCAGCATTATTGGCAAGATCACTGACAAGAGCGAAGGTATAAATCTAGCAAACAAACACGGGCAATCTTTCCCGTTGCAGGCACAGGGCTGGCAGCATTTTTAAGACAAACAAAAAAAGGAAAGCTTTACGGCTTTCCTTTTTTTGTTTTATGCTCTCGTGTATCTACAATCAATCCTCTGGGAATGGGATGAACACGAAGTTGGTGAAGTTCTCGCCATCCACTACAAACAGGCAGCAGAACTCATCCGGGTCTTTGTAAGCCGCGGCGAAGTCCTCTACTTTCTCCTCATCAACCAGTTTATGCTTAATGAAATCCTCCAAGTAAGAGGCGTAGATATTCCACTCCAATGCCAGTTCCTCCTTTGCCAGAAACAGCGAGCCGATTGGCACTTCTGTTCGGGAGAAAACGAAGATCGGGTACTTGGATATGTTGCGCTTGCGCACTTGGTAAGAAGCTTCGCGCAGCGTTTCGGCTACCACCACAAAGTCTTTTGAAATGGTGCCGAGGTATTTACCGTTTAATTCAGGATCGTTTTGCATACGCTTTTATTTAGCTGTTAACAGAACAATATTTTCTACGTGGTGCGTCTGCGGGAACATATCCACTGGCTGCACACGGGTAACGTCATATTTTTCAGAAAGCAACTCCAAGTCACGGGCCTGCGTGGCCGGGTTGCAGCTCACATACACAATGCGGTTGGCATGCACCTGCAGCAACTTGGCGACTACCTTCTCATCCATGCCGGCACGCGGCGGATCCGTGATCACCACATCCGGTCTGCCATGGCGCTCGATCAGCTCATCCGACAGAATGTCTTTCATGTCGCCGGCATAGAAGGTGGTGTTGGCGATATCGTTGATCTGCGAGTTGATTTTGGCATCTTCAATGGCGCTCGGCACATATTCTATCCCTATTACCTCTCGGCTCTGACGGGCCACAAAGTTAGCGATAGTACCGGCTCCGGTATAGAGGTCATATACCAGTTCATTTCCGGTCAGGCCCGCAAACTCGCGGGTCAGGCGGTATAGCTCGTACGCCTGATCGCCGTTGGTCTGGTAGAAGGACTTTGGCCCCACCCGGAAGCGTATACCTTCCATTTCTTCATGTATGTACGGCAGGCCTTTATAGCACACTACCTCCAAGTCGTGGAAAGTCTCGTTGCCTTTGCCATTCACGATATACTGTAGCGAGGTGATTTCTGGGAAAGTAGTAGCCAGATGTTCCAGTAAACCTGTCAGGGCTTCCTCGTCCTCGTGGTATACCTGCACAATCACCATCAGTTCACCGGTATTGGCTGTCCGGATGATCAGGTTGCGCAACCAGCCGGTCATGCGCAGCTTGTCAAAAAACACCAGATTGTTAGCTCTTGCATAGTCGCGCACGGCCAGTCGGATGCTGTTGGACGGCTCTGGCTGCAGGTAGCAGTTCTGGATGTCGAGGATTTTGTCGAAGCGACCCGGCATGTGGAAGCCCAGTGCCCGGCGCTCGTGCTCCTCCCCTGACTTGATCTGTTCGTTGGTCAGCCAGCCGTAGTTGGAGAAAGTGAACTCCAGTTTGTTGCGGTAGAACTTGTCTTTGGCTGAGCCCAGAATCGGGTCGAAAGGCGGAAGCGGCACTTTGCCAATGCGCTCAAGGTTATCCTGCACCTGCTTTTGCTTGTAATATAGCTGCGTGTCGTAGCCAATGTGCTGCCACTTGCAACCGCCGCAGGTTCCGAAGTGCTCACAGAAAGGCTGCACGCGCACCTCCGAGTAGGCGTGGAAATTCACCGCCTCGGCTTCCATAAAGCTCTTCTTTTTGCGGGTGATACGCAGGTCCACTACATCACCGGGGGCCACGCCGCCCACAAAAATCACCATGTTGTCATGACGGGCGAGGCACTTGCCTTCGGCCACCATCTCCTCTATTCTTATGTTTTCGAGTATCTCGAAATTGATCTTCTTCTTTTGCTTTCTCACAGTGCTGCAAAATTAGCTAAAATTCGGGAGATGTGAGAAGGAGGGTCGTATTATCCAACACACTGCTTACTTTTAAAAGGCGCTGCCCTCTTATACGCCAGCACGGACGTGGAGTCAAAACGTCGTGTTATTCAAAGAAGTGATGCTTTTTATGGAGGTTAACAGCGATTGCATACCTGTCTGGTATACTGGCACTGTTTGCTTTTGCGATACCTTGCGCTTGCTTGTTCCTTATTTGCGTATAGGCTATATCGACAAATTACAGGGAGGAGTCTTATGAAAATTATTTCGCTTGCATTACAGACAAGCCAGCCCGAGAAGCTGAAGGCTTTTTACACGCAAACGATGGGGCTGCCTCCACTAGCTGAGGCGGAAAACCAGTTCAGCGTACAGGCAGGCTTCAGCACCATCACATTCAGCACAGTGCCCGAAAGAGCAGAAGGTCCATATCACTTTGCCCTCAACATACCCAGCAACAGAATCAGGGCGGCGGCGGAGTGGCTGCAGGATCGAGTGGCCTTTCTACACGCTCCGGGCGCGACCAGTCCGATAGTGCAGCACGAAAATTGGGAGGCTTATGCGCTCTACTTCTACGATCCTGATTTCAATATTGTAGAACTCATTGCGCACAAAGCCACACCAGAAAGCCACGCACCATTTGGACCAGAACAGCTAATAGGTCTGGCAGAGGTTGGTTTACCAGTGACCGATGTCGCGGGCTTTAGTCGTGAGCTCCGTGAGCAGCTAGAACTGCCCCGCTGGAAATCGGCCACTACTCTGTTTGAGGCCATTGGCAACGAAGAGGGCATGTTCATTGTGGTTCAGGAGCAGCGCCCTTGGTTTCCGACACAGAATCTGGCCATGGCATTGCCTACCCGGGTGGAGGTGCAAACGGCTGGCACGGCCACGGTACAGCATGGTCCTTTTCTAATTGCGTCTGTAAGGGCCACTAACAAAGTATAGCCGGCCAAGGGAACACTGCCGGCTAAAGCCCGTTTAAAAAGCATAGTTGATCATCAACCCAAAAAACAAAACTATGAGAAACGACGAGCAAAATTTCGACAGAGACTACCGTAACCGGAGCCAGCGTTCCGGCCACAGGGATAACCTATCAAACTACCAGAGCCGCTACGAGGACAAAGGCAATTACTACGGTATGCCAGACCAAGGGCATGAGTACCGCAATGTAAGCAGCCGGAACCAAGACGAGCGCCGCACGCAAGGCCGCATGCACCAGAACGAGTGGGGCGGCAATGCAGACTATAACCGTGGCAGCCAAAGCAGCTCACAGGACGACCACTACCGCTACGGCGACCCAAACCCCTACATGAATTACCAGCGCCAAGGCGGCTATGAACGTGAACGCGGCACCGGCTGGCGCAGCGAAGGCGTGGACCATGGCAACCGCCGCTACGAACGTCAGGAGAACAGCTACCGCCAGACCGGCCACGGCCGCCGCTTTGACCAGTACGGTCGCGACGAAGAGTATAACTACGCACATGGCCGTCAGGACGGTCGACGCAGCGTAGATGATCCCGAAAGCCTCGACGACCGCTACTACGACCGCGGTGAGCACTCGCGCAGCAGCAGCGAGAACGACTATGGCCGGCAGTATGGCAGCAACTACGACCACCGCAACCGTGACCGCCAAGGCCGCAACGACAACTATGAGTCGCGCAGCTACCGCGACAAGAGCGAATTTGACCGCCGCAGCGACGAATCGCCTAGCCGCAGCCCAAGAGGGTACGGCTACCGCTCAGGCCCTGACTACTCGGCCAGCTCCCCTATCACCAATTACGGACCGGGGGTTCGCGGCTACCAGAAATAAAGCTTAAAACGAAGTCCACCACCCGGTGGACTTCCTGCTTTTCATGCAACATGTTTATCTTATCCTAGCTGTTTGCGTAAAAAGCATCTCAGCCCCTGCGCATCGTTCCAGTAGGGCTTATACTTAAAAATTATGCTGTATGAATAAAATGTTACGCCTTTCCTTTCTTACCATTCTACCCTTCTTGCTCGCTGCGTGCGGTTACGTCCGCGAAAAAAACCAACAGTTCGGCGAGGGCGATACTGTATTGCAGGGCTCCTACTGGATGCTGCTCTCCCTGCAGGACCAACAGTTCAAGGATAACCCGGAGACACGAACGGCCTACCTTCGATTTGAGGAGGGCAGCGATGACCTGAAAGGCTTTACCGGATGCAACCGTCTAATGGGCAAGTACCGCCTGAGCAATGGCTCCATTCAGCTTACCAACCTAAGTTCCAGCCGTGCGATGTGCCCTATCATAGAGCAGGAAAACATGCTGATGGATGTACTGGCTAAAACAGACACTTACAGAATTTCCGGTGAGGTGCTTACCCTTTATGCCCAGAATGAGGCTGTGGCTACCTTTCGAGCTGGAGCCGAACCGACGATTCCCGACACCCGCTAAACAAACCCAAACCAGACCATAACCATCTTGCCTGTGTTGCAGTATGCTTAAGACACTGGTACTTATATATATTTTCGTTCAAATAATCTACCTATACTATGGCAACAACTAAATGGATCTCAGACCCGGCGCACAGCGAAGTGCAGTTTAAAGTAAAACACCTGATGATCACCACCGTGACAGGGTATTTTCACAAATTTAATGTGGAGGTAGAAACTGATGGCGAAGATTTTCATACTGCCAGAAGCATTGTATTTACCGCGGATGTAGACTCTATCGGCACCAACAACGAGCAGCGGGACACCCACCTAAAGTCAGCTGATTTCTTTGATGCCGACAACCATTCCGAAATCAGGTTTGAAGGGAAAGGATACGAAGAGCTGAAACCCGGATTCGAGAAGCTGAATGGCGAACTGACCATACGCGGAACTACCCGCCCGATTACGCTGGATGTGGAGCACCATGGCACTGTGGTTGACCCCTACGGCCAGACCAAGGCTGGCTTTAGCGTAGACGGCAAGATCAAACGCAAAGAGTTTGGACTGATGTGGGACGCCGTAACCGAAGCCGGCAGTGTGGTGGTGAGCGACGAGATAAGAGTGCACTGTGAAATACAGTTGGTAAAACAATAAACCAAACGCTCCTATCGCACAAAATAGGTACTGTAGGAGCGTTTGCTATACCTGCAGGTCGCACCCCCCACATTTACGCTGCTTGAACTCCGTTCGCTCTGCCGCTTATGCCACGGCCCAGCGCTTCTGCCGGTTTCCGACCGCGCCGGCTACCTGACTCGAAATTTGAACCGGGCCCTGTTCGGAAAATCATCAGGCATGCCTGTTTGCATGAAATCCTCCTATTGTTATGCAAAAGAAAAGCGCCAGAAAAGCTATAAAAAACACGTTGCAGATCGACCTGAGTGAAAAAGCATCTCAGGAGCTATACCTGAACATCTGCAATTTTCTGCTTCATAAAGACGACAAGTGCTATATCAGCGTGATCAGGTATAAGTATCTATTATTGTGCGGCGAAATCAGTACGGCAGTAAGCGACTATTTGGTAATGGAGCAGCTTATTGAGAAGATGCAGTCGAAACACTCCCTTGTACTGTCCTCCCTTACCTACATTGCTCGCTATAAATCCTAAAAGAGGTATGGCCCGCCAAATAATAAGCGAGCCATACCTCTTTTTTAGATTTCCTGATCAACTATATTACTGAGGGTTACTCCTTCAGTAGCTTCTGATAGTTGGGATTCTTATGAATGAACTTCTTTACAACAGGGCAAGTGGCGATCACCTTTTTGCCATTCTCCTCGGCATAGCACAGCCCTTCTTCTATCAGTTTATTGGCCACGCCTTTGCCCCGTGCCGACTCCGGCACAAAGGTATGCGTAAAATCCAGCACCTCTTCTGAAGGAGTGGCATAGGCCAACTCGGCATCCTCCTCTCCCATATTGGCAGTAAACTGTTGGTATTCCTTATCGTGCTTTATATTCACTTCCATGATGTTCAAAATATAGTTTAGTTAATAATTAGCCTCCGACCAGCTGCCCTACGGAATGGTGCAACACCACCACCGAGCGACTTCCAATTCGAATGGTATCACCGTCGCTGAGAGAAGTGCTCTCATCACTCACTTCATAACTGTGCGTATCGAGTATTTTAGTCCACTGGGTGCCATACTTGGCATCCGGCAAGGTATAGTCGAGGTCCTCATGGTGCGCATTGAAGATAACGTAGAAACTGTCGTCGATGATCTGTTCGCCCTTGGGACCGACTGAGTGCAGACCGCGTCCGTTCAGGAAAACAGCCAGCGACTTGGCGTAATCATGGTTCCAGTGCTCGTCATCCATTTCAGTGCCGTCGGGTAAGAACCAGTTGATGTCCTCGACGCCCACCCCCTTGATAGGCTGCCCCTGAAACCAGCGTCGGCGGCAAAATACCGGATGATTGAGGCGAAGTGCGATCAGCTTCTGCGTAAATGCCAGCAAGTCCTTGTCGGCTGTCAGCCAGTTAATCCACGATATTTCATTGTCTTGGCAGTAGGCATTGTTGTTGCCCTGTTGCGTGCGGCTTATCTCATCGCCGGCGACAAGCATCGGCACCCCCTGCGACAAGAACAGCGTGGTCAGGAAGTTTCGTTTCTGGCGTTGCCGCAGTTCGTTTACCTCTTCATTTTTAGTAGGCCCTTCGGCGCCGCAGTTCCAAGAGCGGTTGTGATCGTCTCCATCGTTATTGTCCTCGCCATTGGCCTCGTTGTGCTTCTCATTATACGACACCAGATCGTGCAGCGTGAATCCGTCGTGGGCCGTGATAAAGTTGATGCTGGCCGTCGGTCGGCGCCAGTCGTCGCGGTAAAGGTCGGAACTGCCCGTGAAGCGCTCGGCAAACTCACCCAACATACTGTCGGCCCCACGCCAGTAGTCGCGTATGCAGTCGCGGTACTTGCCGTTCCACTCGGCCCAGCCCGGCGGGAACTTGCCCACCAAGTAGCCGCCCTCGCCAATGTCCCAAGGCTCGGCTATGAGTTTGACCTGCGAGATAACCGGGTCTTGGTGAATGATGTCGAAGAAGGAGCCCAGCCGGTCCACCTCGTGCAGTTCGCGGGCCAGCGTGGCAGCCAAGTCGAAGCGGAAACCGTCGATGTGCATTTCCAGAATCCAGTAGCGCAGGCTGTCCATGATCAGACGCAGCACGGGCGGCATCATGGCATTGAGCGTGTTGCCTGTACCGGTATAATCCATGTAGAAGCGCTTGTCCTCCTCCACCATGCGATAATAGGAGGAGTTGTCCACGCCGCGGAAAGAAAGTGTTGGCCCCATATGGTTTCCCTCGCCGGTGTGGTTGTATACCACATCAAGAATCACCTCTATACCTGCTTTATGGAGTTCCTTCACCATGTTCTTAAACTCCACCACCTGTTCACCCAGATTTCCACTACTGGAGTAGCGCACATCCGGTGCAAAAAAACCGATGGAGTTATAGCCCCAGTAGTTCGTCAATCCTTGGTCAGCCAAGTGGCGGTCGGTGATGAAGTGGTGTACCGGCATCAGTTCGATGGCGGTGATGCCCAGCTCTTGGAGATACTTAATGGTAACCGGGTGTGCGATGGCCGCATACGAACCACGAATCTCCTCTGGTATATCGGGATGGAGCTTGGTTAGACCTTTGACATGTGCCTCATAAATAACGGATTTATGGTACGGAATCTTTGGTTGTTTCACCCCCTCCCAGTCGTAGTTGGGGTCCACGACCACACTACAAGGTATAAAGGGCGCACTGTCGAGGGTACTCATCTTCAGGTCTTCTTCCGGGTGGCCCACTTCGTAGCCAAACATGGAATCGTGCCAGTTGATAGTGCCCGATACAGCCTTCGCGTAGGGGTCGATCAGCAACTTGTTTGGATTGAAGCGATGGCCGTTTTGCGGGTCGTACGGTCCGTAAACCCGAAAGCCATAGAGTTGCCCGGGCTTGATCTCGGGCAGGTACACGTGCCATATCTGGTGGGTACGCTCCGTCATTTTTACTTTCACCGACTCTGTTTCGTCTTCGGTCGTGTTGAAAAGGCACAGTTCCACGCCAGTGGCGTTGTCGGCGTACAGGGCGAAGTTCACCCCTTCGCCATCCCATGTGGCTCCTAACGGATAGGGGCTGCCGGGATATACAGCAATATTCATAAAATTCTAATCTTTGCGTTATCTAGATTCCCAATTGGGACTCTTCCGTCTACGCAGAAAACCGGCTAAGAGTCATAATGCACCCTCTTTAGATGCAAATGGCCAACAAAGCTTTGATTTGCACTGTTTAATCTTTATTTTAGACTTAGACGTAAAGCCCTATACCTGAAACGGAATGAACGTGCTTGACCTTCTCCTCATCCTGATCGTGCTTTTCAGTGCCTACATGGGTTGGCGGCGCGGCTTTGCCTTCAGCCTGCTCGATCTCGTACGCTGGGTAGGCAGTTTGGTGCTGAGTTTCCGACTGTACCCCTCACTAGCTGACTGGCTGAGCAGGGCTACCGAATGGAACGTGTACTGGATTCCGCCTCTCTCCTTTTTCATCATTGCCATCCTCTCCAGCATGCTCATCCAGTTTATCGGCACGCTCATACTCGATCATTTTTCGGAGGAGATGCACGCACATCAAGTAAACAAGATTTTGGGAACACTGCCGGGCTTTGTGAGCGGCATCATCACCATCGCCATCATCTCAATTTTACTCCTGTCCTTTCCTTTTCCGGAGCGTTTCCAGAGCTTTGTGCAGGGCAGCAGTGTGGCCGACAGGTTTGGGGAGTATACCCATCTGGCCGAGGATGAGCTGGCACCCGTATTTGACAAGGCCGTGAAACGCACGCTCAACCGCCTCACCATTGCACCGGAGTCGGGCCAGTACATTGAGCTGCCTTTTACGGCGGATGACTATGTTCCTCAACCAGAATTGGAGGCGCGCATGTTGGAGTTATTGAACAAGGAGCGCATTGCCGAGGGTCTGCAGCCGCTTCAGGCCGATACCGCCCTGAGAACTGTCGCACGCCGGCACTCCGCCGATATGTTCACGCGGGGCTACTTTTCGCATGTCTCGCCCGAAGGCGCCAGTGCCGGAGACAGAATTCGCGCTGCTGCCATCCCTTTTCGCACGGCGGGTGAAAACTTGGCACTGGCCCCCTCGCTCAACATTGCCCACAGAGGGCTAATGGAGTCACCCGGGCACCGGGCGAACATCTTGCACGATCGTTTTGGAAGGGTGGGAATAGGGGTGCTGCAAAGTCGCCGCCACGGGCTCATGATCACGCAGAAATTCCGGAATTAACGTATACCTAAGGTAGATCTAGGTATAACCCAATGGAGAAAGCAAGCGCGCATTTTATCAGCGTAAACATCAGCAGCGAAGAAACCCGTTCTGTTTTTATGCTCGACATAGGTAAGCTGTGCTACGTTTCCTTTAAACCCGAAACCCAACAGCAAACTGCCAAGCTCGTGCTGGACTTTGGCGCCTCCCAGAAGATATTCGAAAAACAGGATGCAGAGCAGGTATACCAAGCCCTGTCGCAGCATCCTGCTTTTCAGAAGTAAACTAAAGCTAGGCGGTCTGCACTTGTGCCGCTACTCCCCTTTTCTTCTTCAGCTTCTTACGCAGCTTGTTGATCCAGATAAATGTACCCGTTATAGGCAAACTAGTGGCAAAAAGACAAGCGATAAAATAAAGTATTTTAGAGAACAGTCCGTAAACATCACCTAAGTGAAGCGGCTTGATCATCGCTACGACCTGCTCATTGAAAGGCTTATCGGCGAAGATTTCGACTTTGAGCGGGACGCCGGTGTATTGGTCGAGCTGCACCTTGTCGGAAGCTGCCAGCGCCATGAAGCCTGTCTTGCTTTTGGTAACGACAACCGAACTGGCCGAATCGGCTGCGAAGGCAAGACGGGTGTCGCCGGCATAAGCCAGCACTGTGTTGGCCTGCTGCAAATACTCTCCAGCCGATAGGGCCACAGCGCCTTGCGCAGGTATAGCCGATGGCAGCGGCTTCTCTTTTCTACCTTTGAACACTTCGGCTCCCATTACTTTACTGAGTCCCTCCTTGTACCACTCAAAAGACCAGCATAGGCCTGTGAGCGCCATGATGAGCAAGAGAATGGAAGAGTAAAAGCCCAGCGTGTTGTGGAGGTCGTGGTTAAGGCGTTTCCAGTTGCCGCTTGTTTTGATCTTGAGCCCCTGTTTCCAGTTCTTGCGCTTCACCGGAAACCAAAGAACTAGTCCCGAAAGCACCAGAAAAGCAAAAATGATGGTGGCTGATCCTACAATGATACGGCCAGTACCGTCTTCCATCAGCAACCAGCGGTGTATCTTCATGACCGTGCTGAAAAACTCCGAGGCAGGGCCTTTCTGTCCTCCGGTCACCTCACCGGTGTAGGGGTTCACATATAAACTCTCACCGCGTTCTTCCCCCTCCTTTTTCACGGAAAGCACATAAGCGCGGGCTCTGTCTTCAGGTATAGAAATGGCCGTTACTTTCCCACCACTCTCCCGTTCAATTTGACGCACCAGCGCGTCGGGCGACAAAGCCTTGTTGCCAATTGCGACGGTGTATTTGTCGGGCTCCAGCATTTCTTCCACTTCGGTGCGGAAGGTATAGATGGTGCCGCTCAGGCAGACAACAAACAGCACGAGACCGCTGGCTATGCCCAGCCACAGATGGAGGTCGTTGAAAAACTTTCGGAGAGAGTAAGGCTTTTGCATGTGCGAATTTAATTAAGACTAAGTATAAATAAAACCCATGCAGCCAGCTCATTTTCAACTAGCTGCGCGGGTATTTTTGAGCTTATTTGAAGCGGTAAGTTAGCACCGCACTCATGTTGCGCGGATCGATGGGGTTAATGAAAGACACACGGTAAGCGTTATAGCCCGCCTCGTCCAGTATATTATTGAGGAGCAAGCGCACGCCCAGATGTTCGGTAGCCTGATAGCTTGCCTGCAGGTTTACAGTAGTATAAGGTTTCATGTACCAAGGCTTTTGGCCCGGGGTAATCTCATGGTAGTCCACGCCGGCGTTCGTCCAGTCGTTGTTCGGGCGACTGCCCACATAGTACGCGCCACCCCCCAGCGCCAGCCCTTTCAAGGCTCCATAGCGGAAGGTATAATTGGCCCAGAAGTTAGCCGTTTGGTCTGGAGTGTTGAGCGGCGAAGAATTGCGCACGAAGGTGGTGTGCTCCTTATACCTTGCGTCTATCAAGGCATAGCCCGCGATCAGTTCAAGGTTGTCAAGCACGCGGCCGGTCAGTTCCACTTCTATGCCTTTGCGCTCGTCGTTACCGCCTTTTATGTAGTAGGGCATTTGGATCAGCACACCGTTCGCGTCGCGCTCCACCGCCTGTATGTTCATGTTGCGGTTGTTAATCTTATAGAGTGTCAGGTTAAAACGCAGGCGGTTCTCCAGCCAGTCGGACTTTATACCTGCCTCCACTTGATCGATGCGCTCGGTGCCCAGCTCGTTACCGTCCTTGTCGAGACGGGTAGCCGTGCGGGGGTTGGTGCTGTTGGTATAGGATGCAAACAGGTTAAGACCTTTCCACGGCGAGACAATAACACCAGCCATGGGGTTGATGGCCTGCCCCCGCGTAACTGTGGCCGTGGCGGAGCTGCGGCTTTCGGTGGTGCTGTAACGGACGCCCCCAATGGCTTTTGCCCAATCCGTGATTGTGATCACATCCTGCAACATGAAACCCAAACTCGCCTCATTGCTCACTGTGGTAGCCGTGATCTTAGAAGCCGGCGCGAAAGGCAGGGTATTCGGTATAGGGTTGAGCACGTCGATGGTGTCGATGAAGGTAGAGGCGTAAGTCGGCAGCTCTAAGTTGACTGCGCGAAAGTCGGTACCCACTTGGAAGGTATGCTTCAGAAAACCAGTCTGCACGTCCTGCCCGATCAGGTCGAACTGCACTACTGAGTTCTTGTCGGTGCGGTTGGACTGCGTGATGGAGCGCAGGCGTCGATGGGCCGGCAGTATAAAGTTACCTTCGGTGTCACGCTTGCCTTGCGACAAGCTGGTGGTCACCTCCGGCACTTCGAGGTTGGAACGGAAGTAGGCGGCCCGAAGCGAGAAGTTGTCATTCAGTTTGCGGTTGAAGCGGGCGGCAAATGTCGCGTTTTTGGTGATGGTGCGGTCTGTCTCAAAGCCTAGGAACTGGTCGTGCGGCAGGTCATAAATAGCGTATTGATCATCAGACAGGGCAATCGTGCCCAGATCCGGGGTGCGGCTGTCGTTAAGGTAATCCATTTCCAGCGTCACGGCGGTTTTGTCGTCCGGTCGCCACTCCAGCGACGGATTCAGATAGAATTTCTCAAAAGACACCTTGCTGCGGTAGCTGTCGGCGCGTTCCAGTGCACCATTCACTCTAAAAGCGATTGTTTTAGACTCGTTCAGCGGCCCATATACATCGAAACTGGGACGCACTTGGCCGAAACTGCTGACCCGCAGCGAAGCATAGCCACCTTTCTCGAACTTAGGCGTCTTGGTCACAATGTTAATGATGCCACCCGGACCGCCAATGTCGCCGGCCATACCCTGTGTGATTGAACTGGCGCCTTTCATCACCTGAATACTCTCCACCCCTTCCATATCGGTGAGCACACCCGTTCCCCGGAAGTCGGAGTTGATGCGCACCCCGTTCTTCACGACAGGTATACCCCGGAAGCCACGCGAGGACATACTCTCGCGGCGGTTGCCGTACGTGGCGAAGTTGTACACGCCCGGCACATTGCGGGTCACCTCAGTGATGGTGAGGGCGC
Source organism: uncultured Pontibacter sp. (assembly GCF_947499215.1). GTDB lineage: Bacteria > Bacteroidota > Bacteroidia > Cytophagales > Hymenobacteraceae > Pontibacter. The sequence goes on from NZ_CANMNI010000001.1 coordinate 1,111,821, forward strand.
CCTGCTCCTGTATCAGGCGGTCTGAGATCACGGAAATACTTTGGATTTGCTCGCTCGGTTTAAGCGGCAAACGGGTGATTACTTCCAGTTTCTCGGGTTGTTTGTCCCGCACACCAAACACCTCCACTTCGGCCATTTGATTGGCTTTCGGTTTCAGCTCAAGGATCAGTTCTGTAGATTCACCCCGGTGCAACTCTACCTGTTGCACAGCACTCTCATAACCTAGCATAAGCACACGCACTTCATAGGTGCCGTGTGGCAGGTGGTGCAGCAGAAAGGTGCCGTCATCATGGCTGTTAGCACCTATGCGCAAATGCTCTATCACGACACTGGCTCCGGCAATAGGCTGACCATCGGTGTCGGTTACGCGACCCTTCAAACTACTTCCTCCATGGTGGCGCTGGGCCCATACCAGTTGCGATAAGATTAAACAGAGACAGGTAAGTAGAATATTTTTATACATTGTATTTATTTAGACTAATTATAAATAACTAACTTTGGCAAAAGTATGTACTCCACACGCGGGGTGGGTATCGGAAAAAGGAGAAAGATTAACGGTAAAAGGATTTTATGCGGCTCAGGTCTCTGATAGAAGGTATGGAAATACCCGTTTGCGATATCTCGTTCGGGGATGGTTATACCTCAGGCAGCGAGCTGATCGAGAAAGAGGTTTCGCTTCACCACCCTCTAATGCAGTACCTGCACAGCAAACAGCTCTACACCGATGGCCTGTGCATCGTCGACACACACATGAACTTTGCTGACACCGTGCGCGATCTGATCTCGGTGACGGGCGAGTGCATTATGATGGGTTTCTTTTTCAAGGGGAAGGCCTTGGCCACGATCAATTGTTTGGAGTGCCTGCGAGAGTACAACAATAACCTGCATTACCTGCGCTATACCCCCACTTTTGAGGGCGTATTTGAAATGCCGCCTTTCGTCGACTTCAATTATTATGTGATCCTCCTTTCCAAAGACTTTTATTTCCGATTACTCGATCCGTCCAACGAGTTGCACCGCGACTTTGCCGAACGTGTAAGCCAAGGTATTCATACCAACCTCACCGATGTGAACCTCGAAATTAGCCCGGCCATGAAACAGGTGATCCACGAAATCCGAAGCACCTGCCGCACCGGACTGATCAAGCGGCTATACCTAGAGGCAAAGATCATGGAGTTGCTCATGTTGCAGTTGGAGCAATTACAGCATTCTGCACAGGATAGGAAGAGCGTGCTGCGGGGCGATGACGAAAGTCGCATTCTGCAAGCCCGCGCTATTTTAGAAAAGGACTACTGCAGTCCACCCAGCCTCACACAGCTTGCCCGCTTGGTCGGGCTCAACGAGTTTAAACTAAAGCAGGGCTTTAAAGAATGTGTGGGTACCACCGTGCACGGTTATGCCGTACAGCTGCGCATGGAAAAGGCCAAGGAACTGCTGCAGGATCTGCAGCTCCCAGTGGGCGATATCGCCCTGCAGGTGGGGTATAAAAGCCCGGCTTACTTCACCGCCGCCTTCAAGAAGCATTTTGGCGTGCTGCCCAGTGAGGCGCGGGGTTGAAACTCCTTCCCACTTGCTCTCCACAACATGTCTAGCTTTAAATACAGGTCTGAAAACAGGGTGGCTAGCATTTAACGTTGTCTCTACGTGTATGTCTTTTCAGTATCCTACTGAACAACTACACGGGATGTAGGTCCCCAGTCCCCCACTTAAACCGCTTTAAATAGCTGGTAGATAGGTAATATATCGAACCGTGAATATTTTTTATAAATAATTTGGAATTGATAAAACTATATCTACTTTTGTAGTGCACTATGTAACTAATACACTAAAACATGCAGGTATGATACAGCTTGACAATCTCAGTTTCGGGTATAGCCGCAAACAGCTGCTTTTCCGCAATCTTAACCTAACATTGCGGGAGGGCCATATCTATGGACTGCTGGGCAAAAATGGGGCAGGTAAATCCACTTTGCTTAAGAATATAGCCGGGTTGGTTTTCCCATTAGAAGGGAGTTGCCAAGTTAATGGCTTTGAGGCAAGCAAGCGCTACCCGGCCATGCTGGAGGATCTGTACTTTATACCAGAGGAAATCTACATGCCGGCTATCACGGCTAAACAGTTTGTGGCCAATACGGCTCCGTTTTACTCTGCCTTCAATGAGGAAGAATTTTACCGTTACTTAAATGAGTTTGACGTGCCGGCGCACGCTGTGCTGAGCAAGCTGTCATTCGGGCAGCAGAAAAAGGCCATGGTCGCTTTTGGGTTGGCGACAAACACCAGCCTACTCATCATGGATGAGCCTACCAACGGTTTGGACATCCCTTCCAAAGTGCAGTTCCGTCGCATTATCGCCTCTGCCCTGACTGAGAATCGCTGTATTATTATCTCCACCCATCAAGTGCGCGACCTCGACAGCCTGATCGACACACTGGTGGTATTGCATGACCGGGAGATTGTGCTCAACGAATCGCTGGACGCCATTGCTGACAGGTTGACCTTCACCACCATAGCAAACACGAGTGGCGTTACTTCAGAAATCCTTTACCAAGAGGAGTCGGCTCGCGGCCAGCATGTCATTCTGCCAAACGTAGATGGGGCTTACAGCAAAGTGGATATGGAACTGCTCTTTAACGCCATTATCAGCGGCAACAAATCAATCACCGAACCCCTACAAAAGCCAGTTTATGAAAAATCACTTTAGCCTACGCCGCTTTGGGCTGCTGTTCCGCAAACATAGCGTCGAGCACTATAAGTCCTACCTGATGTCGCTGATCGTGTTGGTGGGCATCATGGCGCTTGTGATGGGCTATGTCGCTTATTCCGCAGGGAAACTCGATACCACCCTACAGGAATTATTCTTCATGCTATTCCTTGTTGGGGCAGGCACTATGTTCACGAGCACCGTATTTTCCGATTTGGGAGATCAGAAAAGAGCAATCGCCTTTTTGACCTTACCCGCCTCGTTGCTTGAAAAATATCTGGTCGCATGGATTTACTCTTTTTTGATTTACGTGCTGCTTTATGTGCCGGCTTTTTACCTAGTAGTGACCATGATAATCAATATAGGCGGAAGAGGTACTGAGGAAGCAGAGCTTCTTAAACTTTTCGGACCTAAGGGTAACTTCGACAGTTTGATCATCATGTATGCGTTTCTGCATGCTGTCTCATTAGTAGGTGCGGTTTTTTTCAGAAAAGTCCATTTCATCAAAACCATTTTCATTTTGTTCCTTGGCTTTTTCGCTGTAATCGTCCTCAACAAACTGCTGCTACAAACCATGCTGGGGCACGACAATTTATCGGCCATACCATTGAGCGGCGCGACAATCATCGAAGATGGACAGGGATATAAACTGGGGGTACCAGAAGCTGACTCATCATTTACATGGATCGTATCGATCGGATTCATCCTCATTATTTGGGCGGCGTCTTATTTTAAACTGAAAGAAAAACAGGTATAGCGCGGGAGGAAATCATGGAATTTAAAGACAACGAACCTATTTACCTGCAGATCGCCACTTACGTGAGTGAGCAGATCCTGCTGGGGAAATGGGCGGTAGAAGACAAAGTGCCCTCCGTGCGGGAGCTCGCAGTGGCACTGCAGGTGAACCCCAACACGGTGATGCGGACTTACGAGCAGTTGCAAAACCAAGAGGTGATTTACAACAAGCGGGGCATTGGCTTTTTCGTGGCGCCAAATGCGCTGCGCAAAATAAAGGTTTTGCGCCGTGAGCGTTTCCTGCAGCAGGATTTGCCGGAGTTTTTCCGGAACATCTTCCTGCTGGATATCAGCCTGAATGAGATACAGGAACGCTACGAAGCTTTTAAATCAGAAAACTACGAATCAGAAATCGAGCAAAATCATGAAAACCAGTAATATACTTCTGCTAACTGCCCTTCTTGTACTGCTGTTCACGCTAGGTGCCTACAACATGGCCCTTAAGACACAGTACACTTCGGGCGAATACAAGAACCCGCTCCAAAACCATACGCTGCTCAACTTCAAGGATTTTGATGAAATTGATGTGAGATCCGGTCATTTTCTCAGTATAAAAGTTGAGCCAAGTGACCAACACGAAGTATACCTGCAGAATACATCAAACGAACGGATTCATATCACGCAGGACGGCAATAGGTTGAACATTGAAGTGAGTCCTGAAAGCGACGGCAGACTGGACATCGCCCGACAAGGCCCCTTTAATATTATCATCAGAGTGCCCTATGTAAAAAAAATCAGAACAGATGCCATGTATATGTTCAATGGAGAGGCTCGCACAACACAAAACCAACCCCGATACCCTGATTCCTATGGTGTCACGGTTGAGGGTTTGGCACAGGATAGCTTGATGCTAGAGGTTGAAAATGGCAGTAACATACTGCTCCGTAAAAGTGAGATCGGCTTCCTGCAGGCAATAGCCGGACGCAACCCCAACAGCGAATCCAGACTGCAGCTGATGTCAAGCAACAAAGTACAACAGGCGGATATCGCCATCCTGAACAAAGGGCAACTGGTTATGCAGGATGTCGCCATCCCACAACTGAGCTATTCCTTATCCGACAGTGCCAAAGTCGAACTCTCAGGTGCTTCACTGGCCATCATCCGCAAATAACCAAACGCACGGCTATGAAAAAGATATTATTCCTCTTGGTAAGTGCTATGCTGGTTGCAAGCCTTTCACATGGCACCTTCAGCAACTCTATAGTTCACGTTGATTGCGCGTCTCTACTACATGACACGCAACCTGCAGGAGACCGCTCTGCTGAGCTTGCCATCTCCACTGATTCAGAAGGTGCAGGTATGGCAACAACCACAGCGGAAACGGCTCAGCAGATCGAAGAGCAAAGCGTTTCATTTCCAGATCGTATTGTAAACATTGTAGATACTTTTGCAAGGCTCGTAATGGTTATCTAGCAATAACTTTCGCAGATAAAAGCCCCGGTAAGACATTGTTTTTGCAGGGGCTTTTTTATTGTTCTTACGTTCCGCAGATTATACCTGCTTCACCATCTTGATGTGATCAATGCCATCCTCGTCGTATACCTCGCTGGATTGCTCAAATCCAAAACTTTCGTAGAACTTCTTGGCATATAGTTGCGCTCCAATGCGTATAGGTCCCTTGCCAAACAGGCGGTAGCACTCGGCAATGCCCATCTCCACTAGTTGCTTGCCCACACCCGTGCCGCGCACCAACTGGCTGGTCACGATGCGCCCGATCGACATCATATCAGGATAGGAAACACCTGTCGGCACAAGCCGTGCAGTGGCCACTAGCACGTGCGCTTCGTTGTAGAACAGGATGTGGTGGCAAAGCTGGTCCTTGTCATCCATATCGGGGAAAACGCAGTTCTGCTCTACTACAAATACCTCGCTGCGCAGACGGAGCATGTCATAGAGTTCGTCAGGGGTGAGTTCGTGAAAGGCTTTGCAGATTCTGGTAAGGGCCATATGCTGTGGTATAATGGTGTGAGTTATAAGCTTCGTGCAAAGATAAGGCTGCGCCTGCACTTTTATTTCTATCTTTGTGCCATACCTGTCGCAAATTCACACGCTCATGGGACAAGACATCCTCGAGGTTCTTTTTAACATCATTCCGCTGGCGCTTTTTCTATACCTGTCGCTCAGCCTCATGGGCGTGATCAAGCTCAACAAGCAAACGGCCTTTCTGGCGAACGCTTCCTTTTTCACCAAATTTGCAGTATATGGCGGCACGGTCGCCTTCGCCATCATGACGATCGCAGACCTGACCAAGTAGGCTTCACTTCCTATCTCCATTCACCTTCTCGTACTTTTCTGCAATCTCGGAGGGCTTTACATAGCGGCCATGGTTGTTGGCGTAGGCCTTGGTAACCTCGGCACCCAGCATCAGAATCACAGAAGAGTAAAACACCCACAGCAATACTACCACAAACGAGCCTGCCGCCGCATAAAAGCCCACCACCTTCACATTGCCTAAAATGTAGTCGATCACCTCTTTTCCGATCAAAAAAAGAATGGAGGTGATGATGCCTCCTGCTAACGCGTCGCGCCAGTTAACCTTGGCATCGGGCAAGACTTTGTGTATCGTCGTGAAAAACACCAACACGACCAGTATGGAGAAGGCGGCCTTAATCAACTTGATGGCCGAAGTCAGGTATTCCTCCAGCACGTCGTAGAGTTGGTCACTGTAAATCACAAGGACCGCATCGAAAACAAGGCTGATCAGCAACAGGAACCCGAGCCCGGCCACAATGGCCAAAGTCACCAATCGGTGGCGCATGAATTTCAGGTAGTTTACGTTGTGCTTCACCCGGATCTGCCAGACGGCATTCAGGGCTTTCTGCATGATAAAGAAAATGATGGTGGCACTCTTTATAACCACGACCAAGCCAATCAGAATACTCCAGAAGCCAAACGGAATTTGCGTTGCATTTTCCAGCAGGTCATTTACTTGGCTGCCTACTTCTTCGCTCATCAAATCCTCCATCTGCGTTACGATCTCAGCACGAACCGTCTCCTCCGAAAAAAACATGGAGCCCGCCAGCGTGAGCACGATCAGGATAGCGGGCAGGGAGAAAATAGTAAAGAAGGCAATTGCCGCGCTGTACACGATCGGTTCGTTCCGTTGAAAGTTCTTATAGGAGTCTTTCAGTATCTCTATGGTCTTCCCAATAAATCCCTCTTGTTGCTTCATCTATTCAAGTTTTGCCGGAATTAGCCCGCATAAGAGTAACGGGGCATTCATACTTTGGTTAAAGCAGGGAATGCACAAAATGTTCAGCGTGCCATAGCGGGTTCCACCCCTAATGGTTTGACCTTTCAAAAGGACGGCTTCAACTCTAAGTCACAATTATGGACACAAAAAAGCCTGTTCTTTTTTGAAGAACAGGCTTTTCTATTGAGTTCGGGTTACAGCTTAGTACGCTCTCACCGTCTTGTTTTCCATAAAGTTCATAAAGGCACGGTTCACCACACGCGTACCGCCCGGTGTTGGGTAGTTGCCGGTGAAGTACCAGTCGCCTTGGTGATTCGGGCAAGCCAGATGCAGGTCTTCGATGCGCTGGTAGATAACCTGTACCTCTGCGTTCACATCCGGTGCCTTCACAATCTCCGATACCTTGTCAGACAGTTCGTCGTGCGTGAACAGATCGAACAGCTCTTTCACAAAGTTGGTTTCCATGAATTCCGGGGTATGCTGCGCGGCCACACACTTGTCGTATACCTCGTCAAGCTTGTAGGACAGGTTACGATCTTTCAGCAGGCCGAGCATGGCACGGAAAGCAACGAACTCCTTCACGCGCGACATATCGATGCCGTAGCAGTCCGGGTAGCGGATCTGTGGGGCGCAAGACACGATGATGATTTTCTTCGGCTCCAGTTTGTCCAGCATCTTGATGATACTCTTCTCCAACGTAGTACCGCGCACGATCGAGTCGTCGAGCACCACCAAGGTATCAATGCCTTTTTTCACCACCTCATAAGTCGTGTCATACACGTGAGTTACCAGATCGTCGCGGCTGTCGTTGTCGGTGATGAAGGTACGCAGCTTCACGTCCTTGATCACGAGCTTCTCAGCACGCGGCTTAAACTGCAGGATCTCATCGAGCTGCTCTTCGGTGAGCTCTTGGTTTAAGATGGCTTTGCGGCGATAGGCGCGCAGGTGGTCCTCAATCCCTTTCATCATACCGAGCCAAGAGGTTTCGGCCGTGTTCGGTATGTAAGAGAACACCGTATTTTTCAGGTCAAAGTCGATGGCCTCGAGAATCTGCGGACAGAGGCGGCGGCCCATGTTCTTGCGCTCCTCATAGATCTCCGGGTCATTACCACGGGAGAAGTAAATGCGTTCGAAGCTGCAGGATTTCTTCTCGAGCGGCTGTATAATTTCCTTAAGCTCCGCATTGCCGGCTTTGTCCACAATCAACGCATGTCCCGGTGTGATTTCCTGTATGGCGCTGTACTCGATATCAAAGGCTGTCTTGATGGCTGGTTTCTCAGAAGCGATCACGACTACCTCATCATCCATGTAGTAGTAAGCCGGACGGATGCCGTTCGGGTCGCGCACCACGAAGGAGGCGCCGTAGCCCGTCAGACCTGCCATGGCATAGCCCCCGTCGAAGTCCTTACAGGCCCGCTTCAGCACACGCTGTAGGCTCAGGTTATCTTCGATCAGGTGTGTGATTTCTTTATTGGTATATTCGTCTTTGTAAGACTCAAACAGCATCTGGTTTTCCTCGTCCAAGAAGTGACCGATCTTTTCCAGTACTGTAATCGTGTCGGATTTATGCTTCGGATGCTGGCCCAGTTCGACCAGTTTCTGGAACTGCTCATCCACGTTGGTCATATTGAAGTTACCGGCCACGGCCAGACTGCGGCTGCGCCAGTTATTGTCGCGCACCATCGGGTGGCAGTTGTCCACGCTGTTGATGCCGTGCGTGCCGTAGCGCAGGTGCCCTAGGTATACATCGCCCAAGAAAGGCAGGTTCTGCCATACCCAATTGATATCCTGTGCCAGCTCCGGCTGGTCTTCCTTCAGTTTTTTAAACTCCTTGCCGATCTTGCCGAAAATGCTGTCGATGGCGCGGGTTTTTACGGAACGGAAACGGCTGATGTATTCCATGCCCGGGCCGGCGTTGATCTTGATGCTGGCCACACCGGCACCGTCCTGTCCGCGGTTGTGCTGCTTTTGCATGAGCAGGTACAGCTTGTTGACGCCGTACATGGGAGTGCCATACTTCTCAACGTAATACTCGATTGGTTTTCGGAGCCTGATTAGGGCTATTCCGCATTCGTGCTTGATAGAGTCGCTCATAGGGCAGTTAAAGGGTTTGCGCCAGAATTCGTTCGATCCAGTGCAGCAGCAGGTCCGGTTTAAAGAAGAGAACCAGCAGCGGCAGGGCGAAGAATCCAAGCAGCAGCTTATTTGACAGTGAAATAACTAAATTTTCTGCACTTTGATTCCTTTTCAGGAAAAGGTAATAGGGTATTTTGATATAATAGAACAGTGCAACGCCTGTCAGCAGGATTCCGGTGACGAGCAGCACCAGCAGCATGGTCTGTCCGGTGAGGCTATAGGCCTCCCACACGTTGCTAAAAACAAGCAGTTTGCCCATAAAGCCACCCAAGGGCGGCAGGCCTGTAAGCGAGAGCAGGTATAGCAGGACCACGATGCCCGCATAGGGCGCTTTCGGGCCAAGTCCTTTAAAGTCTTCCAATGTCTGTACACCCCATTTCTCTTCGGCCACCTGCAGGTATAGGAACAGGCCGAAGTTCATGAATAGCAGCACCGTCATGTAAAAAAGCACGCTTGTCATGTATTCCGATCCGAAGGCCAGCAGCGCCATCAGCAGAAAACCGGCATGCGACACGGAGGAGAAAGCCATCAGCCGGCGCGGGGTGCGCTGCCAAAGCGCGGTAAAGTTGCCAACCACTAGCGTAGCTAAAGCCGCCACCCCTAAGAAGAGCAAAATATCACTGAAAGCACCCGAAATAGAAGCATCCGCAAAGGCCGCCACAAAACGCATGATCACAATAATACCAGCCATTTTTGGGCCTGTGGAAAAGAGCGCCACCACGGGCATGGGTGCTCCTTGGTATACATCGGGCGTCCAGAAATGGAAGGGTGCCGCTGATATCTTGAACAGGAATCCGGCAAAGATCAGAATGGCCGCCACGGTCACCATCAGCGGGCTGGCATCGAGCAGCGACCGCCAGAAGCTGACCAAGGTATAGTCAAGCGAGCCGGTGAGGCCGTAGAAAAACGACATACCGTAGAGCATCACGCCAGCCGAAAGCGTACCGTAGAGCACATATTTCAAACCAGCCTCTACTGCCCGTTTCTCTTCTTTGAGCGTGAGGGTGAGAATGTAGGAGGCGATGGAAACCACTTCGATGGCGATAAACACCATCAGCAGGTTCACGGACTTGGCCATCAGGTTGAGGCCCAGCACCAGCATCAGAATCAGGGCATAGTACTCGCCTCTGCCCTCTTTTAATTTCTCCAGCCGTTTGTTTTGCAGCGACAGCAGGATCGTGAAGATGCCGGCGGCACTAAAGAGCAGTCCGCTATAGCGGGCCAGTCCGTCGGAACGCAGCAGGTTCAGAAACTGCACCCCTTCTGAGGTATAGCCGCCGAGCAACTGTATGGCTAATGTGGCAAAAAGACCGGTAGCCGCCAGCCAAGGCAGCAAACGCTTTATAGCTTTTGACTTGAACAAGTCGAGCGTGACGAGCAGCAGAAAGAAGATGGCGAGCAGCAGCTCAGGCAGCAAGGAGCCGGCACCGGCTAAGATGCTGTCAATGGCTTGGGTGAGTTGTGCGGCCTGTTCTTCCACGGATAGTCTTAAAGGTATAAGCATACTGGGCGCAGCGGACTCATGGACCAGAAGCGCCGGATTTGTTAGTTAATTAAAGTTGAGAGCACCATGTTCAGTTGTTCCTGCCCATTGCGCAGCACCAACTCGGTAAACCCTGCCACAGCCATTCCTATTTTGTCGAGCAGCAGGTGCGGGAAAATACCAAACAGCAGCGCTAGTATTGCCAGTGGTACCAGCATGAGGTACTCCCGGAAATTCAGGTCTGAGATCGCCGCTTTCTTGCGCAACTCCGGGAAAATCCAGTACTTGCCGAAGAACATGCGCTGCAGCGCCCACAGGTAGTAGGCCGCAGCCAGCAAAATGCCGAACACCGCCACAATCGCCAGCCAGCGCGGCAACAGTCCGGTGGCCTCCGGGGCGCTAAAGCTACCCAATAGCACCAGCAGCTCGGCTATGAAACCAGAGAAGCCCGGCAAGCCCAAGGAGGCAAAGAAAGCGATCACTACAAAGGCGGTATAGGCCGGCATGCGCTTGGCCAGTCCCCGGAAATTGAGGATGGTGCGGTCATGCGCCCGGTCATAGATTACCCCTACCACCAAGAATAGCATGGCAGAGATAAGGCCATGGCTGAACATCATGTAAATAGCACCGTTCACACCCTCGTTTGTAAGCGAGGCCAACCCCAGCAGCACAAAACCCATGTGCGACACCGACGAGTAGGCGATCAGTTTTTTAAGGTCGTTCATAGCCAAGGCACAGAGCGCCCCATAAATAATGGAGAGTACGCCCAGTCCGCCAACCAGCGTGGCGAAATAGGCCCCGGCATCCGGGAAGATCGGGTAAGCAATGCGAATAAGGCCGTAGCCACCCACCTTTAGCAGGATAGCTGCTAGCAGCACCGAGATGGGAGTTGGCGCTTCCACGTGCGCATCCGGTAGCCACGTGTGCACCGGCACCGAGGGCACTTTGATCAGGAAGCCAGCAAACACCAGCAGGAAAGCCGCAAAGCGAATCGGGTAGTCGAACAGTGTAACGCCGGAGAGCACGTGCAAAAGGCTACCCGGTATAAAGTTGGCCGGCTCCATCATGGCTGGTATGCTGAAGGTACGCACCATGTCAGAGCTGTTAATCACGCCCTGCTGCAGCATTTGTTGCATCTGCCGGATGAGATCAAAGCTAGCCGGCACGCCCTGACCCAGCATGCCCATCTGTTGCGCCGTTGCCTCCGGATCGATCACCGAGGTATACAGCCCGATCATCACGATCAGGATAAAAAGTGAGCCGACTAAGGTATAGATGAAGAACTTGATGGCCGCATACTCACGCTTCGGTCCGCCCCAGATGCCGATGAGGAAGTACATGGGCAGGAGCATGAACTCAAAGAAGAGGTAGAACAGAAAAAAGTCGAGTGCGAGGAAACAGCCCATCACGCTGGTCATGAGCAGCAGGTAGAGCAGGAAGTAGCCTTTCACGTTTTTAGTGATGTTCCAAGAGGAGATAATTCCGATGACGCCGACGATGCCTGTGAGCAGCACCATACTGATACTGACGCCATCCACCCCCACAAAGTACTCGATCTGGAAACGTCCCAGACTGCCCAGCGAGAAGCCGATCCAGTTCAGTTTCTCCACAAACTGATAGCCCGTCTGCCCATTGGCCTGCGCATTGCCATCAAAACCAAGGTATACCAGCACGGCCACTACCAATTGCAACAGCGTGCCGGACAGTGCCACTACCTTCATCGTTTTCTGAAAGCGCAATGGCAGCAACAGCACCACAAGCGCTGCCAGCAGAGGAAGAAAAATAAGGCTGGAAAGTATATAGTCCATCAATAAATCGACACAAGTATCACGTATCAAGACACACGATTACATCACCATGTATCTGCACTAATTTAGATCTTACCCAATGTTATACCGGGGAGAATTTAAATTTCACCCGAGTTGCTACACCGCATAGGCCAAGACTTATTTTGCTCGCTTTTCAAATCCAGAAATGAAAATCGGCATGTTCCAGACAGATTCGTTTTAAGGCCTGTGCATCACCTCATTTCTAATTCCTGAGAGCTCAAATTTCGAAATTCAGCATCTGCCTCCTCTCACATCATCAAACTCAAAATCTGCCCCTTCATCTTCAAATTTTCAAATCTGTAAATCTGAATCTGCGAAATTAGCATCAATTCAGCATGATGTATAGTATAATCAGAATAAATCCGAAAAGGGAGTAGGCATAGTAAGACTGCACCTTGCCACTCTGCAGTCCGCGGCCGAAACGACCTACTACTTTTGAGAGCGCACCGATCAGCCACACACTGCCGTCCACTACCCACGTATCGAACCACTTCACGATCTTGGCGAACACGACTAGCCACTTGCTGGCGTATTCCAAGGTATTGTCGATCACCCGCTTGTCGAGTCGGTAGAGCATGCGCGAAAGCCACAGCACCGGTCGCACCAGCACAGCAGCGTACACTGCATCCAGATAAAAATGATTGTAGGAGAGTCGTGCCAGCGGACCGTGCGGTACATCCTGTAATAAAGCCTCATTGCTCTTGCCCCTATACCTGCCGATGGCCAAAGCTATACCTGCTATACCCAATAAGGCCGAAAGCGCCCCGATCACTAAATGCGCTGTCTGGTTAGCAGCATCCTGCATCACGACCGATTGTATCAGATTATTAGCTAGCAAAGCACCTTCCTGCGAGAGCACCGCTATACCTACGCCCTGCATCACCCAGCTTCCCGCAAAGGAAAACGGATTAAGCGAAAAGAATATACCCAAGGAAAGTACAGCCAGCATCACCACCGGCCAGAGCATCACTTGCTCTACTTCCCGACTGAGCGATAACCTGAGTGCCTTCACATCAAAAGGCAAGCGGAAACTCCCAAAGAACATAAACCACAGATGCCGCCCCATGTAATAAGCCGTGAGCAGCACGACGGTGAAGCCGATGATCGGCACCGCAAAGTACAAGCTGTTGCCATTGGTTTGACTCATGGTCTGCGCCCAAGCCCAGCTGCCCGACAGGATCGCGTCTTTGGACAGGAAACCCGAAAACAGTGGCAAGCCCACCAGCGCCGCAGCGGCCAGCAGGTAGGTATAGAATGTAAGGGGCATGGCTTTGCGAAGGCCGCCCATGTTGCGAATGTCCTGTGGGTCCACGTCGACCGGCAGGTGTGCGTGGTGCATACCGCGATGCATGGCGTGGATGATGATACCGGCGTTGAGGAAAAGCGCCGCCTTGAAAAAGGCATGCGTGGTCAGGTGGAAAAGCGAGGCATCGTGCGCCCCCGTGCCCATACCCATCACCATATAACCCAACTGCGAAATGGTGGAGAAAGCGAGTACCGCTTTAATATCATATTGCGTGAGCGCCGCAATGGCACCCAGCAGGGCCGTGACGGCTCCGATAATAGCGATAACCGTCAACGCATCGACTGTGAAGAAAGCATAGCAGCGGGCCACAAGGTATACACCGGCCGCCACCATGGTGGCCGCGTGTATAAGTGAGGACACCGGCGTAGGGCCCTGCATGGCGTCCGGCAGCCATACCTGCAGCGGGAACTGCGCCGACTTGCCAACACAGCCCATGAACAGCCCCAGCCCGGCCAGCGTCAGGAACAGCGGACTCAATTCCACCAGCCATGGCTGCCCGTTTAAGGTATAGCTCGTTACAAAGCTACCATTGAGCCACTCTCCCACCCCGATAAGGCTGCGGAGCGCTTCCAAGTCGAAGGTCCGGAAATAGGTATAGAAAGCGAACAGACCAAGCAACAGTCCGACATCGCCTACACGGTTGACCAGAAAAGCTTTTTTGCTGGCCGCATTGGCAGCCGGCCGCTCGTACCAAAACCCGATGAGCAGGTAGGAAGAAAGCCCCACCAACTCCCAGAACATAAAGAGCAGCAGCAGGTTGTCAACCAGCACAATGCCCAGCATGCTGAAGGTAAACAGGCCCAGATAAGCAAAGTAGCGGCTATACCCTGTGTCACCATGCATGTAGCCCACCGAAAAAAGCTGCACCAGCGTGGAGATGAAGGTCACGATGACCAGCATTAGCACCGTCAGGTTGTCGAGCAGAATGCCCGCCGTGAAGTCAGTTATAAAATCAGATGGAAGGCTAAACCAAGTAGTGCGGCTATGGAACGTGCTGGTGTTCCAAGTCTGGGCGAACAGATAGAGGGAAAGTACAAATGCCAGTCCGGTTGCACCGATACCCAGCCAATCACCGTGACGCGGCAGCTTTCTGCCAGCAAGGTAGAGCACCGCAAAAGCCAACAGCGGGAGCAGGAGCACCACCGTCGCAAGCGTGGTTTGGGGCGTGCCGGCCAGCGGTTCAAGAAGTGCGGAAAGCTCCAAGGTATAGACTTCGTTTTGGGTTCGGTCTCAAATAAGGTATACCTACAGGCACCCTTTCTTTTCAGGGTGCCAATTTACATATATTGTGTCAATAATATACTGCTTTCCCGCGAAACTGCACTATTTCGCTTAAGTTGTCTTCAACCCTTCCACAAGGCTTTGGAGCCTTATTTTTGAGTTTTTGCAAACAATCACAGGCCTATTTCGTTTTCTATGGTATTGTACCATCTAAACAAAATAATAACTATGGACACACAAGATCTTAAAAGAGACGCACAAGATTTAAAAAACAAAGCAGACCGCATGAACCCACAGCATAAAGAGGGTCCCGTGGCCTCTGCTATTGAGGATTATACTTCAAAGATACCATCTGATATATTCCTATGGGCAGCATTGGGCTCTATGGCTATTTCTGCAACACTCAAAATCATGAAAAAAGATGAAGAGGCGTTGTTTGTAGGACAGTGGGCACCATCGTTCCTGTTGTTAGGTAACTACAACAAAATGATCAAGTTGGCGGGATACAACGCCGATAAATAAGAAATCCATTTTGCGGGATTCATTACAAACAAAAAACGGTAGCCTAGGCTACCGTTTTTTGTTTGTAATGAATATTAAATACCAATCGGCAATTTCATAGAGCATTAGGCTACTGCATCATTCTGCGTAGATTTAATGACATTACTAAAAGAAAGTTCAAATATTTTATTTTTTTTAAAAATTAGCACAACATATAGGTATAATTTCCCCTATATTTGCAGCGGCTAAAAGTTGAAGGTTGCCACATGGCAATCCTTTAAAGAGGCGAGGCTCCCCCACGGGAGCCTTTGCTTTTTTTAGGCCGCATGTCTCCCAAAGTAGGACAAAGACGCCCTCCTCCGGCAAGTCTTATTTTGAAATTTAATGGAGAGAAAAATTAAGCGGGCTCCGAAGATTCAACCGCATTCATTCCCTCGCTATCAGGCACTATTTCGCAGTACTTTTTGCGGAGGTTTTGTACTCCATTCCAATCAATCACATCTTCTTCACTGCTAAGCAGTGTCAGATTTTCTTTCATGGAGACATCTGAAATAAACATCCGGTCCTGATAGAGTCCATTGGCATAAAACCTACAGTATGTGCGGGTTTCGTCGGCTTCTGTCAGTACAATCAGGTCGCAGGCTTGCAGCTTGCTAGTAAAAAGTGAGTATTCGTCCATAAAACAGGCAATCGGTATTCTGAGAGCTTGGGGTAAAAATAGGATAGATTTTCCCTCCTTAACTAATGCCCCATACACTTGTTAACTCAAGGCTTACGAAGGCAATCTCAAAAGGTTGCTCTGCAAAGGGATAATATCTGAAATTATTTTTTACTGTTCTGACAGCAGTGATTTTTCCGCCACACAAGCACCTGCAAGTTAGGCACCTACATCATTTTATCACCTCCTCTGAATAAACAAGCCATAGCGGCACATGTATCTCTGAATTGTATATTTCTGTTGGCACACTGCCTAGACTGAGGGAGGGGATCGGGTTGTTGCCCTTGAGACCGAGCACAAGCAAGTCGTGGCCCCCTTTGTCCAGTTGCAGGCTTATGCGCTCGGCTATGCTCTTGTTGGCGGCGCGCACCAAGGTATAGGGTATACCCATAATTTCAGGATGCTGTTTTTGCAACCCCTCGAACTTTCCCTGCACCACCTCCTCCGCTTTCTTAATGGCCTTTTCTTCCGATATGAGCGGAAAGAACTGGCTTGGCAGCCGGTACACGTGCATGATCTCCAGTTGCAACCCCAGTTGGTCTGACAGGTTCTTGCTGAGCCGAAGCGCATGCACGGAGGTATCTGAAAAGTCAATGGGGACCAGCACCTTCTCAATGCGGAAGCCGCTCGTCTCAGGAAAGACCAGTATACTGCAAGGCAATATGCGCAACAGCTTTGTTCCCAATGCTCCGGTGCTCTTATCCCTTGATTTCTTACCGAGCAAAGTCAGCTTCACGTTATAACGCTTCACCAGATCGGCCAAGATCACCTCGGTGTTCGGCTCTTCGCTCACCAGTATCTCATGCTGGGCGGCATCGGCGAAATGCTCTGTCACGATATCAGTTATATTCCCCTCTATTTCGGTAGCCAAGTCCACGTCCCCAAACCACTCCCGAAAGTCATCGCTCAGCTCGGAGGTTTTGATATTGTGCACAAAATAGACTTTGTCCACCGGCAGGCGCCCGCAGATTGCACGTGCAAAGGCTACCAGTTTCTCATCTATGTCACTTAGGTCGAGGCAGACCATCATGGAATTTATTGCGATCATAGCGTTTCTTACTCTAAAGGTTTGCTTGGATTAGTTTCTCCTTCCGCGGGCTTCGGCACGCTTTGTTTCTGGGCTCTTTTGGCAAGCATTTCAGAAACCAGTTGCTGGTATGCCTTCCGCTCTTTGGCCTGCCCGAGTTTATTATATTCCTCTAACTCCTCGCTCAGGCCTCTGTACAGGCTGTAGCACATCGTCAGCAGGATGAGGGCAAAGGGAAGTCCGGTGATGATAACGGCTGTTTGCAAGGCCTGCAAGCCACCGCCCAAGAGCAGCACGGCCGCGATGGCACCTCCCGACAATGCCCAGAAAATACGTGTGCCCACCGACGGATTAGGTCTTCCCCCGGAGGTCAGACTCACCACCACCAAAGATCCCGAGTCAGAGGAGGTCACAAAGAAGCCGGCAATCAGGATGATGCCGATCACCGAAAGCACGGTTGAAAATGGAAGCTGCTCAAAAAAGACGAAAAGCGCCGTGGAAATGTCTGCGGCCACCGCATCGGCAATAGCTGAATTGCCCGCCAGTATATCGCGCAAGGCGGTGCTTCCGAACGCAGTCATCCACAAAAATGAGAGGAGAGACGGGGCGATGAGCACGCCGAGCACAAACTCTTTGATCGTGCGCCCCTTGGAAACCCGTGCGATGAATATACCCACAAAAGGAGCCCAAGAGATCCACCAAGCCCAGTAGAAGACCGTCCAAGAGCCCTGCCAATTGTTGGTGGAAAAGGCCTCGTTCCAAAAAGAAAGCTGCAGGAAATTACCCAAGTAGTAGCCTGTATTTTGCACATAGGAGCCCAGAATAAAAACAGTGGGCCCCAAGGCCAAAACGGCCACCAAGATCAGGAGCGCGATGCGGATGTTCCACTCGCTCAGGATGCGCACGCCCTTGTCCACGCCTGTTACCACCGAGACCGTGGCAATGCCTGTTATAATCGCGATCAGGATGATCTGTGTGGTGATGTCGTTGCTGATGACGGGGAAGACATGGTTGAGCCCTGCCGCCACTTGGCTTACGCCGAGCCCCAGCGAAGTAGCCAGACCAAAGAGTGTGGCAATCACGGCCAAGATGTCGATCACGTCCCCGATGATGCCGTGTATGCGCTCACCCAGAAAGGGGTAAAAAGCGGATCGCACCGTGAGCGGCAGTTGGCGGTTGTAGGTAAAGAAGGCAAGCGCCAGCGCGACCAGCGCATAAATAGCCCACGCATGCAGTCCCCAGTGCAGAAAGGTGAAGTTCATGGCCTGTCTTGCCGCGGCGGGCGTACCGGGGTCCCCCATCGGCGGCGTCTGAAAATGGTTGATCGGCTCGGCGATGCTCCAGAACAAAAGTCCAATGCCCATACCTGCGCTGAACAGCATGGCAAACCAAGCGGAGGTGCTAAACTCGGGCTTGGCGTCTTTCCCTCCCAGTCTGATCTTGCCAAACCTCCCAAAGGCGATAAAGAAACAGAAGGCGACAAATATGTTCACGCTTAATATAAAGAGCCAACCTGCCTTGGATGTGACGATAGCCTGTGTCTCGGTAAAAAACGCCTCCGCATCCTTCCTGAAAATGAGTACAAGCGCAATGCTGATAACCAAGAACACAATAGATGACCAGAATACAGGGCCGTTTACCTCTAACCCAAAAGACTTCTTAGCATCACTCCTTACTTTACTCATTCCTTCTATTTTAAAGGTCTAGAAATAATATCCCATGTTGATGTTGAAGCGCATGTGCCACCGGGTGTCCCCCATTGTGCCTGTGGTGAAGGCATTCTCCCACTCAGGTCCCAGCCAAGGGTGGTTGTACCCGAAAGCCGCATCGGTGTAGATGTACATGGGTCCGGCGGTGAAGAGCGCTCCCAGCACGTTCATGTGGGCATTCTCGTAGCCGCTTACACGTTTATTGTAATAACCGTAGTTGTTGTATATGTCTACGCCCTGCAAGAGGCGCGTGTTTACAGGTATGTGGTAGGATATACCGGCGGTATAGATCTCGCCTCTGTTCGCCACATTGTAGTTGGCCCCATAAGCCCCCATTTCCACAAAGTCCAGCTCGGCGCCAGCAGCGTAGGACGGCTGAAAGCGATAGAGCATGGCCTGCAGCTTGATGTTCCATGGGCTGTGCGATGACTTGTACTCATAGTGTACTGCACCGGCATAGCGGGTACCATTACGTTCGGTGTCGATGTTGTAGAGCATCCCTCCCTGTAGCGAGTAGCCCAGCTCGTGCTGGAGGCTGTCTCCCAGCCGGCGCACCAGTTTAAAGTCCAGCTGGTTGTTTTCTTTGTTCCGACCTGTTACGTCGTAGGAGTAGCGATTCGGGCTTGGTTCTGACAAGCCGAACACAAACTCCTCAGCACTTTTATAGTAAGCCGCCTGCCATCGCCATCGCCTACTGTCTCGGATGTATTTCACGCCCATGTCGTGGTCATCTTCGAAACCGACATAGTAGGTCATGTTAAAAAACCAGTTGTTGGAGTTGTACTGTTGTATGCCAAAGGGCACTTGGTTGAGTCCAATCTGTAGTTGGGAGCCTTCGTCGAAATCGTACTGGAACCAGCCCTGTTTCAGAAAAGAACCGCCAAAGGCCTGTGAGTAGTGACGGAACTCGGCATTCAGTTTAATGCCCCGATACTCCGCCTCCGCATTGATGCGAAAGAGGTCGAAGCCAAAATCTCCGCCACGCTCCAGCTGGTCTTTTTTCCATGTGGAGAGGTTGTAGTTGAAGCGCACGGCACCGCCCAGTTTCAGGTATGGTTTTTCCTCTGGCTTTTCTTCAGGTGCCTGCGCAAAGCTCGCAGCGCCAAAGAGAAGCTGTAGCGGAAAGAAGAGATAAAAACAGTATCGTAAAGCTTTTCCCAATAATACCTGCGTTTAACAGTGACCTACTACATTTAAGACGAGGCGAGATAGTAAAGGTTGCTAAAGGATTGGAGGGCAATATCTAAGAAGTAAAATTGCGGAAGGTAAGCAGGAGATTGACCATGGCAAGCACCTCGTTGGCTGCACAAAAGACAATGACCACCGGATGCTGCACAAAGGCATTTGGGACAGCAGTATATCTAATTAACCGGTCTAGGTATAGCAGATATAAAAACAGAAAAGCCGCTGATGTCAGCGGCTTTTCTGTTTTTATGATAGTACAGGCTTATTTTTTATTCTAATTTTTCGGTACCGGGAAGCCACGATCACGCATCAGCGCGTCGATGCGGGCGTCACGGCCACGGAACATACGGTAGGCTTCAGCCGGATCCATGGAGTTACGCGGCGCAAACAGGTACTTCACCAGTTTGTCGGCAACGCCTTTGTCATAGAATCCGCCCGGCGCTTCTGTGAAGGCCTCGGAGGCATCAGAGGTAAGCACGTCGGCCCACATGTAACCGTAGTAAGCGGTGGCATAGCCCTCGCCGGAAAATACGTGTCCGAAGTGCGGTGAGCGGTGACGCATCACGATCTCTTTTGGCATACCGAGTTTAGCAAGCGTCTCTTTCTCGAACTTGTCCGGGTCTAGGTTTTCCGGGTCGGCTAGGTGGAAATGCATATCCATCAGGGCTGAGGCCAAGAACTCCGTCGTTTCGAAACCTTGGTTAAAGGTAGCAGCCTTCTCGATCTTGGCTACCAGCTCTTTCGGCATCGGTTCACCAGTCTTGTAGTGCTTCAGGAACTGGTTGATCACTTTATCGGTAGACAACCAGCGCTCCAGCAACTGCGACTGGAACTCGGTGTAGTCACGCACGCCGCTATTCAGCGTTGGGTACTTCACGTTAGAGGCCAAGAAGTGTAGCGCATGACCGAACTCGTGGAAGAAGGTAGTCGCATCGTCCCATGACACCAGCACAGGTTCGCCCGGCGCAGGCTTCACGAAGTTAGAGTTGTTAGACGACAGCACATTCTTTTTGCCATCGAAAGTCGTGTGGGCGCGGTACGTCGTGGCCCAAGCACCGGAGCGCTTGCCCTGACGTGCGAATGGGTCAAGGTACCAAAGACCGATGTGCTCGCCACTGGTCTTGTCCGTCACTTCCCATACTTTCACATCTTCGTGGAACACCGGCACAGAACCTTCCGCAACTGGCTTGAAGTCGAAGTTGAACAACTCGCCAGCCGTGAAGAACATGGCTTGGGTCAGGTTGCCTAACTCGAGGTACTGCTTCACTTCGTCTGAGTCGAGGTCATACTTGTCTTTGCGCACTTTCTCTGCGTAGTAGCGGTAGTCCCAAGGCTCGATCGTGATCTTGGTTTTGCTCGTGGCGTTGGCCAGTTTTTGCATGTCGGCCACCTCTTCGCGGGCACGGGCGGTAGCGGCGGGCCATACGGCCATCATCAGCTCCATCGCCGCCTCAGGCGTTTTGGCCATGCGGTTCTGCAGGCGCCACTCGGCGAAGTTATCATAGCCCATTAACTGCACACGCTCTTTGCGCAGCTTCAGGATGTTCACGATGTTCTGCTTGTTGTCGTTCGCATCGTTGTTGTCGCCGCGTGAGTAGTAGTTCTTCCATACCTGCTCGCGCAAGCCGCGCTCGTCAGAGTAAGTCAGGAACTGGTCCATGGACGAACGGGTGTTGGTTACGGCATACTGCCCCGGCTTGCCACGATCAGCGGCGGCCTTGGCGGCGGCTTTCACAAAAGACTCCGGCAAACCGCTCAGCTGGTCTTTGGTGAAGTACACTACATACTTCTCCTCATCGGCCAAAATGTTGTTGCCAAAGGCGGTATACAGCGAAGAAAGCTCTTTGTTGATTTCAGCATAACGCTGCTTCTTCTCAGGGCTCAGGTCAGCGCCTTCCATGGCGAAGTCCTCGTATATAAGCTGCACCACACGCTGCTGGTCAGCAGGCAGTGGGTTCTTGATGGAGTTCTCGTATACGGTTTTGATACGTTGGAAAAGCTTCTCGTTCTGAGAGATCTTAGAGCTGAACTCTGAGATTTTCGGGGCCATCTCCTTCTGTATCTCGCGGAACTCCGGCGTAGACATGTTGCTGCCCCAGATGCCGTAGTAGGTGAACACGCGGTCCAGCTCTTCGCCCGATCTTTCCATCGCCTCGATGGTGTTTTCGAAGGTGGCAGGCTCTGTGCTGTTTGCGATGGCCTCGATCTCTGCCAAGTTTATGGCCATGGCCTTTTCCATCGCTGGCTTCAGGTCGGCCAGATTCATTTTATCGAAGGCGGGAACCCCTTGGTATGGGCCGCTCCACTCTTGTAGGAGCAGATTGGTTTCCGCCTGCTGCTGCTCGGTGGCAGCCTGTGTGTCCTGTGTCTGCGGCGTCTGCACTGAGGTGCAACTAGCCAGCGCCAACAGGGCCACAACGCCGGATATCTTACCGGCCGATATGATCTGTTCTTTCATAGAATTTTAAAGTGAATGAGAAATTTTCAGCACAAGTTACAAAAATTTGGCCAAAATACGCCAAAACAGCCCTGCACTATACCTAAGCCCCCTTCTGCTGCGTTGAAACTATACCTGCTTCGGACGCCCTGATCCGAAGGCATACCGTATAAGGAAGACTAATATTGATTACCATGCAAGAGCGCCCCCTTAAAGACAAACAGGCTTTGCAAAAGCTGTATGATACCATTTTGCCTGAACTGGCGAAACATATCCATCAGCACCTTGCGGATGTGATCGTTCTTTTTCACGATTTCAGGCTGGAGCGGCTTGTAGACACATGGACCCGCGAACCCAGCGCCGATGCCGGGTCTGAGGTCAGCATCGAAAAAGGCAATGTCAACCGAATGGGTCTGCGGTTGCGGTTGGAGGGTTTTCAGCGAGTAGGCGCCGATAATTTTGACCTGACCAAGGACTTGCTCTTCCGACTTGATCGCAACTTCTACACCGTGGGCCCTAACCCGGAGAATGTGTGGCTCGAAAAGGACTACCTGCAGCGCTGGGATGATGCCGAATATGAGCTAGTAGCTGAAAAGTGGACCGAAGAACTAATAGACGACCTGACCCAGCGACTCGAAAAGCTTAGCACATGATATGAAAACAACGCCTCTCGCCTCCCCCCTAACTTATCTGTTCACGCTGGTTCTACTCCTTTGCCTGAGTGGCTGCCACTCGTGTCAGGCGCAGCAGCCCCAGACGGCGGTGAAGGACGCTTATACCTACAAAAAGCCCGCACCCGGAGGCATCGGCAAGGTATACATGGGCCGGGAGATCGCGGCCATCATGTCTGCCACAGGCGGCAATTGGCTGGACCGCGACACTCGGCAAGAAGAGGAAAACTCCCCGCTCACCATCCAGAACATGGACCTCCGGCCCAACAGCAAAGTGGCTGATATCGGGGCGGGCACCGGTTTCTATACCTTCCAGATCGCACCGAAAGTGCCGGAGGGCAAGGTATACGCCGTAGAGGTGCAGGATAGGTTCGTGAAAAGCCTAAAGGAGCGACAGGAAAAAAAAGGAGCCGGGAACGTAATAGTCGTGAAAGGTGACAGTCAGCAAATCAATCTGCCGGACAGTTCGCTGGACATCGCCATGATGGTGGATGTGTATCATGAACTGGCTTACCCGGTAGAGTTGTTGCAGGCCATACACAAAGCTTTAAAACCGGGCGGCAGACTGCTCCTGCTGGAGTACAAAGCCGAGGACCCCAATGTGCGGATCCGTCCGCTGCACAAAATGACCGCCGCCCAGATCAAGAAAGAACTGGAGGCCAATGGATTCAGGTTGCAACGTCAAGAAGACTTTCTACCCCTGCAGCACTTCATGCTTTTTGAAAAAAGCACCCGTTAGCGCATAACATTTCAGATTTTCAGGCTGTTACCATACCAAACCATAACAACTTACGTAGTATAAGGTATACCTGTAAAATTTGCAATTTATGCATACAACCACATTTAAATTTAATGAGGGCAGCCCTTACATAAAAAGCCGACGCCCTATCGGACAGGAAATCCACGAGCGGCTAATGTGGCAGGCCAGACGTCTGCACCGTGAGGATATGAATAAGACTGGCTGGGAACTGATTGTCTACACCCCCATCCCCGCCTATCTGGACAAACCAACTACGCTGGAAGTGTACTGGGACTATGACAACCCAGACCAGCCTGACAGCGACTAGAATCTAACTTTCATCCGCATACGCTTAGCATACCATGAGTCTCACCTTTTTCAACACCCACACACTCGCCGGAAGACTAGAGATGATATGGGCACACGGGACTTTTCTGGCCGAACGCGGCCGTCGCGGCTACCACATCGAACTCTACGATATGGGCGGATTTTTTGCGGAGGTATGGACCAACCCCGAAACCAATTTCATCGGCCTGATCAGGGGGCTGGCCAGCAAACGCGCCTTGGAGCCTTACACTAATAAGATCGACATATTGGACATGATGTGCTGGTAAGTTCGGCACTGTCACCTTATAATCTTCCTCACTAATTAAAGAGCACAAATAGGTATAGATAAAATTTCCAATTTGCCTTTCAGCTCTTTTTAACATCCCCTTCAGGTATAAAGCATTATTTTTGGAGCGTGAACTCCATCCGGCTCAGTTACCGTTACCGCTTATACGCCTTCTCTGATTACCGCAGTATGAAGTCGGCCCTCCCCTACATGCGGCAGGTGGTGCTCGCCAAAGCACTCACTGACGTGGAAGAGTTGGATGCCAGACGGTTTGTGGCCCGCATACCCAACAAAGGCTTTCAAAATTACCTCCAACCCATCGGCGGACAGCAAACCAAGCCATCCGGCATCGACTCGCTGATCACAGCCCTGCAGCTGCTTTACAAAAAAAATGGTTTCTCAGCGAGGTATGTGGTGGTGGAGCGGGGCTAGGCTTTCTTCAGCTTCCTATCCTTATAATCTGAGGAAATTTGAAGGATTCGATTCTGTCTAGTAGTATAGAGAAATTTATATATTAAAATCGCTCACTATAATGTGCAATTGATTTATATTCACAGCCGTAAGCCCACCAGCACATTATATTATAAATGAGAACAACTTTACTCTGCCTTCTCCTCCTGTTTACTTCTTTTACCTTATTCGCTCAATCTGTCACAACGACGGGCCTTCTGAATCAGGCAAGAACCAACCATGAATCACAGGTGCTACCGGATGGCAGCGTGCTGGTGTTTGGAGGGAATGACTACTGGATTTCCAATTTGCAAAGGCTTTCCTCCGCTGAGCGTTACAACCCAAGCTCTAAAACATGGACTAGCACAGGCAGCATGAGCCAAGCGCGGGATTTTCTATCTTCTGTCTTGCTTAACGACGGGACCGTACTCGCCATTGGTGGCACGAACCAAGCAGAGGAGGTACTTGCCACAACGGAGCGTTACCTTCCTGCCACCGGCACATGGCAAAGCACAGGCAGTATGCTCAGACCAAGAGCACAGCATGATGCCGTCAAGCT
Organism: uncultured Pontibacter sp.; assembly: GCF_947499215.1. Classification (GTDB taxonomy): domain Bacteria; phylum Bacteroidota; class Bacteroidia; order Cytophagales; family Hymenobacteraceae; genus Pontibacter. The sequence goes on from NZ_CANMNI010000001.1 coordinate 1,137,094, forward strand.
ACATGACGGCAAAGTACTCGTAGCCGGCGGTACAGCAGGCACTTCTTCAGAAATCTATAATCCGCTCGACAACACGTGGTCCAACACAGGGGGCATGCAAGTGGAGCATGGCGCGGGCATGCAGCTGATCTTGCTCAACAACGGCAAAGTGCTGGCGACTGGCGGACAACTCGCTCCTTACAAAGCCGAGATGTTCGATCCCGTCACACAGCAATGGACTTTGCTAACATATGGTACACAGCGCAAGCGTGAAGGCCACGCCGTGGTAAAGTTAAAGTCTGGCGATATTCTGATTGCCGGTACGCAGTCTTGGGGAGGCAATGATCAGCAGACTGCTGAGATTTTCAATCCTGCCTCACAGACTTTCTATAGTGTTCCTAACCCACTTTACTCCTTGGGAGGGGCGCGTGCCACCCTGCTCGACGATGGCCGCGTCCTGTTTTACAGCGTGGGCGATCTGTTCAACCCGACCAATACGAAATGCATTCAACTCTACAATCCCAGTACCCGGGTATGGACCACGCAAACGTACAATTTCATAGGGGCCAGTCTAGCTTCCGTACATTTGCTACAGGATGGCAACGTGCTGGTTGCCGGTGGTGCTTGGACTACCGGAAACGGAGCCTCCAACTCCAGTTTACTTATCAAGCAGGATGTTTATACCGCGTGCACACCACCCAATACGCAACTGGCCCTGCAAGGCAGCAGCACCTGCAACGGGTACGGCGGCAACATCTCATTTCCCACTTCTGAGGCGGGTGTAAGTTACGAAGCCTATATTGGAGAACAGAAAGTGAGCGATACCTACACCGGCGGAGGCCCCTTGAGCATGGCCATACCGCAGGATAAGCTCGCCCCCGGTCAGAATTTAATCAAAGTCAAAGCGATCAAAACAGGTTGTCCTGCTTACACCTTGGCCAATACGGCCAAGGTGCAAGTGCAGGCATCCAATCTACCCAAACCGATTATTGAGGCGGAGGGCCCTACTGCATTCTGCGCCGGCGGCACCGTGGTGTTAACCGGACCGGCTGGCATGGTGGGCTACGAGTGGAGTAATGGCTCCACCACCCAAAAGATAACCGTGACCTCTTCCGGCTTTTACCGCCTGCGTGTGAAAGATGAGGCGGGTTGTTTTACGGACTACTCCAATGCGATTGAGGTCATTGCCCCTCCCACCAAATTGCAGGCTGGCGCTTACGAATCGGTGTGCATTGACAGGGCGCCCTATACCTTGGCAGGTTTTTCACCGGCGGGAGGCACTTGGTCTGGCAATGGCGTGCGCCCTGATGGCACTTTCAACCCGGCCGAGGCAGGCGCTGGTGACCATGAGCTGACCTACTCGTTCTGCGGCATATCAGCCAGCAAAACCGTATCCGTGACGGCGCTGCCCAAAGTCAGTGACTTCGCCATTACGCCCGGACAAAGCAGCCTCTGCTACGATGAAAGCACTTACATAGAAATAACCGGTGCCACACAGGGCGCCAAGTATGAAGTTTGGAATGGTGACAGGCTGTTGACAACTGTGCAAGCAGCCTATAACAGCAGCTATATCAGAACCTCCTATTACAGTATCCGAAACAGCTCGACCATTACCGTGAAAGGTATACTCACAAACTGGTGCGGCGCTGACACGCTGGTACAGGAGCTCAAACTGCATTTCCGCGCCGATCCCCGATTGACTGTTGAGACCACCACGCCTTCTCTGTGTAGAAAGGGAGAAGGGTCGATTTTTGTGCGAAACACGCAGGAAGACGTTTCTTATCAACTCATGAACGGAAACGTTGCGGTTGGGGAACCACAGCAGGGCAATGGCGGAACCCTGCACTTCCTGACTGGTCCGCTGCTCGAAACAACCACGTTCACGGTGAAAGGCACTTGGAACTATTACTGCGCGAAAGACATGCTGCAGACCGTGACCATGGAGGTGGCAGGCCCGCTTTCGCATTTCACGCTAAGCAACTACAATCCGGAAATTGGCGAAGCCATACAGCTCCTGAACTCTTCTGTAAACACCGGCGGCACCTACAAATGGCTGGCCGAAGGCGGTGGCTCTTGGAAAACCTCAACAGCACAGCACCCACCCCAACTCAGCTTTGACAGAAAGGGGCCTACGACTGTAAAACTGATTTCCTTTGGCACAGAAGGTTGTATCGACACCATGTCGGTCAACTTGCAGGTGATTGATCAAGTAAACCCGACTGAAGTAACTTATTCCGTTACCTCCACTTACGATAAAAATGCACAGGCACAAAGTTTAACCTACGATGCTGCCGGAAATAGCTTCCTACTGTTTAAAGGCCTTTATGACTACTATAATTACAGCGCTAAAGGAGACAGTATGCATTTAGTTTTTGATGACACTGAAAACGAAAACTACGAATACAAGCACACCATACTGAAGTATAACCCGAAGGGCACCGTGCAATGGGCGGCATACCTGAGGCATCGCGACAATTGGTCACACGAAGGGGATATCACCACAGATGCGCAAGGCAATGTATATGTCGCCTATTTCCATGAACAGTATTTAGGGGATGTGCGTGTGTATTCTACAGACGGCAAGTATGTCACCATCAAACCTCCCTATACTAGCCATGGACACTACTCTGTTATCATTCTTAAATTCGACAAGCACGGCAGATTCCAGTGGCATAACACTTTCTTATCGCAGTACACGATAAACAAAGTGGCGCTTGTGGTGGATAGAGCAAACAACGTGTATGCCAGCAGCGATAACACGCTCTACAAATTTGATGCGAATGGCCAGTATGTATGGCACAGGGATGTTGGCTACGCCGATCTGAAGCTCGACGCGACTGACAAACTCTGGGGTGTCAGGGCAGAGACGCTGGTGGTAGACCTCTACAGCGCCAACGGCGAGCTGTTGCTCAGCTCGGAAGTGCCAGTTCAAGTCGGTGAGCATAGGCTGATCATTACCCCGATGTTTTTGAACATTGACGCAAAAGGTGACCTGTACGTATCGGGCAAATTTCTGGGGGAATTCCGCTTCGGCAGTGACAAGGTATCGGATATATATCTCTATGGCAGTTTGCACGAGGACTTATTCATTAGCAAATTTGGCAAGAGCGGCTCCCAACAATGGTTGAAACAGCTGAAGGTGGATAAAGCGACCTTACTCAAAGGCATGGACCTGCGGGATGACAAAATCATCTTTTTGGGAGGCGCTTTTGATACAAACCTGCAATACAATTACATACCGGGAAGCGGATACAATGACTTCCTTAAAATTGACTATGGGAGCTTCTTAGGCACCGTGGACACGACATCCACCAGCGACATGCGTCTGGTGCAGATCACCGAAGGAGCTCTTCCCACACTTACAGTTCCTGACCGCCTCATCGCCTTTTCCAAAACCTCGGACAGAGTTCTGTTTAATGTCCCCAAAGGCGATGCGGGCGTACTTGGGAAACCTATCTCAACAAGAGCTGTCAGCGAAGGTCAATCGGATTTGGTGCATTTCAGCACTACGTATAGCGCCATTTTTCCACCTGTTCCGCCTAGCTCTAAGTTTTCGGTGAGCGGATCGCGCTGTGTTGGATCGACGGTCACATTCAAGGACCTGTCTGGCGGAAAACCAACTGCTTGGAACTGGACAGTTACCGGACCTTCAAATGCTAGTTCTACCCAGCAGCACCCGACATTTACCTTTAGCCAAGCTGGCGTTTATACCGTCACCTTGGTTGCCTCCAATGCCAACGGAACAGGCAACACTTTTAAGCAGGAAATCGTGATCAGCGACTTTCCGGTCGTGACAATTACACCGGCGAGCGTTTGCGAAGGGCAAAGTATTACATTAACCGCAAGTGGAGCGGAGCAATACAGATGGGGAAGCGGGCAAACCGGGGCAAGCCTCACGATCTCCCGTGTAACCACTGACACTTTGATAAGCGTAGTTGGCATCTCCAGCACAGGTTGTGAAACTACGGTTTCACACCAAATCAAGGTGAACCCATTGCCGCAAGCCAAAATCCTTTCAGGTATAGCACCCCTTTGCCGAGACGCCGAAGCTGTAGACTTACCGGAAGCCACACCGGCCGGGGGCAACTACAGCGGCCCGGGTTTGCTAAACGGAAAGTTTGATCCCGCCTTGGCACAGATCGGTCTGAACACTTTAACCTATACCTATACCTCTCCCAGTGGCTGCACAAGCACGGCTACCATAGAGGTGATGGTACAGGGCATCCCGCAAGTCAGCTTCTCTCCTATGGGTAAGCTTTGCAGCAGCGCCGCCGCTATTGCCTTAACAGGCGGTTCTCCCGCAGGCGGTGTATATAGCGGTACGGGTGTAAAAGACGATTTTTTCAACCCTGCCTTAAGCGGCGTGGGTGTTTTCGAGATCACCTATACCTACACCGATCCAAATGGCTGCACCGCTTCTGCCACTGCGGCTATAGAAGTAGTGGCCTTGCCTCAAGTTACCTTCGGGCCTCTTGCATCGATCTGCAAAAGTCAAGGTCCTCTTACCTTGACCGGAGGCTATCCGGAAGGCGGGGAATATACAGGTCCCGGTGTTTTAAACGGGGTGTTCATACCTGACACCACAGGTGTGGGTGTATTCCCTGTAACGTATACCTATACCAGCAATGGCTGCACCAATTCCGTCCAGAGCCAGATAGAGGTAACCACATGCACCAGCGTTGCCGAAGAAGCCGACAAGCAACTCCTGTCCGTGTACCCGAACCCAACTGCCGGAAGCGTTACCATTCAATCAGAATGGATAAAAACACAGTCGCTCTCGCTTGGCGTGTATAACACGGCAGGGCGCAGCATATTGCGGCAAACAATCGGACAGCAGCTGGCTGGCAGGCATGTGTTAGACTTATCAAGCTATCCGAAGGGCATGTACCATGTTCAGTTGATTGCTAAAGACGGGAAAGTGCTTCGCGGCAACGTCATCGTCAATTAGCAAACAGCTAGGACATTTACATTTTGGCCTGTAGAGGGGCTGTGGGACATCTCACAGCCCCTCTACTTTTACCTCATGTTTTCTAGCATGCCCAAAGTGATGCCGCTGCTAAAAACTGACTCAGGCACAAACCAACAACCACATTAAACCATTTGCTCTTCTCAATCGTTAATCGTAATATTGCAATCAAACGATTAGAGAGATGGGACTGACCAAAACCGAGTTTTTTACAGAGAGCCAAAACAAGACCGCCATGTTGCTGAAGGCATTGGGTCATCCGGCTCGGGTGGCAATTGTTGAGCACTTGCTCAAGGTGAAAACCTGCGTCTGCGGCGATATCGTGAACGAACTGCCATTGGCCCAGCCCACGGTTTCGCAGCACCTCAAAGAGCTCAAGATCGCTGGTATCATCAAGGGCAGTGTGGAGGGCACGTCGGTTTGCTACTGCCTTGACGAAAAGGCCTTCGAGAGCCTCAGCGCCTATTTCACAAATGTGCTGACCGACCTTCAGAATCAGAATTCAACTTGTTGCTAACATCTTAAATATACCATGATGAAACTTTCAGAAATCAAACATATACTGCAGACTGCCGAGGCGGTGAACTTCGAACTGGAGAACGGCACGCTGGTTCCCGAGCATTTTCATGTCACCGAGGTAGGCGTGATCACCAAGCACTTTATTGACTGCGGGGGCACGGTGCGCAACGAGAAGGTGGCCAACTTCCAGCTGTGGGACGCCAACGACTTCGATCACCGCCTGAAACCGCAGAAATTGCTTAACATCATCGCCCTGTCTGAAAAAGCCTTGGGTATGGAAGACCTTGAAGTGGAAGTGGAGTACCAGAGCGACACCATCGGTAAGTATGACCTTGGCTTCAACGGCCAAAACTTCGTGCTGCTGAGCAAGACGACCAACTGCCTCGCTTCAGACAAATGCGGTATACCTGCTGATAAAATTGAGAAGCCGAAAATCAATTTGAATAACCTGATTGTGGGTAATGCCTGCACGCCGGGTGGCGGCTGCTGCTAAAACCAATTTTTGAACCAACCTATAAAGACACGATGAGTAAAATAGCGCTGTTCAGCGATATTCACGCCAACCTGCCTGCCTTGGAGGCCTTTTTTGCAGACGTAGACGCCCGCAAACCCGATTTTATCTACTGCCTCGGCGACTTGGTGGGGTATAACATCTGGCCAAATGAGGTGATCGATGAGATCCGGAAGCGCAACATCCCGACCATTGCCGGCAACTACGACTTCGGTATTGGGCGCGCGACGGACGATTGCGGTTGCGCCTATAAAACAGAGGAGGAAAAGGCCAATGGCTCGGTTTCCATCTCGTTCACCAACGACATCATCAAGTCGGCGCAGCGCAGCTACCTGCGTTCGCTGCCTGCGCACATCAAAGTCGAGTTTCAGCTCAACAACGACAATCTCAACCTCCTGCTCGTGCATGGCAGTCCGCGCAAGATAAACGAGTACCTGTTTGAGGACCGCGACGAGAAGAGCCTGCTGCGCATTATGAAAGACGCCGACGCTGACATCTTGTGCTTTGGCCACACGCACAAGCCTTATCACCGCATATTGGATTCTGGCGAAGAGGGACAGCCGCATTTCCGTCACGCGATCAACATCGGGTCGGTGGGCAAGCCGAAAGACGCCGACAACCGGGGCGCCTATGTTATGCTGACCATCGACGAGAACAGCTCGGTACTGGACAGGAACAGCATAGAGGTGGAGTTCATCCGCTTCGCCTACGATTTTGAGAAGGCCGCACGTGCTGTGGAGGAGTCTATTTTGCCAAACGCCTATGCAGAGAATCTTCGCAAGGGCTGCTAACCACTATTATTATGAGTGCTAACAACTGTACCCCCACCTACCAGCGGAAAAAACTCCGGTTTTTCGACCGCTACCTTACGCTCTGGATTTTTCTGGCCATGTTTCTGGGCGTAGGCATCGGCTACTTTATACCTGAATCCTCTGGGTTTATAAACTCCTTTTCGAGCGGCACCACCAACATCCCGCTGGCCATCGGTCTGATACTGATGATGTACCCGCCACTGGCCAAGGTCAGGTATGAGAAAATGGGCGAAGTGTTCAAGAACGTGAAAATCCTGAGCATGTCGCTGTTCTTAAATTGGGTGATCGGCCCCTTCCTGATGTTCTTTCTGGCCATCCTCTTTTTCCATGACCAGCCCGAGTACATGATCGGCTTGATCCTGATAGGTATAGCCCGCTGCATTGCCATGGTGATGGTTTGGAATGAGCTCGCCGAAGGCAACCGGGAGTATGCGGCTGGTTTGGTGGCTTTGAACAGTGTCTTCCAGATTTTCTTCTACAGCGTGTATGCCTACCTTTTCATATCGGTGCTGCCGCCGCTATTCGGTATCCAGAGCGCTGAAATCAACATTACCATCGGGCAGATTGCGGAGAGCGTGCTTATCTACCTCGGCATACCTTTCTTTGCGGGCATCATTACACGCTATGGGCTGATCAGCTTAAAGGGCTTGGACTGGTTCAACAACAAATACATTCCGTTCATCTCTCCTATCACGCTCATCGCACTATTGTTTACGATCGTGCTCATGTTCAGCTTGAAGGGCGAACTGATGGTCGAAATTCCGTTTGATGTGCTGCAACTGGCAGTGCCGCTGGTGTTATACTTTGCCCTGATGTTTGTAATCAGCTTTATATTGGGCAAGTTACTGGGTGCCGATTATTCCCAAAATACGGCCATTTCCTTCACGGCCACCGGCAACAATTTTGAGCTGGCTATTGCGGTTGCCATCGGCATCTATGGCATCAACAGCGGACAGGCCTTTGCCGGCGTGATCGGTCCGCTGGTGGAAGTACCGGCGCTAATCCTGCTAGTGAATGTCGCCTTCTGGTTTAAGCGGAAATGGTATAGCCGGGAGAAAGAACTGATCAACTCTTAAAAGTATAGCCTATACCTACAATCACAGCGAGCTGCTCTTAAAATGGGCAGCTCGTTTTGTTTTTATGGAATCCTAAGACTCTCCCTGTCCAACCAAATCCTATAACATTGTATAACAGAACGATACAGTCATAAATTTTGAAAAATATTTTTCCTAAGCACAAACAATTGAAAAGTCTGCGGGTTGAGAATAGTAAAATAATATAACGCTTACTAAAAAAAATTAAAACCATGAAAAACCTATCAACCTTCTCCATTTTCCGGAATAAGCTGGGCTCTCTGGCTTTCCTACTGACTCTGCTTTTCGCAGTTTCGGGTTGCGACAAGCAAGAGGATGTAGTGCCTCAAGCAGAACTGGAGTCTGCAGAGGACATCGCAGCCACGCTGGAAAACTTTAATCAGCTAAAGGCCGAGAATAACAGTGCCCTACACAAGAACAAGCGCAGACCAAGTTTCAGCACCCTCGTGGTCGCCTTAGCAAAAACAGGCCTGTTAAGAACTGTAGCCACTGAGCAGCTGACTGTATTCGCTCCTTCCGATGAAGCTTTTGCCAAACTTGGTCTAAATCCTTTTAATATTGGCAACGTGCCCAATCTGCGTGAGATCCTGCTCTACCATACCGTACAAGGGAAAGTATTCTCCACTGACTTGACGGCGGGCTACGTGCCTACGCTCAATGGTGCTGCTGTAAATATTACTTTAAATGGCGGCGTTCAGGTAAACGGTGCCGATGTCGTCTTGGCCGATGTGCGCGCTTTGAACGGGGTGATCCATGTAATTGATGAGGTGCTGATGCCGCCAACGCAAAACTTAGTGGAACTGGCTCTCAGCTTCGATCCTGAGTTTTCGATATTGGTGCAGGCAGTCATAAAAGCCGGCCTAGCTGAAACACTGGCCACTGGTGGACCATACACTGTATTTGCACCAACGAATGATGCCTTTATAGCTGCTTTGGGAGATCTGGGATTCACCAGCCTAGACGCAGTTCCGGATGATGTCCTCAGACAAATCCTGCTATACCATGTAGTGGAAGGCCGTGTGTATTCAACTGACCTGAGTTCGGGTGATATAGGCACCGTGAACGGAGAATCTTTCTATGTAAACACCAGCAACCTGACCCTGACCGATACGCAGGGCAGAGTTGCCAACCTCATACCTTCTCTTTTGGATGTGCAGGCCACTAACGGTGTGGTGCATGTTATTGACAAGGTAATCTTGCCAAATCTTGGCAGCTAATTTAGCTTACCTCCAAAAAAACAGGGACATGGATGAAAATCCGTGTCCCTGTTTTCATATTGTGAGGCGACAGGTATAGAACTTCTTAGAAAATGATCGTGAACTTGGTGCCTTCACCCTGTGTGCTCTCCACTAAGATCTTTCCTTTCGCCTTATCCACCATTCTTTTCACGATGTACAGGCCAATGCCGCTGCCCTCCACATGGTCATGCAAACGCTTAAACATTGTAAAGATCTTCTCCTCTTTGCCAGCAGGTATACCCAACCCATTGTCTTGAATGGAAAGATGCGTTTTGCCACCCAGTTCCTCCATCTTCACGATTACTTGCGGACTTCTGTCAGGTGAGCGGTATTTGATGGCATTGCTGATCAGATTACTGATAATACTTTTGAAATTCTTTCGTGAAAAGCCCGCCAGATGCCGTTCTTCAGCCGACACCTCAATTTGGGCATTAGACTTCACAATCAGGCTCTGTAAATCCTGTCGTACGGAGTCAACGATCTCATAAAGATCAAGTGCCTCGGATGTTTCGTCTGCACTGGTTTTGTCGATCTCGACTATAGCGGTGAGGTCCCTGATCGTAGTGGAAAAACGGTTAAGCGAGGACTTCATCATAGCGGTGATCTGTTCGATCTCTTCCCGGTCCAGCTCCTCTTTCGAAACAGCATCGGAGAGGATAGAAATAAGGCCTTCGATGTTGGCAATGGGTGATTTCAGGTCGTGGGAAGCGGTCACTACAAAGCTATCTAGATCGAAATTCGTATTGGCCAAGTCCCTATTTTTATACTGCAGTTCGAGATTAGCTTTGTGACTGCGCTCCAGCAAGTCCAGACTCTGCAAATGAAAGGCCAACAGCTCTGCAAACATTTTAAAAGTGTTGATCACTTTCGGATTGTTTACCCGAGCGGGTTTTGAGTCGATGGCGCAGAGCGTCCCAAAAAAACTCCCGTCCTTCAGGATAATAGGTATGGAAATGTAGCTTTGGAGTCCGTAGATTTTAGGGGTGTGGTGCGCTTTGTAATGCTGGTCTTCCGAGACATTGTCGATCACAATGGGCTGGCGGTGTGCCCTGATCTCATTGCATAGTGTGGTTTCCACTTCGAGTTCCCCACCGGCTTCCAGCCCAAACTCCACCTCGTCCCGCACGCTGCACGCCAGCCATCTGTCTTCTGTTACGCGGGCAACGGCGGCAAAGCCCATCCCTGTAACCTGACAAATAGTTTCAAGCATGGTCGGCACAATGGGGATTTGCCTCACAGCTTCCAAGTCTTTGAGTAAGTTGTCTTGGATTTCAATCATATAGAAAAGCCTCTTTCTGATTTGCGGATTTTCTAAATGCTAAAAGCCGCTGATTCTTAATTTCTTAAATTTAATAAAAAATTATTAAAACAGCGGGGGCATGAGCAGGAAGAGCGAAATATCCACCAGAAAATGGCAAATGATGTTAAGCCACAGGTTGCGCTTCCAGAAGTATAAGATCGTCAACAGAACACCCCCCACCGTAACGAAGAGCAGGTGCGCCATTCCCCAAGCCAAGTGCGATATGATAAAGATCAGCAGAGGCAGCACAACGGCTACCACTTTGCTATTGGTGAGTAGCAGCAGGCGTTCAATCAGAAAGCCTCTGTTCAGGATCTCTTCCGTTACACCGGCCCGAAGGGCTAACAGAAGCAGCACGGGCAACGGCAGCGCCCCTAAGGCTTTAAACATTTCAGTGGCTACCGGCACCTCCAACCAGATCAGCGTGCCATAGATTAACGGAAAGGACAGAAACAAAGCGACAGCGAATACGATAGCCCAGCCTGCGTCACGAAGTGAAAATCGCTTAGAGCCGATAGAGTACAGAGGCCTGCGCTCCCAAAAGCGCACCAGCGCAAGTATGCCGATGGCAAGACCCCAGAAGAAAAGCTCTGACCCTATAAAGCCCAACTTTAGGTAATTAGACAGCAGCACTAACAAAGTGGGCCCTAGCAAGGCCAGCACCACCCCCGAAACGGTGGCCATGCGGGTATGGGTTTTTACCTGAGACTTGTTAATGGTTTTAACATTTGTGATCATTGTCTTAAAGTTTTGGTGTGAAACAATGACCCAAAGGAAAAAGAAAAAAACACTGATTCAGAAGAATCAGCCCAGTTTTAGACTGAATAGTAGGCAATATCCGCCTGAATGGTAAGGCTAATGGGGCTGGGGCGTTTCTCCCTTGAACCACTCCCTGAACTCAGCTGCCTTGTAGCGGCTGACCGTCTCTACTTTTACCGGTTTCCCTTCTAGCTGCAGCTCAACCAAGAGCTTGTAATTGGCATCTTTGCGCACCGATCTGATGGCTTGCCGGTGCGCTATGATCTGGCGGCTGATCTTAAAGAAAACGGCCGGGTCCAACAACCCCTCCAACTCTGCCAAGGTGTATTGGGTAATCAACCTTCTGCCTGTTCTTGTCATGGCGAAAACCACCTTCTGCTCGGAATAGAAATAGGCAATCTCCTGATAAGGCAGCTGCAGTTCCTCGTTTCCGGTTTTAATATACACACGGTTCTGGCTATACCCTGTCTCTTCTGGTGGCGCTTGCGCTGCATCAGCTGGAGCGGCCATACTAACGGGAGGTACATGCTGTGACTTGAACTGCCAGTATCGGTATACCTGCAAACTAAGGAAAACCATGTTGATCAGCAGCGAAAACAACAGCGACAGCAAAAGCCCGATTAAGAAGGCGTACCCGCTAAACGGCACCCGGTATACCCAGACCGTGACACTGGGGGCAAACACAGCATAGAAAAAAGCGGTGAAAGCGATGTTGACGGCCAATACCTGCCAAACCAGCTTCAGGGAGAAGCCCTCTTCGTAGAGTTTCCGCTCATAGAGGTGCTTGAAATTCCAGATCTGTATCTCCCACAGAAAGAGCGTGCCCAGAAAATGGACCAAGAAGTCCTGCAGGGGAAAGGTGTAGCTGGGACTGAAAGGCAGGTTCTCTTTTGAGCGCAGATGCACTACCACCAATACCAGCACAGCGATGAGCAGGATGTACCCCCTACCGCTCAGAAACCTCCTACTATTGTTCACAGCCTGCATTGACAGATATCTTTAAGCCGTATTTACGCAGCAATCGATGCGCCACTTTTTCGGCAGGGTGCTCAACTGAATAATGGCTAGGCCAGGCGTAATAACCTCGGCCCTTACCCAAAGTATGGTCGGCGCTATCATAATCTTTAGGACAGCTTCCAAGCCTCTTTGCAATTTGTCTTGAATCTCAACCATACAAGAAATCAATCCCTGATTATTCGAATTCATTGTAAGACAAGCTGTTAATCACTGTTTGCTTAAATCTAACAAAAAATTGCTAAAACAGAATAAAAACCGGGAAGGGTGTGGTCATCAGTCTGCCGCCAGCAGCTCTCCAGCCCGAGCAGCCCGTTTCCTTTTTGAATCAGTTCAGTTCAACATCAAAATACCCATTTGTGGGTATTGTAGTCTAAATTAAGCCCAAGCTATCTTTGTTGCGCAAACCAACATATACCTAAGTTACCCATCTCTATACCTGCAGTTCTTTCTGCATGACAGCGCTTGCAAAACCAGCAGGCGCAGAATCTATGAACATACCTGACAGTGGGGCTGCCATGCAGCCCTGAACAATGTAGCATCCACCCTTTATTTAAATCAAAAATGAAAAATTTTTACCTATTGTTTTTCGCGTTCCTGACTGCCTATACTTTGCAGGCGCAGGATGTGATCACTAAAACCGACAAAACCGAGATAAAAGCCTTGGTTATGGAGATATCGGACGAGGCGATCAAATACAAACTGTTCGACTTTCAGGAAGGGCCTGTGTATAATCTGAAGCGTGCGGAGATTTACAAAATAGTGTATTCAAACGGCAGAGAAGAAAAGTTTAATGCACTGGAATCAGCTCCTGCAAACACAGGATCAACAGGAGGCAGTTTGCTCGGAAAACTGGCAGAGCAGCCGGCACCTACTGAAAAGCCCACGACCAAGGCCGAGAACTTAGGCCGCACATTTATAGGGGTAACCTATTCTAGACACCTGACATTCTCTGAAGAAAGCTATGATTTTGAAACATCTCCAATCTTTGGTTTCAGTGTAATGTTGGAGAAGTATTTTGAACCAAAGCAGGGCAGTACTAAAGCGCCTTCCAAAGGCTTTGGTTTAGCCTCCACCAACTATTTCGGATACTCTGAAAACCTCGGCAGCAATGAGATCTATAATGGATCACGTCACTATGCCACTGCTTATCTGTTCAAGGAAATCTCTATCAAAAAAATTGTGACACTGGGTGGTCTGGCCGGGGGAGGCCTTTGCTATACCTACGGCACGGCAGACGAGGACAATGAAGTAAACCCGGGTGAATCGGCAGGTGTGTTCGGCGGCGGCGGTCATCTTGGCCTATTCGCGCAGCGTTCACTCACGACAAACGCATCAGGCAAACCCACTACTATGCTACGCCTCGGCTACGACATTTTTATCATGTCCAATGCAAACAGCACCCTAGGAGCAAACCTATCCATTAGCTTTTAATTTAATTTGAAAATGAAGAACATATCTATCTTATACCTGCTTATAGCCCTTATTTCATTCACTTTTTCCGGTTGCGTCAGCGATGCGGAGGAGGACTTCATGGTAATCGCCCAAAAGATTAAGGACGAAGGACCAAGCGGAGGCGGCTCCTGCCCTGTTGGCAGATGGGGCACACCAACCTGCAACGGCTCCGGTAACTTGATCTACTTCTTTAAAAGCGATGGTACAGGGTATAGCGAGAATCCCGATTGCAATGGCATTTGCTCGCCGCTCAGGTTCCACTTTGAATACAAAGTTAGCGGCAACACGATCTCCTATACCTATACCGAAACCGATGATGTGATCTGCTCAGGTACAAACAAAGGACGCCCTAATGTGCCAACCGGCAGTTACTCAATTGAATTCACTTGTCAGAACGGTGGCACTGAACTCGTAACGGAGGTGACTACTAACGGTGTGAGGCGTACGACTGTGTTTACACGCATGTAAGAGGTCGGAACGATTGTTCAAAAAAAACAGGGACAGCGAAGATAACGCTGTCCCTGTTTTTTTTGAAAGCTACATTCATAGCCACGGCACGAAATCAATGCGCCACCTTCTCGGCAGGGCGCTTGAATAGCTTTTTGGCAAGGGATACCACCTGCGCAATAACAGCACCAAGGAGCAAACCACCTAAGGCCAGTACCAGTACTTTTACAAACCAAGCAAGGGCAGGTATATCAGCGAGGGAGTGCTCCAGCGCCTCCAGCGGGTGGTGCATAAACGGCAAACCATGCGCGATGATCTCTGCCCCTACCCACAGCATGGCCGCTGTACCTACATACCCCAGTATAACTAGGAACGTTGGCATGGACTTCACGATGCCGCGCCCGATCTTTTGGGTGGTCGGGTGGAATTTGTCCTGCGCCATGTGCACCCCAATGTCGTCTGCTTTCACGATTAGGGCCACGAAGCCGTAAACAGCAACAGTAATAAAAATCGCCACCGCAAACAGCACCACAATCTGGTTCATAATAGGGCTATCGGCCACGGTGGCATAGGCAATAGCCATGATCTCTGCGGATAGTATAAAATCTGTACGCACCGCACCGCTCACTCGCTCCTTCTCTAGCTCTTCCGGCGTGATCACTTCCATTTCTTCAGTTGGCTCATCCGTTGGTTCGTGGGTTTTGCTGAACATGGAGTGGACTTTCTCATAGCCTTCGAAGCACAGAAAAGCACCCCCTATCATCAGTAGGTAAGGTATAACTACTGGCAAGAAATAGCCAAGCACCAAGGCAGCCGGCCCTAGAAAGATCGCTTTGTTGATGAGTGACTTTTTAGCGATCTGGAAGATGATGGAGAGTTCTCGCTTCGGATCGAGGCCCACCACGTACTTGGGCGTCACGGCAGTATCATCGATGACAATGCCGGAAACTTTACCTGTTGTTTTTGCCACCTGCGTCGGAACGTCATCCAAGGTTGCCGCGCTGACTTTCACCAGCGCCGCCACATCATCCAAAAGTGCGAGAAGACCTGTCGCCATTATGTATTCTTTAGTTTAAGGTATAATTCATTTTTGTGTTGCCTACTCTGTACGGATTAAGCGTAAGAGCGGTCTTTTACACGATCCTAATTTAAGGGAAAGTTGTGGGATTATAATGAAAGGATGGACGACGATAGCTATTCCTACACATTTGTGGGCTATAAACAAGCAAAAGCCCTCCAAGTTAGAGAGCTTTTGCTTGTTTATAAGAACTAATTTCGCTTCTACTTTAGCCGTGCATTTGGGCTACCTAGTTTAAGACAAATGTGATGTGGCTGCGCAGCGGTACAAGCATGGTCAGATTACAAGTGGTGTGGCAAAAACGAATCGCACCGTCGTTTCTATACCTGCACTGTCGACACTCTCGGGCATAAATTTAACGCTTTATTAATCCTCGTTCTGCTTTCCAAAAGCACCCGAGCTATATTCCAACAGCCATTCTTTCGCTTCTTCATAATATTTAAACTCGCTGAATTGAAACGGTAGCCCAGAAATATCAAGCTTGCTTTTCATGCTGTCAGAACTCATCTGACTAAAGACATCCTCAGACTGGACTCTTGCCATTTTTTCGATACCGGATGCAAGCGGCAGAAACTTCGGGAACCACTCCTTCGCAGCCCACTGCTGGTCTTCCATGCGTATCACTTTGCCTAATCGGTAATCGCCTAACCATAGCTTCACGTCATGCTGCCGCACGGCATTCAAGTATTGTTCAAGCCCTTCCCTATACGCTTTGCTCGGGGCGTATGCCAACCACCGGGTTTCTATAAGTTGGTATTCAGGGTAATAGTATATTTCAAGATAATCAGACGCGTAAAACACCATAGTTATAAGCCAATTAATTAGGTACGTGTAAGCCCAATGAAGGAAATGGATTGCAAATTTATCTGCTTACGTAATTAATCAACGGATTCTCGTAAATCCAACTCTTTTTATAATTAGTATCGGTTTCTAACAACTACGTTTCACTATACAGGAGAAGTCCTTGAACTTAAGAATGGAACTTTTGATGTTAAGTACAACCAATAATAGCTAATTCATGGATTTAATTTAAAACCTTTCTGTTTATTAATAAGCCTGCTTGGATGTAAGTCAATTTATAAAAATTAAGTAACAACATACAACACAGTTCACAATTTAAGACTCGGCTCAACCTCATTATGCGCGCGCAGGCAAAATCATCTCCTTATACCGACTCCAAACAAAAAAATCCCTGTAAGCAATTAACTTACAGGGATTTTCATTTGTACTTGTACCTTGGGCCGGAGTCGAACCGGCACGAGTGTAACCTCACAGGTGTTTGAGACCAGCGCGTCTACCAATTCCGCCACCAAGGCATTACTAAATCCCCAATCGAATATCAGGAACGTGCTGCAAACTTAGATAATGTTTCTTGAATACGCAACAGATATTTTTTCTTCAGATAGTAAGTTTTTACCTCTTGCAGGGCCTCTTCTTTGGTAACTCCGTGAAGTTCAGGGTATCGCTGCAAAACTGGCAAAATATCATTTTCTAAGGTAGCCATAATGCCGGAGCTCTTCTCCCCTATTTCGTGCAGTTTGGCTGCGTCAAAGTCGAACTCCAACTCCATCAATTCCTCGTTCAACTCCATCATCTCCATCAAAAAGTCGCCCGGCAGCTCGTTTTTGCCCTCCTCCAGCAAACCGTGCTCCTTCAGGATGTACTGCATGCGCAGATCGGAATCGCTCAAGGTGCGGTAGGCGTTGGTGTTGCGCGTGGACATCTCTAGTATCTTGTTTTGCGTGCCCAAGTCCTCGTTGGCATAAAAGTCCGGATGGTACTCGCGGCTCAGCTGGTAATAGCGTGCTTTAATCGCCTTCTCGTCCGGCAAAAAACTCTCAGGTATATGGTAAAACTCGAAGTAATTCATTTTTTACAGTAATCAGTTTTTTCAGTAAACAGTTAACAGTTACCTTTTAAGGTAAACAGTATACGTTGCAAAAGTACAGGAAAAGCAATGGGAATGTTTAAACTATCGTAAACATCCCACCTTTACCTGCGGATTGTTTACTGATAACTGATAATTGCTCACTGTTCAAATGTTCACTGAAACGTGGGACCACGCCTGTGGCTTGTCGGCGAAGAGGGCTTTAGTGTCTTTCCATACCTGCCCGAAGAGTTCGGAGTCGCGGTAGTTATTGAGATGTTCCTCGGAGTCCCAAAGGCTGTAGGTGCTGTAGATGTTCGGATGGTTCAGGTCCTGCAGGAGCTCCACATGGTTACAGCCCTCAAAAGCCAGAATCTTGTCCTTGGAATTACGAAATATCTCCAGAAAATCGGATGTCTTCTCCGGTTGAAACGTCATCCGGACAATACGAATTAGCATAGCTTTATGATTGTGAATTTCACTCATTCAAAATTAATTCCCCGGATAAAACCGAACATCCACTTGCGAGTCAAACCCTAGGCCGAGCAGCTCGGCGGCATTGCCTTTGTTGATGCCGATGCTGAGTTGGCCGAGGTGATTGTAGAGGCAGCAGCAATCGCCGTCGTCTACCTGTGTATAGTTCTGGTGTATGCGACCCACGGTTTCGCGACCAAAGTGAATGGTATAGGTACGGCCGTGCGCGATCGTATCCACACTGTCTTTGGTGATGTTGGTGATGAGATTGCCGTAGCGGTCCACGTGAATGACGTGCCCTGTTATGGAGTGGTCGTTGAGGCGCAACTGGCGGTTCATGAGCTGTTTGTAAGAGGTGGTGCGCTCGCCCAGTATGTCGATGTCGCCCCCTTTAGCCAAGAACAGCGCCGCTGGTGCCAATAGCTCCTTTGCCGGGAAAGACAACAGTTCCTCCTCGGTCTGTAGCTCTACCACTACCTCAGGCTCCCCGTCGGTCAGCAGCGAGAGCAGGCCATTGTCGGCCATTAGAAAATAGTGCCCTTTGTATTTTGCAGCATGATATTTGCCCTGTTTGCAACCGTGGGTGTCTACGGCGATCAGGTGCACGGTGCCTTCCGGAAACTCATGGAAAACGGACCCGATGACGTACTCGGCCTGCGGGATGTTGAACGGCTCAATGCCATGGGAAATATCCACAATGCTAGCCTGAGGTTGCAGCGACAGCATGGCCGCTTTTACGGCAGCTACGTAATGGTCGGTGTAGCCGAAGTCTGAGGTGAACGTAATTACAGCCATAGAGCGAACTATAATTTAAGTAGATTTGTAATCATTATGTAACAATTTTAGCTAATTTACAGAATATATTACCAACGTACTATATATAAGCATAAACATTTGGTAGAGAAAGTAATAACATTAGAGAATATCTCTCTTATCGATTTTCTGGGGACAGAGAATCAGAATATCAAGCAGCTGGCTGCCGCTTTTCCAAGCAGCAAGATCATATCCAGAGGTAACGAGATTAAGATTCAAGGGCAAACGCCTGAGATCACCAAGATACATGAGATCCTTTCTTCGCTGATCGATCACTATCACAAGTTCGGAAAGATTACGCACAACAGCGTAAATAGATACCTTTCTTCTGATCCTTTTACGGAAGAGGATGTGATTGTGACATCGCCGGACGTGATCGTGTATGGCAGCAAGGGTGGCATCATCAAAGCCAAGACGCCTAACCAGAAGAAACTGGTGGAACTGGTGGAGAACAATGACTTGGTGTTCGCGCTGGGACCCGCGGGTACCGGTAAGACCTACATCTCGGTGGCCATGGCCGTGCGTGCGCTCAAAAACAAAGAGGTAAAGAAGATCATCATTTCCCGCCCTGTGGTGGAGGCTGGTGAGAATCTGGGCTTTTTGCCGGGTGACATGAAGGAGAAAGTGGACCCATATCTGCGCCCGATCTATGACGCCCTCGAGGACATGATCCCGATGGAAAAGCTCAAATACTATCAAGAAAGCAAGATTATTGAGATCGCTCCGCTGGCTTACATGCGTGGACGCACCCTGAGCAACGCCTTTGTGTTGCTGGATGAGGCACAGAATACGACGCCGGCCCAGATCAAGATGTTCCTGACCCGGATGGGCCCTACATCTAAGGTGATGATCAATGGTGACCGTTCACAGATCGACTTGCCGCACAGACAGAAGTCCGGCCTGATCGACGCACTGCATACCTTGCGAGATATTAAAGGTATCGGTTTCATTGAGATGCAGCCGGAGGACGTGATGCGTCACCGCCTCGTGCGTGACATCGTAGAGGCCTATACGCAGGCCGACGAAGCCCGACAAGCCGCCAAACTGGAAGCCGAAGCTGCTGAGAACGGGACACCTGTAAAGGTGAACGGACGCAAAAAGAAGGTTGAATAGCTGATTGCATAACACAGGATGATTCAGGTTTTTCGTGCTGTAAACGAGCAGGATGTAAACACAGCCTTTCGCATACGTGAGCAGGTTTTTGTGCTGGAACAGCAGGTACCCCGCGACGCTGAGAATGATGTCTTTGAGTCAACGGCCAGTCACTATGTGGCTACCTGTGAGGGTGTGCCCTGCGGTGCAGCCCGCTGGCGCGTGACGGACCAAGGTATAAAGCTGGAGCGCTTCGCTGTGTTGCAGGACTACCGCAACCGAAACGTGGGTGCTGAATTGCTCAAGTTGGTGCTGGAAGACGTGCAGGCCAAGCATGCAGGCAGCAAGGTATACCTCAATGCGCAGCTACCAGCCGTTAATTTCTACAAGCGTCACGGTTTTGTTGCCGAGGGGGATATGTTTACGGAGTGCGACATACAGCACTTCAAAATGGTGTATAAGGGCTGATGAAGCGGTGGGCTCCCTACCCTTTTGTCCGCATTACCCTTAGCTTTATAGCAGGTATACTTCTATACCTGCACACAGGCAAGGAGTTCAGGTATAGCCTTGAACTCCTTGCCTTTTTTGTTGCCCTATACCTTGTGCTATACCTGTTTTCCCGCAGAGCCAAAACCGTGGAGGCCAACACTCTAACAGGTATAACCGGTCTCATGTGTTTCATGGCCGGCGGTATGTGGGCTACGGATATGCATACTGCTGCCAACCGATCTTTGCACCTTAGCAATTTGTCAGGTACGCCAGCATACTATGTGGGTGTGGTAAACGATTATGTGGTGCAGAAACCCGGCTACCAGAACACCGTGCTACAAGTGGAGCAGGTGCAGGTAAACGGTCAGTGGCAGGTTGCGGAAGGCAAGGTGCAACTCTCCGTGCCCCATGATTCGAATCGTGAATACGAACTAGGCTACGGCGACAGGTTGCTGGTCAAAGGCGCGCCTTTACGTGTCGCTCCTACTGCCAATCCCAAGCAATTCGACTACCGCGCATTTCTGGCCAACAAACAGATTCATCACCGACACTTCCTGCAGGCGCACCACTTTCAAAAAGTTGGCTCCGATCCGAGTAACCCTGTGCTAGCCTTTAGCATATACCTGCGCCGTAACCTTGACGCTTTGCTGAAAGAATCCATTAACGAGCGGCGGGAATATGGCATTTCCTCTGCTTTGATTTTGGGGGTGAAAGACGAGCTGGACAACTCCATTCGGGACGCGTACGCCCAGACCGGTACTATGCACGTGTTGGCCGTGTCGGGTCTGCACGTGGGGTTGATCTATGGCGTGCTGGCCTTTTTGTTGGCTGGTTTCAAGCGGACCAACAGGCAGCGCATTGTGTATGCCGCCGTTATCTTGAGTGTGCTCTGGCTCTATGCCTTTATTACGGGCCTCTCCCCTTCTGTGCTGCGGGCGGCTTTCATGTTCAGCCTTGTAACCATTGCGCTGGCCTCCCGTCGACAGCATAACATTTATAACACACTGGCCATTGCCGCTTTCGGCTTGCTGCTCTATAACCCTTATTACCTGCTGGAAGTCGGTTTTCAGCTTTCCTTTCTGGCCTTGCTGGGTATTGTGTATCTGCAGCCGCGCTTCTACAATTTGATGGTTTTTGATAACCGGATACTGGACAGAGGCTGGGCACTTTTCACGGCATCGCTAGCGGCACAGTTGGCCACTTTTCCGTTAGGGCTTTACTACTTTCATCAATTTCCGGTATACTTTTGGCTGGCAAACCTGCTGGTGGTTCCTGCCGCCATGGGCGTGTTGTATTCCGGAGTTGCCGCGCTCCTCTTTTCATGGGTACCGCTGTTGGGCTGGCTCCTGTTCAAGCTGCACTTCGGCCTGACGTGGGGAATGAATGAGTTTAATCTTTTGGTCAACCGATTGCCTCAAGCTGTGATTAACGGCATTGACATTAGCACCACGCAAACTTGGCTGCTCTATACCCTGCTGCTGTTGTTTATTCTGTTCTTTGCCTTCAAGCAGCTCCGCTATTTTGCGCTGGCAACAGGAGTAGTCGCTATTTTGGCGGTTCAGGAAATGTTCGAAATTAAAGAACGGCAAAACCAGCGGAGTCTGGTGGTTTACAGCATGCGCAACGCCACGGCTTTCAGTTTCCTGCAGGGGCAACAGGCTACGGTAATGAGCAACGCTGCGCTCACACCAGAGAACTATACCTTCAACATACAGCCTTACCTCTGGCACAAAGGGGTACAGCAAGCGGCGCAACATACCTTTGTTAGTGCACCATCTGAAGGTATAAGCCATGCACTACTGCCCGATAGCAACAGTTTATATGTTTGGCAGGGAAAGCGCGTCTTGGTGGTTTCTAAGCCTATCAAGCTACAGCCTATGCAGAACTTTGAAGTAGACTATTTGCTGCTCACGCAGAATGTCCGGGTGAAACCGGAGGAGCTAAAACCTTTCCGGTTCAAGCAGCTAATTCTTGATGCTTCCAACGCACCGTGGTACCTACAGCGGTTAAGGCCACAATTGGTTGAGGCAGATATAGCGTTTTATGATGTGACGGAAAGAGGAGCGTTGGTGGTAGAGTTGTAGGCAAACAAAAAGCGCCGCCTCAGACGGGCAGCGCTCTTTAGTTTAAGGTGAGTAAGTAAAGATCTTAGTTCTGGGCTTTCGGGCCCTCCGTTTGCTTCGGCTGTTCCGCCTCGTATTTTCCGTTGAACTTCTGGTACAGGTACTTCTGCTTGTCATTCAGGTCGATCTTTCGACCGGCGATGAAAGCGTGTGTCACGTTGTTGGTGCGCATATCCAGCAAGTCGCCGGCAGACACCACAATGGTCGCGTCTTTGCCCACTTCAACAGAACCAACCTGCTGGTCTATACCTAGAATCTTGGCGGTGTTCAGCGTGATCGCAGCCAGCGCCTGCTCTTTGTCCAGTCCGTGCGCCACAGCCGTACCAGCTATGAAAGGCAGGTTGCGGATACCGTGCGTGCTCAGGTCATAGTCCAGTGCAAAAGGTATACCCGCCTGCTGCAACAGATAAGGTGTTTTGTAAGGCATATCCACATCCTCGTCCGAACGGGAAGGCAAGGCATGCACGCCCGAGTAGATCACAGCAATGTTGTTCGCCTTCAGGAAGTCGGCCACGGCCATCGCGTCGCGGGCGCCAACTACTACGATATCCTTCACCCCGTGCTGCTTCACGAAGTTCACGCTTTCGATGATCTCCTTACCGTAATTGGCATGGATGAATAGTTTACGCGATCCGTCAAACAGCCCTGTAAGGGACGACAGCTTCAGGTTCTCTTTTTCGTTCTTGGCTTGCTTGTATACAGAAGCGTCGCGAAGCAACTGGCCTAGATCGGCGATTGCCTGCTCACGCTGCTGCCCCATGTTCGCCATGCGCGGATTGGGCTCGCCCCCTGTGTTGATGATCATGTTCGGCCAGTTCAGGTGTATACCTCCGTCAGCTTTCACAATCGCGTCTTCCCAGTTCCAAGCGTCTAAGTGCACCACCGACGACGAACCGGAAATGGTGCCACCCACCGGTGTTACTTGTGTCAGCAACACACCGTTGGCACGGATGGTCGGCACGATGTCAGAATCCGTATTATAGGCCACTACGGCTCGCACGTTCGGGTTAAACTGCCCTACTTCGCGCATGTCCAAAGTAGCACGCACACTCTCGATCTCGTTCAGACCCAGCTGTGAGTTCGGCTGAATCAGGCCCGGATAAATGTGCTGTCCGGCCACGTCTATCACCTCATGTCCGTTGCGGTTAGCGCCGCTCAAAGGGCCAGCATACGTGATCTTGCCATTTTCAAAACCAACGGCGGCATTCTCTACCACCTTGCCGTTACCTACGTGCAGGGTAGCGCCCGTCAGCAATACAGGTTTACTTTGCTTCGCAGCCGGCACCGGCACCTGCGCAATGGCAGGCACGCTCAGCAGAAGCGCCACGAAAGCCGAAATATATCTTTTGTGAATTTTCATCTTCTCGATTGTTAGATTGCCAAATTAATACGCCATATAATCTTCTTCCTCGTGATGCTCCACATCCTCGCAGTGTACCACAGACGCGCGGCCCCTTGGAGGAGCCTGTGTTCTGGCGCCGGAAGTTTTGGCCTGCAGCATTTTCTGGATCAGGCGCATGCGCTCTTTCTCCAAGTCTGCACGCATTTGCGTGTCACGCTCCAAGTCGTAGTAAGCGATGCCATCCACAAAGGTCTTCTCAGCACGAGCATAAATCGACAGCGGGTGATTGTTCCAAAGCACCACATCGGCATCTTTGCCCACTTTAATGCTGCCCGTGCGATTGTCGAGGTGCAGGAGTTTGGCTGGGTTCAGGGTCACCATTTTCAGGGCGTCCTCTTCGCTCACACCGGCGTACTTCACACTCTTGGCAGCTTCTTGGTTCAAGCGGCGGGCCATCTCGGCGTCATCGGAGTTGATAGCAGTCGTCACACCCAGCTTGTGCATGATGCCGGCGTTCTGCGGGATGGCGTCTTTCACCTCCATTTTGTAAGCCCACCAGTCAGCGAAGGTAGAACCGCCGGCTCCGTGGTCGCGCATTTTGTCGGCTACTTTATACCCTTCCAGTATGTGCGTAAAGGTGTTCACCTTAAAGCCCATCTGGTCGGCCACCTTGATCATCATGTTGATCTCAGACTGCACGTAAGAGTGGCAGGTGATGTGGCGCTTGCCATTCAGGATCTCCACCAGTGTCTCTAGCTCGATGTCGCGGCGCGGCTCGCCAGCAGCGGCTTTCTGCTTCTTCGACATTTTGTTGTAGTTCTTCCAAGCCTGCTCGTATTCTTTCGCACGCTGGAAAGCGTCTACGTATACTTGCTCCACGCCCATACGGGTCTGCGGGAAGCGCACGTTATGCGAAGGCGCACGGTTGGAGTGCTTCACGTTCTCACCCAAAGCGAATTTGATAAACTCATCGGCATTCTCCACCAACAGCTCGTCTGGGCTCTTACCCCAGCGCAATTTGATGATGGCAGACTGACCACCAATCGGGTTGGCAGAACCGTGCAGCAACTGCGAAGTTGTCACGCCACCAGCCAGCTGACGGTAGATGTTCGGATCTTCGTGGTCTACCACATCCTTCATGCGCACTTCAGCGGTCACGGCCTGTGTACCTTCGTTCACGCCATTCAGGGCGATGTGCGAGTGCTCATCGATAATACCCGGTGTCACGTGCTTGCCAGTGCCGTCTACAATGCGGGCACCTGACTCGCTGAGGTTCTTGCCAACTTTTGCGATCTTGCCGTTTTTCAACAGCACATCGGTGTTCTCCAGTATACCGTCTTTCTCGTTGGTCCAGACAGTTGCGTTCTTGATCAGCACCACTTCCTGCTTTGGCAGTTCAACCTGACCGAAGGCTTTGAACGGATACACCATGTTGCCAAGAGCTATAGCCTGCTTCTCTTTTGCAGCATCTTTCTTAGCCTTCTCAGTCATGGCTTCAGAGAACTTGGCGTTCCACTTCACCGGTGTTGCATCCGGCAACTGCCCTTCGCCCTGCAAGGTTTTATCAGCGTACCAGCCGCTCAAACGGATGGCTTCTTTGCTCTTCTTGTCTTTGTTGAAAGAGAGCGTTACCAAGTTGCCGTTGAAGGTAATTTTGCCTGTCACAGTATCCTGACCGATCACTTTCAGTTCTGGTTTCTCAGGAGTACCAGCAATCTGAAGTCTACGCTCTGGCTGCTGACCGATCTTCAAGGTATAGACGCCACGATAATCGGCTGGTACTTCAGTGATCTTGTATTGATTGCCCTGCACCCAGTTCTCCAGAATCACATTGTCCTCAGCGAACAGGTTGCCGCTTGTGATAATGAAGTTGGCCAGTTTGCCTTTGTCAAGGCTGCCCACGTGCTTGTCGGCTTTCAAAAGCTGGGCCGGAGTGGTAGTGAGGGCTTTCAGGGCCTCCTCTTCTGACAAGCCATATTCGATGGCTTTGCGCAGGTTTGGCAGGAAGTCTTTTTTATCTTTCAGGTCAGCTGTGGTGAAGACGAACGGTATACCTGCCTTCTGCAGCATGGCCGGGTTGGCCGGGGCCATTTCCCAGTGCTTCATGGCGTCAAGTGGCACACGACGGGCGTCGTAGGTATCCTCCACGTTGTAAGCCTCCGGGAAATTCAACGGCACGATGATCGGAGCCTTAGTCGCTTTGATCTCTTTGATCATTTGGTACTCGTCGCCGCCACCTTTGATGATGTACTGCTTCTTGAACTCGTCGCCCACCTTGTCGGCGCGCAGCACGTTCAGTTTGCTGTTGGCTTCAAAAATCTGCGGAAAGCTGTTGGCGTTAGTGAATGCGGCCAGCGAGATATTCTGCTCACGACCCGGGTTCATGTTGTTCCACTGCGCGTCGAGGTACGTCTGGCGCAACAGGGCGATAGAACCCATCAGTGAGTTCGGGTAGTCTTGTGGCGAAGATCCTTTTTCGAACGAAAGCGCACTTGCTGCTTTGTCGAGCAAGATCACTTCGTTTTCGCGCTTGTCAGCCAGTGTTACCAGCGTGGCTGTACCGCGGGCAATGCCGTCGCGGTGCACGGCCAGTACCGTACCAAAGCCCAGCTTCCGCATTTCCTCTGCCTGCTTTTTATCCACTTTGAACAGTTCCACAGCATTGGTTTCCGGACGAATCGCTTGGTTCCAGTTATAGGCGCCCTGCTTGGTTGACTCCTCCTGCGGTGGTGAGGTCCAGCTGCGTCGCTCTGCCTTCACCTCTGGTAGACCATAGCTGGTGTACATATCCACCAGACCCGGGTAGATGTGTTTGCCCTTAGTGTCGACCACTACGGCTCCAGCGGGTATTTGTACTTTTGTGCCCACGGCTTCTACTTTTCCGTTGCGGATCAGAAGGGTGGCATTCTCAATTTTAGTTTTATAGTCGGTGTGGATGGTGGCGTTGGTGAGTGCTACCAGTCCGGTGCGCTCGTCGTACACGCCATTGCGCGGAAAGGTCTCCTGCGCCATCGCACTGCCTGCTGCTCCCAATGCAAGGCAGGCTGCAATGGTTAAGATTTTTCTCATGTGTCAGATTAAGATGATAGACTAGATTGTGTTAAGGTTTGAACACACAATATAGCCATCTTCTTTCTAAAAATCCATGTCCAACGTGCTTAAAATATTCAGCCTCATTATAAAAAGGCCTTTTTGAATGTATAAACATCAATAAAACAAGACCGCTCCGAACCGGTTTAGACCCGAAAGAGTACTTTACGTATGTATTCCTGATATTTTGGACTCTTGTAGAAACACCTGTTTGCATGCGCCTATACCTTTACTCCACTTTCTTGCTACTTTCCCTGATGGCTATAACCGCCACGCCACTTTGGGCACAGGAACAGACGTCAGAACAAAAAACCAGTACCCCGCCCGAGCCAGAAATGCGGAGCGTGAAAGGTCTTATACCTGCACCCGTTCTCTACTATACCCCCGACACCCGACTTGGCTTCGGCGCTTCGCTGCTCGGTTACTTCCGCCTCCGCAGCTACACCGACACCACTTATACCCGCCTCTCATTGGCCCGGTTGGTAGTGGACTATACCTTGAACAAACAAACGGACCAGTGGCTTTACTGGAACATATTTACTAGGGAAGAGCGCCTGCTGCTACGCGGCGAATTGCGCCACCGCATTTACACTGACCGGTTTTACGGCATCGGCAACGACACCCCCAAAGGAGATCGCGAGATATACGATTACGATATGCTCAGCGCGAAAATAGCGGTGCTTAAAAACGTGGGATTCCGCAGCTTTCTGGGTCCGGACTTGCAGATCACGGAGTACTACGACGTGGAACTTGAGGAAGGCAGCCAATTGCTTTCAAAGCAGATACCCGGCTACCAGACCGGGCGCAACGTGGGACTTGGTGCTATATACCTGATCGACCACCGCAACAGCACCGCCTACCCCAGCAAAGGTTTTTACCTCGAAATCTCGGGCTACCACTTCGGCAAGACCTTCGGCAGCGACTTTCGGTATAACAACTTCAACCTAGAATTTAACCGCTACTACGGTTTGGGCAATGACCGCGTGCTGGCCACCAATACCATGCTTAAACTGAACGACGGTGAAGTGCCTGTGCAGCGACTGGCCACCGCAGGCGGCGACAAGATCCTACGCGGCTACGCCCGCAACCGCTTCCACGACGATAACTTTGTTGGCTCGCAGGTGGAGTACCGTTTTCCGCTGTTCTGGCGACTCGGCATGGTCGCTTTCGCAGGTATAGGCGACGTGTTCGATAAACCCTCCGACATCGGTTTCTCGACAATAAAATATTCTGTAGGAACCGGTTTGAGGTATGCGATCAGACCGGAACAGAAGCTGAACTCAAGATTGGATGTAGGCTATGGCCGGGAAGGGTTTAATGTGTATTTGATGATTGGGGAAGCCTTTTAAGGTTAAAAATATTTACGCTGTCAGCAGCACCAATCAATCCTTCTTTTTGCTACATTTCTAGTGGCAAAGTCCTGCTTTATACCTGTCATAACACAGAACCTGCCGACATACCTCACCTTATACCTGATCGGCTTTATGAATCGTCATCTACTCATCAGTTGCGTACTGGGGCTTTGTCTGGTGCTGGGCACTTGGGGCAAGGTGCAAGCGCAGGAACAGCAGGCAAACGCCATACCGGATACCACACCTCCGAAAGCTGAAAAGACACGGGGGGTGATCCCAATCCCGGTGCTTTACTATACCCCCGACACCCGACTCGGATTCGGGGCTGCCCTGTTAGGGTTCTTTAAACTGAGAAACAGCGCGGACGAAGGCTATACCCGCCTTTCAACCGTGCGTCTCATCGCAGATTATACCTTGCGCAAGCAAACCGACCAGCTCCTTGACTGGGCCATTTTCACCCGCGACGAGAAATTCCTGTTGCGCGGAGAGTTGCGCCATCGGGTATACACCGACCGCTTCTATGGCATCGGCAACGACACCCCACTGTCAGACGAAGAGATTTACGAATACGACTATGTGAGCGCCCGATTGGCCGCGCTTAAAAAAGTAGGAGCCAAAACATTCCTCGGACCGGATTTCCAAATTGCCAATTACTACAACACCAAGCTAAACCCCATCAACGAAGACCGCGAGAGCCAACTGCTCACGCAACAGATTCCGGGCTACCAAGGCGGCGTGAATAGCGGAGTCGGGCTAATATTCCTGCTCGACAGTCGCGACAATGTGGCTTTTGCCAGTAACGGCACCTACCTCGAAATGTCCGGTTATCGCTTTGGCAGCACCTTCGGAGGAGACTTTGGCTACAACAATTTCAACCTCGACTTCCGGAAGTATTTCCAACTGAAGCCGAACCATGTTTTGGCGCATAACACGAGTTTCAACCTTAACAACGGCGACATACCTGTCATGCGCATGGCCATGGCCGGGGGTGACCGCATTCTGAGAGGCTACGCCAAAAATCGTTTTCTGGAAGACAACTTTGCCGGCACGCAGTTGGAGTACCGTTTCCCGCTTTTCTGGCGCTTTGGCATGGCCGCTTTTGCAGGTATAGGCGATGTGTTTGACAAACCAAAAGACGTGAGTTTCTCTACTTTAAAATATTCAGTTGGCTCAGGCTTGAGGTATGCTCTGAATCCGGAGCAAAAGCTGAACATCCGGGCGGATATAGGGTATGGACGTGAAGGCGTTAACTTTTATGTGATGATCGGGGAGGCTTTTTAGTCGAGCTAGACCTACTGTAAGGCCTTACAATTTCGTTATTTGGCATAATGCGACAAAAGTCACATACCTAAAACACAAAGAAGCGTAAATTTGTCTGCCATAAGCCAATAGCCCATCAGCATGTCCAAACTTTTTCCGCTCTCCTCTCCCCTACTGCAGAAAACGATTTTTATTGCCTTTGTTCTCCTGATCTTGTTTACCCCGTTACTTAACTCGGCTTTGGCTTTGGGAGCAGGTTTAGTGATAGGGCTTCTGCTGGGCAATCCTTTTAAAGCGCATACCGGTAAAATTTCGAAGTACCTCTTGCAGGCTGCTGTCGTTGGCTTGGGCTTTGGCATAGACCTGTACCAAGTGGCCGAAACCGGACTAATTGGCGTGGCCTATACCTTGGTGTCGCTGGCCGCTACGATGGTCATTGGTCTGTTGCTTGGCAAGTTATTCTATACCCCTCCCCGCCTCACGCACCTTGTTTCGTCGGGCACGGCCATTTGCGGGGGTAGTGCTATTGCGGCGGTGGCTCCGGCTATCAAAGCCAACGATCAGGAAATTTCGGTGGCGCTCGGTATTGTGTTTGTGCTGAACGCAGTAGCGCTTTTTATTTTTCCGCCTATCGGTAATGCACTCGGACTTTCGCAGGAACAGTTCGGCATTTGGGCAGCCATTGCCATACACGACACCAGCTCAGTAGTAGGCGCCGCCACCCGCTACGGCGACGAAGCTTTGAAAATTGCGACCACCCTCAAACTGACCCGCGCGCTTTGGATCGTTCCGTTGGTGCTGGTCTCTAGCCTGATGTTCAAAGACGGGAAAAAGAAACTAAGCATCCCGACCTTTATTCTGCTTTTCGTGCTGGCTTCGGTGATTAGCACCTTTATACCTGCTATGGAGATTATTTCTCCGACTATCGTCATGCTGGCCAAAAAAGGACTGCTCCTCAGCCTTTTCCTCATTGGTGCCAACATTAGCCTGAGCGCTTTAAAGGCAATTAGTCCGAAGCCTTTCTGGCAGGGCGTTATCCTGTGGCTCTTTATTTCAGTGGTCTCGCTGACTGTCATCTACGGTCTGGGCTAAGCTTGACATATCATAAACAAAAACTATCATATCATAAATTTAATTTATTTGAACTATATAATTAGGAGCTATACTTTTGAGGCATTCAAACACAGCAATATCGTGGGAGCCATGCAAGGTATAGACGGACCGAAGCGGGCAGAGATTATAAACCGTCAGCTGTGTCACTTCTTCCGCGCCGACATTGGTTTTGGACTAGGTATAGCGCAGGGATTGGGTGTGGATGTGAGCGCCCTTACTGGAGGCGTGCAGGCCCACTAAATTGACACTATATTTTGTGCTATGGAAAAGCCGGCCATGTGCCGGCTTTTTTGTTTTACTAGAACTCGAGCAGTTCAATGCCTGCATCTATGCATAATCTGGATATACCTACTGCGCTAGTTTTCAGGTCCGACTTTCAGTCCTCATGCTGCTAAAACCTGAGACACCAGAACGATTAGTCCCTTTATACCTTAGCCCCATCCTGCCCGGAACCTAAACCCAATTAAAATTGTATTAATTTCAAACACATGAATACATGTTCATGTATTGCAATTACCTATTATTTATACCTGCATGACTGACCTGAAAGTAAGGGTAGACAAAAAGAAATTGGAGAAGACAGCCTATGTGCTGAAATGCGTGGCACACCCGGTACGCATCAGCATTATTGACCTATTGGAACAGCAAGAGCAACTTACCGTGAGTCAGCTGCAGGAAGTACTTCAAATTGAACAGTCGCTGCTCTCGCACCACCTTACCAATATGCGCGACAAGGGTATTGTAGAGACTCGTCGGCAAGGCAAGCATGTACTTTATTCACTTACCGACTCTTCCATCTCCAGCATCATTGATTGCATCAAAGGCTGTAAGCCGGTGCAACAGTAAGAATATGCAAAAATGAAATTATTTTCATATACTTACCGGTTACAGCCCGTACAAATTTGGCTGGAGCACCAAAAGTTGACTAAAAACGTTAGTATAAAATAAGATAAACCGCACCTTTATGAAACTCTTCCTAATAACTTTTTTGGCAGCCGGTATGATGAGCTGCACCAGCCCGCAGCAGGGCGAAGGCAGTGTTAAAACTATATCTGCCACCGAATACAAAGAGCACCATGAAAAAATCGACAACCAAGAAGTTATGCTGGTTGATGTTCGGACTCCTGCTGAGTTTGAAGCGGGACACCTCGAAAACACCCAGCACGCCGACTTCCTAAGCGGACAGTTTGAAAAAGAAATGCAGACTTGGGACAAGGACAAAACCTACTACCTCTACTGCGCCAGCGGCAACCGCAGCGGCAAAGCAGCCAAACAGATGGAAGAAGCCGGCTTTAAGAACGTCTACAACATCGGCGGTTACTCAGATCTGAAAGCAGCCGGACTGCCTGTGAAGGAGTAATTGTCAGCAATTGGTATAGCAGCATGAACGTCAGTTAGTATTTATGCGTACCTTTACATGATCTATTTGACATCATGCTGCTAAAACATCCCCCTTTTCAAACTGTATTCTCTTCAGATTTCTACAAAATAAAAATTGACCAAGAGAATAACCTGTTGCTAGCAGAGTGGCAAAGAGCAGTGAATAGGGACGAAATGATCATGGGAGGCACCAAGCTTTTCGAGGCTCTACGTGACACGGGCATTACCAGAGCTGTAGGAAATGCTGAACTGCTCACCATGTTAGACGCTCCAACTAAAGAGTG
The DNA here is from genome assembly GCF_947499215.1 of uncultured Pontibacter sp. Classification (GTDB taxonomy): domain Bacteria; phylum Bacteroidota; class Bacteroidia; order Cytophagales; family Hymenobacteraceae; genus Pontibacter. The sequence continues at coordinate 1,168,945 of NZ_CANMNI010000001.1, forward strand.
GATGTCCACAACATTTTACGAACTGCTTTCTCAAACCTCACTTCACAAACTGGCAAGAGTGCTGCCGAGCAGCCTTTTCTCCAAGCTAGCATTGGAGGCAGTCGCCACGCGGGCAGAGGCCCAGAATATCAACAAATTCCTGTTTAAGAACTTCTCCAGCCAAGAAGACGCCCTGATCTGGATTAACGAGTAAGCCCAATCGGCCAAGCTTGATCCTGCAAATTATTGGGCCCTGTAAAGCACTGCTGTCACTGCATTCCGCTGTTATTTTAGGTCTTCATATAAGAAACAACCTAGCCAGAATATCCCTCTTCCTTCGCAGCTAAGCCGCGATCCAAATCTTCTCCCCCTCCATCAATAAATACTAAGTAACCCTAATCCAATATAGCAAAACCTCTATACCTAGTCCGGAAAAAATTATATAACAAACTTGCAGTATAGGTATACCTTAATGTAACTTGTGGTGCAAAGGAGAAAGGAATAGGGATATGCGCGTACTACACACTTCAGACTGGCACCTTGGCCAGCGCCTCGTCAACCTCGAACGGACCGATGAGCACCAGCATTTCCTTGACTGGCTCTTACAAACAATTGATGCTGAAAAGGTTGACGTGCTCCTGATGGCCGGCGATGTGTTTGACACCGGCGCTCCTTCCAACACCGCACTTAGGCAATACTATACCTTCTTGACTAAGGTATGTGCCACCTGTTGTCGCCATATCATCATCACGGGCGGTAACCACGACTCCGTTTCGACATTAAACGCTCCCAAAGAACTCCTTGATTGCTTTAACATAAAAGTGATAGGCGGCGCCACCACTGACTTGCTGGACGAACTGATCGAACTGCGGGACGAAAACGGTAACTTGGAGCTGGTCGTTTGTGCTGTGCCTTTTCTGCGCGACCGCGACGTGCGACTGTCCGTTGCCGGCGAAAGCTACGAAGAACGGGAACAGCGCATCAAGCAAGGTATAGCCGCGCATTATGCCGCCTTCGTGCCGCATGTGCAGTCTTACAAAACTCAAGCTATACCTGTCGTGGCGATGGGTCACTTATTTGCGGCTGGCGGCTCAGCTTCCGACAGCGAAAAAGAAATCCATGTAGGCAACCTCGGTCAGATCGGGGCGGATCAGTTCCCGAAAGAATTTGATTATGTGGCCCTTGGGCACCTGCACCGTCCGCAACAAGTTAACAAGAGTCACCACATCCGCTACTCTGGCTCCCCTATTCCACTTAGTTTTAGTGAAGTGGCTGATAAAAAAGTGGTCTTTGTGCTGGACTTCGAGGCCGGAAAACTCTCAGACCTGAAAGAGATCGCTATACCTACCTGTCGCAAGTTGGTGCGCTTTAAAGGCGAACTGGAGGAGGTGAAACAGAAAATTGCGGTATACGATAACAGTGGCTATACCATGCCGGCGTGGGCTGAACTACAAGTGGAACTGGAGGCCCCTATACCTGACCTGAATCAGCAATTAGAAGAAATTTTCAACCTTAAAAACAAAGAGCTACAGTTACTGATCCACCGTCCGCCTATCATCAAAACAGTCCGACAAACACTGGAGCAGCAGGTGCAGGAGGAAGTGGACCTGCATACCCTGAGTGAGAAAGACGTGTTCCTGAAGCGCTGCGAAAGCGCTTTTCCCGAAAGTGACCATACCGAGTTAATGGCTAATTTTTCAGAACTGCTTGAGTTGATGCGGCAGGAGGAGGTTTAGCCCCCTCAAAGACTAGTCACTGCTGTGAAAACAAAAACAAAATGCATGAAGTCAGTTCTAGAACTTAAACATTGGCAGGTTTTTCTAACCATTACCATTGCTTCCTTTTTTTCGGAGATTAACCCTGAAAGTTTTCCGTTCATTAATGCGATCCTTTCCCTAACAGCGGTATTGGCCATACTACTTTGGCCACTTTCGCTTGGATATGAAATGAATCACCTACTGCCATCAAAAATAAAACTATCCCCCACATTATTTATTCTGAATGGCTTTTTAGTTGTGGCTCTCTTAAGTGTTTCAACAGTTCTTGGAGAAGAGTTAAGCTATAGCGGCAATGGATTTAAAGCAATACCTGTATACTACGGTTTATTCGCTATACTGCACTTATTTGCTTTTCCTGCCAAAATGCTGAAGTCATTAGAACTTGGGAGGAAAGCTCAATTTGGAGATTATGCAGGAGATTTTTTCCTGATGTTCTTTTGGCCTATTGGTATCTGGGTGATCCAGCCGAGAGTCAATAAAATCAAAGAGAAAATGGACATACAAGAGCTACTCGCTTCCTCCAATACAATTCAAAACTAAGCACAACCCATTACCCCGAAAACAAGCTCAAGCATTTACCCAAGTCTTTTAGCCCATGAAAATCCTCGTCGTCCGCTTCCTGAACCTGAACTCGCTGAAAGGTGAGCACGAGATCCGTTTCGACCAGAGTCCGCTGGCTGATGCGGGGCTGTTTGCGATTACCGGTCCGACCGGGGCGGGCAAGACCACCATTCTGGATGCGATTACGGTAGGACTTTACGGGCTGGCCCACCGCCACAGCAACGACCGTCCGCTGGAGCTGATGACCCGCCATACGGCCGAGTGCTATTCGGAGGTGGAGTTTGAGGCCAATGGCAAGGTATACCGCTCCAAATGGCATCTGCGCCGCAGCCGTGGCAAGGTGGAGGGCCGCATACAGGCCGTGCACATGGAGCTTTATGATGCGCAAACCAATGAAATATTTGACCTGAAACCCAGTCAGGTACCGGGCAAGGTAGCTGAAGTATGTGGGCTGGACTACGACCAGTTTCTGCGGTCGGTGATGCTCTCGCAAGGCGATTTCGCGCGCTTCCTGAAGGCGGATGAAAAGGACCGTAGCAGCCTGTTGGAAAAAATTACAGACACCGGCATCTATTCCGACATCTCAAAATTCGCTTTTGAAAAAGCCAAGCAGGAACGTCAGAAATACGAAGGGCTAGAGCAATTACTCAAGAACACACAGCTACTGCCAGAGGAGCAGCGTGAGGCCTATGAGGCAAGTATAAAAGAGCTGACTGAGCAGGAAACCGCACTTCAGGGCGACTTGGCCAAACTGCAGGAAAAAGTGCAATGGCTACAGCAGGTGGCACAATTTCAAGCGAGACAAAAGCAGCATCAAGAAGCTTTGCAGCAGCAGGAGCAAAAATTGTCAAGCCTTCAGCCTGACTTTGCGAAACTGGCGCAACATCAACAGGCACATCAGTTCGTGGGCGAACTGGCCGAGATCCGCAGCGCCAACAGCAAAGTAGCGGAGGCACAGGAGCAATTGCAGACCTTGCAAAAGCGCGTACCTGTACTTCAGACTGAACTGGAGGCCGCCGGAAATATGGCCATTGAAGCCACCAAAGCCTATCAACAGCAAGAGGAGGCTTTGCACAAGCTGGAGCCTATCCTATCGCAAGTTACCCTGTTGGACCATCAGCTAAATAGCGTTCGTGAATCTTACAGCAAAAATAAAACCGCCTATGTAGCTTTTGAGCAGCAACTGCAGCAAGAGCAGTTACAGTTGCAGGCCAAGCAGTTGGAGCTAGAGAAACTGACGCAAGAGGCTACCAACATAAAGAACTGGCTGGAGCAACATGCCAAGTTACAGGATCTGAAGGAGCACCTGCCCGAGTTCAAAGCCACACTGCGTGACCTGCAGGAGGTGGAGCAGCGCATCCGTCGCTGCCAACAGGAACAGCAGGAACTGAACCGACAGCAAATGCAAGAAGCCAAAATACTGGCCGAACTGCAGGAGCAGCAATCCCAACAAAAGGTGCAGCAGGGGCATTTGCAGCAGCAAAAAGAAGAAAAACTAAGTGCCCTGCAAGGTATACTGGCCGACAAAAGCATGGAGGAACTGGAGCAGGAAGCCCAATCACAGCCAGCTTTGCTGGCCCGCTACGAGCGCCTGCAGGAACTGGCCCTACAGCATGCGGCACAGCAGCAGAAACTCCAAGGTATAACAGCGCAATTGACACAGTTGCAACAGCAACGAGAAGAAACAGTAGTAAAATTCCAAGAGCATCAGTCAAGGTATACCCAAGCTGATGAGCATTTGCAAACACTCCAGAAACTCGTGGCTCTGCAACAGCAGATTCAGCAGTATGAGGAGGCGCGCCATACCCTGACTCAAAACGAGCCCTGCCCCCTTTGCGGCTCCACCCACCACCCTTTTGCCGAGAACGGCTATACCTTCGATCTGCCCGAAGAAGTCCTAAAACGAGATAAGCAGCAAGAAGTGGTAAAGGAATTGGAACGTATCATGCACCACCTGCAGTTGCAGCAAAGCGCTATGGAACAGCAACAACAACTGGGTCTCAGCGCCAAAACCGAAGCTGAAACTGAACTTAATCGCCTGCTCTATACCTTCGAACAGCTTTCCGAAGGACTGCCGCAAGGGATAGGTATAGCAGAGGCCGAGCAGTTGACGCAGTTGCGAAAGTCACAGCAAGAATCTGCCACGGCATTGCAACAGCAGTTGGCACAGGTCCGCACTCTAAGTCGTGAGTTAGAGGGTATAAACCAGCAGCTTCAGAAACTCCGCGAAGCACAGGTGCAAGCCCAGTCCAACTTTAACCAGCTACAGGCCTCTGACAAACTCCTGCAGACACAACTGCAGAAACTCCAGCTCAGCCTCACCGATGAGCAGGAGCAACAGCAGGCACATACCGAAACTGCTGAGTCCTTTGCCGCCACGTTCGAGCTGCAATATAAGGCAGAAGAGCGCCATACCCTGCTCCAGACATTGGAGCAGCAAGCCACAGCCTTTACCCAAAAGCAACAGGCGCTGGAAGGTATGCGCGAGAAATACATTGAGCTACAGCAATTGGTGAAAAACCTGAAGGCAAACGAAACCCAGAAGCTGAAAGAACTGGCGGAACGGAAGCAAGCGCTCAAAGAGGAGCACGAACAGCTCACGCAACTGAAAACCGAGCGCCATACTCTGTTTGGCGACAAGGACCCTGAGCAGGAGCGCAAGCGATCCCGGGAAGAGCTAAACGCCCGGTCCAATCAGGCCGAAGAAGCACGCCGCACCCAATTGCGGAAACAACAGGAACTGCAGGAAGCCCGCACCCGCCAGACCGAGTGTCTGCAGAAGCACCAGCAGAACACATCGGTGCTGGAGGAACTGCGGCAGGGTTTGCTACACGTGTTGCAGCAGAAAGGTATTGAAACAATAGAAGCGCTGGGCCAAATGCTGTTGCACCGCGACGAAGCCGACCGCTTGGCCAACCTGAAAGCGCAAACAGAAAAGCACCTGACCGAACTACGCAAGAGCCTGAGCGATGTACAGCAGGAGCTGACGCAACTACAGGAAAAGCAGCTGACCGACGAAGGTATAGAAACGCTGAAACAGCAGCATCAGCAGAAAACAGCACAGCAGCGGGAGCTTATCTCGCAGCGCGCGCGCCACCAGCAGTTACTGGAGCAGGACGCCCAGCAGCGCGAAAAGAACAGGGAACTTGCCGAACAACTAAAGTTGCAGCAGCAGGTATGCCACCGCTGGTCACAGCTTGCCGAGCTGATCGGATCTGCAGACGGCTCCAAGTTCAGCCGCTTTGCGCAGGGCCTCACCTTGTCCCGACTCGTGGAGCTGGCCAATCGCCACTTGCAGAAACTCAACGATCGCTACCGCATTCTCAAGTCATCCGAAGAGGATCTGGAACTGCTCATCGTGGATACATTTCAAGCAGAGGCTGTGCGGCCGATGAACACCCTATCCGGGGGGGAGAGCTTTTTGGTTAGTCTGGCCTTGGCGCTGGGCCTGTCCGATCTGGCCGGTCGTCGCACCCAGATCAACTCACTCTTTATCGATGAGGGCTTTGGCACACTGGATGCCGAGACGCTGGATGCCGCTATATCCACGCTTGAGAATTTGCATGCCGCCGGCAAAATGATAGGTATCATCTCACACGTGGAGGCACTTAAGGAGCGCATCAGCACCCAGATTGTTGTAACCAAAAAAGCCGGAGGGGTAAGCACTGTCACAGTGGTTGCCTGACTTTACTATAATCCATAACATAGGACTACAAATCTAATGGTAGGGTAATTACACCTTTAAGCACCATAAGGGAGCATATTTAAATTTCAGTTAATTGTATTTTTTAAATAAGCCATTTTATACCACGCACTATATTAGCATTTTACAGCATTAAATTCTTATATTGCTCCTTAATACTGAACCAATTATAGTGTCTAAACCATATAGTGGTCCTTATGCTTCTATTATTTCTGACTAGGTTCTTCCTTCTGTTTACAGCCATGCAGCCGCAGCACGAAGTTATGATAAAGAGCCTCCGTGCCGAGCTGGAACAGACCGAAGATGTGACCCGTAAGATCGAGCTGTACTGTGAGCTGAGTAAGGCGCACAAAAATATAAACCCCAAAACTACCATTGCCTATGGCAACAAAGCTGTGGCGTTGGCCAGAAAGGTAGGCGATAACAAATTGCTGGCTACCGCCTACAATACCACTGGTTCCGGCTACTACCTGCTAGGCGATATAGACAAGGCTGTGCAGTTATACTACCGGGCTCTGCGTATTCGCGAAAAGCTGAATGATCCCTCTGACCTCAGCATTAGCTACAACAACATCGGCAACGTATACGCTGACCAAGGGAATCATAAAGAGGCCCTGCCATTGTACAAGAAGGCCCTTTCCCTTGCCACTACCGCCCAAGATACCCTGATGATGAGCAGCGCGCTCAACAACATCGGCGGTGTGTATATAGACCAAGGCAAGTACGATCTGTCGTTGGTTTACTATCGTGAGGCACTCCCAATTAAGGAGAAACTGAACGATAAACAGGGCATACTGGTCTCACTGATTAACATTGGCAGCGCCTACAATGGTAAAAACGACTACCAAACGGCTCTTTCTAATCTGAATAAGGCCCATGTGCTGGCTAGAGAGATTGGCAGTCCGCACGACGAGGTGTATGTGCTGCGCGGCAAAGCCGAGGCGTATCTCATAGCCAAGGATTATGAAAAAGCACTGGACAATGCCCTATCCAGTATGGAAATGGCAAAAGTCTACGAGGGCAAGTATGAACTAAAAGAGAACGCAGCCCTGCTTGACAGAATCTACACCGCAAAGGGCAATTTCGAGCTAGCACATCACTACCTCACTTTACACACCGCCTATAACGACAGCCTGCACAACGAGCGAGCCGCTAACCGCATCGTACAGGAGCGCGTGAAATATGAAACCGCTCAAAAAGACAAGGAAAACCTGCTGCTACGCGCTGAGCAGGAACTCAACCTGCGCAAACTGGAGCAGCGGAGCATAGTGCAGTACTTCACCATCGCCCTCCTGTTGTTAGTGTGTGCGGTAGCCTATGTGTTCTTCAGAGGGAGACAGCACCAAAGCCGCGTCAACACCCTGCTCAAGCAGAAGAATGAGCTGATCATGCATAAGAACGAGGCCCTCAGCCAGCACCAGAAAGTGCTTACAGAGCAGGCTGAGCAACTTAACACGCAGAAGGAAAAACTAACACAACTCAACACCATTAAAGACAAGCTCTTCTCTGTCATCGCACACGATTTACGGGGTCCGCTTGTAGCGCTTAAAGGACTGCTGCACGTAATGGCGATGGGGAAAGTACCCGCTGACAAGCAGGAGGGCCTTTTCAACAGTTTGGTGAAAGGCCAGCAGAATGTCCTTTGGATGCTTGACAACCTCTTTGACTGGGCCAGAGCCCAAATGGAGGGCTTCGAGTCCGATCCTAAACCACTGCCGATGCGAGAGCTCGCAGAAGAGAATATCCGCCTGCTACAGCCTGTTGCCAGCAGCAAGGAGGTGCAGTTGGAAAATAGCATTGCACCTAACTTATTAGGCTGTGCCGACAAAGAAATGATCCGCCTTGTGCTGCGCAACCTGATCTCCAACGGAATTAAGTTCTGCAAAGCGGGCGACAAAGTCACGCTATCAGCCTCCATTAAAGAAGAAATGCTACTGGTGGCGGTGAAAGACACAGGTATAGGCATGAACTCTGAAATACAGCAAAAGCTGTTTGGGGGAGGCAGCTACTCCAGCCGTGGCACCGCCAACGAGAAAGGCAGTGGACTTGGCCTAGCTTTGTGCCGAGATTTTGTGGAGCACAACGGAGGTTCTATCTGGGTGGAGAGCACGCCGGGCATAGGCAGTACCTTCATGTTCACGCTCCCGCTCCCTCCTGCCATAGTCGACGAGGATGGATCCACAGAACTGGATCAAAAGCCAGAGCATATAGAAGAGGAAAAGCTAGAACTTGTTTGAAATACAAAGCCCAATAAATAGGCTGAATTTCACTGACCAAAATACTTCATCCCTGCGCTGGCCGATTTAGACCATTGGCGCAGGGATTTTTATTTAGCGAAAGTCCACAAAACAAATACTAAGGTTTGCGGTAAAAGGAGATTAGCAGCACATTTGCCCCATGAACAGACTCATTTTCCATCTCCTCTTATTCTTCAGTTTTGTAGCTGTCTCCGCCTGCAAGCAAGACAGTGAGCAAGCGCGTGAGGAATTCCGCCAGCGACGCGGGCCAATTGAGCAGTCCGCAGAGCAGACAACCACACAGCAGGAAGACCCTGAAAGGCCGACTGTAGTTCCGCCAGATAATACCCAAGCGACCCCGGAATCTGAAACGCCTGCCATACCCGGCGACAGAGTGGTGGGGGTGAAAGACGGGGATACTTTTGAGTTGCTGCGAGGCGGACAAACGGTTACCGTACGCCTATACGGGATAGACACGCCCGAAAAGAACCAAGCTTACGGACAGCGCGCCAAGCAATTCGCCTCGGATCTCGCTTTTGGCAAAAACGTGCGCCTGATCGAGCACAACAAAGACCGCTATGGCCGCACGGTGGGCACGATCATACTACCGGATGGGCGCAACCTGAATGAGGAAATGGTACGTGAGGGTTATGCTTGGCATTACACCGCCTACTCCAAAGATAAAAATCTGGCGAACTTAGAGGCCGATGCCCGCCGATTTAAACGCGGGCTGTGGCAAGACCCCAATCCTATTGCCCCATGGGATTTCCGGAAACAGAAACCAGCACCCGTTGACAACAGCAAAGCCCCTATACCTGCTGGTGCCACCACCCGCAAGGTATACCTCTGCGACAGCTCCGGATCTGCCGTATATCACTATTCCAAAAACTGCTCTGTGCTAAAGCGCTGCAAGGAACAGGTACTGACCGTGACAGAGGCCGATGCCATCCGGAAGCACAACCGTCGGGCCGACAAAACTTGCAGCCCTAAATAATTCCACTTATTTTTAAGATAACTACCTATTTATTATATCATCATCATGCTTAAACACACCACAGCAGGTATGCTTTTCCTGCTCATCTCACTGGCCGCCTGCCAGACACCCGATAAAGATACACAGCAAGACGAAACGCAGCAGACGATTGCCGAAGCAGACACCACACAGCGCCAGCCTCGCCCAAAGCCTGAGTTTTATTCATTTAAGGGAGTTGAGAAAAAGCGGGTATTCATCTGTATGGACCCCACGGATGATACGTTCCATCAGCAGCACGATTGCCCGGTGCTGGTCGCCTGCAAAAGCACATTCAGAAACCTCACACTGCCACGCGCGGTTGAAAACTTTGACCGCTACAACTGCGAAACCTGCAGCAGTGATCTGGCTTATGTCTTCGACGAAAATGCCGCCCAGTTCGAAACTGGCTTTGGCGATAAGCGATAAAACAGCAAGGGCTCCATCAGGAGCCCTCGCTGTTTTATTTTCTTCCTTTTAAGACTAGGAGTGGCACTTCTGCCTGATACGTCATTTTCTCGGCCAAGCTCTGAGAGAACAGCTCCCGCAAGAAGCCTTTCTCGCGACGCAGGATGGCCACCATATCCGCACCAGAAGCATCAAAATACTCTTTTATGCCATCTGCACGGTGCTTGTTCACCACTTCCTCAAAACGCAAAGGTGCTCCCGGAAAAGCGGTTTCCAGATCTTGTAGAAAACGGTCTTTATTGCCATCTTTTTCGCGGCCTTCTTTGTTCACGTGCACCACATCCACCTGCGCCCCAAAAAGGCTGGCAAAGTTTAGCACTTCACGCAGGGTGGCAATGTCATCCTGAGCGTAGTCGGAAGCATACACGATCTTGTTGATGCGCGGATGCTCAGACGTGGAAGGAACAGAAAGCACCGGGCACTTCACTTGTTCCATGACCGCCTCGGCGTTACTGCCAATCAGCAGTTCCTCTAAGGCGTTGCCCCCACCGGTGGTACCCATCACGATCAGGTCGTAGCCACTGGTTTTGGTGAGATGCTCTGTAATGTCGGTTAGCAGTGCCTCTTTTAGAATATAGTCGCAGGTAAAACCGCCTCCCCTATTTGCACCATGCCGTTCTTCCATCTCGCGACAAAGCGACACTAGCCTCCCTTCGGCATCGCGCATCTGTTCGCCTAGCAGCTCGCTGGCTACTAAGGCAGTTTCGGAGGTGTCCACAATAGGCAGGTGCACCACGTGCAGCAAAGTAAGGTGCCCACCGGCCTGCCGGGCTATATGGGCGGCATATTCCACAGCCTTGGAGGCCGTTTTAGAGAAGTCGGTAGGACAAAGGATTTTCTTCATGACGTTTTAAGGTTGGGTTGCGTTTTGGGGCGTTTTATATCACAGTTTCCCTATGTATACGTGTGTATGCAAAAATGTGCTTTATTCCTGTTATTAAAAATGATTTACATCATATCCGAGCCCCTCTTTCAAAACCGCTATCTACCTTGTACAGCTCAATCAGAGTTCGCGATTGTGTCTAAAGAGCAGGCTTGCGATTGATCGCCTTCACTTCCTCCCACTTCCAGAAACGCTTGGACGCTATACCTGCATAGGCTTTCTTGAAATAAGTTACGATTTCTTTTTTCAGTGCTTCAACAGGTATAGACGACGAGAATATCTCTCGAGAACTCGGGTTATCATACCGCTCCGTGCGGGACAGTTCGCCACCCTCCAAGCGCAGCAGTGGGCCTGTTTCTGTTATGCCATCTGCGGTCCAAGTGTAGCCTGAGGTTTCCAAGGCATTGAGTTGTGCGGCAAGTGGTTCCAGATCAATGCGGGGTAATGTCGGTCTAGAGGCGATATCCACCCAAGTGGTGTACTTATACTCGAGTTCGTATCGGTTGTCATCGTAACAACTAAGCACGATATCAAATCCGATGGTGCGGCTGAACAGGGCATAGTAGTGCATGGGACGGTGTGTCTGTATAATGATCAGCCCGATATCCGGATGACGTTCCAGTTTGGTGTCGGGCTTGTACATGTCACGGTAGCCTAGCAGCACATCAGCCACTTCTACTTCCCATACAGGCTTCTCCCAGTCGGGGTCCTGTAGCACGCGACCGAACTCACGCAAGAAGTACCGGAACTTGTCGACGCAGCGCTTCGCCTCCTTCTCTTCGGTTTCGTCGGCGGCAAAGGGGGCGTAAAACATGTCCCGCTCACGGGCATTGATCCAGCAGACCAGCTTCAGCGCCTCGCCAGCCAAGGGGTGGTTAAGGTCCAATTCCCGGAAGTCGCCGATGAGAGCCATTTGACGCAGCAGTTCCTCATTCTCAAGGGCCCTTTCAGGATGAAGTAGGCTCCATACGCCTACAAAACCGTCAATATCGAAATGGTTGGCGGTTACAAAAGGCAGGTCCAAACCGGGCAGATTAAGCCGAAGGGCGTGCAGCACCATGGCCGCGCTGGTATCGTCGCGCACCTCGGGCGGTGTGGGGGCGCCCCGCCAGTGCGACAGCACCAGTCCGTTGGGGTGCATGCTATCCACGATGATGGCTTTTTTCTCCTTTACCTCGCCGAAGGGTATAAACTGTCGCTTTATCATGCGATAAAGATAGGTAAATCTGAGATGATACCTTAAATTCGGGCCAACAAGAAACCCGGTTAAGAGCAGTACAAAATTCCGGATTTCAACAGCACCGGCTTTCGTTTCAGCTTTGCAAACTTCATCAAAACACAGCACCATGAGCCTCCAACAGATTTACCGCACCTCCCTTTCGCTTCTCACCGACTTGTACCAACTGACCATGGCCTATGGCTACTGGAAAGAGGGTATAGCCGAACGCGAAGCCGTTTTTCACCTGTACTTCCGCAAAGCTCCCTTTAAAGGCGGCTATACCATAGCGGCCGGTCTGGAAAATGCGGTAGAGTACCTGCAACAGTTGCGGTTTACGGAAGAGGACTTGGCCTACTTAGGCGGGCTGCGCAACGGCAAGCAGGGGCCGCTTTTTGAGCAGGGATTTCTGGACTACCTGCGCGACCTGCGCTTCACCTGCGATGTGGACGCCATACCTGAAGGTAGCGTGGTATTTCCGAGCGAACCGCTAATACGGGTGCGTGGACCCTTACTCCAAGCCCAATTGGTGGAGACCACGCTACTCACTATTATCAACTTCCAGACACTCGTCGCCACCAAGGCGGCCCGTATAAAAGAAGCTGCCAAAGGCGATCAGGTGATTGAGTTCGGCATGCGACGGGCGCAGGGTATAGATGGGGCGCTGTCAGCTACAAGGGCTGCTTATGTGGGTGGTATAAACGCTACTTCCAACGTGCTGGCGGGCAAGCTGTACGACATACCTGTAAAAGGCACCCACGCCCACAGCTGGGTACAGGCCTTTGAAAATGAGCAGGCTGCTTTTGAGGCCTATGGGCAGGCCTTTCCGCAAGATTCCGTTTTTTTGGTCGACACCTACAACACCCTCGAAGGCGTTCGCCATGCCATTAATGTGGCCAAAAAGCTAGCTCCCACCGGCTTCCGGCTCAACGGCATTAGACTAGACTCCGGCGACTTGACCTACCTGAGCATAGAGGCCCGCAAACTGCTGGACGAGGCAGGCATGACCTATACCAACATCGTGGCCAGCAATGACCTGAATGAGAGTATCGTAAACAGCCTAAAACAAGAGGGCGCCAAGGTGAATGTTTGGGGAATCGGGACGCAACTGGTTACTGCTTATGATCAGCCGGCCTTGGGCGGTGTTTATAAACTAGCCGCCCTTCAGCAGGAAAACGGCAATTGGACCTATAACCTGAAACTGTCGGAACAGCTGGAGAAGACCTCTAACCCCGGTATACAGCAGGTGCGCCGCTTCTACGATGAGCAGGGTTACATCGCTGATATGATCTTTAACGAGGCGGAGCCCCTGCCTGAGAAGATTTTGATTGTGAACCCGCTTGACATCACCCAGCGTAAGGCTATACCGGCCGGCACCGCCTACAAAGACCTACTCCAGCCTGTTCTCTCAAGAGGCGAACTCATACAGGAACTCCCTGATCTCAAAACAATACGCCAGCACCGGGAAACTGAGATAGACAAACTGCACGAAAGCATAAAGCGGCTTTTGAACCCGCACAGCTACCCGGCTGGCCTCGAAGCAGGCTTCCAACAAGCCAAAACGGATCTGGTGCTGGCTATACGGGAGAAAGGCGAGCCTGCTATCAAATAACAGCCGAGCACAGCACCACTCAGGTATAAGAAAATTCGTAACACAGGTATAAAAATTAGCGCCTGCGGCCACGCCTGTTGGAGATGCGCTCGATGCGTTTGGTGCGCACCCACTTGAGGTACTTCTGTAAGTCCTCGGCCTCTTGCAGCGCAGGTATGGAATTATATAGAGTGGCCAGTTCGCGATTGTTGAAGGTGAGGTGCAGCGTGCTGTGGCAAGGCTGGCATAGTTCCGCCGTGGCCCCATAGCGGCCTCCCTCCTCGCGGGGCACAAGGTGGTGCCGGGTCAGATATAGCACTTCCCGGCCGCACAGTTCGCAGATTAGCTGTTCCTCTTTTTTGGCCATACTCCTTCTACTGTTGGCCATAATCGCAAGTTGCAAGGCCCTGATGCAGTCAATGGCTTGCCAAGGTATAAGCGCCCTTACTTATAGTCAGGCATAGTGGCGTTTTCAAACAAACGCACCCGGTTCCTGCCATTCGACACATCCATCATCCAGACTGAGCTTGGGCCCACCCCGTCGTTGGGCGCATTCGTGAAAACAATTTTTGATCCGTCCGATGAGAAGCGTGGAAAAAGGTCGTTTGTACCGTCAGGTTTGCCGTTAGAGAGATTCGTAACACGGGAAGTCTCTAAATTTTTAATGAAAATCTGCGCGTTAAGCTGTCGCCCCGCCGCATTTTCGAAGCCTTCCACATCCCGGGTATACATCACATTTCTGCCGTTAACAGAGAAAGTGGGACTTTCTATTCGACCGGGAAGGTTTTCCACCAGAAGCGTCATATTGCCGCCATCTGAATCCATGATATAGATTTCAGAGTCATTGATATTGGAGCCGATAGTCTGCACAACAATCTTATTTCCGCTAGCCGTCCAGTCAATCATCCGGAAGTGCCTGTTAGCGGGGGCCTTTGCTATTAACCGCAGACCTGTTCCATTTCTATTGATCAGATACAGGTTGTCATAATGGGCATAGAGCAGCTGCCCACCGTCAGGAGACCATGTAAACCCTATACCTTGGTTATGATAGCCAGCGACGGGAATGGTTGTCAACTGCCGTTTCTCTGAGCCGTCCCGGTTCATAGTGTAGATGTGAATATCAGTACCCACATTAGAGGAGTAGGCTATACGGTCCCGTATCGGACTGATGACTGGCCACCACTCGCGGCTGAACGAAGAGGTAAGCCTGAAAACATTCGCCGCTGTGCCGTCAGAGCTATAGATATCATAATTTCCCTCTTCTTCACGGGCAAATACAAAGCGTGTTACCGGCATTGCATGGGTAGTAAAGCTCCATACAGGTCCGTTGGTTACGGCTCCACGCTTGTTCTTAACCGTCACCTGCCAGAAATAGGTCGTGTTAAACTTCAGATTTGAGGCGACTGTCGTCGTGTCTGTGATGTTCTGCACTAACAGCTTCTTCTCCGCCACCCCAGACTCATAGAGGTATACATTGTAAGTCAGACTGTCACCAGAGCGGGCTTCGGGGCTTGTCCACTTAAGCGTTAGCGATATGTTTTGGTTTGGTGCATTATCTGATGGGTCTACAAGTGAAGGGGGACCGGGCGCAAAGGTGGCCGGATTTTCAGGCACCATCAGGATGGTAACGAATGTACGATTGTCATTTTTAACAGCAACAGCTACGCTCTCTGTTTTGTACCCGCTTTTTCGGGCCAATAAGGTATAGTTACCTCCAGCAACAGGTTCAAACACAAACCGGCCGTCCTCATCTGAGGCGATAGCCGATGTAGCCGGATTGCTGGTTACAGCTACCCCGGCAAGAGGTTCACTTGTGTCAGCGTCTCGAATTTCCCCTCCAATAGATCCCTCCCCCAATGGTTCGATGGTATCCTCGTTGCAGGCAGTAAATACGATCAGAAAAAAAAGAGCACAAAAAAGCCTAAGGGTGGTGGTTGCTTTGAGCATAAAAGCTGACGGTTAGAACAATAAAATCAACACGGACGCACACTTACTTTATGTTTCCCAACAAAAAGAAAAGTCTAATGCAATCCATATATATTTATATACGAATAAAATATATAGTTGTTCTCCTTATTGCTGCATACTGATAAAGTGAACACAGCGAAATTGAGACACGGTATTACAACTCATACTTATAAGGAACTAGAAACT
Source organism: uncultured Pontibacter sp. (assembly GCF_947499215.1). GTDB lineage: Bacteria > Bacteroidota > Bacteroidia > Cytophagales > Hymenobacteraceae > Pontibacter. The sequence continues at coordinate 1,184,524 of NZ_CANMNI010000001.1, forward strand.
GCAACCTTATAATTCGGGAACTTTGAGTTCCTGTTTAGCGACTAACTGATTCCCGTCATAAATCTCCAGCAACAGATCGTAGCTATCGGTAGGCCTGATGGACAATGCTGTTTTTGAGAGAGATATAGTTTGGCCGGAAGCGGCCACAAAGCTGCCTGATTGGCTATTTGCTGACTTGCCTGTTGCAGATACACGAATGCATCTGAATTTGTAGGTCAAGTATACCGTCTGCTGACTATTGTTTTCAAACATATTAGACACTAACAGCAAACCATTTTCGCGCTGTGTATCCATTTGCGCTACATATTGTGACTCTGTCTGAGTCATATAGTTTACATCGTACATAATTATAAGGGAGTTAAAGATTAAAAGTATATAAAAGATCATTTCTTACCGGTTACAAGTGGTAATGCCCAATTGCTTTGCTCAATGGTTATGTTCATGTTATTGCCTTCCTGCACCACTTTATAAGACTTTGAATTCAAGCCCGTTTCCACTTGGTTGATGGTGTTGTTGTTCCCGAGTTGTATGAGGGTATGCTCTAAATTGATGCCGCTGATGGTCTGGTTTATGTTGTTGCTTAAGCCCTGCTGGTGCACTTTGGTCGTGTTATGCATGCCGTCCACTTCACCGGCGTAATTATTATTCACGCCAATCTGTCTGGCCTCCGTGCGGTTTCCGATGCCCTGCTGGTGCAGGCTAGCCCTGTTAAAATCCCCGACCTGCATAATAAACGCCCCATTGGACTGTGAAGAAGAGTTTCTTTGCATAACTGCCGCCTCGTTCGCATTCCCAATCTGGTGTACCTGAGCCCCTTCCCGAATCAGGCCCTTGGTCGCGGTGTTAGCTTGCTGCTCCGTCCTCAGTTGCTCCAATAGCTCTTCCTCATTTCTGGTCCCTTGTCCGAAGACGGTCATCTGTAGGAATAAAAAGGAAGAAATGAGTAGTATTACATGCTGTTTCATAGCGGATAGGCTTTTCTTGTATTAAAAAACTCTTGGGTGTGCCGCTTAGCACACCCAAGAGATGGTAAACTTAAATTACTGGTTGATGGTAGACACGTTGCCTGTACCATTTTGCATCACGGCGGCGCTGTTCATCATACCACCCTGCGTAACAGTGGAGATATTACCGGCACCCATCTGCATGGTAGCACTTGTTCCTAACACTCCAGTTTGGGTAACACTAGCACTGTTGCCTACGCCAGTTTGGTAAGTTAGAGCTCCGTTACCCATTCCTGATTGATCAATCACAGCGCTGTTGGATGTACCTGCTTGAGCGGTTCCAGCATAGTTGCCCGAGCCTGACTGGTTAGTAACTACCGAGTTCAGATTACCCACCTGCATTGTACCGGCCACATTGCCAACACCGCTTTGGTTAATATCGCTGCTGTTGGCGTTGCCCATCTGAATTGCATCAGCTGAGTTTAAATCCCCAACTTGGTTAATAGAGGCATTATTATCCAGTCCGCTCTGTAGCACCAGCCCAAGGTTGGAATTTCCAGCCTGATCGATGTACGCACTGTTTCTGGCACCGCCTTCCTGACGGGCATAAGCCGTATTTAGAGCACCATCTTGCCTTACTTCGATGCTATTGTACTCGCCACCTATCTGGTCAGTACCTGCGTAGTTGTAATCACCGTCTTGGTCGATGTCAGTGCTGTTGCGGTAGCCGTCCTCCTGATAGGCATCGATATAGTTGCCCTCGCCCATCTGGTCGATGCCCACGTCATTTCGCAGGCCGCCCACTTGGTCGACGTAGGAGATGTTACCGTCCCCGTCTTGGTCCACTCTGGCTTCGTTTCTCTCACCGCCTACCTGCGTCACCCAGGCCTCGTTGGCGGCACCGTTCTGGTCAACCTCAATTGCGTTGCGCACACCGCCGTCCTGAACAATAACGGCCGCGTTCCCCACCCCATCCTGATCGATGTCAGCGTTGTTGTCGGCACCGTTAGTTTGGGTAGCAATCGTCAGATTGTTGTCACCGTCTTGGTCGAGATCTATGTGGTTGGACTCGCCACCCTCCTGCAGAGTTGCCGCATTGTTTCCCAGACCAGCCTGTCTGATGTCGATCAGGTTCCCAACGCCGCCGTTCTGCACGGCAGTGGCTGCGTTGCTGACACCTGACTGCCTAACCCAAGCCGTGTTGGCCGCGCCCCCAGTCTGCGCTACGGTCGAGGAGTTCAGCTGTCCCTGCTGCGCAACGACCCCTGTGTTCATGGTGCCCAGCGTCTGGGTCGTGGCGGAGGTGTTTGACGCCCCGGTTTGTGATGTCATAGCTGTATTACCAACCTGAGCGGAGGCTGAGCTGACAAGGAAAAGTGCCAAAGCACTCGCGCAAATAAATGATTTTTTCATAGTAAATAAATTGTAGATGAGTTAGAAATTTTTATATTCTGTTTATACCCCTCTATAATTTTATAGTTTCATATCTCGATTAAAAAATTATATTTTTTATAATTTTTTTATAAACATAAATTTATTAATACATTAGCGTATAATAATATTTATATTAATATATTATAACAAAACATCTGTCTTTTGTTTCATCTATAGATGAAAACACATTATTTGATCTAAAACCTAGATTATTAAAAACTAGAAATTAAAACATCTTTAGAAATGATCATGAAAGGCTGTTTGGGATAGCTGCATTTTTCTAAATCAAAATTTAGGCTCAAGCTATAGTTTGGCTACTTGTAAAGCCCAAAATACAGGTTTACTCCAACTTTTCCCGTGTAGAAATAATCATTAAACCTGCCTTGTTCCAATCCGTCAATCCTATCGTTGAACATATAGGAGCTCGACAAGCTGAGATCGATGCCAAGGCGGTTAGTGAGCAAGTACTCCATCCCAACTCCTGCTTTTACATAGGGATGCCATCCATTGGACCTGAGGTCGTTAAAGAACTCCTCTATATCGTCTCCTCTAACCAAGACCCCGGCGCCAAGCTGTAAATAAGGAGTATACCTCAGTTTTGGGAACAGGCTATAGTTGATGTTTACCTCTCCATAATTAATGGTCTGGGAGAAGTTCTGCTCTGCGGCCAACATTCCTCGGCCTATTCTGGAGTCAAAAGCTATGTTACGATTGGTACTAGCCTTGAATCCTAACTCACCCATCGGTCTGATAGCCGGGTTCTTATAGTCTCCGTGGTACTGCATAAGTCCGGCGGCTGCGCTAAAGCCGATCAAACCCCGACGGTTCTCCATCTTTTGACCATGAATGCTGGCATGCTGTACTTCTTCCCGCTCCTGATAGTAAGACTGGATGATCGGATGCTCCAGATCGTCATTGTTCTTGAGCTTCCAGTAGCCCGACTGTATACCTTCAATAACAAGGCTCTGTACCGCTTTGTCTATTGCTTCTTTCACAGCTATTTCAGAAGGCTCATTGTACGTAAAGCCTGTTTCGGCCTCCAGCAATCGCTTGAACTTCACATACCTGAATATGCCAAAGTCTACTGCCTGTGAAAGTATCGTTTTGGAGGTATAGACCGTTTTAAGAATCTCACCGGTACTGGTGGAGATAGCCCTTAGGTATACAGTCACTTTGTCTTCGCGGTACTGCCCGGAGCCGCCTGCCCCAAAATAGCGCAGGCCGGCGCCACCTGTCACCACATTGGCATCGTATGAGATAATGCCTCCCTCTAAGATGATCCCGGCAAACAGAAGACCGGGTAGGATGGGCTCTCGCTTACCGGTAATCGCCTCCGCCTCCGCCCTTGTCGAGCGGATGATCTTCCGTTCGTTCAGCAGATTGCCAAGATTTTCCCGCTCAATAGGTGAAAACCAACCCGACTCCTCGAGCGACTTCAGCAGTATGGTGGTAGTGCCCTGCGTTATGGCTGTCGACCAGTTCGCGCCATTTAAAGAGGGTTTATATTGGCCGGTTTGATCTCTGAATTTATATACCGCCGCTACAATTTTTTGCTGGGGCGGTGGCAGGTTTACCAAGTCTTCGTTACCGGGGGCAGGCACTCCCAGCGAGGCTCGGCTCGTTTGCATGGGCTGGTTAAAATAAGGGGCACAAGCTGGTACAGCGCACAGAGAAATAAAAACTAAAAAGGCGTAAAAGCCTCTCCACATAAACTTCAGCATAGATCAGGGTGATATATATAAGGGTAGGGCAATAGAAGTAAGAGCTCACAGAGGCAAGCGCCTGTTGGAGACTAGTAGTAAGGTATGGTAACCGATGTCCTATTGCCGGTGCCCTTATCCAAAATGTTGATGTTAATTCCAGACATCCCCTCAGACACCTCAATCTCGTAGTCTCCGATGGTGTAATTGCCCGGAGCTAAGCCCTCCTCCCCAAACTGCGCCGTCACCAGCTGCCTAGACAGCTGGTTTAGTATCTGTCTGTTAAGGCTTTCTTGAAAATCCTTTAATGGATCCCTATTAAAGGGGCTCGTGCTGGCTTCATCGGGGTCTTTGAGCTTATCCTGCGATTGGGCAGAGCTCTGCAGCCACTGATAGTTAAAGGTTTCGCCTCCAAAGGCTGGGTTTTTGGCTTGGTACAATAGATCTTGCCCTTTGGCATTTCCGGCGCACAATAGACAGAACATAAAGACAAGGGGAAGGGAGTAAACAAGTTTTTTCATGAGAGCAGTTTGACTATAGCGTTAGGGTAATTCTACTAGAAAACATCTCGGGCTTTCCTGCCTTCGGCTTCTAATTGCTGATTTAACTGATTATTGACTACATACTCAGTAATAATGGTGACCGCATAGGTCGAGACTTCTTCCACCATATCGTAGCGGGGCTGCAATATGTATTCGAAAACCGGTTCGTCGTTAACGACTATCAGCACATAGGCGCCATTGCCCCGCGTTGGTCTTTCCTGTATCAGGATGGTGTAGTTCTTAACATTCGGGGGTGTCTCCCACTGGCGGTTAAACAGATCGTAAAAATCCCTTCCTATCTTCGTGATTGTCTCGTCCACAATTAGCCCGTCAACCTCCAAGTCAGCTGATCTGACAAATCGCTCAAGCGGCTGATCTTTCTGCTCTATTCTTTGCTGCTTATCCTCATAGAAAATAGTATCCTGTGGAATCGTGTCCTTAGGAGCCATCTTTACAGGCGGCTTTACTTGAACCTGAGCTGTAGCTATTGAGGGCATGAAATAAATCAAGCCTATACTCAGCATACCAATGAGCCTAAACTTCTTATACCTTAATAAATTAGCAAACAACATACTATGGTATATTAACAACATACTATACGCTTATACATTACTATAGTCAAAAAGTTTCTAATTAATGTATAAATTATTCTATTCCACCTCCTGTTGATGCTGTCTCTAATTCGTGGGACTGGTCTATGATGAGGCTATGATTGTGGTCATGTTATTTAGCGGAGAGTAAAACTCTGTTATGAGTGGCTGGAATATGATAAATGGATTTTAAGAAAGGTTCTAGTGATTACTTCTCCATAAAACATTACTGACTATTCTCTGGTTTAAATAGCCTGTGCCAATATGAATTGGATATTGAAGACCAAGATAATTCGTACATTGGCAGCTTGTTTCAAGAACAATGTTTAACCGATGAATGATTTTCAGGAAAGCAATCCTGTCTCCATAAATACTCCTGCCCAAGAGGGCGTGGTGCCCAAAACGGTGATCCGGGAGGGCCTGCTAATCTTTCTGCTGGCGGCGATTCAGTTTACACACATGATGGACTTTGTCATCATGATGCCGTTGGGACCACAGTTGATGCGGGTATTTAGCATTTCGCCGCGGGAGTTTGGGCTGCTGGTATCGGCCTATACCTTCAGCGCTGCCATCGCCGGCTTTGTGAGCGCCCTTTTCATAGATCGCTTCGACCGTAAACCCGCCCTGTTAGTACTGTACTTAGGTTTTATCATTGGCACGCTCGGCTGCGCCATAGCCCCTAGCTATACGCTACTCCTATCAGCCCGTGTGGTGGCCGGTGGTTTTGGCGGTGTGCTGGGAGCACTGGTGCTGGCCATTATAGGCGACGCCATACCGGAGCAGCGGCGAGGTGCCGCCACGGGACGCGTCATGGCTGCTTTCTCTGTGGCCTCTATCGCTGGTATACCCATTGGTCTATACCTTGCCAGTGAGATGAACTGGCACGCCCCTTTCTACCTGCTGGTGGCTCTGAGCCTGATCATTCTGCTGGTGGCAGTGCGCTTTTTGCCCCACATGCGCGGACACCTGACCAATGCCCGCCCCGGCAATCCGTTTCGGGCGCTCAAAGCCATGGTGGTGCAGCCAAACCTGCAATGGGCCATGGCGCTCACCGTGACCCTTACCATGGCCGGCTTCTTAGTGGTACCATTCATCAGCCCCTACATGGTGGCCAATGTAAGGTTCACCGAGCGTGATCTGAGTTATATATACCTCTTCGGGGGACTGGCAACAGTCTTTACCTCTCAGTGGGCCGGTCGGCTGGCTGACAAACATGGGAAACACCTCGTGTTCAAGTGGGCGGCCATCCTTTCGATCATCCCTATTGTGCTGATCACCAACTTGCCACCAGTGGGAATGGTACTGGCGCTTACTGTCTCCACGCTCTTTTTCATCCTATTCGGAGCCCGCTTCGTACCGGCCATGTCGCTTATGACCTCCAGTGTGGAGCCGGAGCTGCGTGGCAGTTTTATGAGCATCAACTCATCTGTGCAGCAGTTGGGCGCGGGTATAGCCGCCTTTGTCAGTGGCTTGATTGTGCAGGAGGCGGCAAATGGCACATTAACGCATTTTAACTGGGTGGGCATCATGGCCAGCGTGGTAACGTTAGTGGCGGTGTGGGTCGTGCGGCACATCCGTGCGGTTGGCTGAGGTTAGGCCTTACAGCCTACAAACAGCAAAGCCGCTATAGGTATAGCGGCTTTGCTGTTTGTATATCATATCTGTTAATTTCGCGCGGCAAAAAAATTCGGGGAGAAAACTGGGTAATGCTTTTTGCCACATCTGAGCAACTGCAGCACATCGCGGAGCTCTTCTGGGTCGGCGCTTTTGAGCAGGTAACCGTGCACACCCTCATCGAGCAGTTTCCGCACGAGTTCTTCTTCCCCATACATTGACACCACCAGTATTTTGACTTTGGCGTATTTGCTGAGCACGTAACGAGCTACGGCAATGCCATCCATATCCGGCATTTCGAGGTCCAGCATAATGATGTCGGGGAGGTTATTCTCTATTTTTTCGAGGAGTTCGACGCCATTACCGGCATCGCTGGTCACAGTGATCTCCTCGAAACCCTTCAGGATCTCAATTACCCCTTTTCTGAAAAGGGTATGATCATCAGCGATAGCAAGCGTAAGTGGTTGCAGCTCCATATAGCAAACCCTAAATTATTACACCAAAGTTATAAAATAAAATGAGAAAATAAGAAACTGGGATAATGATTTCGGCTTTGATACCAGCCCCCAGCCTAGAGAAGAACTTGATAACCCCGTTGAGCAGGTCAACTCGGTTTTGCAGGTTTTTCATACCTAAACCACTGCCACTCACACTCAAATTCTGAGAGGGGTCGAACTCAAAGCCTTTGCCATTATCGGCATAGTGCAAAGTCAACTTATCACCCTCGCGATGCAGGTCAATCGTAATACGGGTGGCTTCGGCGTATTTTAGCGTGTTGTTGACAAGCTCCTGCAGAATACGAAACAACAGCAATTCCTGTCGTGCTTCGAGCCGGTTTTTCTCAAGGTCATGCGTAAACCTCACTTCCAATCCGCTGTCGGGTGGCACGGAATTCACCAGACTGTTAATGGCCTGCACCAATCCCATTTTGTCGAGTACAACAGGCAGCAGATCGTGCGAGATGCGGCGCACGCTGTGAATGGCTTCGTCGAGCAGTTCTTTGGAGCGATGCGCTGTTTCGGCCGCGACCTCGTTGTCGGCGCACTTACGCTCTACCTGTCCGATGTTGAGCCGGATGAGGGCGAGCATACCGCCTACCTCATCGTGCAGGTCGCGGGCCACACGGCGACGTTCGGCCTCTTGGGCATCAAGGGCAGCCTCCAGCATCTGCCGCTGGCGCAGCTCCTGCAGTTCGCGCAAGTGCTCTTGGTGCTGCAGCATGCGCCGCTGGTACGCAAATACGAACACGATAATGCCGATGGCCAGTATCAATAGCACTGGCGTAATGATCAACAAAGGGGTTAAGGTCTCAATCATGCGGCCATCCTCCTTAGGATAAATGCATGGCTGACGTAAAACAGAATATTCAAAATCAATATAATTGATAAACAGATACGCGCCATATCGTAGGAAATTGCCAGCGCCTCATTGAAAATCGCATAAGACATACTCGTACCAGCATAGTAAATAAGGACTACACAGCTCAGCAAGAACATCGGATCGCGGTCCAAGTAAATGACTTTCCCATTATTTGCGACTTTGTAAAAGTAAGTGATCGCCATTACAATCAGCATCGAACTAGCGGCTATTCTGGATAGGGAGTTCATCTTCGCTAATCCATCCGTTACAAAGGCATCATAATAAATCAAACAGAAAAGCCCTATTATCCCTCCTATAATGGCTCTTTTAAGCAAGGGCCTGCTAAAGCTAAAATAAAAAACACTTGCCAGTACACTGAATGCCAAAAAGGTATATAAATGACCCAGCCAAAGATTATTCTTGGTCCCCAGCATTAATGTTATCAGCGACGCCGCTTCTGTTAATATGCCTATGGTTATGAATAAGAAGAGCAGCCTAAATTGCATATTCTTCTGTCTTCTGATAAACCACAAGCCGATTAGAAAGGGTAAAACAGGGCTAGTAACGGCTCCCCATTTCAACCAAGGGTAAATATGTTCTATGAAAAACCCCATTAACCGGCTAACTCACCTCCAGTCGTACAATCAGGAGGGCAAGGTGTAGAGTGATCCAATATTTCCCCTTCCACCAGATCATTACCATCGGCATCGGTACCTACCAGCAGTAACTGCTGCTCACCGTTATCATCTAAGGCGTAATAGATACGCATACCTACGCAACCATCCTGTTCCAACAGTTTTCTAACGGTTTCTCCCCCAAACAAATGGGCATTCGTTTTGCCTCTGCCACTCGCTCTGTAGCTGGCCGTCCATCGCTTTGCCTGAGCACGGTCAATGGGTCCACCCTCTTTTCCTGTGATTTTCATATGTTTCGATTTTATATACTCGTAGAATTGAGCTTTTCAAATATAGCTAATTTCAAATAAAGACACTTATCTTCATATTTTAAAATAAGAAATTATAATTTGCGGTATGACTGAAAAGGAAGAAAGCTATTTTGAAGCCAACCGCCAAGCTTGGAACCTGCGTACCACGGTGCACAAAGACTCCGACTTTTATGATGTGGCCGGTTTTAAGGCGGGAAAAACTTCACTTAATGCCATAGAGCTCGAAGAACTGGGATCAGTGGCCGGCAAAAGCCTGTTGCACCTGCAGTGCCATTTCGGACTTGACACCCTCTCATGGGCCAGACTGGGCGCCGACGCCACAGGTATAGACCTGTCGGATGAGGCGATAAATGAAGCGGAGAAACTAAATAAAGAACTTGGCTTGAGTGCCCGCTTTGTGTGCTCCAATGTGTACGATCTGAAAGAAAACCTGCAAGGGCAATTCGACATCGTGTTCACCTCCTATGGAGTCATCGGCTGGCTGCCTGACCTGAACCGCTGGGCCGAAGTGATCGCTCATTTTCTGAAGCCGGGCGGTACGTTTTACATGGTCGAGTTTCACCCCTTAGTGTGGATGTTTGACAATGACTTTCAGGGTATAAAGTACCCCTATTCCAATACGCCGGAGCCAATCGTGGAAGATAGCACCGGCACCTACACCGATCCTGATGCCCCTATTCAGTACAAAGAATACACTTGGAACCACAGCCTGAGCGAGGTGATGACGGCGCTGCTAAACCACGGACTGAAATTGGAGCTATTCCACGAATTCCCCTACTCGCCCTACAACTGCTTTAGCCACACGGTGCAGGGACCCGACGGCTACTGGCGCATCAAGCACCTGCAGGATATGATTCCGATGCTCTATACCTTAAAGTGCACAAAGGTATAATCCTTTGCTTGCTCACGTCGTAAAATAGGTATCAAAAAGAGAACTATGGCTAAGAAATCATTCGCTGAACTGATAAAAAGCCCGGGCATGCCGGTGCTTGTGGACTTTTACGCCGACTGGTGCGGCCCCTGCAAAACCATGAACCCTGTGGTGGAAAAGCTTGCCCAAGACTTTTCGGGCAAGCTGAAAGTCATCAAAATAAATGTGGATAAAAACCAAGCCGCCGCACAGCAGTACCGCGTACAGGGCGTGCCCACTTTTATGCTTTTCAAAAACGGACAGGTAGTCTGGAAACAGGCCGGTGCCGTACCCGGTCATCAACTTAACCAGATCATACAGCAACACACTAGCTGATTAGGTAAAGTATCGTGCTAATTTAACCACATAAGGCTCTCTGAGATTAGGGGGCCTTTTGTGTAAGGTGTAGCAACTGCTCTTCCTCCATATTTTTTTAAAAAATATTTAAACACCGAAGCATCCTTTTTGCCTCAGAATGCATCTATAGAATAGATATCACCACAAAAAGGAAAAAATGAACAGTGCCATTGCCGCTTTCTTCGCTTCGCTTATATCCGGTGCCCTCAGCTTCGCCGACTTTCGCCCTGCCCTGTCTGACATGGTACAGATACTCACCGGTGTGCAAATAACGCAGCAAACCACACTGGAACCCCACCAAGTAAAAGACTGCAGTACCGAAGTAAGATCGAAAGAGAATCATTTATACATTAGTTCTGATACTACCACAGACGAAGAGGCGCGATGTAACGAGACAGCCTATGAGCAGGGACCCATTTACATTCTTTAGGCGTCATCGGGACTATGGAGTGGTGTTCCTGCGGTTTGCCATGGGGATTTTTCTGATTTATGGGGTGCAGGATAATATACTGAGTTGGGAGCGTATGCTCGAGTTCCGGGATTTTCTGCAGGCGCATGGGGTGCCTGATCCGCTTTTGGCCGCTCATCTTTCGGTGTATACCCAGTTCCTGATCGGCGTGATGCTCCTGTTGGGTTGGGGTGTCCGCATAGCCGGCTTGCTGCTCATTATTAATTTCATGGCCGCCATTGTGATCGTGCACATTGGGCAGTCATTTCCACAATACTATCCCGCCGCTGAGCTTATTTTCGCCGGTTTCTTTTACTTATTCAACGGTGCCGGCCCCGCTTCTGTCGATTCTCTGTTAGAGAACAGGCAACAGCAAATCCAAAAGCAGCCTGCAGCCGTTAACTAGGTGTTCACTCACGCCCGCGCTACATGAAATTAACCAAAACGATCCTGCTCCTGCTGCTTAGCCTGCATTTCAGCTGCTCCTCAGTTGCCACACAGTCCAGCTCAGAACCTCGTTACGCCGTCACAATCGACCTCACCCAAGTAAAAAACGATAAATTACCAGTGAGCCTCCGCCCACCAGCCATCAAGCAGGGCGAGACCATTTACAACATGCCCAAGATCGTGCCGGGCACCTACTCCGTGTCCGACTTCGGAAAGTTTGTGTCCGAGTTTCAGGCGCTGGACAAGCAGGGCAAGCCGCTGCCCGTAGAACGCATCGACACCAACCGCTGGCGCATTTCGCAGGCTCAGAACCTAGACCGGATCACCTACTGGGTAGACGACACCTTCGATGCCGAGAGGCGGCAGGACGTGCTGTTTGAGCCGGGAGGCACCAATATTGAACAGGGTACGAATTTCCTAATCAACACCTTTGGCTTCGTAGGTTATTTCGACGGGCTCAAGCAGGTACCTTATGAGCTCACCATTACCAAACCCCAAGGCTTTTACGGCTCTACGGCACTGCAGGCCACTTCTAGTACCGCCACAGCCGACACTTATAACGTGCCCAACTATGTAGAACTGGCCGATTCCCCTTTGATGTATAATAAACCTGACACGACAGTACTCAACTTGGGCGAGACAGAAGTACTGGTATCAGTCTACTCCCCTACCGGTCGGGTTACGTCTAAACCAATCGCCGACAACATCCGCGACATACTGGAAGCGCAACGCAGCTATCTTGGCGGCACGCTGCCCGTAGACAAATACGCCTTCCTAATCTATGTGCCGCAACGTCCGGGCAAATCTGGCTCGTATGGGGCGCTCGAGCATGCCAACTCCTCGGTTTACTACCTGCCCGAGATGCCCGAAGAACGCTTCAACAGCACCATGCGCGACGTGGCGGCTCATGAATTTTTCCATATCGTGACACCGCTTTCCATACAGTCCGAGGAGATCCACGATTTCGATTTTATCAATCCGCGCATGTCCAAACACCTTTGGCTGTACGAGGGCGTGACGGAGTATTTCGCTTCGCATGTGCAGGTGCACGAGCAATTGATCTCGGTGGATGAGTTTATGCAGAAGATTCGGGAGTACCTGTTCAGCTCGATGGCCTACAACGACACGCTGGCTTTTACGGAGATGAGCTCCCGCGTGCTCGACGAGCATGAGAAAGAGTATGGCAACGTGTACCAGAAAGGTGCTCTGATCGGCATGGCTCTCGATATACAGCTGCGTGACCTATCGGACGGTCAATACGGACTGGTGGACCTGATGCAGGATTTGGCGAAAACGTATGGCAAAGGAAAGCCTTTTAAAGACGATGAGCTTTTTGACAAGATCACCGAACTGACCTACCCTGAGATACGCACTTTCTTCGCCCGCTATGTAGAAGGCAGCGAGCCCTTACCCTTAAATGAACTGTTTTCAAAAGTGGGCGTTCAGTACGAAGCGGTGTCAGAGCAGCTCGTTAACTCCTACGGCGGCTTCGTGCCGGGCTACGACCGGGAGGCTGACAAGATAACCGTGGCAGAAACCGATGAGATGGACGAGTTTGGGCGGCAGATGGGTTTTAAGGAAGGGGACCAGTTATTGGCTTTCAATGGCAAAGAAATCACTCCGATGAACATCCGGGAGATTATTGGAGAAGACCTGCAACAGGCCAAACCCGGCAGCAAAATAGAATTCACCGTGGGCCGAAAAGACGCCAAAGGCAATGTAAAGCCTAAAAAGCTCACGGGCAAAATTACCCAGTTACGCCGCGAAGTGCTGCACCTTCTCGAGCCCATGGAACAGCCCACCGACAGGCAATTGCGTTTGCGTGCCGCATGGCTCAACGAAACTATGCCTTAGACTGCCTCTACAATCAAGCCCAATCACCATTTTTGTTCGAACCGCTTTAAACAATCAGCCTTTCAGGGCGTTACTAAGGCATATCAGGTTTATTGTTTGTACCTTTATACCTGATTTCAAAGCCAAGGATTTAATCTTCTTTACATGCGTTTACCAGCTTCTGCTGTATTCTTTTTCTGCCTGCTCAGCCTTTTCGCCTCGAATGCGTTCGCACAGAGCTCCTACACTATCAGCGGCTTCGTGCGGGGTACCGGAAGTGAGGAGGCGCTTATAGGAGCCACCGTAGCGGTTCCTGAGCTGCGCACCGGGGCCGTAACCGACGCACGGGGTTTCTATACCCTGCAGTTGCCCCAAGGTTCCCATACCTTGCAAGTCACCTACATTGGCTACGAAGCGGCCACTCGTACCATTGAAGTCAGTGACCGAAATCTTACCATAAACTTCGTCCTTCTTGCGGCCAACAGCCAACTGCGCGAAGTGGTGGTGGAAGCTAATTCCCTCCAGCAGAAACTGAACGCAAACCAGATGAGCGTCGAGACTCTAACCACACGGGAGGCCAAGCTGTTGCCTGCCATCTTCGGGGAGGTTGATCTGATCAAGACGCTGCAGCTCAAGCCCGGGGTGCAGTCAGGTGGCGAAGGGGCCTCAGGCCTGTACGTGCGCGGTGGCGGTCCTGACCAGAACCTCGTGCTCTTAGACGATGCCGTGGTCTACAATGCCTCTCACCTATTCGGTTTCTTTTCGGTGTTCAATCCTGATGCCGTGGAAAGCGTGGAACTCTACAAAGGCGGTTTCCCGGCTCAGTTCGGCGGCAGGCTGTCTTCTGTGGTTGATGTAAAAATGCGTGATGGCAACAAGGAGCGCATCAGCGCCACTGGCGGTATTGGCCTGATCGCCTCGCGCCTAACCGTGGATGGGCCAATTGTAAAGGACAAGTCCTCCTTCATCATCTCGGGTCGCCGCACTTATTTTGATATTTTCACCCGCCAGATCAACCGTTTACAGGAAGGCAAAGAGGATTTCAGTCCTATACCTGACTATTACTTCTACGACCTCAATGGCAAAGTAAACTACAAACTGGGTGAGAAGGATGAGCTCTTTCTGAGCGGCTATTTTGGACGCGACTTCTTCGGGTTTAATGACGAGGATTTTCAGTTCCGCTTTGACTGGGGCAACAAGGTGGGAGCCCTGCGCTGGCAGCACAAGTTCAACCCACGCTTTCAGGTGAACACGACTCTTTCGGGCAGCAGCTACCAGTACAACATCAACAACAAGATTGACGTCTTCAGCTTCAACCTGACCTCTGACATCCGCGACGTCGCTCTTAATACCGACTTTAGCTTGATCTTGGACAAGGGCCATACCTTGCAATTCGGCGCCATGGCAACCCGTCACGGCTTCACGATTGGCCGGCTCAACTTCGACTCCGACGACAACCGGCTCTCCTTCGGGGCGGGCAACGATTACGAGGCTACTGAAGCCGCCGCCTACGTATCTGATGATTTTCAGGTAAGCAACCGACTCTCGCTCAATTACGGGCTTCGGCTTTCGGCCTTCAACAGCGATGGCAAGACCTATGCCGCCTTTGAGCCGCGCGCCTCGGCCAAGTACAACTTGAGCGAGAGAACCGCCCTGAAGGCCAGCTACGCTAGCATGATGCAGTACATTCATTTGGTGGCCAACTCCGGGGCCTCGCTGCCAACCGACATCTGGTACCCGTCCAATGACTACGTGAAGCCTCAGCGCTCCCAGCAGGTGGCTGCAGGTATAAGCCATCTGTTTGGCCAAGGCCGTTTCATGATCACCAACGAACTGTACTACAAGTGGATGCACCGCCAGATAGACTTCCGCGACGGGGCCAACCTCTTCGTGAATGACGATCTGGAAGAAGAGTTTCTATTTGGAAAGGGCGAAAGCTATGGTAATGAGGTATACCTTGAGAAGATAAAAGGCCGCACCACCGGCTGGGTCGGCTATACCCTTTCATGGAGTTACCGCCAGTTCGACGGTATAAATGATGGCCGCCGCTTCCCGACCCGCTACGATCGCCGACACGATCTGAGTGTGGTGCTGCTGCACAAACTGAGCAAACGGATTAACCTGACTGGTGCCTTTGTGTATGGCACCGGCAATGCCTACTCACTACCGGTGGCCCGCTTCGCTTTTCAGGATGTGGAAGGAAAGAGCGCCATTGTGGTGCCTGTGTACAGCGACCGCAACAGCTTCCGACTGAATGCATTTCACCGACTTGATCTTGGCTTGGTGCTCAAACTCAAACCCAAGTGGGGCGAAGCGGACCTGACCTTTAACGCCTACAACGCCTACAACCGACGCAACCCTTACTTTGTGTATTTTGAGCAGGTGAAAGACGAGGAAGACAACGAAACTCTCGGCTTCAGGGCCAAGCAGGTCTCGCTCTTTCCGGTTATCCCTTCTGTTACCTATAATTTCAAGTTCTGATGAAAGCAGTTTTCTATACCTTGCTGTTGCCACTACTCTTCTTGCTGGTCGCCTGCGATCTGGAGCAGGAGGTGGAAGTGAAGCTGCCTCCCCACGACTCCCAACTGGTGGTGGAGTGCTACTTGGAGCCCGGCAAAAATTTGCGAGCCGTGGTGTTGGAAAGCGTGAGCTACTTCAACGAGCCGGACCTGCCCCTTGTACCCGATGCAGAAGTTTTCATCACACACCAAGGCAAAACTATTAAACTGCCTTTCAGTCCCTATCAGGACCAGAAAGCCGGCAAATACTTCACGCACCGCAGGAATGAACAACTGAATCTGAGTCCGGGAGATGTGGTGACCTTGGAGGTAAGGGACAGGAAAGGGCGCCATGTGACGGGCACGACCACTATTGTGGGGCCGGTGCCGATAGAGGCGGTGGAATGGAAATTCAACGACAAGGAGAAAGCCTATCTCCTTACCTCGTTTCAGGATGATCCAAACGCCGAGAATTTCTACCGTTACATGGTGCACCGCGACAGCCTTACCAACGACTCGGAGCGCGACTTCGTATCCAGCGACCGGCTTACCAATGGCAAGCGTGTGTCTTATGGCTCTGCTTACGATTACGAGCGAGGCGATACGCTCGTCGTTTCGCTATTCCATATCGAGAAGCAATATTACGACTTTCTGAGCTCTGTTTCTGATGCCCGTAACGCCAACGGTAACCCCTTTGCGCAGCCGTCCCGCATCGTATCTTCCGTGCAGGGTGGTATTGGCATTTTCACCAACCTCTCTTACGACCGGAAAACAGTGATAATTGATTAGAAAGGCAGCGGAAGTGGAGACAGAACTAAACTCTGATCGGCGAAGTGAGTCCTCAAAACCGCGCATGAAAGATACGGTAGCGGTCTTTTGGCAATTTTTAAGAGCCCCGCAACAGTCGGATGCCCTTCACGAGAAGCCAACACAGGTATGGCGACCATTCTTACAGCTATTTGTGCTCAAACTGGTGCTGGCGATAGTGCTATCGGCGCTGGTTTACGGCCTGATCAGGTTGATGGGCCACAACCCTTTTGCCAGCCATCGCCTAGATCGGTTCCTGCAGGACAACAACCCGCTGTTGGTGCTGCTAGCCGTCGCGCTCATAGGCCCCGCCGTCGAAGAGTTTTTCTTCCGTGCCCCCTTGCGCTTTACCCGCATGCGGCTATTCGTCGCTTTTATGGCCATCATCTTTTTCGTGCTGCCCACCCTGTTAGAACTGACCCGCATCAGCACGCTGATCAGCGTTATCATCTGGATGGGTGCACTCATGCTGGCCATTTGGGTGGTGACCTCTGACATACGGACTTGGCGCATGCGACGCCTGTGGGAAAAACATTTCGGCGATGTGTTCTATACCTTTACGATCATATTCGCACTCACACATTTAGCAAACTACGACAACCTGCATTTGCCTGTGGCCCTCATGCCATTGCTAGTCGTGCCGCAGTTCATCGGTGCCCTGTTCTGGGGCTATATCCGCCTTCGCTTCAGTTTGACTTGGGCCATGGTGGCACACGGGATGTTCAACACCCTACTGCTTGGACTGGCTTACCTGATGGCACTACTTCTGTAAAAACAGAAAAGGGCAGCTCAAGAGCTGCCCTTTTCCATAAAATCTATGCTGCTATTGCTGACGCACCAGTTCTTTGATCAGCATGGTCATACGTGGTTCTGCAACAGCGGCAGCCTCCAAGATGTCGGCCAAGATCACTTTCTTGATGCGGTCCGGTGTGCCCATGTCAGTTATAACGGAGATCCCGAAGATCTTCATCCCCATGTGGCGGGCTGCAATGGCTTCTGGCACGGTGGACATACCCACTACATCGGCACCGATTCGGGCAATGTAACTATACTCCGCTAAGGTCTCCAGCATCGGGCCGGGTACGCTGGCGTATACCCCTTCACGCAAGTCAAAGCCAGCGTCTTCAGCGATCACCATGGCCTGACGCACCATTTTTTCGTCGTACACGTCGCTCATATCTGGGAAACGCGGACCCAGTTCATCAATGTTCGGACCGATAAGTGGGTTAGATGGCTGCAGGTTAATGTGGTCGGTGATCACCATCAGGTCTGAAGTGTTGAAGGCCGGATTCAGGCCGCCGCAGGCATTGGAGATAAAGAGTTTCTGTACGCCCAACAGTTTCATTACGCGCACCGGGTGCACCACTTGGTTCATCGTGTAGCCTTCGTAATAATGGAAACGGCCCTGCATCACGATCACACGTCGACCCGCCAGTTGACCCAGAATCAGGCGGCCGGAGTGACTCTCCACCGTAGATACCGGGAAGTGTGGTATATCAGCGTAGTTAAGGCTGTATTCTATCTCAATCTCTTTCACCAAAGCGCCCAAACCGGTGCCCAGAATAATTCCGAACTCAGGTTTAAAATTGCCCGTCTGGTTTTGTATGTAAGAAGCGGACTCTCGTAGTTGCTGCATCATATCGTTCATCGTTTTGTATGCTATTTTTAGGGTTCGCGAAATAGGGTATAAATTCTGACAGAATAAATGATTTAGGTCATGTATTCCCGCAGTATTTTCCCCAACCCGCTATACCTGCAATTTGCAAAAATTGGTCGGAACATAAAAAAAGCCCGTTGGTTTGTACCAACGGGCTTTCTAGTATTTCATTAACAGCAGGTTATACCTGCCAGCCTTGTTATTGTATTATCAGTTCGTACGGCATACGTGTCTGGATACCCTGCATGTTCTCTACCTTCTTATACATCTTGTACACAGGGTATAGCTGACCGAGCTCAGCTTTCACGGCACGCTCCTTCACTTGTGAGCCGGCTTCGCCGAACATCTCCTCAAAGAAGGTCTTGCGGCGTGGCAGCTCTTTCAGACGGTAGTCGTCCTCTATACCTACGCGCGCGGCGGCAATCTCAATGGCTTTCTCCAAGCCCCCATGCACATCCACCAAATTACGCTCTTTGGCTTCTATACCTGACCACACACGGCCCGAAGCGAATTTCTTCAGTTCGTCCTGAGACATGCCACGGCCGTCGGCTGCTTTCTGCGTGAATACCTCGTAGATCTTGTTGATCTCGCGCTGCACTATCTCTTTCTCAAACGGTGTCATGGCGCGAGTAACAGTTGGCAGGTCAGAGTGCTGGCCTGTGCTCACACGGTCCACGGTGATGCCCAACTTGTTTTTGAAGAAGTTTTCGAAGTTCGGAACAACGCCAAACACACCGATACTGCCCGTAATAGTGTTCGGATGAGCCACAATCGTATCGCAACCCATAGCCATATAGTAACCACCCGAAGCAGCCACATCAGACATAGAGGCGATCACAGGCTTCACTTTGCGTGTCTCCTGAATCTCACGCCACATCACGTCAGAGGCTAGTGCGCTACCCCCCGGTGAGTTGATGCGCAATACCACGGCTTTCACGTTCTTGTCCATGCGGGCATTGCGAATGGCCTCTGCATAGCGCATGCTGCCAATTTGATCATCGTCTCCTTCACCGTCCACAATGTCGCCTTCGGCATAAATTACGGCGATGCGGTTTTTGGCTGAGCCACTCTTCTCAGAGTCATCCACTTTCTTATACTTGGCAAGACTCACTAGCTGCAGTTTCTTGTCTTTTTCAACACCCATCTGCTCTTTCATGTAATCAACAGCCTCGTCGTAGTAGCCGATGTCAGTTGCCAAACCATAGGTTTTAGCATCCTCTGCCTCACGCACCAGCACCTCGTCCGATACTTTTTTCAAATCTTCGTAGGTCTTGCCACGCGCCTCCGCGATTTTGCGCAGCTGGTAGTCGTTGATCGAGTTCAGGAACGAAGTCATCTGCTCACGGTTGGCATCGCTCATCTTGTCGAGGAAGAAAGGCTCCACGGCGCTCTTGAACTCACCTACCTTAAAGATAGTCGGCTCAATGTCGAGTTTCTCGAGTGTGCCTTTAAAGAAGAACACCTCTGAGCTAATGCCGTTGAACTCCAGTGTGCCCATCGGGTTCAGGTATATTTTGTCGGCCACAGAAGACAGATAGTAAGCCTTCTCGTTGGTCATGTCGCCATAAGACACGATGAACTTTCCGGACTCCTTAAAGTCGATCAATTCGTTGCGTATTTCTTCGAGCTTACCCATACCGGCATCTACGAAGCGCATGTTCAGGAAAATACCCTTTACGTTATCGTCAGTCTTAGCACGGCGTATAGAGGCTTTGATCTGGTCGAGGCCGTCTCCGCTGTCAAAAGAGAAGAAGCCGAGCGATAAGTCACCAAATGGGCTCTCTTTTTCGCGTTCTACAATGGCTTTATCAAGCTTGAGCTCCAGCACCGAGTTTTCGGCCACCGTAACATCGCCTTTGGAAGCTGATGCCGCAATAATGCCCACCATGATCAGCAAGCCCAAAAAGAAAAATATGAACAGGCCAAGAATGGTAGCCAGCACATATCGGAGAAAATTCAACATAGGTTCTATTTAGAGTTAAGGTTCTGTTTTTAGTCTCGGGAGATATAGGTCCCTGCATACAATAAACAAAAATAGCGCTTAAAGTTCAATACTACTCCTCCACAAACCGCATACTCGACCAATCGGGCCATTTCATAGACTAAACTAATTGTTAAATTGTTGGATGGTTGATTGTCAATATAGTTGAATAGTTATTCCAGTGCACGATTCGGACAGGCCGCGACCAGTCCCTACAAGAACCTCTCTTAACTCAAGAATTCGAGACTCCTAATACCGATACTTCTTCCCCCACTGCGCCTGCAGTTGCTTGAGCATGTCGCGTTCGCGGGCGTTGTTGCCGGGCTGGTAGAGGGCGTTGTTAGTAAGTTCCTGCGGCATGAACTCCTGTGCCACAAAGTTACCCTCGTAGTCATGGGCGTACTTGTAGTTGTTGCCGTAACCGATCTCCTTCATGAGTTTGGTAGGCGCATTGCGGATGTGCAGCGGCACGGGCAGGTTGCCGGTTTGTTGCACCAGTTGCCGGGCCTGTTTGATAGCTTTGTAGGAGGCGTTGCTTTTCGGAGAGGTGGCGAGGTATACCGTGCACTGCGACAGAATGATTTCTGCCTCCGGATAGCCAATCATCTGCACCGCCTGAAAGCAGGAAGTGGCCATGAGCAGAGCATTGGAGTTGGCCAGACCGATGTCTTCGGAAGCGGCGATGAGCAGACGGCGGGCAATGAACTTAGGGTCCTCGCCGCCCTCAATCATGCGGGCCAGCCAGTAAACCGCGGCATTCGGGTCGGAGCCGCGGATGGATTTGATGAAGGCCGACACCAGATCGTAGTGCATCTCGCCCGACTTGTCGTACATCACGATGTTCTGCTGGGCCACTTGCTTCACCAGTTCGTTGGTCACTACCACCTCATCAGCTTTCACGCCTTCGGCCACGATCTCGAGCAGGTTCAATAGCTTGCGGGCATCACCTCCTGAAATAGTCAGCAAGGCCTCGTATTCTTCTATCCGCACCTTACGGTGGCGCATCCACTCGTCCTGTTCCAGCGCCTTGTCCACCAGCTCGATTAGCTCGTCTTTGGTGAGGTGCTTGAGGATGTACACTTGACAGCGTGACAGCAAGGCCGATATCACTTCAAAGGAAGGGTTCTCGGTCGTGGCACCCACCAAGGTCACCGTGCCTTTCTCCACAGCCCCCAGCAAAGCGTCTTGCTGCGATTTGTTGAAGCGGTGAATCTCGTCGATGAACAGCACGGTACCCTGTCGCTTTTTGGCTTGCTCAATTACCTCGCGGATGTCTTTCACACCCGCATTGATGGCACTCAGGGCCACGAAAGGCACTTTCATCTGGTTGGCGATGATGTTGGCCAGCGTGGTTTTGCCTACGCCCGGAGGTCCCCACAAGATCATGGAAGGTATAACGCTGCCCTCAATGTAGCGACGCAAAATACCGGTAGGGCCTACCAAGTGCTTTTGTCCGTAGTATTGGTCTAAATTATGCGGCCGCATGCGCTCGGCCAAAGGTATGTTCGGGTGAATCATCTGCTCTTTTCTCTCTTCGGAAATCGGTCTAAACAAAGTTACGAATTTGAAGGCAAAGCCGAAGAACTGAATTGTCCGCGCCCCTATTCCTTCCTCTCTCCCTCTTCACCTTCAAACGGCTGCTCAATCTCGTTTTCCTCTTCCAGTTTCCGGCGGACTGCTTTGGTGTCCCAGCGCAGCACAGGTATGGCCATGGGGCTCATGGAAGGGCGTTCGTCCCCGAAGAGCACGCCCCACTGCTTGAACTGATCGGTGCGATCGAACACGACCTTGAGCAGGGCCAACACAGGTAGCGACAACAACATACCGGTTATACCCGCTATCTCACCACCCACAATTACTCCCACAATAGTAGCCAAGGCGTTTATCTTTACTTTAGAGCCCACAATGCGCGGCATCAAGATATTGTTGTCCAAAAACTGTACGGCGGCAATGGTACCCAACACGGCCAACACGGGCCAAAGTTCTTCTGATGAGGCCAAGGTAAGCAGTACCCCAATGATGTTGCCCAACAAGGCGCCTACATAGGGTATCAGGTTCAGGAAAGCGAAGATCACCCCGATCAAAAGCGCGTGCTTAATTCCGATGATCATGAGAATGCCGCCTAATAAGATGGTCATGTACGTGATTTGGATGAGCAGACCGAAGAGATAACTCTTGATGATGACCTGCATCTCACTTAATGTCTCTTCCACTTTTTCGTGTTTCTCCCGCGGGAACCACAGAAACACGAAGCGCAGCAGCAGGTTTTTGTAGAATAGCAGCAGGAAAATATAAATCGGCAGCAGACCGATGAAAATAATCGTGCCCGTCACTCCTCCTGCCACACCGCCCAGCAGATTGCCCGCATAGGTGAGTAGGTTATTGCTTTGTTCCTTTATAAAGCCCGTCTGCTCTTGCGCCGAAAAAGGCGTTTTGCTACCGATCCATTCGCTCAGAGATGTCAGGTGCCTCATCACGTTTTTCTGGATCATCGGAAAGTCTTCAATCAGAATTCGCATTTGGGAAGAGAAGAACCAGACAATGCCGCCGAGCACGACAATGAGTGTGAGCAAGCTGATGCCAATAGACACCGCATCCGGAAAATTGCGTTTTTGGAAGAAGCGATAGATCGGCAGTAGCATGATGCTGATGAAGAAAGCAACTAGCAAAGGGGCCAGCAGATCGCGACCCAGCACAATGATCCAGCCTAGAAAAAAGAGTCCTGTAACCTCGATGGCCCTGCGGACCGTGAGTGGCATTTTATTCATGCAGAGATGTGGTTTGAACGTATAGGTTTAATTGCCACTCCTTATACGGCACTTACAGAATAAGCATGTAATTTTGCAGCATGAATAAACAGGCACAGGTGCACGCATCGCTTTTTTTGGTGGCGCTCATCTACGGGAGCAATTACAGTATCGCCAAGGAAGTGATGCCCGAGTACGTGGGCCCTTTTGGTCTCATCCTGATCCGGGTGGTGTCGGCGGCGCTGTTTTTTGGCATATTTGCCCGGCTGGTGGTGAAAGAGAAGATTGTAGGAAAGGCCGACAACATCCGAGTGATACTCTGTGGGGTGACCGGAGTGGCCGTGAACCAACTGTGCTTCTTTGCCGGATTGAATCTTACTGCGCCCATCAACGCGGCGCTTCTCATGGTTATTGTGCCGGTGGTGGTGCTGGTCTTTTCGGCCCTGTTGCTGCGGGAGCGCATCGGTAAACGTAAGGTATCCGGTATAGCCTTGGCCTGTGTTGGCGCTTTTCTACTCATCTATACCTCCAAGGGAGAACAGACTACCGGCAATCTGTGGGGTGATCTTCTTATTATCCTGAATGCCACTTCTTTTGGCCTCTACTTGGTGCTGGTAAAGCCACTCATGCAGAAGTATAAAGCCATCACGATTGTGAGCCGGATTTTCACGGTGGGGGCCGTGCTGGTGATTCCGTTCGGCTGGCAACAACTCATGACTCCTGACTACAGCGCATTTCCAGTGTCTATCTGGCTGGCTATTCTATTCATGGTCTTTGCCGTCACCATTGTCGCCTACCTGCTCAATACATGGGCACTGCGCTACGCCAACCCCTCGCTGGTGGGCGCTTACATTTACCTGCAGCCGGTTATGGCCATTCTGATTGCGGTTGGGGTGGGGAAAGACGTGTTCACGCTGCAAAAGGCTTTCTATGCGCTCCTGATTTTTGCGGGCGTATACTTGGTAAGCCGAACGAAACAACATATAGTGCAGAAAGCGGAAACCAAGCTATAGCGTAAGAAAGCACAAAGCCCCGCATTGTACGGGGCTTTGTGCTTTCCATCATTACAAGTCATCTTTATCGGGCCAGCACCACTTTGCTGCGATACATTTTGTTGTCAACCGCCACTTCAAACAAGTACATACCGGTCTGCATGTCAGCGCCGTTTATTTCGAGTTGGTGTTGTCCTGCAGGCAGGCGTTGCACTGGTACTTCCCGTACCAAGCGGCCGCTAAGATCGTAGAGGCGCACCCCTACCGCAGCCGGTTCATCCACTTTCAATCGTAGGGTTGCTGCACTGGAGAAAGGGTTCGGGTACACGCTGAACACGCCATTCGACTCCTCATCCAGTTCTTGCAAAGCCTGACTGTGACTGGCCAGCATGTGATCAGGCATGTCACCGACATAGAGTGGCCGCATCATTTCATGGTCTTCGTGCGATAGGATGTGGCAGTGCCAGACGTAGCGTCCCTCCCGATCGAAGGTGGCGATCAGGCGCGTTACTTCTCCGGGTGCAATCGGATATGTGTCTTTCTTTCCGTCCTGCCCGGGCTCGGGCATTTCGAGGGATCCTAACAGCTCTATGTTAGTCAAACGACCATCGTCGTCCACATCACCCGTAAACGCCTGAGAGCTCAGCACTTTGAAGAATACCAAGTGCAGGTGAATAGGGTGCGAGTCAGGTGTTAGGTTGTAGATCTCCCATATCTCTGTGCTGTTCAAAGCCGGATTTTCCGTGATCGGGTCCGTAAATTCCAAGGCCCCGTCTTCCACTGTGCCCAGCATCGGCTTCAGCCTTCCGTATTCATCCTCCCCTTCAAACAAGATTAGTTTCCTGACATGGTCGGCAGTTGGAGTTTTGGGCAGCGGTTTGTTTAAAGAGGAAGGGATGTAGGTAAGTGGATAGGCTCTATTTAATGGAACATCCACTTTAAAAGCCATGATCTGCGCTGCACCGTCACTTGGGTTTACAGGGTCACCATCTGGGAAAGGCGTGTTGGCGTCATTGGTAATGATGATCGTCTTCCCTTTTGCACCTGAGAAGTCGATGATTACATCCATGCGCTCGCCGGGGGAAATCAGCAGCTCACTATGCTCCACCGGTGTGGTCAGAAAGCCCTGATCAGAACCGATTTGCCACATTCTCACTCCCTCCGTCAACTTCAGGTTATAAAATCTGGAGTCGGATCCGTTTAACACCCGGAAGCGATATTGTCTTGGCTCCACGTTTAAGACTGGCCACGCCTTACCGTTTACAAGTATGATGTCTCCGAAAAACTCAGGCAAAACTGTTGGATTGGGAACATCATGTACGTCTGACATGGCGTGTGACCCGTTTTCTTCGGGCTCGGAGGGGTAAAACAATTGGCCATCGGTGGTAAACAGTCGGTCCTGAATAGCCAGTCCGATGTCATACTTGGGGTCTGGCAGCCTTTTGCTTTTCCTGAGTCCGTTTTCAAAACCATCTGTGAGCAGGTAAAAGCCAGCGAGGCCTGCGTATACGTTCAGCCGCGTAATACCAAGGGTATGGTCGTGATACCACAGCGTGGCAGCCTCTTGGTCATTGTCATAGTGGTAGGGAATATTCTCGCCTTTGACGAAAAAGGGGCCTTTTTCCTTTGCATAAGGTGTGTACCAAGCTCCCGGCAGCCCATCGCTCTCGGACTCCGAGTGCCCGCCGTGCAGATGGGTAACAATAGGGACACCGGTGCCTTCCGGATCTGCCCAATGGACTGATTTGTCGACTGGCAGTAAATGCGGCAAAGGCATGCCTGTGTCATCCACTAGTCTGTTCAGCCATTTCACTTGAATGGCTTGGTCTTTTTTGGCAACAATGGTCGGACCAGGGTATTGCCCGTTGTAACCCCACACAGTGGTCAGTACAGGGTTACCTGATTCATCCTTCAACCCAAGTCCAAGGTCTTGTTCAAATTGAGAAATAGTCATGGTGATTGACCTGTTGCCAGAGTTGGTGGCATCAATCACGGAAGGGATAGGAAGTTTGTTAACAAACTTGGGAACGGAGGCCGGGTCTAACAACTCCTGCGCGTGGAGCGGTATGCCTGTCAGCAGTAATCCTGTAAGGACACTTAGCCACAGCTGCTTTTTTATAAATAGTAGAGGTCGCATTATTCATAGCATGAAATTTTAGGGAGAATAAAGCACAAGCAAGAACAGCATACTGTTACAGAGAGTAGGAGCGTCTCTAAAATTATACTGTGCTCGGCCCTTAAAAAATGATTAAAATCATAAAATTTAACGACACAACAATATTTATTAGGGATTATACCTAACAAACTGGTCAATAGCCTAAAATTGTTAGCCGATAGCGGCAAACATTAAGGCATGCAGGCACTTATAAAGTGCGAATTGGATTGATCGGCACTGGGATTGCCTAAAAAGCTATTCTTGCGGAGAAGAAATTGGGATGTTTTTCAAAAGCTTATACTCAAATTCCACCGTGTCCCCCTGCACCGGTCTAGCGTGCATTACGGCAATACTGTCGCCTTCGTGTAGGGCATAGTAAAAGTTTCCGCGCCCGGCCCACCAGCCGCCACAGGCTGATAGCGCATGTCGTGGCACCCCAAAGGAGGTATACATTTGCGGAGCGATAACCGAACAGGTATAGACCGTATCGAGCACGTGCTGCATCTCCAGTTGGCTCAGGTATACCACTGCAAGTGGGTCGCCCTCATCGGCGCTTTGGATCTCCTCGCACTGCAGGTCTGCTTTCACCCAATTGCTTGGGTCATACACTGCGTTTCCCTGTTCAAGCCGCTGATACTGCTCTTCTTGTCGCTGGCTGCAGGCGACAAGCGTGAATAGGTATAAAGTTAAGATGAGGCGGAGCTTCATTAGGAGCGGTTTTGTTAAACCCAAAGGTATAAAGAGAATTGCTTCAGCGCATCAGGCAATCTCTCTTTTCATCACGACCATGCCCCGGTAAATTTCCTTCATCATTTCGAAATCCAGCTCTTCCGTACCGCACTTTTTAAAGCCATTTTGCTCATAAAAATCAACAGCGCGGCTACTGTCCATGGCCTTGAGCCAAACAATGCGCTTATCGCATTCCAAGGCATACTGCACCGCAAAGTCCACGGCCCACTTGCCAATGCCGATACCTAAAGCACGGTCTACAAGGTATAGCCGTTCCAGTTCTAGGCACTCCGCATCTGTATAGCCTTCAAGCGCTTTGTCTTTGTTGAGTTTCATAAAACCCACGGGCTCGTCTTTGTAGCTGATTATGAAGAAAGCAGCATTAGGATCTTCCAACTCTTTGCGCAGCGCCTCTTCCGAAAAACATCGTTCGATGTACCAGGCCCCGCCATCGTGCCACAGGTAGGTATAGTGGTCGTTGTAAGACTCCAAAGCAACGTCCCGCAGGGCAGGTGCATCGGCTGCTGTGCAGGGAGTAATGGCGATATCGGTCATAGCTGGTTGGCAACAGGTCGTGTTAGAGAGTACTATATAGAAAAGGTATACTTTTTATAGCATTCTTTTGTGCCATGTAATCTACATTTTCATAAAATATTTTTAACGCTAGCAGTATTTCATGCTCATCACACTGTTGTTAACCCATTTCATAATTGCACTCAATACGCGCATCTCTCTTACAGAATCACAACTATGGATTCCCTAAAAACGTATTCAACTCACACTAAATCAAATAGCTATGAAACAATTAAGAATATTTTCTTTCACCATTTTATCAGTGTTTCTACTAGGTGGTTGCGCTGGCACAGACGGATGGAGCAGTAAAAAGAAAGGTGCCGTGATAGGCGGCGCGGCAGGTGCTGCTACGGGTGCGGCTGTAGGTGGTACCTCGGGCGCTGTAATTGGTGGCGCGGCTGGTACTGTAGCCGGTGGCGCCGTTGGCCGCAAGAAAGACAAAAAGAAAAGGGAACGACAACGCGAACGGGAAAATCAGCAGAATCAGAACGAACGCTAGGATATACTTTCCTATAGAAAACAGAACAGGCTGTTGGGAAAACAATAGCCTGTTTTGTTTTTAGTGGTTTATCAAATTAGGTTGAAAGGACAGTTATATAAGCAGGAACGATAAATCATTCTGCAATTACCTCTTTCCTCGTCTTCCTTTGCCTCCCCTGCCTGAGCCTTTATGCTTGTCGCTTTTGGATGACGATGAAGTCGCCGCTTCCATGAAATCCTGTGCCGTGAGCGGGAACGGGTGCTGGTCTACCACAGGCATGGCTTTACCTGTGAGGTTCTGGATGGCTATAAGCAGCGGTGTTTCACTGGCGCCACAAAACGTAATGGCGATGCCTGCAGCCCCTGCCCTACCCGTACGGCCAATGCGGTGCACATAGGTCTCAGCCTCAAAAGGGAGTTCATAGTTGATGACATGCGAGAGCTCCTCCACGTCTATTCCCCGGGCGGCCACATCAGTTGCGACAAGTACCCTGGTTTCGCTGTTCTTGAAACTTTCGAGTACCCGCTCCCGGTCACGTTGGGCACGGTCGGCATGGATAGCTTCGGCGGCTATACCTGCGGTGCTGAGTTCCTTAGCCAGTTTGTCAGCTCCCTCCTTGGTGCGCAGAAAAACAAGCGTGCGATCTATACCTGCGTGCTGCAACAGGTGCAGCAACAAAGGCGTTTTGTTTGCTTTTTTTACATAATACAGCTCCTGCCTGATAGTGCCCGCCGTTGAGGAAACTGGACTCACTTCCACATTAACCGGTTCTGTCAATATCTTCTTCGCTAGCTTTGCAACTTCAGGCGCCATAGTCGCCGAGAAGAACAGCGTCTGCCGCTTCTCAGGTATAGCCTGCAGCACCTGCCGGATGTCCTGCAGAAAACCCATGTCGAGCATGCGGTCAGCCTCGTCTAGCACTAGTAGCTGCACCTGCTGCAAGTCTATGAAGCCCTGATTGAGCAGGTCGAGTAAGCGGCCGGGTGTGGCAACCAGCACATCTATACCTGTCTGTAGCGCTTCCGTCTGCACTTTGTAGGGCACGCCGCCATAGACCACCAAATGCTTCAAACCGGTATACCTGCCATAGGCCGCAAAACTATCACTCACCTGACTCGCCAACTCGCGGGTAGGCGTGAGCACCAATGCCCGAATGGCTCGCGGCTCAGGTATAGCCTGCCCGTGCAACAGCTGCAGGATCGGTATAGCGAAGGCTGCCGTTTTGCCTGTTCCTGTTTGGGCCGTAGCCAGCAAGTCGCGCCCCTGCAGCACTTCAGGTATAGCCTGCGTCTGGATGGCTGTGGGCTGAGTATAGCCTTCTTCTTCCAACGCTTGCAGGATGGAGGCAATCAGGTGTAGGTCTTTGAATGTCATGTGGCGCAAAATGTGTTTACAGGTATACGGGCCGTATGTGCTTCTACAAAGGTATAGCCCAACTCCGCAAACCCCATAGATGCCGGAAATAAAAAAGCGACCGAACTTTCGCCCGGTCGCTTCATTTATATTTCACTTACAGCTTATGCCATTACCTCGTTCAGATTCGGCAAACGCAGTCTACCGAATCGGTGCAAGGTGTTCAAATGCGAGTTCACAGCCTGCAAGAAGGTTTTGCTCTCGATATAAGTCAGGTTAAATTCAGATGCAGTTTGCTTAACGATATCCGCAATAGCCGGATAGTGCACGTGGCTGATGCGCGGGAAAAGATGGTGCTCAATCTGGAAGTT
Organism: uncultured Pontibacter sp.; assembly: GCF_947499215.1. Taxonomy (GTDB): domain Bacteria; phylum Bacteroidota; class Bacteroidia; order Cytophagales; family Hymenobacteraceae; genus Pontibacter. The sequence continues at coordinate 1,213,992 of NZ_CANMNI010000001.1, forward strand.
CAGTCCACCTACGTACCACGACAACCACTTACTCTTACGGGCGAAGTTGGCTGTAGTGTTTAACTGATGGATAGCCCAATCGTTTTCAATAACACCACTCTCGGAAGGCACAGGATGGGTGGTTCCTTCCACAGTATGCGCCAACTGAAATACCGTAGACAGGATGATACCCGCTACAAAGTGCATCAGCAGGAAGCCTACCAGTACTTCCCAAAAGGGTATACCGAAAATAAGCGTCGGAGCTACCAGAATCGAGAAGAAATAGAGTATTTTAAAGGCTACTATCTTAGAGAAAGCAACAGTATTGGCTGATTTGGAATTGGCATTTACCCCGTTTCTGATGTATTTGAAGAACTGTACAAAATCTTTCAGAATTACCCAGTAGAGTGTAAGCAGGCCGTAGAAAAACAAGGCATACGCCCACTGCAGCCTATGGATAAACTTCACTTCTGTGTGTGGGGAAAAACGCAGCACGACCATGTCGTCGATGTCTTCGTCCATATCCACCACATTGGTATAGGTATGGTGCAGGATGTTGTGCTGCAGTTTCCAGTTAAAGGCGGAAGCCCCCAGCAGGTTCACGGAGTGCGCCATCAGGTAGTTCACCGTCTTGTTCTTAGAGAAAGCACCATGATTAGCATCATGCATCACGCTCATGGCCACGCCGGCTACCCCAATACCCATCACCAACCAAAGTCCGAGGCTTATCGTTACATTCGGAGTAAAGATAAGCAGGGCCGCAAATGGCACCACGTAGAGCAGCATCAGAATAATGCTTTTAATAAGTAAGCGGGAATTACCGTATTTGGGCAGGTTATTCTCTGAAAAATAGGTGTCCACACGTTTGCGGAGCGTCGGGAAAAACAGACTTTTGTCTTTGTTTACGAATTTTACTTTGCCTTTAAGCTTCATTTAATCTACTTGATATTCTAATAATTACGCACACTCTAAATACTGTTTTACGATGCAGCAAGTCATGTGTTTACGCAACCTTAAGTAAAAACAGGTTGTATCTGCCTTTGTTTCTCTAAACAGAAAATTCAGGCGACACAGTAAGCGCGCATATACGCAATTGGGGTGCAAATATAGAGGGGAAACGGGATACTATCAGCTTCCGGGGCCTATTTGATTTTTAACCGATGGCATCATTCAGACTCGGCAGTCTGCCAAAACGGTGCAGTGTGGCGATATGCGATCGCACAGCCTGTCCAAAAGTCTCGTTTTCCATGTAAGGAATACCAAACTCAGTTGCTGTTTCCTTCACAATACCGGAAATGGCCGGGTAGTGTACGTGGCAAACACGCGGGAACAGGTGGTGCTCAATCTGGAAGTTAAGTCCGCCCACATACCACGACAAGATCTTGTTGTGGCGGGAGAAATTAACCGTTGTATTCATCTGGTGTATGGCCCAGTCATTTTCAATAACGCCATGCTCGTCCGGTCTCGGGTGACTAGTACCCTCTACCGTATGTGCCAACTGGAAAACGACTGTCAGCACAATACCCGCCACAAAGTGCATGATGAAAAAGCCGAGCAGCACCTGCAAAAACGGAATTCCGAAGAATAGTGTTGGCACCACCAGTACAACGAAAAAGTACAGCGCTTTCATGGCAATCAGCTTTGCAAGCCACGTCCGGTTCTGGGTCGGTGTGTTGTTATTCACGCCATTCTTTTTGAAGAGCGCATACTGCACGAAATCTTTTGCCACCACCCAATAGAGTGTCAGCAGACCATAAAACACGAAAGCATACACCCATTGTATTTTATGAAAGAACTTCACCTTGCTATGAGGATTAAAACGCAGCACCAGCCTGTCCTGAATGTCTTCGTCCATTTCCACCACGTTTGTATAGGTATGGTGCAGGATGTTGTGCTGTAGTTTCCAGTTAAAAGCGGAGCCACCCACTAAATTTAAGGTGTAACCCATCAAATCATTAACCCGCTTGCTGCTCGAGAAGGCGCCGTGGTTGGCGTCGTGCATCACACTCATCCCTATTCCTGCCACGCCCAAGCCCATCACAAACCACAGCAGCAGACTAAGCGGATAAGCCGGCTGGAAAGCCAGCAGCGCCAAGAATGGCAAAAAGTAAGCAAGCAACAGCACCACACTCTTCACGATCATGGTAGTATTGGCTGTTTTCGGAATGTTGTTCTCAGCAAAATAAGCGTCTACACGCTTTCGGAGGGTTGGGAAGAAAAGGCTTTTGTCTTTGTTTACAAACTTTACTTTGCTCTGCAGCTTCATAGCTTTAAGGTGATGTGTGATAAAATCAAAACTCACGCATAGGGGCAGAAAGGCACAGAGAGTGAATTAATGGTATACTGTGTAAAAGAGAATCCGGCGTATTTAAGTTCAGATGCCCTTGTATCAGACCGTAGTCTCACCCGCTGCCAATTTCAGCTTCCGATTCTTCTAAAAAAACAGCAAGACGATGGAGTCAACGTCCCACTTAAGCTTGCAATATAGTCATTATCAAATAAATTCAGAAAATACTGAGGTTCGGAAATGAAATATATAAAGGACCTGTAATATCTATAAGGCTTGGCTTGCGGAACCATAAAAAAAGCCTGACCAGATGAACTCCGGTCAGGCTTTTTATAGCTATACCTGAAAATTACAGGTGGATTACTTCGTCGTAAGCAGCAGCGGCAGCTTCCATCACCGCTTCGCTCATGGTTGGGTGCGGGTGCACCGACTTGATGATCTCGTGGCCAGTGGTTTCCAGCTTGCGGGCTACCACTACTTCGGCGATCATTTCGGTTACGTTCGCGCCAATCATGTGCGCACCTAGGAACTCACCGTATTTCGCATCGAAAATCACTTTCACGAAACCGTCTTTCGCACCGGCGGCGCTTGCCTTGCCAGAAGCGGAGAACGGGAACTTGCCTACTTTAATGTCCAGACCTTGCTCACGGGCGGCTTTCTCAGTCAAGCCAACCGAAGCGATCTCTGGAGAGCAGTACGTACAGCCCGGGATGTTACCATAGTTCAATGGCTCTGGGTCGTGACCTGTGATGGCTTCTACGCAGATGATACCCTCGGCAGACGCCACGTGCGCCAGCGCAGGGCCCGGCACGATATCGCCAATCGCATAGATACCGTCCACGTTAGTTTTGTAGTACTCGTCTACTACCACGCGGCCTTTCTCCACGTTGATACCCAGTTCCTCTATACCGATGTTCTCCAAGTTGGTCTGTATACCTACTGCCGAAAGAACAACTTCCGCTTCCAGAGTTTCTTCGCCTTTCGCCGTCTTCACTTTCACTTTGCAGATGTCTCCGCTTGTGTCCACAGACTCCACAGACGCGTCGGTCATGATATTGATACCCGCCTTCTTGAAAGACTTGGCCAACTGACGTGATATTTCTTCGTCCTCTACTGGCACAATGTTCGGCAGGTACTCCACCACAGTTACTTTCGTACCCATGGCGTTGTAGAAGTAAGCGAACTCTACGCCAATAGCGCCAGAACCTACCACGACCATGCTCTCCGGCATTTTGTCAAGGGCCATGGCCTGACGGTAGCCGATGATTTTCTTGCCATCGATTGGCAGGTTAGGCAGCTCACGTGAGCGGGCGCCTGTCGCCAAGATGATGTGATCAGCCTCCAAGGTATCTTTCTTGCCGTCAGCATCCGTCACTTCAATTTTGCCTTTGGCCACCACTTTGCCGGTGCCCATGATGGCGTCAATCTTGTTTTTGCGGAACAGGAACTGAATGCCTTTGCTCATACCGTCAGCCACACCGCGGCTACGCTTGATCACGGCGTTGAAGTCTACAGAAGCCTCACCGATTGTAATGCCGTAGTCAGATGCGTGGTTGATATATTCGAACACGTTAGCGCTCTTCAGCAGTGCTTTGGTCGGGATACAGCCCCAGTTCAAGCAAATGCCGCCCAGCGACTCACGCTCGATCACACCTACTTTCATACCCAGCTGCGATGCGCGGATTGCCGCCACATAACCACCCGGGCCACTACCAAGCACTAACAAATCGTATTTTGATGCCATAGTCTCTTATTTTTAAAATGATGAGCAAAATTAAACGATAATCCCAACTTCACAAAACCACTTCTCAAGGTAAACAGCTGGCCCATTGGTTTAGTATTTTACAAAGGAGACACAGCCACTATACAAAGATATGGTAGTAAAAACAGGACAAAATATTCGGTATTGCCCTGAACAGTTGTATTTTGCGCGCCCATAACATGAGTTAACCACACTGCATGAAAAAAATTTTACTTCTATTTATACCTGTACTCCTCTCCCTGCCGGCCTTTTCACAGAAGGCAGCAAAGCAGCCTGTGCAAAAGTCTGCCTTGGAATATTTTCAGTCAGGCAACAAGAAATTCAATGCCGGTAAATATGCCGAGGCCATCAAAGATTACAATGAAGTTTTGAAACAGGAGCCTGAGCATGTGGTCACGGTCACAAACCGTGGTATCGCCAAGGACCGCATTCTCGATTATCGTGGTGCGATCGAGGACTTTAACAAGGCCCTCGAACTGGACCCGAAGCACGTGGAGGCTTGGACCAGCCGTGGCCTTTCCAAGTATAACCTGCAGGACTACCAAGGCGCGCTCAAAGATTTTAACAATGCCGTGGTACTGGAACAAAGGGAAGCCAAGATCTACAACAACCGAGGTCTCGCTCGCTATGCCCTCAAAGACTATCGCAGCGCCCTGATCGACTATGGCCGCGCTATTACCCTGAACCCGAAATACGGAGAGGCCTACTACAACCGGGCAGCCCCCAAGTATAACACCGGCGACAAGGAAGGCGCCTGCGCCGACTGGGTAAAAGCTAGCAAGCTCGGTGTAAAAGAAGCGGATATGTATTTGAAAGAGTATTGTAATTAACCTGCCCCCTCCTAAAAACAGGAGGGGGAGCCCTGTTAAAATTTGCTCCCAACCATACCCTTCTTTTCAAGTTTCTAGATGTTAAGAAAATTTTGTTGTTGGAACGAATTCAGCATAAAAAACTCCCCTCCTGTTTTTAGGAGGGGCTGGGGGAGGTAAAAAAAGGGGCGCTTTGCAGCGCCCCTTTTTTAATCACTATATAAACGTTAAGCCTCTTCTTCGTTTTTACTTGCCGATTGCTCAGATGCAAGCAATTCCTTTGGCTGCAAACCTTCCAGCTCGATCGCCATCATCTTACCTTCCACTTCCGCTTTCAGCTCTTCAAAGGCCTCCATGTATTTCTTATCAATCGGATGGGCGGATGGCAGTTTCACCTTGAGGGCGTCTACCTGCCTGCCGTTCTTCCAGAAGCGGTAGCATAGGTGCGGACCTGTTGCCAGACCGGTGCTGCCTACGTAGCCGATGGTTTGACCCTGTTGCACGCGTCTGCCTTTCTTGATGCCTTTGGCAAACTTGGACATATGCAGGTACTGGGTGGTATAGGTGTTGTTGTGCTTGATCTTTACATAGTAGCCATTGCCTCTGGTATAGGACGCCTCTAAAACAACCCCCTCACCCACGGTGCGGATCGGCGTGCCCCGCGGCGCGGCAAAATCGGTACCGAGGTGTGGCTTGTAGCGTTTCTGCACTGGATGGAAACGGTTCATGGTGAAGCGCGAGCTAATGCGACTGTACTCCAGCGGCTCGCGCAAAAAGGCTTTCTTCAGACTCTTGCCGTCTTGGTCGTAGTAACCACCCTTCTTTCCCTCCTGTTCAAAGGCGATGGCATACAGCGGCTTGCCCTCGTGCTCAAAGTAGGCCGCTTTTATCTTTCCGAAACCGATGACGTTGCCATTTACCATTTTCTCGTCATAGATCAGCTTGAAATGGTCTCCGGGCTGCAGGCGGCTCAGATTCAGGCGCCATGCATAGATGTCGGCAAAATGGTTAACGAGTTGCGGAGAGCCACCGGCCGCCAAAATTGACTCGAACAGCGAATGCTCTATAAAACCGGCAATGGCCCGTTCCACTATCTCGACCTGACGCTTCTCCAAACGCACATCCAACTCCCCGTTCAGGTCATAGATTACATACTCCACCTCGTTGGGCTCATAGATAAAGTAGCGGGCCGTCTGGGCCGAGTCCTGCGCGTGTAGTATGATGTAATTGCGGTTGGCATTGATGCGACGCACATTAAACACCTCTTTAGACTTGCGGGCCAGTTGGTCAATGGTGGTTGGGGAGATATTGAAACTGGCCAGGATCTGGGAGAGGTTCTCGCCTCTTTCAACGGTTCCCTCTACAATTTCTAGTGTATCGGTCGGAATGCCGAAAATGACTGGGGCTGGCTTTTTAACTACTTTGATGGGTGCTGCCGCTGGCTCTTTTTCTGCTTTGGGAATGCTGGAACTTTTAAAGCCGATGGTTTGCGCGGCGGTAATAAATACAAAAAGCGAAACCGCTATCAGGATGGCTAGTCCGATGCTACGTTTGAACATTACTGGGTACCTTTGGTTGGAAGAATGGCACGAAAATATGGTTTAACCTATAGAAATAAAAATATATACAAACACAATATTCAGATTATAAATATGTTACAATCCTGTTTTCAAAACGCCATATAGCACAGACATATCTTTTCACCTATATATCCCATTGCATTATACCCCATCACCTAGAACTTAACCTTCTAATAGCCAAAACCTTAAGGATAATTAAAAATGGAGGATGGGCTTCCTCTTCTGAATAAAAAAATCTTTTATAACTTTGGCCTCTATGAAAGCATTAGAAGGAAAAGTAGCCCTCGTAACAGGGGCATCAAAAGGTATAGGCCGTGCCATCGCTGAGAAGCTGGTGGAAATGGGCGCTCAGGTAGCATTCACCTACCTGTCAAGTGTAGAAAAAGGACAAGCCCTTGAGCAGGAACTGACTGCCAACGGAGGCAAAGCCAAAGGTTTCCGCTCCGACGCCTCCGATATGGCGCAGGCCGAGAAGCTGATCGAAGATGTGGTAGCTGAGTTCGGCAAGATCGATATCTTGGTGAACAATGCCGGCATTACCCGCGACGGCCTGCTAATGCGCATGACCGAAGACCAGTGGGACGCGGTGATCAACACCAACCTGAAATCTGTATTTGCTTTAACGAAAGGCGCCACCAAGCACATGATGCGCGCCAAGAGCGGTTCGATCATCAACATCACCTCGGTTGTAGGTATAAAGGGCAACGCCGGACAGGCCAACTACTCGGCCTCTAAAGCGGGTATTATCGGCTTCACCAAATCTGTGGCGCTGGAGTTGGGTTCGCGCAACATCCGCTGCAACGCGGTGGCTCCGGGCTTTATCGAAACGGAGATGACAGGCGAACTCGACCAGAAAGTGGTAGACGAGTGGCGTAAGGCGATCCCTCTGAGACGCGGTGGCACCCCTGAGGATGTGGCCAACTGTGTCGCTTTCCTGGCATCTGACCAGTCTTCGTACATCTCCGGCCAAGTGCTGCAGGTAGACGGCGGCATGCTGACATAAGTTAATTAAGAATTGAGAATGAAGAATTAGAAATTAGAAAATACACAAACAGTAATTCTTAATTCTTCATCCCCCATTAAACAAGACCAATGCTGTGGCGTTTACGTTAGTAGCATTGGTCTTTTTCTTTTATCTTTAAGTCAGTGTTTTTTCTTAAACTCTCAAACTCCTAAATTCTCAAACTTCTTTGAACTCCTTCCGCCTCATAACGACTTATTCCCCTTGGCTGATACTGGCATGTCTGGTAGTGGGTGCGCTGTATGCGTGGCTGCTTTACAGCAAGCGGACGCCTTGGCCGAAGAGTATAAACTATGCCTTGGCGGCGGTGCGCTTTGCGGTGGTCAGTTTTCTGTGTTTCCTGCTGCTCGGTCCGTTGGTTAGGTATGTGAGCAACAGCACGCAGTCGCCTACCATTGTGTTTGCGGTGGATAATTCGCAGTCCGTGGCACTGTTCTCGGATTCCGTACAGCTGCAACAGACACAGCAGGGCCTGCAGGAGCTGCGCAACAGGCTGCAGGACCGAGGTATACAGACTGAACTGAGAGTTTTGGGCGAGTCCGATGCGCCTCAGAACTTAGGTGAATTGCAGTATGAACAGGAAACGACCAACCTGAGTCAACTGCTCCGCAACGTGCAGGAAGACTTTGAGCAACAGAACTTGGCTGGAGTGGTGCTGCTGTCAGACGGCATCGTGAACCAAGGCACCTCCCCTACCTACTCGAACTACAACTACACCATCTACCCCATAGCCGTAGGCGATACCGTCCCGAAAAAAGACATCGTGCTAGCCTCTTTACGCTACAACAAGGTAAATTACAGCGGCAACCGCTTTCCCCTCGAAGCAGAGGTGCAGCAGCAGGGTTTTGACGGGACCACGGTTACCGTACAGCTCAAGGAAAACAACAAAGTGCTTGACCGCAAAACCGTCACCCTTAAATCCGGTCAGCCGATACAGCAGGTGCCGTTTCAGGTAATGGCCGGGGGCCTTGGCAAGCGTCATTATGAAGTGGAGGTGCTGCCGCGGCAAGGTGAGTTCACTACGCTCAATAACTCCCGCAGCGCCTACATTGACGTGGTAAAAGGCAAGATCAAAGTACTAGTAGCTGCCGCTGCTCCCCATCCGGACATCAAAGCACTCCGGGCCGCCATCGAATCCAACGAGAACTATGAGACCGAACTGTTTATACCCGGGCTGACCACGCTCAAGCAGCAGGACTACGATGTGGCGGTGCTACACCAGTTGCCGGGCAGAACGGCTGGCGGTGAGGCGGCACTTAATCTGGTGCGCCAGAAGAACCTGCCTGCGCTATACATCATCGGCCCGCAGAGCGACATTGGTAATTTCAACCAGCTAAACGTCGGCATTCGTATTAATACGCCGGGTCAGTCAGACGAGGTGACCAGCGTGATCAACCCGAACTTCAGTACGTTTCAAGTAGCGGAGGATGCCACCGAGCGAGTGCAGCAATATCCGCCGGCCACCGTGCCTTACGGCGATTACCAGCTTGCGAGAAACACCGAAACGGTGCTTTACCAGCAGGTGGGCCGCGTGCGCACCAACAAGCCGCTACTAACCGTGCAGACTGTCGGCGACAAACGCAATGCCGCCCTCTTGGCCTCCGGCACATGGCAGTGGCGCCTCACCGAAACGGCCAATCACGAAAACGCCGCCGTGTATGACAAGCTGATCACCAACTTGGTGCAGCTGCTCACGGCCCCACGCAATAAAAAGCGCCTGAACGTATACCCGCAACTGAACGAGTATAGCAGCTCCGATGAGATTCGCTTCGCGGCCGAGGCCTATAACGAGGCGCTCGAGCCGATCTATGGCCAGAATATTACGCTCAAATTACGGAACACGGAAGGAACTGAGAAGTCATTTGATTTTGCGAATGGCGAGAATCAGTCTGGGGTGAACATCGGCACGCTGCCGGGAGGCCGCTATACCTATACCGCCTCGGCGCGCATCAACGGTTCGCTGCAACAGGACAAGGGCGAGTTTGTGGTGGAGGAGTTGCAACTCGAGGCGCTGCATGCAGTGGCTGACCACAACCTCCTGTATCAGCTTGGCAGTAACACGGGTGCTAAGTTATACTATCCTGCACAACTGCAGCAATTGGAAGAAGACATACTCAAAGCCGACTACAAGGACCTCATCTACAGTTCGGAGTCTCTCAACGACTTAGTGGATCTAAAATGGCTATTCTTTTTGATTCTGGGACTGGTATGCGCCGAGTGGTTTGTGCGTAAGTATAACGGAAGTTATTAGAGCAGCACTATGAAAAATTCAACCGTCCCTCAGTGTATCGTATTGGAAACAGAACGGCTATACCTGAGCGAACTGAGCCCGGCAGTTTACAACTATCTGTTTACTACCTGCAGCGATGAGGAGATCACAGCCTATCTAGGCTTAAAGAGCAAAGCCGAGCTGGCAGAAGAAAAAAATAAGTTCAAACTAGGGCTGACCACGTATTTTCACTCTTTCAGAAACTTTAGAATACTGGAAAAAGCCACGAACACGGTACTGGGCCGATGCGGTTACCATACGTGGATCGTGAGTCACAACCGGGCAGAGGTGGGCTACGCGCTGCTTGACGACAGCTATAAGCAAAAAGGCTACATGACTGAGGCGCTGGGGCCTATATTGGCCTACGGCTTTGAGGAGATGGGTTTGCGCCGCATCGAGGCGCTGGCCGCGGACTATAACACGCCTTCCATAAAATTACTGAATCGGTATGGCTTTCAATTCGAGGGCGTCGTGCGGGAGCATTATGTGGTGAATGGTGTGAACGAAGACTCCGTGCTCTACTCCATCATCCGCCCCGAATACGACCAGCTTAAATCATCTTGGAATCTGCAGTTTCTAATTCGTCAGCCCGAGCAGGTATAGCTTTAGACACCCCTTTCTAACTTTTGACTTTCGAACTTTCTATCTTGAAATACTTCCTCCTCAACAAGCCTTACGAAGTCCTCACTCAGTTTACGGATGAGACAGGGCGCGCCACGCTCAAAGATTTTGTTCCCGTACCGGAAATCTACCCGGTCGGCCGCCTCGACTACGATAGTGAAGGCTTAGTGCTTTTGACCGATGACAAAGCCCTGCAGCACCGCCTTTCCGATCCGAAGTTTAAAATTGAAAAGACTTACTGGGTGCAGATGGATGGCATACCTACCGAAGAGGCGCTGGAGGAATTGCAGCGTGGCGTGATGATCAAAAATGTAAAGACCGCGCCTGCCAAAGCCCGCTTGCTGGAAGAAGAACCGCAGGTATGGGAGCGCTCCAAGCCCATCCGTTTCCGAAAGGAGATTCCGACCTCTTGGGTAGAGATCAAAATATCGCAAGGCATGAACCGACAGGTGCGCCGCATGACGGCTGCCGTAGGCTACCCTACCCTGCGCCTGATCCGTCCGGCCATCGGGCCACTTAGCCTAGACGAGCTGCAACCCGGCGAGTACCGCGAACTGACAAACGAGGAAGTGACAGAATTGAAGCGCCTGACAGCGGGAAGTAGTTTTGGGACTGGCAGCAGACCCAGAAAGACTGGCGGCACTACAAAAAACACAGGTGGCCGGCATTATGAAAGCCGCAACAACTCCAGCCGGAAGAAACGGATTGACAGATAGGTTATTTTTTGAGGATATCCCGCACAATCTTCACGGCATGCTCCCGCGAGTTCTCGATAAACCAGACGTGCGTTTCCATGCCCCCGCATACCACGCCCGCTAGGTATAGCCCGGGCATGTTCGTCTCCATAGTCTCCGGGTTGTGGTAAGGGTGCCGGAAAAAGTCATCAGACAGCTTCACGCCTATTTTCTCTAAAAAGGGGAAGTTCGGCTGGTAACCCGTCATGGCCATCACATAGTCATTGGGTATCGTCAGTTTGCCGTCCGGCGTCTGGATATCCACCTCCTGCTCCCGAACCTCCGTCAGGCTGGAGTTGAAATAAGCCTTGATACTGCCCTCGGCAATGCGGTTTTCCAGATCAGGCTTGGTCCAATACTTGATGCGGCCGAGTTCTCCTTCCCGGACCACCATAGTCACATTGGCTCCTTTGCGCCACGTCTCCAACGCCACGTCCGCCGAGGAATTGTTGGCCCCTACCACCACAATTTTCTGTTTGTAATAAAAGTGCGGGTCGTAATAGTAGTGTCGCACCTTAGGCAAGTCCTCCCCGGCTATACCCAGTTTATTCGGGATGTCATAAAAACCTGTCGCCACGATCACGTGCCTCGCTTTATACTTTGCCTTACTTGTGTTGACATGGTATACTTTTTCCTCCTGCGCTATACCTGTCACTTCCTCGAACAGCCTGATGTTTAGCTGTTCGACATCCGCCACCCGACGGTAATATTCCAATGCCTCGCTGCGGTTAGGCTTGGCATGGATGGACGGGAACGGAAAGCCGCCGATCTCCAGCCGGTCGGCAGTGGAGAAAAAGGTCATATTTAGCGGGTAGTGAAAGAGTGAATTGGTGATGGTGCCTTTCTCAATGATTATATAGCTTAATCCGGCATTTTTCGCCTCCAGTCCGCAAGCCAGCCCGATGGGGCCACCGCCAACTATAAGTATGTCGAAGGTATCGTTCAAAGTATCGTATTTTAATGGGTAACTACCAGCGACTGGCAGTGTGTTAGAGCGAATATACGCAACGTCTGGCATAGCAGTAATACCACATCCAACTCAATTCAGGGACGTTTGCCAAATCCGCCACTTCGTTTATATAGCGGTTTACCCAACTATTGCGTCTATTCATGTAATAAAATTCATACATAATGTAAAATACACTTGCATAATGTAAAATTTACTTTACATTTGATACGGATTTTAAACGAAATATAAACATGAAAACACGTTACCTTTTTCCTAACCGGTTTAAGATGATCGGCTGGATACTTTTGATTCCTTCCACAATAGTGGGTCTGCTTATCATGCTTTTCGATTACTATGTTTTTAACCTAGAGGGTACTGTATTTGCTGTGTATGATGGAGGCATTCTTGAAAAATCGAGGGCTTTTGCATTTGTCGAAAATAACATCGTAGATGAATTAGTGGCGATACTGGGTATAGTAGGTGGTTTACTTGCCGCTTTCTCAGAAGAAAAGGATGAAGATGAATACATCGCCAAGATCCGGCTGGAGTCGCTGCTTTGGGCTACTTATATCAACTATGGATTTCTATTGTTTTCGGTGATTTTCATTTACGGCTGGGGCTTTTACCAGGTCATGCTGTTCAACATGTTCACAGTGCTCTTTATCTTTTTGGTGCGCTTCAACTTTATTCTTTACAAAACAGCCAGAGCAGTCGCATGAAGAACACTATAAAAGTTGAACGGGCTATCCATAATTTCACGCAGGAAGACTTAGCTAAAAAGATTGGTGTCAGCAGGCAGACCATCAATGCGATGGAAGCCAACAAGTATGTACCATCCACTGTGTTAGCACTGAAAATTGCCCGTGTTTTCAGTAAACCTGTAGAGGATATCTTTGCGCTGGATGAAACCGATTAGCTTGCTGTCGGTAGGGCTGACTCTTGAATGTACCCCTTAAGCGGGCCACTCTCTTCCAAATTCCAGTGCAATTTCTTAGCTTTAGACACTAAAGCTAAACTAACCTTACCAAATTCTACATAATGCAAAAACGTATACTTTCGGTAGCGCTGCTGGTGGCCCTGAGCGGGGGAGCTGTGCAGGCTCAGAAGAAAGCACCAAAGCAGCCGGCCTACACCCCAGCCAAAGAGCGACTGCAGGGATTCGAAAAGCGCCAGCAACTGGACCAGAACTCCCTTGTAAAGAACGTGGCCTTCCGGAACGTGGGACCGACCGTGCAAAGCGGCCGTATCACTGACTTGGACGTGAACCCAAAAGATCCGACTAACTTCTACGCGGCCTATGCCTCGGGCGGACTCTGGAGAACAATCAACAACGGAATCTCTTTCGAGCCGATTTTTGACAACGAAGCGGTGATGACCATCGGTGACATTGCCGTGGACTGGAACAACAACGAGACCATCTGGATTGGTACCGGCGAGAGCAATTCCAGCCGCTCCTCCTACTCGGGCGTGGGTGTTTACAAAAGCACCGACGGTGGAAAGTCATGGCAGCACATGGGCCTCGACGACACGCACCACATCGGCCGCATCGTTCTGCACCCGACCGACCCGAACACCGTTTGGGTCGCAGCTGTGGGTCACCTGTACTCGCCAAACAAAGACCGTGGCGTTTATAAAACCACAGATGGTGGCAAGACATGGAAGAAGACACTGTACACTGACGAGAACACCGGTGCCATTGACATGGTGATTGATCCGAAGAACCCAAACAACGTGTATGCAGCCATGTGGCACCGCGAGCGCCGTGCTTGGGATTTTGTGGAAGGCGGAAAAACCTCTAGCATTCACAAGTCAACGGATGGCGGCAACACGTGGACCCGTGTGAGCACCGAGGGCAGCGGCTTCCCGACATCGGCTGGCGTGGGCCGCATCGGTCTGGATATTTACCCGGACAACCCAAACATCATCTATGCTTTCTTGGACAACCAAGACCTACGCCAAGTAGAGAAGAAGGAGCCAAAGGCGGGAGAACTGCAGAAAGACCAGTTCAAAGGGATGACAACAGAGGCCTTTTTGGCGCTGAATGACAAAAACCTGAACGACTTCTTCGACAACAACCGCTTCCCGGCCAAGTATACCGCCAAATCGGTGAAGGCGGATGTGAAAAGCGGCAAGATCAAGCCATCTGCTTTGGCCACATACTTGGAAGACCCGCTGGCTGTAACTACAGAAGCTCCGGTGAAAGGCGCTGAGGTATACCGCTCCGAGGACGGTGGCCAGACATGGAAGAAAACGCATGACAAGCCGATCGACGACATGTACTCGAGCTACGGCTACTACTTTGGTGTGGTGCGTGTGGCGCCTTACAATCCGGATAAGATCTATATTTTGGGTGTGCCAATCCTGACTTCAGATGACGGCGGCAAAACGTTCCGCAATATCGAGGGCGACAATGTGCACTCCGACCACCAAGCCCTTTGGGTAAGCCCGGACAAGCCCGGCTACCTGATTAACGGCAACGACGGTGGCTTGAACATCACGATGGATGATGGCAAAACATGGGCGATTGCCAATACCCCTTCGGTGGGCCAGTTCTATGCCGTGGCTGTGGACATGGAAAAACCATACAACATCTATGGTGGCCTGCAGGACAACGGCACGTGGTACGGACCGAGCAATTACAAAGCCAGCACCTCTTGGACCCAAACCGGCCGCTACCCTTACCAGCGAATTGGCGGTGGTGACGGTATGATGGTGCAGGTAGACTTCCGCGACAATAACACGGTATACCTCGGTTCACAGTACGGCAACTACGCTCGTGTGGACAAGCGAACGGGCCAGCGCGTCTCAGTGAAGCCAACACATGAGTTGGGCGAAACACCGCTCCGTTTCAACTGGGAAAGTCCGATCCACCTGAGCCGCCACAATCAGGACATTCTGTACTTCGGCTCCAACAAATTCCACCGCTCCATGAAGAAGGGCGAGGAGATGCAAACCCTCTCCGGCGACCTGACCAACGGCGGTCTGAAAGGCGATGTGGGCTTTGGGACGCTGACCTCTATTGACGAGTCTCCGCTGAGGTTCGGCCTGCTCTATACCGGTTCAGACGACGGGGCGATCCATGTGTCGAAAGACGGCGGCTACAACTGGGAGAACATCACTAAGAAATTGCCACAGAACATGTGGGTATCTACCGTGGTAGCTTCTAATCACAGCGAAAACCGTGTGTATACTTCACTGAACGGCTACCGTTGGGATGACTTCACGCCCTACCTGTACGTGTCGGAGGACAACGGCAAGAAGTGGGAGCGTTTGGGCAGCAACCTGCCAGCCGAGGCCATCAACGTGATTAAAGAAGACCCGAAGAATGCGAGCCTGCTTTACGTAGGCACCGACCACGGCCTGTACATCTCGCTTGACCGCGGCAAAACTTTCATGCAGATGCGTAATGGCATGCCAGCTGTTTCAGTGCACGATGTGGTGGTACATCCGCGCGACAACGATTTAATCGTGGGCACGCATGGCCGCTCGATCTACATCGCCAATGTGGAGCACCTGCAGCAGCTGACACCTGAGGTTCAGAACCAGAAGCTGCACCTCTTCGCGTTCCAGCCAGTGCAGTATAATGCCCGCTGGGGCCAGTCGTGGGGCGCATGGGGCGAGCCAATGGAGTCTACGCTGGAGATCCCGTATTACACTGCGCAGGCAGGTACCGCCACTATCCGCATCAAGACGGACAAAGGACAGCTGCTAAAAGAGCTAAAGGACGAGCATGAGCGCGGCCTGAACTACGTGAACTACAACTTCTCTATAGACGAAGCCAATGCCAAAGCCTACGAAACTGCCCTCAATAGCAGCAAGAAAGAAGGCGAGGAAGCGGTAAAAGTAGAAGCCGCTGACAACAAAGTAATCTATCTGCAGCCGGGCAAGTATACCGTGGAGGTAGAGACGGCCGATGGTGGCAAGGCTACTTCTGAGTTTACTTTGAAAGCGCCAGAAAGAAGATCGAGAAGCTAGTCTTGTATCTTGCTATACCCGATGCAAAGGCAGTTCCGAAAGGGACTGCCTTTGCTGTTTTAAGGCAATCTGTAAAAGCCTGCATTTATCATTCCATGGGTACTTTTTGAGAGAAATCATGTTGGGGCACTATAAACCAAGCTGAAATGGTGTTACCCATTAGATTTCTTTCAAGTTATACCAATTCCCCTATCTTTGTTAGAAGCGCTATACAGTCTCTCCTTATGAAAAAACTTCTCTCCTTTCTCTTTGTACTAGTAGTGGCAATACCAGTCACAGCTCAACAGATGCCTGCCATTCTTCCGCTGCAGGAGCGTGCCGTACTCGAAGATAAACTGCTGCAGGAGCGGCTTGACAACCTCCTACCTACCCTCATGCGGAAGGAAGGTATAGACATGTGGTTAATCATTGCACGGGAATACAATGAAGACCCCGTGATTAGAACCATGCTGCCAGCTACTTGGCTGGCTGCCCGGAGAAGAACCATTCTGCTCTTTTATGACAATGGAAAAACTGTAGAACGGCTGGCAGTAGCGCGATATGATGTCGGCAACTTGTTTAAAGGGGCTTGGAACCCGGAACAAGAGCCGGATCAGTGGAAACGACTGGCCTCCCTCATTGCTGAGCGCAATCCGAAGAAGATCGGGCTGAACTATTCCCCCCACTTCGGCCACGCCGACGGACTGGCAAAAATTGAATGGGACAACCTGATGCGCTACCTGCCCAAAGCACAGCAAAAGCGAGTAGTATCGGCTGAAAAACTGGCAGTGGATTGGCTGCAGTTACGCACAGAAACCGAGTTGAAGCTGTATGAACAGATCAGCCAGATAGGCCACAGCATTATCGCGGAGGGCTTTTCTGAAAAAGTGATACAACCCGGCAGCACGACGACCGATGATGTGGTCTGGTGGTTTCGGGAGCGTATTGCGGAACTGAAGTTGGAGGCTTGGTTTCACCCGACCGTGGATGTGCAACGGGCTAACCCGGGAGCCGGTGATTCCGAAAGATCATTTGCTGAACGCCCTGCGCAGGAGGTGATCCTGCACGGCGACTTAGTACATGTGGACTTGGGCATCACTTACCTTAAACTGAACACCGACGTGCAACAGCTGGCGTATGTGCTCAAGCCTGGAGAAACCAACGCCCCCGATTACCTGAAGGAAGCGCTGGCCATTGGCAATCGCTTGCAGGATATCCTGACCAGCCATATGAAGCTCGGCAAAACTGGCAACGAAGCACTAAAGGCGACACTCGCACAGGCAAAGCAGGAGAACATTGTAGCGAGTATTTACTCCCATCCCATCGGCTATCACGGTCACGGGGCCGGTCCCGCCATCGGGATGTGGGACAAGCAAGAGGGTGTGCCCGGCACGGGCGATTACCCGCTGCAACTTAACACGGCCTATGCCATCGAGCTGAATGCAAAAGTCACGCTACCGGATTGGAACAATAAAGAGATCCGGGTGATGCTGGAAGAGCAGGCGGTGCTCACTCCTTCAGGCATCCGCTACATTAATGGCCGACAAAAAGAACTGCTGCTGATTCCGCGACAGAGCAAAACGGGTAATTACCTCCAGCAATAGGCGAAGTTTAATCAGATTACGCGTCGTTCAAGTGAGAAGGCAGGGGCTTTAGTGTCCTCTCATTGCCACCAATTGCAAATGCCTCCTCATCGCCATTACTCGCTTTTGATCTGTCGAATTTTTTTCGGGTAAAACCACAGGAAGAAACCTGTAACGGAAATCATCAACAGCCCAA
This sequence comes from uncultured Pontibacter sp., assembly GCF_947499215.1. Lineage (GTDB taxonomy): Bacteria > Bacteroidota > Bacteroidia > Cytophagales > Hymenobacteraceae > Pontibacter. The sequence continues at coordinate 1,231,736 of NZ_CANMNI010000001.1, forward strand.
AGCCGAGCACGTTCATGGAGAGCAGCTTAAAGAGATCACTGATGATGGAGCCGTCGTGTATCTTTTCTATCCAGTCGGAGTGGCGACGGGCTACCGAGAGCACTTTGCCGGTGCTGGCATCGAGCTGCACCTCCCAGCTTCCTTCCTTAAAGATGGTTTTGACTATGCCCTTGTCCAAACGGGCCTCGATGCGGTCGATGGGGTTGTTGTTGATAGCCTCCGCCGAGTCCAATCCGGCGAGCGAACGGGACGACAACTCAGCAAGCGGCAGCCACTGCTGCAGATCGGTAGTGGCTCCTTTCTGAGTGGGTGGTTGTAACAAGTCCACATCCTTCTTCCAGCCTAACAAGATACCGGTCACGCTGCTGATCAAAATGAAAACGCCCAAAAATAGTCCCAAGTAGCGGTGGTACACTCGGAAGTTACGCAGCCGGTCAGCGAGGCTTCGCACTTTTTGTTTGACGCGGGTGGTAGTACTGGTACTCAAAATTTACAGGGAATAGGTATAGCAGCACAATATCCTATAAAAGACGCAGATAAACAATGTGCAGCCATCGGTCAGTTGAAATTAGGTACAAATGAGAAGAGAAGGAAAACCTGCTTTAAAACAGGAAGCCCTGCCAATGATGGCAGGGCTTTCCATTTACTTTAGCGGCACGTGCTATACCTACAGCGATCCCGTTGCAGGAGCTGCCTCGGCTTTCTTCACTGATATCGCATCAACACCCTTCTCCTTTACCAGCCTGTTCAGCGCCGGCACATCCTGCGCCTGTACTTGCTTGAACAGGCTCAACTGCTCGTCGATTTGGGTGGTGATCTCCTTCTTATAGGCATAGGCTTGGTCAGTCGGACGGAAGTCGCCGGTGCTCACCTGCCCCACGAGATTCGCCAGTTTGTTATTGAGGCGAATCGGGAAGTTAAGCGGGTCCTGTCCACTGCGGTTCTTCGTCTGGTACAGTGCCTCTTCAATGGCGGTGATCTTCTTATCAATGGCCGTGGCAGACTCCACGACATCTTTGTAACTCTCCTGCCCTTTCAAGTTTCCTTTGAGTGTGTTCAGCTGGGCACGCATGGTACGGATCTCTTTGATCGCATCATGTGTTTCGGTCAGCTTTTCACGCACCTCCGTCAGGAATGCGAACTGCGCCGCCCTATCCTCTGGCGTGGCTTTGGTGCGCGGGTCCGGCAGGATCGTGAAGGCTGTTTCCTGACTCTCCTTGTTCACTGTCAGCTTCGCCTTGTAGTTGCCGGGTATAGCCTTTGGTCCCTGCAGGCCACCACCCCACAGAATGATACCATCAAAGCGACTGGCCTCCGGATAGCGCATGTCCCACACAAAGCGGTTCAGCCCTTCCTTCACTTCCAGCTTGTCCTTCTTCTCTTTGGCATTGCTGGTATAGCTTCGGATCAGTTTGCCGTTCTGGTCCATGATCTCCAGTTGCACCACCATGGCAGAGTCCGGTTTTTGTGGCAGGTAGTAATGCACCATCACCCCACCCGGGTGGTTCTCACCTGCTGTTTTCGAAGGCCCTCTGTTACCGCCATCCATTTTGTAGCTGTCCAATGGCTTGTACAGGTGGAATTTGCTCTTCGCTATACCTTGGTTCAGCTGGTGCAGCGGTGTCAGGTCGTCGATAATCCAGAAGCTGCGGCCTTGCGTGGCAGCGATCAGGTTGTCATTTTTGATGGTCAGGTCCGTGATCGGCACGATCGGCAGGTTCAACTGCAATGGCTGCCAACTCTGACCGTCGTTGAATGACACATACATTCCATATTCGGTGCCGGCATATAGCAAGCCGTCGCGCTTCGGATCAGCGCGCACTACGCGGGTAAAGTGGTGGTCCGGTATACCTGTCGTTATCTTGGTCCACGTTTTACCGTAGTCGGTTGTCTTGTAGAGGTATGGGCTGAAGTCGCCGGACTTATACATGGTGGCGGCTACATAAGCGGCTCCCTTCTGTGTTGGGTGCGCCTCAATGCTGTTGATCTGGATCCACTCCGGCATGCCCTTCGGCTGTACCTTTGTCCAGTTTTTGCCATTGTCGCGGGTCACGTGGATCAGGCCGTCATCGGAACCCGTCCAGATCACGCCCGGCTCTACCGGCGACTCGTTGATGGCGAAGATGGTGCCGTAGTACTCCACGCTGGTGTTGTCCTTGGTGATCGGTCCACCTGATGGTCCTAGCTTTGTTGAGTCGTTGCGCGTCAAATCCGGACTAATCAGCTCCCAAGACTGCCCCTCGTTGTAGGTCACGTGCACGTGGTTGGACGTGGAGTAGAGTTTCTTCGGGTTGTTTGGTGAGAACATGATCGGGAAGTTCCACTGGAAGCGGTACTTCATACCTTCTGCGCCGTGGCCCATCGGGTTGTCCGGCCATACGTTGATCACGCGCTCCTGTCCGTTGCTGTGGTCCACGCGCGATAAAAAGCCGCCGTAGTTACCACCATACACAATCTCCGGGTTTTCCGGATTCACAGCGAGGTGCGCACTCTCCGAACCAGCAGTTTCTTCCCAGTCTTTTTCAGAGATATTCCAGCCCGTAGAGCGGTGGCTGATGCGCACGGTTGAGTTGTCCTGCTGTGCACCGTAAATGCGGTAGGGGAAGTGATTGTCGGTTACCACGCGGTAAAACTGGCCAGTTGGCTGGTTATTCATCGTGCTCCAGTTCATGCCGCCGTCGGATGTTACCTGCGCACCACCGTCATCGGCAATTACCATGCGCGACGGATTCTCCGGTGCGATCCAGAGGTCGTGGTGGTCGCTGTGTCCGGCGTAGGCGGATGTAAAGGTTTTGCCGCCGTCTTTGCTCCGGTGGTAGGCCACGTTCAGCACGTATACCACATCCTCATCTTTCGGGTCTGCATACACGCGGGTATAGTACCAGGCCCGCTGGCGCAGGTTACGGTCGTCGTTCACTCTGGTCCAAGTCAGGCCGCTGTCATCGGAGCGGAACAGGCCGCCTTCTTCTGCCTCTACCATTGCGAACACACGGTTAGAATTCACAGGCGATACTGTCACGCCAATGATGCCGAGTGTGCCTTTCGGAAGACCTTCGTTCTTTGAGATGTCTTTCCAAGTTTCACCTCCGTCAGTACTTTTCCAGATACCCGAGCCCGGTCCGCCCGAAGATAAGCTATACGGATTACGGCGCACATTCCAAGTCGTGGCATACAGGTGGCGCGGGTTGTTCGGGTCGAGAATCAGGTCAACGGCACCGGCATCCTTGTTGGCAAAGAGTGTTTTCTTCCACGTTTTGCCGCCATCTGTGCTCTTGAATACTCCGCGCTCCTCATGCGACTTGTACAGGTCGCCCATCACAGCTACAAACACAATGTCCGGGTTTTGCGGATGGATGCGGATGCGTCCGATGTGCTTTGAGTCTTTCAGGCCGATGTGCTGCCATGTCTTACCGGCGTCCACGGATCGCCATACGCCATGACCGGAAGACACGTTGCCGCGCACCGTTTTCTCCCCTTCCCCTACATAGATTACGTTGGGATCGGCCTCACTTACGGCCACTGCGCCTATCGAACCGCCAAAAAAGCCGTCTGAGATATTCTCCCAAGTGGAGCCGCCGTCAGTTGTGCGCCATACGCCACCGCCCACAGAGCCAAAGTAGTAGAGGTTTGGTTTGCCGGGCACGCCCGCTACCGTGGCTGATCTTCCGCCGCGATGTGGGCCGATGGAGCGCCACGTCATGCCATTGTAGAGTTTCGGGTCAAAAGTAGCGACAGCCTCTTTTTGCTTGCTGCTGCGTGACTTTTGTTTTTGGGCTGCAGCATCGGGCGATGCAAAAGCCAAAGCTAGCAGCAAACAGGCGGCCGTACCTGTTCTGTAAAAGGTTCTTTTCATGAAAAGGTGAGTAAGAGTTTGATAGCTTGTTGTGTTTGGGCTAATGAGTTATAAAAGATCGGGAAGAAAAGCAAACAGAAACAGATGCAATTTTAAGGAATGTCCACCTTGGCAGCACGAGTACAATACTGCAGTAAAAGAATCAGGTGTAGGAAATTATGTCGCATCAGGTATAGACAAACCGGACAGGGTAAGACAAAAAGGAAAGTTGCCACACATCCTGTGACAGAATGACAGACGAAACAGGCATATTTTGCCTTGGCACATACCTTGATAGATTGCTACCAACAGTAAAAAGGAAATTGTAATAGAATCTTAATAAAACTATAGAATGGGAAAGATAATTGGTATAGACTTAGGTACAACCAACTCCTGCGTTGCCGTAATGGAAGGTAACGAGCCAGTGGTTATTCCTAACAGCGAAGGCCGCAGAACTACTCCGTCTATCGTCGCTTTCTTGGACGGCGGCAAAGGCGAGCGTAAGGTAGGTGACCCTGCCAAGCGTCAGGCAATCACAAACCCGCAAAACACGATTGCTTCGATTAAGCGCTTCATGGGCCACAGCTACAATGAGGTGAGCGAAGAAGCGAAGCAGGTGTCTTACAAAGTGGTACAGGGTGGCAACAACACGGTACGTGTAGAGATCGGTGATCGCCAGTACACACCACAGGAAATCTCGGCGATGGTACTTCAGAAAATGAAGGCTACAGCAGAAGACTACCTAGGCACAACTGTAACAGAAGCGGTTATCACGGTACCGGCTTACTTCAACGACGCGCAGCGTCAGGCTACAAAAGAGGCCGGCCAGATTGCGGGTCTTGAAGTGAAGCGTATCATCAACGAGCCGACAGCGGCAGCGCTGGCTTACGGCCTCGATAAAAAACACAAAGACCAGAAGATCGCGGTATTCGACTTAGGTGGCGGTACGTTTGATATCTCTATCTTGGAGCTGGGTGATGGCGTGTTTGAAGTACTATCTACCAACGGTGATACACACTTGGGTGGTGACGACTTTGACGCGAAGATCATTAACTGGCTGGCGGATGAGTTTAAGAACGACGAAGGCTTGGACCTGCGCAAAGACCCAATGGCGTTGCAGCGTTTGAAAGAAGCAGCTGAGAAAGCGAAGATTGAGCTTTCTTCTTCTAACGAAACAGAGATTAACCTGCCGTACATCATGCCGGTTGACGGTGTGCCAAAGCACTTGGTACGCAAACTGACACGCGCTAAGTTCGAGCAGTTGACTGACGACCTGATTCGTCGTTCGATGGACCCTTGCAAGAAGGCCCTTCAGGATGCAGGCCTATCTACTTCTGACATCGACGAGGTGATCTTGGTAGGTGGTTCTACCCGTATCCCAAGAGTGCAGGAAGAAGTTGAGAAGTTCTTCGGCAAAAAGCCTTCTAAAGGTGTGAACCCGGATGAGGTGGTAGCCATCGGTGCTGCAATTCAGGGTGGTGTACTCACAGGTGAAGTAAAAGACGTACTTCTGCTGGACGTAACTCCACTTTCACTGGGTATCGAGACCATGGGTGGTGTGATGACGAAGTTGATTGAGTCTAACACGACAATCCCTACTAAGAAGTCTGAGACGTTCTCAACTGCTTCGGATAACCAACCATCGGTAGAGATTCACGTGCTGCAGGGTGAGCGCCCAATGGCGAAAGACAACCGTACGATCGGTCGCTTCCACCTAGACGGCATTCCACCAGCACCACGCGGTGTTCCGCAAATCGAAGTAATCTTCGATATCGACGCCAACGGTATCCTGCACGTAACGGCCAAGGACAAAGCGACTGGCAAAGAGCAGAAGATCCGTATCGAGGCTTCTTCTGGTTTGAGCGAGCAGGAGATCGAGAAAATGCGTCAGGAAGCTGAGGCTAATGCTGAGTCTGATAAGAAGGCGAAGGAAGAGATCGAGAAGCTGAACGCGGCTGACTCTATGATCTTCCAGACCGAAAAGCAGCTGAAAGAGTATGGCGAGAAGCTGTCTGAAGGCAATAAGTCTAACATCGAAAGTGCACTGGGTCAGCTCAGAACAGCACACGGCGCGAAAGACATTGCTGGAATCGACGCAGCCATCGAAGGCCTGAACAACGCTTGGCAGGCGGCCTCTCAGGAGATGTACGCTGCCGGCGCCGGACAGGAAGGCGCAGCTGGTGCAGCCGGCAATGGTCAACAGGCAGGCGGCCCGCAGGGCGCAGGCACTGACGACGGCGGTGTAACCGACGTTGACTACGAAGAAGTAGACGGCAAGAAATAAGAATAACTCAAACTATAGTAAAAATCCCCGGCTGGTTCAGTCGGGGATTTTGTTGTTTTAACTATACCTTAGAGTTATCAGGAATATTAGTTTTAAAGCCTGCAACCAACTATATGATGAACAATAAAAGAGTCTGATACTAGATAAGTTGCTTTGGAAGAATTCCCTGCCTATGGAGCTACGTGTTTAACTTGGTCATTAGGTAGTGAATGTATTTCTGTACTAACTTCGCACATGAAACAAATACTACTATTCATCATCTGTTGCATCGCTTCCGGAGCGTGCTATGCACAAGTACAAACTGACAATATGCTGATAGGCGGTACCTTAGGCAGCAATGTGAACCGTCCGCACGCACCTGCCCCTTCCTCGAGCACTTTTACGGTGAAGCCTGTTGCAGGAAAATTCTTCAGCGAAAAGTGGATGCTAGGTGTCAGCGGTGAATACCGGATACAGCATGTTAAGAGCGACCAGCATATTACGCAAAACACTGGCAACAACGAAATACAGCATTATAGATTTGCAAACCCCAAAAGCCAGACACTATCCATTGGCCCCATGGCGCGTTACTATCAGGAAGTGATACCTAAGGTATATGCTTTTGGGGAGAGCAGTATAGGTTATAGCACTGTGAAAAACCAGTATGAGTTCAGCACTTATGTAACAAACCAATACGGAGAGGAAAAATATAGGTCTACGAGTGATGGGGCTGTCAAAACTCAGTACCTGTATGGCAATATCAGTCCAGGTATTGTATTCTTTCCTGTAACCAATTTAGGTTTAGAATTGAAGGCAAATGTGATAAACTATACCCATGGCATTGGCGATGGCCTAAATCAGGATCCGAACACATTTATGCTTAACCAGAACATGGAGAGGAACCTGCAAGTCAACTTCACATTGGCATCGACAAGTATTGGGGTAGGCTATTATTTTTAAATACAATTATTAACAACAGGTATACATTTATTCAATTTCACTACATGAAACACCTTTACCTTACCCTTTTAGCTTTTTTATTTTTTGCACAGGCTTTTGCCCAAAAGGACTTCCGTACCGGTTACATTGTGCAAGATCATGACACCCTCCGAGGCTATGTTGACTACCGAGGTGCTAACCGAAACTCAAAAACGGCCACTTTTAAATCCACTCTCGAGTCAACTGAACAGGCTTACACCCCTGCTCAGTTAGCTGGCTATGGGTTTGACAAGGAGAATAAAGCCTATGAGTCTAAAGTCGTGCCTGCCACAGAGACTCAGCCAGAACAACTGCTTTTTTTGCATGCTCTCGTTAAAGGGAAGGCCAGCCTCTACAACTACCGTGACGACCTTGACCGGGACCGTTTTTACTTCTCGAAGGATAATGCCGTTTTGGTCGAACTAACGGAACATAACTATACCAGCAAAGATCCTAAAACAGGCAAAACCTATCGCACAGTGGAAAAGCCTTATCTGGGTGTACTAGGCTCTGCCTTCTACGACTGTGCTTCACTTAGCGAGAATCGCCTCAAGACTGTTGCACTTCAGCACAGCTCACTTACAAAAGTGGTGCAGACTTATAACCAGTGCATGGGAAGCACACAGTACGCAAAGGAGCCCAAGAAAACTTCATACAAACCTGTTCCGATGCTTACTTTTTCCATCCCTTCTTTAAACATGGCTGGCGAACACTCCTACGCAAAGGGGTCTTATAGCAGCACGGGGATAGGTTTGGGAGCTGGAGTTGCCATGCAGGTTTCAAATCCCGCTGTCAGCGAAAAAATTTCTCTATTGTTTGAGTTACTTTATGCGCCCTATCGATTTGAGGGTACTGTACAAACCAACTATAGCTCAGGAAGAACTACTGTTCATGAACTTCTTTTCGACCTACACTACTTAAAACTGCCCGTTCAGCTACGATATACATTCCCTAAAGGGAAAGTAAGACCTTTTATTAATGTAGGCGCATCCTATTCCTACGCTGTATACACAAACAGGCAACTAAAAACCACCAGCACGTTCCATAGCACAAGTTATACCGAGGAGTCTGAGGCTCTTCCGGGTAGCGATTTTAGACCTAGTATGCTTGGAACCTTGGGAGGAATAGGCATTATGTACCCGATAAAGGACAGAACACTGTTTTTGGAGACTCGCTACGAATCCGCCGACGGAATCTCTCGGATTATTATGCTGCCTAGCAGTATCAAAACCTTTAGTCTAATGGCAGGATACAGCTTTTAAAAAGGTTCTATCACAGTTCTCTAAAAACATAGAAGCCGGACCACAAATGGTCCGGCTTCTATGTTTCCGGGATGTCAGCTAAGGATCAACAATAGCCTATCCAGATCCATTGCGCTTAGTCTAGGTCACGGTCGCCACGGCGTAGTTCCTCTACCGAGCGCATTACCTTATCTTTCAGGCTTACCTTGTACTTCTCCAGTTTGTCAGCCACAGCGGCGTTGGATGTGCCTATTATTTGCGCAGCCAGTATACCTGCGTTAAGGGCTCCATCTAGCGCAACAGTTGCCACCGGAACACCACCCGGCATTTGCAGGATGGAGAGCACAGAGTCCCAACCATCGATAGAGTTGCTAGACTTCACAGGCACGCCAATTACAGGAAGTGTTGTGATGGAAGCCACCATGCCCGGCAGGTGCGCTGCACCACCGGCTCCGGCGATGATCACTTTCAGTCCTTTTTTGCGGGCCTGCTCGGCGTACTCAAACATGCGGTGCGGGGTGCGGTGCGCCGACACGATGGTAATCTCAAAAGGAACACCCAAGTTCTCTAAAATCTCAGCGGCGGCATCCATTACTTTCATGTCAGACTGGCTGCCCATGATAATGCCTACCAGCGGCTGCGTATTTGTTTCATTAGACATATTATGCGATTACTTTGATGACGTTTCTGATTTGCTCGGCCCGCTGCTGTGCTTCCTGCAGGTCGGTGCCCAGCACGGTGATGTGTCCCATCTTACGGGCGGCGCGGGTGTACTTCTTGCCATACAGGTGAATGTAAACGCCCGGCACGGCTAGTGCGTCCTGTAAACCTTCGTACTTGGCTTCGCCGTCGTAACCCGGTTCTCCGAGTAAGTTGAGCATTACAGCGGCACTCTGAATGTCGGTGCTGCCGAGCGGCAGATTCAGGATGGCACGCAGGTGCTGCTCGTACTGCGAGGTATAGTTCGCCTTAATGGTATGGTGGCCACTGTTGTGCGGACGAGGCGCCACTTCGTTCACCAGTATCTGTCCGTCCTTGGTTAGGAACATTTCCACGGCTAGTATACCTACCATGTCAAACGACTCGATCACGCGGGTAGCAATCTCGATGGCAAGGCGCTGCAGTTTGTAAGGCACGTTGGCCGGAGCAAAAAGCGAATCCACCAAGTTGTGCTCTGGATGGAAACTAAGCTCTACAACCGGAAATGCCGTTACCTGTCCGTTAGCATTGCGGGCCACGATCACGGATATCTCCTTCTCAAAATCCACCAACTTCTCCAGCACCGACGGCTCTGTAAAGCCCTTGCCCAGATCAGCATCGCTTTGCAGTCGGGTTACGCCGCGGCCATCGTAGCCCTCGCGGCGCAGCTTCTGGAAAGCCGGCAGAAAATCGGTGTTGGCTTTGAGCTCTTCGGCGTCTTTCAGGATTCTGAAATCTGCTGTAGGTATAGCATGGCTCTTGTAAAATTCTTTCTGTAGGCCTTTATCCTGAATGGTGCGCACGGTGCGGGCATCTGGGTATACCTTCACGCCTTCCTGTTCCAGTTTTTCGAGGGCATCGGCATTCACATGCTCAATCTCAATGGTGAGGATGTCGCAGTTCTTACCAAACTCATACACGGTGTCGAAGTCGCGGAAGCTGCCTACGTAGAACTCGTGGCACACGTCTTTGCAAGGCGCGTTTTCGTCCGGGTCGAGCACCAAGGTATAGAGGTTAAAATCGAGTCCGGCCTGTATGAGCATGCGGCCCAGTTGCCCGCCGCCCAGTATCCCGAGCTTTACTTCTCCTTTCATAGTGTGTTGCTTAGGGTGTTTACTACCCAAAATTAAGGATAATGTTTTAATCGCCTTGCCTCCCCGGCGATTTCTATACCTGCTAAACGCTGTTCTTTGGTTTTATATTGATTAAAAACTATATTGGAGGTTCTACGTTTATCGCTTCCATGGAAATTATTCTTGCCACGCTTTCTGCCCTTTTCTCCGTTGTGAACCCTTTCGGGGCCATGCCGGTATTCCTGACGCTCACCCAAAACGACACAACCGAACAACGTAACCAGCAGGCCCTCAAGGCTTGTCTGTATATGGTAGGTATACTGGCAGTCTTCTTTCTGGCTGGGCAGTACGTGCTCAATTTCTTCGGTATCCGCATCCACGACCTGCGCATCGCGGGCGGGCTCATGATCATGCGGGCCGGTTTCGAGTTGCTCACACCGGGTGGCAGCAATAAAAAAGTATCGCCGGATGTGGTGGAGGAAGCGCAGCATAAAGAAGATATTTCCTTTACGCCGCTGGCCATGCCGATGCTCTCCGGTCCGGGGGCCATAGCCGTGAGCATTGGTCTGTTCACCACTTCCCTTTCCTTCTTGGACATGACCTTGATCCTAGTCGGCATTATCCTGCTGGCCGCCATTAGCTATGTGATTCTTCGCTTCTCGACACAGCTTACCCGTTTCATGGGCAAAGCGGGCCTGTCGGCACTCTCCCGTATCATGGGCTTTATTGTGCTTTCAATCGGGGTGAATTTCATTGTGTCGGCAATTTATGCGCTGTTTTTGTCGTAGTCACACAGCATGAATCTTCTGCGTAACCCTTTTTTAAAACTGGCTCTTCGGTATACCTTTCGGATGCTGGTCGGGGTACTAGGTGTGGTGCTCATTTGGGATAAAGAGGGGCATCTTGCCTTTATAATAGGTATAGCCGGCGGTCTGTATGCGCTCTGGAACCTATCTCTATTAGGCATGCTTGGTGAGGCACGTGCCGCTTTGAAATACCCTGAGTATAACGAACCGGTTGTACCAGACTCTAAACTCGAAAAGTGGTTGCACCGTCTGGCTTTAGCCTTTTTTTACGCTACGCTGCTCGGTTCTGGCATCTGGTGGCCACCCTTGGACAACCACATCCACACCAACGACTTTCTGATTATTTATGGCCTATTGGGCGTTGCACTTGCTACCGTGACCACCTCTATCTTAAAGAAGATGATGCCAAGCTTCTTTAAAAACAATCATACAAGAGCCGTTGCCATTCTGGGCTTATGGTTAAGCATTGCAGCTTGTACGGTAATGATCGCCGGACACTACAACATGGCAACAGCCAAAGCTAACCTGAGAACTGAAAAAGCCTTTGTGCAGCAGAAAACCAAAAATGTAAGCACCAGCACACGCTACCTATACCTTCAACTTGCCACCCACGAAGAACGATTTTCGCCAAGGAAAGCAAGTGAGTGGGATGCCATAGCAGTCGGCGACTCACTGGAGCTTACTGTTGGCAAGGGTGAACTCGGCTATAGCTACATTTTTCATTTTAAGCGGAGCCACTCAAGTGCGAGTGACTTAAAATGATGGCGTCTTTTAATGAAATCTCTTCAAAGGAGTTCTGTATCGAAGCGCCTGCATTTGACAACCAATCTTTCTTGCAAGACACTTAACAAACATAAAACATGGCGGTAACGCAGGCGTAATTTCCGGGTTATAGCTTTGCATCAGAAAACAACCTGACCAAGCTATGGAAATGATGCTGGCCACTTTTTCGGCCCTGTTTAGTGTGGTAAACCCCTTCGGGGCGATGCCTGTATTTCTCACCCTCACCCAAGACGACACGCCCTCGAACCGCAACCAGCAAGCGTTGCGCGCCTGCATTTACATGGCGCTCATTCTGGCGGTGTTTTTTCTGGCCGGGCAGTACGTGCTCAACTTTTTCGGCATCCGGCTGCACGACATCCGCATTGCGGGCGGACTCATGATCATGAAAGCGGGTTTTGAGCTGCTTTCCAGTAAAGCGCACCGGGGCAAGAAAGTATCGAAAGGCGTGCTGAAAGAGAGTATGCAAAAAGAAGACATTTCCTTCGCCCCACTGGCTATGCCGATGCTGTCCGGCCCGGGGGCCATAGCCGTGAGCATCAGTATGTATTCCGATGCACTCCAAATCATAGATTTAGGCCTTGTTGTGACAGCCATTATCGCGCTTGCCCTAGTTGCATACCTGATTCTTATCTTTTCACACCAGTTGCTGCAGTTTCTGGGCAAGGCTGGTTTGTCGGCTTTGTCACGCATTATGGGTTTTATGGTGCTGTCGATTGGGGTGAATTTTATTGTGACTGGGATACAGGGGCTGTTTTTTACAGAGGTATAAATAAAGCTTCCGTTTTGGCTATACCCTCCAAAATTTCCAAACCACTTCATCCCGCACAGAGTACACCAATTAACATGACATTTGCCCTGCTGTTTGATGATAACAATCATCTTCCGACAGTCAGCATTTTTAACGTATCTTTGCGCCATGGAATTGAAGAATGACCTGCTTATAAGAGCCGCCAAAGGAGAAACCGTAGAACGTACTCCGGTGTGGCTGATGCGCCAAGCCGGCCGCATCTTACCCGAATACAGAGCCGTACGCGAAAGCCTGAGCGGATTTAAAGAACTGGTGGAAACCCCTGATCTGGCCGCCGAAGTAACCATCCAACCCGTGGACATCTTGGATGTGGACGCCGCCATCATTTTCTCTGACATCCTCGTAGTGCCGGAGGCCATGGGCTGTACCTATGAAATGGTGGAGAAGCGCGGACCGTGGTTCCCCAAGACGATCCGTACTGAGGCTGACTTAGCAAGACTTCGTGTAGCTGACCCGCACGAGCATTTGGGTTATGTACTGGAAGCCATCAAAGTAACCAAAAAAGCACTGAACGGACGAGTGCCGCTTATCGGTTTTGCCGGTGCGCCATGGACAATCCTGGCTTACATGGTAGAGGGAAGCGGCTCGAAGACGTTCTCGCATGCACGCGGTTTGCTGTATACCAACCCTAAACTGGCGCACCAGATGTTGCGCATGATCACCGACACCACCATTGCCTACCTCAAAGCACAGGTAGAGGCGGGTGCCAACCTGATCCAAGTGTTCGACTCTTGGGCAGGTATACTCACGCCAGCACACTACCGCGAATTCTCATTGCCTTACATCAGTGAGATTTGTAATGCCATCAACGACGTGCCGGTAACGGTGTTCGCCAAAGGCGCTTTCTTTGCGCTGGAGGATTTCAGCAAACTCAACTGCGAAACCATCGGTCTCGACTGGAACATGGACATCAAAACGTCCAGAGCCCAAGTTGGTCCTAACAAGACGCTGCAAGGCAACATGGACCCATGCTTACTGTACAGCTCGTTCGAAACAATTGAGCGTGAAACCATTAATATGTTGAAGGAATTTGGTCCGCAGCGCCACATTGCCAACCTTGGCCACGGCGTATACCCAGATACCGACCCGGAGAAAGTGAAATGCTTTATCCAGACTGTAAAAGCGTATAGCGGAGTAAGAGCGTAAGAGTATAGCTGAGAAGCCGTGATAAGAGCCACCATTTTAGCCATATCGCTACTGAGCTCCATCAACGCTTTTGCACAAACAGATACCACCATGTCGGCAAATCCTGAAGTTCGCTTCGAAGGGTTTGCCGACATTTTTTATGCCTATGATTTCAACAAACCCACTGCAGGCTATCGGCAGCCCTTTCTCTACAACCACAACCGCCACAACGAGTTCAACCTGAATCTGGGTTTGCTCCGGGCCAGTGTAGAACACGACAGGTATAGGGGCGCTTTGGCTTTGCAGGCAGGCACGTATGCCTCCGACAATTATGCAGCCGAAGAAGAGGTAATGCGCCATGTGTTCGAGGCCAACGCAGGTATAGCGCTGGATAGGCAGTCAAAGGTCTGGCTTGATGCGGGTATCATGGGCTCACACATCGGGTTTGAGAGCGCCATCTCTGCCGATAACCTGACGCTTACCCGCTCCTTGCTGGCTGAGAACTCCCCCTATTTTCTCTCTGGAGCAAAACTGACCTATGCTCCTACACCAGACTGGACACTGGCCGCTTTGGTCGTAAACGGCTGGCAGCGCATCCGACGGGTGCCCGGGAATTCATTACCCTCTTTCGGCACACAGGTAAACTATGCGCCGCACGACAACCTGACCCTGAACTGGAGCACGTTTATCGGCACCGACGACCCGGATGCTCTCCGGAGAATGCGCTACTTCAACAATGTTTATGGGCAGTTTGGGATTGGTGAGCGAACTACTTTGATCGCAGGATTTGACATTGGAATACAGCAACAGAGTAAGGGAAGTAGCAGCTACCACACATGGTACAGCCCGGTAGTCATCGCGCAGTATAAATTAAGTGAAGCATGGGCTATGGCCTTCCGCGCCGAGCACTATTCTGACAGAAATGAGGTAATTATAACTGCTCCGGTCGGGACTAACGGTTTTCGGGCCACCGGCCTCTCCGCTAACGCCGATTATAGTCCACACTCAAACGTGGTCTGCCGTATAGAAGCCCGCTGGCTGAAAGGGCAGGAAAACATTTTTGAAAAAGATGCTGGCTCAACTTCCAATAATTTTGCTCTCCTTTCTTCTATTGCCTTTCGGTTTAAGAAATGATGAATTATCTGTTAAATGGTTGAATGGCTAAATTGTTAGGTGCACAAATCCGGCAGGTAATTGGTGCACGATTTGGACAGGTCGCGACCTGTCCCTACAGACCTTGTGCTTTTATAGATTTCTGAACTACTAAACACCCCAACTCCTAAACTCCGGTTATCCGACCGGCACATGCGTTTCTGGGTATTTGTAGGCAGTGGTGGTTGCCCGGGTGCTGAGAGCGAGTGCTAGCGTCAGTGTTCCTACCCTGCCCATGAACATCGAGACTATGATCACACCCTTGCCCGCATCCGAGAGGCCGGCGGTTATACCTGTGCTTAGACCCACGGTGGCAAAGGCCGATACCTGTTCAAAGGCCAATCTGAAAATATCGAATTGTGAGTCGGTGATGGTAAGGATGAACAGAAAGAGGATATTGATCATGGCAGCGAACGTAAACACTGAAAAGGCCTTATAAGACACTGAGTGCGGTATGGTACGGTTGCCAATCTCTACGTTTCGTTTGCCGCGGATAGTTGCCCACACAGACAATAGGATAATTGTGAAAGTGGTGGTTTTGATACCGCCCCCGGTAGAGCCCGGCGATGCCCCGATGAACATCAGGAAAATAAACATAAGCAAGGTAGGCACATTCAGCGCTGAGATATCGAGCGTGTTAAAGCCAGCCGTACGGGTGGTCACAGCCTGAAAAAAAGACGCAATCACGGCTTCCACAAAACTGAGTTCGGCCAGCGTATTATAGTACTCCAGTAGAAAGAAGCCCACCGTGCCCATCGTAATCAGGGCGGCTGACGTGAAAATGGTGATACGGGAGAGCAAGCGCCAATTTCTCCAAGGCCGCTCCATGCGTGCCCGCATCGACATTGGTGACAGCACATCAAGGATCGTTGGAAAACCGATGCCTCCGAATATAATCAGACCCGCCACAGTCAGGTGCATGACATAAGCGAACCGGACCGGCTCGGTATAGAGTCCTTCAGGGTATAGCGACAATCCAGCGTTACAAAAAGCCGACACCGCATGAAACACCGAGAAAAAAATCTTGCTGCCCAAGCTCTCAAACTGCGCTTCTTGTCCCCACGTCATGAAGATAATCACAGCCCCAATAGCTTCGATGGTAAGGGTCATCACGACCAGTTTGCGCAGTAGGTTTTTTGTGGAGAAAAGCGACTCGCTTTCCATGATCTCGTACATGGCTACGTGCTGCTTTATACCTACTCCCTGCCGCATGAGCGTGGCAAAGAACGTGGCAAAAGTCAGGATACCCAGACCGCCCAACTGCACGAGCATCAGCAATACCACCTGTCCTGAAAAAGTAAAATAGGTACCCGGGTCCACCACGGCCAAGCCCGTTACGCAAGAGGCGCTGGCCGCCATAAAAAGGGCGTCGATAAAGCGCATGCTGCCCGGGGTGGTAATCATGTTGGGCATCATTAACAGGCTTGCGCCTATCAAAATCAGGAACAGGAAACTGAACAAAAAGGTAATGGTGGGCTTGAACTGTAGCGTTTTAAGGTGCACACGTGTTTCCAGAAGCTCAATAACCAGCAGCACGAGCATAAAGAGCGACACCACTACCCGGTACAGTTCTACGGAAAGAGGAATGTCAATGCGATCAAAAAGAGTGTATATCAACGACTCCTGCAGACCGTAGGTACTTACCTCATTCACCAGAATAACGGCCATGAGAATCCCTTCAAACCATGTGCGCCGCAAAAATTTCTTTCGCTCGAAGGTATAGAGGATACGCAGGAGGTAGATAATAACGAATATCGTCAGGATGGCGTCGATGGCGTTGAACAGCAGCTGAATCGTTTCAGGCTTCTGCGCGATGCCGTGGGCATAAATGAGGAGCCCCACCGAAATGATGGCGAGCAGGTATGTCGTGCGCCGCATAAGGGCGTAGGCCCTAAGTTTGCTGCCGTATAATGCCCTGTTTAGCTCTTCTGTCCGCATTTAAAAACAAGTTGAAGCCTCAAAGCTACTACAAGCTTAACCAATAGCCAAATGTGTGTCCGGATACTTGTACGCGGTAGAAGTAGTCCGTGTGCTGATAGCCAGTGCCAATGTAAGTGTACCTACCCTGCCAATGTACATCGACAGAACAATCACGGTTTTGCCCACATCCGAAAGACCAGCCGTTATACCCGTACTCAGCCCCACGGTTGCAAAGGCTGATATCTGCTCGAAAGCCAATCGCACAATATCAAACTGCGCATCGGAAATAGAAAGGATAATCACAAACAATATGTTAAAACCCACAGCAAAGGTAAATACAGCAAAAGCCTTGTAAGAAGCTGAGTGCGGAATAGTGCGCTTGCCGATCTCGATGTTCCGCTTGCCCACAATCGTAGCCCACACAGACAGAATGATCACCGTGAACGTGGTCGTCTTAATACCCCCACCCATCGAACCGGGTGAGGCACCGATGAACATCAGCATCATCATGATCAACAGCATTGGAATCGACACCGCCGAAATATCTACGGTGCTAAATCCTGAAGAGCGCGTGGTCATGGACTGGAAAAAGGAAGCGATAAGTGCCTCGACAAAGCTTAGCTGCGAGAGCGTGTTGAAATACTCCAACAGGAAAAAAGTGACTGTTCCGAAAGCCAGCAAAGCAGCCGACGAATAAACCGTCACGCGGGTCATCAGTTTCCAATTACGCCAAGGCGCTGCCATACGGGCACGCATTGCTTTTGGAGAAAACACATCGATTATCGTCGGAAAACCGATTCCTCCCAAAATTACCAAGGCTGCGATAGTCAGGTGCAAGGCATAGGACGTCCGTAGCGGATTAGTATACAACCCCTCCGGGTACAAAGAGAAACCGGCATTGCAAAAACCGGATACGGCATGGAACACCGAAAAGAAAATCTTGCTGCCGAGCCCCACAAACTCCGCCTCGTTTCCCCATGTCGCAAATATGATCACAACGCCAATCGCCTCGATGGACAGCGTCATCACAATTAGTTTTTGCAAAAGGCCTTTGGTGAAAGAGATGGACTCACTCTCCATGATCTCATACATGGCCACGTGCTGCCGTATACCCAAACCCTGCCGCATCAGCATGGCAAAGAAGGTGGCAAACGTCATAACGCCCAAGCCGCCCAACTGCACCAGCACCAAAAGCACCACCTGTCCCGATAAGGTGAAATAAGTACCCGGGTCCACTACCGTCAGACCCGTGATGCAGGAAGCGCTGGTTGCCATGAACAGCGCATCGATGAAGCGCATGCCATCCGGATCATTGGTCATTTTGGGCAGCATAAACATGGCCGTTCCCAGTGCAATGAGCGTAACAAAACTCATCAGGAAAGTAACGGCCGGCTTCACCTGCAGGGTTTTGAGGTGCACTCTCGTTTCGAGTAACTCGATAACGAGCAGCATGAGCATGTAGAGCGAAACCAAAATGCGGTATACCTCTACGGAGAGCGGCATGCCAATGCCCTCAAAAATATTATAGATGATTGGGAAGTTGAACAGGTAAGTACCGACGTGGTTGACCAGAATGATGGCCATCAGGATACCCTCAAACCACGTGCGCCGCAGGAACTTGACCCGCTCAAAACCATATAGGATACGCAACAGGTATATCACGACAAAGACCCCGAGGATCGCGTCAATGGCGTAGAAAATAAGCTGAATGGTATCCATGTCGGTCACTACACCGTGAGCATACAGCAGCAAGCCTATCGCTACGATCGTGAGCGTATAGGTGGTGCGGCGCATCAGCATGTATGCCCGCAACTTGCTGCCGTACAGCAGCCTGTTAAGCTGTTCGGTGTTCATGGGTTTCGTACAGCCTGTTCTCTTTTGCTTCTTGGAACAGGCGGTCTCTGTCGACAGGCACCACGCCTACCTGTTCGCACACCAGTCCGCCGCCCAGATTGCTCAGGCCGGCCAAAAACGGCAGCGATGTTTTCAGCGCCATACACAGCGCCGCAATGCTGATCACGGTATCGCCGGCACCCGACACGTCGGAAATGGAACGGCGGTGCGCCGGTATGTAAGTTTTCTCCTCGCCATTGGCCACAAACACGCCACGTTCCGAAAGCGTCACCAATACTTGCTTGGTGGTTAATTTAGCTTGCAATTGCGATACTGCATCCTCAAAAGCATGCAAGTTCTCGTCTGCAAAGTCTACTTTCAGGCCTTCTTTAAGTTCTTTCAGGTTGGGTTTGAAAAGCGTGCAGCCTTTGTAACTCAAGAAGTTTTTCTTCTTCGGATCCACCACCGTAGGTATACCGCGCTCGTTGGCTAGCGCGATAAAACGGGCAATGTTCTGCTCCGAGAACACCCCTTTGTCGTAGTCCTCGAACACGACCACATCAGCACGGTCGAGCAGTTTCAGGTAATGCTCCTCTAAGTGGCGCTCTTCGTAGTCAGCCAAATTGTGCTCAATCTCAGCATCCACGCGCAGCAGTTGCTGACCACCGGCTATGATGCGGTGCTTGATGGTTGTTACCCGCTCCGGGCTCTGCACAATGCCCTCAGTGGAGAGATCGCGCTCTTCCATCAGGCGCAGGAAATCGCCTCCGTCCGGATCATCCCCAATGACAGAGCAAAGCAGTGGCGTCGCGCCCATTGCCTGTACGTTCAGGGCCACGTTGGCGGCACCGCCCAGACGCTTTTCGCGCTTCACCACGTTCACGATCGGCACGGGTGCTTCCGGCGAAATGCGTGTCGACTTGCCCCACAGGTAGGAGTCAATCATCACGTCGCCCACGATGAGCACGGTTAGCCTGTCAAAGGCACTGAAAATATCTTCTAAATTGGTATGCTGATTCATTACTGCAATTTGGCGAGGCTCTCCTTGATGCGGCGGAGGGCCTCGATTAATTTATCGTCGGATGTGGCATAAGAGAAACGGATACACTGCGGTGCGCCAAAAGCCTCACCACTCACCAGCGCCACATGGGCGTCGGTAAGCAGGTATAGGCTTAGGTCGAGGGCGCTGCTAATGATATTGCCGTTGCAGCTCTTACCGAAGTAGTAGCTCACATCCGGGAAAATATAAAATGCACCGGTAGGCACGTTGGTTTTGAAACCCGGAATATCCTGCATGATTTCCAGCACGAGGTCACGGCGACGGCGGTAAGCGTCGCGCATTTCCAAGGCCGATTCATTTCCACCCAACAGGGCCGCATGGGCCGCTTTCTGGGCGATGGAGCAGGTACCGGACGTGATCTGGCTCTGCATTTTCTCGCAAGCGATAGCAATGTCTTTGTGAGCCGCAATGTAGCCCACACGCCAGCCTGTCATAGCATAGCCTTTCGAGAAGCCGTTCACGGTAATCACGCGGTCTTTGATAAAGTCGAAGCCGGCCATGCTGGCGTGCTTACCCCCGAAATTGATGTACTCGTAGATCTCGTCGGCGATGATGTATACCTGCGGATGCTTCTCGAGCACTCGGGCGATCGCCAGTAGCTCGTCCTCGTCGAATACTGAACCAGTCGGGTTGCAAGGCGAAGAGTACATCACCACTTTGGTGTTGGACGTGATCGCGTTCTCGAGTTGCTCCGGCGTTACTTTAAAGTCATTCTCCAAACGGCCTTGCAGTGGCACCGGTATACCTTCGGCTAGTTTCACAATCTCCTCATACGACACCCAGTAAGGCGAAAAGATGATCACCTCGTCCCCCGGATTCACCAGACACATCACCGCATTGGCAATGGATTGCTTGGCCCCCGTCGACACCACGATGTTCTCCGGACCATAATCCAAGTTGTTGTCGCGCTTAAACTTATCGGCAATAGCCTGACGAAGCGCCGGAAAGCCCGGTACTGGGGTATAAAAGGTAAAGCCGTCATCAATGGCCTGTTTCGCAGCGTCTTTGATGTACTGTGGCGTCTGGAAATCCGGCTCCCCGAAGCTCAGGTTGATGATATCGAATCCCTGTGCGGCGAGTTCACGGCCTTTTTTGGCCATCGCGATGGTCTGCGACTCCGACAGCGCCATGATTCTGTCTGAAAGTATGTGGGATGCTATGTTCTGCATGCTTGTTCTGAATTAAGCTCCAAAGTTAATATAATGCAAGAGAAAACCAGTGAAATGGGGGTTGTTTATGGCGCGAGCGTCCACGCTCGTGTCTCCTATGGTGGGGCCTCTGCCCCAGTTTAGTGACCCCATCCCAACCTTCCCCTTTTGTCGAGGGCCCCTGCCCCCAAAACAGGGGAGGGAGTTTGTGCACGATTGACATCCCCCTGCCCCTCCCGAATCAAGTCAGGGATCTTCGACTTCAAAGGGGGAACTGTCTGCCGATGCCCGTGTCAACTGTTTTAATGTTCCATAGTTACAGATTATACAATGCAGTATTGGGTCAAACCACCCCTGCCCCTCCTTGTCCAAGGAGGGGAGCTTTGGCCGTTGCCATTTGACAAGTTTAAGCCTTGTCGTACGTGCTTTAGATTTAAACAATACTGGCACGCTTTGGAAGACTAACTTGCACCAGAGCAATGAAACAGACCGCACCAGCCAAGTGCACTAAATGACTACCCACTGTTTGAGCGTTCAGCGAGTTTGGGGAGTCTTGATTTTTTTGCTTACTTTTTTCATCAAGGAAAAAAGTAAGTGCCCGCCGCACAGGCGAAGCTATAAAACAAAGCTAGTTGCTATACCAATAACAGCATAAGCTACAATGCAACAAAAACAGAAAAGGACATGCTTTCGCATGTCCTTTCCCAGCTATTACAAGCCGCAAGTTTTAGTTCTTACCGTAAGAAGTGCGCTCTACAATGCTGCGCCCCAGCGTAATTTCATCCGTATACTCCAGCTCACCCCCTACCGGCACACCACGGGCGATGGTGGTGATGCGCACGTTGTGGTCGCGGAGTTTGCGGGTCAGGTAAAAGGCAGTAGTGTCGCCTTCCATAGTCGGGCTGATCGCCAGCAGAATCTCTTTTACTTCGGAGTTCGGCAGACGCTCCAGCAAAGAATCGATGTGCAGGTCCGATGGGCCCACGCCTTCGATGGGTGAAATCACACCACCCAACACATGGTACAGACCTTTGAACTGAGAGGTATTCTCGATCGCGATCACATCCCGGATATCGCTCACCACACATAGCAGGCTGCGGTCGCGCAATGGGTTCAGGCAAATCCCGCATACCTCGGTGTCCGAAATGTTATGACATTCCTTGCAGTGCTTCACCTCGGTGCGCATTTTCACGAGCGCCTCGGCCAGCAGGAACGTCTCTTCAGACTCCTCTTTGAGCAGATGCAGCGCCAACCGCAGGGCCGTCTTGCGCCCTACGCCCGGGAGCTTTGCCAACTCCTCAACGGCGTTTTCAATCAGTTTAGAAGGAAATTCCATTCAACCTCCCGCTACTCGATGTTGGCCGACAGGTCTTTGTCGTGAAGGGCGGTGCACATACTTGCCAGCTCTTCGTAAGACCCTACCTTCACGGTGCACTTGCCTTTGTAGTGGATCAGCAAGGTGCATTGCTCCGCCTGTTCCGCCGAGTGGCCGCACACCTTGATCAGCGTTGCGATCACGTGGTCAAATGTATTTACGTCGTCGTTATACACAATCAGGTTATGCAGATCGGTGCTCTCTTCGAGCAGAGCCACATCTTCCTGATGTAAAATTTCAGTCTCAATATTCATAGTGCAAAATTACGAATTTTTATGGAGCTACGGAAGCGGAAATCACTATAAAACAGCGCTCCCGGAAAGCTCCGCTCAATCAAAAAAGGTATAGGTTAAAACAATCTGAAGTTGAGGTTAATTCCTGTGCGTGTGATTATTTCAGGCACAGCAGGAGAAATTTGATTGAAGAAATTCTCCCCTTGAGGACAAGTGAGAATGAGAGTTCGAAACTTGCGAGCGAAGTTCTTAGAGGGATGTAAAAAATTAGCAGATAGCTTTTGATACTGGCAACACCCCTATGGTCCCCTAAAGGGGACAGTTTCTAATTACACTTAGCAGCCCTCCTATCTTGAACAGCACACCCATTTTACTTAACTTTACAGATATAGCCTAAATACCTTATGCCCACCGTCTCCACTGGTTTTAAACAAGCTGTTAAGCAGCTGAGCGATAAAGAAAAGGAAGCCATCATCATCAAAGCCGCCCGCCGCGACGGGGAGCTGTATGAATTACTGGCAATCGAGCTGGGCGAACTCACGCCGGAAGAGGCCTATGAGCAGACGGCCGAGAAAATCCACGAGCTGATGATCAGCACCTCCGGCCGCTACCTAGGCAGAGCCCTGACCAAGTCGTTGCGCAAGTCGGCCAAGGAGATTGCCCGTTTCAAGCGCGTTACCAAAGACGTAAAACTGGAAACAGACCTGCACTTATACCTGTTGCGACTGATCTTCGACAACTTCACCGGCCAGTTCGACAGTTACTACAAAGCCTTCTACACCGCCACGGCCCGCCTCCTGCAGCGCACCATCCAGCTTATCCGCAAGAATCTGCACGAAGACTACCACCTCGAGTACAAAGACGAACTCGACAATTTCCTGCAGCAGATCCACAGCCGCAATAAGCCGCTGAGTTTTGACTTGCCGGGGAGTTTTGAAGTGGAGTAAGGGTAAATAGACTGAAGCAATGAAGATCGTAACTTGGAACTGCAATGGTGCTTTAAGGAATAAATTTGAACATTTATTGGACTTCGAGGCTGACATTTACATCATTCAAGAGTGCGAGGATCCAGCTCTGTCCCGTCATCAGGAGTACACGGCTTGGGCAAAAAATCATCTTTGGCTCGGCAGCACGAAGAACAAAGGGCTCGGCATTTTCGCAGCTGAGCACATAAAAATTGAGCCGCTGGATTGGAGTAATACTTATCAAGATCATACAGTTAAGTACTTTTCACCATGCATGATTAATGATACGTTCCAGCTACTTGGTGTTTGGACGCACCAGAATAATTCTCCGAACTTCGGCTATATTGGTCAGTTGTGGAAGTACCTTCAGGTGAACAAACAACACCTCAAGCAAACTCTGGTTGCCGGCGATTTTAACAGCAATACCATTTGGGATCAGTGGGACCGATGGTGGAATCACTCTGATGTAGTAAAAGAATTGGAGGAATTAGGTATAAGAAGCTTGTATCATCTACACTACAAAGAAGAACAAGGCAGAGAGTCTATACCTACTTTCTACTTTCATAGAAAACCGGAAAGGCCTTATCATATCGACTATATATTTGGTAGTCAGGAGTTCTCTGATAGGCTGACTAAGTTTAAGATTGGAGATATTGAGCAATGGTTGAAGATTAGCGATCACTTGCCTGTTAGTTGTGAGTTTGAGTTGAATTGAAGTTAATTTATCTGTAGGGACAGGTCGCGACCTGTCCGAATCGTGCACAGGTATATATTGCTTGAATCTTGATATAGGGGGCCTACCCCACGAATGACGGGGATTAAAAAGGATTGGGTCTTCCGAACTCCATACCTTCTGTTTCAGCGCACAGCCATCGCGCGGACAGGTCACGACCTGTCCCTACAGAACCGCCTTCACTCCAATCACCCCTCCTATATTATCAATCCTCACCATGCTATTTAAACCTTTTCTGATTTCTCCCCTCAAATCATTAAATTTGAGAATCTAAACTAACCGAATTCACCCTGTCATGAAGAAGCATACCTATCTGAGTATGTTCCTAGCGGCGGCGCTTGCCTTACCTTTGGGCACAGCCACGGCGCAGGACAAAAAAGACAATAAGTGGAACGTGGAAGAAGCCCGCGGACCGCAAAAAGAAATTACCGTAACAACCGACGAAGGCACTTGGATGAGCTTGGACGTGAGTCCGGATGGCAAAGAGATCGTGTTCGACATGCTTGGCGACATCTATAGCATGCCCATTTCCGGTGGCAAAGCCAAGTTGCTCCGCAGCGGCCGCGCCTACGAAGTGCAGCCACGTTTCAGTCCCGATGGCAAGTTCATCTCCTTCACTTCCGATGCAGGTGGCGGCGACAACATTTGGGTGATGAAGCGCGACGGCTCCGACGCTAAGCAGATCACTAAAGAGAACTTCCGCTTGCTGAATAACGCCGTTTGGACGCCAGACGGTGAGTACCTGATCGCGCGTAAGCACTTCACGGCCTCCCGTTCGCTGGGTGCCGGTGAAATGTGGATGTACCACCGCTCAGGCGGAAGCGGCGTGCAACTGACTAAGCGCAAAAATGATCAGCAGGATGCCGGCGAGCCGATGGTATCGCCTGACGGCAAGTATGTGTACTTCTCCGAAGACATGAGCGGCGGCACTACCTTTGAGTACAACAAAGACCCGAATAGCCAGATTTACGTGATTCGTCGTGTGGACCGTAACACGGGCGAAATTGAAAACGTGATCACAGGAAACGGTGGTTCTGTTCGTCCGGTTATCTCCCGCGATGGCAAGCACATTGCCTTCGTGCGCCGCGTGCGTACCAAGTCGGTGCTTTTCATCCACGACCTGAAAACAGGCGAGCAGTGGCCGATCTACGACCAACTAAGCAACGACCAGCAGGAAGCTTGGGCGATCTTTGGGGTATACCCTAACTTCGCATGGACGCCTGACAACAAGAGCCTTGTGTTCTGGGCAGGCGGCAAAATCAACAAGATCGATGTAGCCAGCCAGAAAGTAACCAACATACCTTTCGAAGCGACCGCCACGCACCACATCGCCGAAGCCGTGCGCCACGACTTCAGCAAGGAAGGCGTATCACCGGCACAGTTCGCTGCCAAGGCCATTCGCCACGCCGTGACTTCGCCTGACGGAAAGTTACTTGTGTTCAACGCAGCGGGTCATATTTACAAAAAAGAACTGCCAAACGGTAAGCCGGAGCGCGTGACCAATGGCAAGGATTTCGAATTCTACCCGGCTTTCTCGCCAGACGGTAAGACGCTGGTATTCTCTACCTGGGATGATGAAAACCTAGGTGCGCTCGTGAAAGTGGACATCCGCAAGAAAAACGCCAAGCCAACAAAACTAACTTCTGAGAAAGGTTTCTATACCAATGCCTCCTTCTCACCGAACGGCAAGCTGATCTTGTATAGCAAAGACGGCGGCAACAACCACATGGGCTACGCACACGGCAACGAGCGCGGCACCTACTACATGACTGCAGACGGCAAAAACCCGAAGCTGATACAGAAGAATGGTTTCAACCCACTGTTCAATGCTTCGTCTGACCGTATTTTCTTCACGGCAGGCGGCGGCGGTAAGTATACCTTCAAGAGCGTAAACCTGAACGGCAACGATGAGCGCACACACTATACCTCTACCTATACCGACCAGTTCTACCCAAGCCCGGACAACAAGTGGCTGGCCTTTGTGGAGCTGTTCAACGGCTACGTGGTGCCTTTCTCGGCCAACGGGGCAGGTATGGAACTGAGCGCTGAAACGAAAGCCGTACCTGTGGCCCGTTTCACCAAAGACGCCGGTACGAGCGTGCACTGGTCAGGCGACAGCAAGAAAGTAAACTGGGTACTGGGTGATGAGTATTTCTCCAACGACCTGAAAGATCGTTTTGCCTTCTTGGAAGGTGCACCGGAGAAATTGCCTGCCATCGACACGACAGGTATAAAGATCGGCTTGGAGTTCAAGACAGACGCCCCACAAGGCAAAGTAGCTTTCACCAACGCCCGTATCATCACGATGAAAGGCGATGAAGTGATTGAAGGCGGTACGATTGTAGTAGACGGCAACCGAATTGTGTCGGTAGGCAAGGGTATAGCCGTGCCGAAAGACGCGAAAGTGATTGACGCCAGCGGCAAAACCATTATGCCGGGTCTGGTAGACGTACACGCGCACTTGGGCACGTTCCGCAACGGCATGAGCCCGAAACAGCAGTGGTCCTACCTAGCCAACTTGGCTTATGGTGTAACGACAACGCACGACCCCTCTTCTACAACGGAGATGGTGTTCAGCCAATCAGAAGCAGTAAAGGCAGGCCACATGGTAGGCCCGCGCATCTACTCTACGGGCACGATTCTGTACGGAGCCGATGGCAACTTTAAAGCTGTGGTCAACAGCCTTGACGATGCCCGTTCGCACCTGCGCCGCATTCAGGCTGCCGGTGGTTTCTCGGTGAAGAGCTATAACCAGCCACGCCGTGAGCAGCGCCAGCAGATTATTCAGGCGGCCCGCGAACTCGACATGACCGTTGTACCGGAAGGCGGCTCGACCTTCTTCCACAACATGAGCATGATCCTCGACGGTCACTCCGGCATTGAGCACAACATCCCGATTGCCCCGCTTTACAAAGACGTGGTGGAAGTATGGAAAGCCTCGAACACGGGCTATACTCCTACCCTGATTGTGAACTACGGCGCGACGAGTGGCGAGTACTACTGGTACCAGAACACCAAGGTATGGGAGAAAGAAAGACTCCTTAAGTTCACGCCTCGTTCTGTGATCGACGGTCGCTCACGTTTTGTGATGCAGGTGCCGGACGAAGAATATAAGAACGGATACTTCAAAACTTCCGAAGCCTGCAAGGCCCTGACCGACGCCGGCGTAAAAGTGAACCTTGGTGCACACGGACAGCTGCAAGGTCTCGGTGCTCACTGGGAACTATGGATGCTGCAGCAAGGCGGTATGACCAACCTCGAAGCCCTGCGCGCTGCCACCCTGAACGGTGCTGAGTACTTGGGTATGGGCAAAGAGTTGGGCTCACTGGAGACTGGCAAATTGGCCGACCTGATCGTGCTGGACCAGAACCCACTGGAGAACATCCAGAACTCGGAGCACGTGCGCTACACCATGGTAAACGGCCGTCTGTTCGATGCCGCTACAATGAATGAAGTAGGCAATTACGAGCGCAAGCCGGGCAGATTCTGGTGGGAAAACAACAAGTACGCTTCCTCATTCGACTGGCACGAAGGTACTGATACCCGCACGGAAGGTATTGCAGGTGAGAACTGTACTTGTCGTCACTAAGACTTACAAGTATAAGTTGAAAAGAAACGAGCCGACTCAATTGAGTCGGCTTGTTTTGTTTTTACAGGTATAGGTGGTAGGTATGGTGCGAGCGTTCTCGCTCGTGACTACTATCGTGGGGCCTCTGGCCTCTTTAAAGGGACTACTCTCTATCCTAATAGCATACCCAACAATAATCTACAAGTATGAATTGCTTGCAAATCAAGAATTAACTATTAATTTAGTTTGAAACTTAAGCACTGTCCCATGCCGCTATACCTATACAGTATTCTCGTCGTCATGCTCACCTCTTGCAGTTCAAAAGCGGAACAGGTCGCAGTTTATATTCCTGAAAGTATAGCCAAAACTGAAGTGCTGCTCAACCCTGCAGGCGAGACAATAGCGGAAAGATTCCTGCCTCCAAAAGGGTATATAAGAATAACAACTTCCGAGAACAGCTTCGGAGCCTATCTCCAGCACTTCAAGTTGAAACCACATGGCGCACAGGTGCATTACTACAACGGGGCAGTTAAGCCCAATGATAATATTTATGATGCCGTGCTCGACATAGATGTCGGTAAACGGGACCTGCAACAATGCGCCGATGCGGTGATGCGCTTACGGGCAGAGTATTTGTATGGCCAGAAACAGTATGACGCCATTCACTTCAACTTCACGAGCGGCTTTCGGGCTGACTACAGCAAATGGCAGCAGGGCTACAGAATAAATGTAAAAGGAAATGATTGCTCTTGGGTGAAAAAAACCGCTCCCTCCACTGCCTATGCTTCTTTTAAGGATTACCTACAAGTAGTGTTTACCTATGCTGGCACCTTATCGCTTGAGAAAGAAATGAAAGCTGTCTCTTTAAAGGACATGCAAATTGGTGACGTATTTATTAAAGGCGGGAGTCCCGGCCATGCTGTAATCGTGGTAGACATGGCTGTCAATGAGCAAACAGGAGAAAAGCTATTCCTGCTTGCACAAAGTTATATGCCGGCGCAGGAGATCCAGATCCTGAAGAACCCTATGAATGCAGGTATAAGCCCTTGGTACAGCACGAATTTCAGCGGCCCCCTTTTCACCCCCGAATGGACTTTCCAGCGAAGCCATTTGAAGCGGTTTTAAGGTATAGATATGGCGCAAGCGCCATATCTATACCTTCTCACGAGGCAAGACAACAATCAACAATTAGCAGTTAGCAATCCCTTACTCCTTCACCGCTGCCAGCACCCGTTTAATTAACTCATCGGGATTGCCATTATGCCAGCGCCACACGATTACGATATCATGCTCGGGATCTACCCAGATCGTATTTTGTCCAGCACCTAAAGCAGCGTAGCTGGTAGTAGGCGCGCTTGGCCAAGCTTTACCTTCGGTGTTCAGCCACCACAAGTAGCCATAGTCTGGACCAACGGGGCCTCTTACAGTTGTTGCTTCTTTCACCCAATCTTCAGACACAATCTGCTTGTCCTTCCAGCGGCCGTTGCGCAGGAAGAGGTAGCCGAAACGGGCCTCGTCGCGGGCGCTGATCCAGAGGCCACCGCCCCAGCGGGTGCCGCCACTCACCGATGGCATCCGCTTGCCATCTATCTCCACATAAGAATTGCGGTATGGTACATATTGCCACGTATTAGAAGCGTCAATCGGGTCCATCACTTCATCTTTGAACACTTCCGGCAGTGGCTTTTTCCACAAACGCAGCATAGACAAGGCGAAGCGGTTGATGCGCACGTCGTTGTATTCATAGAAAGTACCCGGTTCCTGCAGTTCACGCGGTTTGCGCTCGCCGCGACCATACTCTTCCTTGCCTACAAAGTCGTGCTTCTTGCCCCACAGTTCTCCCTCCCATTCGCTGGTTTGGCGTGCATGATGCTCCCAAGTCACCTTGCGGTTTTGCTCCGAGTCATAGCCGCCGTCCTGCACATAATTCGCCACTGGATCTTTAACGTCTTTGATCATACCGCGGTCGATGGTTATACCTAATATCGTAGAGAGCACACTTTTTGCCACACTGTAAGTTGGATCCACGCGCTCGGTCCCACCCCACTCGGCCACGATGTAACCGTTTTTGAGAATGATGCCATTGGTGCTGGCACGGTCATTGGGTATAGGGCCGAGCATTTTGCCGAAAATCTCCTCTTGTGTGGAGAAGTCCTTTGGCATCTGGGTAGTTTCCTGTTGCTTGGCCCACACTACTGCCTCCTGCAAGAGGGCAGCGTCCATGCCTAGTTCTTCAGGCTTTTTTGCTTCCCAGTTATCACCTTTGCCGGGGTAGTAAACTTTGGCTTCGGTTGTTTGTGTTTGTGTAGTAGTCGGCTGCTGTGGTTGCTGCTGGCAAGCCACAAGAGCAAGTGCTAGTGCCAACTGTATCAATCTGCTTTTAAACATCATCTCCAGTTTATTGAAAGTGCTCCCTAAAACTACACAAAAGAGGTCGACATCTGCTAGTTCACTTTCCTATTCTTAAACAAAAGCACTGGCACGCCGGTAGAATGAATTCTAGATACCGTAAAACCATGCTACAGATAAAAGTTTACTCCGATTACGTTTGCCCTTACTGCTTCTTTGGGGAGCAAGTACTTGAGAAGGCGCTCGAAGGGATGGAAGAGCAGGTACAGGTGGAGTGGATGCCTTTTGAGCTACGCCCTCAACCTACACCGACCCTAAAGCCGGAAGGTGAATACCTGCAATCGACTTGGGAAAACTCCGTCTACCCGATGGGCAAGCAGTTGGGTATCGATATTGTATTGCCTAAAGTATCGCCACAGCCCTACACGCACCTGTCCTTCGAAGGCTATCAGTATGCCAAAGAGCAGGGAAAAGGCGAAGCGTATACCCATCGCATGTTCACGGCCTTCTTTCAGGAAGAGAAGAATATCGGAGACATAGAAGTGCTGACAAAACTAGCGGGTGAAATTGGTTTGAATGAACAGGAGTTCCGAAAAGCGCTGGAGTCGCGCAGGTATAAGGAGACACATCAGCAGGCTTTGCGCCATGCGAATCAAGAGATCGGTATACAGGCTGTCCCCACTTTTATAATTGGCAACAAAATGGTGCGGGGGCTACTGCGCGAGGAAGATATGCGACGACTTATAAAACAAGAGCTGGAAACATAAATGCTTCCAGCTCTTCTCCTAGTTTATTCTTGACACAAGGTGAGCGATATGTCCTTGCGCTATACCTACCAACTGGTGCCGCCTCCTCGCTTGTTACCGCCGAGCAGTCCGCCCAACAATCCACCAAGTCCGCCGGAGCCCATACTGCCGTAGCGATTTCTGCCGTTGAGCCCACCTAGTACCGAGGCCATAGAGCCTAAGCCGCTGCTGGAGCGGCGTCCGCCACCCATCAATCCGCCACGGCCCGTCATCATGCCGCCGAGCAGGCCACCTAACAGCCCGCCGCCCATACCTCCCATCATACCGCCACGGCGTCTGCCACCGCCCATCATACGAGCCAACACCAGCGGTGCTGCTATACCCAATATACCCTGCACCATTTGAGGTGAAATACCTGCATTTTTAAACATATCCCCGAAGCCATTTTTGCTCATAAAAGACTGTGAAGTGGGATCCTCACCATGCTTCTGCGCCTCGTCTGCTTTGTCAACAAACTGCTCCAGCAGGCTGTACTGCTTCTGATCCACCCCAAGGTAGTTTGCCATCTCCTGAATGCGTTTCTGCTCCTCTTGGCTATACTCGCCGTCAGCCTTGGCAAAGCTGATGATATCGGTAATGAAGGAAAAGCGCAATTGGCTCTTTTTGAGCACGTCCAGCACCCGCTGCACACTGATCTGCGTTGGATTTTTGGCAATAGAGAGCACCTCCTGCTCCACGTTCTCCGGCATCTCGGCGGCTTCACTTAGCACCCTCAGAAACTCCAGTTCTTCTTCGGAGGCGTGTCCGTCAGCAGAGGCTACCGAAGCAAGGGCAGCTAGGTAAGCCCCCTTTTCTTCCATCGTATAGTCTTTCAATAAGGTCGTTTGTTCTTGTTCCATAGCTTTTAGTTAAAGTTTGTCCTGTTTAAACGAACTGTAACTGAAGCGGGTTAGCTAAAACGGAACATTGTCTACTCGCGAATCAGATCCAAGGTATCGCTGAACTGATGGGCCTCCTGTTCGGTCATGGCCTTGAAGGTGTCTTCTTCAAGTTGCTGCATGAGCGGATCCAGCGTTTCTAGTAATTCGAGCCCTTTTTCTGTGATCGTGATCTCTACTTTTCGGCGGTTTTCGGCACATAGCTCTCTTGTTACGAGCCCCTTTAGGCGCAGCTTTTCGACTAAGCGGGTGGCATTGCTCATGCGGTTGAGCATGCGCTCCTGTATGGTGTACAGATTGATGGCATTGCCTTGCTGCCCACGCAGAATGCGTAGCACATTGTACTGCTGGGACGAAATATCATAGGGCTTCAGTAGATTGTCAACACGCGCCATGAGCCACTCTCCGGTAAACATCAGGTTCAGGGCCGCTTTTTGATAGCCGCTTCTGAACTTCGGCATTTTAATTTCTTCTTCTAATTTCATGAGGCGGGCATTTATATCATCAAGTAATTATTCCGGAGCAACAGTTGTATATACAACGCATTGAGGACTTTAGTTTTTGGATCCCCAAGATACAGGAATTATAGAGATTATTTAGGATGATGTTTCTTAGCCTTGACAGTATGAAAGCTTCTTTATTACATTTTGAAATTACTATATTGCAAGCGCAATACCACTGTTCCACCCCCCACTACTATGAAAAACAACCCCTATTACGCTGCCTCAAATGAAAATCTGTTTGGCGCCTCCCCTCAGGTGCAGATAGCGTTACAACGGGCACTTGCACAAGTAAACAGCTACCCACAACCAGATGCCGCTGACTTACGCCATGCCTTGGCAAGCAAACTAGGGGTTCATCCTGAGCAGTTAGTTATTGGAAACGGGTCGGCAGAACTTATCTCGCTGCTCGTGCGACGCTTTTGTGGTTACAGCAAAACAGGAGAAGTGCTAGCGCTGTATCCCTCCTACCCTCTTTACCGACAAGAAGCAGTGGCACTGCAGATTCCCTTTAAGGAGGCACCCCTCACAAGTGGCTACAGGATTGACAAGGAGGCGATTCTTCGGCAGGTAAATGCTGCGACCCGCTTGCTATTTCTGTGCAACCCCAATAACCCGACTGGCACTTATCTGTCTCAGGATGAGCTGACCCAGTTACTCGACGAACTGCCTCCCCATGTGGTGGTTGTGGTAGACGAAGCCTATATTGAGTATGCCACCGCGCCAGACTGCGCAAACGCCCTTTCGCTACTACCCAGTTTTCCCAATCTGGTAGTGCTGCGAACATTCTCTAAAGCCTATGGACTCGCCTCAGTGCGTATTGGCTATATGATAGCCCAGCGCAGCCTCATCCAACAGGTGCTGGAGGTAAAGCAGCCTTACAACGTAAACCAACTGGCACAGGTAGCGGCCATGGCTGCGCTGGAAGACGAGCAATTTCTGGCGAAGACCGTGAAAGACACGCAGGTCGGCAAAGCAGAGTTAACCGCCGGAATGCAGCAGGTAGGCGTACAGTACTGGCCTTCGCAAGGCAATTTCCTGTTGCTTGATGCCGGCATCGGTGCTGAAAAGGTATACGATTACCTCCTGGCAAACAATATAACCGTGCGCCGCACCGACGACAACTATACCCTGCGCCTCACCATTGGCCCAGAAGAACATCAGCTATACCTGCTAAGTATGCTGCAAGCCTTGCTGCACCCGGAAAACCTGTATCCGCAGCACCCACTCTTGGCACAGGTACTTGAAGTAGGTTATAGCTTACCCAGTCTCTCGGCTGAGGCTACGCAACAAGCCATCAACGATCTGTCAGCTAAGGCGGCATCACAGCGCGATGCACAAGGCCGTGTCGCACTTGCTTATGCCCGTGCCTTTGCAGCCCGAAGCCTGCAGAACACCGCCAATGCCGGCAACCTCTATGCTTCTTCCTTGGGCGTGATGGATATGATATCGGCGTTTAACGTGCTGGTGACGGCAACTCCGCTTGTAACTTTTGGGCACCGATTCGCCAATCACAGCATACTAACTGCCATAGCCGGAAAAACAGAGGTTTATCTGCTCGATTTGGGAATAGGAAGCGGCCTGCAGTGGTTTCACCTGATGGAGCTGCTGGCAGCGCTACCCGGAGAAAAGCCGACTCTCCATCTGACAGCTATAGACATACCAGATAATACATCGTCAAACCCACTGCAAAAGCTACAGGAAACAGGAGAGCGCCTGTCCTTGCATGCCCAACAGCTCGGCCTCGCCTTTAGCTACACCTGCATCGGTACCCGACTGGAGGACTTTGATTTAACTTCATTGTCCATCTCGCCTACGCAAACACTGGTGGTTAATGCCGCCCTCACGCTGCACCACTTGGCTGACGAACTGGTGTCTCAGCCAGACCAGCGCGACCGTGTACTGCAACAGATCAGCGCTTTGAGCCCAGCGGTCTTTTCCCTCACCGAACCCGACTCAGAGCACAACCGCCTCAACTTTCTGCCGCGTCTGCGCGAGTCGCTGCGCCACTACCACACCGTGTTTGACGTGCTGGACGCACTCCTGCCACCTGATATGCCGGAGCGCCGCATTATTGAGCAGGAGTTTTTCGGAAGGGAGATTATGAACGTGGTGGCATGCGAGGGCAATGGACGTGTAGAGCGGCACGAGCGTGACGAGGCATGGCAACGCCGATTGGTCCGCAACGGATTCAAACCAGCCCCGCAGCAGGACATCGGACTCGAGCTGGCACAGGAACTGGCTCTGCACCCGAGTTTCAGCCTCGTACCGAACGGCGCCGGTTATACCCTGCACTGGAAAGGCACCACCATCATCTCCTCCACAGCTTGGGTCACGCTACAGGAATAGTTTATAGGCCAAGCTTGCGGAGGGCGAGCATGCAGAGCGCGACAGAGCCAGCCACTCTGATCTGCCCGTTCATGATCATGGGCTCCACTTCCTGTAGCGGCACTTTCAGCACCTCAATATGCTCACTTTCATCCAAGTCTTGGGCGGCCACCTCGCGCACGTTGTGGGCTATGAAATAAAATATCTTGTTCGTGTCCTTAGTCGGATTGTCGATCACCTGCAGCATCGGTTCCATCTCCTCTGTAGTATAGCCGGTTTCCTCCAGCAGCTCTCTTTTAGCCGCTTCGACAGGGTCGGTTTCCCCTTCGTCTATCACACCGCCGGGCAACTCAATAAATATGTCGCCGGCAGCATGCTTGTACTGCCGCACGAAAAGCACATGCCCATCCGCTGTCAGTGGAAAGGTAAGCACCACATCCGGCCTCACACTCACAAAATAGTCATCCATCTCATGCCCATTGGGCAGCTCCACGTGGTCGCGGCGCAGGGTATACCACTTGTGGTCAAACACGACCTGCGACTTCAGTGTCTTCCAGCGTTCTATTCCTTTTTTTGTCATTACTATTCTTAAAAAAGCGAAGCTACCTTTTTTACGGCAGACCGCACAAAAAAGAGCCATACCTGCTACAACTTTGAAAGCAGGTATGGCTTAAGAATTTTACCCTTTGGGCTTAATACAACATCTATCAGCCTGTAACGGCTAAGTGCTTTTCGCCCTTTGAATCAAGCGACATCAGTTCCGCCACGTAGTCTTCCAGTTCCTGCGCACGGTGTGCTGCGGTATGCTCGGCCATTACCTTGCGGCGTGCCCTAGAGCCAATATTTTTACGCTCTGTGTTGCAAATCTCACGAAGGAAACGGAGTGTCTCGGTGGCACTGCGAGAAATTAGGATCTCTGTCTCAGGCTCAAATAGCGTCTCGATTCCTTGCCAATAATCCGATATAACAGGTGTGTTGCAAGCGGCAGCCTCAAATAGCCGCATACTAGGCGTATACCCAAAACGGCTGGCACTGGCACGTGAAATGCTGAGGGTGAAGCGCTGGCTGTTAAAAAAGTCGCGATGCTCGAACGGCGTCAGGTGCTGCAGCATGGTTACATTGTTAGGCCAGCCCAAGTCTGCCGGATACTGTGTGCCTGCCACCGCAAAGCGCCCCTGCGGCCACTGCGCCGCGGCGTCCAGCATGAGCTTTTGTAGCCCCGATTGGCGATCTTCGGCATAGTTTCCCAAATAGCCAAGGTCCCACTTTATCTCGCGGTACTCGTGGTGGTAAAGCTCCGGATCGAAGGAGAAGTATAGCGGACGTGCCATACGCGCGCCATACTGTTTCTCCAACAGTTCCAACGCTGGTCCGCCTGTGCAAGACAAGTATAGATCAAAATTAGGTATAAGGTCGGCCTTCAGGTAGGGCAGTCCCTGCTGTTGCTCCAACCCAGTTAAGGTGGCCGGAGCATCTAGGTCGTAGAAGGCTTTTATGCCACGGGCTACTTTTTGCACCCATTCTATAATTTCGACACCTTGCGGTAGCCCGGATCCCACTAGCACCACGTCGGCTTCGCGTACCTGCTCCGTATAGTGCTGTTGCAGATTTTCGGAAGAGGTATAAAAACCAAGCTCACAGTAGTAGGGGTCGTGCAGATCGCTAGGCGTGCTAGAGGCGGTCGTTTCGCGTTCCAGAAAAAGAACGCTGTGCGCTCTGCCATGCAGGGCTTTCACAAGGTTACGGAAAGTGGTGGCGTGGCCGCTGCCCCAAGACGAGGTAATGGATGAGCCAAGTATAACAATGTTCATGGCATTCAGAATTACTCTTTCAAATTTAAGCTAAATCATTTTGAAACCACAGCGGGTGCCTGAATCAATTGCCCATACAAGTGACTGTAGTCTTGGGCCATCTGATCGGCAGTGTAGCCATGTGAGCGCTTCACAGCTCTGCAAGCCATGATGTTGCGGCAGAATTCGTCGTCTATCAGGTTATGCAGCGTATCGAGGAGTTCGTCGGCACTGTGCGGGTCTACGTAGCGCGCGGCATTGCCCCACACCTCGGCCATGCTTTCGGTTTTGCCCACCACAAGGGCACAGCCCGACATGGCCGCTTCCAATACCGTAAGCCCGAATGGCTCGTACTTGGCCGGCAGTGCGTAGATGGAGGCTCTCGACAACCAGTCCGAAACCTCTTTGTTGGTCAGCTGACCCAAAAAGTAGACGTTTTCCAATTCCATGGCCTCACCGGTAACCGGATGCTTGCCCTCCCCGGCAATATACACTGGCCACTGCAGGTCTGAGGCGATATGTGCTAGCATGGAGATGTTCTTGGCTTCGTCCCATACGCGCCCAAGGCTGAAAACAAACGGTTCTTTGCGCCCGAACTGGAAGTACTGCTGTCCACGACCATTGTACACAACGGCACTTTTTTTGAATGGTCCATACAGTTCCTCGGCTTGGTGCATCATGGCCTGTGTCGGGGCCACCACCATATCAGACGCTTGCAGGCCCTTACGGATCATTTCACTGTATTTATTCCAACTTTTGGGAGCCTCCTCCTGCTTCACGGCGCGCCACCACGACAGCACGCAGGAGTGTATTACTGTGAGCACGGGTTTGCCCCAGTCGAGATCGCCGTGGCTCATATGGTTGAGATGAATAACATCCGGCTGCACCTCATCCCGCAGCTGCAGCAACCATTCACCGGCTTTCTCCACATCCTGCCATGGTTTGTCCATCCATTCCAGTTTATACTCCTTCTCATATACCGTTAGGTTGGAAACACCTTCCGCTTCCTTTCGCTGCTCTTCGCTCATGGGCTCTCCCATAGTGGCCAAATATACTTGCGTTCCGTACTGTGCCATGGCGCGGGTCAGCTCCAATACGTAGGTCCAAACGCTGCCCACCGTATCGGCGGTCATTAATATCTTCGAGGGGTAATGTGGTGCTTTCATCATAGTCACTACTGTAAATATTGTTCCATCATGTGTTATACCAAGTTTTCGGACATAGCCATCCCGTTGCATATGTGGCAATAAGCCTACTATCAACCTCAGGCTAAAGCAGATGCGCTGGGTGCAAACGGACTTAAGTTGGTATATCCGGGAAATATTATCTTATTCAAGGTCAAGCCCTTAAGAATTCTGCCAGTATACAGGCAATCGGGCTTGGAGCTGACTTCTCTTGTCAGTGAATTCTAATACGCGGCAAGGGCTGTTTCCGTTAGTGGGTTTGTCTATTTTTCTGAACTTTTATCTTTAAAATCTCTAGTACTCCCCGAGCCCTACCAATTCTCATCAATATGCCGTAAATGGCATCTGCCGTAATAAGGCTCCGTATATAAAATGCCGCAAGCAATAACGATAATTTGAAAAAGGAACTACCCCATACAAGCCACGCTGGCAAGATCTTTCTGATCCGGCATGCCCGGCCCATGGTTTCTAAAAAAGGTTATTTCAGCGCATCCGATGCCCGCACCTTTATCAGCGACTACGATGCGGCTGAGGTAGAGGCATTTGTGCTACAGCACGAGGCCATCCCCTACCAAGACATAAAGCAGGTATACTGTAGCACGCTCGTTCGGTCACAGCTTACCGCCAAGCAGATTTTCGGGGAGGACGTGAAAATGGTCATCCGGCACGAGTTCCGGGAGTTCGAGCGCAAAATATTCTCATTGCCGCTGCTGCGGCTGCCCATCAGACTCTGGTTGGTGAGCGCGCGGGCACTGTGGATGATGGGTTTGAACAGTAGGGGGATTGAAACGTTTCGGCAGGCGAAAAAAAGAGCACGGGAGTGCGCTGCCTTACTGGCAAATGATGCGCAACAAGAGTCTGCTGTTATACTGGTTGCCCATGGGCTGCTCAACAACTTCATCAGGTGGTACCTGCAGGACATGGGCTGGAAGGACAGCCTACACGAGGGAAGCGGCTTTTTGAGTGTGACCGTAATGGAAAAGAAAAGCCCCGGCAGCTAGCGAGCTGTCGGGGCTTTTGGTTTAAAAATTCTGTCTTACCAGAAATTAATTAGTATCCGGTTGTCTGCTGATCGCGGATGTTCGGGTTGGCGTCAATCTCAGCCTGCGGAATAGGCCAAGCCCACTCACGGGCAGTTGGAGCTAATGTACAGTTTACAGCAACATCACCGCAATCTTCTCTATCGATCATACGGGTGGTTCGCTTCAGGTCAAACCATCTATGGCCTTCACCGATCAACTCTTTACGACGCTCCAGTGCGATGGCATCTAGGATAGCCTGCTGACCCACCAATACCTGCGGAACATAGCCGCTGATACGCGCAGCACGTAGCGTATTTAAGTCAGCTAAAGCACCAACCAAGTCAAGACCTGATTTCATGGCTCTGGCTTCTGCACGAATCAGATACATCTCCGCAGTTCTGAAAACTTTCCAGTCTACCAAGTTATCTTGCGCTGTACCGCGGGTATTGAACTTATCAAGAATTCTTACAGGTTCGTCCTGCCCGGCAGCTACTCTGGTATCAAAATACGTAGGGAACCTAATATCAGCATTTTGGTTGTAGGTTTCTACCAATGGCTCTGAAGGCCTGAATCTGTTACGCCTAGAAGGAGCGTTGAATACGCCACCACCTGGGTTACCTTCACCTGCGTTGAAGTTCACTGACCAAATTACTTCAGGATAAGGTGCTGCATCTCGCCAGATGCTCGGGAACTGCTCTCTTGTAGCTAGCGGTTTCGCATCTATAACCAGTGTCGCATAATCTTCAGCCGCTTGATACTCTTTAGCATACAGGTTGACACGCGCCAAGATAGCTCTCACCGCGAGTTGGTCGATGCGCGCACGGTTAGTTCTATTTATCCTCTCATCAAGACCTTCTTCAGCAAGCAGACTTTCTGCTTCTTCCAAATCTCTGAAGATCTTGTTATAGTTTTCCTGAACCGTTTCCCTTGCAGGCATATCTTCCGCATCAACGCTTTCTTTGTAAGGCACACCCAATTCAGAAGAATTACGATCGTAGTTTACAGCCCAATAACGCAACAGGTCAAAATGCGCCATACCTCTGATTGCCAATGCTTGACCTTTTAGCCTGTTTACGCGACCAGGATTTTCACTTGCAAACTGGTCGATGTCACGCAACACAATATTCGCTTGGTTAATGACAGAATACGCTGCTATCCAAGCAATGGCAATATCAGCTTCGTCACTGGCGTACACCCAGTTGGTCTGAATAGCCCAGTTGCCCAAATCAAAATCTGTTTGCGCAAGGTTATCAGACATCATGTCCGGCAATGTGGACCAAGTGCCTGTTGTCTGGCCACCACTTCCAAAATAACCAACCGTTCTGA
Organism: uncultured Pontibacter sp.; assembly: GCF_947499215.1. Taxonomy (GTDB): domain Bacteria; phylum Bacteroidota; class Bacteroidia; order Cytophagales; family Hymenobacteraceae; genus Pontibacter. The sequence goes on from NZ_CANMNI010000001.1 coordinate 1,271,514, forward strand.
AACGAGCATAAGCACCTGTGAGTGCAAACTCATAATCATCTAGGTTAGTGAACAAGGAATTGGCGTCTCGTTCAAATTCTGGCTCTACTTCGATGACCTTCTCACACGAGGAGAAAATCATGGCGCAACTTAGCCCTAAGCCTATAAATAGTTGTTTAATTCTCATTGTCTTAATTTAATTTGTTAGAAACCAACATTTAAGCCGAAAGTAACCGTGCGCAGAGCAGGATACTGGGCGCCTATAAGCGAGCCTGTTGAAACCTCTGGGTCAAAGCCACGGAAGTCGGTCCATGTCACCAAGTTCTGCCCCTGTGCAAACAATTTGATAGTGCTTACGCCGATGCCAGAGTAGATGCTTTGGGGAAGCTCATATGACAGATTGATGTTACGGAGCCTTAGGAAATCCCCATCTTCCACGAATCGGGTAGTACCGTCTTGGTATGTGTTCCCTGGTCTCGGTATGTTGGTTATTCTGTTTTCCGGTGTCCACTCATTTAACAAATCCACAGAAAGGTTGTCACCCAAATAAAGTGGATTTTCCACGTTATTGCGATCATTGTTATAGAGTTTATTTCCTCTAACAAAACTAAAGAAGGTATTCAGCTCCAACCCTTTGAATCGCAATGCAGTACCGAAACCACCAAACCATGGGGCTTCTACAGTGCCAACGATCACACGATCATTCGGGTCATACACCTCCGTTATTTCGCCTTCGGCAGTAAAGTACTGTGCATTTCCATTATCTGGATTCACACCGGCGTAGCGTACCACATAAAGCGAGTTAATCGGTTCCCCTACACGGTTAATAGTGATACCAGTAACGATCTCTTCATCATCACCTACTAGGCTTATCACTCGGCTTTGGTTGTAAGTGGCGCTTACATTGGCGCTCCAAGTAAAGTTTTCGCTAGCAATGATGTCACCACTGAGTGCGAATTCTACGCCGCGGTTACGCAGCTCACCCACGTTGGAAATCAGGTTGGAGAAACCAGTCGTTCTGGAAAGCTGCCTGTCCAAGAAAAGGTCACTTGTCAGTGAGTTATAGAATTCAACTGTGGTGGCTAACCTGCCACCAAGCATAGTAAACTCCAAACCAGTATTGAAGGTGGTCTTTCTCTCCCACTGTAGTGTAGGGTTAGCTAACTGCGCCTGACCAAGACCACCTGCACCACCATAAACAGAGCGTCCGAAAAGTTCACGTGATGCAAAATCGAGTGGAACACCAGCAGCATTTAACAAAATCTGGTTACCGGCAGAACCATAACTGATCTTATACTTAACGTCCTCAAATACGTTTGATAGGCCTTCCATAAAAGGTTCGTCAGAAACGATCCAGCTAAGACCGATAGAGCCGAAGTTAGCGAAACGTCTGTCTTCACCGAAGCGGGAAGAACCGTCGCGGCGTGCGCCAACGGTGATGTAATATCTATCTTTAAAGCCATAGTTGATGTTGGTGAAGTAAGAAAGCAGCGCATTCTCAGTTCCGCTACCCCCTACAGCAGGTATGAAACCATTCTCAGGGTTACCTGGCGTTATACCGGCCTCATTCTCGAAAGCACCACCAAGTCCATAACCTGTAAAGCCAAAGGATCTGAATCTGCTGTTCACGATCTCGTTAAACAAGGCTACCGTCAATGTGTGGTCTTCTCCAAATTGAGTGTTGTACGATGCTGAAGTTGTTCCTGTGTAAGTAAACCTCCTGTTATACCCACGGCCAAAACTACCGGATCTTCCAACAGCAAACGCACCTGAGTAAGTGTCAGGATCAACATAAGCAGATGTCTCATTCCCAGTGAAGTCGCCACCCCAAGTTGTTCTGAGAGTAAGTCCTTCCAAGAAAGGTGCGTTGTAACCTACATACACATTACCCACACCTTTCAATTGCTGACGCAGGTTTCTGTTTTCAAGAAGCTCTTGCAAGGCATTAGGCTGGCCAGACACCATTTGGGTATACTCACCTTCTTCAGTATAAGGTCTTTCGTAGGGGTTAGACCAGCGTATGGCATTAAGCGGAGTAGAAATAGCTGTGTTGGCTTCACTCGTATTGGTGAAATCTGAGTAACCGAAAGTGGAGTTCAAACCAAAATTGAAATCACCGGCATTTGACTCAACATTCGCCCTACCGGTATAGCGCTCAAGTTTAGTGTTTGGCACCGTTCCAGTCTGATCAAAGATAGAACCAGAGAGGAAGTAAGTGGTTTTTTCGTTACCGCCAGAAGCACTCAATGTATGGCTTTGGGTTTTACCTGTCTTAAAGAAGACATCCTCCCAATTTGTATCTATTTGCCTTAACTCAGCCAGCTCTTCATCAGTCCAGTCATAAGGGTTTCCACGCTGTAACTCATACTGCAGTTTTTGCTCTGTATTCATCACCTGAAGCTTGTTCTCAGGAGCTCTTGAAAAGCCATACTGTACGTCGTAGTTGATGCGGGTTTTACCTGCAAGCCCTTTTCTGGTTGTGATTACTACAACACCGTTTGCCCCTCTAGACCCATAAATAGATGTGGCTGAGGCGTCTTTTAGAATTGTGAGGCTCTCAAAGTCATTTGGGTTTAAAGTAGAAAAGTCAGCAGCGGAGATCTGCACACCATCCATAATATAGAGCGGCTCGGTACTACCGAGGATAGACCCTCTACCACGGATTACCACATTTGCGGCTGCACCTGGCTGACCAGAGTTTGCCTGCACCAAGATACCTGGCGCTCTACCTTGCAATGACTGGTCAAACGATGCCAAGGGCACTTGTCTGATTTCTTCCGCTTTTACAGTAGACACGGAGCCTGCTGTCTCACGCTGCGTCTGCGTGGTATAACCAGTTACCACCACTTCAGAAAGCTGGCGCGTGTCTGCGCTCATGGCCACACTAATACTTGTTTGATTGCCAATAGCAATCTCTTGCTGCGTCATGCCAATCTGACGGAAAATCAAAATGGCCGTTTCAGGAGTCACGTTAGCTGGAATCGTCAAGGTGTAGGTACCATCAACACCAGTGCTAACACCGGTACTGGTTCCCTTTACGATTACAGAAACACCAGGCAAAGGCTGACCAGTTGCCTGCTCAGTCACGGTACCTGATATAGTTCTGCCCTGCGCCATCACCTGTTCAGCCAGGCAGAGCACTAGAGCAAAGACCATAAGTAGGAATTTTCTCATAGATTTTGAGTTTTAGTTAAATAATGAATGTCGGTTAACTGTTGTTTATTGACCTCCATGACATGTTACGGAGTACGCACACTTTCCATACAATACGATGAAAACCAACCTGCAAGTTAGTATCAATAGGTATTTTTTCAAGCCTAAGTTAAAATTTATAAAGACAACAGAGAAGACTAACTTTCTGTTTTCACTCAAAGCCAAAAAAATTAAGTCATTAAAAGACCTGAGAGCCACTAACTCCACTTAAAAAATAGTCACAGCATTTGGCGATTTTTCCCTAACATCAGCTATATCAAGTTTAATAAAGAGTTAACTCGCTAGTTTATTTACAGTTATATCCTTTTTCCCACTGCCCAAACAGCTTCGTACACCTTTTTATTTCAAGTAAGATATTGGCTGACTAGAAATATAAATTTTTTAATTAACTAAACCTTTAGTTTGTAAACTAAGTATTTAGTTATATATTAGCATTACCAAACAAAATTGAAGCCTATGAAAGAGCTCACCAAAGCCGAAGAGGAGATTATGCAGATTCTCTGGAAACTGGAAAAAGGGTTTGTAAAAGACATTATGGAGCAGATGCCCGAGCCCAAGCCGGCGTATAATACGGTGTCCACGATTGTGCGCATACTAGAGAAGAAAGGCTTTGTGGGATACAACGCTTTTGGCAAGTCACACGAGTATTTCCCGCTGGTGGCTGAAGACAAGTACAAGAGCTTCTTTCTGAAGAATTTTATGAGCGGCTACTTCGGGGGCTCATTCGAAAAACTGGTTTCTTTTTTTGCCAAGGATAACAAGTTGGACCTAAAAGAAATAGACCAACTGATGCGACACGTAAAAGACGAACTTAAAGAGGAGGACCAACAGGATGGAAACGACCGTTAACTACTTGATTCAGTCAGGCTTTGCTCTGCTGGTGCTATACCTGTTCTATAGACTCGTTCTGCGAAACCAGCCCAGCCTATATTATAACAGAGCCTACCTGTTGCTGGCTCCCCTAGCGGCACTTGTTATTCCGCTGCTGGAGTTGCCGCTCCCCTTTGAGGCGGCGCTGCCAGCTGCTAAGGCCATACCAAGCATACAACTGCAGGAAATTCAAGTGGTCGGTTACACAGATGCTGCGCCTGTCACCACCCAGTTGCTAACGATTGGGCAACTGCTCATCACCCTTTACAGTATCGTAGGACTTGTTTTGTTGATCAGGTTGGGAACTCAGCTGGCACGCATTCGTCAGCTGGCTTCCACTGCCACCCCACTCCAAGGCACTAACGCTGATGCGACCATACTTCAAACTGAGGGGCATGTGCCGGCCTTCGCCTTTTTAAACTATGTGTTTCTGGGCAGTTTGGCGCACCTGTCCGATAAGGAGCAACAGCAAGTGCTGCGCCACGAACTGGCCCACGTGCGTCTGCGCCATACCTATGACATCCTGTACTTTGAAGTTCTGACGGCTATTTTCTGGTTTAACCCCCTTGTCTGGTTACTGAAGGAAGAACTGCGAGACGTGCACGAGTACCAAGCCGACGCAGAGGTACTCTCTGACTATCAGCCACAGGAGTACAGCTCACTGCTGGCCAAGGAGGCGCTATATGTAACAGGTATACCTGTAGGCAGCTACTTTCAAAAGCCGCAGGTGTTCCGCCGCCTGCACATGCTGCAGCAGTATGGCCGACCATCCAGTCGCATGCGACCGCTGTTGGCTTTGCCCGTGGTGCTGCTCTTGCTGTTCGCTTTCTCGGTAAACAACCAAGCAAGCGCTGATGTAGTCACTGAGCAAGAAGAACCGACCTCACTCACAGAAATATTAGTGACAGCACCCGCCCGCAAAGCCGGTATACCTATAGGTGAGAAAAGCAGCACAGGTATAGCCAAGGAGTCAGCGGCAGTTTCAACAGAACGAAATACATCGCCTGACAAGCCCGAACCGACAAACAAACTGATTCAATTTGATGAACCTTCCACTAAATCCGCTAAACCGGAAGCTACCACTAGTGAGCGTGTAAAGCCTTACAGCTATGTAGAGCAGATGCCAAGCTTTATTGGAGGTGAAACAGAAATGCTCAAGTTCCTCGGCCGCAACATCCGCTACCCAAAGACAGCACAGGAGGCCGGGGTGGAAGGACTGGTAGTAGTCAGCTTTGTGGTGGAGACTGATGGAAGCCTGCATGATATAACTGTCCTGAAAAAGCTGCATGATGAAGCCGACGCAGAAGCCGTTCGGGTAGTGGAGCGCATGAATGGCCAGTGGAATGCAGGCAAACAGAATGGCGTAGCGGTACCTGTCAGGTATACCTTGCCCATCCGGTTTGCCATAAAATAACACCCTCTCACATTTTAATCCCTTATTCATTCAGCCAAAAAGCTGAAACAGGACAACTATTGCCTTTTCAAACCTAAAACGAACCATAAAACTTACATCTCATGAAAAAGAAAAACACACTCAAAAACATGCTGGCAGCGCCTCTTTTGGCTTTAGCCTTGTCTCTGGCGCCGCAATCCGTTGTCTTGGCTCAGCAGACAAACGCCCAAGAAAAACCTTATACCTATGTGGATCAGATGCCTCAGTTCAAAGGTGGTGAAGGGGAAATGCTCAAGTTTCTGGGCAGCAACATCAAGTATCTAGACGCCGCCATTAGCAATGGTCTGGAAGGACTGGTTGTTGTGAGCTTTGTAGTAGAAAAAGACGGTAAAGTAAGCGAAGTGCAAACGCTAAAATCGCTGGGTCAGGGTACTGACGAGGAGGCCATACGGGTGGTGAAGCTGATGAGCGGGCATTGGACACCGGGCAGCCAGAAAGGAGAAGTAGTTCGGGTACGCTATACCTTGCCAATCAAGTTTGCGCTGAGAGGCGCAGAGAAAGCAGCCGCTGCCGAAAAAGCCAACCGCATGCCTGCTTTTAAGGGTGGTCCCGAGGCTATGCAACAGACGATGCAGTCATACCTAGTGCTGCCAGCTGAAGCCAAACAGGAGAACCTGAACGCACGTGTGGTGGTGAAGTTCTATGTAGACAAAGATGGCCAAGTATCCAACCTGCGCCTCGAAGGCACCAAACTCAAGAAAACCGTTGGCCCCGGCTCCGAACTAGACTACATGGATGCCTCTACGTTCCAGTTGCAGAACAAAGCCATTCTGGCGAAACTCTCTGAATCTGCCATGGCTGCTGTTAAGGCGACCTCGGGCAAATGGGAACCTGCTCTTAAAAACGGACAGCCTGTTGGTTCCGAATTGGCATTGCCGGTGCAGTTCCTAGGGTCAGACTCGGACAGAAACAGTGAAAAAATAGGTGTACCGAGTATGACTAAGTATACCAAGCACTTCTACCAAGTCGATGAAGTGGATGTTAAGCCGAGTTTTAAAGATGGCTCTTTTGAAAAATACTTGGCCAAGAACTTGCGTTATCCTGCCAATACTGACTTTGAAGGGATAGTAGAAGTCAAATTAGTGATAAAGGAGAATGGGGAAGTGATTAGCATGATACCCGTAAGTATTGGAAAGGAAATACACGACGCTGTATCCGGCACAATCCAAAAAACACAGGACATGTGGAACCCGGGCAAAGTAGACGGCCAACCTGTTTCGGTTACCCAAAAGCTGACTATCCTGTTTGTAACGAATGACGGATCAAAGAAGCCTGCAGACTCGAATGCGAAAAAGGCTGATCTGATTGTTACAAGGTTTAAGTAGATATGAGTAAATCATTCCTCTTACTTCTGGCATTCCTCACCTGCGCTGCCGTTACAAGTATCGGGCAAGGTCGGGCATTGACTTTTCAGGAAGCTGAAAACCAAGGCGTACCTTTTCAGCATCTGGATAGTCTCTATAAAAGTGCAGTGCATACTGATGAACATTTAGCTGTTTTTAAGACAACAGAAGAACAGAAAAGCCTACAGGTAGCCTATGCGAAACTCCTCCAAGATTTAGGCAACTTTCTTCGGGAAAATGGTTTTAAGTGGGAAAAACAGATCCGAGGCGCTAATAGAATATACTTTAGACCTGACGGCAGCATCGATTATTTCCTGTTTCACTTCCCTGAAGGACAGCTTGCACCTGATAAAGAAAAAAAATTCAACCGTCTTCTGAGCTTATTTATTCAAGACTACAAATTTGAATTGACCGCGGGTGAGAAATTTGCGCAGTGCAGTGCAGTAAAATATTCAGATATTTAATGGTTTCTTAATACGAAAAGCGCGGCCTTTCCTTTGAAGGGCCGCGCTTTTGGTTCTATACTCATACCTATACCTTACATATCCCACTCATTCAGCGTCGACATGGCGTGGTAGGCAGTCATATCGTACTGGCAGGGCACCACGGATACGTAGTTATTCACCAGCGCCCACTCGTCGGTATCCTCGCCTTTGTCGTGGTTCACGAAGCTGCCTGTCATCCAGAAGTAGCGGCGGTTGCGTGGGTCAAGGCGCTCGTCAAACTCCTCCTGCCACTTGGCATGGGCCTGCCGGCATACTTTTATACCTTTTATCGGTTCTTCGCTCTTTTTAGGTAGATTCACATTCAGCGCCGTGTTCTCCGGGATACCATGCTCCAGTGCCTGCCGGATGATCAGTTCCACAAACTCCTCGGTATGTGAAAAATCCGCCTCGTGCCCGTAATCACACAGCGAAAAACCGATGGCTGGAAGGCCTTCGATGGCCGCCTCAATGGCAGCCGACATGGTGCCGGAATACAGCACGCTTATGCTGGAGTTGGAACCGTGGTTGATGCCACTCACCACCAAATCGGGACGGCGGTCTTTCAGCACATGGTGCTTGGCCAGTTTTACGCAGTCGGCCGGCGTGCCGGAGCATTCGTAAGCCTCTACGCCGAGGTCGTCGAAAGCGATGGAGCGGTCGAGCCGCAGGGTGTTGCCTATCGTAATCGCATGCCCCATACCAGACTGCGGGCCATCGGGTGCCACTACTACAACCTCCCCTATCTTTTGCGCCACTTTCACCAGCGTCCGGATGCCCGGTGCCGTGATGCCGTCGTCGTTCGAAACCAGTATCAATGGTTTAGCCATTTTATTATTTTAAGTTGATGTATGACAAAATAAACTAATTGCGTTTTCACGCTAATATACGACAACCCACGCTGCCACAACAAGGTTACAATGAATATAATGATTTCCTAATCTCACCTCATGCTTAAGAATTTACTTTACGCCATCCTGTTGGGGGTGGGCATGGCAGCTTGCCTTGCCGACCGCGACAACAGTGATGATGCTACCATCACAGACACGGATCCGGCTGTCGAAGGCGGACCGATGACCGAAACAGTTGAGCTTGAAACGCCTGAAGCAACGCCCGATCCTGCGGACCTTCTCATAAGCAAAGGCCGTGTAGGCAACATCCGAATTGGTATGCCTATAGAAGAGATGCGCAGCCAAGTGCCATCGGGCCAACAGATCAAAGACACCACACTGCAGCTCGAAGGCCAGCAGTACACCGCCTATGTGTTTAGCAGTCCGAACAGCCCCAGTGGCCTGCTGGTGGAACAGGTTTGCGAGCCCGACTGCCGGGTTTGGCGCATCAGCGTCAGTAGCAATGCGTACCAAACGGCACAAGGTATAGGAGTTGGATCAAAATACAGTGAAGTGGCACAGCATTATCCTATTTCTTATACCAGTCTGGGCGAGGCTGGTTTTGTGGCTGTAAGTGAAACAGCAGGTCTATCCTTTATACTGGGCTCCAGCCAGTTAGACAAAAACCAATTACACCGAATGAAACCTGATCAGGTACCTGCTAACACACTTGTACAAGGCATTTTAGTATATTAGATTTTTGTGATATTTCTGAGGATTGTGTATTATTGCTCTCATGGCACTACTCCGCACTCGTTACAGCTATAGAAACACTGGATTGCTGCTGCTCCGCATCGGCATTGGCATTATGTTTATCCTTCACGGTTGGCCCAAAATGATGGGTGGTCCGGAGCGTTGGGCCAAGGTGGGTGCCAACATGCAGCTGCTTGGGATCGACTTTATGCCGGAGTTCTGGGGTTTTATGGCCGCTTTCGCTGAAACGGTAGGTGGTACGCTTTTGGTACTAGGACTTTTCTTCCGCCCCACGCTTATCCTTTTAGTCATTACTATGCTGGTGGCCACATTGCGCCACATGAGCGCCGGCGATGGCTTTGGCGGCTACTCACATGCTTTGGAGGCTGCCATCCTCTTCTTTGCGCTCTACTTCATCGGTCCGGGCAAGTACAGCCTCGACAAGCAACTCTTCCCGACAAATAAAAATCGGAAGACGTTTATGGTGTAGTTTTAAGTTCTGACACCTTTCTAATTCCATTTCTGAGCATAATTGGTTAACATTGCTTTACAAGAACAATTGTAAACACAATCCATGCTAACCACTCTGCTCTTGGCCGCGCTGCTGGCTACCGGAACACCAGACAAAACTGACCTCAAAACGCCTTACGAGAAAGGCAACAAGAACCAGACCGCCACTTACGACGAAGCCATCGACTGGTACCGCAAACTCGACGCCGCTTACGACGAAGTGAAAATGGTGCCTTACGGCTATACCGACTCCGGCCGACTGCTGCATTTGGTCATCATTTCAACTGACATAGACTTCGATCCGCGCTCTATTAAACAGAAGGACAAGCGTGTGCTACTGATCCAGAACGGCATCCATCCGGGTGAGCCCGAAGGTATAGACGCCACCATGCTGCTCGCCCGCGACTACCTGCAGGATAAAAGCAAGCGCCAGCAACTCGACAATGTGGTGCTGACCATCATACCTGTCTACAATATCGGCGGGGCGCTAAATCGCAACAGCCATACCCGCACCAACCAGAACGGACCGGAGAGCTATGGCTTCCGGGGCAATGCCCGCAACCTCGATCTGAACCGCGACTACCTCAAGACCGATTCTAAAAACGCCCAGACCTTTCATCTCATCTACCGCGATTGGGATCCGGACGTATTCATGGACAACCATACCTCCAACGGCGCCGATTACCAGCACGTCATGACGCTGATCGCTACACAGCACAACAAACTAAACCCCACGCTGGCCGGCTACCTGCAGGGCAAAATGCTACCTGCGCTGTACGAGGGGATGAAGAAAGACAAATTTCCGATGGTGCCTTACATGAATACAATTGGCGAAACGCCGGAGAAAGGTATACTGGGTTTTATGGAGTCACCACGCTATGCCACTGGCTATACGGCGCTCTACAACACCATCGGGTTCGTACCAGAAACGCACATGCTCAAGCCTTTCGACCAGCGGGTGCAGTCGACTTACAAATTGATGGAGCATATGATCAGCACCGTGAGCCGCGACGCCAAAGAGATCGGTGAACTCCGTGCCAAAGCCAAGCAGGAGACGCTCACACAGAAAAATTTCGCGCTGGACTGGAAATTGGATACCACCAAAGTAAAGCAAATCCCATTCTTGGGATATGCCGCCAAGTATAAACCAAGCGAAGTGAGCGGACTTGAGCGCCTATACTACGACCGCAAAGCCCCCTACTCCACCAACATCAACTATTACAATACCTATACCCCGACCGTAACAGTAGAGAAGCCGGTAGCCTACATCATTCCGCAGGCATGGCGCGAGGTGATTGACCGCCTAAAGCTGAACAAAGTGGAGATGCGCCAGTTGAAGCGCGACACGACCCTCACTTTGGATACCTACTACATCTCCGACTACAAAACATCACCTCGCCCCTACGAAGGTCACTACCTGCACTACGGCACCCAAGTGGAGACCCGCACCATGCCGCGCCAGCTCCTGAAAGGCGACTATGTGGTATACCTGAATCAGGAATCGAACCGCTTTTTGGTGGAAGCCTTGGAGCCGCAGGCTGTGGACTCCTACTTCAACTGGAATTTCTTCGACGGCATCCTGATGCAGAAAGAGTACTTCTCGAGTTATGTATTTGAGGATTTGGCGGCGGATATTCTGAAGCAGAACCCGGACCTTCGCAAGCAGTTGGAAGCTCGCAAGAAAGAAGACCCGGAGTTTGCCAAGAACGCCCGCGCCCAGTTGGACTTTGTATATAGGAACTCTCCACATTATGAGCCTACCCACCAGATGTACCCGGTAGGCCGATTGATGCAGGATGTGAAACTGCCGTTGTAAAAACAGAATAGCGTTATAAAAGCGAAAGCCACCTTCATCGGGTGGCTTTCGCTTTTTAGGCATAATTAAGAACCCTATATTTGTATACACAAGCTTGCCAATTACGTAAAGCCGTTCGACTGAAACCCTAAAAAATGCGAAAAACCTCATACCTCTTCCCACTGCTGGGTCTCGCCCTGATCAGCTTTGACAGCTGCACGGGTTCCAACACAAGTACCAGTACAACCGAAACCAACGCCAACACCGTAGCCGAAACCTCTGCCAAAGAAATGGCCTTGACTGAGGCACAGCTCGAAAAAGCCCGCACCAGTTACGCCAGCTACTGCTCTGGCTGCCATGGCGAACAGATGGAGGCTTTCACCGACCGCAAATGGAAGCACGGCAACTCCGCTGAAAACCTTTTCGCGGCCATCAAGCATGGCTACCCCGACGAAGGCATGCCCGCCTTTGAGCAGACTTTCACGGACGACGAGATTACCGGATTGGTGGCTTACATACAGGAAGGTATACAGAATGTGAAGCAATACGACTTCAGTGAAGAAACCGCTGCCACCGAAGTTTATACCTCCGAAGCGCTTAGCTACCGCCTCGACACCGTGGCAACAGGTTTGGAGATTCCGTGGGGAATGGCTTTCCTGCCAAACGGTGACATGCTGATCACAGACCGTAACGGGGCCTTCTACCGTTTGCCAAAAGGGAACCGCCAACTGCAGAAGATTGCCGGTGCTCCCGAAGTACTGGCACAGGGTCAAGGTGGTTTGCTGGATGTGGAGTTGCATCCGGATTTTGCAAAGAACAATACCATCTTCCTCTCCTACTCTGCTGTCAAGCAGGAAGGTGACCAGACGCTTTCGACTACCGCTGTGATGCGAGCCAAACTGGAGGGCAATAAACTAACAGGTCAGAAGGTGATTTTCGAGGCGCAACCATGGGCCAGAACCCGCCACCACTACGGTTCTCGACTGGAGTTTGGACGTGACGGCATGTTATATGTTACGGTTGGTGACCGCGGCCAGCACCATGAAAACGCCCAAACCATCGAGCGTGCACCGGGCAAGGTACACCGCATTAAAGACGACGGTACTATACCTGCCGATAACCCATACGTGAATGAGAAAAATGCCATTGCCTCCATCTGGACCATCGGCAACCGCAACATCCAAGGCATGGTGATACACCCGCAGACAGGCGCTATCTGGACCAACGAGCACGGTCCTCGTGGTGGCGATGAAGTGAACATCGCCGAGAAGGGCAAGAACTACGGCTGGCCTGTTATCTCTTACGGCATCAACTATAATGGCACCGTGCTGACTGAACTGACCAAGAAAGAAGGTATGGAGCAGCCGCTTTGGTACTGGGTACCTTCGATCGGACCATCGGGCATGGCCTTCGTGACGGGCAACCGCTACAAAGGCTGGGAAGGTGACCTGCTGGTAGGCTCCCTCCGCTTCCAGTTCCTGAGCAAGCTCAAAATGGATGGCAACAAGATTGTGAGCGAAGAGAAATTACTCAAAAACATCGGTCGTCTTCGTGACGTGAAGATGGGTCCGGACGGGTATATCTATGTGGCGGTGGAGAGCCCGGGTACGATTTATAGGGTGGTGCCGGTGGAGTAAGGATAGTTCTCCACTACACTGAACCCACCCCTAACCCCTCCCAAGAGGGGAATATCTCCTATATAATAATTCACCTCCTCAGAGGGGCAGGGTGGTTTTACCAGATAAAGCAAAAAGGTCAGGCTCCAACAAAAGAGCCTGACCTTTTCACTTATACCTATACCTGCCTTTCTAGCCTCCCACATTCGCCCTTAGCACGCGCAGGAAGTTCTCGCCCAATATCTTTTTGATATCCTCCTCGCTATACCCTCTGGCTAGCAACTCACGGGTAATGACTGGCATATCGGCGACGCTGTCGAGCTGCTGGGGCGTGGAGCTGATGCCGTCGAAGTCGGAGCCGAGGCCTACGTAGTCGACGCCTACCAGTTTAACGATGTGGTCAAGATGGTCGAGTAGCAGGGAGAGTGGTGGCCGCAATTGGGAGGCTTCCTCCGGATAGTGCTCCATCGCCCAGTCATAGATCTGGATGGAGTTTTTCCCCTCCTTGCGTAGGGAGTCAACTTCAGTCTGGTGCTTCGTCCGGAAAGCATTCATGCGTTTGTCGTAGTCTGGGTCCAGAAAACCGGAGAAGAAGTTAAGATGAATGACACCGCCGTTTTTGGCAATGGCTTGTATTTGATCGTCCTTCAGATTTCGAAAATGCGGATTGAATTGATGTACGCAGCTGTGCGAGATCAGTACCGGCTTAGTGGTAGTGGCCATCGCATCCCAGAAAGTGCGCTCGCCTACATGGCTCAGGTCAACCAACATACCTAACTCGTTCATTTTACGAACTACCTGCTTGCCAAACCTTGTCAAACCCAATTTGCGGTTCTTGGGCAGCTTTCCACTGGTTTCGTCCATAGCCGAAGTGGCCCATGGGGTGGAGTTGTTCCAAGTCAGGGTCATGTAGATAGTGCCGCGTTTGTGCAGTTCCTCCAGATACTTCAGGTTGCTTTCCATCATGTGGCCGCCCTCTACTCCGATCATGGTGGCCAGTTTATTCTGTTCCACCGCCTGCCTGATGTCCTCAGGCGTTCTGGCGATCATCATTTTATCCGGATTGCGCTCTACAATGGAGTAAAGTGAGTCGATCTGGCGATTGGCATACTTAAACCCCTTGCCTTTTCCATACGTCTCGTCGCTCCACACCGAGAAAATCTGCACATCTACTCCACCCTCTTTAAAGCGGGCCAAGTCGGAGTGTGTTTTACCGCGCAGATCGTCCTCGAGCCGCAGACCTTCAAGTACTGAAATGAGCACATCATTATGCGTATCCACTACAATAGCCTGCTCGTGCAGTTCCCTGTAATCTTGCGCCGAAGCGGTGAAACTGCCTAAAAAAATCGCAGCGACCGCCAAGCCGCTGACCAATCGTTTTTTCTGAATCATAGTTTATACCTGTTTTGCCGGCAGTCCAGCAGGTTGTCCACCTACTTTCCTGATGCTATACCTGTTCAAGATAGCCAAAAGCACGGACAATACCTACCTTGGTGCTATACCTTAGGGGTGAATACAAAGCAGCCTATTTTGTCCGGGTGATCCTGCACCAGATCCGATGCATGCTGCTGGCGAAGCATCCATAGGATGAGCAAATCGCCTGCAGCGGCCATGCTAAAGAAAAGACCGAAGAGAAAAAGCAGGAAGTGCCCCATAGCTATACCTGCCAGCGCTGGCAGCAGCCCCATCACCAAGCCCGGCATCATCCCGCCAATGACATACTGCTTAAGCGGCAACACCTCTTTGCAGTGGCAATAGGGCGTCAGCATTTTCCAGTATACCCCATACTTAATCGATTTGAGTCCGTTTTTGCAGAAAATCGCCCACGTGAGGCCGTGCAGCAGTTCGTGCACTATGGCTCCCAACACGAAAACCACCAGCATCAGCATAGGCGAGATCAGTAGCAGGTCGCGGTGCACGCGTACGAGCTCTCCCAGATTTTGAGAAAAGAACTGTTCAGGCCAAACCAGCAGATAGGCCACGCCATAAATCAGCAGAATCGGCACGATGAATACCAGCGCCCGGACATTGGCCTCGGCGGCTGTCATGCTAAGTTCTATCTGCTCGTATTTTTCTTTTTCTACTTTCATGTGAAGTTTAATACTCCTAACTACTAAAAAATAGGCAAATATTCAAGTTGATTTTCAGTCTTTTGGGGCTGACCTTTGCCTTTATGAATAGCAAAAGCATACTCTTCAAACTCGTGATGTGCCTAGGTCTGCTCGCATGGCTAAACTCTTCGGCCCAAGCGCAGAGCGAGCGCACCAAAGACTTTAACAACAACGGCTGGTACATGTACTTCGGCGACCACAAGCTCAGCAACAAGTGGGGACTGCATACGGAGGTGCAATGGCGCCGCCACAATATACTCAAAGACCCGCAGCAGTTGCTTATCCGCACCGGTATGAACTACGACCTCACCCCCTCCGCCATGTTCACGCTGGGCTATGGCTACATCGAGACGCACCCCTATGGCGACTACCCTGCACCCGGCACCTTTCCAGAGCACCGCATCTACCAGCAGCTGCAGCTCAAGAACAGCGTGGCCCGGGTTGGGCTGATGCACCGTTACCGCCTCGAGCAGCGCTGGGTCAGACCGGCTGGTGCCGAGAGCTCCACCTACCTGAACCGAGCCCGCTACATGCTCAAGGCCACCCTTCCGCTTATCGGAAGCACCATCGATGCCGGGGAGCCTTTTCTGGCTGCGTATGATGAGATTTTCGTGGGATTCGGAAACAACATACAGCGCAACATATTTGACCAGAACCGCGCCTATGCGGCCCTCGGCTATAAAATAAGTGACGCCGCTACACTCGAGCTAGGCTATCTGAACCAGATCGTGCAGAAAGCCAATGGGGTAGTATTCGAGCACAACCACACCCTGCAGGTGAGTTTGTTCTATAACCTGAATTTCAGCCAGCAGTAGCCCCCCACATCAGTACGATTTTTCCGGCAGCTAAAATCGACTCACTCCTACTATCAGCACCCGGGCAGGCATCCCCACCTGCCCGGGTGCTTTTTTATGCTTGACCAGTATCTGAAAACAGGTATATTTGTCTAAACCACCCAAGTTATGGCAACAGTCTTATACCTTGATGAACTTTCTAAAAAATACGGGAGCCTGCAGGCCGTAGATCGGCTAAGCCTGCAAGTGGAGGCGGGCAGTATCTACGGTTTGCTCGGACCGAACGGCAGCGGCAAAACCACCACACTGGGCATGGTGCTTGATGTGGTGCGGCCCAGCGGGGGAAGTTTTTTATGGTTCGGTCACTCCATCAGCAGGGAAAGCAAACAGCGGGTGGGCGCTCTGCTCGAAACGCCCAACTTCTACCCTTACCTCACGGCCAAACGCAACCTCGAGGTGGTGGCCGACACTAAGCAGGCGGATCATAAGCAGATCAACAAAATGCTCGACATGGTGGGCCTTGGCACGCGTAGCCACACCACCTTTAAGGGATTCTCACTGGGTATGAAGCAACGGTTGGCCTTGGCCGCCGCCATGCTCAACGACCCGGAGGTGCTTGTGCTCGATGAGCCGACCAACGGACTCGATCCACAAGGTATAGCCGAGGTGCGTGACCTCATCATGCGCATCGCCGCACAGGGCAAGACCATTATTCTGGCCAGCCACCTGCTCGACGAGGTGGAGAAGGTATGCAGCCATGTGGCCGTGCTACAGGCAGGCAAGCTGAAGGCGAACGGACCGGTTGGCAATATCCTGTCGGCGCACGATCAACTCATTATTAGCGCTGAAGAACTGGCCCCTGTGCTGCAACTCTTGGAGCGACTTCCTTATATCATGCAGTTCGCGCAGGAAAAGGATTACATCATACTCACTCTAGACCAAGGCTACAGCAGTACCGACCTCAACCGCGATATGTTTGCACAGGGCATCGTGCTGTCTCAACTGCTCGTGCGCCGCAAGAGTCTGGAGGCGCAGTTCCTAGAGATCACCCAAAAAGAAGCTTAACATGAACCTGCTACGAACCGAATTCAGGAAAATACTTCCCTACCGTACCTTCTGGGTGATACTGGGCATTTATGTGCTGCTACTTTTACTTGTCCTCTATGTCAGCCGTAACGTTACCATCAGCGGGCAGTCTCTGGGCAACTCGCTCTATGAGTTCCCGGGGCTTTGGGGTCGTTTTACGTACATCGCCTATTTCTTCAACCTGCTACTGGGTATACTAGTCATTGTGCTTGTCACAGACGAGTACAGCTTCCGGACTATAAGGCAGCAGGTGATTGACGGACGCTCCCGTGCGGAGGTGGTATTAGCGAAATTTTACGTGGTGCTGGGGCTGTCCGTATTCAGTACGGTCTTCCTGTTGGTGCTAGGGCTTTTTTTTGGCTTATTTTTCAGCTCTAGCAAGAGTTTCAGTGCCGTGCTGGGGCAGATAGACCATCTCTCTTACTTTTTTGTGCAGTCCGTGGGGTATATGGCGCTGGCCATGTTCTTTGCATTCCTGATTCGGAAAAGCGGTTTGGCCATCATCGCCTTTCTGGCTTGGTCCAAGATTGTGGAGCCAATCCTACACCTACAGCTAGACGACAGCATAGACAAGTATATGCCGATGAAGGTATTCAGCAGCCTCACCCCCACACCGGGGCAGGAGATTATTGATCAGCTAACAACACCTACCATGGCGCTGACGCCAGCATGGGCCGTACTGCCTGCTTTAGGGTATATTGCACTGCTCTTATTGGGAGCCATCCTGCTCGTACGTTTTAAGGATCTTTAGTCGTCCACGAGGCAAAGGTTTATAAAATTTTATAGGGAGTTGTAGTAGTCTACAATTGATATAATGTGTTTCGGGTCATTAAAATCCAGTTTGTTCGCCCTCACATATTGCTTTACTTGACCTGACAGATTACCAAACATACGGAGGAGGTCCCTTTTCCTGTTGCGGATCGGCAAAATGTTATCATCGGGCAGCATAACAAAATAGTCTTCCTGAAGCTCCTCTGCCATACTTATAATATGCGGGTAAGCATAGCGGCGCGGGGAATCCTCAGTCGTCTTTTCCGCCCGAGCAGGGGTAACATCTGTGTAGCGCTTCATCAGTACCATCTTGCCGTTGCATAATTGCTCAAAAAAGACTGGTTTCTTGAAATCGTCATGCTGCCTGCCTTGGTCCCAATACAGTGTCCGAAATACCTGTTTCTTTCCCCTATACACTCCATTCACTTCGAAGTAATCTACATTAACCGGTGAAAAAGAGCTGATCTTGCCACTATCAGAAGCAATCTGAACGACATCTTTGGTGGGATAGTACACTAAAGCTCCTGTCAAGCTATCACCGGTAGAAAGGACTATCTTACCATAGAGCCAACCCTCCGTGTCAAATCCATCCCGATACTGGCCTTCTGCCATTTTAGGCCAACTCCCTACTGCCAGCCATACCACCAAAACTATATACTTAGAATTGAATTTTATCATACGCACCACATAAAGAACATCATTACCCAATATCATCACCAACCATACAAGTATTTGTTTTACAAAGCCTTACAACTTATTAACGAAAGCTTATGACAATAGTATGTAAAGGAAGTGTTAAAAAAAATATTGGATTAAAAACAAAAAAGCCCATACCTAAATGGCACGGGCTTTGCTGCAGAAAACCAGCTATTGCTTAGCTGGTTCTACTATATTTAACGGATAACCGGGTTCTTCATGATTTCATGGCCGAGTTTGTCACGTTTCGTGGTCAGGTAGCTTTGATTGTGGGGGTTAGGGGCTATTTCGATCGGCACATTCTCCACTACTTCCAGTCCGTAACCAATCAGGCCGGTGCGCTTTTTCGGGTTGTTTGAGATCAGGCGCATTTTGGTAACGCCAAGGTCTCGTAGAATCTGGGCACCTACTCCGTAGTCACGATCATCCATCCCGAATCCCAGTTCCAAGTTAGCCTCCACGGTGTCGCGGCCCTGCTCCTGCAGTTTATATGCCTTGAGCTTGTTGAGCAGCCCAATACCTCGGCCCTCTTGGTTCATGTATACCACAACGCCTTTGCCTTCGCGCTCAATCATGCGCATCGCCTCATGCAGTTGCGGACCACAGTCGCAACGGCAGGACCCGAAGATATCGCCTGTCACGCAAGAGGAGTGCACACGCACCAATACCGGCTCATCTTCTGTCCATGTGCCTTTTACGAGTGCCAAGTGCTTAGCACCGTTGCTGCGCTGAGTAAAGGCGTACAGGTCGAAGTCACCGAAATCAGTAGGCAATTCCACGGCGATCTCACGCTCGATCAGACTTTCCTTTTGTAGGCGGTAGGCAATCAGGTCTTTAATGGACACCAGTTTCAGGTTGAAACGCTCCGCCACCTTCACTAGGTCTGGGAGGCGGGCCATGGTACCGTCTTCGTTCATGATCTCGATCAGCACACCAGCTGGGGCCAGCCCTGCCAGTTGCGCCAAGTCCACGGCCGCCTCCGTGTGGCCGGCGCGGCGCAGTACGCCTTCTTTCTTCGCCTTGAGTGGAAAAATGTGCCCTGGCTTGCCAAGCGAGTGCGGGTCGGTGGTCGGGTCAACAAGCGCCTGTATGGTTTTAGCCCGGTCAGATGCCGATATACCAGTGGTACAGCCATGGCCGATCAGGTCAACTGACACTGTAAATGGGGTGGCGTGCAGCGCGGTGTTGCGTCCAACCATCAGCTCAAGGCCCAGTTCGTCGCAACGTTCTTCGGTAAGCGGACAGCAGATAAGTCCCCGGCCGTGCGTGGCCATAAAGTTGACGATTTCAGGGGTTACTTTCTCTGCAGCACAGATAAAATCACCCTCATTTTCGCGATCATCGTCATCCACCACAATAATGATCTTACCTTGGCGGATGTCCTCGATCGCGTCTTCTATTGAATCGAGCTTGATCGGCTCTGTTGAATTAGTTTCCATGTGTTACTTCATATACCTGCCTGTCACTAAGTGCAAGCAGCGTGATTGTCTATACTATGAAATGCGCTGCAAAGGTAAAAAGTTTATATCGCATTGCATCCTTATTTCATAACACAATCTGAGGGGCTTTGGTTGAAAACTATCTCAAGCTTACTTATTCACCACAATCCCCAATAGGTCGCCGATCTGTTTTTCGAAGGACTTGAGGCTGAAGATGACTTGGAGGACACGGTCCTGCTCGGTTGGGTCGGTCACAAGGCGGAGCTTTTCCATCTCCACTTTCATAAGCAGCTGCACATTGCGCCACTTCAAACGCAACACGGCCCGTTCGGCACCATAAGGCAGCAGGTCTGACTCGTGGGGCACGTATATCTGGTGGGTTTCCCAGTTCTGGCTGAGTTCGTATGGGTCTGAGAGTAGGTTGGTTGCCTCTGTGCGAATCTCTTGATCAGGATAGTTAATAAAATCCTCCGCAGTAGGTATAATGCCTTGGCTTAGCTTTTCCTTTACCAGTTCTACCAGTTGTGCATAAAGCGGCGTGCGGAACTCCACATCCTCCAGCTGCTCCAGCATGTACTGACAAGTGTTTTGCCCGTCTACCAGAATACGGTCGGGGTAGTTGAGCAGCATGCGCACAATCTCGCGCTCATAGCGCTTTAGGCCATCGGCTTCAGTGGCTGGTTTGGCAGCCGCTTCCTCCTGCTCGTAGTATTCGGCCTCTGCAAAATCTGCCGCACTCCCTGATCGCTGCTGCTGTTGCTGCTGGCGCTCCTGCAGATGCATCTTGTTATACTCCGAAATGAGCAACTGCTCATCTATGTCGAAGATAAGACTGCAACTGCGGAAGAATACCGTCCGTTTGATCGGGTCCGGAATTTTGGAGATGGAGGTCACAATCTCGCGTATGGCCTCTGCCTTTTTTACCGGACTGCCTTTCGACTCCTCGGCATAAAGGCTGGTTTTAAAGGAGATAAAGTCCTGCGAATGCTCCTGAACATAAGCTTTGAACTTCTCATCGCCTACTTTATGGATGTAAGAATCTGGGTCCTCCCCTGTCGGGAATGTCACCACGTTCACATTCAGCCCGTTCTCTAGGATCAGGTCTATACCTCGCAAAGAGGCTTTTATACCTGCCGCATCCCCATCGTAGAGGACCGTGATGTTCTGGGTATAGCGGGCGATGAGTTTGATCTGCCCTTCGGTGAGCGAGGTACCCGAGGAGGCCACCACGTTCTCGATGCCGCCTTGATGCAGTGACAGCACATCGAGGTAGCCCTCCACCATGTAGCACATGTCCTGCATGCGGATCGCCTGCCGGGCTTGGTACATGCCATAGAGCACATTACTCTTGTGGTAAATCTCCGACTCCGGCGAGTTCAGGTATTTCGGGCTCTTCTTGTCGTTCGACTTGAGGGTACGCGCTCCAAAGCCAATCACGCGGCCCGAGATGTTGTGGATCGGGAACATCACGCGACCACGGAAACGGTCATACTTCTTGCCGTCCTCCTTCACAATGGTCAGACCGGTCGCCTCGAGGTACTTCTGCTTATACCCTGCCTTTAGGGCCTCATCAGTCAGGTCAGACCAAGCATCCAAGCTATACCCCAGCTCAAATTTTTTAATGGTGTTGCCACTCAGCCCGCGCTCCTTCAGGTAGGATTGCCCTATACCTCCCTGTTCGTGCTGCTGCAGAATGTGCTGGTAGTGCTTATTGGCAAAGTCAGAAACGATGTAGAGACTGTCGCGCTCACTCTGCTCCTTGGCGTACTCCGGGCTAGGCTGGTCCTCTGGCACCTCGATGCCATACTTCTTGGCTAAATACTTGAGCGCCTCCGGAAAGCTGGTCCCCTCCACGTCCATGATGAACTGCACCGAATTTCCCGCCTTGCCGCAGCCAAAACATTTGTAAATGCCCTTGGCCGGGGATACTGAAAAGGATGGTGACTTTTCGTGATGGAAGGGACAGTTCGCCCACATGTTCTGTCCCTTTTTCTTGAGCGACACAAAGTCCCCCACCACCTCCACAATGTCGGCTTGGGCTAAAATCTGGTCAACTACTTCTTTTGGGATCAGGGACATGGGTACGCTGCTTGAGGGGTTACAAATATAAGAGTTGCAGGTGTAAGGGTGTGCTGGTAGTGGACTTTTATTTTGTCTGAATCTCCACATAGGGACCCTACCCCAAGGATTTTCAGGATTAGAAAAGATACACTGGATTTTTGCAGATGCCGGGATACGCACATACCGCGAGCACTTTCTTTGAGTCCCCTACCCCAAGACAGGGGAAGGAGTTCTGGAAAAATCAGAGCTTGGCAAGGCTATGTCTATTGATAAAACACATCCTCTGCCCACCTTTCCGGATTAGTTAGGATATAATCTCTAATCTGGTAATAAGCCTTATCAGTGCGAATGATATGATCATGAAAAGAGCGTTGCCATGCAAAATCATCTAATCCTGCAGTGCGAATAAGTTTAGATGTTGAGGTTTTATAAACACCTATCAGTTCTGACAGCGGTTTAACTTTTGGATTTGGAAAGGCAACTGCATTTGTTTCATCGGTCTGTCGCCGCGCGGACAGGTCGCGACCTGTCCCTACAGAGTCTCTGTCGATTTCGATAATGGCGTGCACATGATTGGGCATCACTACGTAGGCCTGTAAAATAACATAAGAATACCGTTCTTCCAACAAGCGCCACTGCTGTTCAGCTATGTACCCGTATTCATTTAACTGCATTTCCCCATCTATTACTTCCCCGAAACAACATACCTTGTCTTTTACACATGAAGTCACAAAATATAAAGCATCACGGCTGTAATCATATCCGTTTAATCTGTTTTGTTTTCGATCAGGGCGATTCATAAAACCAGTATACGGCGGCAGCCCAAATTAATTTCCGTAGGGACAGGTCGCGACCTGTCCAATCGTGCACAGACAATCATTCCCAGTCCAATTGTGCACATACAATCGTTTATGGATAACCTTTCCCTCACATTTTATAAAAATTGCGTTGCATCTGCTATTGCAGCAGGATCTGCCGCTCCCATTTCACTGTGCATCTATCGCACGGACAGGTCGGGACCTGTCCCTACAGAGGAATTACAGCATGCACCCAACATAATCCCTTCCTCCCAAATCATGTTTAAAGTTTTTTTGTTTGTATCTTTGTAAGGCTTTACAAAAGCAATTTATACTATGGCAATTACAAAAGAAGATATACTCAAAGCCCTCAGCTATGTCGAGGAACCGGACCTTGGCAAGGACTTGGTGACCCTTAACATGATCGAGGATGTGCAGGTGGATGGCAAGAATGTGAGTTTTACCGTTATCCTGACTACACCAGCCTGCCCGCTCAAGGACCTCATCCGAAACGCTTGCATCCGCGCCATTCATACCATGGTGGACAAAGAGGCGGAAGTAACCGTGAACATGACTTCCCGCGTGACCTCTGGCCGCGCCGGAAACAGCGAAGTGCTCACAGGTGTTAAAAACATCATCGCCATTGCCTCTGGCAAGGGTGGTGTTGGCAAATCTACTGTCACTAGCAACTTGGCTATTGCATTGGCACAGTCCGGTGCCCGCGTAGGCTTGATCGACGCCGATATTTTCGGACCGTCTATACCTACCATGTTTGGTGTAGAAGACCAACGCCCGAGCATGGTGCAGGGCGACCACGGCAAGAACTACATTATTCCAGTAGAAAAGTATGGCGTAAAGCTCATGTCGATCGGCTTCCTGACACCGCCCGACCATGCTGTGATCTGGAGAGGGCCGATGGCCAGCTCCGCGCTGAAGCAGTTTATTTCGGACGTAGAATGGGGCGAGCTTGACTACCTCTTGCTCGATCTTCCTCCGGGAACCTCTGACATTCACCTGACGATGGTGCAGGTACTGCCGGTAACAGGCGCTGTGATCGTCACGACACCACAGAAAGTAGCCATTGCCGATGCGCAAAAAGGGCTGCAGATGTTCCGCCAACCACAGATTAACGTACCGGTACTGGGTGTGGTGGAGAACATGGCCTACTTCACGCCAGCTGAACTGCCTGAGAACAAGTATTATATTTTCGGACAAGAAGGCGGCCAGAATCTTGCCAAAAAGTTTGATGTGCCGGTATTGGGACAGGTTCCGCTGGTGCAGAGCATCCGCGAGAGCGGTGATGAAGGAACTCCTGTTGCTTTACAGAACGATTCTCCGGCTTCAGGTGTTTTCAGAGAGTTGGCCCAAGCTGTAGCCCAGCAGGTGTCTGTTCGTAACGCGACATTGGCCAAAACACAGATTGTAGAAATTAAAAGCTAAGACAAATGGCAGCCATTAACGTTGACAACGATTTTTTACTTCGCATCGAAAGCGCACTCGATCAGATCAGGCCATACCTTGAGGCTGACGGTGGCAACGTAAAAGTGCTCGAAGTAACAGACGATATGACCCTCAAACTTGAGTTGCTGGGTGCCTGTGGCTCCTGCCCCATGTCTACCATGACGCTTAAGGCCGGAGTCGAACAGTCTGTCCTCAAAGCTGTGCCTGAGATCAGAGCTGTGGAAGCCGTGAATGTAACGCCAATAGCATAAGCGAAAGGCTATACCTTATCATATTTTGAAAAGCAGGTGCTGAGCAGTCAGCACCTGCTTTTTTGTTTCCCGTAGTCCTCAAAATCCATATCTTTGTCTAACAACCCAGAATTTCTTGCACTATGATAAAAGCTAACGACCCTTCTTTGCATTCATGGATAGAGATAGCGCCAGACAGCGACTTCCCAATACAGAACCTTCCTTTTGGTATTTTTGAGACTGCCACCAAAGATCCGCGTGTGGGAGTGGCGATCGGCGATTATGTGCTGGACCTGTGCTCTGTGGCGCAGCATAGTCTGTTTGAGCTACTAGACATTGACCCGACGGTTTTTCACCGCCCTTACCTCAACGATTTTATTGCTTTGGGCAAGCCGACTTGGCGCGCCGTACGCAACCGTGTTTCGGAACTGCTCCGCAACGATAACGACGAGATTAGCGGCAACAGCAGGCTCATGAACGAGTGCCTCATCAAGCGCAGCGACGTGCGTATGCTGATGCCGGTAAAAGTGGGTAACTATACCGATTTTTATTCCAGCATTGAGCATGCCACCAATGTGGGCACTATGTTCCGTGATCCGAAGAACGCCCTGCTGCCCAACTGGAAACACATCCCGATCGGCTATCATGGACGTGCCTCTTCTATCATCGTATCCGACACGGATATTCGTCGCCCCAACGGCCAGACCAAAACACCTGATGCGGATGCCCCTAGTTTCGGGCCTTCCCGTCTGCTCGACTTTGAGCTGGAAGTAGCCTTCATCACCGGCCGCGAAACGAAACTCGGTGACATGATCAGCCCCGATGAGGCCGATGATTATATATTCGGACTCGTGCTGTTCAACGACTGGTCAGCCCGTGACATGCAGACGTGGGAATACGTACCATTAGGGCCATTCTTGGCAAAGAGCTTCGCCTCTTCTATCTCGCCTTGGGTAGTTACGCTAGATGCGCTCGAGCCATTCCGCGTGAAAGGTCCAGTGCAGGATCCGAAGCCATTGCCATACCTTGAGTTCCACGGCGAACGCAATTACGATATCAACTTGGAAGTGCTCCTACAACCTGAAGACGGTGAAGAGAACCGCATTTGTCACTCCAACTTCAAGTACATGTACTGGAACATGAACCAACAACTTGCCCACCAGAGCAGCAACGGCTGCAACATACAGGTAGGTGACATGTATGCCTCTGGCACCATCAGCGGTCAATACAAAAACTCCTACGGCTCCATGCTCGAGCTAACATGGCGCGGCACCCAACCCCTCCAACTCTCCGACGGCACCGAGCGCAAATTCATCAATGATTATGATACCGTGATTATGCGCGGGCATGCCGAGAAGAATGGGGTTAGGATTGGCTTTGGGGAAGTGAAGGCGAAGGTGCTGCCGGCGTTGTAACCTCCCCCCAACCCCCTCCTAAAAACAGGAGGGGGAGTTCCTAACTTTATATAGGGCTTATTTTTTGGTTGTCGGCTGTAGGGTATAGCTTGCATTTTATCCGGGAACCATTCCCCTCCTTGGAGGGGTTAGGGGTGGGTTAATCACTCCCAAATGAAACGCAACATCATCCCCTACAAGCCATACCTACCTACAAGCCATACCTAAAAGAACTGGCGAAGAAACTACGTCAAGATAGCACACTATCAGAAGTACTGCTGTGGAAAGAATTGAAGAGCAGGAAATTTCTAGGCTTAGATTTCGACCGGCAAAAGCCACTTGACAACTTCATTGTTGATTTTTACTGTAAAGCTCTGATGCTTGCTATTGAGGTTGATGGTGACAGCCATGATTATGCTTATGAAATTGATAGAGCTCGACAGGAAAGACTAAAAAGTTTGGGCGTTCGATTTCTGCGCTTTGATGACACAGAGGTAAAGCGTAATATCTCAAATGTGCTTCGTGAGATTGAAGCTTGGGTATTGGAGAACAGCTAGGACATGGGACCCACCCCTAGCCCCTCCAAGGAGGGGAATTTTTTCACCGATATAACTATCTGCTAAAGTAAGATTGGACTAGACTCTAACAAAATCCAAAAAAGGCTCAGATTATCTCTGAGCCTTTTACTATTAAGCGTTAGCAGGTTTACTGCACCATAGAATCCAATTCTTCAAACCTTGAGTTTTTGCTTTTAAACTCGGGTACGATCACTTTCATCTTCTTCACAACATCTGTTTCGTCGCCTTCTTTATTCAGTGCGATCAATTCGCTGATGCTGGCGTCTACTTTATTGTAGGTGTACTCCCGCACTTTTGATATTTTGATTTTGTCGTGATGGGTCGGAATTGTCAGTTCTTCATGGTTCAGGAGCTCTTCGTAGAGTTTCTCTCCCGGACGGAGACCGGAGAACACGATCTCGATATCGTTCGAGGTAAGGCCGGCCAGCTTGATCATCTTGCGAGCCAGATCCACGATCTTAACAGGCTGCCCCATATCGAACACGAAGATCTCACCGCCTTTGCCCATCGTGCCGGCTTCAAGCACCAGCTGTACCGCCTCCGGTATAGTCATGAAGTAGCGGGTAATGTCAGGGTGCGTTACCGTGATCGGCCCACCTTTTTCGATTTGAGAGCGGAAACGTGGAATCACGGAGCCATTAGAGCCCAACACATTGCCGAAGCGTGTCGTGATAAAACGCGTCTGCTGCAGCGCTGTACCCTTCACATCATCCTGCATGGCAGGCTGGCTAATGTTGTTGAGCGATTGAATATAGATCTCGGCAATGCGCTTAGATGCCCCCATGATGTTGGTAGGATTCACTGCCTTGTCCGTCGAGATCATCACAAACTTCTCCACGTCAAAGGTCATGGAAAGGTCCGCCAGATTCTTAGTACCCATTACGTTGGTGAGGATCGCCTCCGATGGATTGTTTTCCATCATCGGCACATGCTTGTAAGCGGCGGCATGGTACACCATCTGCGGGTTGTACTCTTTGAACAGCGCATACATGCGGTTGAAGTTTTGGATATCCGCAATGCACAGTTTCAGGCAGGCTTCTGGGTATGCTTCTTCCATTTCGAGTTGCAGATCATGCAGCGGGGACTCGGCCTGATCGCAGATAATCACCATCTCCGGTTTGTAAGAGAGTACTTGACGCACAATCTCAGATCCGATAGAACCGGCACCACCCGTAATCAGGATACGCTTCCCTGCAAGGTCTGCTGATACCTTGTCATTCTCAATCACAATTTGCGGACGCTGCAGCAGGTCCTCAATGCGTAGGTCCTGAATCTGGCTCATGCGGAGATGGCCTGACATCCACTGTTCGGTAGGCGGTACAGTCACCACCTTTATACCCAGTTCGACGCACTTCTCAATAGCGGTTTTTCGGGCCTCTGACTTGAGGTCCTCACTTAAGATTACCAGCTTATGGATGTGAAGTTTCTGCTGTAGTTTCTCGATGTCTTTTATGTGGTATACCCGCTTCTGCTGAATGTGCTTGTCTACCTTATTCGGGTTGTCATCCACAAAGCCAGCAATAGAGAAACGGCCGGCATTGCTCACTTCTAGGGCCTGCTTTACGAGAATAGCAAAGCTATCGGCCCCGTAGATCAGCACGGTTTCTTTATCGCCACTGGTACCTCGCTTTATGAAGTAGAATAGCGCTTTGGCGCCTATACGCATCATGATGAGAATAGAAGAGCTAATAAAGAAATTGACCAGCAACACCACATAGATGTTGACAGAATCGATGTTAAGCTCTGGGGAAATCCAGAAACCGATAATAGCTGCGTAACTTAAGCTCGCGACCAGTACGGCTGTGAAGATGCGGTAGATATCGTCTGTGCTTGAATAGCGGATAAGACCGGTATGAATGCGCATAAAATAAAACACGCTCACCGACACCACAAAGTAAATACCTACATAAACAAAGAAGTGTCCGCGCAGAATGGTTTCAAAATCGAACTGGCGGATGATGAAGAATGACAAGGCAAAAGACCACGTCGTGATGACTTGGTCTATTATCAAGATGATCCATTTCGGTAAAGCCTTGTTCTGTAAAAATGTTTTCATATAACTGATTAGGGGTCAGATAGCGAAGTTTTTTACCTTACGGCCCTTTCAAAGAATCCGTTTTAGTCTAACTAATTAATGCTAATATCCAGCAAAACCCGCTCACACGCAATGTTAGCAAATACCTCACGTGCCGAACATTTTACCCAGCACTTAAGAACGTTTACTAAATAAAATAGTTCACTGACTAATCTAAAAGGCATTTTTAGCGTCCAAAGATACGCATAAATATCTTAAAAGCAGCATTTTACACAAGCAGCCACCCGTCTTCTTTCCTCATCGGTCATGTTGGAGCCTGAAGGCAGGCAGAGGCCTTTCTCGAATAGGCGCTCACTAGTGCCGTCTCCGTAGTAGGGAGCCTCCGCGAATACGGGTTGCAGATGCATTGGTTTCCAGAGCGGGCGCGACTCGATGTTTTCCTTTTCCAGCGCCAGTCGGATGTCCTCGCGGCTCACCCCCGCCGTGTCGTCGATTAGCACCGTGCTCAGCCAGCGGTTAGAAATGAAGTCAGCACTAGGCTCGTCTGGGAATTGAATGGCCGGTATGTCGGCGAAGGCCTCCTTGTAGAAGGCGTAGTTGGCCCGGCGCTGGCGCACGCGCTCGGCGAGCACCTGCATCTGCCCGCGGCCGATGGCGGCGCACACGTTGCTCATGCGGTAGTTGTAGCCGATCTGCGAGTGCTGGTAGTGGGGGGCCGCGTCGCGGGCCTGCGTGGCCAGAAAGCGGGCCTGCTTGATATACTCCTCGTTGGTGGACACCAGCGCGCCCCCGCCCGAGGTGGTGATGATCTTGTTGCCGTTGAAGGAGAGGATGCTCATCGCCCCGAAGGTGCCCAGCCTGCGGCCCCTGTAGGAGGAGCCCAGCGCCTCGGCCGCATCCTCCACCACCGGAATGGCATAGCGGTCGGCGACCGCCATGATGCGGTCCATCTCGGCCGGCATGCCGTAGAGGTGCACCACGATGATGGCCTTCGGTTTCCTGCCCTTTGCTATGCGGTCCTGTATGGCGGCCTCGAGCAGGTCGGGTGACATGTTCCAAGTGCGGTCCTCGCTGTCCACAAACACCGGCACGGCGCCTTGGTAGGCGATCGGGTTGGCTGAGGCCGAAAAGGTCATGGATTGGCAGATCACCTCGTCGCCAGCCTTCACGCCCAGCATGATGAGCGCCAGATGCAGGGCGGCCGTGCCCGAGCTCAGGGCGGCCACGTGCACGCCCTCCCCGAGGAAGTCGGCCAGATCGTGCTCAAAGCCGTCCACGTGCGGACCGAGCGGTGCGATCCAGTTCGTGTCGAAGGCCTCTTTGATGTTATTAAACTCGGCCGTCCCCATGTGGGGCGACGAGAGCCAGATTTTTGTTTTCATATCTTATTTTGGTCGTCTTTTATGATTCGGGCCGGATTACCCACAGCCGTCACCCCATCGGGTATGTCGCGTATCACTACCGTGCCGGCTCCTATTTTGCACCACTTACCTATTTTCAAATTTGGAATAACCACAGCGCCAGCCCCTATGTGCGTTCCCTCCCCTACTTGCACATTTCCGCTGAGCACAGCCCCGGGCGAAATATGCGCAAAATCTCCCACTATACAATCGTGGTCAATACTGGCTCCTGTGTTAACGATGGCATGCCGCCCAATATTGGCACTGGCTTGGATAATTGCCCCTTGCATTACCACTGTGCCTTCAGCTATAGAAGCTGAGGGAGAAATGATCGCACTGGGATGGATCCCTGTGCCGTACGTAAGCTGTAGTTGATGGGTTATTCGGCGGCGAATGGCATTATCACCGATGCTAATGATTAAAGGTTCGCTTAGCTTCTGCCCTTTAAAAGGTCCTTTAGCAGGTATACCACTCACCTCTTTTATAGCAGGGTTATCGTCGAATACACCGCTCACCGCCACACCCGCCGCTTGCAGGATGTCGATGATCACTTTGGCATGTCCGCTCGCGCCGTATAGGTGCATGATTGGTTTTTAGGGCTAGGGTGTAGGTACAAAAATAGGAGGAATTTTGGAAAATTCCCTGTCTTCTTTTTAGCCTTATGCTTTTCCAAGGGCTTCAACGCTCTTCTCTAGAATTCCAACCACCCCTAGCCCCTCCTTGTCTAAGGCGGGGGATTTTTCTTACTCCTATCTGTTTTCTCGGCAATAGCTGAGGTAATTTAGATATGAACAACCACCAGAAACTATAAAACTAGTGCATTGCTTTGGCAAAAGCAGGTTCCCCGCCTTAGACAAGGCGGGGCTAGGGGTGGTTGGATACGCCTAGCTCATGACTCATAGTTACTTAGATGCTTCATGCTGTGGATGAGGTGTCCCCTTAAACCTATCCATCGTCACAGAACCCTCCGCGCTAATACCTTCCGATTTAAAAACTTTCAAAATCGTAAGAAAAATGATCTTCACATCCAGCAAAAAGGAGATGTTGTCCACATACCACACATCATACTGAAACTTCTGCTCCCAGCTGATGGCGTTGCGGCCGTTGACTTGGGCCCAGCCGGTAATGCCGGGACGTACTTCGTGGCGGCGGCGCTGTACCTCATTGTAGAGTGGTAGATACTCCACCAGCAGAGGGCGAGGTCCGATCAGTGACATATCTCCTTTTATTACGTTGAGCAGCTGCGGAACTTCGTCCAAGGAAGTTTTGCGGACAAAAGCGCCTATTGGCGTCAGGCGCTCTGCGTCGGAGAGCAGTTCTCCGTTTACATCGCGCTTATCGTTCATTGTTTTGTATTTGATCACCTTAAAGATATGACCATGCTTACCGGGACGTGGCTGCAGAAAGAAGGGCTTGCCATTGTTGGCAATAGCCAGCAGTAGCGTTACGACCAAGAAAACCGGCAGCAACACGATAAAGGCACTTAGGCTAAGCACAAAATCGATCAGGCGTTTGAAAAAACGGCTATATAAGGTCATGTTGCTTTAAGTGGTCTCTGTATTCCTGTAATAAAAGTTCCCAGAAATGAGTTTGTTCGTAGCGATCTACAATCATGCGCCTCGCTTGGGACTGCATGTAGGCAAAGCTTTCCTGATCTGTGACAAAGGACCGCATCGCTTTATGAAGTGCTTTCATGGATTTCGGTGGCACAATAAGGCCGTTCTCACCATGTTTGATGATCTCGTTGCAGCCATTAATATCTGTCACAATACTGGGCAAATGGAAACAGCCTGCCTGCATTGGCACATTGGGAAAGCCTTCGCGGTATGAAGGGAAGGCTAAGGCGTTGCTAATGGCGAGGTATGGGCGCACATCATGCTGAAATCCTACTGAAAGAATTGAAGTATTATGCTCGATCTCCTGCAGAATGGCATTATCAATAGGATCCAAGTCCTGCTCAAATGGCCCGACTAGCAGAAGTTTCACCTGCGGCTGTTCTGATTGCAATTTCTTAAAAGCAGTAACCAGTTCCTGTATGCCCTTGTCTTTCACTAAGCGTCCAATAAAGACAAAAACAAAATTAGCAGGTGCTATACCTAACTGCGACTTCAACTCCTGTAGCTCAGCTTCGTCTAACTGTTCTCTACTAAAAAAAGAGGCATTGATGCCATTACTGCTGCCATTGCCGATCACCTTTACCTTATCGGGTCCGCAAAACCTGCTCTTAAGTATAAAATTTTTCAGCACAGTGGAGTTAGGGTATACCTTAGTGGCGCAGGAATAGGTTAGCTTTTCCACCGATTCCAGCACTTGGCGCGTCTTCCCCTGTGTTTCCATGAGTGGTAAACCCGCCACGGTATGCAAACGAACTGGTACACCCGCCAGTTTAGCGCCTAGCATCCCAATGATGCCAGCCTTTGGTGTATGGGAATGAACGATAGCCGGTTTATGCTTTTTGCAAAGTCTATAGAATTGCCACAATGCCTTTAGGTCCTGCACCGGCGTAATCTTGCGGGTCATCCCGATCTCGATGAGCGGTGACTCCTGCTCTTCCACTACCGCTTTCGACTCTGGACCGGTAGCCGATACCATCACCGGTTCAAAACCCTTTGAGCGCATATAAGGCAGCTGGCCTGTGATGAGCTTTTGCAGGGAGAGTGGTACCGTGGTGATGCGGATGAGAACTGGGGGCATTCGATTTAAATTTGTTTTCAGTTGCAAAGGTAAGGTTATTTTACAACCCTGACATATACTCATAAATCTCCAACATACTCATACTTTGCATGCCGTAACCTTTTTGCAGCTGTTTAAAATGCTCGACAATAACTTTTAGATCTGACATACTTCGCTCAGGATAAGTACCGAAATTGTGGGGATGCCACCACAGATGGTAGCATTCTTTGCGCTTAGCCGCCTCAGTCATTTCACTCAGAATACGATTCAGGCGAAATTTGTTCAGAATGTCTTTACTTCCGTGTACTGGCCTGAGTAACCTGCTAGCAGGTATAGACAGCGGCAAGCCATCTTCTAGCTTCAGCGATGAGAATGGGAAAGAAGTCCGTTGGGATAGCGGGATATAAGCGTCTCCTGTACGTAAAATTTTATTAATCAGCTTATCTTCAACAGTCTGTGCCCAGAACCAATCTTTAGGATTGGAACGCACTGTTTTAATACCTTCCTCCCGACACACTTTCAGATAAGATTGGTTGTATTGATTACGTGGAAATACCAGCGATTGTAGCGCCATCCCTTGACGGGCTGCTATATCTTGTGCAGCCTGCAAATCCTTACGAAACTGCTCGACCGTCTGTCCGGATTCTTGGCAATAATAATGCGCAAAGGTATGAGTTGCCATTTCTTGGTAGGGCGTTCGATGGATCTGTTTTACCAATTCAGGCGCGAAAAAGCAACTGTTCAATCTTCCGTTACGTCCAAACTCACTCTTCAGGCGGTAAGCTGACAGTTGACCATTATGGTAAGATGGCATCTCAATTGGCACAGCAGCTGACCAGTCCTGCCAGTCTTTGGCGAAGAGCATACCTACGGTAGCCCAAGTTACATGTAACTGCTGCGTCTCAAACAGATCCAGCATATGGGGAATCACTTGGCGGGTGTTGGCAAAGTATTCTACCCGATCGGCCAAGGGCACCTTATCGAATATGCCCCAGTATAGTTCAAAGTCGAGAGAGATGGTGAAGACAGGTATGTTATTAGGCATTATTTATAGTTCAGAGCTCCCTTCTTGAGAGGGGCAGGGATGTGTTATTTTTTGAGAGCGACATTTAGTGGTGGAAAAAGGATACTCCGCTTCTGCCTTTAGGAGGAGCTTTGGGAGGTCAACACAAGTTGCCCCTGCTCCTCAAACTTCTTTTTTTTAAGCTGAATCAAATTTAACCTCTTTTGCTTTTTATACTCTAAGAATGAGATGATCACAAAAAACAAGAAATACATTACCATGCTCTTTTGCCGCATGGCTATACCCAAGTTGGACATAACAAATGACAAGGCAATAGAAGAAGTAATAAAAATTACTAAGCTCATCTTCACAAGCGAAGTAGACTTTTTTAGAAACGGAATGAAGTCTTTATCTATCAGTTTCCAAGCAAGAATCACATAGAGTAAGTTCTCGAACGAAACAAATATCCCCAAAGCTCCGGGGGCATCCACAAATAATGGTCTAAACCAAAAAGTAAATAGTTTGAGCGGTAAGGGATAACTAGTAATATCAACACCTGAACCTGCACTACTTAAGCGACCTGCTTGTACCTGCGAGAAATCTTGAAAACTGCCTACTACATCATCTTCATTGATATTGGCCATAGCCAATATCTGATCTGACATGACAAAAATGCCTCCAGCAAAAGCAACATAAACTAATATTTTCTGGTAAAGAGGCACTTTCTCCCTTCCTGTAAAATAACCTAATATCGCCCCCAATCCTAAAAACATAAACATGTGGGGGCGGATCATGTAAACCACAACGGAACCTAAGGACAAAGCCAAAAGTCGCTTCTGTGGAAAACGCATGGCATAAGCAAAAAGTCCTAAACCCATAAAGATGATAGAGCCTTTACCTAGTGAGGCAGTCCAAAAGTGCATATTCGGCAGGAATAAAAGGATTAGCAGCAAATCGTAGCCCCATAATTGCAGCTTGAGTTTTACATTTTCACGAAAGAAAATATAGAAATGAATGAAACCAATGTACCCAAACCATGCAAATATGAGCATAGCCACTTCATAGCTGAAACCGAAGGTGTTAGTGAATGGGTATGCTACAAACTCAATGAATTTAGTTCCTGTTACCAGCAGGTCTGACCAACTCCCATCGTAATTAGCTGATTTCTCAAAATAATTTTTGGAGTCGGAACGGTTAAAAACGGTATAGATATAATATACCCCCCAAAAAAGCAGATGGTAGAAATATAACTTATTCATCAGAGGAATGGAGAAGAAAAAGAACTTCTTCCGATAGCTCTTTAGAATCGGCTGATTAATAACATAGAATAAAAAGATAAGTAAGATCGCGCCTATCATCCGAATTTAAAACAGCTCCATATCCCCTAAGACATAGCCCCAGTTCTCCTGCCTGCCAAGCTCATTAAATATCTCATTCTGCAAACTAACATTGCGCAGGGTGACGATAGGACCTTTATCCATAACCGGCAACAGGCCCATACTAGGGTAAACACCGTTTGTCAGCTCAAAGTGCCTTCCCGAAGCAGAAGTCAAGAAACAGGCATTGCTGATCTGCTTAAATGAAGCTGCTAAAACTCTATTTGCTTTTTTATCAAAGGCTTTCGCATCAGTCAACAAGTCTACTACTCGCATCTCTTGTCCAAAGCTGTAGAACTTAATGCGATAGAACAAGACATAGGATTTATAATCGGAAAGGAAATTGTAATCAAACAGCGGGTTATCTTGGTAGCGCCACTGGATGTAGGCCGGGCTTAGAAATGTCTGCACTCGGTCAGTTGTAGCAATCGGGTTGGAGAGCTTTGGTAGGAGTCCTGTCAGCTTTTGCCAGTCCTGCACAGGAGCCTTCGGCACCGCTTGCCGCTTGTAAGCAAATGGATTTACTTTAAGCTTCAGAGCCATTCTCCCCATTTCTAACCAACCCATTTTTAGATAGCCGGGTTTGCTGCTTTCGTTCGGGGTATTATAAACCAAGTGTATACCTGCCGCTTTGGCGTCTTCCAGTCCCTGCAGGGTCAACTTCTTGAAAATGCCCTTACCTTGATAGTCCGGGTGCGTGGCTGTATCCACCGCACGTATCGCCTGCAGCACCTGTCCTTTATATTGCCACTGCCAGCGCAAAAAAGCTCTCACCCCTACTACATGCCCGTCTGCTTCAGCTACCAGCACTGGTGATTCTCCATGTGGGTTCTGCACATGTTTCCAGTTCCATAAAGCCTCTGACTTCTGTATTAGCCCTTCTCCTAGGGAAGACTTAAGTAATTCTACAATAGCTGGTATATCCTCGTTTGTTCCTTTTCGTATTTGCATGTTTCCACTCCCAGCTCCCTCCCCTAAAAACAGGAGAGGGAGTTGGGATTATTTTTTTAGATACAAATATAACTCCTCTAACTGTTTCGCCATTTTATTTATGCTAAAATCAGCTTGTACCCGGCCGCGTGCCCCAGCTGCTAGGGCTATACGTTGCTCAGTATTTTGCAATAGCTGAATGCTATAATCTACTAGTTTCATATAATCATCCACTTCACAAAGCAGTCCACTCTTACCTTCATCTACCACTTCCCCTACCCCACCAGCTTTGGTGCTGATCACAGCGCAGGAGCAACTCATGGCTTCTAGTAATGCTATGGGAAGGCCTTCGAAGATAGAAGACATCATGTAGATGTCCATGGCACTGAAGTAGGGCTTTACATCGGTTTTTAGCCCCGGCATATGCAGACGATCTTCCAAACCCAGTGACTTTTTTTTCGCCATCAACTCTTCCTTGAGGGGGCCATCTCCAACAATAATGAAATGCGCTTCTGGTACCTTTTTTAGAATTGCTGCAGCAATCTCCATCCATACATCTAGGCGTTTCTGAAAGCGAAAAACGGATACCGTCCCAATCACAGGAGCATTTTCCGGTATATCTAGTTCCTGCCGTATCTGAAGGCCTGCCTGCTCATCCCGTACAAAATGCGCCGTATTCACACCATTCAGAATGTTTAGCAGGTATGGCTTTTTCGCTTTACCATTTACTCCGGGTCCTTTCGTAGCCGGCAATTCAAGTTCACGGAAATTAAGTCCGGCATTCTTGCGTATAGACTGCTGCACATCATCCGACACTGCCACAGCGGCATCCTGCAAGCCAAAACTGAGTTTGTTCAGCCAGTACGTGATCTTATTATATCGCTCCCACTTATTGTGCTCAGTATAAACAACCGGCACACCTGTTTTCTTACCCACAATCCTCGCAACTACACCAGCCCAAGGCAAGTGGCTATGGATCACATCAATCTGATGCTCCTGTACATAATGACTGATCTCACTTACCCGCTGAAACATCTGCAGGTTATTATTAGCCTTGAAGCAGATTGTATTAGCACCCAATGCTTCAATGGCAGAAACCATCTGGTCTTTCCACGGGAGAAAATAAGCAAAATGAAAATCAAATTGATCTCGATCGTGTACCTTCAGGGTTTCCGGCAATAGCATTTCAGCTCCACCTCGGCCGAGTGATTTGATTAGGTGCAATACTGTTACTTTAGTTGACAAAATTTAAGTCCTTAATTTTTATTTAATAACTGTTTATAAAGAAAAGCAAACTTTGTCGCAATATGAACATTCATATACTCACCTTTTACCAACTTCTCTGCCTTCTGAATTATTTTATATTTATCTGCTTCTTTCATCAGAATAATATCTTCAAGAGCTTTTGCAAAACCTTTTTCATCACCTGGTTCAATCAGCCATCCTGTTTCATTTGATTTTACTATTTCTCTAATTCCGCCAACATTATATGCAACCACTGGCGTTTCATATAGCATTGCTTCTAAAATAACTCCTGGCAGGCCCTCTATTATACTTGGTAGTACCAATACCTGCGCATTTGCTATATAATCCAGTGGATTATTTACAAAACCAGTAAAATGGACGTTATTCTGTAACCCCATGTCCTTAACCTGATTTTCAATGCTCATTCTAAGGGGGCCATCCCCCACAAGCCACAAGTGGACATGTTCTTGAGTTGCCAACAGAGCGGAGAATATGTGCAGTAGCCTTGTATGGTTCTTCTCGAAAGAAAAGCCTCCAACATGCACCAGCTTCACTTGATCCTTATGATTAACAGGAAATGGATTCTCAACTCGAATCTTCTCTTCTAAACCTATTGGAATAGTATATGTCCTTGATTTTAATCCTGGATAGAGCAATAGCAAGTCATTTCTAGAATATTCACTTACAGAAGCAATGGCATCCGTTTGCTTATATAGAAATTCATTATACAGCTTTTGGAGTGGGTTCTTAATATATGAACTTAATGTACTAGCATTCCGAAATACTATCGGTTGCTTCCATTTGAAAAACAACTTAGAAAACACGGCGTATTTTAGTGTGTCACCAGCATTCGCCTGAATAACATCTGGTTTTAGTTCTTTTATGATAGTTGCCAATTTCGCCCAACCATCTTTGTCCCAAAATCGGGCTTTAGAATTTGCATTTAACAGCTGACACTTGCTAATAAATCTGCTTGAATCAGGACTATCAAAAAGTGCCAGAATATGAGAGGAATGTTGTAAATTTTCCAAATTGCTAGATAATTGGGCGGTAAACACTTCAGCCCCTCTAGGCTGTGGCTTTTGAATTAACTGTAAAATCTTCAATTGGATGTATCTTTTGTATCGCCCCTATTACTCTTTCAACATTTTCTCTCCATGTAAAATTAGCTTTTACATATTCATTTCCATTCTTTGCAATAGAATAAGCCAACTCAGAATGATTTAATAATAGCGATATCTTCTCTTCAATATCTGATACAGTAGGAGCAGTAAGTAACAAATGCTTTCTATCTTCAAATATCTCTCTTACAGCAGGAATGTCGGGTCCAATAACAGGAAGTTGTAATGCTAAATATTCAAAAATTTTGAGTGGACTCATATAATCGTTAGCAGCATGATGTACAGCGACATCGAAGGCTTTGAGATATTTATGAACATCCTTATGCTCCACTTGTCCTGTAAAATAAAATTTATCAGAAAGCCCTTTGTTCCCCACATAGCTTTCAATCTCTTCAAGTGCAGGTCCACCTCCTACGACTAGAGCGACAACATTCTTATGAACTTTAGAAACCTTGGCATATGCATCAATAAATAAATGCATTTTTTTATGTAAATCTAAAGTCCCTAGATAACCAATTACTTTCATGTCTTTTGCAATACCTAAAGCTTCTTTATTTGATTTATCATTCTCCACTTTTACAAATAAAGTATCATCGAACCCGTTATGGTTTACTAAATCTCTAGAATAATTTATCATATCTCCCATGACACGATCTCGTAGAAAAGATGACACAAAAAAATTCAAATCACATAATGAGAATGCCTCTTTTTCTTTATTTTGAAAGTAAGACTTAAATACTATATTTTTAAATGATTCATCAAAGGATGAGCCATTCACTTCTGTTACCAGTATCAAGTTTGGATACTTAAGTTTAACATGCTTGAGTTGGAAAAAATTATTATCCATTCGAACAACGAGCACATTTGGTTTATATTGATCAATTGCTGAGTATAAACTCTGAATGTTTAATTTATTTCTTTTATATAATCTAAAAGGGAGCAGAAGTTTGGAACTTAACAACTTATTTTTAAAGACCGAAGAATTATTTTTGACTTGAAGTATAGGAGACCTATGGCTTGGGAAAATATTTACTTCAGATACCGCAGCATTTTCTTTTGCAAATTTCACAAAAGCTTTCGAATGATTACTACCTCCATGAGAAGCGGTATATGCGGTAGAATAGTATAGAATTTTTAACATTTTTTTTCAATATAGACACTAATGGAATAGCCCTTCACTATAAGGGTATTTATAACTAAATAATCTGACAGTAAATGCTAATAAGCTTGAAGTTACTGTAATTGTAAATAGTTATTTCTGTATTAGCGGGTTACATAAAGCTTCAAAATAAATTTCTTTAAGTTTATCAGAGAAAATGCTTTCAGAGTGGTTTATCTCAATATTTAAAATACTCATCTTAGCTTTTTCGAGTAACGATGTCCGATTGTGAAAAATATTTTTAATGACTTTGTATAAGCCATCATCTATAGTATCACTCATTGCTTGTCTTTCATCATTAGTTAGATAAATCCCTTCTCCTAGCACATTTTTAGGTACGCTTATCACCCAGCCTCTCTCATCATTATTAATTTCGGGTAAAGCCCTCACATCTGTTGTAATAACTGGGCATCCGCAAGACTGAAACTCAAGTACTGAATAACCAAAAGTATCAGCCCAAGTAGGTAGTAACCCAATATGGCTTCTCTTCATTATCTCAATAACTTCATTATTTGGCAAACTTGAATAAAACTCAACCCAATCTTTATTATCTTGAATAATTTCCCGTACACGATTTATATCATCTTCATTTTCTCCTACTACATAATTCGACACATTAAGAGAACTAATAATTATAAGTTTGATAGGGTAATACTTTTTAAGCCTAGTGAAAACTCTTAAAATATTGCACCCGCCTTTTTGTGCAAAATCCCGTCCGATAAATGTAAAAGTTAGTTCTCCATTTAAATTAATATTTTTTTCCTCCCAATTTTTGATGTTAAGGTTTTGAGGAGGAGTGATAACAATCATTTTGGGAATTATAGATTTACTATATATTGGATCAAAAAAAGAAAGGAAATATTTTTGAATATTTAAATTACATTCCGATAAAGAAATTAATTTTCTACAATTTTCTCCAGCAATAGCGTCTAATGCAAATAGGATGTCTTTATCATTTGAAATTTCGGCATAGCTAGGATTCTTGCCATGATGACAGCTTAGAGCCTTCATATATCTTGGTATAATTGTCTCAAAAGTTGAGACCCAAGGTTTGCTTCCAAAGCTTACTTTATTAAAATAATGGAATAAACTAATGTCTTTATATATAACATCTAGCTTTTCTATTATCCTTAAGTACTTTGAAATTTTATTTATATATCTTGCAGAAGGAGTATATGAATATGAAACATTAACTTTATCTATTATATTTCTTCTCTCTGCATAAGTGTTTCCTATATAACCTATTTTAATCTTATCCAATGCTATTAGAATGAAAGGACATTTTATAAATTATTTAAGTAATTCTTTAATGAATATTTAATTAGCTCTATCTATAATTTCGTCTAATAGCTCTTCACTACTTTTATTAAGCAATACTATACCATATTCACTTTTAACAACATCTGGAAAATTCAAAACGCCCAATTCACTTAGAATAATGCTCTTTTTTTTAAGCATAGATGCCTCTAATATGGACCCAGAAAAATTTGAAATATGAATGTATACGTGCGTTAGAATAGCTGGTAATGGCAGAGCGGTTGCCTGTTCTACGTTTACTTTATTATATATTTTATTGTCTCTAAGAAGATTAAGTAATTTTTCTTTCTCTTTATATTGTCTTGGATGTAATCTTAACCACCATATATAATCTTCTGGAGTTTTTATGATTGCATCAATAATATAACTCTCTATTATCTCGTCATCTATTGGCTGTAATGTATATAGGATGATTTTTTGTTTTTCAGATAAGTGTGAAGCATAATATTTCATACAATGCTCTATCCATGGATTACCTACTACTTTTACTTGATGATAATTTTGTGTACTTACCCATTCATTTATGACATCTGCTGAGCCTTGATCCCAACACCAAAATTTTTGAGGAAGTAACTGATATCCATACTTAGGCACAACACTAAACTTAGCATAAGCTACATGTGATTTACCTTGTCCTCCATGCTGAATATCAATACACTCTATACCAACTTCATTTGCAGCTAAACACATCGGGGCTACTAATCTTGAATAGTAACTTAAAACATATACTTTATTAATATTATTTCTTACAAGAATTTTTTTATATATACCTTTTATTATTAAAAGGTATATAATATTCTCCTCTACTTCTCGAAGCGATATTTTCAGCTTACCACCAAATTTTTCAAATAACTCTGATTCAAATTGCTCGAATGAAGGGAACAAATTATAATCTGTCTTATGAAAGTAGAGTTTAATTTTTTTTAACGCATGAGTAAAGTAGGTTATTTTATATATAAACAAAGTTTTATGAGGATAGTCAACCTTTTCCTCATATTTACTAATTGTTGATTCGTATTCTAAAAAAAGAAAGTCCTGCTGATTGTCAATTAAGTCATTAAAATATCTGTTTTTATAAATTCCTTTTTCAAAATGTCTGAAATGAGAAGCACTACAAAACATTTTATCTGCTAAGGATTTCTTTATATAAACATAATATATATAGTATATTAAAGAAATAATAAATTTTCTTAAACTATAAAAGAAATTGGTTTTCTTTTTGGTTTTTAAGGAAGCACTATCTCCATCTAAATTTATAAATAAGAAAAACAATTTAACTCGTATTACAGGCCAAATTATTACTCCATCTATTTTCCAATCATTAACTGGAAATTTCTTTTCTAAATAATTTAGATATTCTATTATTTCTTCTCTGTTCAACTTATATTTTTTAATAGTAAATTAAGTATGTTACTAATTTTAAGCTCTTGATTGTAAGTCAGATAACATCTACTAAGTCAGGATGGATTTCAGCATTATCTAAAGTTACTTTACCTAAATAAAGTTGATCCCTATATTCTTGCCAAAGATTATGTCTTACGAATAAGCGCACAGGAATACTATCTATTCCAGCAATTAGTGCCATTGATAATCTATGATGCCCCCCCACAAATAAAAATTCTCCTCCTCTACCAACATTTACCACTACCTCATCATATTGGTACCAAAATAGCTCTGGGTTCCGAGAAGGAACTACTTTAGCAGGATCTCTATAACTTGAGTTAATTATATCTAATTTAGATTTATACCCATAAGTTTTAATTTCATGGTACAGAAGATCTAGTTTTTCAAATCTTTGAAAAACTAGATCTTCTGTTGTGCATCCATGCCCAGCTCTTTTCCCTTCTCTGATTAATTTTAACCAACCTTTAACTAATGGGGTTTCAGTCCAATCCTTCCTTTCATGAAATCTCATCTTAAGGGACTGGTATATAGTCTCACTTGAGTTATCAGCTTTATAAATTGTATTAAATTTGAATTTAGAATTTGAAAGATCCCAGTCTCCACCAACAATTTTTCCACAGTCAGTGAACATACTTCTCTTACTGATGTAGGAAAACCTATTTAATGTATTGTAAACAATTAATTTAGGATTTATAAAAACTATCTTGAATGGGTCAGGTCTGACTATAAAATTTCCCGATTTTTTCCAATTCTTATAAGCTAATAATCTATAGTATAAAGGGATTCCTCTATACGGTAGAATTTGCAAAATTTTGTTTGGAATATTTCTTAATTTCATTGTACTATATGCCCTGCAATTCAACTATTCTTTTAAAGTTAGGAGAAGCACTACGCAAATCTTCGAAGCTGCCTACGTGTTCTATTCTTCCATTATTCAACATAACAATTCTATCTGCATTTCTTATAGTTGACAATCGGTGTGCTATTATGATGATTGTGAGTTCGCCTTTTAGGGTATCTATATTTTCCTGTATGGCTTTTTCTGTTTCCGAGTCTAATGCAGAAGTAGCTTCATCCATAAATAAGATATCTACTTCCTTATATAATTCACGAGCTATCGATAACCTTTGCTTTTGGCCACCGCTAATGTTAATACCATTGTTTCCCAATAATTCATCTTCTTGATTTGGTTGTGTTTTAACAAATGTGTCTATAGAAGCTCTCTTTAAAGCACTGTAAAATCTAATTAAATTAAAATCATTCTTTTTATCCCAAAAAGTTACATTATTAAAAATTGTATCGTTGAAAATGACAGGCTCTTGTGTAATGTAGCCAGTTCTATTTTGATAAGTGTGCGTATTCAACTCATTGAGGTTATAGTCGTCAATTATTACTTGGCCAGTCGATGGTGTTTGCAAGCCTGATAATAGATTGATTAAAGTAGTTTTTCCTGAACCACTTTCTCCAACTATAGCAACAATTTCATTTTTTGAGATATCTAAGTTTATTTCCTTTAAAATTTGAGTATCATCATATGAATAGGATACTCCTTTCAAACTAATTTTATTAATAAACTTTTGGAATGCAATCTTCCCATGTTTCTCTTTACCGGTTTCAAGTTCTCTTGTGAAGTTTGTCATATTCTCAAGAGAACCAGAATTAGTTAGAAAATCATTCCAATACTTTTGCATTGCCATTACAAAAGTCAATGAGCGATATAAAAATAGAAGGCTTAATATTATCAAGCCAAGATTTTCTGAAAACAGCTCGACTTGTATTAAAATCACTACAACTACCACTAATATAACAAGTGGCTCTCTAACAGCTTGAAGCAGAGAGCTTATAAAGCCCATTTTACGTTGAGAATTTTCAATTTCATTTATATTACTTTTCAGCTTTTTTGCATAATTTGTAATTAAACCAGAAGCTTTCAGGTATTTAAAAAAACCTACTTTTTGTATTAATAGACCTTGAAAAGTATGATTTTGCAATGTCAATTGCTTAGATATTTTCTTAGTTTTACTATATAGTCCTTTAAAGATTAAGTTAGTTATTAATCCCCCAATTGTAACTAATATTGCAAATTCTGGATTAGATAAAAAAGCTAGGAATACATACACAACTACTAATACTCCATATTGGACAGCCGTAAAATATGAATTGTAAGCTTTGCTAACTTTTAAAACTTCTCCACTGAATGTATTTTGGATTTTACCAGAGTCACTTTTGACAAAATTATCATAGCTAAAGTTTGCTAAATTATTAATATTTGAAATTCTAATTTTCTTCATAAAGTACTGTTGATAAAGTACTTTATTATATGATTCAAAGAATTTCATAATACCCTTTATAGAGAAAAAGGTCAGCATCACAATTAAAATGGTCATCAGGCTCAGTTCAATGCCCACAACCTCTAGACCCTTTATCAAAAATGATAAGTGTCCTAATTGCTCTGAGTCTACAGTATTACTACCGTCAACCATTTGGAATAA
This sequence comes from uncultured Pontibacter sp., assembly GCF_947499215.1. Classification (GTDB taxonomy): domain Bacteria; phylum Bacteroidota; class Bacteroidia; order Cytophagales; family Hymenobacteraceae; genus Pontibacter. The sequence continues at coordinate 1,315,931 of NZ_CANMNI010000001.1, forward strand.
TGGCATAAACATTGCAAGGCCAAATCCGTCAAATACACCTACACTTAAGCTCAAGAATAATGCAATAAAAATTCTGTATCTTAGGTAAGAATAGAAATATGAAAAGTATTGAAAATTTCTTTTAATTAATTGTTTTAATTTATCCACTACCTAAACTCCCTCATATATAGTAATAATCGAAGACAACTCCTAATATTTAAAATGTTTAACTAATACTTGAAATCTTCATTAGCTTTTAAATAGTCTTTCGGTTGACCAATGTCTAACCAATACTCATCCGTATTAAAGACTTTAAGGATACGTTTATTCTGATACATCAGATCATCAAATAGTGTTGGCATATCATAGAAACAACCCTTGGGAATTTGACTAATAATAGAAGCATTAAGCACATACATTCCTGTATTAATGTGATAATTATATTTAGGCTTTTCTTTTAGTGCTACAAGATTATTTTCTCCATCAAATTCTATACAAGCATAAGGCACTTCATAAGTATATCGCTTGATACACATAGTAGCATCAGCCTTATTAATTAGATGATAATTCAAGAAGTCATCAAAATCAATTGCTGCCAGCACATCCCCATTAACAACAAAAAAAGGATGCTCTAGATCAAAATCGATTAAGCTTAAAGCTCCTGCTGTACCGAGCTTTTTTTGTTCCTTAGTATATCTTATATCGACACCAAACCCTCTACCATCACCAAAATATTCTTCTATGATATGAGACTTATAGTTTACACAAAATATAAATTTGTGAAACCCTTGCGATTTATAATGTTCTACTATACCTAGAAGGATAGGTTTACCTCCAACCTTTAACATTGGCTTAGGTGTGTCCCTAGTAAGCTCTCCCAGTCTACGTCCCAAACCACCTGCCATAACAACTACCCAATTAGGTTTCGACTCAACCTCAAAATCATCTAAAACAACTACCTCTTTAAGTTTACCTGCTTCATCAACAAGTGGCATGTGCCGTCTGTGTAGCTTCCTTAATTGTTGCTTAACTACTATATGAGGTGTCAAATAAGAAAATGTAACAGGTTTCTTATTGATTACACTATTTACATCAAACTTTCTGTTAAGTATAGCTCGCCGCAAGTCTCCATCAGTTATAATACCAATAAGAGTATCATCAACATCAACTACGGGCAAAAACCCATTACCATTTTGATCAAGTAACTTAATAGCATCCTCTAAGCTTGTGTCCTGCTGCAAGACAAGTTTGTTCTTCATCCTTAAGCTTTTTTCATTAAATATTCAGTGTACTCAAAATCATCAATTGTATCTATATCTACTGAACGGACTCTGGGCATTATGTATGCATAAGACTTTTCAGAAAAGTATCTACGCTCTTGCAAAAGAGACTTTCTAAAAATATAAATTGCTCCGTTAGGATAATAAGTTGGTTTTAATTCCTGTCTATTCTTAAGTAGATCATCAAACAGGTTAACAAATCTTAAATTTTCGTCAACCTGCTTATGCCAATAAATCGGGTGGTGCTCTTGCGTATAACTTATAACAGAATCGGCTTTCTTTTCGAAAAAAAGTTCTGCAGCAGCATCAATATCATTACTGTTCCGCAGAGGACAGGTGGGTAGCAAAACCATAATATTTTCAAGCTCAACGCTACTCTCTTCCTGAAGCCTATTAATTGTATATAAATAAGTATCTATAGCTATTGACTCATCTGTTGCTAGACTGCTTGGCCGAAGAAAAGGGATGCTCGCACCATATTGCTTTGCTATAGCTGCTATTTCCTCACTATCTGTTGAGACTATTACATCATTTACTGACTCTGCCTTTAGCGCAGCTTCTATGGTATAAGCAATTAAGGGTTTACTCAAAAGAGGCTTAATGTTCTTATTTGGGAGACCTTTTGAGCCTCCTCTTGCAGGAATTATAGCAATCATGATTTATATAATGTTCTCCCAAGTCAGCAGTGTATCTTCTGCTACATCCTTCTTTAATGTTCTCCCAACCAATTGGTTCAACAGGTCGGGAGATATACCTGTTCCAGGCCTTTTACTTGTTAGGTCATCTATTGTAAGAATATGCCCTGCTTTAAGCTCTTTTATAGTAACAATACTTCTTCTGAATTTAAGTTTTTTCTCTTGTTCAGCCTTAGATACTACTCTTGTATAAGATCCTAAAGATTTAGCTATGTTCTTTGATTCTTGGCAAATTACAGTCATTTCAGCAGGGTCAGCAGAAATTTCATGATCCCAACCAGGAAGATCTTTATCAGTTGTAAAATGTTTCTCGATTATACATGCACCCAGTGCCACACTTGCTAGCGGAATTGAGAACCCGATAGTGTGATCTGAGAATCCAACCGGAACACCAAATGTATTTTGCATCATAGTGATGTTGTTTAGGTGTATGTCTTCATAAAGTGGAGGATAAATAGAAATACAGTGTAGTAAAGAAACTTCATAACACCCTTTTTTATAAAGTGTGTTGAGCGCGTTCTCTATCTCGGCAAGCGTGGCCATTCCTGTAGAAACAATAACTGGCTTATTTTTCTGTGCTACATAAGACAGCAATTGAGGATTATTTATGTCCATAGAAGCTATCTTATAGAATGGAACATCTAATTCTTCAAGCAAATCAGTTTCTTCTTTAGAAAAGGGAGTAGAGCAGAAGTCTACACCTTTATCTGTACAGTATTGGTTCAGCTCAAAATGTTGTTCTGTCGTGAGGTAGTATTTTTCTACCATTTCTTTTAGAGAACCAAAATGCTTCTTAGGAGAATCATTATATTTTTGATTTTTATTATACTCCTCTTTTGAGACCAATGAAGTAGGAGTCCAAGATTGAAACTTTACAGCGTCCACGCCACATTGTATCGCAGAATCAATCATTGTTTTAGCTAACTCCATGTCACCATTATGGTTCGCTCCAATCTCAGCAATTATATATGGTTCACAGTAATTGTAAATTTCTTTATCTTTAATCTTAAAGCTTTTCATATAATATTATTTGTTTCTTCCCACCAAAAATAGTTTAATTTTTTCTCCTTAAGCTCTTCTAGCACTTCTTGTACCCTTTTAGTCTCTTTCACCAGATCCTTCCTAAGAAAGTGAAGCGACTCTAATTCTTTATTAAGTTTATACCCAACTTTTACTAACTCAGAATAATGCTGTATTTTACAATTTATTGTTTTTATTAGTCTATCCTCGTTAACAGCTTTTAAGCCAATAATATTGCTCTCGTGCTGCCTGTATCCAATAGAACAGGAGGAACTAAATAATGCTTCTCTTCCTTCATCTAGAAATCGAAAGAAAAAGAACCAATCAGGCGCTACTAAATTAGGATGATTATCAAGTTTAGGTAACTCATTATCCAATCTAATACCAGTATTTCCGAAACCTACAATATTCTTATCTAAAAGAAATGTTTGATCAAAAACGTGTCTACTCCCTAACCGACTCCTCCAGTACCCTTTTTCTAAAAGATTACCTTCTACGTCAGTAATATCTAAATCATTACATACGATTGGGAAAACATCTAACTCATTTGTCAGTACTTCAACTCTGTTATGGCTCAAGACATCGTCTGTATCTGAAAATATTAGCTTTTTGTACCCTTTTTTAGCAATTTCATTTATAGCCTTTACTCTAATTTCAAATGGGTTGCCATCTATATTAAGTACTTCTTTTACTAAATACTTCTGCTCTCCTAACACATCAGTTAAAGAAGCCACCCCATCATTTATTAAAATTAAATCAAAACTTTTTTCTGATTGACTTGCTACTGAAAATAGAAAGTCTTTAAGAAATGGAATGTTACTTGGAAAGATAACGGCTACAAGTGCAGTATCAACCATTTTTTGCTGATATTAAATTATATATCTTACTAAAGTTGTTTAAGCACTTTCGCAGGAATACCTACAGCTAATGCATTTGACAGCAAATCCTTTGTTAATACAGCTCCTGCTCCTAGAATGCTATTGTCTCCTATATTTAAATACTGTAATACAGTAGAATTAACACCTAATAAATTTCTATCCCCAATTATGACACCACCACTAATATTAACCCCTGGATTAATTACATTAAAGTTTCCAATTACAGAATCATGACCTACAGTTGAACTTAGATTAAAAATATTGTATGACCCTATCTTTATATCTACAGTAAACACACACCCTGCAGTTATAATATTTCCATTTCCTATTTTTATGGACTTACTACTGCCTGTGAAAGTGGGATGTATTAAATTAGGAAAGTTAAAACCATTATACTTATCAATGATTTCACTGTTCTTCTTAGGGTCACCAATACCGAGGAATAATGCTATATCTTCACTAACGGGGTTATTATCTCTGAGAAATTCAGATTCGTCTAAAACTGGCCATTCTTGACCATCAGCAAATATATTCTTCAACTGAGGCTCATAATCAATAAAGCCTTTAAAATCATATATACCATGTATATCGAATAATAGCCTCAAAACTTCTTTTGCGAACCCGCCTGATCCAATTATATATGCTTTCATAATTTTTATAACCTAACGCTACTCGGAATATTAACTAACCTTTCCTCAATCCACTTGCTTACAGTTAAATCATCATGTAGGCAATCTTGGAACATCGGCAGCTTATGCATCAACGACCATGCTGGGCGAGACATCACTCCATTACTGTTCACTTCCGTCAAAAATGAATCACGTGCTTCTCTGTCTTTCAGTAGAATTGAATTTAACCAATAGTTGGCCTTCGCATCTGATTTTTCTGTTACAAATTCTATTCCTTCTACCTCCTCAAAGAAATTTTTATAATTTTCAGCTAACTCCCGCTTATTTTCTACGAAAGCATCCAACTGCTCCAGTTGGGCGCAAGCCAGTGCCGCATTTAGATTAGGCATGCGATAATTGTAGCCAATATGATCGTGATTAAACTCCCAAGCATGCGGCATTTTCGCCTGTGTGGTTAGGTGCTTAGCAAATTTAGCTATACTTTCATCGTTGGTTACGATGGCACCACCACCACCACAGGTCACCGTCTTATTGCCGTTGAAACTGAAAGTACCCAACAAACCGAAGTTGCCTGTATGCATACCTTTATAATAGCTGCCCAAAGACTCTGCTGCATCCTCCACTAAAGGAATATTCCACTTAGCACAAATCTCTGCTATTTGCTCTATCTCACATGGAAACCCAAAAGTATGCATGGGTACACAAGCGGCAATCCGGTTTCCTGTTTTGCTGTTTATAGTTACCCCATCTTCTTGCTTCCCGTATTGCTGTAAAAAGCTTTCCAGTTTATCAGCTGACAAGCCCAGTGTCTTTCTATCTATATCCAGAAAAACAGGCATAGCTCCTATATAACTGATGGCGTTTGCAGTAGCAATAAAAGTCAAATCCTGAGAAAGCACCTCATCCCCTTGCTTTACACCCGCTACTATAAGTGCCATATGTAAAGCTGCTGTCCCATTTACAGTGGCAATAGCATATTTTGCCCCTGTGATTTCCTGCATCATTTCTTCAAAGCGATTCACATAAGCGCCAATAGAAGAAACGAAAGTGGAGTCAATGGCATCTGCTACATACTTTTTCTCATTCCCAATAAACCTTGGCTCATGTAGTGGGATGAAGTCCTGATTCGGAAATTGAGATTTTATATACTGTATGATGTGGCCATACTTAGAAGGCTGCCCCATAAAGAAAGTTCTTAAGTTTGATTATCTGAAGCAACAGATTAGATATTATAAATGTCAGCTTTGTATTCACGCAGGTTCTCCTTGTTTCTGAACCATTCTATTGTTTCAGTAAGGCCCTCTTCCAAGCTATACTGCATCTCCCATTTCGTATGACTCTTAATTTTGCCATTGGCACCATACAAACGGAATACCTCGCTTTTCTCAGGTCTCAAGCGAACATTATCCTGAATAATTTTGGCATCAGGGTTTATTAGATTGATCAGGCTCTGTGCAAGATCACCAACTGTTATCTCAGACTCTGTTGCAATGTTACAGTCTTCTCCTATCAGGCTATCAGACTTTGCAATCTCGACAAAGCCATTGGCTGTATCTTTTACAAACAGCAAATCGCGTGTAGGCGTCAGATCACCTAGTTTGATCTCGGTCTTACCCTGCAACAACTGTGTAATAATAGTTGGTATAACAGCTCTGGCTGATTGGCGCGGCCCATAAGTATTGAAGGGACGAACGATCGTGAGTGGCAAGTTAAAGCTTCTGTAAAAAGAGTCTGCAATACAGTCTGCACCTATTTTTGAAGCTGAATAGGGCGACTGCGGTTGTCTTGGATGCTTTTCATCAATTGGAATATACTGGGCAGTACCATATACTTCTGAAGTAGAGGTTACAAGTACTCTCTCAATCCCCAAATCCTTCGCAGCCTGCACGATATTCAGTGTGCCCTTCACATTAGTATCAATGTAGCTATCCGGAGAATGGTAGCTAAACGGTATAGCAATTAGTGCCGCTAGATGAAACACTACATCTATATCCTTCATAGCCGTACGCACGCCATTAGGGTCCCTGATATCTCCTGAGAAAATTTCTATCTGTGAGAGCTTCTCCTTCGGGAAGTTATCAAGCCAGCCCCAACTGTTAAATGAATTATAGTATGTAAATGCTCTTACCTGACAGCCCTCATCCAATAAGCGTTCTACCAGATGGCTACCAATGAAACCATCTGCTCCTGTTACTAATACTCTTTTATGTTTTAACTTAGCCATTTACTTTATTGCTTTCCGTTGTGACTTTAAAATTATAAAGTAACCTTATCAGCACTCCTTTTATACCAATTATAAGCTATTCCTAAACCTACAAGTACTGAAAAAGCTGGGGCATACCCTATTAGATTATTGGCTTTGCTTATATCTGCCAAACTATGTCGTACATCACCCTTGCGCTCCTCTTTGTATTCAGGACTTAGCGTTATACCTGCGATTTCTGTAATCCTGTTCCACAGTTGGTTCAATGTGGTACGCTCACCAAAGGCAATATTTACTACCTCGTGTTCAGCTATACCTTCAGCCAACATGGCCTTGACATTAGCTTGCACGGCATTTTCCACGAAGGTGAAGTCCCGGCTTGTCTCACCGTCCCCATTAATATAAGGTGTCTTGTTCTCTAGTGCTGCTTCTATAAAAAGCGGTATTACTGCAGCGTAAGGTCCCTTCGGGTTCTGCTTCGGCCCGAAGACGTTGAAGTAGCGCAGACCGACGGTGTGGAAGCCGTAGGTCTTGGAAAAAACGCTCGCGTAGAGCTCGTTCACGTACTTGGTCACGGCGTAGGGAGACAGCGGGCTGCCGATCTGATCCTCTATTTTCGGCAGGCCCGGGTGGTCGCCGTAGGTAGAGGAACTTGCGGCATACACCATTCGCTTAACCCCCGCATCGCGTGCCGCCACCAGCATGTTCAGAAAGCCGCTGATGTTAACGTCATTGCTGGTGATCGGGTCGTTGATGGAGCGGGGAACAGAGCCCAGCGCTGCCTGATGCGAGACATAATCCATTCCCTCCAAGGCTCGCTTGCAGGTATCCAGATCGCGGATGTCGCCCTCCATCAGCTCGAAGGCCGGGTTGGACCTGAACTCCTCGATGTTGGCGTGGGAACCCGTGGAGAAGTTGTCGAGCACGCGCACCTTCCCAGCTCCGTACCTGAGCAGGTACTCGACGATGTTGGAGCCGATGAAGCCCGCCCCGCCCGTGACGAGGAAGGTGCTCTGGCTTAACTCTGCTGTGTGGTATTTGGTTTCGTACATGTATTGCTTTGCTTATCCGGGTCAAACCACCCCTAGTCCCTCTCCCGAAACAAGTACGGGATCTTAGACTTGTCCAAGGAGGGAGATTTTATTTTTATTACAGTCTTGCGTCGGAGAGCTCTTTGGGGAGCACGCCCTTCACGTCGTAGATCACGGCCTTTTCCTTGCAGAGCCTGCTCAGGTCCAGTGTTTTGAACTCGTTGTGGGAGACGGCCATGATGATGGCGTCGCAGTCGCTCACGCCGTTAAGCTCCTTCACCGAGTCCCAGCCGTACTCGTGCTTCACCTCAGCGGGCTCCGCCCACGGGTCGTATATGGTGATGTTGGTGTCGTACTCCCTGAGCGTGCTGAGGATGTCGACCACCTTGGTGTTCCTTACGTCCGGACAGTTCTCCTTAAAAGTAATACCAAGTACAAGGATGTTGGCCCCCTTCACCGGGATGTCCTTCTTAACCATGAGCTTGATCACCTCGTGGGCCACATACTCGCCCATACCGTCGTTGAGCCTGCGGCCGGCGAGGATGATCTCGGGGTGGTAGCCGGCCTCCTGCGCCTTCTGGGCCAGGTAGTAGGGGTCCACGCCGATGCAGTGGCCGCCCACCAGCCCGGGCCTGAACTTGAGGAAGTTCCACTTCGTGCCGGCCGCCTCGAGCACCTCGTCCGTGTCGATGCCCAGCCGGTTGAAGATCTTGGCCAGCTCGTTGACGAAGGCGATGTTGATGTCGCGCTGCGCGTTCTCGATCACCTTGGCCGCCTCGGCCACCTTGATGGAGGCCGCCTTGTGGGTGCCCGCCGTGATCACGGCCCTGTAGAGCCGGTCCACCTGCTCGGCCGCCTCGGGGGTGGAGCCGGAGGTGATCTTGAGGATCTTGGCCACCGTGTGCTCCTTGTCGCCCGGATTGATGCGCTCGGGCGAGTAGCCGGCGAAGAAGTCCTCGTTAAATTTTAAGCCCGACATGCGCTCGAGCACCGGCACGCACTCCTCCTCGGTTACACCCGGGTACACGGTGGACTCGTAGATGACGATGTCGCCGCGCTTGAGCACCTTGCCCACCGTCTCGCTGGCCTTGTAGAGCGGCGTCAGGTCCGGGCGGTTGTTTTTGTCCACCGGCGTGGGCACGGTCACGATGTAGTAGTTGCAGCCGGCGATGTCCCCGAGCCTGTGGGAGCAGTAGAGCCCCTTTTCGAGCGGCGCGTTTACCAGCACGGCCCTCAGATACTCGTCCTCCACCTCCAGCGTGCGGTCGTGCCCCTCGTTGAGCTCCCGCACGCGGCCCTCGTTTATGTCAAATCCAACAGTGGCGTACTTCTTTGCAAACTCAACGGCTAAGGGCAAGCCCACATAGCCTAGGCCTATAACGGCAATCTTTGCATTTTCTATACCTGTAGTATCTGTTCCTGACATGTTATATTTTCTATTTATGTGTTTTATATGTTTTCTGTATTAACGAAGGTTACTTCACCAACTTACGAATTTTACTCCCCAGCCCCTTCGACTCCTCCTCATAATAATTACCGTATCCATAACCGTAGCCATAAGAGTAACCATAACTACTGCTCTTCTTGGCATCGTTCAGCACGATCATTGGGTGCTTGAGTTTACGAGACTTATATAGATCGTCTATGATCTGCAGCTGTTTTTTATGCGTATAATTATAACGTACAATGTATAAGCTAGAATCAATGTAAGGAGCTAGTGCCAAAGTATCCGCAACCTGTCCTACTGGAGAGGAATCCAGAATGATGTAGTCAAAGCTAGCTTTTAATTCATCCAACAGCGTACCAATCTTTGGAAGCAACATTAACTCCGCAGGATTTGGCGGGATAGGGCCAGAACCGATAATGGCAAGCTCTGGCATTTCAGGCGCAAACTGGATCAGGTCTTCAATCTGTACCGTGTCAGATATCAGATAGTTCGTGATACCAATGTTGTTAGGCAGGTTTACTCCTTGAGTTAATTTAGGTTTACGCAGGTCAAAGCCTAATACTACCACGCGTTTTCCTGTCATAACCAAACTGGCCGCTAAGTTAAGGCTAAAGAAGGTTTTACCCTCGCCACTCATACTAGAGGTGATAAGGATTACTTTATTTTCTTTACCTCCGGCAGCAAACTGTAGATTGGCGCGCAAAAGCCTGAAAAGTTCGGCGCTGGAGCTACGGCTATCTTCCGTAATGACCAGCATTTTGCCTGACTCATTATGCCCGATTTCGCCCAGAATTGGGGTAGAAGTTGCTTTCTCCACATCACGCAACTCTTGCACGGTATCATTGAGCATGTCCCGAAGGAAAATGCCTGCAAATGGAATAGCTAATCCTGCTATCAAGGCCATTAAATAAATGTTAGTAGCTAATGGTTCAACTGGGCTCCCTCCAGCGGTGGCTGGATCGATAACGCGAGAGTTAGAAGGGGTAATTGCCTGTGAGAGGGCTGCTTCTTCACGTTTCTGCAAGAGATATAAGTATAATCCTTCTTTTATACCCTGCTGCCGACCGATTACCTGCAAATCACGCTGCATAGAAGGCACTTGACGGACTTGTGACTCGAACTGTCGGGCACTTGCTTGCAAATTACGACGGACGATCAAAAGTCCATTTTTAATATTTTGCAGGTTCTCCAGAATGTTAAGGCGTAAAGTTTCTAATTGTGCATTAACATTTCGTACCAATGGGTTAGTTTCTGTATTAATTCGTAACAAGCGACGGCGCTGATTTTGCAACTCATTAAAGTTCGCAATAAGGCCATTAAGGGTAGGGTCTGCTATATCAAGGCTGGTAGGGACTAGCTCAAACTTATTTTCTTCTTTTTTCAGATAAGCCTCTACCGAGTTAAGAATATCCAATCTGATCTCATTCTGAGTAACTTCCTGATTATACTCATGGGCAGTACTAGAATAAACACCTCCACTGGCAGCCACATCAATCATCTTATTTTCTTGTAGATACTGCACAACCTCTTTCTCTACATCTGATAGTTCTTGAGTCAGATATACCAATCGATCATCGATAAACTGAATCGTCTTTGTAACAGCTTGATTCTTTTCATTAACTGACTCACGGTTGTATACTTCAATCAGTTTATTAAGAATATCTTTTCCTTTAGCTGGCACTGGATCAGTCAAACTGAGTTCCATCACAGTGGCATACTCATTCACGCTTTTAACCACCAAATCTTTGCTATAACGATTGGCCAGTTTGCGCAGGTCATTAAAACGAACCAAAACTCGACGTCCTTTATCATTCGTGATATCTGAGTCTGCAACTACTGTAAAAGCTCCGTACTTCTTCCTGATTTGCTCACCAAACTTATGCATTGACACTTTATCTTCCCCCTCAAATATGCTGAAGGTATTATTGTCTTCTACCTCTACTATGAAACTCCGGCCCAAACCGGCAGAATCAAGATTAGCGATGACTACTTTAATTGGGCTTTTCCCACCGTACAATTCAGGTGACTTAATACGTCCTTCTCCAAAGTAAGAAACTTCCATACCCAATTCAGAAAGTACACGTTCCATAAGGCCTTTAGATTTGATCACCAAAACCTCATTAGAAAATGTTTTATTTGACTTCATCAACGCCATATCAGCGAACATCGCACTGCTCGCCAAGTCGGCTCCGCTTTCGTCCTTTATTAGTATGGTTGCTTTAACACTATAAACAGGAGTGGAATACCGCAAATAGAGATGCGCGGCAGTAAGGGCAAGGGCGACGCCAATCACGAAAAGGTACCAGTAGCGTAGGTATTTCATGATCAAGCCTTTTATATCTAAAGACTCACTGTTGTCTTCCTGAAAATCGAGTTCGGACATTTTATAAAATAGGAAGCGTTAGACTATTTGAATAATTGGTAGAGCACGAATGCTGATGAAACAATGCCCGCTGCGAAAGCCCAATTGCGTCGAATAAAGCTTGTTCCTGCCACCTTTGCCTTATCCGGCTCCACGTACACGATGTCATTCTGCTGCAGGTAAAAGTATGGGGAGTATAAAGTTTCTTTGCTGTTAAGATTCAAGCGAGCCATGGTACGAACACCTTCTTCTTCTCTGATCACCAACACATTGTTCATTTTGCCATAGATGGAAATACCACCTGCCATCGCCAGACCTTCTAGCAAGTTTACGTCTTCATTATCAGCTGGGACCTCCACCACCGTTGGACCGGTTTCACCCATCATGGTAAAACGGAAATTCTGTAATCTCACCTTTACAATCGGGTCTTGCACGTATTCGCGAACCTTCAACAGAATAGTATCACGAACTTGTTCCGTTGTAAGATTATTTACAGGCATATTCCCAATCACAGGAAAGTCGATAGAGCCTCGGGTATCTACTAAGTAGCCTTCATTCTGGTTACCTTGCTGCTGTCGTATCATCTGTCCGCCTCCAATACCACCCTCATCCATGATAACACCACGGTTAAAGAGCATATTGGTTTCAACACTAGGCGTGAGCACTTCTATTGTTAGCAGATCACCCGGCTTAATAGTCAGGCGTTTCATTTCTACCTGTTCGGTAATAAGGGGCTTTTGCTCAAGATCACTGAAATACACAATATTCCGGGTGCGCAGCGAGGTGCAGGAGGCGAAGAAAAGAAGACTCAAGAAGAGTGCTAGTTTTATTTTCATATAGGGTGTAAGCAAATTGCCTGCACGCAATCGCAACTCAGGCAATGTTTCGTATCAACAGCGGCTGCTATAGGTAGCCACCTTTTGCAAAATTAAGCAAAATGTTTTCAAATACATTTATAATATGGGGTTAATTATCCCCCCAGCCCCAAAGCTATCAGGGTCTAATAGGAACTATCCCCTTGAGGGGATTATAGGGGTGTTGGCGTTTAGTATAAGACTTTCACAACTGGCTTTACACCCCTGCGGTCCCCTCAAGGGGACAGTTTGAATGTCACAATATCAAAAGCTTTACCATTATTGTATGCACAAGTTAGAACCTATTAGCCCTAGGCATAGGGTATATTTTTCGTACCTTGCATCTCACTACCACAACACGGCTATCCCATGAAAACGATAAACCCGAAAGAAACGAAAACGGCGGAGGTGCATGCTTTATTGCTTGGGGCGATTGCGCCGCGGCCGATTGCTTTTGCCAGCACCATGGATGAGGAGGGCAATGTGAACCTGAGTCCTTTTAGTTTCTTCAACGTGTTTAGCGCTAAACCTCCAATCGTGGTCTTCTCCCCCGCTCGCCGTGTGCGTGACAATACGAGCAAGCATACACTGGAGAATGTGATTAATACAAAGGAGGTGGTTATTAATATCTGCAACTATGATATAGTGGAGCAGATGTCGCTTGCCAGCACGGAATACGATAAAGGAATAAATGAGTTCATTAAGTCCGGCTTAACACCTGAGCCCTCGGCAATGGTGAAGCCCCCTTACGTGAAAGAAGCACCTGTAGCCATGGAGTGCCGGGTAAACGAGGTGATTAGTTTAGGGCCAGAAGGCGGGGCTGGTAACCTCGTGATCTGTGAAGTGCTTCTCTTACATGTAAATGAGCATATTCTAGACGAGCAGGGCAAAATAGACCCTTACAAACTGGATGCTGTGGCCCGTATGGGCGGTGACTATTACCTGCGCGCAAACGGCGATTGTATTTTCGAGCTTCCAAAGCCCATCCGCAACAAAGGTATCGGCGTAGACCAAATCCCAGCACACATACGCAACAGCAGCATCCTAACTGGCAACAACCTCGCCCGCTTGGGTAATACAGAGGTGATGCCTAGCGCTGAGGAAGTAGAAGCTTTTAAGGCTGATCCGTTGGTGAGCTATACATTGAATAAGTATAATGAAGACAAGGAGAAAATGCGGCAAGAGTTGGAGCTGCTAGGAAAGAAGCTACTGGAAGATAATCAGGTGCAGGAGGCGTGGAAGGTTTTGATGCTAATTGCTGATGTTGATTGTTTGTTGCACGGTTAACCCACCCCTGCCCCTCCCAAGAAGGGATTTCGGTGCACGATTCGGACAGGTCGCAACCTGTCCCTACAGGGAATCTATCTCCCTTACTTCTATTTCTTCTAAGATAATCTCCGACACCTTCTCCATCTTGCCTGCTTCGAAGGCGCGGTCGTAGTTCTCGAGTGGTGTATCCTCCTTTAAGGTATAATTCACATAATCTTGAAACAGGACACCGCCGACGGTGCGGGGGTTGATGGCTTCGCGGAAGCGGGTGCCGCCGTCGTTTTCCTGAAATGAGTAAGCGAGGTAGTCCATGGTGTTGCGCTCTTGGTGGAACCAGTAGACGTACACATCCTGATAACCCTCACCGCCACCTTCCTGCGCAAAGGTCACCCGCACTTTGTGGTAGGGTTCGCCTTTGATGGTCATCTCACCAAGATACTCTTTGCGAACTGCCTCATCATTGAGGGCATAAGGCAACAGGGCAAAGTAAATAACAGAGTTTACAGAGGCAGTAAAGGCTTTTTGCCTTTCTTCAGGCAGCTCTACCTCCACATCATTCACGGTACGGTTAAAGCCACTATTGCGCCACACATCGCGCACCTGCTGGCCAGTAGAATCGGTGAAAGTGCGGCTATACACAAACACTCCGCCATCGCGCAAGGCACGGTACTGCCTGTCCCGAAACATAAAGCTGATCGCGCTTTTCTCATACCGCTCCCCCCCATGCGCCGCGATCGCCTCATCCACGATCCGCTGCGCATCCGGCTGCTTTTCGGTTTGGCAGGAGGTAATGGTGAAAAGAAATAGGGCTAATAAGGTATAGAGAGCTTTGTATAGCATGTTGTGATGGGTTTGTTTGAAGGGCAAGATACGAAATTGCCGGCCAATTTATCCAACCACCCCTAACCCCTCCTTGTCTAAGGCGGGGAATTTTACTTACTGCTTCTCCCTATCTTACTAATAGTAGCCGATCTTTTAGTAGCCGATCTTTACTTAATATACTTAGAGCAACACATATTTAAGCAGTAACTATAAAATTTAGATCCAGCTAAGTGAATAGCAGGTTCCCCGCCTTAGACAAGGAGGGGTTAGGGGTGGTTGGATCCGGCATCTGCAAAAACCCCGTGTCTCTTTTTAATCCTAAGAATCCCTAGAATAGGGGCCCTATGCGGTGATTCAGACAAACAAAAAACCCTCCCCTGTTTTTAGGGGAGGGTTTGATTGGGTTTCTCCTGCTTGGGGAGTTAATTCCAATTACTGCTTTGCTGTAATATCCAAGCTTACAGTAAAGTTATCTTCAATGGCTTTGTCGCCTAGGTTGTCAAAGAAGCTGTTAGACCCGTAGCGCACATCGTATTTAGCACGGTCAACGATCACGTCGGCTTTGGCAGTTGCTACGCCATTCTCCACGTTCACTGTAGCCGGGAAGCTTACCGGATTTGTTTTGCCTTTGATGGTCAGGTCGCCTTCCACGTTATAGTTCGGCTGACCGGCAGCTGCATCGGCAATCGGGCTGATACTATTGATTTTGAAAGTTGCGGTTGGGTGCTTCTCCACTCCAAAGAAATCATCTGACTTCAAATGGCCTACCAAATCGCTGTTATACTTGGCGTCCGTTAAATCGGTGTTGGTGATAGAAGCCATATCGATGGTAAATTCACCACCTACTACTTGGTTATCAGCCACAACCAACTCGCCGTTCTGCAGATTGATGTTGCCCGAGTGCTCGCCACCCACTTTCTTACCGTTCCAAGTAATATCGCTTTCAGCCGGAACCACGGCATAGGCCTCACCATCGGCAGCAGTTACCGCCTCTGTTGTTACGGCATTGGTTTCAGTTGTTGTTGAGTTGCTGTCGCTGCAGGATGTAAATAAAAACACCGCGGCCATTGAAGCTAAAATTGCTGTCTTTTTCATGTTGATTCTAGTTTTAAAATAAAGGTTGTTCTCTCTAAGGAGCTACAAATCTAATGTATATACATTAATTGTACAAACATAGTTCATGTTTTTTTGTTTGAATTTTCAAATTAGCCCTTTACCCTCGGATTTTCAGGATTTACGCAGTGGCCGGATCCAACCACCCCTAACCCCTCCTTGTCTAAGGCGGGGAATCTGTTGTTGTCACAGCTTAATTTTATGTTCTATAGTTGATACTTACATAAGAAGCTAATGCTTACATAACTACGGCTTATGATTCTCTTAAATAGATAGTAGTTGCGATGGGTAAAGTAAAAAGAAGTGGTAAGTAAAATTCCCCGCCTTAGACAAGGAGGGGTTAGGGGTGGTTGGATCCGGTAAATATAAAAAAACCCCCTCCTGTTTTTAGGAGGGGGATTAGGGAGGTTAATCCTAGAAGAAGGATTCCTTAACTATTCGTCAGCTTTGCCTTCACATTCAAGCTCACCGTAAATTCATCATAAATAGCCTTATCACCCAAGTTCTCGAAGAAGTTGCTAGAGCGGTAGCGAATGTCATATTTCGTGCGGTCTACGGTCACGTCGGCTTTAGCGGAAGCAACGCCGTCTTTTATAGTAACAGTAGCCGGGAAGCTTACCGGGTTGGTAATGCCTTTAATGGTTAAGTTTCCTTTCACATTGTAGTTAGGCTGTCCGGCTGCGGCTTTAGCGATCGGAGTGGCTTCGGTTATGGTAAATGTAGCCGTTGGGTGCTTCTCTACGCCGAAGAAGTCATCAGACTTCAAGTGGCCAACCAGTTTCCCGTTAGAGCCAGCATCCTTTATGTCGGCGCAGGTGATAGATGACATGTCTATCACAAAATTGCCACCGGTCAGTTTGTTCCTGTCTACCTGCAGTTGACCGCTCTTGAGCGTTATATCGCCATAGTGCTCGCCTGTCATTTTCTTGGCATGCCATTTTACTTCGCTGGCATCAGTAGCCACATGATAGGTACGGACCTTTGCAGCGGCAACTACCTCAGTGGTGTTCGGTTCGGTAATTGAGCTGCCCGTAAAGGCTGAAAGCATCAGCGCTGCTGCAAGCGATGCCAGAATTGCGGTTTTCTTCATGGTTGGTTAATTTATAGAATTGTTGATGGTTGGAGGGTTAAATTGACAAATGGTTTAATTGCTATGATTTCAATTTTATACTGCCATGGACTACGACATTACAGCTAATGCGACGTCACGGTGTAACGTCGGTACAAATCCTTCTATCCTCTAATTTTATCCAGCAGCTGGCTTAGCTGCAGGGCTTCTTCGTCTGACAGATTCGTAATTCCGGTTCCCTTCCCTCCTTCCAGTTCATCCATTTGCTTGAGCAACCCCAATCCTTTTTCAGTGATCAGGACATCGACGGTTCGACGGTCATGCAGGCACTGCTGTCGGGTGACGAGCTCCTTTGCCACCAGTTTGTCCACAATACGCGATGCATTGGAGGTTTTGTCCAGCATACGCTCGATTAACAAACTAACTGTGGCTGGCTTCGGATATTGTCCGCGCAAGATACGCAGGATGTTGTATTGTGGCAGCGTCACGCCAAAGGGTTTGAACTGAGTACCCTGCTCCTGCTCCAACCAGCCGGCCGTGTACACCAAATTGATGTATGCCTTTTGATGCGGGCTCCTGAAAGCAGGCTGTTTTATCTCTTCTTCTATTTTCATGAAAATCTATTTTAAAGGTGTCTTACAGGCCGGGATGATTAATACAGAAAAAAACCAGTTGACCATTGCAAATATATGTACATACATTTAATATAGGTGCATGGTTCATCTTTTTACTCTTTTTATTCTGGCTTTTACCCGCTGATTTTGTGCCGATACTCAAATTATAGGATAATCACTATTTACAACTTGATTTTAATAATATTTATTTCAAATATTACTTTTCAATGCAGTATTGCGACTAACTCTAAACCTTATACCTATCCCATTATGAATAAAGCTCTTAAAATCGTTGGCATTTTGGTTGTGGCGCTATTAGTGGTAGTGGCTGCTGGGGTTGTTTATCTGCGCTATACCTTCCCTAAAGTGGATGCAGCGCCTGTTATTTCCATTGAGAAAACACCTGCTTTGGTGGAACGGGGCGAATACTTAGCTCATCATGTGGCTGTCTGCATAGACTGTCACTCAACACGCGACTTCTCACGCTTTTCAGGCCCCATTGTAGAGGGTACTTTTGGCAAGGGTGGCGATGTGTTTGACCATTCAATGGGATTTCCGGGTACTTTCTACGCCCGAAACATTACTTCAGACAAAGAAACAGGTATAGGCAACTGGACAGACGGCGAGGTATACCGCGCTATAACTACCGGGGTTAGCCAAAACGGGGATCCTTTATTTCCGGTAATGCCCTACAAAGCCTATGCAAACATGACCACGAATGATGCGTACGCCATTGTTTCCTACATCCGCACCCTTAATCCTATTGAACATAAAGTCCCAAAGTCTGAGCCTGACTTCCCGATGAACCTAATCATGCGCACCATTCCTTCCGGTAACCCCACTCCTACTGATGAGCGTACTTTGGACGATGAAATGGTGAAAGGCAAATACCTGCTCACCATTGCGGCCTGCACCGAATGCCACACGCCTCAGGAAAAAGGGCAACCAATCGAAGGCAAGTTTTTAGCAGGAGGCTTTGAGTTTAAGTTTCCCAATGGCGCCGTGGTGCGATCAGTCAACATCACACCAGACAAAGAGACAGGTATAGGTAACTGGACGGAAGATGCCTTTGTGCAGCGCTTCAAAAACTATGAGGCGCCTGAAGCCACCGCCAAGCAAATCGATCCAGATGCCTTCAACACCATTATGCCTTGGGCCATGTATGCCGGTATGAAAGAAGAGGACCTGCGCGCTATCTACAAATACATGATGACCTTAGAGCCAATCAGCAACAAAGTAGAGCGTTATACCCCGCCGGGCGCTGTTGCCCAAAAGTAAAGAGTAGCTTTTATACCTGCCATAGCTTATCTTTAGGTATGGACAAGCAAAATTATTCTACCTACCTGAGCACTCCCCTTGGCCTGCTTCGCATTAGCGGTTCAGAGCAGGGTTTAGCAGAGGTAAAGTTCTGTGAAGAATCGGAGACGGCTATACCTGAGAAACAGGTGCCGGCATGTTTGCAGGATGCTCAGCGGCAGCTAGAGGAGTATTTTGCGGGCAGCCGCCGTACTTTCGAACTGCGGTTGGCACCACTGGGCACACCTTTTCAGCAACAGGTATGGCAGGAGTTGCAACTGATCCCTTTTGGCAAGACAAGCAGCTACCTCGCTGTATCCTGTGCGGTATCCACCGAAAAAGCGATCCGGGCGGTTGGTGCTGCTAACGGGCGCAACCCGCTTTGCATCGTCGTGCCCTGCCACCGCGTGATCGGAAGCGACGGTAGCCTGACAGGTTATGCGGGAGGTTTATGGCGCAAAGAATGGCTGCTGCAGCATGAAGGTGTCCTGAAGCCAAGCAAGCAATATTCACTCTTTTAAAAATACCAAATTTAACCAAAATACTGCAACCTGTTCACCGTAACACAGTATATAAAAGGTATGCAGTTATCTTATCAAAAAACGGAAACAGAGGAGCACGTTGCCAGTTTAGGTACGCGCGCATTGGCTGGTTTTCTGGATTTGCTGCTGCTGCTCACGATCATCGGGTTGATTGAATACTATACCGTAAGCAGTGACGAAGAGGCATTTCTCTTAAAAGTGGAGCGTATTCTGCATCTCATGTTGGGCTGGCTTTATTTTGCAGGTGCGGAGAGCTCGGTTTGGCGCGCCACTATCGGTAAGCACCTTCTCCAACTCAAGGTAAGCAGCACTTCCGGTAAGCGTATTTCCTTCCGTTGTGCCAGCCTCCGCTACTTACTTAAGCCGATCAGCGTTTTCGTGCTCCTCATGCAGGCCATTTCCCAAACGTCTACCACTGCCTATACCCGCCTCTTCCACGACAGGGTCTGCGATACGAAAGTGACCGACTACTAGCCTAGCGTCTATATTATTTAGCAGGAACAGCGGCCCCCACACCAAAAGTCTGCACCTCCAATTTGGCATTATCCTCCGAATCGACAAGGAGCTTGAACAGGTAGCTGTATGCGCTGTCTGGTATTTCGGCTAAAGGCTTCTCAGCGCCAAAAGCCTCGATAATAGGCAATAGCGTATTGGAGTGACCGGCCACCACCACGGTCTGTCCCCGATGCTCTCGCAGCAGGCGCTCTTTCAGTCCGTGAAAATCGTGCCCTTCATACTGCACCACTTGGATGTTACGCTCCTGAGAAAGCGGCCCTAAAGTTTGCCCCGTACGCACGTATTTGGTCGCGTATAGCGCGTGCACTTCCTCCTCAGCTAATAAAGCGCGCAAAGCCTCGGCTCGGGCATGGCCAGCTTCAGTCAGATCAGGATCCTCATTGGAGGCGTCGGTGGTGTCTTTTTCGGCATGGCGCACAAGGTATATGGTTGTGAGCTCCTCATTCTGCTGTATGATCTCATCGGAATTCTCCTGCTCGGCTGTGTTGCTGCACGCAGAGGCCAGTGTAACAAATAGAAAAATGCTGAGAAGACGGGTTAATTGTTTCATGTGATGGTGTTTTAAGGTATCGTGTTGTGAGGAAATAGTTCGTATATGTTAGTTTATGTCCCTTCTTAAAAGCCTTTTGTCTTAGCTAGTGCTTATCCAAGTACGCTCTGCCATTTCCAGCCCCTTTAACACCCCTGTGGTCCCCTCAAGGGGACAGTTTTATTTTCTGAGACTATCCCCTTGAGGGGATTACAGGGGTGTAACTTATCCCATCACATCATGGTTACAAAGTTAAAAATGGAGAAAACCAAATTCTCCCCTATAGGACAAGTGAGAACAAGAGTTCGAAACTTGCGAGCGTAGCTCTTAGAGGGGGCGTTGGTGTTTAGTATAAGACTTTCACAACCATCTTTCCACACCTATGGTCCCCTCAAGGGGATAGTTTTTAGAACTTAAGGCCCTACCCCTAAGGGGATAGTTCCCGCATCATTTCTAACCTTTAATTTGGCGCAGCACGAAGCCTAAAGCCTGTAAGCCAAATCGATGCCTTCTGCCAATAACCTTTCTGCCGAGCTTCTCTTATCTTCTTTGAGCAGCATTTGCACGAGGTTTTGGCGGGCTTCGTAAAGATATGGATTTTCGCGCAGCGCGGCTTCATAGGCTTTGCGGGCTTTTTTAGGTTCTTTTTCAGCTTCCCATATCTTGCCTGATGCAAAGAGAAAATCCGCAAGTTCGGCTGGGCTATCCTGCACGGGCTGTTTTTTGAGCTCTTCCTGCGCTTTTTCTGTCTCACCCAGACCGGCATACACCCTCGCCAGTAGAGTAGCCTCGCTTCGGGCGCGCACTTTACCGTTCAGCAGCGGCTCGAGTGCCTGACGGGCGACGGCAGCATTTCCTAAATACAAATGCCAAGCCGCCATACGCACCATGTAGCCCGGACGGGGCGTACCGGCTGCTGTCAGGATGCGCTGCGCTTCTTCAAGTGTGGCGATGGCAAATTCGTAATTGCCCTGCGTGGCCAGCACTTCGGCATACTGCTGGCGTAATTCATAGTGCTGCGGTTTGCGGGCCACCAATTCAGCCAGCGTGCGGACTGCCTCCTGAGATGGGCCAGCCGTACCACGCAGCCAGCTTGCATAGGCTTGGGCTTCGTCGCGGCGGTCGCGCAGGTAGGTCGAAATGGTCGGTGCCTCTTTCACATAGCCTTCAGCCACTGCCACCGCCTCGGGCAACTGTCCATAACTGGCGTAAAATTCCCGGAAAGACTGGTTGATGCGGGCGCGTGTTAACAGGTCGTCTTCGAGGCGCGAAGCCTTGTCGTAACGCAGCACCTGCTCCTGTATAGCTCGCCGCTGTGACATTTTGCCAGCCCGGCGCTGGGCTTCTATCAGATCAGCCTCCGCCACATACAGCGGTGCATAATTCTCATTAATTGCCTTTGCTTTGTCCAGCCACTGCTGCGCCTGACCAAAATCCAACTGGCGCTGCATGATGCCGGCATAAGCGATCAAGGCGGGCTGGTACTGGCTATCCCAAGTCAGAGCGGTGTCGAGTAAAGCTGCCGCTTTAGAGTAGTTTTGGGCTCTTCCTTCACGTTCAGCCAAGTTTAGGTATACCTGCGCCCAATTGCTAGCCATGGCCTGTTGGTCGCCGACAAGGTAAGCCTTTTGTCGTTGCACCAGATTGTCTAAGAAGGTATAGAGTTCCGGATCCTTCGCTTTGAGGTCGCTTGTGGTATTGATGGACTTGTGGTTAAGCGGATGCACCTTGACTGGTTCGAAATAAGCCGGATAGGTCTGCGCTAGATACTCATGCTCGTTGTTGGCGGAATAGTAGTCGAGGGTGCGCCCCTCTTTCATGGCGTTGTGATAGAGTCGGCGCACGGCTCTATTCTCGGCATCGGTGAACACTCGCCCATGGAACAGGTGCACATACTCATGCAACACCACATTGCGCTCGAGGTAGGCTCCCCGAATTACGTACTCAATGGCGGCCGCACCGCTTCCCACACCCCGAATGTCCATCCATTGCCGATTGTCGAAGGTGGTGGCCTGCCGGAAATAAGGCGAGTTCATGGCAATGGCAAGGTCGTTGTGCAGCGGTGGAATCACGAATTTTTCGCCCTGTCGAGACAGAAACGGGAAGTATACCGTGCTGGCGTACAGCTGCGACCAAACCATTTTCTGTACCGTCTCGCCCGGATAGTAGGTCACATCCGGAAACACGCGAGCGAAGTTCACCGGGTCGGCTATCTGGGTCTGCTGAATGACTTGTGTGAGCGAATCGTAGGCGCTCAGGTATACTAGTTGCTTTTGTTTGATAACAGCTGCTAAGGCATTGTGGGCCGGACCGTAGTGCTTCTTTTTTTGGAGGATGCGCTGAAAGATCACCTCAGCTGAATCGAGACGGGGCTGACGGGGCAAGTCAAAGGCCATGTAATAAGCGGAGCCACGTAGCATATCGGGCAGCACCGAAGTTGGATATTGCTGCTGAACTTTTCGAATCTCAACGAGCGCCTCCTGCAGTTTGCTCTGCGAGATCAGTCTATCAGCGGACTGTAAGGCCTTTCGTACTTCCTCATCTTCAGGCTGGGCATAGTCGGCGTAAGTCAGGTTTGTATGGCCATTGCCCCAGTGCCAGTGCGTGACATAGTGCAGCGGGTTCAGTTCAAGGGCAAGCTCCCACTGGGAGGCCATGGAATTGAGTTGTGTCGCATCCACCCGCCGCCAGATGGCATAACCATAGTTGAAGCGGGCATCGGCATCAAAAGGGTTCAGTGTTAGGCTTGTCACTAGAGGTTTAATTGCCTCCTCCGGTTTCTGGTCCCAGAACAGTACATCGGACTCCAACAGAAAGGCAGCCGCATTTTTAGGGTTCCAGCGCTGTACCTTAATAGCCTGTGCCAGCGCCTCGTTATACTTTTTCTGCAGCATCAGGATACGCCCGACTGCCAAGGTGGCCTCCTCATCGCGTGGATTCACCTGCAAAAGCCTATTCGCCGTTGCCAGCGCCTGCGGCAATTCCCATGCCTGCACTTGCAATTTGCTCTTAAGCAGAAGTGCCTCTCTGTGAGCCGGCTCCTTTTTTAAAACCCCTCCTACCAACGCATCTGCCGCATGATACTCGTTCTGCAGCATTGCCATCCGGGCCTTGGCCAAGTTTGTCTCCTGCGAAACAGGTGCTTTCTGCAGCAAGGCCTTGGCTTCCTGCCACATCCCGAGCGAGAGCATCCGGTTTGCCCTGTCGGCTACAGGCGACTGCTCCGCTTTGCGCAATTCCTGTCTTTCCTTCTCCAGTCTGGTCCGCACCTCATCCACTTGGTCCGGGTGCTGGGCAAGCGCAGGTATAGTAAGGAGCAACAAGGTATAGCAAAGGAAGGCAACAAGAAGGCGAGACATAGTTTTTGTTTAAGGTAGGCGGTTGATAGCCCCTAAAATAACCTTCGGCCCGCTCATATCAAAATTAAAGGGCAATGGTAGGCAGTTGGAAGGTGAAATTTCGTTGATTGTTGATTGTTTGGTGCCCGATTCAGGCTCAGGTAACGTCGGTACTTCCTAACTTTAAATACATCTTTTCCAGCTTTTTCATGAGCAGGATCGCGATGAACAGCCAGATGATGCCCATCGCGTACCCGGCCAGCACATCGGTGGCGTAGTGCACATTGAGGTAGATGCGACTGTAGCCTATGAGTAGCAGCAGCACAGTGAGCAGGCTTACCCACAGCCAGCGCCAGAAAGGGTGCTGCACCTCCCGCCAGATGATATAGATGAGCAGACCATAGAAGGAACCGCCGATCATGGCGTGGCCGCTGGGGAAACTCAGCCCCGACTGCTCGAGCATGGCGGTGACGGGGCGGGGTCGCTCAAAGAGGCGCTTAAGCGCTTGGTTAAGCATGGTGCTGGTAAAGGCGATTAACAGCACTTTGAGGGCATACCAACGCAGCTTATGGAACCATGACATGCCCAGTACTAAAAGCGCCGGGGCGACCAGCAGGTAATCGGCGGAGGCAAAAAAGGAGAAGAAACGCATCAGGCGGGTCATGCCTTCGGAGCGGTGTGAGGCGGCGTACTGAAACAGGGCGGTGTCCAGTCCTTTGTCCTGCAGAATGAACACTTCCCGCGCCATGTAACTGAACACAAACAGGCAAAGGAAGAAAGCCAGCGCAATAAGCACAGCCTCTGCAGTAAGCAGGGCCAGTAGTTCCAGCAGTCGTTTAGTTATGCGCTTCATGTCGGCAAAAGGGTGATACCGGCCTGCTTTACGCATTTGATTGCCCGCTAGTTGGAAATTGCAAATAGCAGATCATTAGGAGCACAGGGGAGAAGGCAGTCTGGAGCAGGTAGGTATAGCTGCGTTCTTGGGAAAACAAAAAAGCCGGCTGCAAAGCCGGCTTTTTTTACATTTTGGATTAGTGCGCACGGGGAGACTCGAACTCCCACACCCGAAGGCACAGGCTTCTGAGACCTGCACGTCTACCAATTTCGCCACGTGCGCAGCTGGTATTATTCAAAATGTGTTCCCAAAACCCTTTAACCCTTGTTGATTGGGATTGCAAAGGTATGACAGAATTTTTTATCTGCAATAGTCCGCTTCTAAAAAATTTTCATCCCCTAAAAATCAATCTTCCTCCACTACCGGAGCGATCTCTTTTCGGGTGAATTTCTCGATGCGCCGCAGCAGCCCGATGCCGATGATAACCCACAGAATACCAGCCGCAAAGCCTGCCACCACATCAGTAGCATAGTGTACCCGCAGGTAGATGCGGCTAAAACCGATCAGCAGGATAAAGATCACGAGCAGGGCTACCAGAAAATTGCGCAAGGGCTTTGAGCCCACATGATGCCAGACCAGATAAATGAGCAGGCTATAGAAAGAGGCGGCGATCATGGAATGGCCGCTCGGGAAACTGAGTCCGGAAGCGTCTACCAAGGGCATGTCCGGTCGCTGCCGGTCGAAGAAAAACTTGAGCACAAGGTTAAGCGAGATACTGCCCAAGGCCACTACCGGCACTTTGAGCGAATACCACCTGTGGCGTCGCACAAACAGGAAATAGGCAATGAGCAGCAGTCCGGCGGCCGTCATGAAGTGCCGCGAGGCGAAAAAGGTGATGATCTCAATGAACGTGGTGAAACCGCTACTTTGCATGTCGGCGGCCAAGGCGAAGGCAGACTCGTCGAACTTGAGCGGACCGGGAGCGGCTACCACCTCAGCGCTGACATACAGAAATACCAGCACGCAAGCCAAAAAGACCGCCATCACAAAAATCAGCTCCAAGGTGAAGAGCGCAAAACTTGCCGCCAGTTTTCTATAATAGTGTCGTATCATGAGTTATCAGTGTAAATTCCTAGGCGAAACCAATAGGCGCCTGTGTAGCAATTACGTAAGTCCTGCATACAAGTATACCTTAACCGGCCTATGCATCACACAACCAGACTTTTCATAGCCGCTCCCGTGCCGGAAGAACTGAAAAGCTACCTCAGCCGACAAGCGTCCTCGTTCCAGCACGAGGCCATCCGGATGGTGCCTGAAGTAAACCTGCACCTCACACTCTTTTTCATCGGCAACGTGCCTATTGAGCAGCTCTCTGACATCCGAGAAGTGACGGCCCACATGGCAGGGCAGTTCGCACCTTTCGACCTCAAACTGCAAGCTGTGGAGCCCGGACCCAAACCGCGCTCTCCCCGTCTTGTCTGGGCTCGATTCGCTCCTGATGATACTTTCGCGAACCTAAGCCGTGGGCTGGCGCAGGCCTTGAGTCCCCAGCCGCTCAGCCAGCGTGACCCCATTCCGCACATCACCTTGGCCAGATTTCGAAAAGACAGACCCACCCCGCATAATCTTGAGGCAATCTCCCCTACCGAACGTATCGTGCTGTCTGTTCGGGAAATTGCAGTATGGCATTCGGAACTGGCCTCGCCGCATCCGCGCTATACCATCCTGCACCGCTACCCGCTCACCGGAAACCCACAGGCAGCAGATACAGTATGATAAGCACCAATTGGGGACCTAGCCTATACCTATACAAACATGAACCAGACGGAACTGACAGAATTAACGATGATGCTGAAAGACAAAGGCCTGACCGTGGCCTTTGCGGAGAGTTGCACGGCCGGCATGCTGGCCTCGGAAATGGCGAAAGCCAAGGGAAGCAGTGATGTCTTAAAGGGCAGTCTCGTCGTGTATCAGCCGGAAGTCAAGAAAAAGCTGTTGGGTGTGACACAGGCTACACTCGATCTCTATACCGCCGAATCGCAGCAGGTGACCAACGAGATGGTGATGGGCCTGAAAAAAGCACTGGACGCTGACATTAGCATTGCTACTACCGGGCTAGCCGGGGAAGGAGGCTCCGAGACCCCGGAAAAGCCTGTCGGTACCACATTCGTTTCCTTCCTCTATGACGGCAAAGCGGAGGAGTTCCGGGAGGTTTTCGAAGGCAACAGCCTCAGCATCCGGAAACAGCTCACCGACTATGTGTTTGAGAAGCTGAAGGGAATCATGGAAGAGCATTATGACCGGTAATTATTGTCATTTCGAACGCTAGTGAGAAATCTGGAGTATCCACACAATTATTGATCACAACAAATCTTCATGATAGGCCACAACTACTTTGTCTATATCACAACGAACCCGAAGAAAACAACTTTGTATGTGGGAATGACAAATGAGCTTCCACGAAGAATTGATGAGCATACGCTAAATGCTGGCGACCCTAGTACTTTTGCAGGCCGGTACTATTGCCATAATCTTGTCTATTATGAGCGTTTCACATACGTACAACATGCGATTGAACGGGAGAAACAAACAAAAAAATGGAGCAGGAAGAAAAAAGAAGAGTTAATTAGCAGTTTTAATCCTGATTTGAAGAGATCGCAGATTGGGATGAATAGTACACTATTTGGACCTTCATTCCTTCAGATTTCTCACTAGCGTTCGAAATGACATTATTGTTTAGCCCTTGCCTAACCCCACCACCCCCAACTTCGACAGCATAGCCCCCATCTACGACAGCCTCTCCCGCATGGTGTTTGGTGATGCCCTGCGGCGAGCGCAGATGGAGCACCTAGGTGCTATACCTGAGCAAGCGCATGTGCTGCTAATCGGGGGCGGCTCGGGTTGGCTCTTAGAGCAACTGCTCCTACAAAAGCCGCAGGTACAAGTCACCTACCTCGAGTCATCGACCAAAATGCTTGAACTGGCGCAAAAGCGCTGTAAACAACTTGCTATACCTACCGCCGCTGTCTCTTTCCGATTGGGAGATGAAAACAGCCTGAAACCCGACGAGAAGTTCGATGTCATCATCACCCCTTTTCTGCTCGACCTCTTTCCAGATGACAGGCTGCAGCACCTCATGGATCGCCTTTTCACAGCCCTCCGCCCCGGCGGACTTTGGTTATTCAGCGATTTTTGGCCTGTGCATGAGCCTACTCCGTTTTGGCAGCGGCTGTTGTTGCGTAGTATGTACACCTTCTTCGGTGTGGTCAGCGGGGTGAACGCCAGTCAACTACCGGATTTTGGATTGCACTTTCAGCGTCTTCGGCTACAAGAGCAGGCAAGTACCCAATTTTATGGCAGCTTGATTCAGGCTAAGGTATATCGCAAGGTATAGCCAATTGCACAGATGCGTTAATTTCTATACTTTTAAGTTCGAACCAACAGCCTGTTTATGTCGATAAGACTGATTGGCGCTTTGTGCGCTGCCTTTTTCTGCACCCTATCGCCTGTGCTGGCGCAGCAGCAGGTCAACTACCACCTCTCCTTCCCCAACGCCCTACACCACGAGGCTCAAATCAGCATCACCTTTAAAGGGATAACCTCCGATACACTGCAGGTACTCATGCCCCGAAGTTCACCGGGACGCTATGCCCTGCACGAATTCGCCAAGAACGTTTATGGTGTAAAAGCGACAGACGGCAAGGGCAAATCACTGAATAGCAGCCGCCCGAATCCGCATCAATGGAACGTGAGTGGACACGAAGGCGAGGTAACGATCACCTATACCTTATTCGGCGCGCATGCTGACGGTACTTACACTGGCATTGACGAAACGCACGCGCACCTCAACATGCCAGCTACCTTAATGTATGGTAAAGGCTTTGAGAAGGCACCCGCCCGTGTCACTTTTCATGCCCCTAAAGACAGTAACTGGAAAATAGCCACGCAGCTCCAGCCGGAAAACGACTCCACCTTCACGGCGCCTGACTTTCAGTACCTCATGGACAGCCCGACGGAGCTGAGCAATTTTGACTTTGCGGAGTGGACTGTGCAGGACCGCGGCAAAAACAAAACCATTCAAGTGGCCGCGCACCATTATGGGGATAAGGCACTGTTTGAAGAGTACGTGGCAAAAACCAAACAGATCGTGGCTGAGCAGCAGGCGGTTTTCGGCGAGCTACCTAATTTTGATTTCGGCCGCTATACCTTTATTGCCTGCTATGGTCCGCAGGCGGTGGGTGACGGCATGGAACACCGCAACTCCACCATCCTGACCAGTTCTCGCCCTATGAAAGGTTTCCTGTCGTCCCTCCTCAACACGGTGTCGCATGAGTTTTTCCATGCTTGGAATGTGGAGCGCCTGCGTCCGCAGAGTCTGGAACCTTTCGACTTTCAACAGGCCAATATGTCGGAAGCACTTTGGCTGGCCGAGGGCTTTACCTCCTACTATGGCGACCTGACTATGCGCCGCAGCGGCATTTTCGATACGAAAAAATATGCCAGCGACTTGGCCGGTGACCTGAATTATGTGCTGCTATCACCGGGCAGGCACTACCACAGTTTGGTTGAAATGAGCAAGCAGGCTCCCTTTGTGGATGCGGCTCGCTCCGTGGATCCGCACAACCGCCATAACACCTTTATCTCTTACTATACCTATGGCAGCGTGCTTGGCCTTGGGCTGGACCTAACTTTGCGTCGCGACTTTAACACCACACTCGATGCCTACATGCAGGCGCTTTGGCAAACTTATGGCAAACCTGAAAAGCCTTATACCATAGCTGATCTGGAGCGCACTTTGGCCGAAGTAACCAAAGATACGGCGTGGGCGGCCGACTTTTTCAGGCGACAGGTATACGGCAGCGAACTGCCGGACTATGCGGCCCTTTTAGCCGAAGCCGGATTACAGCTGCGCCAAGCCAATCCCGGCAAGGCCAGTTTAGGTCCCGCCAATCTGGAATACACCAAAAACGGGGCAAAGCTCCTCAACGGCACCTCCGTGACATCTCCACTTTATAAGGCCGGGCTTAACCGAGGTGACATTATCGTGACACTCAATGGCAAGAAAGTAACAAGTGCAAAGGAGCTGGAGAAGATCATGAGCAAGCTAAAGCCTACGCACAGTGTGCCGATTACCTACCGGAGCAGTGAACAGGCCCCGATTATAAGTACCCAGATTGTATTGCAAGAGGACCCGGAGCTTATGATCGAGCATTTTGAAAACATGGGCAAGGAACTGACTCCGGCCATGCAGGCTTTCCGACAGGCTTGGCTAAGTTCTAAGTCAAAATAAGCATGCAGGGTATAAACCTTAAACTTATCCTGTTGCACGGACTCGTGGTCCTGCTTTCATCCTATGCTTTCGTCGCGCTGGGCTACATTTTTGACACGCCGCTGGCAGAGCTATACTTGGAAACAGGGGACTTGAGTGCCTTTGAGGAAAGTGCCCTGCGCTACGAAGTGGATACAGAACGGATCGGCAAGCTCAAGCAGGTGCTTCAGTTTGCGCCTTTTGCTGGGGGCCTTTTCGGAGTGGTGCTGTCTTTCATCGCCATCAGGCGCAAGAAGCTGGCTTTACAGAACGCACTGGTTGTTTTAGGCCTAGCCATCCTTCTTGCACTTATCGGACTCTTAGACAATGAGATTATAAAAGGTATACTTTTTGCTCCCGGCAGGCTGGTTTCTGACTCAGTGGCAACTGTCTATACCTTGAACTACCTGCTTTTGCTGGGCCTCAGCTTTTGGCTGGCTTTTACGCGCAGGTTAATTCCCGAGGCGGACCGCAAAACCAAGGTATAGCCCCCTGACAACAAAAGTGTTGCGTGCGCGTTTGCAAAAATAAGGCAAGCTTGTTTCAGAAGCGATTGTATCTTAACTTAGTACGAAATCACTTAGACCGTTTTCACGTGAAAATATTTTTAAGCACCATACTGACCTGCAGCCTGCTTTTTGCCGGTACTGCCATGGCGCAGTCGAACCAGAAAGCCAGTCTGGATGCGGCCCCTGCTCCTGCCATACAGGAGGCACCCGCACCTCAGGCTGAAAAAAAGTCTTCTATGCTGGAAATGCCGACAAACCGGATCAGCTATAGCTTATCGGCTGGAGCGAGCTTCGGCAGCGGTTTTGGCGCCACGTATCTGGAGCCTACCGTGCGTTACCAGCTCACACCGCGTCTGCGCGTGTTCAGCAGCCTGACCTATATGTCGGTGATGTCGTCTCAGTTCACCGTACCGACCGCTGAGGGCGGCACCATGCTGCAACGCACCAGCCCGAGCAACCATTACATAGCCCATGTGGGCGCTGACTATTTGGTAAACGACCGCCTGATTCTGAGCGGCAGCGTTTGGAAGGACTTTTCGAATGTTCCGGCCCAGAATGCAGCCTACATGAATTTCATGACGCCGGGCCGTCAGGGAATGGATTTCCGGGCGACCTATAAGATCACAGAACACTTCTCCGTGACGGGTGGCATGCGCTACTCTAATGGTGCCTCACCTTTTTACGGACCTTTCCATCACCCGGTCTCTGTGGGCAGAAGCGGCGGTTTTTGGTATTAGCGATTTAAAGAATTAGAACTTAGAAGTAATGCGAAAACTGTCCCCTTGAGGGGACCATAGGGGTGTAAATTCGGAGTTAAATTGCCAATAGTTGGCAATTTCTAAATTCACCCGCAACTGTAAACACCCCTCTGCGCTCCCCTCAAGGGGAGAATTCGCAAGAATGTAACGACCCTGCCCCTGAGAGGACAGTTTCAATTAAAGATCAAATGGGGAATCACTCACCAACTTGCATAAGTTAAGAATTCAAAAGCGTCTTTTCTAAACAGAGAAGGCGCTTTTTTATAGCTGAAACTTCACTTTTATCGATTTTCGAAATACTCTTCAACTTTAAAACGCGTTAAGCTGTTTATATTTATTAGAACAACCCGAATCAGATTTTGACGCAGAAGAGTAACAAAGTACGGCATCTAAAGAATGAGCGGCTAGAGGTGGTAAAGCCTGATTTCCGCGGCAACAAGACCATCGATGGGCAGTTTGCGAACGGCACTGAGCTGTATACCCCTACGTTCAGCAAGGTGATCCGCTGGAAAACAACCCGCAACCCGCAGCGAGAGGAGAAAAAAGCCGATAACTACACACCGCCCATCTTATACGGCACAGATTTTCTCCATTCATCCGAAGACATGGTGGTTTGGCTCGGGCACGCCACGTTCCTGATCCGGGTGGGCGGCCTCACCATGATCACTGACCCGGTGCTCTATGACCTGCCCATGATCAAACGCCGCATCGGTCTGCCCTGCGCTCCGGAGCAACTTACAGGTATAGACCTCGTGCTGCTTTCGCACGGCCACCGCGATCACCTCGACGAAAGGTCCCTTAAAACCTTATACCGCCAAAATCCCGATCTGAAGGCGCTGGCTCCTTTGCATGCCGGCAATCTGCTGCGCAGCGCCGAGCCGCAGCTGCCATACCAAGAAGCGGGCTGGTACCAGAAATTCGACTTGACACCGGCAGGTATAGAGATTTATTTTCTGCCGGCCTCGCACTGGCACCGTCGTGGGTTACTTGATATGAACAAGGTGCTTTGGGGAAGCTTCCTGATCAAAACACCCACTATGCAGCTTTACTTTGCCGGTGACACAGGCTACAATGGCCACTTTGAGGAGATAGAGGAGCTATTTGGTCCTATGGATGTGTGCCTGATGCCAGTAGGTGCCTACCGTCCGAGTTTTCTGATGCAGAAGAGTCACCTGAATCCGCATGAAGCGGTGCGGGCCTACAATGTGCTGCGGGGCGGCACTTTCATACCGATGCACTACGGTACCTTCGACTTGTCGGACGAGCCGCCTAGTGAGCCTGTGCGCTTGCTGGAGCAGATTGCCGCCTCGGGCGTGATGCGGGGCCTGCGTATACCTGCCATTGGGGAACCGGTGCTGCTGCGGGAATTGCTATAGCCCAAAAACCGGCGGGCTGTACTATATTTGCAGCTTCACGACGGCAACCCACATGTCTGCAACGCTTATCATCAGCCTGATCATAGGCTATTTCGGCATCCTTATCCTCATCTCTTTCCTCACGGGCAAGAGCACCGATTCCGACACTTTCTTTCTGGCCAACCGCAAATCGCCTTGGTATGTGGTGGCATTCGGTATGATCGGTGCAACACTCTCGGGAGTGACCTTTGTGTCGGTGCCGGGCATGGTGCGCGACCTGCAGTTTACCTACATGCAGCTGGTGCTGGGTTATCTGGCGGGCTACATGGTTATTGCCACAGTACTATTGCCGCTCTATTACCGACTCAATTTAGTCTCCATCTATACCTATCTGGACCAACGCTTCGGTTTCTGGTCCTATAAAACAGGCGCGGCTTTCTTTCTCCTTTCCCGCACCTTGGGCTCAGCCATTCGCCTCTTTCTGGTAGCCAGTGTACTGCAGTTGGCGGTGTTTAACGAAATGGGCATCCCTTTCGCGGTGACGGTAGGCATTACAATTCTACTGATCTGGGCCTATACCTTCCGTGGGGGTATGAAAACCATTATTTGGACCGACACTTTCCAGACCACGGCCATGCTCTTGGCGGTAGGCATCAGTATCTGGGTGGTTTCAGATGAACTGAATTTCGGCTTTCAGGGGATGGTGGAGACGATATCAGCCAGTGAGTATGGTAACGTGTTTAACTGGGAGTATAAGGAGAACACCTATTTCCTGAAGCAATTCTTCTCGGGCGCCTTTATCACAATCGTGATGACGGGCCTCGATCAGGACATGATGCAGAAGAACCTGAGCTGTAAAAACATCGGGGAGGCGCAGAAAAACATGTTCTGGTTCAGTGTGATACTGGTGGTCGTGAATGTAATGTTCCTTTCACTGGGTGCCTTGCTATACCTGTATGCTTCCTCCAAAGGTATAGCGCTGCCTGACCGTGGCGACGATGTTTTCCCGTTTCTGGCGCTGAACCACTTCCCGGCAGTGGTAGGCATTGCGTTTATCTTGGGCATCATTGCCATCGCCTACGCCTCTGCCGACTCCGCCCTTACCTCGCTCACCACTTCCTTCTGCGTGGACTTCCTCAACTTTAAAGAGCGTAGCGAGCACGAGCGGGTACGTCTGCGCTATATCGTACACATTGGCTTTTCGGTGGTGATGATGCTCGTGATCCTGCTCATGAACGAAATCAACAGTCAAAGCCTTATCTCAACCTTGCTGCAAGTGGCGGGCTATACCTATGGTCCGCTGCTAGGGCTCTATACCTTCGGCCTCTATACTCGCCGCCAAGTGCGCGACCGCTTTGTCCCAGCCATCTGCCTTGTAGCCCCCATGCTCACCTACCTCATTAGCGCCAACTCCGTCGAATGGTTCTATGGCTACCAGTTCGGCTTTGAGGTGCTGATTTTGAATGGGTTTTTGACATTCTTGGGATTGTGGGCTATCTCTGTGAAGGATACGCCGCTGCCGGAGTTAGATTAATGATATCTGTCACCACGCAAATAGGACGGCTATATCCCATACTTTACTTACCTTTGTAAGATTTTTCGGGTACGTGGCATTTTTAGCATGCATTAGCTGTTATACCTGCACATCTCGGGCCAATGCAGTGATCACCTGTGGTTGGCACATATTATTAAGTATAGATTTCATTAATGGCAAAACGCGGAATCGGGCTAAACGACAGCACGCAGGAGAAAGAAGGCAGAAAGAAGATCAGCAAAGAGAGCTTTCGTCGCGGCATCAGGATTTTTAGCTACGTACTACCCTACAAGTTTAAATTCCTCATCGGTCTGGGCTTTCTGGTGCTCTCCAGCCTGACTTTCATGATTTTCCCGTATCTGGTGGGCAAGCTCTTCAATGAGTCTGAGAACGAGATGATCAATATGTATGCGCTGGGCCTGCTGGCAGTGATCTTGTTTCAGGGTATTTTCTCCTTTTTCAGGGTATACTTTTTTGCTCAAGTCAGCGAGAACGCCGTAGCAAACATCCGCCGAGACCTTTACAGCAAATTCGTACAGCTACCGATATCCTTCTACGAAAAAAGACGCG
This sequence comes from uncultured Pontibacter sp., assembly GCF_947499215.1. Classification (GTDB taxonomy): domain Bacteria; phylum Bacteroidota; class Bacteroidia; order Cytophagales; family Hymenobacteraceae; genus Pontibacter. The sequence continues at coordinate 1,350,286 of NZ_CANMNI010000001.1, forward strand.
TAGGCGAGATTACAAGCCGCATTACTACTGATGTGGCGCAGGTGCAGGATGCCATGTCCATCACCTTGGCCGAACTTTTCCGTCAGGTTACGACACTCATTGTCGGCGTAGCCCTCATCATGTGGATCTCCATCAAGCTATCTCTGTTTATGCTGGCCACCTTCCCGGTGCTGGTAATACTGGCTATGATTTTTGGCCGTCGCATTAAGAAGCTCTCCAAAAAGACGCAAGACGAACTGGCAAACACTAACGTGATCGTGGAGGAAACACTTCAGGCGATCAACACCGTGAAAGCTTTTACGAACGAAATGTTTGAAGTTGCCCGTTACCGCACCACACTGGCCAAGGCGGTGCGCACGGCTATTGCCACAGCAAATTACCGGGGCGCTTTCATCACATTTATCATTGTGGGCTTGTTCGGCGGTATCATTCTCGTGATCTGGTATGGCGCGACGTTGGTTGCCAACGGAGAGATCGAACGTGACAGCTTTGTTTCTTTTGTGCTCTATACTGTGTTCATTGGTGCCTCAGTAGGTGGTTTGGGTGATCTTTACGGCAAAATACAGACAGCCTTGGGTGCTACGGAGCGCATACAGGAGATACTGGCAGAAACAGAAGAGCCAACTGACAAGAGTCAGCGTCCGCTGAGCGAGATTAGACGTGTTCGCGGCGATATAAGCTACCACCAAGTGGCCTTCTCCTACCCTACCCGCCCGGACATTCAGGTGCTCCGCGACATCAACTTCAGCATCAACTCGGGCGAGAAGATCGCGGTGGTGGGTCCAAGCGGTGCGGGTAAGTCAACTATTGTGCAGCTACTGCTTCGTCTCTACGACGTGAGACATGGCAGCATCACTGTCGATGGGCAAGACATCCGTAACATGAGCCTGACCGAGTTGCGTGCCAATGTGGGCATCGTGCCGCAGGAAGTATTGCTGTTCGGCGGTTCCATCCGGGAAAACATTGCTTACGGCCGTCCAGAGGCTACAGAAGAAGAGATTATCATGGCGGCCCGCAAAGCCAATGCCTACGACTTTATCATGACCTTCCCGGAAGGACTGGATACACTAGTTGGCGAGCGTGGCATCAAGCTTTCCGGTGGTCAGCGCCAGCGCGTGGCCATTGCCAGAGCCATCCTGAAAAACCCGGCCATCCTCGTGCTTGACGAGGCTACCAGTTCTCTTGACTCAGAATCAGAGCACTTAGTGCAACAGGCCATGGATGAGTTGATGAAGAACAGGACTACCATCGTGATCGCACACCGTCTGGCAACTATCCGCAAGGTAGATAAGATTCTGGTGATCGATGGTGGTGAGATTGTAGAGGAGGGTCCACATGAAGTGCTGTCGCTCAACGATAATGGCATCTATGCTAATCTGCTCAGGCTGCAGTTCGAGATGAGTTAAGATTTAAATCTTTAAGGTATAGGAGCCCTGTTGGAGTTTAACTAACAGGGCTTTTTGTTTTAAGGTCTAGCCTTAATTCAGTATTCATATATCCTAATAAATCACTAATTTGCAAGGCAATAGTTTATACCTGTACCAGACGCTTCTAAACTTTTCTATGCACTTTACCAGCGCTTTTACCCGAAGCCTCTTAGTTTTCTTTCTGCTCTTACTTGGCTTCTCGGCTTCTGCCCAGACCTACCGCGACTCATTTAGGGCGCGCAATGCGGTGTATGGAGAGCTCGGCGGCAATGGCGACTTTCTTTCTGTCAACTACGACCGCATTGTTTACCAGAAGTCCATGGTGAAGGCTGCGCTCCGGATAGGCATTACCACTAACGCTTTCTTTACGGCTGAGGAGTCTGGCGTATACCCCGTTATACCGGTAGAGGCGCTCGGCATCATTGGCCGTTACCAGAAGCACTTTGAGTTCGGACTCGGCTATACCCGCCGATTCACGAATGACCCCGATCTGTTACAAAACCTGTACTTTAGCCGTATAGGGTTTCGGTACCAGCAACCAACAGGCGGACTTGTGGTGCGAGTTGGCTTTACACCGTTCCTGTCTACGGAGAGTAATCCGAGGAGACCTGGAGCGGCAATTATACCGCGTTTCGGGTTGAGTGTGGGGTACAGCTTTTAGTTCGTCGAAAACAAATGGCCATCCGGATGGTTAGGCTATCTGCAAGCATAAATTTTAGTATTTTCAAGACTCAAAACTTAAACAAAACATAAATATAAAACCATGAAAAAGATTTTATTCAGCATGATGCTGTCGGCGGCGCTGCTAGGCGGCACAGCCATAACAGTTCAGGCCCAGCAACAGGGTATTGCCATGCCGGCCGCCAGCCCAATGGCCACCGTAACGCAGAAAGTTGGCCTTTCGGATGTAAAAGTTGAGTACTCACGCCCTTCTATGAAAGGCCGCTCCATCTTTGGTGGCGACGTGGTACCTAACGGAAAGCTATGGCGCACCGGAGCAAATGCCTCTACTAAGATTACGTTTGGGGAGGATGTGACCATCCAAGGCAACAAGATTCCAGCTGGTGAGTACGCGCTCTACACTATTCCGAACCAGAACGAGTGGACGATCATCATCCACAAAAACACCAAGCACTGGGGTGATGGCGGACAGGCATACAAGCAGGAAGAAGATCAGGCCCGCTTTACGGTAAAGCCACAGACTAACCCAAGAACCGTAGAGACTTTTACGATCAACTTCGCCAACTTGAAGGCCAACAGTGCTGATCTTGAGATCCTGTGGGACAAGACCGTCGCCAGCTTTACCATCGAAGCCGACGTGGACAGCAAAGTGATGGCCCAGATTCAGGAGCGTGTTGTGAATGGCAAGGAAGTACCAGCCGGACTGTATGCACAGGCGGCCAGCTACTACTACGACAACGATAAAGACATGAAGCAGGCGTTGGAGTGGATCAAGAAAGCCAATGCCAACGACCCTAAATTCTGGCACTTGCACACACAGGCTAAGATTCAGGCTAAGATGAAAGACTACAAAGGCGCCGTGAAAACCGCTGAGCAGTCGATGGCGATGGCCAAGAAGGAAAACAATGCCGACTATGTGCGTATGAATGAAAAAGCCATAGCCGAGTGGAAGAAAATGAAGTAGGCCATACCTGCCTGCTCTTTACCGAAAGCCTCTGCTCTGGCAGGGGCTTTCCTTTTTAACAATATTGAGGGTGAAAACCCAGCCTCCTAATAGGCAGGGCTGTTAAATTCTAGCAAAAACTATCCCCTCGAGGGGATTGTAGGGGTGTAAGGCCAATAATGTGAGACTTCTTCTGTCATTTCGACCTTTGGGAGAAATCTGAAGAAGAGCTGGTGTATTGAAAGAATCCAGATCTCTCATTCCATTCGAGATGACAAAAAGGACAGGATACCCTAAATTGACGGCATTGGGGTTTGGTGGTGGGTTAATTTCCTGATAAATATTTAATACATAATACATATTGGAAGAGAAAAAACATTCAGAAGACCACTTGGGTCCGGCCCGCGAATACTGGTGGAACGACGATTATCTAGAGTTGCTAGCCCACCGGCTGCACTTGGACTATACCGGCACGCTGGTGGATATAGGTTGCGGCAAGGGTATGATGGGCTTCATGTTTTCGCGGCACCTGCCTCCGGGCGCCAAGGTATACGGCGTCGATTTTGAGCCGGAATACATTGAGGAAGCCAAGCAAAAGGCCCAAAGCATCTACCTGCATAACGACATCAGCTATGACTTTCGGGTGGGCAACGCTTCTAATATTCCCCTGCCCGACAACTTGGCTGACATTACTCTTTGCCAGACCCTGTTGATCCATGTGAAAGATCCGAAGCAGGTCATCAACGAAATGATCCGGATCACGAAACCCGGCGGCTGGGTGCTGGCGCTGGAGCCAAACAATCTCGTACCTAACCTGATGTTCGACCGCTACGGAGAAACTGACTTTGACGTGGAGAGCACCCTCGAAGTGCTAGAGATAAAACTGCGCATTGAGAAAGGCAAAAAACGACTCGGCGAGGGTTTCAATTCACTGGGCGATGTTATACCTGACCTCTTCCTGAAAGCCGGGCTCGAAAACCTCAAGGTATGGATCTCAGATAAAGCCCTCTCCATCATTCCGCCCTACGACACGCAGGAGAAAATGCTGCGCGTAGAACAGATGCTGCAGTGGATCGACTCCGACTCGATGGGCTACGACTATCAGGACAACCTGAACTACTTCATGGCTGGCGGTGGCGACAAAGACAAGTTCGACGCCTATTGGCAGCGACTGCTTTACAACAAGATTGCCCTCAAGCAGCGGCTCCTGAACGAAGAGTACGTGTCGGCGGGTGGCAGTCTGGTGTATATTGTGGCAGGGCAGAAGCCACGGTATTAATATTTATGGTGCGAGTTGAAGATCCCGTACTCGATTCGGGGCTTCCTCGCTTGCACTATAAATATTCGTTAAGCATATAATCTCTCATCCTTCTGACCGATAAAAAACTGAAGGATCGCCCCAAACACAAGCACCGCTACACAGCCGATCACGTTGAACCACAGGAAAGCGATATCGGTGTAGAAATGGCAGTATAGCACTACGGCTTCTGCCATCAGCGCGGCAATGAATACGGCGTGCCCTTTGATGTACTTCACGTAGAACGCCACGAGAAAAATACCCAAAATGGTGCCGTAGAAGATAGAGCCAATGATGTTGACGGCCTGAATCAGGTTGTCGAGCAGGGAGGCGTAGGTGGCGAAGATGATCGCCAGCGTACCCCAAGCGGCTGTAAAAATACGAGAAGCCCGCAGGTAGTGGAAGTTGTCTTTGTCCTGCTTAACGGAGCGTTTGTAAATGTCCACCACCGTGGTGGAGGCCAGCGCATTTAGCTCCGATGCCGTGGACGACATGGCAGCCGAGAAGATCACGGCCAAAAGTAGCCCCACCAGACCGGCTGGCAGGTATTTCATCACAAAAGAAATGAATACGTAGTCGGTGTCCTTGGTCTCAGCCTCGGGCGTTGCTTTGGCGATAAGTGACTTCACCTCGGTGCGCACCGCTTTGGAGGCGTCGGTTATACCTTGCACTTCGGCTTGAGCAGCGGCAATGGCATTTCCGTCATCAGTGCGCAGGGCGGCAACCAAGCCGTGCACTGCTTCCTGCTTTTGGTTGAACAGGGCGGTATGTTGCTCTTCAAGCGCTTCCATCTCTGGGGCAAACTCGGTGGCGTATACCTTGTCTTTGGCGGCTTCGTTGAAGAAGAGCGGCGGCTGGTTGAACTGGTAAAATACGAACACCATCACTCCAATAAATAGAATAATAAACTGCATCGGAATCTTAAGTAGCCCGTTGAAAAGCAAACCCAGTCGGCTCTCTCCTACCGATTTGCCACCCAGATAGCGGGCCACCTGACTTTGGTCGGTGCCGAAGTAGGAAAGCGCCAGAAACAAACCGCCCGTCATTCCCGACCAGAAGTTATAGCGGTCGTTCCAATCGAAGGAAAAATCCACCACGTTCATCTTCCCCATCTTCCCGGCCACAGCCACGGCATCGCCGAAAGACACGCTTTCGGGTAGGTAGCGAACGACCATAAAACCAGCCACCAGCATGCCACCCATCATCACGGCCATTTGCTGTTTCTGTGTTACGCTCACCGCCTTTGTCCCCCCCGACACAGTATAGATGATCACCAATATACCGATCAGCATGTTGGTGGCCGTCAGGTTCCAGCCCAAAATGGTGGAAAGGATAATAGCCGGCGCATAGATCGTGATGCCCGCCGCCAGTCCGCGCTGCACCAAAAAGAGGAGGGCGGCCAAAGAGCGGGTCTTGAGGTCGAAGCGACTCTCGAGGTACTCGTAAGCCGTGTATACCTTGAGTCGGTAGAAAATAGGTATAACCGTGATCGAAATGATGACCATGGCAATCGGGAGGCCGAAGTAGAACTGTACGAAGCGCATGCCGTCTTCGTAGGCTTGGCCCGGTGTGGAAAGGAAGGTAATGGCACTGGCCTGTGTCGCCATGATGGACAGACCGATGGTCCACCATTTCATGCTGTTGTCACCTTTGAGGTAGCCCTCTATGTCTTTGCTGCCACGGGTTTTCCAGACGCCATAGCTCACAATAAAGCCCAGCGTGCCGAGCAGTACAATCCAGTCGAGTAGCCTCATGAATAGATGCGGGTGATGATGTAGAACAGGGTGATCAGAAAAGCGAGATTGCCCAGCACCAGCCAGTACATGCTTTTCCAGCTCTTAAAGAAGGGTGGCTTGTCGAGCTCCTCGGTAGACTTGCTATCGGTTTTTTTCATGGTTTTTTATGCGTGTCTCGTAGCACTACATTTTATCATGCGCTACGCTAAAAGCCTACTTCACTGCACTGTCAGCGCTGCTGCCTTGGGCGCTATGCCCGTTTCCGAGAGAGATCAGGTTGGCAAAGATGCGATAGGCACCCGGCACACCGGCAGGCAATTGCCTGAACCAAGAATAGCCGGTATACACAAAATGGCCTTTGCCGTAGCGGGCAACCAAAAGACCGCCGTCGCGGGCCGGTTCTCCGGGATCGTTGCTCGATAAGATGGCCTCAAACTCACTCCCCCACTCACTCGGGAAGTATAGGCCGCGCTCCTGCACCCAGCCTTCAAAGTCTTTCTTCGTGATCTTGTTCGGGCTGTTCAACACCTGATGGCTTGGTTTTAGGAAACGTACTTCAGCATCCTCTACCGCTACTCGTTGGCTCGAAATCTTCAATAGATAAGGGGCAATGTTAGTGGTTTTGAGGCTGTGTCCGGTGTTATACTGCACAATGATTGTACCGCCCTGCTGCACGTAATTGAGCAGACGCGGCTGGTAAAAATTCATCCGTTCTACTGTATTGTAGGCCCGAACACCCAGTATTACTGCATCGAAACGCTTCAGATTCTGGTCTGTGATATCTTCGTCTTTGAGCAATGTTACATTATACCCGATCTGTTGCAGGCTCGCAGGTATATCATCTCCGGCCCCCATCAGGTAGGCGATCTGCTCCCCGTTACGCTTCAGGTCGAGACGCACGGCTTTGGCCACGGCCTCGGGAAAGGTAGTTTGTGTTGGGATGTGGCTGTACTGGATCACATTGAGCCCGCGGGTATAGGATTTACCTGCTACTGTAGCCACGGCTTTCAGTTCCACTTCCTGCTGTCCTTTAGGTGGGTGCACCATGAAGCGTACTAATTGCTCCGCCCCGTTCTGCTCCAGATCAAATGCCACCTGCGCTGGCTCGGCACGCCAGCCCTTGGGTAATTGCAATGCCACGTTACCTTTTATACCTGCCTTACCAGATTTCACCAGCACATGCACCGGCTTAGGCTCCTGCAATGCGAACATCAGCACTTTTTCCGAAATATTCACAAACACGGGCGGCGTAATGGCCAGTGGTCTGTACTGCTCCCCGTCCACCGGATCGTTGCGCTTGTAAACCACCGGCACGCTATAGCGGAAAGGCTCACCGCTGATCATCAAATCAAGCTGTACCTCAGCAGCCGGTTGATTTTCAGGCGCACCGATTTCCTGCAGATCCTCCACTCGGAACAGGCCCAGTGTTCCCTCCTGCCTTAGCCAGTACGGCTGTGAGAGTGGTGCTGAAGCCGGAACCTGCATTTTGAAAGGGATAAGATGCCCCTCGTTCGGAGCGAGTGTTTTATTCAAGCTGCTGTCTTTAGCCGCGAAGGTAGGACGCATGCTTACCAACTGCACAGGTATAGTCGAGCGGTTGATGGCTTCTAACTGCATGTTCAGGTGCTCGCCCGGCGTTACGGCATATTCAGTAGCAACTGCCTCTAGGTATAGACCAAGGCTGTGCTTCACCACTTCCTCCAACTCTTCTGTCTTCACGCGTTTCCAATGGCTGTCGGGGAGCTTTGTAAGTTCTTTACGGGCGGCCAACAGGGTGGGCACCACGGCTGCCGGTTGCTCCGGCTTAAACTCTGACACCGCCTGCTGCAACAGTGCCGCTACTTTCTCACTGCCCTTCACGCGGCTCCAAGTGGTGTTTATACCTTCAAACAATTCCTCTTTGGCTCGGTCACCTTTTGTGTGCTCCAAGTATTCCAAGGTCACACCCCGTGTACCCGTGGCGCCGAAGCCTTGGCTTTTGTGCATGCTGCGGCTCAGGGCGGCGATCTCTGGGTATGACTTGCCTAGCAGTGGGTTGAAACCGCCAACATCAATCTTTAGAAGTTGAGAACCGTAGTCTTCAAATTCTTTTTGGCTGCGGAATGACCATATGCCCGTGTTCCAAAGCACCCGCTTGGCCTGCCATACCTGCACATGCTTGAGCTGTTCCGGAAAGCGTTTTGGATCGGCGGCAGCTTCAAAGGCCTCGTTAGCCAGCATGGCAGAGGCCGTGTGATGGCCGTGTGTTTCAGAAGGGCGCGGTGAGAAACGGGTGATGATTACATCGGGGCGGAACTTGCGGATCGCCCACACCACATCGTGCAGCACCTTTTCCTTACCCCAAGTGGCAAAAGTCTCTTCCGGATTCTTGGAGAAGCCGAAATCATTGGCGCGGGTAAAGAACTGCTGCCCCCCATCAGTTCGTCTGGCCTGCAGTAGCTCCTGTGTGCGGATAATGCCCAGCCCCTCTCTTATCTCCGGTCCGATGAGATTTTGTCCACCATCGCCGCGGGTCACCGACAGGTAACCGGTATTGTAGAGCTTCTCGTTAGCGAGGTAAGCGATAAAGCGGGTGTTTTCGTCATCAGGGTGCGCCGCCACATAAAGAGCAGTTCCTAGCACGCTCAGCTTTTTAATGTCCTGCAGTAGTTCTGCGGCATGTGGCTTTTCAGGTGCCTGCGCCTGCACTGGCCCATACACGAACAGCATGAACAAGGTGAATAAGAGAGAAAAACTATTTTTCATGTCTTCAGTAAAAGGGTAAGACCAAAAAGCTAGACAGCCCATGGTGTAAAACTAAAAAATTTGCTTCAGCCTACACAGTTTAACGGGTTTATACTTGACAGAAAGTATTCCTAACTCGACATATAACAGCAGGCATTAGCTTTTTGTATTTAACACAGCCTATACAGCAACAACTAACAATTAAGCAATATAGTCTTGTAATATGACTAGTCAGGATTTAGCTAAGACCAATATAGGTTAAAGCAAAGACAATAAAAAAATAGTTAAATTATTTAGTATTATATACTTGACTTTATATATTTGTAAAACTTTGGAAATCAACTTTCCAAAAACTGCCCTAAGGCTGATCAGTTTTACTGTGTAGCCCCAACTATGAAGCAACGTATTTGAAGGCCACAATAATCTGACACCCATGGCAGATCAAGGAGAGAACAGGATCGAGGACTACGCAATAGACTTCCTTGGTTCATATTATGCCAAACATCAAAAGAAGTCCGGTCTACTTATCAATAGGCACGTGGCCACCCAAAAAGGCGCCTTTGCAGACGCACTTCTCGCTTACCAGAAACACGACAATAGTTTTTTTGCTGCTTCCCTAAGCGTCCGCCGATCCGACAGATTAGCCACTCTACTCAAATCGTATAAGAAAAAAGGTCTCGGCAGACTCCGCTACCTAACGGCGATCACGCTTTTTTCCATAGCTGCGCTTGCCTGTTTTATGGCTGGCAGTTGGCTGGCAACAGCCGTTATTCCCCCACTGCTGGCTGTTGCCGGTTTTTATCTGCATTCAACACTCAAAAGACGCTACTTGGAGCGGCAGCTCAGCACCGCCGTAGACGAACTGAGACAGCAACCGGCCGACCACCAGTGGTTGGGCATACGGGTGAGCAGCCTGCACTGGGGCGGCAATCCGATGGCAGACTACCTCTCAAAACTTTGCGAAAGACGCGGTATAGGTCTGATTACGGTTGGTAAGAGAGCCCGTTTGACACTGCGCCAAGAGCCACGTCTGGCCAATTGCCGTCGTCAGGATTTTCTTTCTTACTATACTTCGGGCGACAGTCTGCGCAAGGAACTCGGTGATCAGTTTATGCGAGTGGCCTAGGTTTTCTGCTTAAAATAGTACGCCGGGCCGTTACTTATCCTCTCCCGCCTCCGTACATTGTGTTGAGCACCCCGGCCCCGTTTTGCAAGTGGCTTGGGCGCGTACATGATACCATACCATGAGAAGATTTATTAGCATACTACCCGTAGTGGCGCTCCTGCTGGCCGGGTGCCAAGCACAGGATGGCTCCCAGATCCCCAGTACCCAACCTGATATGCGAGGCAATATCATAAGCCTCAAAAAAACCAACTCAAAGAAAAAAGCCGGTGTTGCCATACTGCTCGTCGAATCAGTGGAGGGCGTACAGACCAATCATACCAAAGCGACTTTACGCATCGACGGCGACACGCATATCGAAGGCATTGATGGTGCGATACTCCGACTGGAGCAACTACGCGAAGGGCAGTTGGTCGAGGCTTGGTTTGGAGATGAAGTGATGGAATCGTTCCCGGTGCAGGCCCACGCCACCGCCATACGGGTAAGTAACTAACACGGGAATGGATCAAAGCAAAGCGGACTATACTTGGCACAAAGTGTTTGGGAGCTCGGCCGAAGCCAAGGAGCAGGTGCCGGTACGCAAACTAAAGCAACTCGTGTTGGGAGGGCGTTCTATTTGCTTTGCCCACACAGCGGCGGGATTCTTCGCCCTCGACGATGCCTGCCCGCACCTTGGCTATTCTCTCAGCAAAGGCACGACCAATTACCTGAACGAGGTTATCTGCCCATGGCACAGCTACCGGTTCAGCATGACAGACGGAAGGGAATGTGAGTTTCGGACACGTAAGGCGGAGCTGCATCCCGTGGAGGTAAGGGAGGACGGCGTTTACGTTGGTATAAAGGAGGAAGCGCCCGCTACCTGATTTTAAGGGTTTACCCTCTCCTATGGGCTATCCGCTCAGATTAGTCGCCTATTTTATCTGGGCAAACACAAATTGCCTACCTTGCCGGATACCACCAACCATTAAGCGTCTATGGCACCCAAAACTATTCATCGGGAAACCAAGCCCTTAGAGCCGGTAGAGTTGCGGCATGTGATGGGCGATGTGTATGTTACGATACAGCAGAAAGCCGATTATATCGAAGCCAAGTGGTCAGGCCATATTACGGCGGACGAAGTGGTGAGCGCGGCTCAGGCTTATCTGGAACTAGTACGCAGCAGCGGCTGCTCTAAGCTCCTAAACGACAAGTCGGATGTAACCGGCGACTGGGAGGAGGCTAACGACTGGTTGCAGTACGAGTGGCTGCCCCGGGCTAAAGAAGCCGGTCTGCGCTTCTTAGCGCATGTTTACTCTTTTAATATGTTCAGCAAACTGGCCGCCCGCGAACTCCAAGAGCGTGTGTCGCCGGAGTTGTGTATGAAAAACTTTCACGAGCGGCATCAAGCGGAAGAGTGGCTGTCCCAGTGGGACGCCTCAGCGCCGGCCAACAGGCGGGCTGCAACGACTTAGCGCACGTTGGCAGCAACCGCGTGTGGCGCAACTGGCGTGATAACCACAGTATCGAGCAGCACGGTCATCACTGGCTCCTCTACTTCCATTTCTACTGTGTGGGCAGCAACTACTGCTGGTTCTGTTGTTTTTGTATCTGGTTGCAAGGCAAGTCCGAAGCAAGATACAGTGGCGGCGATAACGAATAATACTTTCATGGCTATAATATTTAAGTGTTTTACAATTGATTACTGTGACAAAGTTATTATATAGTACTTTGTTATGCAAGGTACTGTTGCGCAAATCACTACTGTTTTATACCAACAAGCTGAAAACCTCCGTGAACACTTCTGAAAACCGGACGAACGGATTAATTATTTTTTAGCCAAAAAGCCCAAAAATCACTAGGTATAGTTATATATAATTCCTCCTATCAAAACTTAAACATGCCGCATTGTATCCCATTTGCGCTATACCCGGAAATTAGGTTTAATTTTGTCTTTAGGCTGTTCAGAGATACTCGTGGCAGCTAACACAATCAACTTTTAGAAAAACGGCGCTGGATTGACAAGTGGCCACAAGACAGGATGCAGGATATAAAAGAAGCGCAGCAAGTGCAGGAGAGCAAGGGAGAAACCGGGTTTAAGCGGGAGATAGGCCTTTTTGACGCGATTATGATCGTGACGGGCGGCATGATCGGTTCGGGTATATTCATTGTGACCGCTGATATTTCGCGGGCGGTGGTTACGCCGGGCAATATGCTGCTGGTGTGGGTGCTGTCGGGCTTCCTAACCATGGTGGGCGCCATCAGCTATGGCGAACTCTCGTCTATGTTCCCAAAAGTAGGCGGACAGTATGTATACCTGAAAGAAGCTTACAACAAGATGGTCGCCTTCCTTTATGGCTGGACGCTGTTTCTGGTGATACAGACGGGCGTGATTGCGGCTGTGGCGGTGGCCTTCGCCCGTTTCACCGGGGTGCTTATACCTTGGTTCAGCGAAGACAATGTGCTGTTTTCCATACTCGGTTTCAAATTTAGCTCCGTGCAGCTGCTGGCTATTCTGAGCATCGTATACCTGACTTACATCAACTCACGCGGCGTGAAAAGCGGCAAGCTGATTCAAAACATATTCGGAAGCACCAAACTCATCGCCCTCTTTGGCCTGATACTCTTCGGTTTGCTTTTCGGCATCAACGACACGGCGGTGCAGGCCAATTTCTCCGATTTTTGGGGCTCTGCCGCTGCTGCCACAGGTGCCAGCGAGGCTCCTCCGGTAGGTATGGCTTTGATCACCGCCATCGGCATTGCCATGGTAGGCGCCCTGTTTTCCGCTGACTCTTGGAACAACATCGGCTTTTCCGGCGACGAGATCGTGAACCCGAAGCGCACGATCGTGCTGAGCATGGTCATCGGCAGTGCTATTGTGATGGGCCTCTACCTAATCATCAACCTCGTATACCTGCTGGTGCTGCCCCTCAACGGCGACCCGAACGCGACCGATGTGCTAGGCCAAGGTATAAAATACGCCTCCAACGACCGCGTGGCAACCGCTGTCGCTGAAGTAATTGGGGGCTACCCGGCTACAGTGGGTATCGCCATCCTGATTATGATTTCCACATTCGGCTGTAACAACGGGGCGATTCTGTCAGGTGCGCGGGTATACTATGCCATAGCCAAAGACGGACTGTTTTTCCAGAAAATGGGCCACTTGAACAAGAACGGTGTGCCGGCCGCTGCCCTGTGGCTGCAATGTATCTGGGCCTGTCTGCTCTGCCTATCGGGCACCTACAACGACCTGCTCGACTATGTTATCTTCGCCGTGATGCTCTTCTACATCGTTACCGTAATCGGGGTGTTTGTGCTGCGGGTACGCCGTCCGGATCTGAAGCGCCCTTACAAGGCTTTCGGTTATCCGATATTGCCTGCCCTTTATGTAATCTTGGCTTCGGGTATCTGCATCATCCTACTCATTTATAAACCGGTCTATACTTGGCCGGGACTCATTATTGTAGCACTAGGTATACCTGTGTATTATTTCTTCGGAAGCAAGTTCAGGGAGGAGTCGGGGTTGTAAAGCCGTCCAGTAAGAGCAAAGCCACAAAAAAACAGTCTGTCAGAGTTTGGCAGACTGTTTTTTTGTGGCTTTTAGAAAAATATTCCTAACATGGAGAACGCACACAAACAACAAATTCATATTTTAGTACAAGTATATACTATGCTAAAGTTGGTTCTATGCTCCCCAAAGTAAAACGAATGGTGACAGCCCTTGCGCTGATCCTAGTGGCGGCCTTTGCCCTTATGATTCGGGCTGATATACCCGCAGCTGAGTTGAAGGCGAAGTACACAACGCCCACCTCTCACTTTATGAAGCTAGGCGATGCTGAGCTGCATTACCGCGACGAGGGACAAGGTATACCCATTGTGCTGCTGCATGGCACGGCCGCTTCGCTTAACACATGGGATGGCTGGTCTGCCGAACTCAGCAGGCAATACCGGGTGCTGCGGCTTGACCTGCCCGGCTTTGGCCTCACCGGCCCCAATGCCTCTGGCTCCTATTCCATCGACTACTACAGCAAACTATTGCATCAGTTTCTAGACAGCTTGGGTATAGACCAAGCCCACATAGGCGGCAGCTCCCTTGGCGGTCAGATTGCCTACGACTTTGCCGCCTCTTATCCGGAGCGGGTGCATAAACTGATATTGGTTTCCCCTACTGGTGTCACCAATGCCAACGACAAGCGCATCACGTTGCCTTTCAGAATGGCGCAGACGCCGCTGCTCAAACACTCCGTGAAATACGTCACCCCGCGGTTTATTGTGGAGCAGAGTCTAAAAGAAGTATATGGCGATGACAGCCGGCTAAAACCCGAAACCATCAGCCTAAGCCATGACCTGTTGCTGCGCGAGGGCAACCGCAATGCCTTTGTCGCCCGCCTGAACACCGTGGACAACGACAACCTGCACAAGTTGGCGCAGGTACAAGCGCCTACGCTCATTCTTTGGGGTGAGGCCGATGCTTGGGTGCCTGTTACAGATGCGAGCCGTTTTCAGAAAGGTATAAAAGGATCTCAACTCAGGCTATATGCGGGCGCAGGTCACATCCCCATGGAAGAACAGGCAGCGGAAACCGTACAAGACGTAATGGCTTTCCTGAGCCAAGAAGTCGCTCTGCTGGATTAGTTGAAAAGCCGTAGCTTTGCAGCTGAAACCGGGTCTGTACCGGAGAAGCAAAGCCTATGAGCACCGTTTATTTTATCAGTGGCCTTGGTGCCGATGAGCGCATGTTCCAGTTTCTGCACCTCAAGTGTAAGAACAGAGTATATGTGCAGTGGATTCAGCCCCATGAAGACGAACCGCTGCATGCATATGCCGTCCGGCTGGCCGAACAGATAAAAGAGCCGAACCCGGTGTTGGTGGGTATGTCGTTTGGAGGCGTGGTGGCCATAGAACTGGCCAAATTCCTGCACCCACGCAAGACCATACTCATCTCCAGCATCGCCAGCAGCAAGATTCTGCCTTGGTATTATCGCCTGATGGGTTTCTTGAGACTGCATCGTGTCATACCGGTTCCGCTGCTCAAGCGCTTTCATTTTGTAGGCCCTATCCTGTTTGGAGCCAGTACAAAAGCCGAAAAAGCACTTCTCAAACAGGTAATCCTCGAAACGGACCCGCATTTCCTGCGCTGGGCCGTGGGGCAATTGCTTAACTGGCATCAACCCGACCATTACGAAAACGCTATGATGATACACGGCACGGCCGACCGCATCCTGCCCATGGGCACCTACCCGGGCATCATCAAGATAAAAAGGGCCGGCCACCTCATGGTTTTAAGCCACGCTTCAGAGATAAGTGCTATCTTAGATAAGATTTTAGAAGATTGCGACACATGACAACAGATAAGAAAAGATTCATCATCAAGACGCCGGAGGGCAAAACGGCCGACCTTACCCATGCCACCACACTGAAGAGCAATAACCTCTACCCTTTCGGTCGACACAATTACTCCATCTACGAAAGCCCCGAAGGTGTTTTCGTGCGCGGCTATAACAATGGCGAGCGGGAGATCATGCTGACCAGCTTTGAGATAATAGACGAGGCTACGGCCCGTAATTACAAGCACACCTATACCCGGGAGGACGACTAGTCATGGAATTGAGTTTCTGGGAAAAGGAGTCGTATTTCGGAAACATCGACGTGCTTATTGTGGGCAGCGGCATCGTAGGCCTAAATGCGGCGCTATACCTGAAAACCAAACAGCCCAGCCTGAAGGTAATGGTGGCGGAGAGAGGACTGCTACCAACCGGAGCCAGCACCCGCAATGCCGGCTTTGCCTGTTTCGGCAGCCCCTCTGAACTGCTCGACGACCTGAGTCACCACAGTGAAAGCGATGTGTTTGCGCTGGTGGAGCGTCGCTGGCGAGGTCTGCAGCGCCTGCGCCAAAACCTCGGCGACAAAGCCATCGACTTCCACCGCTGGGGCGGCTACGAGCTTTTTGAGGAGAGTCAACAGCCCTTGTACGATGCCTGCCTTGAGCAACTGCCCTACCTAAACACACAGCTAAAGCAAGTGACCGGCGAACAGGACGTATACCGTCTGGCTGATCTTAAAATAAAGGAATTTGGTTTCCGGCACGTATCCCACCTGATCGAGAGCACCGCCGAAGGGCAGATCGACACTGGCAAGATGATTTTGGCCCTTACGCAAAAGGTGCAGGCCTTGGGTGTGTTTGTTTTGAACGGGCTGGAGATCGAAACGCTGCAGGAAGAGAGCCAAGGTATAACTGCCCTCACCAAACAAGGCATCGCCATACCTGCCCGTGCCGCACTAGTGGCCACCAACGGTTTCGCAAGGCAATTGCTGCCTCAGTTGCAGGTAGCGCCAGCCCGTGCGCAGGTGCTCATCACCAAGCCTATACCTGATCTCCGCTTCAAAGGCACTTTCCATTACGACAAGGGCTTTTATTATTTCCGCAACATCGGCAACCGGGTACTGTTCGGTGGCGGCCGCAACCTCGATTTCAAAACAGAAGAGACTACCCAGATGGGCCTAACGGATTTGGTGCAGCACAAACTCGACGAGCTGTTGCGCGAAGTCATCTTGCCCGACACGCCTTATGAAGTAGAGCAGCGCTGGAGCGGCATTATGGGTGTTGGCCCTGAAAAGACAACCATCATCCAGCCAGTATCGGAGCACGTGTGTTGCGCTGTGCGTATGGGAGGTATGGGTGTGGCTATCGGTTCGCTGGTAGGTGAAGATGGGGCTGAGCTCGTGCTGGAGCGGCTTTAGAAAAAAAAGTAAAAGCTATCCGGTTTGTCCCAAGGTATACGAGGCATAAGCCCGCAACCAACTTGACAAAAATAAAAAAGGTAAACCTTGAGCGGGTTTACCTTTTTTATTTACTATAATCAGTAGAATCTACATTCGCATCCATTGAGTCGGGTTCGTTTGGGTAGGGATCATTAGAGGTCTAGAGGCTTCTTTCTCTGCCCTAAAGAATTCTTGGTACTCTTCTTCGCTCATTTCCTCACGAAGGGCAATGTGGAACTTGGCCAGTTCTGGGTACAGTTGATTGCGCTCTTGGCGTTCCTGTGGGCTGTTTCGGTTAAAATCGTAAAAGGATTTCACTAAATTTTTCATAATTAAATATTTGATTTAAAGTGAGTTGGAAAACAGTTTTACTCCTAGGCCGCTTTTTAAGTTGTCTATATTTAGAAGCAATTTTCCACATTCTGCCCTCAGTGCAGTCAGACAAACCATAGGCGACGGATTTGCATTAAAATAAAAAGGCCCAACCAAACGGCTGGGCCTTTTTTTATCAGTTTGTTAGATACTTATCTGATGATCTGGAGAAAGATCGGAGTAAAAACTGCCACCATGACAGCGGCTTGGCTATCAGCCAGCGTTTTGAAGTAAAGCCCTGTAGCCACAAGTAGCAGCTTGGTCAGTTCAGGGATTTCACTATGTATGGCGATGTTTCCTTTTGTGCCACCAAAGTTGCTTGGGTCGAAATTGATCACGGTGTTGCCAGCTGCATCCACCAAGGCTCTGCTGCTGCCAAACGCCTTACTTTCCAGTGCAAATCTTTCGCCTGTTACCAGTGTGGTCGTGGTCTTGCCAAAGCCGGATGTTTTACTCATGCCCACTACTTCGCCCTTAAAGCTGATGGTAACTTCATGCTCCAGCCAGCCCTGTCTTCGAAAAGCAAGATTGATTCGCTCGGAGCTAAAATCTGCATCAAAGCTTGTCCAACCTTTAAAGTCCAGCCTGCCGACCAGCCCATTGTTTCCGCTCACTGTATACTTTCGCGCCGTGAACCCTTCCTGCTTCCAAGTCAGTATCTCCATTTTTTCTTTTTTATCTCAGTCCGAGCACATCCACGCCCTGCTCAAAAACGACATCCACAGGTATGTTCTTCTGGCTCAGCATATCGAGGTCTGCCTGTAGTTCGGCACTGATCTGGCCCTGCTCATTCAGCAATTTGCCCACGCCAGCATAGTCGCCATTACCCTGCAGCGTCAGGATCAGTTCAGACAGCTTGTCCATGGCCTCTCCCATTTTCACATAGTTCACGCGGTACTTGCCGGTCTGTGCATCACGTTCAAAGGCACCATTCTCTTTAAAGAAGTTGAAGCGCACCATATTAGCCTTGCCATGTGCACTGGCTGCCCCGAAACGTACCGAGCGGAAAATGCCCGCCATAAAGGTCGTGTAGTAATCTTCGAGGCTGCCACTCACTTCGCCTTTCTTGTGCAGCTGCGTGATCATGTAAAGCCCCAAGATATCGGCCTTTCCTTCTTCTAATGCGGAAGCGTGCTCTTTCAGCGTCTCCCGCACCGTGCCTTTGCCATTGATGGTGTTTTTGATGCCCAGTCCGTGTGCTACTTCGTGAAACATGGTGTTGGCAAAGAAGGCATCGAAGGTGATATGTTGTTTTTGATCATCGGCAATCAGCTCCTCGGCGATCGGCAGCATGATTTTGTCGAACTTAGCCTGCATGGCGTTTTTGAGTTGCAGACGGCGTGTGCCTTTCTTCAGCTGCACCTCCTCGTCGTTTGGCAGGTTGATGGCGATGGTCTTGCTGCCCGCGTTACAGTCGCCGGCGTAATACACCACGTCATAGGCGTTCAGGTCGGAGTCGGTGCCGGGGGTTTCTTTTTTGTAGTTGGGCGCCACCGGCAGTCCGCGCTGCAGTTCCGGCAAAAAGGCCGCATACTTCTCGAGGCGCTTGCTCCAGTCCATGTCCTTAATCAACACATAGGCTTCGTGCGCGGCTTTGTAACCGAACAGCTTATCCTCGTAGGTTTCGATCGGACCAATTACCACATCGATGCGGTTGTTCTTCATGTCCATCCAAGCCAAATCGCTAGGCTGGTAGTTGTCTTTGAGCATGGCATCTGCACGCAGGGTCAGGTACTTCTTCAGCCCCGGCTCCTCGGCTAGGTTAGCAGCCTGACGCAACAGGTCAGAAGCTCGCTTCACCTGCTCCTTAAACTGCACGTGGTAAGGCACCGTAATCAGCTGGCCGTTGGCATCACGGCGCAGGAAGGTATACTGGCTGGCCTTGTCTTTCAGATTGGCTTTTTCAAACTCCTCCTTCGTCATATCGTGCGGGTAGAAGTTGGCCGCATCGGGTTTCGGCCCCACCCCGGGTATAAAAGGCTCATTATTATTCAGTCGGTCCCAAGGGCCGTAGTTGATCATCACAAATTGCTTTGCGGCATCGTCTGTCAGCGCGTTCAGCAGCGAGTCTTTCTTACCGTAGGCTTCATACCAGAACAGCTCGTCCATGATGTTGCCGGCCTCGATCAGCAGCGGAATCATCTGGCGTTCTTTTTCGCTGAGCGAGCTCATGTCAGCAGTTAGGCGCACTGTGGTGTACATACCCAGTTTTTGCTGCAGGTCAGTTGCAGCGGCGTCGGTTTGCACGGTTTCGGAGGTTTGCGCGTCGTTGGTGGTGCTGCCCGTGCAGGCGGCCATCATGGCAGCCACGGAAGCAGCCAGTATCAGGTGGCGTGATTTCATGTTTGTATAAGGTTAGTTTTATTTTTCAAGAGAAAGATACAGGATTTGAGCTAAAAGAAAAAGCCGCCGCCCCTGAACGGGGCAACGGCTTATACCGATTCGTACTACTACACACCTAGTAGAGCCACTCCGCAATCTCCCGCTTAATCTGTTCGCGATAAGTACTCCCAATCAGAATCTCTTCGTCCAGTTCTGTCTCAATCATGTTGCCGTTTATCGCCCTGATGGCGGATTTGCGGACGATATAAGAGCGACTCACCCGCAGAAATTGCGTGGCAGGCAGCTTCTCCTCTATTTTAGCCATGGTCATGTGCGTCAGTATTTTCTGGTTGGGCAGGTATAGCTGGATGTAGTCTTTCATGCCTTTCACCAAAATCAATTCTTCTGTGTTGATTTGAACGAGTTTCTTATCCTGCTTTACCCAGAAGTTTTGTTGGTCGCCTCTGTTTTTCGAGTGTTCGTTTTCAGCTGGACTGTTGACAGCTCGCTGCATCCTAACCTGCTCATCCACCTTGTGCACTGCTTTCAGAAACCGCTCAAACGAGATCGGTTTGAGCAAGTAGTCAGCCACCGCCAGTTCATAGCCGTCCAAGGCGTAATCAGGGTAGGCGGTAGTCAGGATAACTTGCATCTGGTGCGCCTGCGTCAGATGCAGCATTTCCAGCCCAGTCATTTCGGGCATGTTGATGTCCAGAAATATCAGGTCGGGCTGCTGTTCGCGAATGGTGACGAGTGCCTCGATGGCGTTGTCGCAGACGGCTGCCAGTTGCAGAAAAGGCACCCGCGCCACATACTTGGCTATAATTTCCTGTGCGATAGGCTCGTCATCGATAATAACGCAGCGTAGGGGCTTAGTCATGGGTTTGAAGCTTTAGGCTGACCTTATAGGAGTCGGCTGTTTCAGTAATGGACAGTTGGTGCTTTTCGGGATAAAGCAGGGCAAGGCGTCGCTTCGTGTTCTCTATACCTATACCTGCGGTTGCAGGGCGCTCTTTATTGGTAGCGGGCTTGCTATTTTCCACTTCAAATAGGATGGTTTGGCGCTCCTGCTTTAGATGGATGTGCACCCACGCTTTGCCAATGGTAGCGTTAACCCCGTGCTTAAAGGCGTTTTCGACAAAGCTGATGAGCAAAAGCGGCACGATAGGCGTTTCGCTATTTTCGATGTGCTCGAAATTGTAGCTGATAACCACGCGGGTATTGTGATGGCGAATCTGCTCCAGATTGATGTAGTCGGACAGAAACTCCACTTCCCTCCCGACAGGTATGCGCTTGCCGCTGCTCTCATACAACGAAAAGCGCAGCAAGTCCGACAGCTTGAGTACCACCTGCCCTGCCCTCTCGTTCTCCATCACCATACCGTAAATGTTGTTGAGCGTGTTGAACAGGAAGTGCGGGTGAATCTGCGCTCGAAGGAAGTTCAGCTCCATTTCGGTTTTCTCTTTCTGCAGCATTGCGTTTCGTTTGTTGGCTTCGTAGTTTCTTTTGAAGTAGTAAAAGGCAGCGGCGATCACGTTGGGTAGCAAGACGAGCGACAATACCCAAATAAGATTCATATAGGAAAATATGTCTGCTACCGACCTTAGCTTATTTGCCACAGCGAATTGGGGAAGCCGACCCGTGTCTGGAAAAAGATTTACTAAGGGGTCTAGTGGCAGTTTAATGACCAATACACTTGCCACATAAGCAGCTAGTAAGACTATTGAAAAAATTACCCAACTTCCAGAACTAATAAGATGTGCGCCAAACCTTACCACTGCCAGATGGTTCGCATATACCAGTAAGACAAGTATGGTAGTATAAATTAGGGTGGGCATAACAAAAAATGTTGTCCCAAACATAAAGGCATTCCCATTCAGGCAAATCAAAAAAATTAGTCCCCAGACAATGATGTCAAGTGCTTTACCTTTAAGAGAAACCATCCGAACCAAACTTCCAGCCACTGCAGTCATATAAATGTAAGAGAAGCATATACCTGCAGCTAGGGTAAGCCGCAGGTATAGGTATAAGAAAAGCTAATATAGCGAAAATGGCTTAATTGGCTCTATTGACCACGTCTTCGTTGCCCAGCTTTTTACTGGCTGCCGACTTCACGGTTTGCTTGCCGAACCTATATACCAATCCCAGCTGCACCCGCCTGGCATCATCATAGCTCACGGAGCGGGTCTGAATGTTTGAGCTGTTCACCACTCCGCCGTTCACGCTGCCCCTGAACACATCGAGAACCGCCAGGGTATACTGCAGCTGCTTGTTGAATAAGTTTCCTTTCAGAGCTACGCGGGTATAGTGGTTGCCTACTAATTCAGCTAAGCCATAAGTAAACGGCCCTGTGTAGTTGAAACCAGTTTCCAGTTTCAGGTCGCGCGGCAGCGAGAAGCTGTTTTGCCATCCTATCGCATGGTAAAAGCTAGTAGGTACAGCCAAGCCGCCAAACTCTTCCTGCTTCATGGCAGAGGTCATCAAAGCGCCCATACCGAACACACTGCCCGACCACCTGTTGGTCACTTGGTAGCTGTAGTTGACATTGCCCCCGACTGATGTCATGTCGAAGTTCCTGTTTTTCCAGTGAGCCACCCCGTCCTGGTTAATGGGCAGGTTCAGGAACACGTTCTGCTCCTGCCTGTACTCCAGCTCCACATAGAGGTTGTTTTTGTAAATGCCGTTCAACGAGAAAGTATGCGTGTACTGCGGCAGCAAAGCGGGGTTTCCTTCTTCTATGGTAAAATCGTCGAGATAAACCCGGTAAGGGGTGAGCACACTAAAACTTGGTCGCTGCACCGTTTTGCGATAATTCAACGTCATGACCAAATCATCTGTCATGGGGCGGCTCAACATCAGCGTTGGGAAAAAGTCGGTGAAAGTACGATCAACAGGCTTGCGCTTGTTCACTTTGTCCTCTACTTGCATGGTGGCGTGCTCTACCCGCATACCTGCCCGCAGGGTGGTTTTGCCTAGCTGTTTGTCCAGCGTGGTGTAGCCTGCCAGAATGTTCTCCGTAAACACGTTCTCAAAGCTAAAAGCTTCGTCGCGGATAAAGCGTCCATCCTGCAAATAGTCTTGCGTCGGCTGCGTGCGGTTGCCTGACATGGTCATCTTGCCCCCCGCTGTCACATTCCAGCTGTTCCGAAAAGGGAGCTCCCAATCTATCTGCCCGACCATGATGTTGGCCCTGCTCTGATTGTCATTTCTCACCCTTCTCAAAGGCCCCAACAAGCTGCCATCAGGACCGTACATGTTTTGCGACAGCATCTCGTTGGTGGTGTTGCCTTGAATCGGGGTATAGGTGAAGATAAGGTCCAGCGACTTGCCCAGGCTATCGAGCTTCCCCGTGTAGTAAAGGCCGTAAGTCTGTACATGCCTAGTGGAATATTCCCGCCCGTCTGCCAGCAAGGTGGAATCTGTTGTACCGTTGAGCTGTTCCACAAAATCAATTCGCTTGCTAAGAGTAGTATTATTGTCCACTCTTGTCTGCACATAGTTAGCTTGTATACCCAGCGCGTGCTTATCAGACAGCTTATACTCAAACATACCTCTCACCGAGGGTATGGTGTTACTGTACCGAAATAAACCATATTCGTGCAGCACAGGGCCGCTGCCATTTAGGGGCACTCTATAGCCATCGTGCTCGGAGTGTGTCAGTGATTTGTTGTAGTTCAGGTTGATGTTGCTTACCCATTTTTGCTGGCGGTAGGTAAGCGAGGTGCCTACCAGTCCCCTGCCCCTGATGCCCTGCGACACGGTACTTCTGGCTGAACCTGTTATACCTAAGGTGCGGGCTCTCTTGGTAGTGATGCTGATAACGGTACTGATGTTGGCGGGGTAGCGGGAAGATGGATTCGTGATAAAATCAATCTTCTCGATTTCGTCGCCTGTCATGGTTGCCAGCACAGATTGAAGCGTGGCGCCAGGCATTTGCACTTTATCCAACAGAATCAGAACGCCGCCTTTTCCATTTACCGACACGCTCTCGCCCTGCACCTGCACAAAGGGCATGGCCCTAAAAATATCCAGCAAGTTATCGCTCTGAAATGTGCTCGCTTCTACGTTCAAGGTATAGCGGTCGGGGCTGCGCTCCACCACCTGCCGTTGCGCCTGTATCAGCACTTCGCCTAACTGGTTTGTGTTTCGCTGCAGCTGCAAAACGCCAATATCAGGTGCAGGTTGCTCCGCCTGTATGCGGACCGTTTCAGAATAAGCTGGCTGAAAACCAACATACCTTACCGCTACAAGATACTCTCCATAAGGTAGGTTCTCGAATACAAATAGTCCGCGCTCGTCAGTTACTTTGCCCTTTACCAAGCTGCTGTCTGTTGCTGTCAATAGGGTTACGGTGGCAAAGGGGGCTGCATTAGCAGCGTCTTCTTTCACTGTGCCGCTTATCTTACCTTGCGCCAACACAGGTATAGCTGTCACAAGTGACAGGCAGATGCAGACGAGAAGAAAAATCAGGTGTTTGGGAGAAAAGGTCTGTTCCATAAGCTATTAGTTAATTCACAGACCAAGTAAGCTTCCTGCCAAACTTTATTCGATTTTATTCGACGAAAGCGGCTTCAGCTTCGACGTTGAATAGCCTTTTCAACAAAAAAAGCCGCCACCCCTGAGCGGGGTAGCGGCTTATACCTATACGAAACTTTTGTCTTGATTTAAAACAGGCCGAAAAGTTCGCTGTTTATACGCTCAATAATGCTTCCCAAATCCTCTGGGTTAGCTACAAAGTCCATGTTGTTCACATCGATCACCAGCAGCTTGCCTTGGTCGTAGTTGCTCATCCAGTTGTTATAATGCTCGTTGAGATTGCGCAGGTAGTTGATGCTGATGCTGTTCTCGTAGTCGCGGTTGCGCTTCTCAATCTGCCCAATCAGCTTGGGTAGGTCAGCCTTCAGGTAGATCATCAGGTCAGGTGCTTTCACCATGGTAATCATCGACTGGAACAGGGCAAAGTAGTTCTCGTAATCCCGCGTGGTCATCAGCCCAGACTGGTGCAGATTTTTGGCGAAGATGTAGGCATCCTCGTAAATCGTGCGGTCCTGAATCACATGCCCGTCCTTGGCCTGTATCTGCTGCACCTGCCCAAAACGGCTGTTCAGGAAGAACACCTGCAGATGGAAAGCCCAGCGCTCCATGTCCTCGTAGAAATCTTTCAGGTATGGGTTATTCTCGACTGCCTCCAAGTATAGGTCCCACTTAAAGTGCTGGGATAGTTTGGTAGCCAAGGTGGTTTTGCCGGCGCCAATGTTGCCGACGATTGCAATGTGCATGGTAATAGTAAAGTTGGTGAAAAAGCAGGTTACAAAGTAAAGCTTTTTTTGAAGATGATACTGCCTCCACTGACTTCTTCGTGTAGGTTTTTTATGCCCCTGTTAGCTACACTTCAGCTTACACACACGTATCCAACTCACTATCAATACTTTGTTTAATTATTTGTTTTTAATTGATGATACAAGCACACCACCGAGGAAGAAATATTCAAGCGCAAGATTCATCACCCCTAAAGTCCGTACATGCTGACCGGACTTTTTCACCTCAGCCGAATCAGCTTCTGCATGTCCTCCACCGCATCAGATTCCTCCGTAATTTCCAGCCCCAGCAACGTCTCGACAATGTATTCTCCACACTCACAATGCCAGAAATCACGCCATATTCATCAACCAGCAATGCAATGTGGTCTTTGCTTTCCATCATGCGGGTGAAAAGCTTCGTCACAGGCCTGTCTTGATGAACCGCTTGTAGAGACCGTTGTAGTTAGGCCGGCTTTGCTCCCCCTGCCCTTCATTGAGGTTGTGCTGTACCTCACCTTAAGCACGTTGCCGGTGAGATGGTCATTGGCTTTATATTCTATGTAAAACACAGCGCGCTATAAAGCAACCTCCGGCAGCATTGGCACCGGAAGCAACTCCCTTGCCCCTTCTAGGGACGGGCATAGTGCGAACTGATAATGCTGTTTATCTCCTGAACATCTTGGCTATAAAATAGATGATCAGCACAATGACGGCGATAATAATTAGAGCAGTCCACATACCGAACTCTAGTATATCGCCTACGAGGTCGCAACCGGTGAGGGTGAGGGAGAAGAATAGGAAAACAAGGCTGTAGAGCCATTTGAGGGAAACACTTTTCATAGTTTTGTCTTTTAGTTTTAGCTGGAAGCCGCATTTGCCTGTCTGTCAGGTATAACAGCTCCTCCAAATGAAATACCTGTTTTAGGAACTATGGGTTTCGAATGCTTCGACTGTGCCATCCAAAAAGAATAAAACTTAACACACTCTCTTCAAGCGTTTTTGTTCACAGAAAGCGGCTTTTACTACAATTCAACTGACCTAGCTGGTATAAGCTTATCCATACTGGCGCATGCCCTGTAGTTATTGTTGCCATAATTTTTATATGAGGGCTCAGCAGTCGGAAGAACCGCTCCATAAGCAGTGAAAGGGTAAATCAAGCTACATCTCCCGAAAGCACACACTGAAGATTCATATGGCTTCAGATTGTTTAACTATTCTAGCGTCGCCTCGTTTCTAATAAAATAAGGATGAGTTAGCTTTTAACTCATCTTAGAAGTCTATCAACTACTTAAAACCTAAAGCTATGACAAAGGGACACAATCAAGACAAAAACAAGTCGCAGCAACAGCCTGAGGCAAAGCATAAAGGCGGTCAGGAAGGGAACCGTAGCCTGAGCGATCAGCAGAAGAACAAGGACCCGAATCAAGGCCGCAATGAAAAGAAGGATCAGTCTGGCGGCACCAAGGGGCAGAACGCCATTTAGAAAGGTATAAACTAAAAACAGCCGGGGCGTGTAGTATTGCAGCTACACGCCCCGGCTGTTTTTATACAGTACGTAAACCCTTCAAGGTATACCTAACGCTGCTCCCGCATGTGGTTATACCTGTCTTTGGCGTCGCGGCTCTTGCGCAGCGTGTTAAACTCCACTTGTAGGGCGGCCAATTTCATTTTATCGCTGTTGCTCATTTGGCTGAGCACTTGCTGCTTGCGATCGCTGAGCTGCAGGTATACATGCTCGGCATAGTCCCAGTCACGCAGACTCCAGTCGGAGCGCTGTGCCCGTACGTTTTCCATGAACCGGATAAAAGTGCTTCGCAATTGGCTGGCTTTTAACTGCCCGATCTTATTTGTGCCAGCTAGGCGACGCTCCCAAGTGGCAGCCGTTTCGCGGTTAAGCGGCTGCCCGTAGCGCTCTTCCTTCTCGGCTTCCCACTCGTTGTAGCGCCCCTTCAGTTCACCGTACTCCTGCTTCGAGGCTTCCGTCATTTGGCTGCTGCCCCGTTCCAAGCTTTGCGTCTTGGCTTTAAACTCTTGCTTGATCAGAGGCCATTCAGCCCGTGTTACACTATCACCTTGGCTCACTCTTTTGTTCATCCAAGTGCGGAAATCTTCGAGGTCCTGCTCCAGTTTCGATTTGGTCTGCGCCTGCGCACTAAGCGTGCACATTACTAAAAAAAGTGTCAGTGCGGCTAGTAAGGTCTTTTTCATGGTCTTTGTTTTTTATCGCGGATCGTTTTTCTAACAGTGCTTCTCAATAAATATTATGCCAAAACATTTAGTTACCACTATATTTTTAGCGCAATAACTAAACCTATCGAATACCTAATGCATCGAGCGCTATCTTTTTGCGGTGGCTTACGTTTAAAGCATCAAAGGTAAGCAGGTTTGCCTAAACCGCACTTGGGACTGTGCCACACACGTTCTTCCCCCATCCAAACAATCGAATTTATATGCGTAAAACAAGGGACAACTTCCACGAAACCGTTGTTTCTATACCTAACCGGGACGAAATCAAACTGAGCGCCGAGCGCTTCCCATTTAAGGCGACACTCAGCCTGTCGCCGCTTATCTCCTACTGGGAGAACAAGATAGAGACTGACCCGAACTGCAATGTGGCCCGTGTAAACGAGCTGGCCAGCCTACTGCGCAAAAACCCTGAGCTACTGGAGCCCATCGAAGACGTTTCTATTATAGAAAAACACATCGACACGGTGGACATCCTGATGGAGGACATCTTCCCGAGTGCCCTCTGGGAGAACGACCTGCGCGCCACGGTGCGACCCTTTCACTTCGACAGCTTTTACTCCACACCCCGCCTTGAGGAGCTCGACCTGCTGGGCGGCGGCAACTATACCGAGAAGCTCAATCTCAACCTGAAAACGCTTATGTTCAGGCAGACCCTGTCGGCCTATACCCTGATTCTGGAGAAGTTCTACAACGCCAACTTTGTGGTGGACGAGCCTTTTATCTTCACCATCAAAGATAAATTCACCAAGCTCGACCGGCACTACAAACTCAGCGTCGACCTGAAATTCATGAAAGTGAAGGCCAAGGGAGAGATCAAGAAACTGAAAACGCAGGAGATCAATTTCCTGATAAACCGCTACAATGATCTGGATCTGTGGATGAAGAAGCTGCCACCCGAGAACTTCGAGTTCAGCGGCTTTGCCATTTACGACTTCACGGACGTGACCAACGAAGAAACCATTTCCTCGCTACGCTACGACCTGTTGGATCAGGATTCGGTGACAACTCAGGAAGGCTTCGAGGACCTGCAGCAGAAACTGCGGGTGCTGTTCGGACTGCCCGGCCTGCGCCTCGGCCTTGCCTCCTGCCCCGCACAGCAGGAGCTTGACACCAACTACGCCCGCAAAACGTGGAACGGCTTGGTGCTAACCAAGACCTGCCACGTAAAACTGGAAGATCTGAATGATTCTATTTATGCTCCGGTAGTAAGCAGTGGCAATACCATTGTGGTGGACGACTTGGAGCTGCTGGAAGAGCCGGGTATTTTGGAGAAGGACCTGATCAAGACAGGGGTGCGTAACCTCATCATCGCCCCTTTGCACTATGAGGGCAAAACCATTGGCATGCTGGAACTGGCCTCGCCTATACCCGGTGAGCTGAACGCCCTGTCCACCATCAAACTTAAGGAAATCCTACCCCTCTTTGCCCTTGCCCTTAACCGTATGCTGGAGGAGTTGCGCAGCAGCATCCAGAACATCATCAAGGAGAAATACACGGCCATACACCCGATCGTGGAATGGCGCTTCACGCAGGCGGCCATCAACCTCCTCGACAAGATGGACCGTAACGTACCAGCAGAGATAGAACCCATCGTGTTCCGCGACATCTACCCGCTTTACGGGGTTTCCGACATCCGAAGTTCCGCCTCAGAGCGCAACAAGGCCATACAGGGTGACCTGCTCGATCAGCTGGTGCTGGCCAAAGAAGTGATCTTGGCCGCCAAGGATAATTTGCCGCTCTCCATACTGGATGAGCTGGTGTACAAAATTGACAAGTACTCGCAGAGCATGGTGCAGGAATTGAGTTCTGGCGATGAAGCAACCGTTCTGGAGTTTTTACGCACCGAGATAGAACCGCTTTTTAACCACTTTGGCCCAAAATATCCTTCTACACAGAAAGCGATTGAGAATTACCGTAAAGCCACCAATAACCCCAACCATGTCGTGTACAACAAGCGACGGGCCTACGAGGAAAGCCTATACCTGATCAACGACACCATCTCGAGGTTTTTGGACCGGGAGGAGGAGAAGGCGCAGCATATCTTCCCACACTATTTTGAGAAGTACAAGACAGACGGGCTGGAGTATAATATTTACATAGGGGCCTCGCTACTGAACAACGGCCACTTTGAGGAGATATACCTTAAAAACATGCGTCTGTGGCAGCTCATGCTCACCTGCGAAATCGCACGCCGCATACACAAGCTGCGCGCCAACCTCAAACTTCCGCTCGAGATTACGCAGCTCATTCTCGTGCATAGCAGCTCGATCTCTATTCGTTTCCGTTTGGATGAGAAGAAGTTTGACGTGGAGGGTGCTGACAATATCCGCTACGAGATCATCAAGAAGCGCATCGACAAAGCCACCCTGCGCGGTAGCGAAGAGCGTTTGACACAACCCGGCAAAGTAGCCATTGTCTATACCCAGCCACGCGAGGCGCAGGAATATATGCGCTATATCGACTTTCTGCAGGCAGAAGGCTATGTAGAATCGGAAGTAGAGGACCTAGAATTAGAGGAATTGCAGGGTGTGCAAGGACTGAAGGCGCTACGCATCAGCGTTAATTTCCAAGAGCAGCTCCGCCACGATATTGATGCCGGCGACGAGCTCCTGCAGATAGCCCGAACAGCCGCCTTAAACTAAAATTGCACTTTTACCTAAACCGAAACTTTTTTTCATACCTCAATCAAATAACAAACACCTAAAAGACAGACACTTATAAACAATACCTTGTAGCAGGATTCTCCCAAGCACAGGCTAGTCTTTGATTTTATTTACATAGGTGCAATTTTTTTTGCGTGAAGGGCGTTTTACCTGAGACTGCCGGGGAAATGCCCCGTGCTGTTTATTTATTTTCACTTTTCAACTTTTAGCCAAATGAAATTGAAAAACAGATTTTTACCCGCCATGCTTGTTTTTGGCGCGGTAGCGTTCTCCTCTTGCGAGAGAAGCGAACAGGACTCAGCCCAACCGTCGTTTGACCAAGGCACCCTGTCGCATGTGATGATGGACTCTTCGGAGGTTACCTCTTACCAAGTAGTGGGCCAGTCCTTAAATCAGGTGAACCACTACAACCAGCAAACTGGTGAGGTGGAGAGTTTCGACAAGTATGAGCGCGACAACCAAGGACGTCTTCTCAAGAGCACGACCTATGCAGGCAAGGGCCAAGTGGTGCTAGCTGAGCAGCACTTCACCTATAGCGACAAGGGACAGTTGAACAAGTCCGTGTCGACTTATTTTTCAGGAGGCAAGCCAGAGTACCAGTCTTATGCAACTTATTCTTACAACGCTGACAACAAGCTAGAGAAGAAGTCTGTTTATGCGGGTACAGAGGAAGAAGGTGCGTTAAAGTCTTTCACGACTTTCGAAGTGCTGCCAAACGGAAACTACACACAGGAGCAGCAGTTTGTAGTGGATGGAACCGGAACGGCCAAGCTTTACTCTACCACCACCAATTCATTCGACTCTAACCCGAACCCATTCCAAGCTTTTGCGGAACCGGGAACGGCCAGCAGCACAAACAACCTCGTGCGTTCAGCAATGGAGGTGCATAACAGCAAAAAAACCTTCACGCGCACCTTCACTTACGAGTATGGCGAAAACGGCTTGCCGACTAGCCAGACTGTAACCCTGCCAAACGGTAAAACACAGAAATTCACTTACGTGTACAGCAACTAAGTCTGTCACAGAAGCTTGAGAGCACCAGCCCCCGAACATAGCCTGTTCGGGGGCTGGTGCTTTTATGGCGATGCATTATTCTCGTTTTTGCACGGAGGTAATGTGCCGTAAAAAAGCTATATTTGTTATTGTACTAAACACGAGACAATGGCAAAGACTAAAATAACAGTGAACAACAATGGTTCGCTCCGCATTGAGGGCGAATTTGAGATAGTGGACAAGGAGGGCAATGTGTATGGACTCGGCGGTAGAGAGTTGGTATCCATCTGCCGCTGCGGTTTGTCTAAGAACAAGCCTTTCTGCGACGGCTCCCACAAAGGCCACTTCGAGCATGATGCGCAGGCTTTTGACCTGCCTCCTAAAAAACAGTAACAAGCAGCTTCAATAACACAACCTGTTTACCATGGCAGAGCGCCTGATCACCGTTGCCACCTTCAGCCAGCCCACTGAAGCCCACATTCTAAAAGGTCGCCTCGAGGCGGAAGGCATTCCCTGTTTTTTAGGGGATGAGCACATTATTGCGGCCCAGCCCCTGTACTCAGTGGCCGTGGGCGGTGTGAAACTGCAGGTCACGGAAGGAGACGTGGAAGAGGCGCTCGAAATGCTGGCCCGCATACAGGGCGGCACAAGTGAGTACATCCTAGACGATAACATCGAACTGGCCTCGCCCACGCAAGTGTATCACGATGTAGAGATCTGCCCCATCTGCGAATCAAAAAATATTTCAACCAAGGGATTCTTCGGAGGTGTGCTGGGTATAACGCTGCCCTTTGTCAGTCGCCGCTATGGCTGCCACGACTGCGGCTATACTTGGAAAGAAAACTAAAAAAGCGCCCCGTGGGGCGCTTTTTTTATACCTGCTTTTGTATACCTGCTGGTTTTACTTCAGGCTGTTCACCAACTGCACATACTGTGCGCGGGCATCCTCTTGGCTTGTTCCTTCCAGATTCTTCCAAGCATCCCATTTGGCTATGTTTTTAAAATCGAAACCACCCGGGCGCTCCGTATTCACATCACCTTCCGTGGCCTGCTTGTACAAACTGTAAAGCTGCAGCAAAATGTTGTTCGACGGACGCTCCGTTAGTTGCTTGGACTGCACTACCGCCTGCTCAAATTCTTCTTGTGTTGCCATAGTTCTTCTATTGTTGTTTTGCTGTAACAAGGTATAAAAAAACACGCTGCATGCATAACTTTTATTTAATTAAATGTTTGCTGGATTTTGTTTATTTTAGATCGATCAATTGATACACACTATGAAAAAAGCACAGATTAAAGCAACAGCCCCGGCCTTGTTACTCTCCGCCTGCCTCGTAGCGGGATCCGGCTGCAGTTCCAGCCAACCCACAGCTACAGCCACTACCGCAGAGCAGACCACTGAAGCAGCTGTTAGCACCGCCCAGCCACAGTTACCACAGCCTCCTGCGGCTGCCAAAAAGCCGAAAGAGCTTACTGCCCACGGCCATACTCGCGTGGATAACTACTACTGGCTGAACGAGCGTGAGAACCCGGAAGTGATCGCCTACCTTA
Organism: uncultured Pontibacter sp.; assembly: GCF_947499215.1. GTDB lineage: Bacteria > Bacteroidota > Bacteroidia > Cytophagales > Hymenobacteraceae > Pontibacter. The sequence goes on from NZ_CANMNI010000001.1 coordinate 1,382,400, forward strand.
ACGCCGAGAACGATTATACCAAGCAGATTATGGCCGATACGGAAGACCTGCAGGAGAAACTCTTCAACGAGATTGTGGGGCGCATCAAGCAGACCGACGAGTCAGTGCCCTTCAAGAAGAATGGTTACTTCTACTATACCCGTTTCGAGGCAGGCAAAGAGTACCCGATCTATGTCCGCAAAAAAGGGAGTCTGGATGCCAAAGAAGAGGTGATGGTGAATGCCAACGAGCGTGCCGAGGGTAAGAGCTATTATGCCGCCGCTGGTATGAACGTGAGCCCCAACAACCGCCTGCTGGCTTTTGGCGAGGACACCGTGAGCCGTCGCCAGTATACCATCCGCTTCAAAGACCTGCAGACCGGCGAGCTGCTGCCTGACCGCATACCTAACACCACGGGCGGCGCTGTGTGGGCTAATGATAACAAGACCGTATTCTATACCATGAAGGACCCTTCGTTGCGCTCTTTCAAAATCTTCCGCCATACCTTGGGCACACCCACCTCGCAGGACAAAGAGGTGTACCACGAAGCCGACGAAACCTTCAGCACCTTTGTGTATAAAACTAAATCCGAGAAATACATTATCATCGGCTCCAGCAGCACTTTGTCGCAGGAGTACCGCTTCTTGGATGCCGCCAATCCAACTGCCAGTTTAAAGATCATTCAGCCGCGTGAGCGAGGGCTAGAGTACGACGTCGACCACTTCGGTGACAACTTTTACATCCGTACCAACAAAGACGGCGCCACCAACTTCAAGCTGATGAGGACCCCCGTAGGCAAAACCACCAAGGAAAACTGGAAAGAGGTGATCCCGCACCGCGCCGACACCTACTTGGAGGGCACTGAGATCTTTAAGGATCACCTCGTGCTGCAAGAGCGAAAAAATGGCCTAACGCAGTTGCGCATCAAGAAGTGGAATGATCCGAAAACCGATTACTATGTGGATTTTGGGGAAGAGGCCTACACCGCCGGCATCAGCGTCAATCCAGACTTCGACAGTAAGGTGCTGCGCTATGTGTACAGTTCTCTCACCACCCCAAGCTCCACGTTCGACTACAACATGGAGACAAAGCAGAAAACCCTGCTAAAAGAACAGGAAGTAGTGGGCGATTTTGACAAGAACAACTATGAGGCCAAGCGCATCTATGCCACCGCCAAGGATGGCACCAAGATTCCGGTATCGTTGGTATACCGCAAAGGCCTGCAGTTGAACGGCAACAACCCGACTCTGCAGTACGCTTACGGTTCTTATGGCATCAGCATGAACCCGGGCTTTAGCTCCGTGCGCCTCAGCCTGCTCGACCGTGGCTTTGTATATGCGATTGCGCACATCCGTGGCGGTCAGGAAATGGGCCGCCAGTGGTACGAGGATGGGAAGCTAATGAAGAAGAAAAACACTTTCACCGACTTTATCGACGTGTCGGAATACCTGATTGAACAGGGCTACACCAATCCGGACAAACTTTTTGCCCAAGGCGGTAGCGCCGGCGGTCTGCTAATGGGTGCAGTGGTGAACATGCGCCCTGAGCTGTACGAAGGCGTGCATGCCGCCGTACCATTTGTGGATGTGATCACGACCATGCTCGACACCAGCATACCGCTGACAACCGGAGAGTTTGATGAGTGGGGCAACCCAGCCAATAAGGACGCTTACGACTACATGCTGTCTTATTCGCCTTATGACAATGTGGAGGCTAAAGAATACCCGAACATGTTGGTAACGACTGGTCTGCACGACTCGCAGGTACAGTACTTCGAGCCAGCCAAGTGGGTGGCGAAACTGCGAGAGATGAAAACCGATGACAACCTGCTGTTACTCCAGACCAACATGGAGGCTGGCCACGGCGGCGCATCCGGCCGTTTCCACCCATATCGCGAAACAGCTCTGCAGTATGCCTTCTTTTTGAAATTGGCAGGGATAGAAGAGTAGTTGTTTAATGGATAATGAGTTATGATTAATACTCTTATAACTTATCCTTAGAGACAAGAAACCCTGCTGCAAAGGATTTTGCAGCAGGGTTTCTTGTTTATTTTGTCATTTCGAGCCCAAGTGAGAAATCTGAACTGGAAACATTAAGCCAGACCTCTCCTATCGTCGAGATGACAGAGAGGATTCTAATCGTATAATCAGTTTAACCTACCTTCACCACGATCTTGCCGAACTGCTTGCCGGTTTCCATGTAGCGCATGGCCTGTTCGGTTTCCTCCAACGGAAACACGATATCCACCACCGGCTTCACCTTCTTCTCTTCCACAAAGGCCACCATACGGGCAAAGTCCTCGTTGGTGCCCATGGTACTGCCGTGTATGGCCAGTTGCTTCCAGAAAATCTCAGCCGGATTTATCTGCCCAATCATACCTGTCGTGCCGCCGTAAATACCAATGCGGCCGCCCGGATTGGCCAGTTTTACCAACTGCACAAATCCTTCGCCGGCAGCCCCGTCAATGCTCACATCGAAGCCACCTACTTGGGATTTTAACTCTTTTCCCCAGTTTTCTTTTTTATAATTGATACCACCGGCTGCACCCAGTGCTTTAGCCTTTTCGATCTTCTCGTCTGAGCTTGATGTTACCCATACCTCAGCGCCAGCTGCTACGGCAAACTGTACCGCAAACAAGGCTACGCCCCCTCCTGCACCAGTTATCAATACACGCTCACCGGCCTTGAGGTCGCATTTGGTAAACATGGCGCGGTAGGCCGTCACGCCGGCCAACGGCAGGGCGGCTGCTTCTTCGAAGCTCATGTGCGCTGGCTTGCGGTGCACGTTGGACGCCAGCACTTTTACATACTCAGCAAAGGTACCGTCCTGCGGCATGCCTAGCACCTTGTAGCCTTTGCCATGCGCATGGGGGTTATCGCCCCAGTCAGTAGAGGGGTCGATCACCACTTCCTGTCCTATCCAGCTTTTATCTACACCCTCTCCCACTTCTGTCACGATGCCTGCGCCGTCGGAGCCGAGTATGGCCGGGTAGTCCTTAGTAAAATAGCGACCATACTGTATCCAGACGTCGCGGTGATTCAGGGCGGCGGCTTTTACTTGGACAATGGCTTCACCGGGGCCAGCGCTAGGTTTTTCTTTTTCAATCAGTACAAAGGGACTCTTTATTCCTTCGAGGTAGATGGCTCTCATAGTTTGCGGTTTTAGGGTATACATACAAAGTTATAACTTCTGCCCAAAGTCGGAAATGATACCAGTTCAGGCATTGGCTTTTTATACGGGAGCGCCTATCTTCGTTGCATTGTAATTGAAACAGCAAATGAACAACAAGTACAGAATACAGCAGGCAACTACCAACGACATACCCACCATCAATCAACTGGCCGAGGCTATTTGGGAACCGACTTATCGTCCCATTCTTACGCGCGAGCAGATCGATTATATGTTCGGGGTCATCTATACCCAAGAAGCGCTGGAGCGCCAGATGCAAGAAGGGCAAACGTTCTTACTACTGTACGACAAGGCCGATCCGATTGGTTTTGCGGCATATTCCATTAAGAACAAAGATGAACGGAGCTACAAACTCAATAAAATATACCTGCTTCTGTCACGGCAGGGCGAGGGACTGGGTAGGCTGTTGCTGGAAGAAGTAGAAAGCAGGGTAAGTAGCGCCGGAGCCCAGTACCTAGACCTGAATGTAAACAAGTATAACAAGGCCAAGGCATTTTATGAGCGCTGTGGCTATCAAGTCCACTTAGAAGAGGACATTCCGATTGGCCCCTACTGGATGAATGACTATGTGATGCGCAAAGCTTTAGCATAACAAAAAACGGGCAGCCTTTTGGCTGCCCGTCTCTTTACTATCCTTGGGTATCGGTTACAGGTTAGATTATAGGTGTGCGATTGGATCAGCGTTGCCGTCTGGGTCACCTTTCACGTAACCATCAGTATTGAGGTTGCCGTGCAGCAACAAACCTGCTACGTGTGGAGAAGCCATCGACGTACCACTGATGGTATTATAGCCACCATTCATCCAAGTAGAGTTAATGCTTACACCTGGTGCGCAATAGTCTACCGGCGGGTTGCCATAGTTAGAGAAGCTAGCCCATGTGTCAGTAGAGTTCATGGCTGACACAGTATAGATGTTAGCATGATTAGCACGGGCTGGCGATGAGTTGTTAGCATGCGTTGACTCATTACCAGCGGCAAGAGCAAACTTAATGCCTTTGTTGGCAGCAGCTATAACAGCATCGTCAAGTGCCTGAGAAGTTGGGCCGCCGAGGCTCATGTTGGCCACATCACCGGCTTTACCGTTTGCAGCTACGTAGTCCACACCGGCGATTACACCAGAGTAAGAACCGCTACCACGCGAGTCAAGCACCTTTATAGCAACTACAGTTGCATCATAAGCTACACCAACCACACCGATCGTGTTGTTTCTTGCAGCGATTGTACCGGCTACGTGTGTACCATGGCCATTGCCATCGTCAGCAGAGCCGGCATCTTTACCGGAAGTGAAAGCAGTAAAGCTTCTTGCCACGTCAACGTTAAGGTCTGGGTGATCCAAATCAACACCAGAGTCAATTACCCAAGCAGTTTTACCAGCACCGCTCGCATAGCCTACGCGAGTAATACCGTAAGGCACAGTTTGTCCTGGATCAGAACCGCCACCACCTGGGCCTTTTCCTGATGGAGGAGCCAGCATCACGATTCTGTCTGGCTCAATATAAGCTACGCGCGGGTCCTTACGAAGTGTTTCCACTTGCTCATCAGTAAGTTGGGCAGCCATACCTACGATAGCTTTACCGTAAGATTGCTCTATGGTGGCATTGGCTATGCCATTAGCAGCAAGAAGCTCTGTGCCCATTTCACGCACTAAGCCAACACGCTCTGCATAGGTAGTAGCGGCATCAAGACGAAGGTTACCATCTTGATTAAATACAACAATATACTGTCCTTTGATGATAGCGCCATTTTGGCTGGAAGCCTGTAGCGCCTCGGTTGCATCAGTAGCTTCAGGAGCTTCGTTATCGCAAGAAGTAAAAGTTAAAGCAGCTGTCGAAAAAGCTGCACCAAATAGGACAGAACGCAGTGCGTTCTTTACGCGTAAGGTGTTTTTCATTCTTGTTAAAAGTTAGGTTAGTTAAAGTTTTAAGGTTTTAATTAAGGATAGTGGGATCTAAACTATTAAATAGAATTTATATATACAAATAAAAGTATAATTTTTTTTGAAATATTTTTCTCAATCTAGCCTTACGATATTGCCACACCGCACTGTGTTGCAACATCTAAATTGCACTGTTTCTCTTTCTGTTTTTTGTGGTATATACATCAGTCTAGGCATATTTCGCACCACTTCACCGTCAGTCAGTCAGAGCTGGCGGCCTTATACGTAGTTGATAAAATAAAGTAAACACAGTCAATTCACTATCTTTTATAAATACAATTTTAATCAAGCTTTAATAACAAAATCAAGCTATATAACTTGTCTATATACTGTAATTTACTTATATTAACAGGTAGCACTTAAAAGCATGTCTATATGAAAAACACGTTTCAAGTATTTTTCCCGTCGCGCATAGTCTGGGCAATTGCCTGTTTAGTAGGTCTATTTGCCTGTCAACCCAAGACGGAGGAGCAGGCCACTACCGAGGAGCATGAAACTAACCAAGAGGCGACGCTCGAGCCACTGACCTCTGAGAATGTCGTGGAAGTGTTAACCGTGTATGAGAAGAAGCACCCTGACAGCCTTATTCTCATTAGCACGCGCCATGGGGACATTAAGCTGCGCCTCTATAAAGAAACCCCTATGCACCGCGCCAACTTCGTGCGCCTCACCAAAGCCGGGTTCTACGACCAAGGTGAGTTCTACCGCGTGGTAAAAGGATTTGCGGTGCAAGGCGGCGACTCCGACAACCGCACCATGAAACAAGGTCCTTACAAAATTCCACAGGAGTTTCACCCACAATACATCCACAAACGCGGTGCTTTGGCTATGGCTAGGTATGGCGACGAACGCAACCCTGACAAGGAGTCTTCTTCGCATAATTTTTACATCACATTGGGAGAGCCTAGAACCCTACAGGAACTACGAGCCTATGAAGCGCAGCATAATATGAAGTATACGCCGGAGCAGATCGAACTTTACACTACAATCGGGGGCGAACCTGCACTAGACCAAGAGTACACCGTATTTGGGGAAGTTATAGAAGGAATGGATGTGGTTGACAAAATAGCCGAAGAGCCAGTGGACGGACAAAAATGGCCACTCACGATCGTGCCGCACAAAATCAAAACAGTAAACAGCTTTTCAGCTAACAGTAATCAGGAAGCAGTTAACAGTGAGCAATAATCAGTAAGCATTTAACACCTTAGAAACCATTATAAAACAGAGCGCCCCGTTCAATCTTGAACGGGGCGCTCTGTTTTAAGGAAGCAGTAAGTTGAAATTTGGTTTACACCATTTTCACTGTTTACTGTTAATTGATCAATGAAAACCTGCTTACTGATTACTGAATTGCTCTGTTTTTCACGTAGGTGTTCAGCCAAGTATCCATTTCCCAGAGCATGTGCAGGATGGACTCGCGGGCGGCGTAACCGTGGCTCTCGTGCGGCAGAAATACCAGACGGGTAGTAGCACCGTGGCCTTTCAGGGCATTGTAGAAACGCTCACTCTGGATCGGGAAAGTACCGGAGTTATTATCGGCCTCACCGTGGATGAGCAGGATCGGAGTTTTTACTTTATGAGCAGCCGAGAAGGGTGACATGCGGTTGTATACCTCCGGCGCCTCCCAGTAGGTGCGTTCCTCCTGCTGGAAGCCAAACGGTGTGAGCGTACGGTTATAGGCTCCACTACGGGCTATACCTGCGGCAAACAGATCAGAGTGTGCCAATAGGTTGCCTGTCATAAAGGCTCCATAAGAGTGCCCTCCTACGGCGATGCGCTTCGGATCGGCTACCCCCATGCTTACTGTTTTGTCGATGGCGGCTTTGGCACTGGCTACCAGTTGCTCTACATAGGTATCATTTGGCTGAGCTTCCCCCTCCCCTACAATCGGGAAGTCAGTACGGTCGAGCACGGCGTAGCCTTGCGTTACCCAGAACAGCGGTGAACCAGAGCTGATACGCGTGAACTCGTAAGGCGAGCTTTTCACCTGACCGGCTGCGGCGGCGTTCTTAAACTCACGCGGGTAAGCCCACATCAGCATCGGCAATGGCCCGTCGCTTTTCTTATAATCCTTCGGCAGGTATAGCACAGCCGTCAGCTTCACGCCATCGTTGCGCTCATATTGTAGCAACTCCTTTTGTACGCCTTCTAATTGTGGGTATGGGTGCGGGAAGTTCGTCACCTGTGTCATGCGCTTCTTTTTCAGGTCGCGCACAAAGTAGTTCGGCACATCCTTCTCAGACTCACGGCGCGTAATAATGCGCTTGTTGTTGAGGTCGATGACATCCACCGGGCGCTCGTAGTAAGGAGCCTCGGAGCGGAACAGGATCTTTGCCTTCTTCGACTTGAGGTTGAATTCGCTCAGGAACGGACGGTTGCCCTCAGGTGAGCCGCCTTCGCTAATCATGTAGATGTTGTCGCCTTTCTTATCGGTCATCAGCACGCTTCGGCCATACTGGTTTTTGGTGTAAACCGGACTGCCCGGATCGCTGTAGCCGTCTTCGTAAGAGCGCTCTATTAATACAGTGCCGGCTTGCGCTGGTTTTGCAGGGTTAATCATCACCACACGCTCGGTACGAGTCTTCCAGAGGCGCTCGTTTAGTAGGGCCATGTTATCGTTACCCCATTGCACGCCACGATAACGGTACTTTGTACCCGCCAATTTAGCTGCTTTACCAGAAAAGGGAGCGTCGAGTGTAAACACCACATCACGCTCTTTCACGTCTTTGCTGGCGTCGCCGCCGTCTTGGGCCTCTACCCAATACAGCGTAGCTGCTTTATCAGGGCGCCAGTTATAGCTGCGTGGTCCTTTGGCCACATTATCGAAACCGATCGGAATATCCTCGGCCAAGGGCAGTTGGGCCAGCTGCTTCACCACCTTGCCGTCGCGGCTCCATACCTCTACATTGTAAGGGAAGTAATAATGCGGCACCAGATAGGAATAAGGCTTCTGGATCGTCTCCACGAGCAGGTACTGACCGTCCGGTGACACATCCGCACTCTTTATAATACCAGCCTGTCCCACGTTCTGCTTTTTCCCGTCCAAGGTCACCAGCTTCAATTGGGTCTGCATGTAGTAGTCGAACAACTGCTCGTCATACTTATTTTTGAGCAGGTCTTGGTAAGTGCGCGAAGGGTTCGCTTTGCCGATGTTCTGCTGAATGTTAGGGCCGGATGGTACAAGGTTGGCCTTGGGCATTTCTCCGCGCTTCTCATCCACAAACTTCACCAGCAGCGACCTGCTATCCGGCAACCATGAGAATGGACGGCCGCTGTAGGCGTCATTCAAGCTGGCCTCAGTAAGCTTTTTTGCCTGCCGGTCGGCTATACCTGCCACCCAGAGCTCAATGCCTTTGGCTGTTGTTATGGTAAAGGCAATCTGCTTCTCATCCGGTGACCAAGTTACATAGGAGATCTGCGCATTTTGCGGTATACCGGCCAGATGAAACTCCTGCCCGCCGTTCACCTGCTTTATTTTAATATTGTTGATAAATGAGGCGCGGCTGCCTCCATTTGTAGCAGGATTAATACGGAGGCCAGCCAAGCGACTCTCCGGCTGCGCCAGCTCCTCAATGCTGGGGTAGCCCGCTCGCTCGAGCAGCAGCATCCAGTCACCTTTGGAGTTGATACTCACACTCGGTGTGGAGGGCGCGTCAATAATTGAAGCCATCGCTTCAGGTGGGCGTTGATAGCCACTGGTAGCCTCCTTGCCACCTTGTGCAAACGCCGCTGGGGTGGGTGAGCCAGCCAGCAGCAACAGGCCAAGCAGCGAAGCGGTCAGCCGTTTTGCGGTTTTGACAGAGTTCAAATGCATTTCTTTTAAGGTTTAGGTTAGATGTGGAGTTAGATAGTATATCTAGAAAAAGGTTTAAGCGCGTATAGTTACTTAAATTGGCTTGAAAAAATGCTCCGCTTACACCTGCAATATTTCCTAAGTGCCTGCATAAGCACAGCATTGTAAATGCAAAATACATAAACCTTGCTTGGTTCTAGCAGTAAAGAACAAAACTAAAAACTAACTTTGCTGTAAATGAACTAGGGTAATTCTTGCTACTATTTTGATTAAATGAAAGTACAGGAACTGAAGTCGTCTACAGGCAAAACTTTTCTCACCATCCACTACGATGAGAAAAACCAATGGATTCACAACGATTGGTCTGGCTACGTATCGCCTGAGTACGTAATGCAAGGCAGCCTAGCGGTACTCGACGCCATTGAGAAGTACCGCGTTGCCTGCGGGCTGAACGACAACCGCCACCTAGTTGGCCGCTGGGACGAATCGGTGGACTGGATTGAGCAGGAATGGATACCCAAAGCTACTGCGGCCGGCCTGCGGCACTATGCCCATGTTGTTGACGCCGACACCTTCGCCGCCGCTTCTTCCGAGGATATGCTTACCCGTGTGCAGGATCGCTTCCAGATGCGTATCTTCCGCGATATAGATGAAGCCAAGGAATGGTTGGTGGCAAGCCACAGGGAAAGCAGCGACAACTCAGCATCTTGAAACTATTTAACAGCTTTTCCACTTTAAAGTGAAGCACCCTTAAACAATTACATGAGCAAAGGATTTAACGTACCTGATAAGGTCATTTATGTATGCACAGGCAGCAAGTGCAAGAAAAAAGGCGGCAAAGACATTGGCAAGACACTCCGCACCATGATCAAGGACATGGGTCTAAAGGGAAAGGTGGAAGTGGTGAAGACCGAATGCACCGACCGCTGCGACTTTGCCCCGGTCATGAGTTTCCAGCCCGACAATGTGTGGCTGCACCATACCACCGAGGAGCAGGCCAAGCAAACTTTTCAGGAGCATATTATCAACTCAGAAAAACAAGCATAAAAAAAGCCTTTGGAATTGCTCCAAAGGCTTTTTTTCTCAATCTACAATTAATCTTAATATGTATCCTCGTACGTGATCTTCGGCACTCTCTTGTCGATCTCGTACTGGCCGGTTCCCTCCTCGCCTATTACATCGAAAAGCTCAAGCGCACGACGGGCCACATACTCTTCCTCAATCTGCTCCTTCAGGAACCACTGAAGGAAGGTGAACGTCACAAAATCCTTCGTCTTCATGCACTTGTCAGCCATGCGGTTGAATGACTGCGTTACCGCGATCTCCTGCTGCAGCGCCTGCTCAAACACGCTTCTAAAAGAGTCAAACTCGATCTGAATGCCGGAGATGTCCGGGGATACGGCGCGACCTCCCATGTCAGACACGTATTTGAAGAGACGCAGCATGTGCTCACGCTCCTCGTCCGACTGCTTCTTGAAGTAGCCTGCGCTGAAGTCGAAGCCATTGCGGTCGCACCAAGCTGACATGGCTAGGTACATCGACGAAGCCTCAGCCTCCATCTTAATCTGCTCGTTGAGTACTCTTTCTATTTCTTCGGTAAGCGAAGTTCTTAACCTCAGTAAATCCTTCATAGGTATAGGGGGTGTTTTTCGTTCAAACTTTAGGCATACCCCATCTAGGGTATAATTCCTTTATTTCTACCATTAAGGTAAGTAGAATGTTGTGAAAAAGGATGGACTAATCGAAATATGGAAGAAGTCTAAATAAAGAAAGCACAGCTTTTAGGCTGTGCTTATGCCTATGACTTATGTTCGGCGACTAGGCTTCGAGCGGAGTCAGGCACTCGTGCAGCATGCGGTTGAGCTCCAGCGTGAACTTGGCACCAGCCAGCAAGTCGCGCAAAGCGTACAGGTCGGTCAGGCTCAGCACAAAGCAACGGTCGCAGCCGCAAACCGATACGATCTCGTAATCAGAAGAGCGGGACGGGTTAGCGGCCATCTGCTCCAAGTTGATGCTATCCACAGCTTGCTTTAAGCGCAGGAAAGTGTCAACTTTGAGTACATTCAGGTTACCGGCGAAGTGCAGCATCAGGCGGTTTTTGCGATCACACTGAAATACGGTTCCCACTTCGTTTGCGTAAATTTCTACCATTTCGGTGGCTGCTGTCATCTTCTCTCCGGGCTGTGCTGTAGCTGCTATCATGGTGCTGGCGCTTGTTGTCTTTTACTGAATGAGACAAAGGTAAGCTCTATTTAGAATCAGTCCAAATAAATTTAGATGATATTTATCACCCTACATTAAAACAGGTATACCATGACTCAGAAAATAGAAAAAGTGAATCTGGCAGAGAAGTTCGCCCAGATATCTGACCACTGGAATCCGCGCATCGCTGGCGAGTTGAATGGACAGCAGGTGAAGCTGGCTAAGTTTAAAGGCCCTTTTGACTGGCATCACCACGAGCAGGAGGATGAGTTGTTTCTGGTCGTGAAAGGTAGTTTTGATATGGAGTTCCGGGATAAGACAATCACTGTGCACCCGGGTGAGTTCCTGATCGTGCCGCGCGGTGTGGAGCACCGCCCTGTAGCGCATGAAGAGGCCGAAGTACTGCTTTTTGAGCCCTCCACTACGGTTAATACCGGCAACCTGACCGACAGCGAGCGCACCCGCACCAATCTGGAGCGCCTGTAGCGGCAGGTATAGCCTCTACTTGATCTTCGCTTTCTTCATTATCGTTTTGAGGTTGAGCCTAACCAAGTCGCCCATATTGGTGCAGGACAGAAAAGCATCGGATTTATGGTGCTGGGCCAGATCTTTCTTCAGTTGCTCGATCTTTTCAGGAGTAGAAATGGTATCCTTGCGCATGCAATCGATCAGGTCTTTAAGGCGGTAGCGGGCCGTGCGCAGGCGCCGGAAGATGAGGGTGCGCTCCTCGTTCTGGTACTGCTTCACGGTTTCGGGCTTGAGTAGGTTGATTACCAGTTCCACGATCACGTTGTTGTCTTTGAAGAACTGCGGCAGGTACATCGATTTGCGCCCTTCATAAGACTGCTGATCGAAGTCGATGGGCCGCACCCTGTACTGCTCGTCCTCAAAGTCCGGCGTGATGTCGATCACATAGTTATAGGAGCGCATATCGCCGAGCAGCCGCACAAAACAGCGCTCGTTAAACTTCACAAACTCCTTTGCAATGCGCACCTTGTTCGTGCTCGGTCTGTTGAGGTAGTCTTTTATAAAAATGTCGCCGGGTATACCGGCGATGTGCTCCTCTATCAGCGTATCGCCATCCACGAGATAGTTAATGCGGTTTGGCGACAGAATATACTCCAGTTCCAGCCCGTAGATGCGCGAGGCATCGGCCCGCTTCACATAAAAGTAGTCGTAGTTGTCGTTGAGCTGGTTCATGATCTGCACCCGGAAAGGATTGGAGTTGCCGAAGGTACAGTAATCGACCCGCGACACGTACAGGTGCTCCATTACTGACATGTCCCCGTCTGTTTTGAGTAAAGCGTAGATCTCGGTGAGCCCCTTATTCAGTTCCGCCTGCGCTTGCTGGTCAAACATGATTGTCTCCCAGAGCGTGTCGTGTCCCTTTTTATCGTAGTAAGGGAATGCGTCGGTATAATGGATCAGGTCTTCATACCGCACCGGCAGCTTGGTCTCACGATCATACTCGTGCAAGTAAGCCCGCAAGCAATCAGCAATCGGGTAAAACTGCTTCTTTTTAGAGATTTCCACTTATGTGAATGAATAGTGAGTAATGAATAATCAGGGAAGAAGGTATATACACTCTAGGGACTTATACCTTAAACCTGCCACTCAAGTTAAAATAATAAATCAGATTAAATGCTCTTGTCTATTCACTTCACATCCTATCCCAATTACTTATTCTTCATTATTCATTACTCATTCCTAGAAACTACTTCCTAGAAACTACGATTCTAAAAGGTTGTTCTGTCCCAGCACCTGCAGCACCTCGTTTTTGTAGAGGCGGCCGATCGGGATTTCGGTTTTGCCGATGTCTACGGCAGTGGCGGAGAAGGCCTGTACCTTGTCGAGGGAGATGATGAAAGAGCGGTGAATGCGCAGGAACTTGTCGGTGGGCAGCTTCTCCTCTAGGAAAGAGATTTTCTGGTAGGAGATGATCTCCTTTGTGTCGGTTTTCACCCGAATATAGTCTTTCAGGCTTTCGATGTAGAGGATGTCCGACAGCATCACCTTCACCATCTTCTTATCAGCCTTCAGGTAGATGAAGGCCTCTTTGTAGTCCGGCTCTGAGGTTGTGATTGCGGCAGTGTAAGGTAAAACAGGCTTGGATTCGCTGGGCATTACTTTGGCCACGGCTTTGAGGAAACGCTCAAACGAAATAGGCTTTAGCAGATAGTCCACCGCGTTCAGCTCATAGCTGTCGACGGCGTAGTCGCGGTAGGCGGTGGTAAAGATGACCTTTGGCGGGTTAGGGATCGTTTTGAGAAACTCTATACCTGTGAGCTTAGGCATCTGTATGTCCAGAAAGATAAGATCGATGTGCTCGGACTGCAAGCAGGTATAGGCCTCCACGGCATTGCTGCAACGGCACACTAGTTCCAAGTTGTCGAGGCGCTCAACAAAGGTCTCCAGTACGTCCAGAGCCAGTGGCTCGTCATCCACAATCATGCATCGTAATTTCATCTTATCACTTTTTAGTCTTGACCCAATTCTAATTCCAGTCGCACGGCATAGCTCTCCGGCTCGTCTTCTACCTCTAGGCTATACCTCCCTTCGTAGAGCAACTCGAGGCGGCGCTGCACATTTTTCAGCCCGATGCCAGAAGCAAAGTCGCGGTTACTGGCGCTTGCCTGTTCGCCACACTTGCAGTTCTCGACTAGTACTACCAACTTCTCGCCTTGCACCTTCACATCCACCCTGATCCAAGCATTCTCTGTTTCGGTACTCACGCCGTGCTTAAATGCATTCTCCACGAAAGGCAGCAACATCATGGGCGCTATCTGCTTGCCGGTTATGTCGCCTGTGGCATTGTAGGTAATATCCACGCGATCGCCGTAGCGGATGCGCTCCAGCGCGATGTAGTTCTGTATGTAGTTCAGCTCCTTTTCGAGAGCCACCTTGGCGGCGGCTGCGTCGTAGAGCATGTAGTCCATCAGCCCCGACAGTTTTAACACCACCTCAGGCGCTTTTTCGGCCTTGCGGAGTGTGAGCGAGTAAAGGCTGTTGAGTGTATTGAAAAGGAAATGCGGATGGATCTGCCCTTTGAGGAATTTCAGCTCTGCCTCAAGCTTGTCTTGGGCCAGCGACTGCGTAGACTGCTGATGGCTATACCAGTTTTTGAGCAGGTAGATAGCCGCTGTGATGGACACCAGATAACCCAGATTTAAAATGTTTCGCACAAAGCGATACAGTGTCAGGTTGTCTTCGGTACAGGTAGTAGGGCAAATGAGCGGGTGGATCAGCAAAGGCATGAGCACAAACTGCATGAGCGTACCAATGGCCATCATCATCAGGAGCAGGTATATGGCAAACTCCAGATAGCGCTTCTGCAGGAGGTACTGCGGCATGAGGAAGTACATGTTGAAGTACACCAGCGTCATCTTGAAGGGCAGCTCGATGAGCTCGATCATGAAGGCGTTGTAGTAGTCGTCGATGTAGCTGCCGTACAGCAAGCCGAAAAAGCAGACATACCCCGCCCAGAAGAGCAGGTGCAACACCAGTCTGTTCTGGGTGATGTTCCGGAGGTCAGGCAAACTCCACGTCCTTACCTCCAGTTCCCGCTCTGCATCTATTTTTGCTTCCATCTTACAAAGGTACGCTTTCTGTGTTTCAAGTCATTAGGCAGCAAGCGGTTTTAGACGAGCGGCTATACCTGCCGTCCAAAGCGCAGCTGCTATACCTTGTACAGTCTTCGGAGGGCTATACCTGTTAGTGGACTGGTCTCAGAATCACTTGTCGACAGGGTTTCATAAGCGTGGTGAAAGGCATTTCCATTAAGGTGTGCCTTTTTCTTTTTAGAGACACAAGATATATTAGAATTATCTATATATTAGTGCATTGCTATGTTATTTGGAAGCGAAAAGGCTGAAATTTGCTATAGCAGCACTTCGTATATAGTACTAATAGCCGTATGATCACTCTTTCGAGGTAGTTAGCATGTAAGCAAATTATAGAATCTAAAATGGAATTAACAATTGGTTCTTGGTATAATGAACCTGATTACAGCTTTGATTTCTCTTACAGGATTGAAAAGTTCATCAGGCAGGTAATGAAACAATGTATCATGAAACCACTCGGATTGTTAGAAAGCTATCCAGATAAGTTTTTACACCTTCAAGTAACTACAACCTCTACACAAGAAACCTTAGAAGTTAAAATGGGACCTTTTAAGGCAAAAGCAAATTCAATTAACTGTGGATTGTGGTTTCCATATCAAACAATTGTGGACTCTGAAAACCCATTGGAAGCCTATGTAGAATGCTACATTAAATCCATTCCTTTGGTATTCCAACGTTGGGGAGTGACAGACCAGCAAAGCGAAGAAGCTGCAAAAATGATTCGGGCAGAAATAATAGGCAACCCATATTACGAATTGACCCAAGAAGAGAAAGACGAGCTTGAAGAAGAAAGAAGGTCAACTGAAAATATTTTAAAAGAATCAGGACTTGAGTAAAAGCTCGAATGCTAACCACACCCATAAGCCAGCTACGCCGCCTTATGGCCAAGTCCGTTGTGCTAAATTAAATGATAAATAAGTTTAAAGATCAAACTATGAAAATTTACAATCTCTTTTACTTATTACTTTGTCTCCATTTACTTGTCAGCTGTGATATGGAGGAAGCCAAGCCGGTTGATTCTTACACGAATGGCTATATTAATGTTACTATAAACAATTCCCAAAAGTCTTTTGCTTATCAACCTGTAAAAGATTGCTACCCAAATGCGAAAATTGATAAAGAAGGCTATAATAGATATAAGCTAATCGGAGATTTCCCTCAACTAACACTTTCCAGATTAGAAAGAAATTTATTAGTAGAACAACAGTCTTCCGGAGATTTTATTCACCTTTCATTTGGGGGGATTGACATAGAAAATTTAACTCTCCCATATCATGTTGAATACGACATGAATAATCCCCAAAGTTATGCCCAAGTCCAGCTTAGGACATTGAAAAATCATGCATATAATAATTACGTAGGCCTTACACGGTATGAAAAAAAAGATATCGAGGTTATTATAACCTCAATTAATAAAGAGGAGCGTCGCATCAAAGGAACCTTTAGCGGGAATGTCATAAATCCTGAAACAGATGAAGTCCTTGAACTTAAAGAAGGAAGCTTTGATGTTAAATATAATCAATAACAACAACCCTGAGACCTAGTTAGCAACTTCATAGTATTTCAAATCTTCTTTGACATTTTGTAATAATTGAAAAAATAACCACACATGACATTGTGCAAACGTCAGCCTCGGCCGATGGCCTAGCCCTTCATTTGTACGAGTCCGTTAATGAAGACAAAGCCTCATATTGGGACAATTTTGAGTGATTACATTTTTGAATAACTACATTACGAACACCTTATACAAAGTGTATGCTAGCTTAAGCTATAAGATGTTCTTCTTCTGGATCATACCAATAGCTAATGCCTTATTGGCTTTGATTCATTATACATCTTCAAATAAAGCATTTCTTTTAACTGATTTCGTCTGGGAAACATTTATAATCATGATAAACCCTTATCTTATTGGGGCAATATGGCTAATACTTTACGCCCTATGGAAAGGCTCAATTAAGGCAAAAGGACAAGTAATGTCTTTAGAAAAAGGAAATCAATCTCCTCTAGCTGGTATTATAGATTTTGAGAAAGTTAATCCGGAGAATTATATGAAGACTGTTTTTCTTGCTTGGTCACTTCAACTAGCATTTCTCATAACTAAGATCATTTAGATTAGCTGAACAATACCCTAACCTTAATCCTCACATGAAAACACTCTTTACCCTTCTTATCTCCCTCATCTTCGCCCATTTCCTACAGGCACAAACGATAGACGCCACAGCAGCGACCCGCTACTTCGAACTGACCGACAGCCTCCGCCAAGGCAGGCCCGTTAGCGACGAGCTATGGAAAAGCTTCCTCAGTCTGGAAGGCAACAGCCAGTACATACAGAACCAAGCCTATTCGGAGAAGTACCTCAACCGCTTCCGGAAAGACTTGGAAGTGGTGTACATGCCACAGTACGACAGCCTTCTGCAAGAGCGCCTGAAGGACCCGCGACAACACTACAACACCTACCTGATTCACTTCTACAAAGCCAACGAACCGCAGTTGCGGGAGTACCTGCAAAAGATACTCGATGACCGGGAAGCTTACCTTGCTTCGCTCTATAAGGAGACTTATTCCATGCTGCCAAAACGCATGCACCGCACCAAACCGGAAGCTACGCTGTACTTCAACGCGCTGGGCAACGATGCCGTGGCCAACCAAGGGAACTTGGTGCTGACCCTTTGGGGAACATATGTGTATGACAGAGAGAAGTACGGTATATTGGGTGGGCATGAGCTACACCACATTGTTAGCAAACAGAAGAAGTATGCAGTGGCGGAGAAAGATGAAAGCCTGCTGATGATGCTACAACTCCTGTTGAACGAAGGTCCACCCGACCTGATTGACAAGCGCTATACAATGGCGGAAAGCGTGCCCGAGGATATGCGTTTCGGGGGTTACATGCTGCAGCTCGGCGAACAGCAGCTCCCGAAGGTGGACGAAGCCATACGCGAGATGGCGGCAGGCACCAAAACCTACAGCAGCAAAGAGCTGAAACAGCAGGTGATTGGCATGAGCGGACACATCCCTGGCTTCTACATGGCCGATGTAATAGAACGCAACGGCCTGAAAAAGAAGCTCGTCGCCAACATCGACAATCCTTTCCAGTTCATTTATCTTTACAACAAAGCTGCTAAAAAAGACAAGGCTAAACCTATGCAGTTCTCAAAAGAGGCAATTGCCTATCTGAAACTAGTTGAATCAAACGCAAAAGCAAAAAACTAACCTCTACATGAAAAAGCTTAATCTTTTACTCCTCCTGCTCCTACCCTTTTTGTTTGCCTGTAATGACGAGTGCGAAGGAATAGACTGTCTCTCAGAAGATGCTTTTGCCTTTACCATAAAATCGGCGGAAACAGGGGAAGACCTGCTGTTTGGCAATAACGCTACGCTTGAGCAGGGCGATGTAGAGGTATACTATATGCAGAACGGCACGAAGCAGCCTGCTCAAATCCGGTTTGAGACAGACCAAGTGGTAGTGGCTATCAACCCGGAAGTAACGGCGTACTATATCACGGCATTAGATCAGACCGATGCGCTCAATTTCGCCATCTCCAACTCCGGTCCATCAGAGTGCTGCCCAAGAACTCAGGCAATAGAGCAAATAACGGTTAACAACCAATCCGTACCCAGTGACAGCTGGCCGATAATCCTAACCAGATAAGTTGCTCACATCAGTTCCTTCGCCGGATCCCAAAACTGCTTATCAAAATCTACCACTTGGTCGTTTTCAACCTTTACCCCCTCCTGCTTCAATCGCTCCTGCATGGCGTTAGATGCTTCGAAGTGCTGCTTGCCCGTGAGCATACCCACCCGGTTCACCACTCGGTGCGCCGGTATGTTGGTGAAAGGCTGTGAGGCGATCAGCGCCCAACCCACCATGCGCGCAGAGCCCTTAGAGCCGAGGTAGCTGGCAATGGCCCCGTAGGAAGTTACTCGCCCCTCCGGAATCAGCTTTACCACCTCATACACGTCCTCAAAAAAATTCTTCTTGCTGTCGCTCATGCGTTTGTTGATTTTATTTTAACCTGTTTTAAACCTCTAAAGCTGTTGTTTGTCTTACTGAAGTACCTATTGGTAGAGTAAGCCTCCCGAAAGTTTCCTTATGCAGAAGTAAGCTCGTAAATTTAAGCGATCTTCTCCATTTTAAATCTTCTTGGAGCATGCTGGAATTTATAACTTTGAGATTAAATTATCTTAATTGAAGTTTAAACATAAATGAATAAAACTGTTAAAACAATCCTTCTCTTGGTGGTAGCCGCCGCTGTTAGTTACCTGCTGTATAATAAGGTGTTTACTGGCAATGATGAAGTAAAAGCAGCTGGCCCTGCTGGCGGACCAATGGCCCAGAAAGTAGCGGTAGACGTATTTGTTGTATCTGCCACTGCTTTCCAGAATAGGATTACGTCAACTGGCTCCGTTATACCTAACGAGGATGTAGAACTGCGAAGCGAGATTTCTGGCCGTGTGACGGCTATCAACTTCAAGGAAGGCAGCCAAGTAAAGAAAGGACAGTTGCTTATGACAGTTAATGACGCCGACTTACGCGCCCAACTTGCAAAACTGCAGTCTAACCAGAAGCTGTACCGCGATATGGAAGAGCGCCAGCGCACCCTGCTTGAGAAAGACTATATCAGCCGACAGGAGTACGATCAAGTGAGCAACCAACTCGCTACCGCGACCGCTGACATTCAGGCATTAAGGGCCACATTGGACAAAGCCTATGTACGCGCCCCTTTCGACGGCATCATCGGATTGCGACAGGTAAGCGAAGGGAGCTATGTGACTCCTACCTCTCCTGTTGCCCGTATAGTAGATATCACGCCCGTTAAGATAGACTTTACCATCCCCGGAAGGTACAGCCAGTCCGTAAAAGTGGGTGACAAGATTCATTTTACATCTGAAGGTACTGCAGAAAGGTATGAGGCCTCTATCTATGCCATCCAACCGAACATAGACCCCACAACCCGCACCCTGCAGCTGCGTGCTATGTATGCCAACAGCAACCAAGAGATAAAGCCGGGCGCTTTCGTGAGAGTAGAGCTCAGCCTAGAGGATATGGACGAGGCGATACTTATCCCAACAGAGTCTATCATACCGGAGGCTACGGGCCACAAGATTTTCTTGGCGAAAGGCGGTAAAGCACAGCCTAAAATGGTGAAGATAGGACAGCGCTCCGAAACTATGATTCAGATTATAGAAGGAGTTGAACCCGGCGATACGATTATCAGCTCAGGTATATTGCAGGCACGCCCCGGTTCTGATTTGAGTATCAGAAGAGTTACAACGTCTGAAGTATCGCAGTAGCACCCAAACAAGTCCCTTTGCCAGCTAAAAGGGAGGGAATTGTTCGGTCTATTGGTCTATTTAGTATAAGTTTATATGGCTAGTTTATCAAATATAAGTATAAGACGCCCGGTGCTCGCGATCGTGATGAGTATTACGATTATCGTATTCGGGGTCATAGGCATCACCTACTTGGGAGTTCGAGAATACCCGAGCGTTGACCCGCCGATCGTAAACGTATCCACAAGTTACGCCGGGGCCAACGCTGAAACGATAGAGTCTGAGATCACGGAACCGCTCGAAGAGTCTATTAACGGTATAGCCGGTATACGTACACTTACCTCGTCGAGCAGCGAGGGCAGCAGTAACATTACGGTGGAGTTTACCCTTGATGTCGACCTTGAAGCCGCCGCCAACGATGTGCGTGACCGCGTATCCAGAGCGCAGCGGAGACTTCCCGAAGATGCGGAGCCTCCCACTGTTTCTAAGGCAGACGCTGATGCAAACCCCATAATTTTCCTAGGTATAAGAAGCGAAACCCGCTCCCTGTTGGATTTGTCCGACATTGGCGCCAACGTGTTTAAGGAGCAGCTCCAAACCATACCCGGCGTAAGCTCTATCCAGATCTGGGGTGACAAGCGCTACTCTATGCGCCTCTGGATGGACCCGGATAAATTATCCGCGCTGCGGGTTACGCCGCTTGAGGTGCGTGATGCGCTGGCCAGACAAAACGTGGAGCTTCCTTCCGGTAGCATTGAGGGTGCCACGACAGAGCTCTCTGTAAGAACCATGGGCCGCATTTCCACGCCCGAAGAATTTAACAACCTCGTTGTAAGGGAAGACGCAAACCGACTTATCCGTTTCCGTGACATAGGCTATGCCCAACTGGCCCCGGAAAACGAGAAGACCGTACTCCGCTATAACGGCATACCGATGGTCGGCGTCGTGATTATACCACAGCCAGGCACAAACCAAGTCGAGATTGCGGATGAGTTCTACGCCCGTCTGGAGCACATTAAAAAAGACATTCCAGAAGACTTGGAGCTTACCATCGGTTTTGACAACTCCCAGTATGTAAGAGCCTCCATCGCTGAAGTAAAAGAGACCATTTTCGTAGCCTTCGGCCTCGTAGTAGTTATTATATTCCTGTTCCTGCGTGACTGGCGCTCCACCATTATTCCGGTGGTAGCAATCCCTGTATCGTTGATCGGCGCCTTCTTTATTATGTATGTGATGGATTTCTCCATTAACGTACTGACGCTTCTCGGTATCGTGCTTGCCATTGGTCTGGTGGTGGATGATGCCATTGTAATGCTTGAGAACATATACTCCCGCATAGAGGATGGGCAGGAGCCTATGAAAGCCGCCAAAAAGGGAGCCTCAGAAATATACTTTGCCATCATTTCCACTACCATCGCCTTGGCAGCCGTATTTATGCCAGTTGCCTTCCTCGAAGATACGACAGGTCGCCTTTTCCGTGAATTTGGTATTGTGGTAGCAGGAGCGGTGATTATCTCATCCTTCGTATCCCTGACACTTACCCCCATGATGGCTTCCCGCATGCTGAAGCACCGGGACAGACCAAACTGGTTTTACAGAAAAACAGAGCCATTCTTCACCGCGCTAACAGATGGATACAGAGGAAGCCTCGAAAGCTTCATGCGTTTCCGCTGGGTTGCGTTCGTTCTCATTTTCTTGTCCGCGGGAGTTATCTGGTGGCAGTTCTCAACGCTGCAGTCTGAGTTAACGCCGGATGAAGACAGGGGCGGTCTGCGTATACAGACAACAGGTCCAGAGGGAGCCTCCTTCGAGTTTATGGACCGGTACATGAGTGAGCTCTCCGCATTGGTGAATGACTCTGTCAGTGGCATCAACAGCATGACCACCATGACTCGAAACTCTAACTCCGGTTTCATTCGTCTGCGTTTGGTAGAAAAGGATAAACGCGATAAATCACAGCAGGAGATTGTGGATGACCTGCCGCGATTACTCAACCAAGTACCAGGGGCAAGGGCTTTTGCCTCCGGAGACAAAGGCTTGGGTGGTGGACGTGGTGCCGGACAACCCGTACAGTATGTGGTGCAGGCGCAGAGCATGGCCAAACTGCGTGAGATCATCCCTCCTTTCTTGGAAGCGGCCCGTCAGGATCCCACCTTCAACTTCGTGGATGTGAACCTGAAATTCAACAAGCCTGAGCTGCGTGTCGAAATTGACCGTGAAAAAGCCGTATCGATGGGTGTGAGTGTGCGTGACGTAGCCCAGACCATGCAGCTGGGCCTTAGCGGACAGCGTTTTGGATACTTTGTAAGAGGCGGAAAGCAGTATCAAATCCTAGGGCAAGTGGCACGTGAAAACCGCAGCGAACCCCTTGATTTGCGTAGCCTCTATGTGAAGAACAACAGCGGTCAGCTCATCCAACTTGACAACCTGATTGAACTGAAAGAGGAAAGCTCCTCTCCACAGATCTACCGTTTTAACCGCTTTGCATCCGCCACCTTTAGCGCAACACTTACTAAAGGCAATACCATAGGCGATGGTATAGAGGCCATGGACGTCATCGCGAAAGATGTGTTGGATGAGACATTCCAGACATCGCTGACCGGCCAGTCAAGGGATTTCCAAGAGAGCTCCGGCAGTTTGATGTTCGCTTTCCTGCTAGCTTTGGGACTCATATACCTAGCTTTGGCAGCCCAGTTCGAAAGCTTTAGAGACCCAATCATCATCATGTTTACGGTACCGCTCGCACTCGCCGGCGCCCTGTTGAGTTTGTGGTACTTTGACCAAACGCTTAACATCTTTAGCCAAATCGGTATGATCATGCTGGTAGGTCTGGTTACCAAGAACGGTATCCTGCTCGTGGAATTCGCCAATCAGAAAAAAGAACAGGGGCTTAGCAAACTGGAGGCTGCCAAAGAAGCCGCCGTATCCCGCTTCCGCCCTATTCTGATGACGAGTTTATCAACCATATTGGGTACACTGCCAATTGCGCTGGCCCTAGGAGCCGGTTCAGAAAGCCGTACGTCCATGGGTATAGCCGTGGTAGGCGGTCTTATCTTTGCAACTGGCCTGACTTTGTATATCATCCCTGCCGTTTATTCTTTCTTCTCCTCTGCTGAGGCAAATGTAGCCATGATGGAAGAAAAGGAGGAGAAACAAGAGAAAGTGCATACGCAGGAGAGAGAGCCCGCTTACAGCAAGTAAAATTTAAAATCTAACCTTGAAGCTAAGATTTAGAACTTTGCATTATAACATAATGTCCCCACTAAAAGCCGCAGCGCTACTCCTTATCGGAGTAGCGCTGCTCTTCCCTACCAAACTCGCAGCACAGGAGAAATTATCTTTAGAAGAGGCTATTCGCATAGGTCTGCAAAACAACTACGATATCCAAATTGCGGGCAGGCAAGAGGCCATCACAAAGAATAACGTTACACTCGGCAATGCCGGCTTTTTGCCTAACATTGAGGCGAGAGGGGCCCGTACCTTTAGTGAGAACAATTCCAGACAGTCGTTTCAGTCAGGACCTGACCGTACGCGTGACGGTGCCAGTTCCAATAACATCAACTCAAGCGTAAACCTGAACTGGACCATTTTCGATGGAATGGGCATGTTCATTAACTATGAACGCCTGAAAGCCTTGGAAAAAACCGGAAAACTGCTCACCCGTGAAACAGTCCAGAATACTATGGCGGCCATATTCGACAACTATTTTGAGGTGGTGCGTCAGTCAAAGAAAATACAGGCGATACAAGACGCCATAGGTATATCTGAAGCGCGTGTAGAAATAGCGCAGGCGCAGTATGAGGTTGGCGTTAGTGCCAAGGTTGAGATTTTACGTGCCCAAGTAGATTACAATGCGGACCGCTCTGAGTTGCTCATCCAGCAGGAGGCACTGCAAAATGCGAAAATCAATCTGAACCAACTGCTTAGCAGAGACCCGGATATTGACTTTACGGTGACAGACTCTATTGTAGTCAACCCCAACATTACCTATGGGAATGCAGACACAGGCATGTTCGCTGACAACCCACTCCTGCAACGCCTGCGGGTTAGCCGAGAAATCGCAAACTTAGACATAAAGGCCGTACGCGCTAGCCGCTTTCCTGTGATAGGAGTAACGAGCGCCTATAATTTCAGCAGGTCAGAGAATGAGCCCCTTAACGAATTCTCTCCTTTGTTTAACCAAAACCGGGGGTATAACTACGGCCTCACCGTTAGCCTACCTATTTTTAACGGTTTTAACATCAACAGGCTGGCTCAGAATGCCCGCATCAACCTAGCATCAGCGGACTTGGAATATCAGCGAGAACAAAACCGCTTAGAAGCCGCTCTGGCCAGAGCCTATAGCCAGTATGCTAACCGCCTGCAGCTACTGGAGCTTGAAGAAACAAATCTTACACTGGCTCAGGAGAATGCTGAGATCGCGTTGGAGCGTTATCGACTCGGTCTGTTAACAGCCATTGAGCTACGGGAAGCGCAGCGAAACCAGCTTGTGGCTGAAAACCGTTTGATTGACATACAGTATCAGGCAAAAGCCGCAGAAACCGAACTCAAGCGCATCAGCAGCACCCTGCTTCAGGAGACTGCCCAGTAGCGGCGCGACAACACTCTTATATCTAGATTCACACAAAAGTATAGCCTAACAGCTATACTTTTGTGTTTTAGGGCTTATCTTAGCGGAACACCTTCAGCAGAACATACCCATCCGCATGGAACAGGACCTCTTCCAGACACTCGCCATTTCACTGGGCCTTGGCCTGCTGGTAGGCCTGCAGCGGCAGCATACCAATGCCAAGATTGCCGGTATCCGCACCTTCCCCCTGATCACGTTATTTGGAAGCATAGCAGCCCTGCTAGCACAGGACTTCGGAGGCTGGATAATAGGCGCGGGCATGCTAGCCACAGCAGCGATTGTAGTAGCGGCCAATTTGCTGAAAAGGCAGGAACAGCAGCCTGATGTGGGGCAGACCACGGAAGCTGCGGCGCTGCTCATGTATGCATTGGGCGCTTATTTGGTGCTGGGAAATACGACAGTGGCCGTGGCCTTGGGAGCCACGGTAGCGGTGCTGCTGCACCTCAAAGAGACGCTGCACCGAATCGTGGCGCGCATTGGGCAGCAGGACCTGACCGCCATCATGCAGTTTGTGGTCATCTCGCTCGTCATCCTTCCAGTGCTACCAGACAGGACCTATGGCCCTTACGAAGTCCTAAACCCGCACAACATCTGGCTGATGGTGGTATTGATCGTAGGTATCGGGCTACTCGGCTATTTCATTTATAAAATATTCGGCAGCAAAGCCGGCACCTTCTTGGGCGGTGTGCTCGGCGGACTTATATCCAGTACGGCTACCACGGTCAGCTATGCCCGCCGTACCAAATCATCCAAAGGCAGCAGCCAGCTGGCCGCCATTGTCATCTTCATCGCGTCTACAGTGGCTTTTCTACGCATCCTCGCCGAGATCCTGATTGTGGCACCAAGCACAATCCCGCAGGTGGCTCCCCCACTGCTGGCAGTCGTGGCGCTTATGTGCGTAACCGGGCTGGTGGCCTATTTCACAAACAAAGAGGAAAGCGACCATATGCCTGAGCAGGAAAACCCTGCACAACTGAAAGCTGCGCTGGTGTTTGGTGCACTCTACGGACTGATTCTACTGGGCACGGCCGCCGCAAGGGACTACTTCGGAGAAAGCGGCCTTTACATAGTGGCAGTTATTTCCGGCTTAACGGATGTAGATGCCATCACGCTTTCTACTTCCCGGCTGATGAGCGTGGGCAGCCTACCTTCTGACTCTGGTTGGCGCGTTATTTTGGTGGCCGCTCTTTCCAATATCGCCTTCAAAGGAGCCTTAGTGGGCTTTCTCGGCAACAAAGGCCTGCTTGCTAAAATCGCACTGCTGTTTGGCATCGTGTTGCTGGGCGGAGTTTTGGTACTTTGGTGGTGGCCAACCGACTTCACTCTATGACCAAAATTAGGGACAATCTAAAGATAATATCGGAATTGTAAAATTTTTATCGTACATTGTAAAAAAATAAATGAACCTATATGCTCTCTACTATGTAGTTAGTATATAATTAAAAATCACAGAATGAATAACGGAACAGTAAAATTCTTTAATGACCTGAAAGGGTTCGGGTTTATCAAAGAAGACAGTACAGATCAGGAGTACTTTGTACACGTGACTGGCTTGGTGCATGAGATCCAAGAAAACGACAAAGTGACTTTTGACCTGCAAGAAGGAAGAAAGGGACTAAACGCGGTTAACGTTAAGCGTGCTTAGTTTTCACATATAAGCCATCTCATTAAAGCCTTGCCTGCGGGTGAGGCTTTTTTTCATTCAACACATGAGAAGGCAGTACTCCCCCGTTACAAGTAAAAGCCCCAGTGGCAATGTTTCACCTCAACCCTCCTCAAGATGAATAGAAAATACCTGGTAGACACTACCACCCGCGAGTACATCTGTGTAGCCCTGCAAAAAGGACAGGATTGGACACCAAACAATCAAGATTCCCTGCCTGAGTTTATGGACTCCCGTTCCAATAAAGACCAGCCTGATTTTGAGCTCGTAACGGGCGAATACAACGACAACACTTTCTTTGAAAAGTGGATCCGCAATGGCACCAACTTCCTGTTCAGGTACTAGGCCCCCTGCATACTAACATCCAGAAAATATAAGATCATTTTAAAGCATATATGGGTAGATCACAAGAAACCTTCAGTAAAAAAGAAAAAGAGAAGAAGAAGTTAAAGAAGAGACAAGACAAAGAGCAGAAGAAGGAAGAGCGTAAGGCCAACTCCGATAAAGGCAAAGACATAGAAGAAATGTTTGCCTATGTGGACGAGGATGGAAACATCACTGACACGCCGCCAGATCCTACTAAGAAGAAAAAAGCCATCAAGCAGGAGGACATCCAGATTGGTGTTGCCAAGCAGGCTGAACCAGATCCGGCTGATTTGATCAGAAAAGGAACGGTTTCGTTTTTCAACGACTCGAAAGGCTATGGCTTTATACAGGACCACGTTACCCAAGAGCGTGTGTTCGTGCACCAGAATGGTTTGGTGAACAAGATCAAAGAAAATGACCGCGTGACTTTCGAGGTTGAGAAAGGCCCTAAGGGCTTGAATGCTGTAAATGTCAAACTCGCGTAGTCTGCTTTAGCTCAGACAATTGAGGCTGCATAGAGGTAACCCACCTCTGTGAATGCCCTTCTTTTATAATGAACCTCCTGTCACAGTCCGATTTTTTTCTGACTGCAGGAGGTTTTTTTGTCGTATACAGGTTCCCCGGTACCGGGCTGTTAGGCACCACGGTTATGGCACCGGATAGACAAGGTATTAGATTTCATGGAGACACCAACCACCCCCAAAGCCCTTATTCTACAGGAGGCTCAGAAGCAGTTTTTTAACCATGGCTACAGCAAAGTGCTGATGGCAGACTTGGCTCGCCAATTGGGCATGAGCAAAAAAACCCTGTACCAGTACTTCAGAGGAAAAGAAGAACTGCTGCACGCGGTCATCAAAAACTACTTGGAGAAACTACAGCAAGAAGTAGAGCGCTTGCTGCAACAGGAAGAGGCTGACTTCGTCCGAAAGGCTGAGCAGGTGTTTTATACTGTTGGGCAACGTTTCGCCCCCATTAACGGACAGCTGCTGGCCGATATCAGGAAACATGTTCCGTCTAGTTGGCAACTACTGCAAACCTACCGCTCCGAAGCGGCTTTTAAGCGCTTCAGGACCCTGCTGGAAGAGGGTAAGCGCAAAGGCTATATTCGCAAAGACGCTAATTTATCGTTGGCGGTGCTGCTCTATGCCAGCGCGCTGGAGAAAATACTCGACCCGGAGTTTATACGCCAAGTTCCACCGGAATTAATGCAGGACCTTACCTATACCCCGTCAGCGGTTTATGAGGGTTTGGCCAATCTCATTTTCCACGGACTGCTGGAAAACCACACTAGCTAATATTGGCAAGACGCAGGAATCTTTTAACACTAATCCAGCCTTAAAAAATAAAAGCAGATAAAATTTCATCTTGTTGCTTGCATTTGCGTAAAGCATTATTAACTTTGAAACACAAAGTACTTTAACATGAACCAGCAGCAAGACCAACTCGCCACTCTGCATGAGATCCGCAACATCATGGATCGCTCCTCCCGCTTTATTTCGCTGAGCGGTCTGTCAGGCGTATTCGCCGGGCTTTTTGCGCTGGCAGGCGCTGCTTTGGTTAAATGGCACTTGAGCGAGCACAACATTCTGTACCGGGATACTTATACTGTCAGCTTGAACTGGAACACGATTGTTTTCCTATTCACGGTGGCGGCTTTGGTTTTTGTGCTGGCTATAGGCTCGGCACTCTACTTCACTTACCGCAAGGCCAATAAAAACGGGCATCGCATGTGGGACAGCAAATCGCAACGGCTGCTCATTAACTTGGCTATACCGCTGGCAGTGGGAGGCTTTTTCTGTGCGGTGCTCCTGTATCATGGCATTGTATACCTAGTAGCTCCTGCCATGCTCATATTTTACGGTTTAGCGCTTGTGAATGGAAGCAAATATACGCTTAGCGACATACGCTACTTAGGTATAAGTGAGATCATACTTGGCTTGTTCGCCTCTGTCTTCATTGGTTATGGTCTGCTCTCTTGGGCGATCGGTTTTGGTGTGTTGCACATTGTGTACGGCACACTCATGTATTACAAGTATGAAAGGTAGCCCGCGTGAGAGCGTATCTGGAAAATATAAACAAGGCTTTTGAAAGCAGAGCCCGGCTCGGGATCATGTCTGTACTGATGGTGGAGGAAAGAGTCGACTTTAATACTTTGAAAGAAACCCTGCAGCTGACGGACGGAAACCTCGCCAGTCACCTGCGTGCACTGGAGGAGGCGCAGTACCTGCGGGTAGAGAAGCAGTTTGTAGGCCGAAAACCGAACACCACGTACCATGCCACCGATGAAGGACGCAAAGCCTTTACCGATCACTTGGATGCCCTTGAACAGTTGATTTTGGACAACAGGAAAGACGACTAAATTTTTTTTAGCTATTCACTTTGAAACACAAAGTACTTTAATCAAAAACGCTATCAACTAAAACAGATCTAATATGGAACACAAAAGGGAATTTCAGGGGGAAACAGCGGTAAACGACGGGTCTACTGCTTTGACCATAATCAGTTGGCTGTTTGGAGCAGTGGCTTTTGCGATCGGAATCGTGAATACGTTCTGGGGAAACGATCCCGGTTTCGGGATTTTTATACTTCTGCTCTCTTTCTTTTATTTTCTACCGGTAAATGCCATTCTCAAAAAAATGACCGGCTTCTCAATCCCCAGACTAGGACTATTTAAAATTCTCTTGGCCCTTTTTATTATCTGGGCGGCAATGGGTGTGGGTGAATTATTCGATAAAATAGAACTTATGGTGAATTCCTTTTAATCAACTGAAATCCAGAAACATAAATAAATCGTCAATCTAAAAAACAGAGATCATGATAACGCAAAACAAAAGACTTACCGGCATATTGCTCACTGTAGCATTTATCTTATCCATTCCGCTGATAGCGATGCAGTTCACAAATGAAGTGGACTGGGATCTGTTCGATTTTGTGATTATGGGCGTCCTGCTGCTCAGCACCGGCCTCCTATGCGAACTAGTGATCAGGAAAGTGAAAAAGATGGACTATCGGATAGGCTTCATCGCTGTTCTCCTCTTACTACTCTTCCTCATCTGGGCAGAACTGGCAGTCGGCATCTTCGGGACTCCATTTGCAGGCAGCTAGAAAACAGAGCCATGCAAAGCGAAGCAGAAATAAATAACAGGCTTAATGTCTGGAGTGTCAGCGGTTGGATATTCGGCACAATTGTGTTCACAGTCGGCATCTTGAATCTACTCTTGGTGCACCCTGTCCCGGGAATCGCCTACCTCATGCTATCATTAATCTACTTTCCTCTGGCCAATACCTACCTCATGAAGAAAACTGGTTTTGTCATTCCGGTAATTATAAAGGTGACCCTAGGGATTGTGCTGATCATGTTTACATTAGGTGTGAGTGATCTGGGGGACATGATTGACAAGTTGTAGGCATTTACAATGATGAGAAGCTGATTCAAGCATCAGCGAATTGAAAATCAGAGGTATACTTTCTACAGATAAAATAAACCAGCATGAAAAATGAAATACTTTCAGGTATAAACGATCCGGGGCAGCTCGAGAGGCTGTACCGCAGCAACAAGGGACCTTTTAAACGGGAGTTCAGCAGCCTCTATCCGGAGCTCAAGGGTAACACGCTTGCCGATTTTTGGAACGAAAGGCTGCGTTACGAAACGGAAGACATTAACTGGGGTAGCACTAGGGAATTGCTGTTGGTGGTAATCGCTGCACTCGTCGCCGGTCTTATCGCCAAAATCCCCGCTGTTTTTCCTGTGGACGAAGATTTCTTCTACCCCAGAAATATCGGCTTCATCTTTCTGCCCCTCCTGACGGCCTACTTTGCTTGGAAAAACAACCTACAGCCAAAGCTTATGGCGGCAGTCGGTGCTTTAATGCTATTCTCGCTCATCTACATCAACGCCCTGCCTGTCTCCACCACGAGCGACACCTTGATACTGGCCTGTATTCATTTGCCATTGCTGTTGTGGGTGCTGCTGGGCACTGCCTTTGTGGGCAACAACCTTTCGGACTATGGCAGACGGCTCGAGTACTTAAGGTATAACGGTGACCTGATTGTCATGACCACACTTATCCTGATTGCCGGCGGCATCATGACCGGACTAACGATTGGGTTGTTCTCGCTGATCGGATTCCAGATCGAGCAGTTCTACTTTGAGTACGTCGCTGTTTTCGGACTGGCGGCCTCACCCATTGTCGGCACATACCTGACGCAGACCAATCCGCAGTTGGTGAGTAAAGTCTCCCCGGTGATAGCAAGCATATTCAGCCCGCTGGTTCTCATTATGCTGGTTATTTATCTCGGAGCCATTATCTATTCCGGCAAAGACCCTTACAACGACCGGGAGTTCCTGATCATTTTCAATTTGCTGCTGATCGGGGTGATGGCCATCATCTTCTTCTCGGTGGCGGAAAGCTCCAAGACGAGGCAAAGTACGACAGCCACCGGCGTGCTCTTTCTGTTATCCGCGGTAACTGTCATTGTCAATGGCATCGCGCTGTCAGCTATTGTGTTCAGGATAGCAGAATGGGGCATAACACCAAACAGGCTGGCTGTGCTGGGTGGCAATTTACTCATGCTACTAAACCTGCTCTTCATAACCGTACACCTTCTCAAATCACTCACAAAGAAGTCTGATACAGCCATAGTTGGGCGATCAATAGCCCATTTTCTGCCTGTTTACAGCCTCTGGGCAGTAATCGTTATTTTCCTTTTTCCGCTGTTGTTTAGTTTCAAGTAAGCGGTTGGCCTGCAAGTACATTATGAAAACTAGAAAGGATGTACTTGCAGGCTTAATTTTTGTCTTTTCACTTTGAAATTCAAAGCACTTTATGAACACAAAAACTCTCACTGAAAAACTTATACAAAAAGATCTTTCCCTGCTGCACGTAGGCACCGGACTGACGCTCTTTTCTTTTTTGCTTTTCATGCTGCCGGAGTGGGGCATTGCTGCACATGACGGAGCACCTTTTGGTATCTTTATGGCCAACTACGGACTGGCAGTTCTATACTTTGTCTTACTGCTCGTTGATAAGGGTTTCTCCCTCAAAAAACCTTTTCAGAATCTGGAACACCTCTATCCTCTGCTGGTACTTGCCATCATTAGCTGCTACTCGCTCAACCGCCAGATGAGTATTTTTCAGGACTCTGTTCCGTGGCTGGAGGCACTTGTTTGCCTTTTCTGTACAGCACTGGTGACCTACAGTTACAATGCTCGCCTGCCGCGCCTCCTCAACCAAATACTACTCTTTGTGCTGGGTATAGGCGCTGTGCTTTGGGTATACTATGCCCTATACCTGTTCCCGCTCTATGCACCCAGTTTCATGCTCTCGTTCGTGCTGGGCCTTTCGCTGCACACTTTCGTGCCGCTGTGGGTGGTGCTGAGCTTGGCTTTCGGAGTAAAAAAAGCCATCGCCGCTGACCAGCAGTATGGCCGGAGCTTTTTTGCGGGAGCGGCTTTCCCGATACTTTTTGCTGTTTTCTTTTTGGTGCAGTGGCATCAGCGAAACCAGCAAATTAATTTCCTAACGAACGAAGAAGTCATAAAAGAGAACGACACCCTGCCACGCTGGGTAGGCCTGAGCCAGCAATTGTCCGCCGACTACATCACGGAGCGGATCATGAAGACTGACCTTGTCTACCAAGCCCCGTCAGAGGAGTTCAGCATGTGGGAGTTGCCGGAAGGCAGCTTCAGCGAAATCAAACGGCACGATCCGCTCGTGATTCTCTCACTCTTTTTGCTAGGCAGGCCGAATGTGGATCGGCAGGAGAAAATTAAAATTCTGGAAAGTATGTACGACGCAAGATATCAGGCAGAGCAGCGGCTTTGGTCCGGCAATAACCTGAGCACCGTCAGTGTGGTGTCGCAGGTGAGACTGTACCCCGCTTACCGTCTCGCCTATACCGAGAAGGTGCTCAACATCCACAATAGTATGCCAAACAGCTGGAACCAGCAGGAGGCAATCTATACCTTCTTTCTGCCTGAGGGGAGCGTGGTATCGTCCCTCTCGCTGTGGATAGAGGGCCGTGAGGAGAAAGGTTACCTCACTACCAAAGGCAAAGCGCAGACGGCTTATAACACGATTGTAGGCAGAGAGCGTCGGGACCCATCGGTTATACA
Organism: uncultured Pontibacter sp.; assembly: GCF_947499215.1. Lineage (GTDB taxonomy): Bacteria > Bacteroidota > Bacteroidia > Cytophagales > Hymenobacteraceae > Pontibacter. The sequence goes on from NZ_CANMNI010000001.1 coordinate 1,415,167, forward strand.
CTGGCAGGAGGGAAACCGGGTCTCTGTTCGGATATTCCCCTGTACGCCTGACGAGAACAGACAGTTCAAGATCGGTGTGACCTCCCCTCTGCGGCAGGATGGTCAGGAGCTGGTGTATGACAATGTCTACTTCACAGGCCCCTCCGCTGCTGGCGCCACCGAAACATCCGTGATCTATGTCGAAGGCGAAGCGGTTCCGCTATCACTCCCAGAAGGGTATAAGGAGACGAAACACGGTGAGTACAAACGCCAGAGCAGCTACCAACAGGACTGGAGTCTGCGCCTGCCGGCCTCTAAACTGGCAAGCGAAAGTTTTGCCTTTGGCGGTAGCGGCTACCAACTGCAGGAGCTGCCACAGCAACTCGAGACTTTTATACCTACGCAGGTATACCTCGACATTAACGCCAGCTGGTCTATCAAAGAGTTTGAACAGGTATGGGAGCTGGTGAAAGACAGGCAGGTATACGTGTGGCAGGACCGAATGCAAAAGCTGACGGTGGAGAACAGGGCACAAGTATTCAGTCAGCTGACACAGCAGCAGTACTCCCTGTTCCCGCTGCACAAAGTAAAAGCCCCTGACAAGGCACTCGTTATTAGCAAGAGCAACGGCACCTCACCCAACCTGAGTGATCTAAAGAACACCGGTTTTGCGGAGGAGATGACCGAAAAGATGCCGCTCCAAGGTCCTGTCAGAGTCTATACCTTGGGAGAGCAGCTATCACCATACCTCAGAGGCCTGAAGGAGCTCCAAGTAATTGCCACGATGCAGGGGGATGCGAATCAGTTGGCCGATCTGCTTCAACAGCAGCAGTTTATCAAGGCTACTCCCGAAAAGGATGTTGTGCGGCTGGGTGCCTCAGGTATAGGTATAGCCAAAACAGCGAATAGCACGAGCGGCAGCGCTCCCGACCACCTCATGCGGCTCTTTGCCTACAACCACATCCTACAGCAGATCGGCCCCCGCTACTTCTGCCAAGGCGACATAGAAGACGAGCTGATAGCGGAAGCGGCACAGGCCAATATCGTGAGCCCTATTTCTAGCCTGATCGTGCTGGAAACACAAAAAGATTATGAGCGCTTCGACATACAGAAAAGCAAGGACAGCCTCGGGAATGCCAGCATGAACGCCTCGGGCGCCGTGCCGGAGCCGGAAGAATGGGCTTTGATTATTATCGCCCTTCTAGCGATAGCCTTTGTAACACTTAAGCCCTATTTCCTGCAATGAGAGTAACAGCTTTACGATCTGACCAGCTCTTGATACTGGGCGTGCTGGGTTTTTACCTTGCCATAGGAGGATTCTACCTCAGAGACTACCTGCTCTGGGACGGCCAGTGGTTACTTGCCCTTGTGTTGGTGCCGCTGGTCGCCCAAGGCCGGGCCGGGAGATCACTTTCGCCTTGGCTGTTGACCATTGGCACTGTTCTGGTGATACTAGCCTCCAGTCTGCAAAACAGCACCTTTTATTTCTTTGGTTTTTTGCTGACCATTTGGTGTGGGGCGCAACTGCTGTATGGCCGCATTTCGCTCTACCCTTTACTACTCCTGCTGGTGGCCTCCCCTATCTTCCATTACATAGCCAACATAATCAGCTTTCCCCTGCGCATGCAACTGACCACATGGGCGGTTGAGGCGCTGCAGGCCATGGGAACAGGAGCCGAGGCTGCCGGTAACCTGATACTGGTGAATGGGGAGGAGTTCGCCGTGGACCCGGCCTGCGCGGGTCTTTCCATGCTGTCGCTCACCTTTATTTTAGCCGTGTTTCTGCTGGCACGGCTGCAGCACACAAGGCAGCTGGTTTGGCCGCTTTGGCTATTCGGGTCGCTCATGGGTTTCATGCTGCTGCTCAATCTGTTCTCGAACCTACTGCGTATCCTGCTGCTCGTCTGGTTCAAGGTGCTCCCCGATAATCCGATGCACGACGTGCTGGGCTTATTATGCCTTGCACTCTACGCACTGGTTCCCTTTTACGTTGCGGCGCAATACCTGCACCGCCGTTTTGGGAAAGCCATTGAACCAAGTGTGGCACAGCAAACAGTCAGCCTACGGGGCTCTCTGCTCCTGAACTACCTGTTGCTGTTAATGCTTGTCGGGACAGGCGCAGGTATAAAAGGGGATAATAAACCAAGAGCCGTGGCAGCTGCACCACAACTGGCTGGTTTCGAAAACCAACTGATGCCTAACGGGGTGACAAAATACAGTAATGAACAAACGCTGGTATACGCCAAACCGGTACAGGCCTTTTACTCCACCGAGCACCATCCCCTCATTTGCTGGGAAGGGAGTGGTTACAAATTCAAGCAAGTGCAGCAGGGCAAGGCGGGCAATCACACCATCTATTTCGGTGAACTGGAGAAAGGCAACGAGAAACTCTACACCGCCTGGTGGATGGACAATGGCGAGCACCAAACCATCGAGCAGTGGGACTGGCGTTGGCGCATGCTGAAAGGCGAAGCAACCTTCAGACTGGTGAACGTGACAGTGGCCCGGCAAGAGGACTTGGCTCAGGCAGCGCTAGCATTCATGGAGCAGGCGAGTGTGAAAGCTTATGCGATTCAATAAACACAGCAATCCCCAGCAAGCTTATCGTTCACTGGGGATTTTCTATTTGATATCGCTTCTAACAGAGAGCAGCCTCTCCGCTTTAATTTTGCTAACTTGCCGCATCAGGCACAGCATGCTTCTGATAGAGAATAATCAATAATCAATTCAGCTTGAATAATCAAATCAGGAACCAAGTAAGGGCAATTGCACTTTACCAGATCATCGGGGGTATTTTAGGTATAGCTCTCACCGTTTGGGTGATGTTCAGCGGCGATATGGTGGTAGACCAGACTGCCTTGCGGATAGGTTTGTTTGCAGGCGGACTTTACATCTTCTCCCTCCTGTGCGGACGCATGCTGTTCCGCAACCAGAGGCGGGGACTTATCCTCTCGCTCATCAACCAGTCGCTGCAGGTGCTGTACTTCTCCTTCGGCGCCTATGGCTTCCAGTATGTGGCGGGTCTGCGTGTTGGTGTTGGAGTAGATATGGTGGAAGGATGGATCTTCAAGTTCAGGCTGGCCCTCTCCTCCTTTCACTTCAGTATCGGCACCGACCTCGGCCAGAAATTCATCGGCGTCAACTTGGTTGCCCTGTTCCTGATTTTTTGGATAGAGCGACTATTGGAGCAGGTAAAGGAATAGAACTTGTGCCTTCGTTAGGTATAGGTATAACAAAGAGCATCAGCAACAGCAGCTATAGTGAAACAGACAAGTCTGACAAAGCGAAAAGCCCCGACCAATTAGCCGGGGCTTTTCATTTATACCAAAAACGAAAGCGCTTTCGCCCTACGTCCTTTGCCTTGTGCTCAGGACCTAAGGATTCACATAAGCTGGATCGCCGCCCTCTCTATCAGGCAAATCACCGCCTTTGGCACGAAGCTCGGCCAAGCCTTTTTTGCCGTAGGCAATTCGGGTGATCACCACGTAGAGCACCGGTACCACAAAGATCGCTAGGAAAGTAGCAGCCAACATACCGCCTATCACTACCCAGCCAATGGTCTGGCGCGACACGGCACCTGCACCGGCGGCCAGTGCCAGCGGAACCACACCCAATATGAAGGCAAGCGAGGTCATAATAATCGGGCGCAGACGCAGCTTCACAGCTTCAATCGTCGCTTCTATCAAATCCATGCCCCGGTCCACACGCTCCTTGGCAAATTCCACGATCAGAATGGCGTTCTTGGCTGCCAAACCGATCAGCGTGATCATACCGATCTGGGCGTATACGTTGTTGTCCAGCTTAGGCAATAGTGTTAGTGCAAGTATAGCACCGAACATACCTAGCGGAATGGCAAACAGGATGGAGAACGGCACTGACCAGCTCTCGTAAAGCGCCGCCAGCAAGAGTAGCACCAGCAGAATCGACAGTGAGAAGATGTAGATCGTACTCGCACCGGCTGCACGTTCTTCGCGGCTCAGGCCTGTGAACTCATAGCCATAGCCAGCAGGCAATACCTCGGCAGCCACTTCTTCCAGCGCATCCAATGCCTGACCACTACTGTAGCCCGGGGCCGCGTTTCCGTTGATGTCCACAGATCGGAAAAGGTTGTAGTGCGAGATCACAGCCGCATTCTCTACTACCCGCGAGGTTACCAAGGCGCTCAACGGTACTGCCTCGCCCTGTCTGTTCATCACGTAGTACTGCTTTAGGCTTTCGATATCCATGCGGTAAGCTGTGTCGGCCTGCGCCACCACCCGGAAGTTTCGGCCATAGCGGGTGAAGTCGTTCACGTAGCGGCTACCCATGTAGGTTGACATGGTCGCGTATACATCGGCGATGTTCACACCCAGTCGCTTTGCCTTTTCCCGGTCCACGTCCACATGGTAACCCGGTGTTTTGGCCGTAAAGAAGCTATAGGCCATCCCGATCTCAGGCCGGGCGTTGGCAGCTGCCAAGAACTGCCCCATCACCTGCTCGAGTTCCCGCACGTCGCCGGCCGTGCGCTGCTGCAGCACAAAGGCAAAACCACCTGACTGCCCCAGACCAGGTATTGCCGGAGGCGCCACAAGTCGTACATTGGCCTCTTTTATACCTGCAATTTTCTGCTGCACTTCGGCCATCACCCCATTCAGGTGGGAGGCCTCATCCTTCCGCTGGTCCCATGGCTCCAGCTGCACAAAAAAAGTACCGCTGTTTGACTTAAAGGAGAAGTTAATTGCGTTCAGCCCGGCAATGGAAGTGTAGTTTCGGATTGCCTCCACAGATCCCAGTTGGTTTCCGATCTCCTCCAAAATTTCGGATGTTCTGCTCATCGAGGCGCCTTCCGGCAGCTCTACTGACACGAACATACGCCCTTCGTCTTCGCTAGGTATAAAGCCGGTTGGCTTGGAAGCGAAAAGCCCGAAAGTACCCACGTAGATACAGATCAGGATGATGAGCACCAGCGGTGTCGCTTTGATACTCTTGCGAACACCCACGGAATACCTCTCTGTCGTGCGGGCAAACCAGTTGTTGAAGTTGTAGAAGAACTTGTTAATGCCGCGTGAATCTTTGTTCACGTTCATCGGCTTGAGCATGAGCGAGCAAAGCGCCGGCGTGAGGGTAAGAGCCACAAAGGCAGAAATCAATACAGAGATTGCAATTGTGATGGCGAATTGCTGGTACAACCTGCCTACGATACCGGGTATAAAGCCCACCGGAATAAACACCGCCGCCAGTATCAGACCAATGGCAATAACCGGCGCCGTGATGTCTTTCATGGCCCTGCGGGTAGCCTCTTTCGCCGACAGCTTTTCATGATCGATGTAATGCTGCACCGCTTCCACCACCACAATGGCATCGTCCACCACAATACCGATTGAGAGTACGAAACCGAAGAGCGTGAGCGTATTGATGGTGAAGCCCAGCGGGATGAAGAATACGAAGGTACCGATGATGGACACAGGTATAGCGAGTATCGGGATCAGGGTGGCGCGCCAGCTTTGCAGGAACAGGAACACCACCAATATCACGAGAATTAGGGCTTCTATCAGGGTCATCACCACCTCATTGATCGATACCTGCACCACCGATACGGTCTCGAACGAGACAACATAATCCACATCGGCTGGGAAGGAGGCTTTCAGCTCGTCCAGCGCGGCATATACACCTTCGGCTGTCTCCAAGGCGTTGCTGCCCGGGGCTTGGTACAGGAGCATCATGGTAGACGGGTTGCCATTGACCTTGGACTGTCGGCCATAGTCGAAGCGTCCGAACTCGATGCGGGCCACGTCGCGCAGGTATACCACGGATCCGTCAGCCGGATTCGTGCGAACAATGATGTCGCCGAACTCCTCCTGCGTTTGCAGTCGGCCGGTTACCGTCACTGGGTACTGAAAGGCCTGTGTGTCGTATTGCGGCGCTCCGCCCACTGTACCGGCCGCCACCTGCAGGTTCTGCTCCTGAATGGCCGCCGTGATCTCGCTAGCTCCTATGCTGTACTGGGCTAACTTGTCGGGCTGAAGCCAAAGGCGCATGCTGAAGTCCTGCCCGATGGACGTAATATCACCCACCCCGCTTACACGCATCAGCGCGTCTTTGATGTAGATGTTGGTATAGTTGTCCAAGAACTGAATATCGTGCGTGCGGTTTGGCGAGAAAATGCCGATCACCATCATGATACTCGGATTACGCTTACGCACCGTCACACCCAGTCGCCTTACCTCTTCCGGCAGCGTCGGCTGGGCAATGCTGGCCCTGTTCTGCACGTCCAGCGTGGCAATATCGATATCGGTGCCTACCTCAAAAGTTACCGACATGTTCATCTGGCCGGTACTGGTGTTGGTGGAAGTAATGTAGGACATACCCGGCGTACCGTTAATCTGCGTCTCCACCGGCGTGGCAACGGACTGCTCTACCGTGAGGGCATCGGAGCCGGTATAGTTAGCCGATACCGATACGGTAGGCGGCGATATATCCGGGTACTGCGTAACAGGCAGATTCATCATGGCCAGTGTCCCCACCAACACGATCACGATCGAGATCACCATGGCAGTGACAGGCCTTTTTATAAATACATCTGATATCATAATTTCTATCTAATCCTCTGGAAGACCTATATCAAATTACTTGGCGGCTCCCGCCTGTGGCTGGTCCTGCTCAGGACCGTCCAGCTGTACCTTGGCTCCTTGGCGGAGCCGCTGTATACCTTCGGTCACGATTTGCTGCCCTTCTTTCAGGCCTTCACGCACCACGATATCGGCACTCACACGCGTGCCAAGTTCCACGTTCTGCTGCACCGCCGAGTCGCCCTGCACCACGTACACGTAGTACTCGCCCAACTGCTCCGTCACCGCTTTGAACGGGATCACGATCTGCTCACCCAGGTCCTGATTCAACACGTCCAGGCTCACGGTCATACCCGGTATCAGCCTTTCGTCCGGGTTCGGGAACTGCACGCGCACCGTGGTGGTACCTGACTGGCGACCGATGGCTCTGTCGATGGCGATCAGCTTGCCGTTGTGCTCATACCTCTCTCCGTTGTTGAAGCGGACGGTGAAAAGCGAATCTGGCTGCTTGCCCTGGCGCAGGTTAGTGAAGCGACCGATCTCGCCTTCATTGATCACGATATCGACCGCGATCGGGTCGGAAGAGGAAACGGTATTGAGTAAAGGCTGCCCCGGCGACACCTGCGCCCCTACCCTTACCTGCGAGATACCGATCACGCCGCTAAAAGGCGCGGAGATGGTTGAGTAGCTTAGGTCGGTGGAAGCGCTGCGTACCTGCGCCTGTGCAGCGGCTACCTGCGCGCTTGCGGTCTGCACCTCGGTGCGGGCGTAGTCTACCTGCTGCCTGGCAATGGCATCGCGCTCAGCTAGACGCTCGTAGCGCTCCAAGTCCTTTTCGGCACGGGCCAAGTTGGCTTTGGCGCTCTGTAAGTTCGCCTGCGCCTGCTGTATTCCCGCTTGGTACTTGTTCTGGTCTATCTCGTAAAGCTTCTGCCCTTTTTTCACACGTTGCCCATCCTGCACGAAAATATTGGTGATATAGCCCGATACCTGCGGGCGCAGCTCCACTTCCTGCAACGGCACCACAGTAGCCGGATAGGTATCGCGGCCGGTTACGCTTTGCTGCTTAACCTGAATGGTGTTTACCGGAACGGCCATGGCTGCAGGGTTCATCTGCTGCTGCCCGGCATCGTCGCCGCCACAAGACACAAGCACTATTGGGCAAATGATGGCTGTGAAAAGCCAAGCGTATCTATTTTTCATTCTCCTGTTTTTCTGATTTTAGCGATTGATGTCTATGTTTCCCTGTGCCCGCTGCAGGTCAAGCTTGCTGGAGAGCACATTGTAGAGGGCGTTGTAGTAGTTTAGCTGGGTGCTGCGCAGTTCTGTTTCAGCCACGATCAGGTCCACGTAGGCCTTCACACCCTCATCGTACTGCAGCTTGATGATATCGTACACCTCTTCGGCCATCTCTAAGTTCTGTTGCACCGTGCGCCACTCCGTAAAGTCTCCTTTGTAGTTGGCCAAGGCCGTCTGGTACTCGGTGTTGATCGCCCTGCGGGTGTCTTCTATCTGACTATCGAGCCGGTCTTCCTGCAACTGCGCAATCTTCAGGTTCTGTATTCTTCTGCCGCCCTGAAAGATGGGGAGCGCTACCTGAAGGCCTACCGCTGAGTTGGGATAGTGCCGATTGTACAGGTTCTCGAACTCGTTGTTGAAGTACAGGAAGTTGTAATTGGCAAAAGCCGAAATGGTTGGCAGGAAGCTCCAGCGGTTAAAGGCGGTGTTTAGCTTGAGCAGTTCGCGCTGGGTTTGCAGCTGCTGTACTTCTATTCTCCTCTCGTAGGTCATGAGTTCAGTAGTGTCTACTTGTACCTCCTGCTCCATGTGGGTATAGTTGTAGGTCAAGTTCAGCTCCTGCTCCACCGGGTAGCCCATGAGCTGCTTCAGGTAAGCCATGCTGCCTTTTATACTTTCCTGCACCCGTTTGCGGTCGGCCCTGATGTTACCTAGGGTAATCGCGGCACGCTGGTAGTCGGTTTTATCTACCAGACCTACTTCGTAGCGGCTGCGGGCGTCGTTGTACTGCTTTTCTTGGCGCACGATGTTCTGGTCCAGAATGCGGAGCTGCTCTTGGGTAAGGAGCACATTGTAAAAAGCCTTGCTCACCTCTACCACCGTGTTGATGCGGGTATCGGTTACTTGCTGGTCGAGCATTAATTTTCTGGAGCGAGATGCTCTCGAGGCCAAGAACAGGTTGTTATCAAAAATGTTCTGCGTGGCCTGCAGCGCTATGCTGGAATTATAATTCTGGCCAAAAGTGATAATCTCACCGCCAATGGGCTGCTGCGGTCTTCTGATGTTGTAAGTGCCACCGAAATTGGCGCTGATCTGCGGAAACCAGCCCGAAAGACTGGCTTTGATCTCCCTATCACCGATGGCCTCGTCAATGCGAGCCTGCTCAATAGCTGCTCTGTTCTCCAGCGCAAATCCCACGACCTGCTCCAGCGTCAGACTATCGGTCGCTGCCACGCCACTCTCATCCTGTGCAGACAGAGCGCCCGGGGCCAGCAGGCAGCCTATCAGCAAAGCTTTAAAGTAAGTAGTTAATTTCATGTATAAATTTGATGTTCAGCTATTTTGCTTGAGTATTAAACGTGCGGATTCATCTTCTGATGGTGCTGCTGTACCTAGTGATGGCGGGCCATTCCGCTCCAGAGCAATTCGTGTACCTGCTCTAGCTCCTTGCTGTCGAGACTGAGCCGGCCGCTGGCTGTTAGCTTTGCTATGGAAAGGATACTACTGTGCGTGAGCATGCCCAGTGTCCGAGGGCTTACCTCTCTCAGCTGATCCTCCTGTATGCCGCGCTCAAAAAACGCAAAGAGCAAGGTATAGAATTTGTCCTCTTCCAACCGTGGCATGGCTGCGCTGTAGGGTGAGTTTACAAACTGCTCAAAAAACCTGAGTATGTCCTGATTGTTGCGGTAAAAGGTGTAAAGCCCCATCCACAGGTTAGCGAAGCACGCCTTGAAAGGTATGGTAGCACAATCCTCCTGCTCCACCACCGCAATCACCTGCTGTTGTGCATAGTTGAACAGCTCGCAGATCAACTTGTCTTTGCTTTCGAAATAATGGTAGATGGTGCCCGCTGCCACGCCGGCGTGCTTGGCGACCATGCTCATGGGGGTGCCATGAAAGCCGTGTTCCCTCACCAACTCCATCGTACTCTTGAAAATGGCTTTCTTCTTGTCTGCGATTGGCTCCATATAAGTTCCTACCAATTGAATGTTCATTCGGGCCTGCAAAGCTACACTTGTATCGACAATAGTAAAAGCAGATTCGGCTTAAAGCAGTTAATTCAGGTTAAACGGCAGGAAAAACTTCTTAGAAAACCGGAATGAAGGGAAATCACGTAAATATAGGTATAGCGTTTTCTTTCATGTGTACCCTACCGTCATGGCATTCGCACAAGACATCCGCCACACCCGCCGCATCAACAGCGCCAACAACCCGGTCTGGATGGATGCCCTGCGCATTATCCTTGGGTTATTCCTGTTCTTGAAAGGCCTGCTGTTCTTGGAGCACACCACCGATGTGTTTTATATCTTTAGTTCTAGCCAAGATGTGATCTCTGCAGGAAAGGCACACCTTCTGACCAGCATGGTGCACATAGTAGGTGGTCTGATGGTCGCTTTTGGTATGCTGACCCGCTTGGCGCTGCTCTGCCAGATCCCAATCCTTTTAGGCGCTTTGCTGATAGTGAATCCTCAGCGCAGCGGCATCCAGCTGGAAAACACAGAACTGATCTTATCGCTGACCATAACTGCCCTCCTCCTGTTTTTCATGATTAAAGGTCCGGGCCGTTACTCGATAGACAACAAGGTGCTGCGTCAAAGGGAACAGTAAACGAATTACGCAGACTCAGCTAGTTGAAGTAATCACCTGCACTTGCTGATAGTAATGCGCGTGAGCAGCTTTTTATCCTCCAGCACTAAAGTCAGCGGCGGCTTCCAAGTACAGAGTGTTTAGAAAAAGCGAAGAAATTGACAGATTCTTAAATGCAAAAAGCCCATCAATCTAAGATTGATGGGCTTTGCTCTTTGGTATCGCTACCAGCAGAGAGTGAGGGATTCGAACCCCACATATAAATGCCTTAAAATCAATAAATTGCAATAATAAACCTTAGTTACTCACCGCTATTTTCTTATATGTTAACTGCAAATGCTACAGTATAAAATTATAACAGTTTTCTTAGAAAAACAACATTATACTTAACCCTTCGCATTCTCTTTCTTCTTCTTGAAAAATCGATTAGACTTATACTTCTAGAGTGAACTGAATGGATAGGAGGAAGTCAAGGTTTACAAGACCACATAATGGATGCGTTTCAGAAATATGAATGAATCGACGACCATCTATGGGAGGCTCTACTTAACCAGCAGTTCTTTATCAGAATGTAAGCTAGCTTATCACACACTGAAAAATTTCACAGCCTTAGATTTATCCCCCAAATAATTACTTTAAGGAAAAACTAAATAGGAACATTTTATCCTCTTTATTAAAAAGGCAGGCCGGCAACATGTGCCGGCCCTTCACCTTAAACAAAACAAACTGAACTATTAAAACTAATCTACTTCTATTCGACCATCACATGATAACTAGAATCATCTTGGTGGCTATAGTGCTTCTGCCTCTTCTGGTAACAGCACTAAATTTACCATATCCTCGCCGCTCAGGTATTTACCGGACGCTTTTTTAGTCTTTTTGAGATTTATATTATCCAGACGTTTCTGGTATGTATCACTAAACTTCTCGTCTCTTCTCTTAGCATATACACCCTCTAGGTGATTCAACCAAAACCGATTAGCTTTAAGTTGGACCTCTAGCTGGCTTTTTTCTTGAGCCACGAACTTTGCTACCTCTTCTTCTGTTGGCCCCTCCGCCTGCATCTTCTGGATCTCATCAGTAGTAGCTGAAATTAATTTATCCACCCGCTCGGTGCTACAGCTAAAAGAGACGGATATGGAATAGTATGGAGAAGGCTCTTTGACGTAGCTTAGGCCGACGGAAGGACTGTATACACCGCTTTCCTTCTCTCGCAACCGTTCAAGAAGTCTTGTCTCCAACGCTGATTTAATAACTTTCAAATTCAGGTTGTTTTCTTCGGTGTATTTATAATCGCCGTGATACGAAAGTACAACCACAGCCTTATCCTCTATCCCCTTATAAACCTTCTTATTCACTCGACCAGTTAGCGGCTTTATACCAACATCCTTCGCTTTTTCTTTGCGATAAGTAGCAGGCAAGGCTCCTAAATAGTTTTCAAGTAGTGGTTTGATGGCATCTACTTCAAAATTTCCCACAAACATAAAGGTAAAGTCACTGGCATCAGCAAATCGATCCTGGTAAAACGCATACGCTTTCTGCAGTGACACGTCTTCCAACTGTTCCAATGTCATACTTGTGGCCCAAGGGCCCCTCCCTTTCATCACTGCATTCACAGTATCTTGAAATACAGACATGGGGTTGGCCGACTTGCCTTCTATAGCCACCCTTGCATTTTCAATTTGTCTGCTAAAAGTCGTGGAATCTTTTCTAGGTTGTGTAAAATACAGATAGGTAAGCTGCAAAGCAGTTTCTAAATCCTGTGGAGAAGAATGACCTTGAAAGCCCTCGGTGTAGGTGCCAATATAAGGGCCAACAGCCAATGATTTTCCCGTCAGCATTCTGTTGATCTGACTTGAAGTAAATTTACCGACCCCTGATGAGGCGATGATACTATTGGCCATTTTGGAGGAGTGGATATCTGCTAAGGAAGCTAGCGAATAACCTCCCGGACTAAAGGCTGTAAACAGGATTTCATCATTTTTGAAATCAGTAGGCTTTAACACAATCTTTACACCATTCGAAAGCGTTATTTCTGTCGCCCCCAGCGCTTTGTTATACTTAGATTTTGTAATTGTCCCGACATTGAGCACTTCACTCAACAAGGGTTCATTTATAACATCATCAACATGAGCCAATACCTCTCGCTGCTTGTTGTTGATCCATGCCAACAGTTCAGCTTCTGTTGGAAGCACACCTTTGCTTTTTTCAGTTGCCTGCACTATCGCAATCTGATTATGGTTTGTCACAAATCCCGCAGCCATTTCATTCACTTCCTCCAAAGTGACTCCATCCAGATAGGTGGTATAAAATGCATGGGCGTAATCCATGCTCATGATGGCCTCGCCTGTGAGATAATGCTTGAGATACTGGTTGACATAAGCCTTGGAGGAGGTTTTGTCTTTCTCCTTATAGCTTTTATCGACTGAGGTCATAAAGCTTACTTTCACACGGTCTAGTTCAGATTGTGTAAATCCGAATCTTTGCATCTTCAGCACTTCGTCCATCAGGCCTTCAACAGCAACCTGTAACTGTTCAGGACTTTTCGGGACTACCTGCAGTGTAAAAGCGTTCAGATTGGCCATACCTCCTTGGTAAGGCCCATACCCTGCACTGGCATTTAGAAAAGGAGCTTTGCCACTCTTCACTAAATCACTGATCCTAATTGCCAGCATACTGCTAGCAGCACTTCTGATGATGGAGTTTCTTAAATCTTGGGTTGTTTTAGTTACTGTTTCAGGGTGTTTATACATAACAGATGCCACTGTATAGGGAAACTCAGGGTCTGTCACGATCTTCGTAAGGGGCTCTTGGTTGTCAGGTATAGTATAAGACACTAACTCTGGGGGTTTGGCTGGTGACTTCAGCCCCTCAAAGTTTTCTTTGATTAGGTTCTCCACCTTTTCAGCATCAAAGTCTCCTACCGCTATAATAGCCTGCAAGTCTGGCCTATACCATTCTTTGTAATATTGCTTTAGCGTTTCGTGCTTAAAACTCTTAATGGTATTCACATCACCGATTGGCAAGCGCTCATTATACCTAGAGTTAGCAAGCAGCACAGGTAAAAGCTGGTTGCTGATTCGTTCCGACACGTTCTTACCCCTCTGACGCTCCTCTTCAACAATAATCCCTCTTTCCTTATCTATCTCTGTGCCGTCAAATGAAACATGACCTGCCCACTCAGCCAGAATTTTAAAGCCTGTCTCCACCAGTTCAGGATTACTGGTCGGCAAAGGAAGCTGGTAAACTGTTTGGTCAAAACTTGTATAGGCATTCAGGTCAGCTCCAAACCGCACACCGGCTTTCTGCAGATAGTTAATCAGTTCATTCTCCGGAAAGCTGCGTGTCCCGTTAAAAGCCATGTGCTCCGTGAAATGCGCCAATCCTTTCTGGTCATCGTTTTCCTGCAGAGATCCCGCCTTAACAACAAGGTATAACTCTGCCCGCTGACTTGGTTCTGTATTCTTGCGGATATAATAAGTGAGTCCATTAGCCAACTTTCCAATCTTCACGTCAGCGTCTACCGGAATAACCTCTGAACCGACAGTCTTTAGGTCGGTTTGTGCGGAAGCAGTTGCACTCCAGAAGAAAAAGGAAAGAAATGGGACTATAAAAAAGTTCTTATACTTCATAATCTTGGTTATAAACCCGAAGCTGCATTTACCAGCGGGTCTTAAAATTTATAGGGTTCCAATCTTTCAGCGCTCGGAGGCCTAGATAAAAAGGATTGTGTGCCAGCCAGCCTCATTTTAAGGGGCATAGCTAGCACACCCCTGTTATTTACTTCTTCTAATCATTAAGAGTACCGCGCCAAACATTCCAACCAGAAGTGGAATAACCCCCAGCGTGGATACTTTCATCCAGCCAATATCTCCTCTGGTTAGCAATACTTTATCGTCAATGGATTTCGGTCTGCTGGTGTCTACAGGGTATTCTCCGTCGCTGAACCATTTGAACATTCTGAGGGCAAAGGAAGCATTGACGGTATTTACATTGTTCCTGTTGATCTCTCCATTGCTCATGAAATCAGCGTCACCCAACACCATGATCTTCTGCTCTTTGTCACCAACCACTCTTTGCAAAGCGAGGGCTACAGGCGCTGCTATCTTCTTTTCAGAAGCCGGATCAAAGGTTACCTTCTCCGTATTCAGGTCGAATTCACCTAGTTTGTTCCAAGTGACCTGTTCATTGGTAACCAAGATTGGTGTAACCTTGTATTTGCCCATATCCATGTAAGCCAGTCTCACAGCCCCCGGGAAAGTGACAACCGCTTTGTCGTAGAAACCGAATCCAAAAGCGGCTGCATCAACCGTGAACTTCGCCTGAATCAGGTTCAGCTCGTAGTTCTCGCTTTCCTGCAGCAGTGTACCCGGCGCAAAAGCGACCCCAAGCTTTTCAATGATGGGGTTCAGGACGGACTGCCTGCCCGGCTCCCCTGCGATCAGAATATTTCCGCCAGCCTCTATGTACGCTGTTATTTGTTTGGCCTGATCATTTGAATACTCACTCTTAGGATCTGCGAGGACCAACACATTTAGGTTAGTAGGTATATCCTGACCATCAGCGAGAGTGATGTCAATTACATCAAAACCGGCATTAATGAGAGAACCCCTGACATTCAGCCCCTTGGTTATTACCTTGTAGGCCCCGTCCACAATCTTATCAGTGCTTCTCTCACCGTTTCCAGTCAGCACACCCACAAGTCCGGGAGCAGCCACTAATCGCTTTAAAGCGGCAGTAATCTCTGTCTCACCGGGGTATTGAAAAATATCGTCAAACATCCTGAGTGCTGTCTGCTTGCCGCCATAATCCACGATCCTGACCAGTCTATTATCTTCAGGTACTAGATCAATTAGTTGTTTGATTTGAGAAGGCTCTAGGAGTTCGTCAAAGTCCAACTTGTGGGCTTTTGCAGCGCGTTGTGCTTTCTCCACTAATGTTCGGGTCGTGTCATTGAAATGAACAAGCGTGTCATAATAGTACACATAATCCATTTTCATATCAGGCAGAAATCGGCGGTACTTCTCAAACTGGTTGAGATCGCTTATCCGATTCTTGGGGGCACCGTGTGAAGCGCTGTAATGATTTACGTTCACATAAGTGGTAATTTTAATAGGCTTGTCTAATTGCCCCACAATATCCTGCGATGTTTGTGTCAGGGTTCTATCCTTAAAGCGGGTAGTGTCATAATATCCATTCAAGGCAGGCAGCGATGTTACATACCCTATCGCCACAACCAACACCACCACAAAACTATACCGGAGGAATTTCACGCCTGCTGTAGAGGTTTTGCGCTCTCCTTGCAGCTTCATGATTGTCAGTTGCAGGAACATACCAATCACAAGCAGGAAGTAAATTAAGTCTTTGCTGCTGATGAGCCCATTGACAGCGTGCTCCGCCCTACCAGATATGGAGAGCCAGTACGTGATATCGCGCACAAAATCATACTCCTGCCCTACTTTCCCAATGAAGTTAAGCGCGGCGAGTACAGCCAGTGTGCTGATGGCCGCCACGACCTGATAGGTAGTTAGGCTTGACATGAAAAGGCCAATAGCTGAATAGGCACACATCAAGAGGTATATACCCAATATACCACCCAGCACGAATTTTATATCCAGCGCTTCAACGGAAACAACGCCGGCCAGTATAAAACTCAGCAATACAAAGGCCAACAGAAGCGAATAGATCATCATCGAGAGAAACTTACCCAACACGATCTGCGGCACTGTAACAGGAGAGGACTGCAGCAGCTTAATGGAACCGCTGCTCGTCTCACGGCTCAGGAGCCCCATAGTCAAGAGCGGAATGTAGAGGTACAGGTTCTTCTGCACGGCAGGCAGTATACCGTCCTCCCCAGCGAACAGTATTTTCGTCAGCACCTGCAACGGCCTGCCCAACTGCTGATTGGTTTCCTGGTTGTATAAAAGCTCTGTAAAGGTTAGACCTGTTTGTATAATAAAGATTATCAGCACTAGCCAAGCGATCGGAGAATAGAACATAAGGCTTAGCTCCAACCGTGCGATCCGTAATATTTTTTTCATCAAGCTAAGTTTTAAGGATTAACAAGCACGTATTCCTGACCCTTCGTTTCCACAGTTTGCTTCTTTGACAGCTGCGCGAAAATTCCATCCAGTGAACTCTTCTCAAGGTATATCTCCGAAAGCGGCCAACCGTTGGTCACGCTTGCTTGAATAATTTTCTTGGTAATCTCAGGGCCCGTGTTAAACTGCAGGCGAATTCTGTTCTTGGTCACAAAATACACATCCGTAATGCCATCAATCGCATAGAGCTCACTTTCTGTCGGCGGGTTGTCTACTTCCATGATCAGGGTGTTTGGCTCGATGTAATTGTTGAAAGCATAGAGCGTATCGGCAAACACGATTTCGCCATGCTCAATCATCACGATGTTGTCGCAGGTAGCCTGTACCTCTGACAGAATGTGCGTAGAGAGGATGACAGCCCGGTCTTCGGCTATCTCCCTGATCAGCTTTCTCACTTCCAGTATCTGATTCGGATCGAGTCCATTCGTTGGCTCGTCAAGCACTACCAGTTTAGGGTTATGGATAATAGCCTGTGCGAGGCCCACACGCTGCTGGTACCCCCCTGAAAGATTCTTAAGTACGCGCTTGCTAAAATGGGAAATACCGCACTTTGCTTTCGCAAGCTCCAAGGCGTCTTTTATCCGCTTGGAAGGTATGGAGCGCATGTGCGCGCAATGCGTAAGGTATTCGTCCACGGTCAGTTCTAAATGCAACGGGGCTTTTTGGGGAAGGAAACCGATGAGCTTTTTCGCCTCCACGGGATTTTCCCTCACATCGATCCCATCAATTATCGCCTTGCCCTCTGTCTGGTTGATCACTCCGCAGAGAATGTTCATGGTGGTTGATTTACCGGCCCCGTTGGAGCCCAGCAAGCCAAGGATACCTCTGTTCTGTATTTCGAAGCTTATATTTTTAACCGCCCAGTCTTTGCTGTAACGATGTGACAGGTTCTGAATTTTTGCGATGCTTTTTTCCATCTCTATTTAATATATGATGTGTTGTGACTTCTTCTAAAATTAATTTCTTTTCCTTCTGATCAAGGTATAGGTGCCCATGGCGCCCAAGGATACTGGCATCAGGCCCAAAAAGAGCAGCTGCAACCATGATATCTGGGCCTGCGATACAAGTATTTTATTGTCGATGGGTTCGGGGCGGGTTGTATCAATCGGGAACTCATTGCCGCTAAACCATCTGAACATATTCATCGCAAAATCAAAGTTCTTTGTGCGGATGTTGTGCCTGCGCATCTCGCCGTTACTCATAAAGTCTGCATCACCCAGTATTATGATCTTCTGTTCCTTATAGGGCAGCTCTCTTGTCAAAGCAAGCGCCACAGGTACAGAGGCCTTTTTATCAAAATCGGGCCTGAATTTTATATCCTCACTCTCTAGGTTAAAGCTTTCTGTTCTATTCCACACGGCGCGCTTGTCGGTTACCATGATTGGAGCTGCCTCAAAGTCAGCGGTTTGGATATACCTAATTCCAACAGCGCTTGGCATGGCGATCACATCTTTGCCTGTAATGGACTTGTTAAATGCACTCGCTTTGTTTGAAAGGCGGGCCTGCACCAGATCCAGTTCCAAATCCTTCGTCTCCTGCAGCAAAGTTCCCGGCATAAAAGAAACCCCAATCGTCTCCATTAGCGGATTAAGTATTTCCTGTTTGCCCGGCTCGCCTGCGATCAGGATATTTCCCCCTTTATTGATATAGTCTGCTATAGCCTTCACCTGCTCACCGGTATAAGCCTCCAACGGATCTGCCACTAGAAGCACTGCCAGATGTTCAGGGATAGTGAGCGTGCTATCGAAGGAGATGTTCATCACATCAAAACCCTGGTTGATCAGAGCCCCTCTTGTAGATAGGGCGTTCATAACGCCTTTGTAGTCTTTGTCGCCTGTTCTCAGGACGCTTCGCTCGTCTTGTCCGGTTAAAATGCCTACTACCGGCGCATCCGAGATCAGGCGCTTCAAGGCGGCTGAAATTTCAGCTTCCTGTGGGTAGGTAATCATGTCGTAGAACATGCGGAGTGGCGTACTTTTGCCATCGTACTCCACCATGCGCACAAACAGGTTCTCTTCTGGCACCAAATTAATTTGTTTGCGGATCTCAGTAGGGGCCAGTATACGCTCGTAGTCAAACCCGTAAGCCAAGGAGGTTTGCAAGGCCCTGTCAGGGAGAGACTTCTCTGAAAAATCCCTAGCAGTGAACGTTGAGTCGTAGTACGTCACATAGTTCATTTCCAAATCAGGAAGGAAACGCGTGTACTGATCGAATTTCTTTAAATCGAAAATACGGAACTTGGGAGAGCCCAAATGCGCAAAGCCGTTTACTACGTTTACATAGGTCGTGATTTTAACGGGTTTGTCTAATTGGCTCAAGAGAGTCTTACTGTTCTCTGTAAGCGTTCTGTCTTTAAAACGGGTAGTATCATAATAGCCCGTCAGCTTAGGCTGTGAGCTGGTATAGCCTATCGCCAACACCGCGATAACCAATAAGGCATATCTTCCGGCAGAGAAGAAGGCAGAGTAGGTCTGGCGGCCACTATTCAGCCTCATGATGGTCAGCGTCAAAAACAGGCTGATCACCAGCAGGAAGTAAATCACATCATTGCTACTGATCAATCCATTCACAAAATTATCAGCCCTTCCATCGATGGAGATCCAATAGGTGATGTCTCTTACAAAATCGGTACTTTGGCCTATGTTTCCCACAAAACTCAGCGCGGCAAACAAGGCAAGCGTGCTGATGGCCGCCACTACTTGATAAGAAGTGAGGCTAGACATGAACAAGCCAATGGCCGAGTAAGCGCAGATGAGCAAGTAGAGGCCTAGTACCCCCCCTAACACAAATTTCACATCCAAGGCTTCAATAGAAAAGGCAGCTGCAATCATGATACCTAAAAGCACGAGCACGAGCAACAAGCCGTAAGCCATCATGGCGGCAAACTTTCCTAGTATGATTTGTAGGTTGGTAAGCGGAGATGAAAACAGAAGCTTGATGGAGCCACTGCTGAGCTCTCTACTCATCAACCCCATTGTCAACAGCGGGATATAGAGGTATAGCTTGTGTTGCACGGACGAGAAAAAGCCTGTACCTCCCCCAAAAACATCTATCGTCAGCGATTTAAGTGGATTACCAAGCTGCTGACTGGTCTCACGGGCTTCAATTAAGTCGATAAAGGTGACGCCGCATTGTATTATAAAAATGATAAGCACAAGCCAAGCGATTGGGGAATAGAATAGAATGCTCAATTCCAATCGGGCTATTCGTAAGATTTTCTTCATGTAGGTGTAAAGTTTTAAGGTACTGGGCAATGGCTTCGTATGGACGCTGAATTGACTACTAAGCTGCTTTCGGTGCCGGCAATTTTAGTGTAAAGGGAGTATCAGGATACTCACCTGATACTCCATTAGGTATGGACTTTTTTAGTTTTGGGTGGCGATGGCCGTAATGCGCTTAAACCCAGAGAATGTCTTAATTTTTGAAGCGTCTATGTTACCAACTCCTGTATTGATCATCGGTAGGATGTAGACTTTGCCCTCTGTTCCGTAGGTAGACATGATCAGTTGTCTGTTGTTGGTGCTGATGTAAGGCGGATCCCAACTTTCAGACCTAAAAGGGTAGTCTGCCTGCTGATAGATTTGCAGCGTTGTGATTTCCTCACCCGCTGGTACGGTATAGCGCTCTTCATAAACCGGAGTATCCGTAGCATAAAGCACCGCATAGATCTTGCTGCTTGTGGCATAGTACATCACGCGCTGATTGTCCAGCAAAACAAACTGTGTGGCATTCTCAATATCCGGTGCTGTGGAAAGGTCGTAGACCGCTTTCGGAGCCGGAGGTATAGGGCTCGGATAGTTGTTGCCTCCGCCATCCATTACATAGAGCTCAAATGCTCCGGTGGACTTGTCTTTTAGTAAGTGAAGAAAGTCTCCGTTGCTATTCGCTCCTGCCGCCATATTAACTTTTCCGGGGAGTGAGGCCGGGTTAAAGGCTCCATCTGTTACTGCAGGGGCTTTATGCATCTTTCTATCTCCAAACTGCTGGATAGTGGGCATGTATACAAAGTGCCCATTCACTTCATCATAAAAGTTGATTCTTACTGGTGGATTCGTGTTAAAACCGTTCAGCGCTACATCATCCGGCACTACAAAAGGGAAATCAAAAGGAAGACCGATCTTTCTGGCTGCCCCCAGATAGGTGCCCGTTAACTTTCCATCCGCAATAAAGATGTCACCCTGCACGATGCCGCCTAGCGCCTGAGGTTTAGCACTTCCGGTTCCACTAAAAAACAGCTCTCCGTTCATGCCACCAGAGGTATAATCGAGGGTATTGATGCGTACGGTGCTGTTATCCGTAATAGCATACAGCACATCTGCTCCAAACACTTTTGTGAAGCGCATTTGCTTTACCAAGCCATCAATCTTTCTGCCATTTATAGCGGAGTAAACCCCATACTTCACACTTTCACCACTGTAATCTGATGTGACAGAGGAATGCATAATATGGCTCAGGTCCGTATTGATGCCATCACTCGTTTCAGCGATTACCAAGCCTTCTCCGATATTGTTACGCACCACAACTGGCCAAGCCATGATGTATTCCAAACCCGTCGAATTGTCAGTAACGGTGTAGTATAGTTGATGATGTTTCCCCGCCACGTTAGGTTTAAAACGGATCTCATAATCCAAGTTTTTCTCCTCCCCAATCACTTGGTATACCGTGTCATCTGGCTGCACATTAATACGCCACTTATAAGACAGGTTTGACTCAGAAAGACCAGCTATGTCTAGTTTAGGCTGTACAACCAAATGCTCAAACTGATAGACAGCCAGCTTACTTACGCCAGTAGTATCAATGGCAACACCGGGGATCGGTTTAATATCCAAGCTACTCAGGTCGTCGTAGCAGGAGCTCATCGCACCGCTCAGCACAACGCATAGCAGCAACACCAAGGTTTTTATATTCTTCATCATGTTATTCGAATTTTGAACGCGTATAATAAATCGGAACTATCTTCTCCCCCGCCTTTGTCCCATCGTCGTGCAACAGCGGATTATCAGGGTTGTCTTTGTTCCATTGCATCACGTAGTCACCAAATTTTGTCCCAAGCGCTTCTGCTCCTATAGGTCCTACAGCTAAGTAATCACTTACAGCAAACTTCGTTACACCGGTAGATTCCACAATGGCTCTGTAAGCCGCGGTACTGGCTGTCGCCGTGAAGAAGAATCTATAAAATGTCCATGCGGGTACGATCACTTTGTTAGTCCAAGCAAGCGTAAAATCGCTCATCTCGATACTGCCTTTTTTAAAGTCCTCGGATTCTACCAGTTTTAAATGAAGGGATACTTTATCGTTATCAAGTTCTGGTGATTTGAACAACCGAATGGATAGCTTGCCTTTAAACTCCCCCGGGTTAACTACACCACCTATAATCTCGTATTGATCTGGTCTTGCTGTGGTCAGGGAGTCATTTATCACCTGCACATTAAAGTATCTTTTATGATCTGTGGCATTCCCGACAATATGCACGTCTATTTCCTGCACATGATCTTCACCGGGATTCGTCAGAAAGGAGTACTCTGTTGACTTCGAGGTAAAATTCACCGCGGGGTCAGCCGTAAAGGGTGCGATATCCTGCTTGGTGCAACCGGCAAACACTACCATTAGCACTAATGCTAGGTATGGGATAAGCTTTAACTTTTTCATCATCCTTAAATTTTAGGGCTATTGTATTCTGTTTCCAAATTCAATTTCGCTGTCAGGGTATGGCAGCACATAGATCTTATCGCCAACTTCTGTAGTGGCTGACAGGCCCGGTATGGTGGTGCTGCCCAAGCGTTTGTAGTAGAAGAATAACTGGCCTTCGCTGACAAACTCCTTGCGATGCTCCTTGAACAGCTCAAGCTTCACCTCGTCTTGGCTGGCATCTTCAGGGATCTGATGAATAATACCGCGACTGCTTCTCACCCTGTTTAAAAGATCAATAGCCGTACTAAGCTCCCCAGTGTTAGCGTAGTATTCGGCGGCGATAAAATACATTTCGGGCAGCTTGATCAGCGGCAGAATGTTAGTCCGAGTAATACCTCTTTGGCGTAGCTTTTTAGAAACCAAGCCCCGGCTTTGTGATTCCAAAAGCGTATTGTAGCGCACGTCTGCCACACCAATATTCACATTGCTCGTTTCATAGATTTCCGCAGCCGCACTTGTCGTTAAGAACAGCGCATCATAGTTCGTGGAGCTCTCAGCATTTAGATACCGTTCCACGATATCGGCGAATGCGGTAACATTGAGACTGAACAGGTGTTCCGGGTGTAGCGTAGGATCGGCACTCACAGGATAGCTTTCAGAAACAATAAGCCTAGCAGGTGAGCTGTTGATAACCTCTTCAGCGGCTAATCGGGCAGCATTCAGCTTGTCTGCCCCGCCTTGCCAGAGCAGCATTCTCGCCTGTAGAGCCTTTACCGCATAGTAGTTCATGCGCTGCTCCCTTTGGCTAAAGAAGCCATCTCGATTCACCGCCTCGTAAAATCCGGCTGGTCGCTCAGCATTTGGGTAGATCGGATCGGCTTTTAAAAGCCCTAAAGCTGTCTCTATATCCTTGGCCATCAGCTCAAAAGTCTGGCTATAAGTCAGCTGAGGCGTTAGGTCTTTCGAGTACTCCGTTACATAAGGGATGGCAAGTTTCGACGACACATCAGTTCGGTTAGCCATATTGCCATAGCCATAAAGGCGCATCAAATCAAAGTGGAGAAATGCTCTTAAGCCCAATAACTCACCTTTGATGATATCATGACTGATGGGGTGAAGCACCTCCTTGTTCTTTTCAATGAACCCAAGCGCGTTATTGATGTTGGCGATGACATTGTATGACTTATTCCAAAGCGCATCCACTCTTGGCATGGACCTGTTGGATTTATACTGGAACCGCTGCAGCTCATTGTAAGCTGCCAAGGTCGGCAGTGTTGCATACTGCTGGCTAAAAAGATCCACCATGTTCCAAGTCATATCCTTGGCATAGAGCTCCGGTGCGGCCATACTGATGTAGGTGCCAATCAAAGCATCCTTAAAACCCGTCTCTGTCTTAAACTGCTCTTCTTGTCTTATTTGAGCGGAGGGCGTTACATCCAGCCACTCCTGACAGGCTGTTGTACTAAGCAGTATCAACAGCCCGGCTATTGTATTTTTAACTTTTATTAACATGATAATGAGCTTAAAAATTGGCTAATACAGAGAAAGACATTGTTCTTGCGAAAGGATACTGGGTTCCTCTCTCGATTCTGATGGTAGAGATCGTGGCCATCTCATTCATGTTGACACTAAGCTTCAACCTTTCCATGCCCATCTTCTTTACCAGCGAGGAATTCACATCGTAATACAGTGTGACCGCGGCAACATTCATTTCATTGCGGTCCTGTACGAAACGGGAGGTGGCTCTCGTCTTCTCATCGTAGCTCTCATAAGCCCCATCACCGTCCGTGTCCACAGAGTATGTACCTAAGCGCTTGAACAGGGCCTCTTGGCCAGGGTAGGTCCATCTGCCTGTCAACACCCTTCTGTCCACGTTATAATTCATGTCCACGTTTTCGACCTTGTCAACCAGTGTCTGGTTATACATCTGACCTCCTCCGAGGTAGCGGAATGTCACGTTCAGGCCAAAGCCTTTGTGCTCCGCATTAAAACCAAAGGTGCCACGGTATTTTGGGTTGCTGTTGCCAACCACCACCATATCCCTTGCATCCCAGATATAGGTTGTGTTGCCTTCGCGAGTCAGGTAGATCTCATTTCCTGTTGCAGGATCTATACCCAGCGATGGAACCGCCCAGATTGCGTCCATTGACATACCGTCCTGATACTTGTGCAAAGGCTTGTTATTTCCTCTTTCGGCAGCCTGCGCATCCATCGCATCGTTATAGCTCTTCATGGAGTTAGACAGTTCCACGATCTCATTCTTATTGGTGACTACCCCAAAATTCAGGCTAAGAAAGCTTCTGTCACGCGTCCATGCCAGATAAGAGGCATTCAGGTCATATCCACTGTTCTTCACTTTCCCGAGGTTATCCTTCACACGATTGAAACCCGTAGAATTGGGTATGGTCATATCCGTAATCAGGTTTTCGGTATAGCTCTCGTAGTAGTCAAGCCTAAAAGTCAGATTTCTGAATTTGGCATCAAGGCCGGCGTTATAGTCAAACTTAGACTCCCACTGCAGACCGGCATTCGCCATGTTCTGCAGGTAAGAACCCGTAAAACCCTGATACAAAGCATCCAAGTAATAGGCATATGTGGCGATGGAGGCATTGGTATTGAAGTTCTGATTACCGGTTGAACCGATAGAGCCTCGCACCTTCAGTACATCGAACATGGCCGCAGGGAAGAAATTCTCGTTGTGCAGGTTCCACCCCAGTCCAAGGCTCCAGAAGTTAGCCCAGCGCTTATCGGCACCAAACTGGGAGGAGGCGCTTGTTCTAAGCGTAATATCCGTCAGGAACCTGTTATCATACATATAGGAACCAACCCCTAGAAAGCCTAAGTCACGAGAGATCCCATCAATACCAGTGGGGCGGGCATCGAGGGCGTAGGCGCGGCCGAACATAATGTTATCCATGCGGTTGCTCGGGAAGCCCTCAACACGATGGATAACTTCGTTGAACTTGTTTTCACTGATGTTGAAACCAGCGTTCGCAAAGTAGAAATGTTTATTGATCGATTTGGAATAGTTGATATTGAAGTCTCCGGAAAGATAGCTGCTCTCGCCGTTGTTCAATTGATAAGAGCCTTTTCGCTTCGCCATCTCTTCGCCCAAAAATCCCTCAAAACGGGTATGTGAGGAAGGGTAGAATTCATCCGCATCATTTTTCTTGACATCGATGCCCACGCGCGTGGTGGCTCTTAAGCCTTGTAAGATATCCCATTCCAGATAAAAGTTGTTGGTAAAGTTAAAATAGCTGGAGGCGAGTCTTGAGTTCAGGTCAGCATTGTAGAGCGGGTTTGTATAGCGTTCGCCATTGGGGCCGATCTCCGCATAGTAGGGAATGGTGCCATCCACATTCTCAGCTCTCCAGTAGGGATTCATTTTGGCATACTCATCAAACGTACCATAGTGAGATTCTGTCGCGTTGTTGTTATTGGCACTCATGATATTGCGGAATGACAAATTCTTAAGACGGTAAGAGGTAGTCAGGTTACCGGAAATATTCTTGCGTGAGGAGCCCTTCATTACCCCGACTACATCCCGATAAGATACATTTCCCAGAATTCGAAGATCTTCTGAACCCAGCTCCACTGACATAGAGTGCCTCTGGCCCACACCCGTCTGCAACGGTTTCGCCATCCAGTAGGTATCCAGCCCTTCTAGCGCCAGCTTCTTGCGCATGTTATACAGCTGTTTCAGCTCAACATACCTATCAGCGTCCCGGTGCGTGGGGTCATACATCCCGTCGATTCGCTCCGCCTCGAGTTTTTCGAGCGCATTGGTCAGGTTATAACTGGTGAGATCAGGCATATCGATATCTACACTGCCATTATAGCTCACTAGAGCCTGAGAGCCTGACAATCTTTTGGTTTCAATAACAACTACACCATTGGCGGCCCTTGCCCCATAAATAGCCTTAGAAGCAGCGTCTTTCAAGAGCGTCACGCTCTCCACTCTGTTGATATCCAAGTCAAGCACCTGCTCCGCGCTCGTCTCGAAACCATTCAAGATAAATAGAGGCTGGTTCGGGTTCTTCAGGTAGTTTCCTTTCAGTCCCTGCCCGGCATTTGTCTCACTCGCCGGGAAGGTGGAGGTCCCGCGTATCTGCATTTCAGGCAAGGCGTTTGGATTAGAGCCCATCGACAGGTTGTCCATGATCACCACCGACGGATCGATGTTACGAATCGTCTGGAACAGATTTGCATTCCCTACTTTTTTCAGTTCTTCCTGTGTTATGGTGACGGCTGAACCGGTATAACTCTCCACCGGTCTTTCGAATATACCGGTAATAACCACTTGTGAGAGTTCATTCACAGCAGGCATTAGCTGCAGGTTGATCTCCGCCCGACCGTTTACAGCCACTTCCTGCGTCTCGTAGCTTAGGAACCTGAAGATGAGGACATCACTGGGAGCCACCTGAATAGTATAGTTGCCGTCATTATCAGATATCATGCCCCTTGTGGAGCCTTTTACCATAATACTGACACCGGGCAACGGACTCCCGTTCTCATCTGTGACAGTACCCTTTACTTTAATCTGATCCTGTGGCGTGATAGCCTTAGCAGTAGGCTTGTTCGGGGTGATCAGCACCATGTTATCTTCACTTACTTCGACCTTGTACTTAGGCCCTACGAGCCTTGACACAGCCTCTTGAAGGGTTGCCTCTGCGATTTTAGCGTTTACTTTTTTAGTAACATCCAGTTCATCGTCACTGTAAAAGAAACTCACATTCAAGTCTTTGCGAATCTTATTAAACGCTTCCTGAAGTGTAACTGTCCCCATGTTCAAATTGATCACTCTTGGGGCTTGGCTTTTAGTATCCTTCTCTAGCTGGTAGGCATTCGTTGTGTTTAATGTAATTACCTGTGCGAAGGCATTCGCTGTAACCTGCTGCGAGCAGAAGAGTGTTAGAACTAACAAATGTCTTTTACCCCATAAGGGGAGCTTTTTCCGACTTGGTAGCCGTATAAAAGCATTTTCTGGTAGAAATGTTGCCATAAGGTTAAGGTTGGTTAGATATAGTGGTAAAAAGGTATCTGCTACCATTTACCGCAGGAGAAATAATACTTCTCCTAGGCAAGTGGCCTATAAACGCGCTATTCTATTATCATTATTCTTACAACCCTTCTCTCCAACCGTGACAGTATCCGATACTGCCAACCTAACGCTAGGGCAAAAGATATCCTGCTCTTCCTAAATGAAAGCCTTTTATAGGGACAGAGGCTATTCAGGAAGCGTAAGCACTAAAGATTTCAATAAAGCTATTTCTTCTTCAGGATTTTAACTTTATTGTTATCTATCCTATAATCCACATTTGAAGTTTTACTGATCAGTTCAAGTATGTGCTCGACTGGCTTTTCTTTCAAAGCCATGCCGGTAAAGACCTTATCTTTAAGAGATGGATGCTCGTATTCAACGCTTATCGCATACCATCTGGATAACCTGACAAGAATACTCTCAAGCTCCGCTTTTTCAAAATAGAACTTCCCATCTTTCCAAGCTGTGTACTCTTCTGTATCGACTACCCTGATATTTATGTCTTTATTTTTTCTATCGTAAACGGCTTGTTTACTAGGGGTTAGCACTGCTTCCGTAGAAGCACTCGTGCTCTTCATACTCACTTTACCTTCTACTAGCGTAGTCGCGATAGTTTTATCATCGGCATAAGCACTTAAGTTGAATTCCGTCCCAAGCACTTTCACTTCCACTAATCCGGTTTCCACCACAAACTGTCTGGAGTCTTTTTTCACTTCAAAATAAGCCTCCCCTTGTAGTTGCACCATGCGTCTGTCGCCAGCAAATCGTACAGGATATGTTAAGGAAGATGCCGAATTAAGCCATACCCTACTGCCATCCGGTAATAACACCTGATATTCACCTCCGACAGGCACTTTCAGTGTGTTATAAGCCAGCTCGCCCTCATCACTTAGACCATCCGTATTTTCATAAGACAGCAAGTTGTCTTCATTGGTAATGGCTACACCCGGAAGTTGTATCAACCCGTCTTTCTGGGTTGCAAGATTCACTTCTTCACCGTTTGCCAGCACAAGAACCGCTTTCTTACTGCTCTGTGTTAGTCGGAGCGTTTCAGAGGCGCTATCAGCTGCGGCATACCTGCGATCTTTACCGCTGGTCATTTCTTCGCTTGCTGTGTATTTTTGATAGAATAAATAACTGGTGATAGAAAGCAAGACAACTGCTGCGGCATATTTTAGCGATCTTCTAAAGAATGAGTTCGTTTTCTCTTTCCGCCTTACCGCAATTTTAGTCTTTACCCTTTCTAAGGCTGCATGACTGTTTA
This sequence comes from uncultured Pontibacter sp., assembly GCF_947499215.1. GTDB lineage: Bacteria > Bacteroidota > Bacteroidia > Cytophagales > Hymenobacteraceae > Pontibacter. Next base: position 1,443,556 of record NZ_CANMNI010000001.1, read on the forward strand.
GCTTCTGATAAACCTCAAACTTATCGTTAACCGCATCCGAGTTTGTTATCCTACTGTATAATTCATCATTGCCAGCCTGAGACCTCCAAACTGCCAAAACCTCATTCTCATCCTCAGTCAGAGTACCTGATATAGATTTGCAAATAAGTTCAGCAAGCTGAAAATTTGAATTACCAATGCGCATAGTTCCTTCTTAGTGACTATAGAACTCTCGAAGCTCTATTTCGGGTGGAATTTATTTTTACTTTTTTAAAAAAAACTTAAATATCCCTTATCAGAAGACCGGCTGTACTCCTCTTGTTATGAGATTACAACATTGTTGTTCTCCCCGGCATCAAGAAGGAAAAAGGGTAGCGATAAACTTGGAAATGACACTTGGCTTTAACAAACTCGGAGTACTTTAAAATAGTTACTTTGTTAAGAGTAAGCTGATAACGACATAGTAGGGGTAGTTTTTCAAAATCTCCCGAAGCAGCTGAAGCGCCCTTGCCCTTTGGGACTTTACAGTGTTGAGGCTGATTCCCATATCATCGGCAATTTCACTGTACTTAAGTTCCTCAATACAAGAAAGCTCAAAAACACGTCTGCATTTTTCAGGTAGCGAAGCAATCGCGTCATAGAGGATGCCATGCACCTCTTCTTCAATAATAAAATTATCAGCTGTGGCGAGGGATTCAAGGCCCTCCAGAAGATCCATAGATACATGCCTGCCTGACTTTTTCAAAAAGTCCAGTGATGCGTTACGCACAGTTGTATAAAGATAGGATTTAAGTGCTCCCAAGGTCTCAAACTTGTCCCGCTTCTCCCATAGCACGACCATAGCCTCCTCCACTATTTCCTCTGCAACTTCTTGGTCTTTGACATACCTCCCTGCAAAAGAACATAGCCTGCCATAGAGTTGATGAAACAGCTCATTATAAGCTTTCTCATCCCCTCCTTTGAGTCTGCTAAGTAGTTCGTTGTCCTTATCCATCGCCTTGAAAAGGCTAATAATTTCGTAAAAATTATTTAAACAACTACTATATATATATAATTTATATTATGCTTTTGCCAAAATGCGACATCAGCATGCGCATTGTATAGCGGTAAATGCGACTTATTAGCGCCACCAAGCATTCAAAATCTGCCTTTCTGATAAGCCATTCATAAGGCAACATCCAACGTCATTCATACAGGCGCAAAGATAGCCTTGCGGTCCGGACACGGGAACAAGGTCGTCCAAACAAAAGGGGTATCCACTGCCGTGGACCCTCCGCATTTTCTTTGGCTCCACCTTGCCCTTAGTCCGGCTCCGAAGGCAGCGGGGGCACCATAATCAATTTCCTCACACTTAAAGACATGAGATTATGGAAAAGACCGTCAACACATCCGCCTTCGCCAGAGTAGCCGAGATCAAGCTCACCTACCGCAACAAAGTAAAACCCTCCGACAGACCGCAGGTCACCTGCTCCACTGACAGCTTCCAAGTGCTCAAGGCCAGCTGGGACACGGGCAAGATAGAATTCGTCGAGCAGTTCAAGGTCCTGCTGCTGAGCCGGGCCAACCGGGTGCTGGGCATCTACGAGGTCTCCACCGGCGGTGTGGCCGGCACCGTGGCAGACCCCAAGCTCATCTTCGCGGCCGCCCTCAAGGCCTGCGCCTCTGGCATCATCCTTTCCCACAACCACCCCTCAGGGAACCTCACCCCCAGCGCGGCGGACCTGCAGCTGACCAAAAAGCTCAAGCAGGGCGGGGAACTCTTGGACATCGCCGTCCTCGACCACATCATCCTCACCGGCGAGGGTTACTACTCCCTCGCTGACGAAGGGCTCTTATAGAGCCCTTTTTCTTTACTGGCGGAACCGTACAGGCGGCACACGCTCCCAAAACCATTTTTAAACCATCTTAAACTTCATGCTTATGAACGCTTATCAGAAATTGAATCATCTAGCAGAACAGGTGACAAACGAAGTGGTCGCGCAGCTGGCGCAGGGAAAAGTGCTCTGGCAAAAGCCCTGGGCCTCCCCCGGCCTCCCCAAAAACTACAGCTCAGGCCGGCGCTACGAAGGCTTCAACGCTTTCTACTTGAACCACGTCACCGAAAAGAACAACTTCACCGCGCCCTACTTCCTCACCTTCAACCAAGCCCAGGAATTGGGTGGCCGCGTGGGAAAAGGCGAGAAGGGAACACAGGTCGTCTCCTGGAAGATCTATGAAAGGAAAGCAGGGAAACATGAACCGGGGCAGGCAGAGGATGAAAAAGACAGGCACGGAAGAAAATTCGTGCCCTTCCTCTGGACGGTGTTCAACATCGATCAGATCCAAGGCGTTGACTTTGCCCTTCCGCCAGTCTTTGAACGAACAGAGCAGCAGGTCATCGGAGCCTGCCAACACGTGGTGGACAGCTTGGACAGCTACCCACTGCCGCGCCCGCAGATCAAGCACGGAGGGTCGCAGGCCTACTATGCCCCCCACCCCTAACAAGGTGCAAATGCCGGAGCTGAAAAGTTTCGTCTCCCCCCAGGCCTACCACGCCACACTCTTCCATGAGCTGATCCACTCCACCGGCCACCCCACTAGGCTTAACCGCTTTACCGAGGAGGAAAAGGCAACTCGCTTCGGGGATGAGCGATACAGCAAAGAGGAACTGATCGCCGAGATGGGTGCCAGTTTCCTAAGTGCCTTCACCGGCATCAAAGAAGCGGTGTTTAATAACTCCGTGGCTTACCTGCAGGGCTGGGCCAGTAAGTTCAAAGATGACAAGACCATGATCATGTACGCCAGCACCCGGGCTTTCAAGGCGGCCAGCTATATGCTCAGCCTAAAGACGGAGGCGAACGAGGATGCGCTGCCTGCCGTGGCCACAGCCACTTTGCCTGTGCCATTCTAAATTTTGTATTCATAAATAAATACAGCTTAAAAACCATCACCACTTCTCTCCTCTGGCAGGGAGAGTGGTTTAGTATAACGAAGCCTTACGTTAAGCGCCCGCAAATAAGTTGCCTTGCATTTGCCGCTTTCTATAAGAGAACAGCCTTAAAAAATCCTGCAGAAAATATTGAATAGTAAGTTGTTTACCTTTGGCTATAACTTGATTTTATCTTTAAGCGACCGCATGTCATCGCTTACCTTCTGGTCTAGGATCTTGGCGTAGTGCTGCGTGGTCTTGATGTTGGTGTGACCAAGCATCCGGCTCACCGACTCGATCGGCACCCCGTTGGAGAGCGTGACAGTGGTGGCGAAGGTGTGGCGGGCGATATGGAAGGTGAGCGGCTTGTCGATTCCGCATAGGTCGGCTATCTCCTTGAGGTAGGCGTTCATCTTCTGGTTGCTCAGCACCGGGAGCACCCTGTCCTGGTTCAGGCACTGCGGGTGCCCGTCGTACTTTTCCAAGATGGCCAGGGCCGTGGGCAGCAGGGGAATCCGGGAGACGGTGTCTGTTTTCTGGCGGCTGGTGCAGACCCACATTCCCCTGTCGGGGCCGGTGACAATTTCAGAGCGCTTGAGCTTCTGCACGTCTGCGTAGGCTAGGCCGGTAAAGCAGCTGAAGAGGAAGATGTCCCGCACCTGGCTCAGGCGCTCCATCCCGAACTCCCTTGCCGCCATCTTCTGCAGCTCTTCCTTTGAAAGAAAAGCTCGCACCACTTCCTTCTTACTCATCTTGAAGCCTAGGAAGGGGTCACGCAGCAGCCAGCCGCTCTTCAAGCAGATGTGGATGACCTTCTTGAAGTTGCCCAGGTACTTCATGGTGGTGTTGTGGGCACAGCCCCTGACGCTCTTGAGCCAGAATTCATAGTCGGAGATAAAGGCGAAGTCGAGCTCCCTCACGTCAATATCCTCTGCCTTGTATTTCCACCTGATGAAGCTGCGGGTATGCAGCAGGGAAGTCCTGTAGCGCTCCAGCGTGCCGGGCGCAAAGTCCTTCCCCACGAGTTGCTCCGCCTGCCCGTTGTGCTTCTCGAACACTTCTAGGAGCATGACGGGCTTTTCCTCCACCCCCAGCCACTTGTCACGTAGTGCTTCTGCTGTCACCGGCCTCCCCTCCAGCAGGAGCTCCTGCTGGTAGGCGTACACCTTGGACCGGAGCAGGTCCAAGTACGCGTTTATCCTCCTGGCCTCCTCGGTGCTCCCCTTCACGCGGCCTGCCTCCACGGACCATTTACCGGGGGCGATGTACCGGTGCGTGCTTGCTTCGAACCGCTTTCCGTTGATAGTGACGCGCAGGTAGATGGGCAGCAGGTTATCGGTGGTGGTTTTGGCTTTCTTGCCGTAAAACAGGATGCTGATCTTGGTGTTCATTTCGTTTCCTCCTTTCACTGTTTAAGTTAGCATTCAAATACAGATTCCACAAGATGTACAATTACTGCACATCTTATTGGAATACAGCTGATTACAACAAATTCGGGTACCCGAAGCTTGTCCGGTTCTGGGTACCCGAATTGTATCCCTTAGGATAGAGAAAAACTGAATGATTTAGCAGGGGGGCAGAAACAAAAAAGCCCGTAAATCGCTGATTTACGGGCTTTTTGCTGGTTTTGGTATGGCTACCAGCAGAGAGTGAGGGATTCGAACCCCCGGACCTGTTACAGTCAACGGTTTTCAAGACCGCCGCGTTCGACCACTCCGCCAACTCTCTGTAATTGAATAGAGCACAAAAGTATAGCGCTGCGCCGAATTTTCAAAGCTTTACCAAAATATTTTTGCTCTGTTTGAGCATTTCAGGTATAAGCATCTGATTTTGAAGCTTAAAATTTTCAAGCTTCGCCTAATAGCGCACATTAGACCTCCCCTACTCTGCCAACACCTAAGCTACCAACGTTTACACCGCTGCCGAGGTAGCTTTTTCAGCATTCTGTGCCGTCTTTCTGGTCAGGCGCTTGGTCACCGTATCAATGCTCACATTGATCTCGAAGCCGAGTATCAGAATCATCGACACAAAATCGAGCCAGATCATCAGACCAATGAGGGCCCCGATGGAGCCGTAGAATTTGTTGTATGTATCGAAGGCGCTGATGTAGAGCGAGAAGATCATCGACACCAGAAAGATCAGAATGGTGGCCACTACCGCGCCGGCCGAGAAGAAAGGCCATTTGTCCTGTATGGCGGGCACATAGTAATAGATAAGCGAGGTCGCCAGTAAGAAGAGTAGTATGATGGCCACATACTTCAGCATCACGATCAGGGTATAAGTATAGCTTTCCGTCACGATCTCGTAAAACACCAGCACATCGAGTATCCATTGACCAAAGAAGATAGTCGACACTGCCAGAAACAAGATGGATGAAAGCGCGATGGTGAGCACCGTGGCAATCAATCGTTTTTTCAGGTATGGCCTCTTATAAAATGTATGGTACTTTTTGTCGAAAGCGTCCATCAGCGACATGATGCCATTGGTGGACAGGATCAGGGCGAAGAGAAAACCGAAAGACAATAGTCCCCCACGTGGCTTGTTCACGATATCATCGATAGTCCCATAGGCCACGGTGTACATCTCTTCAGGTAGAAAGTCCGAGAGAAAGTTGAGTATGCTCTCGCCCAAGTCCAGCGACAAAATGCTAGGCATGTACGGGATGAGCGTGAACAAAAAGATGATAGTCGGGAAAATGGCCAGCGTAAAGTTGAAGGCCATGTAAGAGGCACGCTTGGTAATGGAGTCCAGCCTGAGTTCGCCCAGCAACACATCAGCTACCTCGTATACCGAAGACTGGCCGTTGTTGAAACGCCACCTCTTCAGGAACACGATGAATTTGCGATACGCTCTGCGGCGCTTCAGATATTGCTGGTTCAGCCTCATTCGCTATAGTATCCGTCCAACTTCTGGTGTATGAGCGCAGGTATGGCCGTTGGGCGTCCTGACTTCATGTCTACAAACACCATCGTAGTCTCGCCCACGTTCAGCAGTGTCTGTTCCTCGTTATACACCTCGTACTCAAACTTTATACGCGAGCCATGCGGCTTGTGCTTGAGAAAGAGTTTGATCGTTAGCAGATCGTCGTACTTCGCCGGGCGGATGTACTTGCACTTGAGCTCCAGCACTGGCATCATGGTACCCGTCGCCTCCATCTCCTTGTAATGTATACCCAGCCTTCTGAACACCTCCGTACGGGCCACTTCATAATAGGCAGCGTAGTTGCCATAATAGACATAGCCCATCTGATCGGTTTCGGCGTAACGTACGCGTATCTGTACTTCTGATTCGAACATTGATTTAATGGTTGAATGGCTAAATTGTTAAATGGTTGACCTCCTGTAGGCATTTATCATACCTACTAATCAACAGTTTACAATGCAGCAATTAAACAATTTACTTTAAGATATTCCGCTGCGTCAGTGCTCTCTGGTAGCGCCGGGCATTGGCGATATGCTCGGAGTGTGTCACGGCGAAACTGTGGTAACCCGAGAAGTCTTCCTTGGCGCAGAAATAGATGTACTTGTGCTGTTCCGGATTCAGCACAGCATCAATACTGGAGATATCTGGCACATTGATCGGACCCGGAGGCAAGCCGGCATATCGATAAGTATTGTATGGAGAATCGTACTGCAGGTGCACGTTAAGCACACGGCGAATCGTGAAGTCTCGCACGGCATATACCACTGTTGGGTCAGCCTCTAGCTTCATACCTTTTTGCAAACGGTTCAGGTATACGCCTGCCACACGCGGCTTCTCGTCGTTCTTGATTGTCTCGGCTTGCACAATAGAGGCCAGCGTGGAAACCTCTTTCGGGGAAAGTCCCATCTTCTCAGCCTTGGCCTTGCGCTCGTCGGTCCAAAAGCGGTCGTACTCGGTTTTCATGCGCTGCATGAGCTCCGGTGCCGTGATGGTCCAGTATACCTCGTATGTGTTCGGTATGAACATGCTCACTACTGTGGTCGTGTCGAAGCCGAGTGTTTGGAGATATTCCTGATCGTTGAGCAGGCTGTCGATCTCTTCTGCCGAAGGTTCTACAGCGGCGGCCAGCTTCTCGGCCAATTGGTTCCGCAGACGGATGTTGTTGAAGGTGATCTTGAGCGGTGACTGTTCGCCCAGACGCAGCACACCGATGAGTTGGCGGTTGCCCCAGCCATTCTCAATCTTATACCTGCCCGGCTTCACCAGCTCGTCGTAGTCCATGAGCTTGGCCATGAACCGCAATGACAGGCGGTCGATGATCACACCGGTGGCCTCAACAGAGTCGAGGGCCTGCTTGTAGTCGGCTCCGGTCGGAATGTATACATAAGTGTCCTGCCCTTTGGTGTCTACGTTGGCTGTATACACGATCTGGTAAGCATAATAGGAAAAGCTGACAAACAGGAATAGCACCAGCACGATAATGCCGGGTATCCACATACTTTTCTCTTTTTTGACGCGTCTGCGTGGGGTGACTTCGTTAGCCATAATGTAATTCAAAAGCCCGGAAAAGGATGTTAGGTTCCGAACCTGTTTAGTTTAGGCTACAAAAATAATACTAATCTTGCTTATCTGACTAATTTTGAACGAGCTTCTGTTTAAAAGCCCGCCTTTGACCACGCTGCGGGCTATACCTGCAACGCGGTTGGCATTTCTACAGTATGCCTTACCTAATGCACTAAAATCAAGATAAAACTATGGCCAACGCTGTTTTCCTCCAGATACATCCGGATAACCCACAGCCCAAAAAGATACAGGAAGCCGTCGAGATCCTCCGCAACGGCGGCATCATCATCTACCCGACCGACACCATTTACGGCCTCGGCTGCGACATCCACAACACAAGGGCGGTCGAGCGTGTGTGTCAGCTGAAAGGGATAAAGCCAGACAAGGCGAACCTCTCTTTCATCTGTTCAGACCTCACCCACATTTCTGACTATGCCAAGATTGACACGCCCACTTATAAGGTGATGAAAAAGGCACTGCCCGGCCCCTTCACCTTCGTACTCGACGCCAGTAGTCGCGTGCCGCGCTATGCAGGCAGCAAAAAGAAAACCGTAGGTATACGCGTACCTGACAACAGAATTGCTTTGGCACTGGTGAGCGAATTAGGCAACCCAATTCTCTCCACCTCTATTCACGACGAAGACGAAGTACTCGAGTACAGCACCGACCCAGAACTGATCTATGAGAAATACCGCAACCTCGTAGACGCGGTAATCGACGGTGGTCCCGGCAACAACGTAGCCTCTACCGTTGTAGACGCTGCTAATAACTTTGAAGTACTCAGAGAAGGCGCAGGTGATATAGAGGAGTACTTGTAAAGAGTTATGAGTCATTTTTTATTCTCCCATTTTACTAACTCAGAACTCGAGACTCAGAACTCAGAACTTGCGGCCTACGGCCGCCGATGTTTCCAACGCTTATGTGTCCAGAGGTAGTTGGCGGGGTTGCGGCGGATGGAGGATTCGAGTTTGCGGGCGAAGGCTTCGGTAATCGGGAAGGTTCCTTCTTCCGGTTTGCTACTGCCATCGGATAGGACTTCGAACGTAAGGCGATAGTGCCCGCGTTTGATTCGCGCTACATCCAGAAACAACACCGGACAACCAAAGGCATGGGCCAGCTTTTCAGCCCCGACAAAGAAAGGTGTATCTTGATTCAGGAAAGTAGTCCAGAACTGTATCTCGCCGTAAGGCGGTGTCTGGTCTGAGAGCATGGCGACAACCCGCGGTGTCTTTCTGTTTCGCACAAAGTCGCGCATGGTGTCTTTCATTTCGATCAAGCGGGCACCAAAGCGACTACGCAGGTATAGCATGAACTCTTCGAAGAACTGGTTTTTTATGCGCTTGTAAATGCCCTCAGCAGGAAAGTTATACTGTACTGCACCGGCAGGCAGCACCCACTCCCAGTTACCGGAGTGAGACCCCATTGTGATAACCGTTTTGCCTTGCTGCACAAAGCCATCAAGCACCTCTTGGTTAGAGAAAACGATTCTTGAGCGCAATTCCGCTGCGTCCATGGAGCCCAATTTGAGTATCTCTACGATCAGGTCTGGAAACTGCCGGTAGAAGTCTCGTGCTATACCTCGTATCTCCTGCTCTGATTTCTCCGGAAAAGAATTACGCAGGTTCTGAAGCACCACTTTTTTGCGGTAGCCAATCACATGGTATACCAACACAAACAAAAAGTCGGCTAGCAGGTATAGTACTGACAGCGGCAGCAAAGACAGACCTTTGAGCAGCCACCAGAGCGGATAATACAGCAGGGGTATGTTAAGCGGTTTTTTCACGAGGTATAGATCGCCTGCAAAGGTACGACCTATACTTGCATTATGAAATTAAAGAAATCGTGCTTATTTCGCAGGAAAAGAGCCACAGGACTGCAGGTATAAAATGATAGATGTCAGACATTAGAACTACACTTCAACTCAGAACTCGCGACTCAGAACTTACAACTTCCAAACTATTTAACTTTCTAACTCCCTTGCTTCTCCTTACCGAAATAATGTACCACCCGCCCATTCAGTACTTTGCGCAGGCATTGCGGGCTGATAGTTTGATTATAGAAAAACACGAGAACTATGTGAAACAGAGCTACCGGAGCCGCTGCCATGCGCTCACGGCGCAGGGCATGGTGCCGCTGAGCGTGCCGGTGCTGCGGGGCAATAGCAAGGACAAGACGAATATCACTGAAATAGAGATCGACTATACCCAGAAATGGTATAACGTACATTGGCGCACGATACAGGCGGCATATGGGCGTGCCCCCTATTTTGAATTTTACAGCGACTACATCCGGGAGGTATATGAGCGGCAGCCGAAATATTTATTCGACCTAAACGTTGATTTATTGCGGCTTTATCTTAAATTTCTGAAGCTGGATCGGCCAATAGGGTTCACAGACAGCTATCAGACAGAGCAGCCAGAGGGGGTGCTCGACCTCAGAAATAGGATACATCCTAAAATCATTCCTGACAACTTGTACGTACAACCCTATACGCAAGTATTTGGCAAACAATTTGTACAAGACCTTAGTATAATTGACTTGTTGTTTACACAGGGTCCGAAGTCGCTTTCCTACTTACAATAATGCCACTGCAAAACTAAACCTTTGTGCTGCAGGACTTGTTAAAAACAGAGGCTTATCCTGTTAACCTCAATCAGTTACAACATTTTTAGACCTTTACATTTTTTTATAGAGTATACATGGAAGCTAAATTCTCAAACAGAGTGAAAGAGGTTATCTCACTCAGCCGTGAGGAAGCTATCCGTCTTGGGCATGACTACATTGGCACCGAACATTTGGTGCTGGGCATGATCCGGGAAGGAGAAGGTACTGCCATTGCCTTGCTGAAGAAGCTGGGCGTTTCGATAGATGAACTAAAGTACGCTTTAGAACAGGCTACCCGAAACACTGCTTCTCAGAACAGCAACATTACTGGCAGCATCCCGCTTACCAAACAGACAGAGAAGGTGCTTAAGATTACTTATCTGGAGGCCAAAATCTTCAAAAGTGATATAATAGGTACTGAACACCTCTTATTATCCATCCTCCGGGATGAGGACAATATTTCTTCACAAATCTTAGCGAAATTCAACGTGAACTACGAAGCGATAAGAGACTCTTTGGATTATCATAGCAATAATCCACTGGCGTCGTCTGACACAGACGATAGTGATGATTCTGACAAATTGTTTGGCTCTTCTTCCCGCGCTGGCAGCAGCTCGAGCAAGAAGCCCGGCGAAAAATCGCGCACCCCTGTGCTCGACAACTTTGGCCGCGACCTGACCAAACTCGCAGAAGACGACAAGCTCGACCCGATTGTGGGCCGTGAAAAAGAAATTGAACGCGTGGCACAGGTACTGAGCCGCCGCAAAAAGAACAACCCGATCCTGATTGGTGAGCCGGGCGTAGGTAAAACAGCTATTGCTGAAGGACTTGCGCTGCGCATTGTGCAGAAAAAGGTAAGCCGCGTGCTCTTCAACAAGCGTGTGGTAACCCTTGACTTGGCCTCTTTGGTGGCTGGCACAAAGTACCGTGGTCAGTTCGAGGAGCGTATGAAAGCCGTGATGAACGAGCTCGAGAAGTCTCCGGACGTGATCCTGTTCATTGACGAGCTACACACGATCGTGGGTGCTGGTGGCGCTTCCGGTTCGCTGGATGCCTCCAACATGTTCAAGCCGGCCCTTGCACGTGGCGAGATCCAATGCATTGGCGCGACGACACTCGACGAGTACCGTCAGTACATCGAAAAAGATGGCGCCTTGGCCCGTCGTTTCCAGATTGTGATGGTAGACCCTACTACGCCGGAAGAAACGATTGAGATACTGAACAACATCAAGGATAAGTACCAAGATCACCACCACGTGAACTACACCGACAAGGCGATTGAGGCCTGTGTGAAGTTCAGTGACCGCTACATGAGCGACCGTTTCCTGCCAGACAAGGCGATCGATGTACTCGATGAGGCGGGTGCACGGGTGCACATCAACAACATCGTGGTGCCAGATGATATTCTGAAGCTCGAAGAGCAGATCGAAAACATCAAAGGCGAGAAAAACCGCGTGGTGAAGAGCCAGAAATACGAAGAGGCTGCCCAACTGCGTGATAAAGAGAAAAAACTGATCGACCAACTCGAAGCAGCTAAAAAAAGCTGGGAAGAGGAGACCAAGAAGAAGCGCTACACGGTAAAAGAGGAAAATGTGGCAGAGGTTATTGCCATGATGACAGGTATTCCGGTGAAGCGTATCGCCCAGAACGAAGGCCAGAAGCTGTTGAATATGGCCGATGAACTGAGCGGCAAGGTGATCGGTCAGGAGAAAGCCATCAAGCAATTGGTAAAAGCCATCCAGCGTACCCGCGTTGGTCTGAAAGATCCGAAGAAGCCGATTGGTTCATTCGTGTTCCTTGGTCCGACTGGTGTAGGTAAAACGGAGCTCGCCAAAGTGCTGGCCACTTACCTGTTCGACAAAGACGATTCCTTGGTGCGTATCGACATGAGTGAGTACATGGAGAAATTCAGTGTATCTCGCTTGGTGGGAGCGCCTCCGGGCTACGTGGGCTACGAAGAGGGCGGTCAGCTGACGGAGAAGATCCGCCGCAAGCCATACTCTGTGGTACTCCTCGACGAGATCGAGAAAGCGCACCCGGATGTATACAACCTGTTGCTACAGGTGCTGGATGATGGTATTCTGACGGACGGTCTGGGCCGCAAGGTGGACTTCCGTAACACGATCATCATCATGACTTCCAACATCGGTGCACGCGACCTGCAAGACTTCGGTGCCGGTATCGGTTTCATGTCGAAGAGCAAGCAAGAGAACGTCGACGACATCATGAAAGGTACTATTGCAAGTGCCCTGAAGAAAACCTTCTCGCCTGAGTTCCTGAACCGTTTGGATGACGTGATCGTGTTCAACTCACTTGGTCGTGAGGATATGCACAAGATCATCGAGCTGTCGCTTGGCAAGCTGTTCAAGCGTATTGATGCGCTTGGCTACAAGATCGAGCTTACCAGCAAGGCGAAGGACTTTGTGGCCGAGAAAGGCTACGATCCGAAGTATGGTGCCCGTCCGCTGAACCGTGCTATTCAGAAATATATCGAAGACCCGATTGCGGAGGAGATACTGAAAGCCGAGATCGCACAAGGCGACACCATGATGGTGGACTACAAAGAAGGTGAAGAAAAACTGACTTTCGCATCAAAGAAGAGCAATGGCAAAAAAAACAAAAGCGCTTTGGATGATGGAGAAGAGGAAGAAAAAGAGCCAACTAAGTCGTCTGGTGACGGTGAGAAATCCGACAAATAAGGTATAAGACCTATAAGCATAAGGGCTGCTCCTAACAGGGTAGCCCTTATTTTTTGCCCTTATCCGAAAGATATACACCGATGTAGATTCAAATTTTGCTATGAGTATAGCTTATTTCGGCTGATAGTTTTTAAATTTGACAATTAATCAATTGATATTAGATAAACAGCTATACCCCATTTCATGGCAGGAGAAATCAGACAGAGCCAGATCGAAACGCTGGACCGCAAAAATGCCGAAGCCTTGCTAGGCGGCGGACAGGACAGAATAGAAGCACAGCACAAAAAAGGCAAACTGACGGCCCGTGAGCGCATCCACCTTTTGATGGACGAGAACTCCTTTGAGGAGATCGGCAAGTTTGTGATGCACCGCTCCAAGGACTTTGGTCTGGACAAGCAGTATTACTTAGGCGATGGCGTAGTGACCGGCTACGGTACCATCAACGGCCGACTGGTTTATGTGTTCTCGCAGGACTTTACGGTACTGGGCGGTTCACTCTCTGAGACCCACGCTGAGAAAATCGTGAAGATCATGGAGCTGGCCATGAAGAACGGTGCACCCGTTATCGGTCTGAATGACTCAGGTGGAGCCCGTATTCAGGAAGGTGTGGTATCGCTGGGTGGATATGCCGATATTTTCTACCGCAACACACTGGCCTCTGGGGTTATACCTCAGATCTCGGCTATCATGGGACCATGCGCCGGTGGCGCGGTCTACTCCCCTGCCATCACCGACTTTATCATGATGGTGGAAGACACGTCTTATATGTTCGTGACTGGCCCGAACGTGGTAAAAACGGTAACGCACGAAGAAGTAACCTCTGAAGAGCTGGGCGGCGCTAGCACGCACAGCACCAAGAGTGGCGTGACGCATTTTTCCTGCGCCAACGAGGTAGAGTGTATCAACTACATTAAAACGCTGTTGAGCTACGTGCCGCAGAACTGCGAAGAGTTGCCACCGTCAGTACCCTACGAGGAAAAAGCTGACGAAACTCGCGCTATTCTCGACACCATTATACCTGAAAACCCGAACCAGCCTTACGACATGCGTGAGGTAATCGAGGGCATCATCGACGCGGACTCTTTCTTTGAGGTACACAAAAACTTCGGCGAGAACATCGTGGTGGGTTTTGCCCGTCTGGGTGGCCGCAGCATCGGCATCGTGGGCAACCAACCTTCCGTCCTCGCCGGCGTGCTCGACATCAACGCCAGCACCAAAGCCGCGCGTTTCGTGCGCTTCTGCGACAGCTTCAACGTGCCGTTGCTGGTGTTGGAAGACGTACCAGGCTTCCTGCCGGGCACTGATCAGGAGTGGCGCGGTATCATCACTAACGGTGCCAAGCTGCTTTATGCCTTCTGCGAAGCGACTGTGCCGCGTATCACGGTGATTACTCGTAAAGCTTATGGCGGTGCATACGACGTTATGAACTCCAAGCACATCGGTGCTGACATGAACTATGCATGGCCGACTGCTGAGATTGCGGTTATGGGTGCGCAGGGTGCTGCCGAGATTATCTTTAAGCGTGAGATCGCTGAAGCCGAAGATCCGGCTGCGAAACTGGCTGAGAAGGTACAAGAGTACAAAGACAAATTCGCGACGCCATACCGCGCTGCGCACCGTGGCTTCATCGACGAAGTGATCATGCCAAGCGAGACACGCTCCAAGTTGATCAAGGCTTTCAAGATGCTGGAAAATAAAGTGGTAAGCCTACCGCGCAAGAAGCACGGGAATATTCCGCTTTAATTGGATTGAATGACGAGCATGCGCAGCCACAGAACATCTGGCTGTACATGCTCGTTATGTTTAACAACCATTGTGTATACATTACTGAAAACTGACCCAATGAGAAAAGAATCTTTCGATTTTCTAGAGAAATACCTGAATAACTCCTCTCCCACCGGCTTCGAATCTGAAGGCCAGAAGCTATGGCTGGAGTACATCAAACCATACATTGAGGATTACTTCGTAGATACTTACGGCACTGTAGTGGGTGTGATTAACCCAGAAGCAGAGTATAAGGTCGTGATCGAAGCGCATGCCGATGAGATCTCTTGGTTCGTGAACTACATCACGCCAGAAGGCTATCTCTACCTGAAGCGCAACGGTGGTTCCGATGCCCTGATCGCTCCGTCTAAAAGAGTTAACATCTATACCTCTAAGGGTATCGTGAAGGCTGTTTTCGGATGGCCGGCCATCCACGTGCGCAAGGTCGAGAACGACAAAGCCCCTACTATCGAAACTGTGTTCTTGGACTGCGGCGCGAGCAATCGTGAGGAAGTAGAGAAAATGGGTATACACGTGGGTTGCGTGGCTACGTTCGAAGACGAGTTCACAGTGATGAACGACAAATTTTACGTAGGCCGTGCGCTGGACAACCGTGTGGGTGGTTTTATGATCGCTGAAGTGGCTCGCATGATCCATGAGCGCAAGCACAAGTTGCCTTTTGGTCTGTACATCGTCAATTCCGTGCAGGAAGAGATCGGTCTGCGTGGTGCCGAGATGATCGCACACCGCATCAAGCCGGATGTGGCCATCATCACGGACGTGACGCACGATACACAGTCGCCGATGTATGACAAGAAGAACAGCGGCGACATCCACTGCGGCAAAGGCCCTGTGATTGCCTACGGTCCGGCGGTGCAGAATAATGTACGCGACCTGATCATCAATACCGCACAGGAAAAAGAGATTCCATTCCAGCGCTCCGCCGTTTCACGTGCAACCGGAACCGACACTGATGCGTTTGCATATTCTAACGCGGGTGTAGCTTCAGCGCTTATTTCGTTGCCGCTGAAGTATATGCACACAACAGTAGAAACTGTGCACAAAGACGACGTGGAGAACGTGACGAAACTGATTTACGAGACACTGCTAAAAATTGAGGACAATCAGGATTTCAGATACCTGAAATAAAAAATCGCTTTTAGCCAATGCGAGAAACCACACAGCACCCCCTTTGGACTGTGTGGTTTTTTATTTTAAGGGTCTTTTCAATTTCTTACTTTTGAACATGCGCTCCCTCTATACTTTCACCGACCAAATGGGCCACACCATTACGCTGCCGCAATTGCCACAGCGCATTGTGTCGCTGGTGCCATCGCAAACCGAGTTGCTTTTTGATCTGGGTTTGCAAGACCGCCTTGTTGGCCTTACCAAATTCTGCATTCACCCCACTGAAAAGGTAAAGCAAAAGACCGTCATCGGCGGTACCAAGAACTTTAAACTGGAAGTGATCGACGCACTCCAGCCTGACCTGATTATTGGAAACAAGGAAGAGAATTATGAGGAAGGTATAGCCCAGCTGCAGGGGAAGTACCCGGTCTGGATGAGCGACATCTATACCTTGGAAGACGCGCTTCAAATGATCACGCAGATAGGTAGACTAACTGGAACAGAAGCTAAGGCAGAGGAGCTGGTACAAGGTATAGCCTCCGGTTTTAAAAATCTGCAGCCCTTGCGACCCGCTATACCTACAGCTTACTTTATCTGGCGCAAACCTTATATGGCGGTGGGCAGCGACAACTTCATCGATTACATGCTACAGCGCTGCGGCTTTCACAATGTGTTTGCCGACTTGTCTCGCTATCCGGAGGTATCGCCAGAGCAGCTGCAGATTGCTGCCCCAACACTGATTTTGCTGTCATCAGAGCCTTACCCTTTTCAGGATAAGCACTTTGCGGAGTTTCAGGAGATCTGCCCGAAGGCGGTGATCAAAGTAGTGGATGGAGAGATGTTTAGTTGGTACGGCAGTCGCTTGCTAAAGGCACCGGAGTATTTGCAGAACTTGATAGAGGAAGTAGTGAAGGATTCAGTGCCTCATTGAGTTATTGCAATACTTTACTTCAGACTGTCTAACAAATCTAGCGCTTGTTTAGACACACCCTCAAAATATGCAGCATCAGCTTTGAGCTGATCTACAGTTTTGCCTTTGACAGGACGCTTATTGGTGGGATCTGTCAATGAAGTAAGTGTGATGATCTTCCGGAGATGCTGTTTCTGTTCTGAGCTTATACTTTCGAGGTGCATCTGCTCCAGCACTTCCAAGAGCAAATGTCGAAAATCCTTCGCCTCCACTGCCTCTTCGTCCAATAAACGCATGATGGCTGCGACAGCTTCATCCTCGTGCGGCGTTTCGATGGCAACCGCTATCAATCTCTCTGTAGTTGGGAGCGGGAGCCTGATAAGTAATTCGTAACCGCCACCCAGCTGCTCGCCTGCCGTGGTATAGCATTTCATCCAAAAACTCTTTGTAGCGGCATCCTTATACACCGCCGCCCAGCCGCCTGCGGCTTCTTCCATCAACTCAAACTGAGGAAGCAAGCCTTCAATCAGACCAGCGTCTCCGTACAAATAGCGCTTTCCCATTATTCATTATTCATTACCTCAAACCCTATTTTCTCCAGATCCTCCCAAAACTGTGGGTAGGACTTGCGCACCACTTCCGGCTCCTGAATTTGTACCGGCTGCAGCAAAGCAATAGGTGCAAAAGCCATGGCCATCCGGTGATCTTGGTAAGTCCTGAAGTTCAGTTCCCGGTTGATCATGAGGGTCGGTTTCATCTGAAAAATGCCGGGTGATCTTTCTTCCAGTGAAGCCCCCATACCTAATACCTCAATCTGAAGCGCCTGAATGCGGTCTGTTTCTTTGATGCGCAAACTCTCTATACCGTTCATTTCCAGTGTTACGCCAATAGCGGCGCACAGTGCCACAATAGTTTGGGCCAAATCAGGACAGTTGCTAAAATCGTAGGACAGGCGCTTTTCGGAGTGCTTCTTGGTGAGGCGCACCCCTTCCGGCTTGAACTCAGTATGCACGCCCAAACGGCGCATGATGTCCACGATGGCTTTGTCGCCTTGGTGAGAGACCTCCCGTAAGCCGAGCAAGGTAATATCCGCTTCTTTGGCCAAAGCCGCCATGCTATACCAGTAGCTGGCCGCCGACCAGTCAGACTCTACCGAAAAAGTGGCGGACTGGTACTTCTGGTGAGGCACTGTGATCGTATTGCCCTCAAAGATGGCCTCTACGCCAAAATGCTTCATCAAAGCCAAGGTCATTTCGATATAGGGACGTGAGCTGACCTTACTTTCTAGTTCTAGTTCCAGCCCCTCCGGAAGCAAAGGCGCGACCATGATCAAAGCCGAAATGTACTGGCTACTGATATCGCTGCGCACTTTCAGGCGTTTCTTGCCATTGCCTTTGAAGCCGCTGATCTTGAGTGGCGGATAACCTTCCTTACCTAGGTACTCTATACCTGCGCCTAGCTCCTGCAAGGCTTCTACCAGCACTTTGATCGGCCGCTGGCACATGCGTTCGGTGCCGGTTAATGTTTTTTGCTGACCAGTTATAGCATAGTAGGCTGTCAGGAAGCGCATAACCGTGCCGGCATCCTCGGCGTCGATAGAGTCCGAGTCGCTTTTCAGGAGTTTTTGCAGGAGTTGGGTATCGTTGGCTTCGGAGAGGTTGTGTAGCTTGGACTCTCCCCCTGCCAAAGCCGCGATGATCAAAGCACGATTTGCCTCGCTCTTAGAGGCAGGTAATTGTATGCGGCCCTTCAGTATACCTGTTGGGTGCGAAATAGTAAGAGTTTTGGTCATAGTAGCTGATAATAGCGCAAAGATTCCTGTATTTCGGCGAGGGTGACAGGCTGGTCCCAAACAGCCTTGCCTATACCTTGCAACAGCGTACAGTTGATAGTGGAATGAGTATTTTTCTTGTCCTGCAGAGCCAGTTGGCTCATCGCCCGAATGTCTTCTTCGGTGAGCTTCACCTTTTCGTAAACCGAAACCAGAAAAGTTTCGATCTGGTCGAGCTCCCGCTTGGTGAGCATGTCTTTCTTCACGGACAGGTAAGCCTCACACAGCATCCCGACGGCAATGGCCTCACCGTGTAACAACTCGCGGCCCGGCTGCCCCATCAGGTAACTTTCTACGGCGTGACCCACCGTATGGCCGAAGTTGAGCACTTTGCGATAACCGCCTTCCAGCGGATCGGCCTCCACCACCGCTGACTTTATACCTACTGAGTGCCGTATAAGTGCGTCCCAGTCTTCAGTGAAAAGCCCGATGTGGCGCTGTTCCTCAAAGGCCGCCGCGTCTGCGATCAGCCAGTGTTTGATGATCTCGGCATAACCTGACTTGAGTTGACGCTGCGGGAGCGAATTTAGGAAAGTCGGATCGATGATGACGGCTTTGGGCTCTTTGTATACTCCGATGTGGTTTTTGAGTTCGTGGAAGTCTATACCTGTTTTGCCGCCTATGCTGGCATCAACCTGCGCCAGCAGTGTGGTAGGCACCTGCACAAAGTACATACCGCGCTTGAATGTGGCCGCACAGAAACCGCCCATGTCGCCGATCACGCCGCCACCCAGATTCACGAGCACCGACCAGCGGTCCAGATTGAACTCCGTCATACGCTGCCAGATGTGCTCGCAGGTCTGTAGGGTTTTGTGTTCCTCGCCGCTTTGTATCTGGATGATATCGTGTTCGGGCAGATAGGGCTTCACTTGCGGATAGCAATGGTGCAGGGTGTTTTCGTCCACCAGCACAGCTACTTTCGAGAAGGCGAGGTTTTGCAATACCGCTTTCAGCTGCGGCAGCACGTCTCGTCCGATGTATATGCTTTCGGTCACGCAGATTTTGATTTTATCAGGTATAGATTAAGAATAAAACGTCGGCTTTTGACCGACGTTCAGGTATACGCTTACGAAGCCTGTTCCGGCTTGGTGTCAGGTTTTGCTTCTTGGTTTCCGTCCTGCAGGATGATGGTCTGTTTGCGGATGGACTCCACATGAATCAGCTTATAAAGCTCTTCCACAAAGGCCGGGTTTATACCTGCCTCGGAGGCCCAGTCGGCTCGGGTTCGGAAAATCTCTTTCCAGCGCTCAAGCTGCAGCACCTGCACGTTGTTTTGTTTTTTGTACTCCCCTATCTGCTCGACTAAGGCCATGCGCTGTGCCAAGACACCGATTAGGTCATGGTCGGCGGCGTCAATCTGCAAGCGCAGTTCCTCGGCCCGGTTTACGAGTTCAACGTCATCGTAATTTGTTTTGCGCACCTGCAGTTTGTCCAGAATGTCAGCCAAGGCCGCTGGCGTCACCTGCTGCTCCGGGTCGCTCAGGGCTTCAATCGGGTTCGGGTGCGTTTCGATCATCACACCGTCATAGCCAAGATCAAGTGCCCGCTGCGAAATGGGGTGTATAAGTTCACGCGTGCCTCCGATATGGCTTGGGTCCACGATCACAGGCAAGTTCTGGAAACGGGCTTTCAGTTCGATCGGAATCTGCCATACCGGCGCGTTGCGGTACTTGGAAGGCTGATAAGAAGAAAAACCACGGTGAATGGCGGCCAAATCGCTTATACCTGCCTGATAGATGCGCTCAATCGCTCCAATCCACAGTGCCAGATCCGGGTTTACGGGGTTTTTCACCATCACCGGCACTTGCACGCCACTCAGCGCATCGGCTATTTCCTGCACGGCAAATGGGTTCACGGAGGTGCGGGCGCCAATCCACAACACGTCTATACCTTGTTTTAGGGCTTCTTCTACATGGCGGCCAGTGGCTACTTCCGTCGTCACGCGCATACCCAGTTCACGCTTCACGCGGCCTAGCCATTCCAGTCCTTCTAGGCCTATACCTTCGAAGGTGTTTGGGCGGGAACGTGGCTTCCAGATGCCCGCCCGAAACAAGTGCACACCCAGCTTTTTCAGAGCTTCGGCGGTTTGCATCACCTGCTTTTCACTCTCAGCGCTGCAAGGTCCGGCAATCACAAGCGGCCTGCCTCGCTCGGCTAGCAAATCAGCAAAGTAAGTGTCTTTATTTTTAAAATTCATCGGTATCAATTGTCCATACAAAGGTACGACAATTACAACAGTTATGCAGTGGATCTAGTTTAAGGGAATGCCTGCACTGAAAAACAGTACAAAAATATACCTTAAGTACTAGGTGTCTATGGTGTATAACTTTAACAGTTACACTATCTTTGCGCCGATTAACACGCTATTACATGAACCCGGTTACCAACGTTTCTTTCGACGATACAGCTGTCGCTTTTTCATCCAAGTCAGACGCTGAGCTTTATAAAATGTACCTGTTGTTCAAGTCCATGAACAGCAACAAATTTGTGAAACTGGGTGGCAACCTGCTTAACACAGCCCTTAAGCTGCACTTGCCTGTTAAGTTTATCATCAAACCAACCATTTTCAACCACTTCTGCGGAGGCGAAACGATAGAGGAGTCGGAGCGTGCCATTCGTGAGCTGGCCAAGTACAATATCGGTACCATTCTCGATTACTCCGTGGAGGGCGAGGGCGTGGACAGAAGCTTTGACGAGACGAGAGACGAGATTCTGCGCACGGTAGAGAAGGCACGCGGCAACAAGAACATCCCATTCTCGGTGTTCAAGGTAACCGGTCTGATGCGTACCGACTTATTGGAGAAAGTACAGGCTGGCGAACAGATGACGGAAGAAGAAAAAGCCGCTTTCGAGCGTGGCCGTCAGCGTGTAAAGGACATCTGCAAACTTTGCCACGAAGCCGATGTGCGTGTGTTTGTGGATGCCGAGGAAAGCTGGTTTCAGGAAACAATCGACAACTTGGCCTACGAAATGATGGAGCTCTACAATAAAGAGAAGGCCATCGTTTACAATACATACCAACTATACCGCCACGACCGCCTAGACGCTCTAATGCGCGATTATGAGAACGCCGTGGCTAAAAATTACATCTTGGGCGCAAAACCAGTGCGCGGTGCCTACATGGAAAAAGAGCGCAAGCGTGCAGAAGAGCAAGGCTATCCAAGCCCGATCAACCCAACAAAAGAGGCGTCTGACAAGCTCTACAACGAAGGTCTCCGTTTCTGCATCGACCACATCGACCGCATATCGCTTTGCGCCGGTACGCATAATGAGGACAGTTCATACCTGCTCATGGAGTTGATGGAAGAGAAAGGTATAGCGCCCAATGACGAGCGCGTGTTCTTTGCACAGCTTTATGGTATGAGCGATAACTTGTCGTACAACTTGGCCAACGCGGGTTACAATGTAGCCAAATATGTACCTTATGGTCCGGTGGAGTCGGTGATGCCGTACCTGCTGCGCCGCGCCAACGAGAACACCGCCATTGCCGGCCAGAGCAGCCGCGAGTTTGGCTTGATCAGCAAGGAGATGGAGCGCCGCAAAAAAGTAAAGCGTTTCTAGACTAGTTCTGGCGCTTTACCCATGGCAGTCTAAATACAAAAAATTTTTACTAAACCTGAGCTGACTATGGCCTGACCAGCACAAAAAATAAGAAGGCCCTGCATTGCTGCAGGGCCTTCTTATGTGTTTAGAACTATAAGGTATAATCCGTAGTTCTGCTATTGATTACTGTACAGTTACAGTAGTGTCAACTTCAACTTCAGTCTCAGTTTCAACAACTTCAGCCTCTTCAGTAACAACTTCTTCAGTCTCAACAACCTCAGTTTCTACAGCTTCAGTTTCAGTTGCAGTTTCTTCAGTGTTGCAAGCTGTGAAAGCTACTAGGGCGAACGCTACGAAAGCGAATTTGAATAAATTTTTCATTTTGTGTTTGTGATTAAGTGTTTTGGTTTCGAATTTGAACTTCATACCGGAAAGCCGGATAGGTAACCCGGCATTTTTTATTTTTTTAAAATATTTTTTTGTTGGGTTACAAAATGCGGCCTGGCGTATTAAAAAGGAACGGAATGAGGAAGAGTTTGTATGAGACGGATGAGGCGATCATGGAAGGGATCCGGAATGACGACGACCGAGCGCTCGCACACCTGTATAAGCTGCACTTCCCGATGATATCTCATTTCATTATCAGTAACAGTGGAACTGATGATGAGGCGAAAGACATTTATCAGGAAGGCGTGATCGTCTTCTACGAGAAGATCAAAGGAAACAGCTTGGAGCTGAGTTGTCAGATCAAAACCTATCTCTACTCTGTGTGCCGCCGACTCTGGCTAAAGCGACTGGCCGAAAAAGGACGCTATGCTAACCGCATAGAGGATTCTGAAAATTACCTGTCGCTGGAGGAGGATGTGCCGCAGCATGAGGAGAACGAAAGACAGTTCGGCGTTATGGCTGAGGCGCTGGACCAACTGGGCGAGCCCTGCCGCACGTTGCTGGAGGACTTTTACATCCGGGCACAGGGCATGCAGGACATTGTGGAGAAATTTGGCTACACCAATACTGATACCGCCAAAAACCAGAAGTACAAGTGCCTACAGCGCCTCAAAAAACTGTTCTTTACTTCTTACAAACCAGAGGTATAGCCTTAGAATGAATTTTAGCACCTTATAACAAGGTATTTTTATAGAATCATGTTTGACTACCGCATTTATGAGCAGATAGAGCGCTACTTGGCCGGGGCAATGCCCGCCGAGGAGAAAGCTGCCTTTGAGGCGCTGTTGGTCACCGACCTGCGGCTCGCCGATCAGGTACAGGAGCACAGGCAAGTACTGCAGGCGATGCAGCAGTACGGTCAGCGCCAGCAACTGCGAACCAAGCTGAGCAGCATACACAGCGAAATGGAAAACGACACGGCCTCCGCCACTTCTATTGGTGAATTGCAGGCTTGGAGAGTTTTCTTTAAAAAACACGCCCAGACGATGGCTGTGGCAGCAAGCGTTTCCCTTTTATCTGTGTTTGGCACGCTTTGGAGCGTACAGCAGATCAAAGCCCCGGTACAGCAGCAGACTGCTCGCTATATTGAGCTGCGCCGTGAAGTTGAGAAGATCAAAAAAGAACAGCGTGCCCTTATCAATGGCATTGCCAGCGCTGATGTCGCCGCACCGGCTCCTCGCTCGGCCCGTTTTAGCGGTACTGGCTTTGCCATCAGTCCAGACGGCTACATAGTAACCAGTTCGCACGTAATCCAAGGTGCAGACTCTATCCTAATTGAAAACAAGGCCGGACTCAAGTATAAAGTAACAGAGGTACACCGCAATACCGAATACGACCTGACTATCCTAAAAATAGAAGACCCTTCTTTCGCAGGTTTCAGTAAGCTGCCTTATACCTTCAAGACTGCGGCATCTGATTTGGGAGAGCGTGTCTATACCTTGGGTTTCCCACGCGAAGACATTGTGTTCGGCGAAGGCTCCCTGAGTTCCGCTTCCGGCTTCGAGGGTGATACCACTTCTTACCAGATCTCCATCCCCCTAAACCCGGGCAACAGTGGTGGCCCACTGCTTGACGATAAAGGCAATGTAATCGGGGTTATTAATGGCAAACAGGCCGGACAGGAAGGCGCCGCTTTCGCCGTAAAGTCGACATATCTGCTGCAAATGGTAACCGAAATGCAGGAGAAAAACGCTGGAAGCACCGTTTCAATGCCTCAGCACAACGCGTTGAATGGCACTGCCAGAACACAGCAACTAAAGAAGTTACAGGACTATATCTTTGTTGTGAAAGTCTATAACTAATTAAGCTACTATTGTTTTATTGCAATACTTAAAAGGACTATCTCAGTAAAATCTGAAGATAGTCCTTTTTTCTTATAACTTTTTTTACCAGTCGTAGTTAAATAAACAATGTGTACAAATTGGATATAATTACACACATTTTATTTTAGAACAAAAAGCTAACGACTATGAAAATGAGATTTTTTAAACCCGCAGCCCTTGTGCTTGCCGCAGGATTTATGTACAGCTGCGCCAGCAGCAACGAATCTATGGAAACAACAGCCATGGATGAGACAACGACTATGAGCCAGACGGAAACAATGGCAGGTGACGACGCTACAACAATGGAGACTGAGGTATCGACGGATGTAACAACTACTGATACTGACATGCGCACTAGCACAGAGATGGGCGCTACCGCAGAAACCAGCTCCATGACTATCTTAGATGCTGCCAACACTAGAAGCGACATATCTACCTTTATGGAGCTGGTGCAGGCCGCCAATATTTCATCTGCTTTTCAGCAAGACAGCGAGTTCACCATTTTTGCCCCAACTAACGAGGCGTTTGAGAAGCTGCCAGCCGGTCAGCTAGAATACTTGAAAAAGCCAGAAAACAGAAATGAACTAATTCAGGTATTGCAGGCACATATTATTGCCAATAAAGTAACAACTGCCCAAATGCAGGCAAACCAGCGTATCCAGATTAGTGATAATGACTATATCGAGATTGGTACTCTAGGTACAGGAGCTACCCCAGCAGACTTCACAATCGGTGGGGCTAGCATTGTAGAGCCTAATATTGAAGCCTCTAATGGTGTAATCCACGTAGTAGACCGTGTACTTGTTACTGCTGACCGCGTAAGTGATGATCAATAATTAGATATAACCATTACAGAAAAGCCTTTCCACTATTGGGAAGGCTTTTTTTTTGCACACTTCTTAGGGCAAAAGGCATTCCTGATCAGGTCTTTTGCAACTATAAGACTTCACAGCCGTTAGTATAAACTGGCTTTGAATAGCCTTACGTTACATAAACTCTTTAAAAACAAATAACAAAATAAGCTATGGACAGACGAGACAACGCGAGCATGATGACAGCCATGTTCAGAGACCGTGACAGCGCAGAGCGCGCCTATGAAGAACTTCGTGCCCGCGGGTATGACAAAGACGATATCAATGTGGTATTGTCGGATGAAGGTCGTAAACGCCACTTTGGTGATGACGTGGATCGCGACGGTGATACCGAGTTAGGCAACAAATCACTAGAAGGTGCTGGTGCCGGTTCAGCCATTGGTGGTACACTTGGCGCCATTGTGGGTGCCGTGGCTGCTATTGGTACATCGGTAGCTATTCCGGGTCTGGGTCTGGTAGTTGCCGGTCCGTTGGCGGCTGGTTTGGCAGGCGCAGGCGCAGGTGGCCTGACAGGCGGCTTGATCGGTGCATTGGTTGGCGCCGGTATTCCGGAAGAACGCGCCAAGGTATACGAAGAAGGCGTGAAAGAAGGTAATATCGTGCTGGGCTTTCAGCCACGCACGCCTGAGGATGCCCGCTACTTTGAAGATCATTTCCAAAAGAATCGCGGAGAGCATATTTATTACTAAGTTTTAAAACTTACATAAACAAAGGCTTGGCTTGTCCCCTGTGGAGGAGTCGAGCCTTTGTTTTTTAATGCAGCTGCTCACCCACTCCAAGTTTAGGCATACTGAACAAATTATTACCTTTTCTTCGTATGCCCTAGGAAACACGTTGAAAAACTAACCAAAATAAAACCATGAAAAACCTATCGATGGCAACGGCCCTACTGTGCGGCTGCTTTGCTTTTGCATCTTGCGGATCCAACACGCAGGAAACTGATTCTACCACGAATGTAGACACAGAACTAAATACGACGGCCGCCGCCGACTCTACCCTTAACGACGACAAGCGTGAGTTTATGGGCCATGCGCACAGTGTCAGCACACAGCAGGTGGAAATGGGCAAGTTAGCCGCCGAAAAAGGTGTTACGGCGCAAGTGCGCGACTATGGCCAGCAAATGGTGGACCTTTACTCTAAAAAGCTGGAGGAGCTGCAGGACATGTCGAATCAGTACAATGTAACCTTGCCGCAGCAAATGGAAGAAGACCATGCCGGTCGTATACAAGAACTCCGCGACAAGAGTCCCGAAGAGTTTGACCGCACCTACTGGGATGCAGTGGTGGAGGCCCATAAAGACGCATTAGGTGAGTTTGAGGACAATGTAAAAGACATTGAAGAGACAGATAACACGACCTTTAACCTCTGGGCCAGAAACACTACCAAGGAGATCCGCGCACAGATGGAGAACGCCATGCGTTTCAGACAGGATCATAAAAACTAATCTATACCTACTGAATATACTAACGGGCTGAATCAAATGATTCTGCCCGTTTTATTTTAAAGTTCTTCCTTAAGCAACCCTTCTAATACTGTCCAAGTATGGCGGGCTAGGAGTTTCTGCCCCTCCGCATTGGGGTGCACACCGTCGGGTAGGTTTAGATGCCGCATACCGGCCACCCCTTCCAGCAGAAAGGGCACAAAAGCCACATTGTTTTTGATAGCCAACTCCCTAAACAGTTTTCGAAACTCCGCCGCATAGCGTCCCGGCACAATGTCAGGTATTTCCATGCCTGACAAGATGATATGCGCCTCCGGGTGCTTGTGTTTTACTTTGTCAATGATCTGCTGCAGGTTCTGGGAGGTTTCGCGGGCAGGTATACCGCGCAGCCCGTCGTTCGCTCCAAGAGCCAGCACAAAGAAGTCGATTTGCCCGGCCAGCCAGCGATCGACCCGATACAGTCCGCTGGACGTCGTGTCACCGCTTATACCCGCATTGATCACCGTATGGTCATAGCCGGCTTCCTTCAGCTTTTGTTGAATGAGCGCGGGGTAGGCCTGCGCCGTCGGCAGTCCGTAGCCTGCTGTCAGGCTGTCGCCGAAAAAAAGGATTGTCTTCATAGTGTTCTGTGGCCCTGCCAAAACGGGTCTATACTGCCCATACGGGAACTGTTAGGTATAGCCGCCGCATCAGGCAGGTACAAGTTTTAGTATGCTCCGGAAACGAAAAAAATTCTACAACAGTTATAATAAGCAACAAGCTCTTACGTAAACAAGTAGCCGACAAGTTTGTATTGCTTTTACCGGCTACAGCTCTTTGCGATAAAGTTTTATTTATGCTACATTAGGACTCACCTTAAAAGAATCGCCCGTTTCAACATCTGCGGCATTACTTTTGCGTAGAGTTTATGTGGTCCAACTAACTAAATTAGATGCTATCCTTGACAACCAGATTAAAAATATTTCTCTCTGTGCTGGCCGTTATTTTGCTTACAGGCTCTTTTATACTGTATAGTAAGAACGACTCACCGGAAGGGAAAAACGAGATATTGATTAAAGCCCTGATGCAGGGCCTTAACTCAGCGCACTACAAACCCGAGAAAGTAGACGACAACTTCTCTAAGAAAGCATTTAAGCTATACCTTGACCGTCTTGATTTCAACAAGAAGTTCCTGATCGAGTCAGACGTGGCCATGCTGCGCCAGTACGAAACCCAGCTGGATGACCAACTGCGTGCAGGCTCTTTCGATTTCTTTGACATCGCATCGGACCTGATCGAGAAGCGCACGAAGGAATCGGAGGCGTATTACAAAGAGATTTTGGCCAAACCTTTTGATTACACTAAGGACGAAACCATTGAGCTGGATGGTAAGAAGCTGCAATTCGCGAAAGACAAAAATGAGCTGAAAGAAGCTTGGAGAAAGCAGTTGAAGTACCAAACCTTGGTGCGACTGGCCGAGATGCAAAAGCAGCAGGAGAAAGCCACTGCCAGCGCTGATAGCAAAGACAAACCGAAAAGTTATGAGCAACTGGAAGCCGAAGCCCGCGAAAAGGTGATGACGGCTTACAATGAGCTCTATAAGCGCCTCGACCAAGTTACCCGCGATGATCGCCGCGCAACTTATATCAACGCCGTAGCCAATGTATATGACCCGCACACCGGCTACTTCCCTCCTAAGGCTAAAAAAGATTTCGACATTGAGTTTACAGGTCGTTTGGAAGGTATAGGCGCCTCTCTGCAGGAAAAAGACGGACAGATTAAAGTGCTGGAAATCGTACCGGGCAGCCCTTCGTACATGCAGGGTGACCTGAAGCCGGGTGACGCAATCCAGAAAGTGGCTCAAGGCAGTAATGACCCGGTTTTGGTGGAAGGTATGCGCCTTGACGATGCCATCCAACTGATCCGTGGTAAGAAAGGCACCGAAGTACGTCTGACAGTACGCAAGCCTGACGGTAGCACCCGCATTATCCCTATTGTGCGTGATGTGATCGTATTTGAGGAAACTTACGCACAGAGTGCCATGATAGACGAAAAGCAGAAGATCGGATACATTAAGTTGCCGGGTTTCTATGCTGACTTCGAGCGTAACGGCGGCCGCAATAGTGGCGCCGATGTGAAGGCCGAAATCGAGAAATTGAAAGCGGCAGGTATGCAAGGTCTGATTCTGGATTTGCGCAATAACGGTGGTGGTTCCTTGGCCGATGCAGTTGAGATGGCCGGTCTATTCATAGAGCAGGGTCCTATTGTGCAGGTACGCACGGCTTCTGGCAAAACGGTGGTACTCGATGACCGTGATCCTGAAGTGCAGTACGGTGGTCCGCTGGTGATTATGGTGAATGCGAACAGCGCCTCAGCCTCTGAGATTCTGGCCGCCGCCATGCAAGACTATAAACGTGCTGTTATTGTGGGTACGCCTACCTTCGGTAAAGGAACCGTGCAGCAGTTCTTTGAGCTGGACGAGGCGCTGCCATCGCAGTTTGACCCATACAAGCCATTCGGTGCGTTGAAGCTCACGATCCAGAAATTCTACCGCATTAACGGTGGCACCACGCAATTGCGCGGCGTTACGCCAGATGTAATTTTGCCGGATGCCTACAGCTTCCTAGAGTTCGGTGAGAAAGAGCAGGAATATCCGCTTGCGTTCGACGAGATCTCCCCTGCCCGCTATAAGGCGTGGACGAAGAGCAGATTGAACATTCCAGCTATTCAAGCCAATAGCAAGAGCCGTATTTCAAGTAATCAAAGCTTTAAAGTAATTAAAGAGAGCGGCGAGCGCCTGAAGAAACAGTCTGACATCACAACCCGCTCTTTGCATATGGCGAAGTATTTGGCGGAAGAGACCAAGAGTGAAGCAGCCAACAAAAGAATGGAAGACGCTCAGAAGAATGTGCCGGTACTGAACGTATCGCGCATGAAAACTGACCTGCAAGCCATCGCTGGTGATACTGCCAAACTGGCCCGTAATAAGGATTTCATGAAGTCCCTGCAGAAAGACGTGTATGTTGAAGAAGCGGTGGCCATCATCAAAAACGACATCAAATAAGAAACGATAAAAAGCCTTCCAAGAAAAGCCGGTTATGCAGATAGCCGGCTTTTTTTTATTTTGCACCATAGCCTCACCTATACCTTTAACTCATGAAACATCTCCACTTGCCCCAAGCTCTCCGATCAAAGCGTCATACCCTCACTTGTTTTGTGGTGGCAATGCTGATTTTCTCAGGTTGTGCTACCAAGCCGCAAACTCAGCTTGAAGCTGAAAACCGCGGTGTCGTAGCTGAAAAGGCTATGGTGGTTTCGGCTCATCCAGACGCCTCTAACATCGGGTTAGAGATATTGCGGAGAGGTGGCAACGCCTACGATGCAGCCATCGCCACACAGTTTGCCTTGGCCGTCTGCTATCCGGTGGCAGGCAACATCGGTGGGGGTGGCTTTCTAGTTTACCGCCACCATACTGGTGAAACAGGCGCGCTCGACTTCCGCGAAAAAGCCCCTGTAGCCGCCCACCGTGACATGTACCTCGACTCCCTCGGCAATGTTATACCTGACCTGAGCTTGCTTGGTCACTTGGCCGCTGGCGTACCCGGCTCCGTGGATGGCATGCTGAAAATACATGAGAAGTTAGGCTCTATGCCTTTTGCCGAGCTCGTGCAACCCGCCATCGACTTGGCTCGCCGAGGCGTGGTCCTGACCGAGCGTGAAGCCCGCATGCTTAACAATGCCTATGAAAGGATGATCACGCATAACAAGCACACGCCATATCTGACGCGAGAGCAGGCTTGGCAGCCCGGCGATACCCTGTATCACCTTGATCTTGCCCGTACCTTGGAGCGCATCCGCGACAAAGGCCGCGAGGGTTTCTATGCCGGTGAGACAGCCGACCTGATCGTGCGGGAGATGCAGCGCGGAGGCGGACTCATATCCCATGAGGACTTGCGCGATTACAACGCGATCTGGCGCACCCCGATTACCGGGCAATACAAAGATTACAAGATCACCTCTATGTCACCGCCATCGAGCGGCGGCATTGCTCTGCTGCAACTGCTCACCATGGTAGAGCCCTACGACCTGAAAAGCTACGGCTGGCAGCAGCCTCAGACCATACAGCTCATGACCGAGGCCAAGCGCCGTGTATACGCTGACCGCGCCACCTACCTCGGCGACCCGGACTTCTACAAAGTACCGACAAGTGGCCTTTTGGATCGCAGCTACCTGCAAGAGCGCATGCGCAATGTGAGCTTGGAACAAGCCACCCTGTCCTCTGACGTGAAAGCAGGGGAGCTGCCGGTATACGAATCAGATCAGACGACACATTTCAGCATTGTGGACCAGTTGGGAAATGCGGCTTCCATTACTACCACCATCAATGGCGGCTACGGCTCTATGGTTGTGGTGGAGGGTGCCGGTTTCCTGCTCAACAATGAGATGGACGACTTTAGCGCGAAGCCGGGCGTGCCCAACATGTTTGGCTTGATTGGCGGCGAGGCCAACGCGGTGCAGCCCGGTAAGCGCATGCTTAGCGCTATGACGCCCACCATAGTGGAGAAAGACGGCAAGCTATACATGGTAGTAGGCACGCCGGGCGGCTCCACCATCATCACCTCCGTGTTCCAGACCATCCTGAACGTGGTAGAGCACGGCATGACGATGCAGGAAGCCGTTGCCGCCCCCCGTTTCCATCACCAGTGGCTGCCCGACGAGATCCAGCATGAGCCAGATGCCATCTTACCTGAAGTAAGGGCTGTTTTAGAAAGCAAGGGCTACAAGCTAAAGCAAA
This sequence comes from uncultured Pontibacter sp., assembly GCF_947499215.1. Classification (GTDB taxonomy): domain Bacteria; phylum Bacteroidota; class Bacteroidia; order Cytophagales; family Hymenobacteraceae; genus Pontibacter. The sequence goes on from NZ_CANMNI010000001.1 coordinate 1,474,764, forward strand.
GAGGCAAATACGGAGCCGTGGAAGGTATATTGGTGCTACCTAATGGTAAGCTCGAAGGGGGTGCCGATCCACGTGGCGATGATACGGCTGTTGGTTTCTAATCAGGTATAAGACAAACAAAAAGAGCTCGCAGGTACTATACCTGCGAGCTCTTTTCGATTTAGTCCGGCTATACCTTAGCCGTTTTTTCTTTTCTCTATAAACCCGGCAATGTAAGTTGCCATGGCGGCTATACCTGTGGTGCTCATGAGTCCGAACACAAGTTTGCGGCGATTCAGGGTAGCACTGTCGAACTTGGCCTCGGTTTCAACATCGGGCACTGCGGCTTGCAGGAACGAGCGCAGGGTTTGGAACAGCAGTATGCCTGTTACGCCCACTGCTACATGGGCCAGTGTTTGGTTGCCTTTTTCGAGCCCTTTGCTCAGCAGTAACAACCCGGAGCCTGCAGCGGCAGGTATAAGCGCAGTGGTTGGTCTTTTTTCGTTGAGCAGGTAGCTGCTTAAACCGGCGCCTATAAGTGTGGCACCATGCACGTTATTCATAATTTGCGGCTTGTCTATCATAGTCTGTGTTACTTAGTGTTTATACTATTACCCTCTCTTACGTTAGGAGGTTATCAAAAAAAAAGCGGCCCCCTGCAATGCAGAGAGCCGCTTCACTATTGAAATCGATTTGGTTTAGTTCTTTATCAGACGTGACTGGAACACCTTGTCGCGTACCTGAATCTGCACAAAGTACATACCGTTGCGCAAAGCTGGCAGACGATCGTTAAGCTGTTCGATCACGGAATTCAGGGTGCCATTCAAGCCATGCATCTTGATGCCTTCTGCTGAATACACCGTCAACACCACATTTTCAACCGTAGAAACATCTTCTGGCAACACGATGGTTACTGCGCCTCTGGTAGGGTTCGGATACATGCGGAACTCTTGGTTTTTGCGACGAGCCAAACCAGTAGGCGTATCGTTGTCGCGAACCTCCAGCGTGAAGCTGCGGGCGTTTGTGCCTATACCTAGGTCAGTAGTTGCTTGATTGATGAAGAACATAAGTTGTTCTGTCTCTTCAATTTCTTCATCATCTGCAATGCTCACTTCAAACGAAGCAGTGGTAGCATCAGCCGGCACCTCAACAGCAATTACGTTCTCGGCGGCAACCGGGGCTGTGGTATAGTCCACGGCAGTGGCAGTCGACTCGTCCTTCACGGTCAGGTATACCGTGTGGGCCTTCGGCTGTGCGGCTGAGAGTGTCAAGTTTACATTGAACGGGGCATCGCCTTCAGTTTTCGTCAGTGTTGGCTCCGTGAAAGTTACGGTTGGCGTTGTGCTAAACGTGAAGCGAGCTGACACCGGCATGTGATCAGAAGTGGTACTTCTAAAGCTGGAGATGCTGTTAAGGAACTGGTTCTCAATTACGATTGACTCATCGATGTACTCATCCGTCAAAGACTTAGATACGATGATGTGATCCAAGAAGCTCTGGTAAGACCCACCAGCATAAGTGAAAGCGCCTGTTGTGCTCAGGTCGTAAGTCAGAGTAGTAAAGTCCTCGTCGTTCACGAAAGCTTCCAGTGAAGACGGCAGGTTGTTCACCACCGACACGTCCACGTCATCGTTCATGTCGCCGAGTAGCACCAAGTTGATGTTCGGATACTGCGCGTTAAGGCTGTCTTTCAGCACTTCTACGTCATACTTGCGCATGTTGTAGCGGCTCACGTCGGTATCGCGGTTGGCGCGTGTGTGCAGGTTAACCAAGTGGATGCGCTGCGCAACGCCATTTACAGTAGCTTCTACTTCTACCATGTATGGCAGACGGCCGCTTGCCCAGAAGCTGTCGCTAGTACCCGGATAGTTCTCCAGTTCTCTGCCTTCCAAAATCTCATTGTAGAGTGTGTTCAACAGCACTTTCTCTTTTTTGATCTGCACGGTCTCCTCTTTGTACACAAGGTATAGTTTCTGCGGATCCATGGTGCCTGAACCGGATTTCTGTGAGTAAGAGTACACATCAGACTTCACGAAGCTGTAACCTTCTAACTCATTGATCAACTGCTCCATTTTCTCGTCATTCGAAATCTCCTGTAGCGCGATGATGTCGGCGTCCAACGTCTCGAGTACTTTCTTAGTGTTGCTGTACTGCAGATCCAAGTTGCTTGGGCCACCGCTTGTAGAGCCGAACCAAGCCACGTTCCAAGACACGATATCCAGTGTGCTGGTCTTAGCCAGTGAACTACCGCTCAACATGCCCTTCTCAGCAGAGAAATCGCCGCTTGTGTAAGTAATGGCACTTGAAGTGCGAAGCTTAGTGCTGGCAGGCTTAAAGCGAACGTATACCGTGTTTGTAGCAGCAGCTTCCTCGGCAGAGTAAGTGATAGAGGCTGCAAACGTCTCGTTGTCTTTCGAAAGTTCAAAGTCTTCCTCCACGCTCAGCGTCATGCCTTCGTAGCCCGGTGCAGAGAACCTGAAGCTCTGTGCCTCAGAAGCGTTTGGCGTTTCCACCATGCCGAAATCGTAATTAAAGTCGCTGGCCAACAGGGCGCGCTCCACGTTCTCCACAGCCACATCATCCACTGTCCAGCGTGCTGCGCCGTCAGCTTCAGCTACTGCCGTGTAAACAAAAGCCACGAATACGCTCTCACCTTTGTAGGCGCTTAAATCAATAAAAGACTGCTTCCAGTAGTCGGAGGCAAGCTCTGGGAAGTCACCGTTCAGCTCCGTCCAAGTAGCAGAGCTTGGGGCGCTTGTACCGTCGTAGTCAGTAGACACCATCAGTTTTAGGCCCGGGCCTTTGAAAGCGGTTCTGGTCCAGAAGGTAAGGGCGGCGATGTTAAAGTCACTCAGGTCCAGCGAAGGAGAGATTAACCAGTCCTCGTTTTCACGGGCGCTACCGCTGAAGCCGTTGATCTGCACACCGTTGGTGCGCTGGTTGTCTTCGTTTTCTCTACCGAATGTAGTACAACCCCATACCTGATCACCAATTACACTATAGGCAACCCATCCACCCGGAAGTGCTGTAGCACAATTATTGAAGTTCTGGATGTATGGGCTGAACACTTCAGCGGAAAGTGAAACGGTGCCATAGTCAACACCGTTGCTGCTGTGCGTGATCGTGCTGTTGAAGTTACCAACAGTGCTAGTCGCTAATTTCACAAACACCTTACGGGTTTCTTCCAGTTCGCTAGGGGTAAACACCAGTCGTTGGGTATACTCGCCATCTTCCGTTTTAGAAAGACTGAAAGCGCCATCTACGGCCAAAACAACCTCGTTTGTCAGCTCATGGCCCACAACATCATAAGAAAGAATATCGGCAACTTGATTGACACCCACCGTGCCGAAAGCAAGCGAGGAAGCGCTTACCTGTACCGGTTGTGGAGCAGGGTTTGTTTCTTCAATAACAATGTTATCAATAGCAACACCATCACGCGAACCGCCTACGCCAGACTCTACGTTCTCGTAAGTCACCCAACGCAGCTGCACAACGGCATTGTTCTCAGCTCCGGCTGGCAACATGGCTTCAATCGATCTGATATCGCCTTCTTCCGTTAAATCCTTGCTGGTGTAGTCTGTGCTCGCCACTTCAGTCCAGTCACCTGATTCGCCTACACGGTACTGCAGCGTAACACCAACTGAACGGGATTGATTATTGATCAACTCGACATCATAGGAAACCTTAATACTAGATTTTCCCATTGTGTTGACAGCCGCCGCAATCTGGTCAGAGCCATTGGATGAGTTGGATGACAGCTGAACGTAAAGTCTGTTTCCGCCGCCTGCCGTGTAATTATACACACTTGAACCACCAGACTGCTTTAAGTCTTTGACTAATATTGGAGCATCAGCTGATGGAGTAGACGCCAAAGCGGCCGTCTTGGAGTTGTTGTATCCATTCAACCAAGCCGCGATGCCAGCCGGAAGCTCCGTCGTACTGCCCATACTACTAAAGTCGGTGCTAAATGGAAGCGTTTGGGGAGTTGGATTACTTTGCCCTTGTACCTCATTGCCCGCCAAAAGGCCGCAGCATACCAGCACAAAGGCAGAAACCTTGTGTAAATGTTTAAACATAAGTATAAGATTGATTTGAGATTTTCCCGAACAGGATGGGGTAATGCAATGCACTGAAGTACATCGGCTTTAGACTACAGGATGTAGGAGATAAAACCATCTTACAAATGTAAGAAGATGGTTCTAATGTAATGTTATGAATTCGTTATAAATAATTAATTCATAATATATAGATATATTATCCCAATTCAGTTAAATCGCAACCAGTGCCTGTTCTATATCTTTGATCAGATAATCCGGGTCTTCTAGTCCAATATAGAAGCGAACCAAGTTAAAGTCGAGTTTGCCTTTATGCGTGCCGTTGCTGTAGTAAGCCGCCGCAGGGTATATCAGTGACTCGTGCCCTCCCCATGAGGCCGCCATCAGGAAGTGCTGCAGGCTGTTGCAGAAGTTATCGATCTTCCGGATATCATCTGTTCTCAGGGCTATGGTAAACTGCCCAGTATTGCTTTTCATCTGCCGTTTTGCCAGTTCATACTGTGGGTGCGAAGGTGAGAATGGATAATAGATCCGATCCACTTTGGGGTGTTTTTCCAGCCAAGCCACTACTTTTCGGGTGGACGCGGCAACCCGCTCCATACGCACCGGCAACGTGCGGAGCCCGCGCAGAAGCAACCATGCATCGTGTGGGGCGAGAATGGCGCCCAAGGTCATGTACTCCCGTTCAAATATCCTATTGATCATCTCACGACTGCCACAGATAATGCCGCCCATGGTGTCGGAGTGTCCGCCTATGTACTTGGTACAGGAATGCACCACTAGGTCAACTCCGAACTGGATGGGATTCTGGTAAAGCGGCGAGGCAAAACTGTTGTCGATGATGGTGCTGCAGCCGTGCTGTTTTGCCAAGGCTGTAATGACAGCAATATCCTGCAGTTCGAAAGTGAAGGAATTGGGACTTTCCATATAAAGCAGCTTGGTGTTAGGCCTGATGGCCCGACGGTAGTTCTCTGTGTCCGTGCCATCCACCATCGTTACCTCTACCCCAAACCGAGGCAAAAAGCGCTTCATCAGTACATTGGTCCAGCCATAGGGTTTTTCAATGCACACCACGTGGTCGCCTGCATTCAATTGCGAGAGCACAGCAGCCGACACAGCCGCAATCCCGCTCCCAAAGGCGATGGCATGCTCCGCTCCTTCCAAGGCAGCCAGCTTCTGTTCAAGCATAGTCACAGTGGGGTTGTTGCCGCGGGTATACAAGTAAGACTCTGCTTCGTTCTGCAGCATGCGGCGCATGTCATCTACTGTCTTGCAGGCAAAATTGCTGGTCTGCAAAATGGGTGGCGCCACAGCATTGTAATACAATTCACGGTCTTCGCCCAGTTCATTCAGAATATAGGATAGCTCCATAGTCGATCAGTTTTGCTTTGCCTTATTTTAATCTTTTTCACTGATACGAATTATCCTGCAAGGCTGTCGTTTTCATCTCTGTACTGTATCGTTTTAACCTTGAAAAAAGCATCTTAAAATGCCTCTTACACAGACAAATAGGAGTAGTGAAAAATAATTTTAAATAACTTTATAACACATTGATAATCAATTATTTATAACAACGAAAACACTGACATTATTACACAAAATTGCAACTGTTAGCAAGTCATAAATGTTGTAATAACATGAAAGAGAAAGAAGAAGAAAACATCATATCCATGTATCCGGAAGAGCAGAAGCAACTGGACAAGGAATGGTATAAATCTATTCCGGCGCAGGTGTTTCTGAACTACTTTTTTGCGATAAACTACCATCTTGATCATTATGAAGGCATGGGCCTGCAACAGTTGGCTTACTTCAAGGACGTGCCGGCAGAACTGCCGGAAGAAGATGTGGAAGCAGTGAAAAGATTGTTGTTGAACAGCTGGAATACTGAGTACGCCCTGCGTGCCACTGCCGAACTAGGCGATGAAAGCTATATCCGCAATGCCTTGCATTGGACATTCCCGCAGGCTTACTATACCGTATTTGCGAGCTTGCAGGCTTTCCTACACACACGTCAAATCAAGACGAGTAATGAAGCATTGGTAATGCGCGAGGCCGGCCGACTTGTAGTGAAGAATGCTTATCCGCAGGCCATGAGCTTTTATGCATCCGGGCATTATGACGACTTCCGTGTGAACCGTCTGCCGCTGGCGCATTACAAACCGGGTCTGCAGATAGCGGGCAAAGAGTTGGAGGCCCAGTCGCAGATCGGGCAGTTTCTGCGCACGACCCGCCGCATGAAAGCCAAGGCGGTGCGACAGCATGTACAAGCCAATGCCGCTACCGCTATACGCAGTAGCCGTACCGGAGAAGTGCTCCAGAAGTTTGGACCGCAACACTGGCAGCAGCTGACTTGGCGCGTGGGTTATACTACCCTGTTCGATTTGTTGGCTAGGTTGCGCATTTCCAATTCACACCGCGAGATAGAGCGTTTTGTGCAGGCTGACATCGACTTCAAGCTGTTCCACGAGTCGCTGTTAGAGATTGTAAGTTACCTCAACGGTATACATGAGAGCTATGTGGCACAGGCCATGGGATTGCAGCAGTACGAAGCCTTTGTGCAAGAACTGCCAGCTTACCTGCAAAACTCTTTTGTTGCAGCCAGACTGCAAGATAAAATAAAGCCGCTCCTCCAAGACGAACAGCAGCGATTCCGCACAGCTGCCTAAGTCTTTTCGATCTACTACATATATGGGCGCCCTTGCAGACTGTGGTTTGCAAGGGCCTTTTTTTTGGTTAGAGTTCTCGGGATTGAAGTTACCCCCAGCTTTTGCAGTGCGGTTTCACCCCGATTTACCTGCCCTTCCGAAGGGAAATTTTATGCACAATTGACATCCCCCTGCCCCCTTCTTTGTCGAGGGCCCCTACCCCCAAGGGGGACTTTTTCTAGAGTTTCCAAGCATAAGGGTATAAGCCTTGTCGCTTCCATTTTACTCACACATATCGCTGGCACGCATTGTAAAACTAACTCGCACCGAAACTATGAAACAGATCACGGTGGCTTGGTGCACTAAAACGACTACCCACTGTTCGAGCGGTCAGCGAGTTTGGGGAGTCTTGATTTTTTTGCTTACTTTTTTCATCAAGGAAAAAAGTAAGGCCCGGCTGGCCAAGCCAAGCTATAAATCAAATTTGGTTGCTAAAACAACAGCAGTTGCTACGCCAGCACAGTGTAAGCTACATTCATAAGTATGAGTGTGAATTCTCACTTAACTTCTTAACCTTTAACAATCACCAATTAACCCTTTAAAAGCTGCCGATAATTTAGCAATTTTGCAGCTTGATCTTAAAATATCACTTTTAGTACATATCGCATGCAACTAAGCGAACAGGAACTACGCAGACGCCACGAGCGCGAAGAACTAGAGAAAATGGGCATCAACCCATATCCCTCTGAAACATTTGAAGTTACGGCCACGGCCAAAGAGATAAAGGAGAATTTCGATAAGGAGAAGAACAACTACCAGGAAGTAACCTTGGCTGGTCGTTTGATGAGCCGCCGTGTAATGGGCAAGGCCTCGTTTGCTGAGCTTATGGACAGCACAGGCCGCATCCAGATCTACGTATCGCGCGATGATATTGCGCCGGGCGAGAACAAGGACATGTACAACACCGTGTTCAAGAAAATGCTTGACATCGGTGACTTCATCGGCATCAAAGGTTATGCATTTGTAACGCAGGTTGGTGAAATCTCCGTGCACGTTACAGAATTGAAAGTATTGACCAAGTCGCTTCGTCCGCTCCCGATCGTAAAGCGTGAAATCGACGAGAACGGCAACGAGATCGTGCACGACGGTTTCACTGACCCGGAGCTGCGCTACCGCCAGCGTTACGTCGACCTGATCGTGAACCCGCATGTGCGTGAGACCTTCCGTAAGCGTACGCAACTGGTGAACTCTATGCGCCAGTATCTGACCGAGCAAGGCTACCTAGAAGTGGAGACCCCTATCCTGCAGCCACTCTACGGAGGTGCTGCGGCGCGTCCGTTTAAGACGCACCACAACACGCTGGACATGACGCTATACCTGCGCATTGCCAACGAGCTATACTTGAAGCGCCTCATCGTGGGTGGTTTCGACGGTGTATTCGAGTTCGCAAAAGACTTTCGCAACGAAGGCATGAGCCGCTTTCACAATCCGGAGTTCACGCAAGTGGAGCTGTACGTAGCTTACAAAGACTACAACTGGATGATGGACCTTGTAGAAACCATGGTGGAAAAGGTAGCCATGGACCTGCACGGTACCACAGAAGTGCAGGTTGGTGAGAACGTTATCAACTTCCAGCGCCCTTGGAAGCGCTTCACCATGTTTGAGGCTATCGAGCATTTCACTAAGATCAACATCTCGGAGATGGAAGAGCCTGAACTGCGTCAGACAGCCGAATCGCTCGGTATAAAAGTGGATCCAAAACTAGGCAAAGGCAAGATCATCGACGAGATTTTCGGCGAGACCTGCGAGCCATACCTGATCCAGCCAACCTTCATCACGGACTATCCTGTGGAGATGAGTCCGCTGGCCAAGAAGCACCGCGACAAGCCTGGTCTGGTAGAGCGTTTCGAGGCGATCTGCAACGGCAAGGAAATCTGCAACGCCTTCTCTGAGCTGAACGACCCGATTGACCAGCGTGCCCGCTTTGAAGAGCAGCTGGAACTTGGCAAGCGTGGCGACACCGAAGCCATGGTACTGGACGAAGACTTCCTGCGTGCCTTGGAGTATGGTATGCCGCCAACAGCAGGTCTGGGCATCGGCATCGACCGCCTGAGCATGATCATGACGAACTCACACTCTATCCAAGATGTGCTGTTCTTCCCGCAAATGAAGCCAGAGAAAAGAGAAGAATAATCACTATACCATACAAAACAGAAGCGCCCGCTATACTTAGCGGGCGCTTCTGTTTTGTATGGCACAAGGCTTTAGCCCTATCCTTTTAGGTTCTTGTTATCACCTTCCCCAGCTACTGTTTTCTTTACAGTCTCGGCTGCTTTATTGAAGGATTCTTTTGCCTCCTTTACCCAAGAGCCTGATTTGTCTTTGCCTCCCTGCAGTTTTTCATTAATGCCGCGGCCAACCCAAGCGGCCGAGTCAGAAAGACGGCGACGGGTAATTCGACCACTATCAGGAGCCATCAGTATACCTGCCAGCACACCCACACTCGCGCCTGCCAATAGGCCCATGGCCACACCCAGAGTGCCACTGCTCTCCCCATACGAGCTAGAAGACGAAGCCTTACGGCTGCCACTGCTATACACAGTACGCTGCTGCGTTTGCGGCTGGTGCTTTGACTCACGGACTGAAGAGTGTGTTACGTTTCCGCTTGTTTCCTTACCCACATGGCTGTAGGTAGAAGAAGACGATTTCGGGGTGTTGCTGTATGTGCTCTTTGCCTCTCCAAGGCTGCTGTAATCCATTTTCGTTCTCATAGTATCTTATGCTTTTAATATGTTGTAATTTTTGCGCTTGCTCAATGGCTTTAAAATAATAACGGGACTAAATGCTGAAGGTTAACCTAGAGTTAAAGGTAGACAGCCAAAAATAAAGGCCTGCCCCGCTAGGGACAGGCCTTTCATCTTCACAAAGCTTATTCCGCCTCAGCGGGCACGCATGCACCGGGAGCAAGCTAAGTTTCGAGTATACGTTTTGGATGGGCTATGCCCAATGTGGCAGACTAAACGTTCGTAACAGTAGAACCGCCAGCACTTGTGCCAGAAGTTGAACCGGTAGAGCCTGCGGACGAACCAGTAGATGAACCGGTAGAGCCAGTTGCTTTTTTAGCATCGTCCATCATGCCGCCCATTTTGTTCATGGCGTCATTGCTCATATTTTTGATCTCATCCAGACCAGTCTGCAGATTTTTCTCCAGATCTTTGCTCAGTTTGTTAGCCCATTTCTTGATACCAGTTCGGGTCTGCTCACCTGTATCAGGAGCCATTAGTAAACCTGCAATTACACCAGCGCTAGCACCTGCCAGCAGGGCAAGCATTACTTTTCCGCTATTATCTTTCATAGTCGTGTTTATTATAAATTGTTAGATTTGTTTTCTTTAATATTCGCTATTGAACTAATAACGGTTAAGTTCAGTATTAAGTTATAGCTATACAATAGTTTTATACTATATAGTGCTTAAATAACGAAAAAAAGCTCAGCAAAGTGTTTCGCTGAGCTTTTTCGATGTTCTAGCAATCACTTATAGATCTTTGATAACCTTCATGATCTCGTTTTTGGTTTTGCCAAGCTTCTGCTGCAAACGGCCCCAGAGTTCGTCTTCCTGACCTTCCACGTAAGTAAGATCATCTTCTGTAAGCTCAGCATAGTTCTTCTTCAGCTGACCTTTCACATCATCCCAAGAACCGCGCATCACAAGGCTGCTGCCATCGTCAGTTGCATTGCTGCTCTCCAGTTTATCCATAAAGTTTTTCACGGTGCGTTCTACATCTTCGCCCACCTTTGTCAGCGTCTTTTTCAGGCTATCGCGTGTATCCACACCATTGTTTGGTGCCAATAATATACCGGCTGCTACACCGGCACCGATACCGGCCAAAGTAGCCAGTAAGATTTTTCCTTTTTCGTCGTTCATGTTGTTTAACATTTTCTTATGATGTTTATTTGATAAGGTGAGGCCACCATAGATTGGAAAGCTTCACACTGTATCTCGTATTCTAATTAGTTTACGTTTGGATACATACGAGGGCAAACATACTAGGTTTGTAATGCGCCTAATAAGCAATGGCCGAGCCGTATGTTCTAGTAGAAGATTAATTAAACCAACACCACATATAAACCACTATGAAAAAAATAGCCTTGGCTACTGCCTTTCTGGCGATGGGTACTTTCTACTCCTGCAAAAACAGCGAAATACCCTGCATCGACCAGTCCAAGATTAACCCTGACCAAATGTGCACCATGCAGTATGACCCGGTATGCGGCTGCGACGGCAAAACCTACGGCAATGCCTGCGAGGCAGACCGAGCCGGCGTGACCTCCTATACCAAAGGCGAGTGCCCTGACAGAAAGTAAGCTATACCTAAAAAAGATGAGCGAGAAAAAATACTTTAAACAGACCAAGCCCTTCCAAGTACCTACTACCGATGGAAAATTGATCGAAGAGCACTTCGGAAAAGCCTCTACTCACACCAGCGCTTTCAGTGTGGCGCACATGGTAGCGCCTCCGCAGTGGGGCGAACCGCATCAAACACCGGAGTTCGATGAAATCACGATTGTGCTGCGTGGCCGAAAACTAATTGAGATTGACGGAGAGGAAATTATAGTGGAGGCCGGCGAGTCTATTTTGATCAAAGCCGGAGCCCGCATCCGCTACTCCAACCCTTACGACGAGGAAACCGAGTACTGGTCCGTGTGCGTACCGGCATTCGACTTCACCAAAGTGCATCGTGAGGAAGATTGATTTGGAGATTTGAAGATGGGGAGATTTGAAAATGTAATAATACGGAAATTTAAGCATCCAGCACTTTTGAAAAATTCATTACAGTAATAAAAGTGTTTGTTGTAGCCATTACGACTATCCTCTTCACTCCTCTTACAACACATCAAAAAAGCCCTTGGCGCATTTAGCACCAAGGGCTTTTCATATTTCAGAGAATGTTAGATTCATTTTCAAATCTTCACATCTCCAAATCTTCAAATTAATTAAGACTGTTTACTGATCATCTCCACTACATCTTCAGAGATGCCCATGGTAGAGAAACCGCCGTCGTGCATCAGGTTCTGCATGGTCACTAGGCGCGTCAGGTCAGAGAACAGCGTGATACAGTAGTCAGCGCAAGACTCGGCGGAGGCGTTGCCGAGTGGCGACATCTTATCGGCATAGTCGTAGAACGCGTCGAAACCACCTACGCCTGTACCTGCAGTTGTTTTAGTAGGGGACTGCGATATCGTATTCACACGCACTTTATTCAGTCTGCCAAGACGGTAGCCATAGTTACGGGCAATCGACTCGAGCACGGCCTTTGCCTGCGACATGTCCGTGTAGTCAGGGAATACACGCTGCGCGGCGATGTACGACAGCGCTACGATAGAGCCCCACTCGTTCATGGCGTTCTGCTTCTCGGCCACGTGCATCACTTTGTGGAAAGAAAGTGCCGAAATGTCCAGCGTCTTCAAGAACCAGTCATAGTTCAAGTCACCGTAAGACTTGCCTTTGCGGATGTTTGGGCTCATGCCGATGGAGTGCAGCACGAAGTCGATCTTGCCGCCCAGTATTTCCTGTGCTTTGGTGAAAAGGTTTTCCAGATCTTCCACAGAAGTGGCGTCGGCAGGTATAACCTGTGCGTTGCAGGCTTCAGCCAGTTTGTTGATCTCACCCATACGCATGGCCAATGGCGCATTGGTCAACACAAACTCAGCGCCCTCTTCTTTGGCACGCATGGCAACTTTCCAAGCGATAGACTTCTCGTCAAGCGCTCCGAAAATGATTCCCTTCTTTCCTTTAAGCAGATTGTAAGACATGTATTTGTCAGGTTAATGTTTCAAATTGTTATGATTTCCGACAGACAAGTATAGCCTGCGGAAATGAGGCAGCAATATAGCAATAAGTGTGTATAACTCAAGTCCGGTTTTGCTCTCACTTGCCTAAGCTTGCCATCTTATTCCTGCACAAACTCCCTCTCCTTTTATTTAGGCTTAGGGCTGGAGTAAGACCTTACAGTGAAAGTAATTCTTTGGCACTCTTGTAGGCGCTCGCACTTGGGTTGGCCCCTGCAATCATGTGCGCAATTTCATCTACCCGCTCTTTCTCACTCAGCTTCTTCACGCGGCTAATTGTGCGGTCTTCCGTGTCGTGCTTGTACACAAAGTAGTGCGAGTTACCCTGCGCTGCAATCTGCGGCAAGTGCGAGATGGCAATGATCTGGTGCTTCTGCGCCATCTGCTGCATCATCTTGCCCACTTTCACGGCTACCTCACCGGATATACCTGTGTCAATCTCGTCGAATACAATGGTAGGCAGGGCAGTTTTATCAGCTAGCATGTACTTAATACTCAACATGAGACGAGAGAATTCACCGCCTGAGGCAGCTTTCACCAAGGATTGTGGCTGCGCTCCCTTGTTGGCACTGAACAGAATGCTGATCTCGTCGGTACCTGTAGCGGTTGGTGCGGCGGCTTTGTGCTGAATGACAATGCGGGCGTTCGGCATGCCCAGTTCGGCCAGCAAAACGTAAAGCTCCTGCTCAAACTTGCCAAACGAAGCTTTGCGGCGCTCAGACAGTACTGCGGCTTTCTCCAGCATATCCTTTTCGGCCTCTTTCATGGCCTTTTCGGTGCTCGACAAGGCATTGTCCAGATTGAGTACGCTGCCCACTTTGCCTTCCAGCTCGCGCTGTATCTCGAGCAACTCGGCAATGGTCTGTACCTGATGCTTGCGCTGCAAGGTATAGATTGTGTTGAGTCGCTCTTGCACCTCGGTGGTGCGGGCTGGGTCGGCTTCTGTTCTCCGCTCGGCGTCTTCCAGTTCTCCGGCAACGTCGTTCAGTTCAATCATGCAGCTTTCGGTGCGGGTGCGCAACTCATCATACTTCGGAGAGAAAGCCGCCAACTGACTGATCAGCTGCACCGTGTCTTTCAAAGCAGAAGTGATGTTAAATTCAGATTCAGTCAGGTACTGAACAGCCTGTGTCAGCTTCAGCTTGATGTCTTCGGCATTCTCCAGTTCTTTCAGTTCTGTTTCCAACTGCTCCTGCTCGTCTTTCTGCAGGTTTATTTCCTCCAGTTCGTTGAGAAGAAAGGTATTGTAGTCCAGTTCCTTCTGTGCCTGCGCCAGTTGGTCGGTCAGTTTCTTGTAGTCACCTTCGAGCTTCTTATACTTGCGGAAGGTCTCGTTGTAGTCTTTCAGGTAGGACAGGTTACCGGCATAGATGTCCAGTGAAGTGTTGCCGGCGTAAATGTCGAGTATGTTGAGCTGGAAACTGGTGTCACCCAACTGCAGCGTGTCGTGCTGCGAGTGGATGTCCATCAGGTTCTCCCCTATCTTGCGCAGCACGTCGAGCGTTACCGGTGTGTCATTCACAAAAGCGCGTGACTTCCCGCTCGGGCTGATCTCACGGCGCAAAATGCACTGCTCATCAAAGTCCAGATCTTCGGCTATGAACACCTCTTTCAAGTTATACAGCGAGATATCAAACACTCCCTCGATCACGCACTTCTGCGCCTGATTGAAAAGTAGCTTGGAGTCAGCGCGGTTGCCGAGCAAGAGGCCGATGGCGCCCAGCATAATGGACTTACCGGCACCCGTTTCACCAGTTATAATATTGAGTACCGGCGATGGATTCATTTCCAACTGCTCTATCAGTGCGTAGTTTTTTATTTTAAGATCAATCAGCATATGGGATGGACTCAAGCAATGGTCACAAGATATAAGCCTTATGGCCTTCGCTTAGTTCGATAATTCAGGTGTAAATTTTAGTAAGGAGCTTCTATATCGTAAATCACTTCTTCCACGTCCTGCACAGGTATAGCGTGCTCGTGCCGGCGGCCGTCCAAGATTTCAAATTCCTCTTCTGTGGCTGTTATCAGTTTCCCTTGCACAACTACTCGATTGCGTAGAATCACCTGCACTGAATCCTGCATTTTCAGCTCCGGCAGGTGCTGGGGTATATCTTTTCTGTAAATCCTGATCTGGCGTTTGCCCATAAGTATAGCGCGTAGGTATAGCCCTTCGCACCGTGAAGATACGGGCTTTCTGTGAGATATGGAAAAGGCTTAACGCTGAAGTAAAACTTCGTATTTGGTGTTATTGGTTGGGTCCACCTGCGTGAGCAAGGTATAAGCGGCCTGCTTGTCAGCCGGGGCGGCTGTCTTGAAAATATTGATCAGCTCATCTGACTTGGCCTCGAAAAAAGAACGGATAATGGCCGCTCCGGGCTTCTGCTGTGAGATCTTTTGAATGTTTCTCAAGACGTCTAACGTGGCCTTACGGGCTTTCTCCGGATCCTGCGCCATCAGGTCTATACCTTGGCGGTGCATGGCATAGATGCCTTCACGGAAGGGCACAAACACGGGATCCTGCAGGTTGTCGATCATCCAGTAGCGGTTTCGGTTGCCCTCAAACGGACGCCAGCCCGGGAAGATAGATGTTTGGGAAGCTGCCAAGTTCAACACACCACGAGCTTGGTCAAATGCCGGGGAACCACCTAGCTTGCCAAAGCTGTCGTTGTCCATCCCGATGATCATGTAGGCGTAGTAAGCCAGCATGGCCGAAAGGTTGGACGTAAAGTTATTGGCCGCAAAGTCGAGTGGCTGGGCTTCGGTAAACTGGAAAAGCCAATCCTTATCGATGAAAGAGAAAAGTGTGGACTCGTAGCCGGTTCCATAGGCTGGCCTCACCGACACGATCTGCACGTTGGCACGGAAGGTCCCTACCTCAGGCATTTCGGTCAGGTTGATCAGAATGCGGCACTTGATGCGCTCATCCACGCGGTATGACTGGTTGGTCCAGCGACGGTTATTCATAAACTCGAAAATGCGGCTCTGCATTTCGGTGATCACCTCCCGGTTGGTAATGGCTACCTGCTCGCTGTTTACCACGACGTCGCACTGTAGCTCTTGGGCACGGGCTCCAAGGGCAACGCTCATCACAAACAGCAAAACCAACAGTCTCTTAAGCATAGAGTCTTTCCCAGATCAAATTCACGATATCTTGCGCCACTTCACTTTTTTGCTTGAGCTCAAAAGCGGTGGTGGTATCTTCCTCAATAATAGTGATTTTATTTGTATCGTGCTTAAAACCAGCGCCCGGATCGTTGAGCGAGTTGAGCACGATCATGTTCAGGTTCTTCTTTTTCAGTTTCCCGCGGGCGTTGCTGTCTTCGTTGTCTGTCTCCAGCGCAAAGCCTACCGCAAACTGGTCTGCACGTTTTTCTTTACCGAGCGCCGCTGCTATATCAACGTTTTTAACGAGCTCAATCGTCAGTTCGGCCTCGGCTTTTTTTATTTTCTTATCAGCGACCACCTTGGGCTTGTAATCGGCCACAGCGGCGGCAAACACCCAAATGTCAGCAGATGGAGTCAGTTCTTTTACAGCGGCATACATTTCGTCGGCTGTCGTAACCGGTGTAACCGTTATACCTTCGTGCTGCGCTTTCATATTGGTAGGGCCAGCTACGAGCTGTACCTTGGCGCCACGCTGGGCGAAACACTCGGCAAGGGCAAAGCCCATTTTCCCGGTCGAGTGGTTCCCGATAAAACGCACCGGATCGATAGGCTCATAGGTAGGGCCTGCTGTCAGGACGACGGTTTTGCCGTTAAACGCTTTTTCCAATGCCTGTGAAGTGATTTTCTAGTACGCGAATAATTTCCTCCGGCTCTGCCATACGCCCCTGCCCTATTAGCCCGCTGGCCAATTCGCCATAGCCCGCTTCGATGATGAAGTTGCCATAGCCGCGCAGTTTGGTAAAGTTCGCCTGCACCGCCGGGTGCTGGTACATATCCAAGTCCATAGCCGGGGCCACAAACACCGGGCAGCGCGCTGACAGGTAGGTAGCTGACAAAAGGTTGTCGCAAAAGCCGTTGGCAAACTTGGCGACGGTATTGGCGCTTGCTGGTGCTACCACTATGGCATCGGCCCAAAGGCCCAGTTCCACGTGGTTGTTCCAGACGCCCTGCTCGTTGAGCACAAACTCGGTGAGCACCGGCCGCTTGGAGAGGGTGGCCAATGTGAGCGGGGTTATAAAGGCAGAAGCAGAAGTGGTCAGGATCACCTGCACTTCTGCTTCTGCTTTCACGAGTAAACGGACCAGCATGGCTGCTTTATACGCAGCTATACTTCCGCAAACTCCCAATACTATTTTCCGGTTTCGGAGCATGCGCCTTACAGCGACAGGTCTTCGCCTTCTTCGTCTGGTGTGCGCACGTATACTTTACCTTCCAGAAACTCCTCGATAGCAAGGCTGGTAGGCTTTGGCAAACGCTCGTAGTACTTAGAGATTTCGATCTGCTCACGGTTCTCGAACACCTCCTCCAGATTGTCCACTGTGGTGGCAAACTCAGCTAGCTTAGAGTTCAACTCCTCTTTCAGCTTTACTGAGATCTGGTTGGCTCTTTTGGAGATAACCGAAACAGACTTGTAAACATTTTCGGTTTGCTTCGCAAAGTCGGCCATGTTACGGGTAACGATTGATGATGGAACTGATGCCATATATAATTACTTTATGAATTGCTTGGGTTGATTTTCTTTATTTTCTCGAGTTCGGACTGTGTGTTAGAGTACACTTGCTCTGCACTACGCAGATAGCGGCTGTCCGGATACTGGTCTATGAAGCCTTGATAGAAATCTACCGCCTCCATGAAACGCTCCTGCTGCTTATCCGGCACACTCTCCAACGCGAAACGGTACTGGGAGTCTACACGCAGGTAAGCGGCTCGCTCACTAAACGGTGAAGACGGATTTTCACGCATGAAGTTGGTGAAAGCCACTACAGCTGATTTAAAATAGCGCAACTTATAGTACAAGTAGGCGCTCTCAAATGATTTCTGGTCCAGCTTGGCGCTCAGGTCATCAAACATCTTGTTGGCCTCAGCTGCATTTTCGCTGTTTGGATAGCGCACCAAGAATTCCTGTATGGACTCCATGGCCGTAATCGTGCTA
Source organism: uncultured Pontibacter sp. (assembly GCF_947499215.1). Classification (GTDB taxonomy): domain Bacteria; phylum Bacteroidota; class Bacteroidia; order Cytophagales; family Hymenobacteraceae; genus Pontibacter. Next base: position 1,492,391 of record NZ_CANMNI010000001.1, read on the forward strand.
GTCTGGTCCTGCTCAAAATCAGGGGAATCGTTGTAGAGCGACTTCGCCTGCAAGAACATGGCCTCCTCAGCCATTTCGCTCCGTGGGTAGGTTTCGTAGAATGTGCGGAACTGGAAAGCGCTCAGCATGTACTCCCGCTGCTGGTAGTGTGTGTTAGCGTAGTAGAAACGAGCAGTTTCCGCCTCCTCCCTACCTGTCATCAAGGGCATTACCTGCTCCAGCAATTGGTTGGCGCGGTAGTAGTCCTCTTTCTCGTAGTACTCGAGCGCGGCTTTGTATTTTTTGTCAACGTCGTTGCTTTTTAAAAGCTTCTGAAAATTGCTGCAGCTGGTCGCAAAAACCAACAGGCACAACATTACGACGGTATGGAAGATTCCTCTGTTCATGAACGGGCAAAATTATACAATATACCTGTGATATACAAGCGTGAAAATGCGGTGTTTAATTGCGCGCTGGCGTTAGCTGTGTGGGCTTTACCGTGCTTTTTTTAGTTTTGGTTGGCACAGGTTTCTTTTTAGCCGCCTTGCCCTTCGCCGGTGTTACCGCCTGTGCAGGGGCCGCCACCGGTGCCCGTTTGGCCATAACGTCCTGCTTGCTAGGCCTCAAATCTTCAAGCCAAACAAAACCCTCCAACCTCCTGTCGCCGGCCTGTAACTCGTGCGGCGGTATAAAACTCGCCTCCGGACTTACCAGAAACGAAATAGACTTCAATTTATTTTCCGCAAAGTTCAACACCATATCACTACAAATGGCCTTGTTCATACCTGTCAGCACTGTGTCTCCCTCTAAAGCAAAATAAATACTCTCACCATTGCCGTTCACATTGACCCGGCGCATGCGTCCCTCCTGAAAATGAGCCACCATGTTACGCCCTTTCACTTGGTTGTAGTTTTTGAGCGAGTCTTCGGAAGTGATAAAAGAGTTGCTGAAAACGTACATCTTGTCGAGCGTCTTGTTGCGCAGGTGCATACGGATCGTGTCCCCCACAATCTGGCTCTGCTCACTCCACAGGGTCGGGTCTTTGTGCATGTACATCAGCGAGTCGGTGCGGTTATAGCTCAGCGAGTCGCAAGTGCCTTGCAGATCCGATTTGAATATTTTCACATTGTTAAAGGCATAGACCATGCTCGGCTGTCCATCCACTTTTGCTTCTCGGGAAATTAGCGAATCGGCGGCCATATACAGCGTATCGCCATCCATGATCGACTCCATCACCGGACTGCCTGATACTTTGGCAACCCCCTGATCGCGCCAGTAACGGCCCAGTTGCCCTCTAATGATCACGTCATCTTTTAGGGAGCGCATGGTCATATTGAGTTTGGCCTCACCATAACCCCTGCCTTCGTCATAGTACAGGTCGTCACCTCCCAAGCGGTACTCCGGCGTCACGATATAGGCATTGCGGCCGAAGCGTGAAATCTTGGTGATGGTATTATAAGTACCCTGCTCTGCATAAAGGTCGCCGTTCTGGCCTTTGATGAAAGTCGGCCCTTGAAAGTACACTACCTCGCTCTCGGTATTATAACGCATGTTCTGCGCCGTGATTTCGTAATCAGGCGAGAACACTTTTACATTTTGCTGGAAAGTGAAGACTTTGGAATTTGTATCATAAGTACCCCGCTGGCTCTGCAGGCGGTTATTAGGCTGCACAATGGTTCCTCCTTCGGTATAGACTGCCGTGCGGTTCTCCATATTATAGTCAAGCGTCGGGGTGGTCAGCGTCATACGCGGATCCTGCATGGTAACGCCCCCGCTCATTTTGGCGGTGCGTCCGGCACCATCATAGATAGCTTTTGTGCCAGTCATGGTAACAGTATCTCCTTGATTGATGCGCACATTGCCGAATGCCTCCAATATCTCGCTGTCCCGGAACTGATATACTGAGTCGGCGTAAAGAAATGTCTCCTTCTGCTGAAATATAACATTACCAATCAGTTTGGTAACACGCTTTCCATTGATCGTGGTACCAATCAAATCATCGGCACCCTTCAACTCCACCCTATCCTTCTGCCCTTGCTGACGAGGGCCTTGCTGGGCTGGCGTTTGGGGAGAGCGTGCCGGCTCCTGCTGGTTTAGGCGTGGCTGTTGCTGCTGAGGCTGTAGAATGCGTGGCTTCGGCGGAGGTGGCTGCTGCTGCGGAGCCGTGCGCAAAGTAGCCGGTGGCTTCTCCTGCGCCAAAACTGTCAGCGACAATAGCATAAAGAGGATAGAATAAACTAATTTTGTGATGTTCATGCTTTTTATGGATGCAGGACGCAAGACACAGGATGTAATACTTTTTTTAAAGGGGAGGCTCTAAATAAAGCTCCTAAATTCTTAAAGCTAGTCCTGTATTTACTGCCTGATGGTTTGTGTCCTTTTCAATGTCAAAATTATAAAAAATATACCAGCCGCTGTCTTATGCTACAGAAAGTTTCCGGTTTCATCCAATCACATAACCTTTGCGAACCCGACAGTAAAATACTGGCGGCCGTTAGCAGCGGCATCGACTCTATCGTGCTATGCGAAGTATTGCACCAGCTCAAGTATACGTTTGCCATTGCGCATTGCAACTTCGGGCTGCGTGCCGAAGACGCCGAGGCCGACCAACTCTTCGCCAAAAAGCTGGCCAAAAAGTATGAGGTGCCCTTCTATACCGAAAACTTCGATACCCGGGCCTTCGCCGCGCAAGAGAAACTCTCGATCCAGATGGCTGCCCGCACGCTCAGGTATACGTGGTTTGAACAGGTACGCCAGCAGGAAGGTTACGACTACACCGCCACGGCACACCATAGCAACGACCTGACAGAGACCATATTGCTTCACCTGACCAAAGGCACAGGTATAGCCGGCCTCCATGGTATACCTGCTAAAAATGGGCACATCATCCGCCCGATGCTCCCAGTCACCAAAGACGACATCTTTGACTTCGTGACTGAGAAGCGACTGATCTGGCGAGAAGACACCTCCAATGAGACAACCAAGTACCAGCGCAACAAAATCAGGCACGAGGTAATTCCGGTACTCAAGGAAATCAATCCGAATCTGGAGGAGACCATGCAGCACACGGCCGAGCGAGTGAGTCAGGCCGAGGCCATTGTGCATGCCTATATCGACAACCTGCGCCAGCAAAGTATAAAAGAGGCTGAAGACGCCGTATACCTGTCATTGGTGCCGTTGCAGAACGCGACGGGTCTGCCGGTAGTGCTGCACGAACTGCTTCGCCCCTTCAACTTTACCTATACTGTGGTGCTGGAACTAGTCGAGGCACTGGACGGACTTTCGGGCAAACAATTCGACTCGCCGAGCCATACCTTAGTAAAGGACCGCGACCAGCTCGTGATCACACCACGTAATTTAAGCCGCTTCGGAAGCGTAACAATAACGGAGGGCCAGACCGAAGTAGACGAGGAGCATGTGCACATGACGCTACGTTACGTACTGACCAGTGAATACAAGCTCAACACTAAGCCCCATGTGGCCGCTCTGGATGCCGGTTTGCTCAAGTTTCCGCTCCGACTGCGCCCGTGGCAGGAAGGTGACTGGTTTGTGCCGCTGGGCATGAACGGCAAAAAGAAGATTAGCGATTTTTTGATTGACAAGAAGGTCCCAGCCAACCTTAAGGCCAAAACACTGGTATTGGTATCAGACCAGTCTATTGTCTGGATTGCCGGCCAGCGACTGGACAACCGCTTTAAAGTGACGGAGAAAACAGAACAGGTGCTAGAGGTTACATTGCTGCCAAAGTCGGCTGCCTCTTGATTCTGCTGTCAGAGGATTTCGCTGCAACATGCTCCTTGTCAGAGCTAAAAGTGCTGTGACTTTCTTATAAGAGTCTTTTGCTCAAAAAGCACGCTTTTAACAATAGATTTTTCTAATTTTACGGAAGTAAACCGAATCTCAAACCATAATTAAAGTATATCCTACAATGAAAGTAACCGTAGTTGGAGCTGGTAACGTGGGTGCGACATGCGCCGATGTATTGGCTTACCGCGAAATCGCGAACGAAGTAGTTTTAGTGGATATTAAAGAAGGTTTTGCTGAGGGCAAAGCGCTTGATATCTGGCAGAAAGCCCCCATCAACCTATACGACACACGCACTGTTGGCGTAACCAACGATTACAGCAAAACTGCTGGTTCTGACGTGGTAGTAATCACATCTGGTCTGCCACGCAAGCCGGGTATGACGCGCGATGACCTTATCTCTACCAACGCCGGTATCGTGCAGTCGGTAACTGAGAACATCGTGAAGCACTCGCCTGACGCCATCATTATCGTGGTTTCTAACCCGCTTGACGTGATGACCTATGCAGCGCACATCACTTCTAAACTGCCACGCACTCGCGTAATGGGTATGGCTGGTATCCTAGACACTGCCCGTTACAGAGCGTTTTTGGCTGAGGCCCTGAACGTATCTCCAAAAGACATCCAAGCTGTATTGATGGGTGGCCACGGCGATACCATGGTTCCGCTTCCACGCTATACAACGGTTGGCGGTATCCCGGTAACGGAATTGATCGACGAAGAAACACTGAACGCTATTGTTGACCGCACTAAGAACGGTGGTGGCGAACTGGTGAAACTGATGGGTACTTCTGCTTGGTACGCACCGGGTTCTGCAGCTGCTCAGATGGTGGAGGCGATCGTGCGCGACCAGCGCCGCGTATTCCCTGTTTGCGTGAAGCTGGAAGGTGAGTACGGCATCGATGGCGTGTACCTTGGTGTACCAGTTATCCTAGGCAAAAACGGTATCGAGAAGATCATCGAACTGCAACTGAACGAAGACGAGAAGCAATTGCTGGAAACGTCACGCGGTCACGTGAAAGAAGTTATGGACGCGCTGGATAACATCAACGCCGCCAAAGCTTAATCGCTATACGTTAATATTGATACAAAAAGCGCCGCTTCTGCAAAGGAGCGGCGCTTTTTGTTTGAATCAGGATTTTCAGGATTTAAAGACTTACAGGATTTTCACTAGTGCAGGGCCCAACCATCCCTAGCCCCTCCATGTCTAAGGCGTGGAATCTGTAGTTGCCATTCGTAAGGTATAGCTTCGTCGTATTAGTACTTTAGTCTTTCCACTGATTATACCCACCCCCGCCCCTCCCGAGAGGGGAATTTCTGCTATTACCAGCTTATAAGCATAGGTGTTCTAGCAAATGACCGCTGGTACGCATTGCAAGGCATACTTGCACAGCAGCAATGGAACAGATCACATCAGCGAGGTGCACAAAATGACAATACACTGTTTGAGCGTTCAGCGAGTTTGTATTGTCTTGACTTTTTTGCCTACTTTTTGTGTCAAGACAAAAAGTAGGTGCCCGCCGCACAGGCGCAGCTATAAAACAAGTCAATTTGCTAATAGAAAAGGTCATAACTAGACTTGAGGCTAGAGGCCCCACCATAGCAGTCACGAGCGAGGACGCTCGCGCCATAAAGAGAGCCCAGCGGCAAGCAAAAAGCTAACCTAATCCTTCTGACTCGCCTGAAACAGCTTCTGTTTCTCTTCTTTCGAAAGGCTCTCGTAGCCGGAAACAGAGATTTTATCCAAAATCAGGTCGATCTCCATCTGGCTGGGCTTGCCGGCATACCCGGTGTGGTAACCCGAATTGTTACGGGCTCCATTCCCTACAGTGGCTTTCTGCCGGTGCGTTACTTTCAGCTTCGGGCGGCGCTTAAACAAACCGGTAAAGAAATCCATGGTGCCGTGCAAAGGGCGTCCCATGTCGCGGCCGCGCTGCAGCTGCTTCACGAATAGCCAGCCGAAGAAGGCGCCACCTAAGTGGGCGATGTTACCACCCGCATTGTCGCCGATGGCACCAGAGATAGAAAGAATTACCAGAAAAGCAGCGATATACTTAATCCGCACCGGACCGATGATGATCAGGTTGAAGGTATAGTTCGGAATCAATGTCGCAGCCGCTACCACCACTGCCAACACACTGGCTGAGGCACCGATCATCACAGCATAGGCTGCACGGTCGGCAAAGTAGGGAATCAGGTTGTAGCTCAACATATAGAGCAAGCCACCGGCTATACCTCCCAGTATGTAGAGGCTCAGTAATTTCTTTTCACCGAGATACTCCCTGATCAGTTGCCCGAACCAGTAGAGGTTAAGCATGTTGAAGATAATATGCAGAAAACCTTCGTGGGTGAAAAAATACGAAATGATCGTCCATGGACGGGTGATGAAAACGAGTGGGTCAGAGGGGAGCGCGATAAAACGCATAAGCCCACTGTAGGCCCAGTCGCTACTAGTCAGAAACAACACCGTACGGAGCGTGATCAGCGCCACAAAAACTATTACGTTGATGAGGATGAGCTGCTTCAGGGTGTTGTTCGGCTGCCGGAAAGAGTCTTTTATGTCTTGGAGAATGCTCATTATACCTGTTAGCTGAAAAGAGCGGAAAGGCTTTTGCGCCTTGCTATCTTATACTTGTTGTTTTTACTATTACGTATCCTGATAATCGTTGCGTTGCCACATTTTTATAAGAATATACGCAAACAGCATACCGCCGAGGTGCGCAAAGTGCGCCACGTTGTCGCCCGGCACCCTGTTAAAGCCCGCATAGAGCTCATAGCCCCCGTACAGGAGCACAAAATATTTGGCCTTTATCGGGACGGGCAGGAATAACAGGAAGAGCTCGAGATTTGGAAAGAGCATACCAAAAGCCATCAAGATACCGAACACCGCTCCCGAAGCGCCCAACATCGGCATGTTAAAAGCCTGATTGAAGACGGCCGTAACAGCTTTCTTACTCTCGGTGATGTATCCTTCATTATCCGGGTTGCGCTGGTATTCTATGGCAAAGCGCTTCTCATACCCGCCTGCATAGTGTGACTCCATAAAGTTGTAAAAACCTGTGGGAGTCGGACTTTCAATATACTGCACTGCTTCTTGCTCTATACCATGCAGTTCATACGCCCGCACACCAGAGTAGAGCATACTGGCTCCCAAACCTGTGATGAGGTAGAAGGCCAGAAAGCGCTGCGAACCCCAGAAACGCTCCAGCAAAGGCCCGAAGATGAACAAGCTGAACATGTTGCTGAACAGGTGTGCCCAGCCGCCATGCAAAAACATGTGGGTGAACAGCTGGATCGGCTGGAAGTAGTCAGAGCCGAAATGGTGCAATGCAAATTGCCGGTAATTAAACACATTACCCTGCAAAATAAATACGACCACGTTAATGATCAGGAGGTTCCTGACCATGGGGGTTATATTGAACATCTTATCTTCTTTTTCTCGAGTCGCTTGCTATACCTGTTGACTATACCTATATCTGAGAATAAACTCGAAAAAGCAAAGCAACAATTTAACAATCAACCATTTAACAATTAAAACCTACCCCTTCAGGAAAAGTTCATGCAGCTGATTGAGCTCCATGATGACCAGCGTCTTCTGTCCGCCGGGGGTATAGTTGGGTACTTCGCAACCAAACAGCTTGTCTACGAGTGAGTTCATCTCGAGGTCTGACATGCGCGGCTGCAGCTTGGAGGCCAGTCGCTTGGCCATGGCCCGGGCGAGGTTTTCTCGCTTATCCAACTTGAGCGTGGCCAGATTGTTTTTGTACTGTTCAATCAACTCTTCAAGTAGCTCCTTTTCGTTGGCCGCCTGCACATCGGCAGGTATAGCGTTTAGGATGATGGTGTTGCCGCCAAAGTCCTCGAACTGAAAGCCCAACTCCTGAAACTCAGCCCGCAGCTCTTTCACCAAAGCCGAATCAGCCGGCGACAGCTCAATAGTCTGTGGGAAAAGAAGCGCCTGCGAAGTCACCATTTTTTTCTGCAGCGAGGCCATGTATTTTTCAAAGAGAATGCGCTCCTGTGCCGCCTGCTGGTCGATGATCATAACACCGGACTTCACCTGCACCAACAAGTACTTGTGATGTACCTGCAAAGTTTTGCTGGAGGTAGTCATGGGTGTGGCAAACGCATCGTCGAGCAAGCCCATACCTGATGGGGACGTAATCCGCTCCTCCTCTTGCTGTACTGCCTGACCATTCCGAAGCGGCTCGTAAAGCTGCTCCCAGCCATTGGAACTGACCTTTTTAGGCGAGGATGGTACTTTGAACCCCGGGAACGTACCTTCTTTCTCAAATCCCTCTCCCCCATGCGGCATGCGGATCGGCTGCAGTGGCGCAAAATTCACGTCACTCTGGAAATCAAGGGAAGGGGCGATGTTATGCGTTCCCAGCGACTTCTTCACGGCGGCGTGCACGATGGCGTATACCGTCTTCTCGTCTTCGAACTTGATCTCGGTCTTGGTCGGGTGCACGTTGATGTCGATCCGCTCCGGCTCAATATCGATAAAGAGCACGTAGAACGGGTGGCTGTCCTTTGGCAGGAGTCCTTCGTAGGCCGACATCACGGCGTGGTTGAGGTAGCCGCTCTTGATAAAACGGTTGTTTACGAAGAAGAATTGCTCACCACGGGTTTTCTTGGCGAACTCGGGTTTGCCAATGTAGCCACGCACGCTCATAAAAGGCGTTTCCTCTTCACAGCCGGCCATTTGCTCTTTGTAGTTGTTGCCAAACACGCCTACAATACGCTGGCTCAGCTTACCGGCCGGCAAACTGAATATCTCTACCTCGTTGTGGTGCAGCGTAAAAGCTACTTCCGGGTAAGCCAACGCTACCCGCTGAAACTCGTCCAGTATATGGCGCATTTCCACCGCATTCGTCTTCAGAAAGTTACGGCGGGCGGGTACATTATAGAAAAGGTTTTTGACAGCTATGGATGTACCAGCAGACACAGCAGCCGGTTCCTGAGATACTACCGTGGAGCCCTCCACCAGCAAACGGGTACCTGTTTCGGCACCGTGCGGCTTGGTTTTGAGCTCTACTTGTGCTACCGCCCCGATCGAGGCCATCGCTTCTCCCCGGAAACCCATCGTCCGGATCCGGAAGAGGTCTTCAGTGGATTTTATCTTGGAGGTGGCGTGTCGCTCGAAGCACATGCGAGCATCAGTTTCCGACATGCCGATACCGTTGTCAACTACCTGCACCAATTGTTTTCCGGCTTCCTTCACGATCAGCTGGACGCTCGTGGCACGGGCATCAATGGCGTTCTCGAGCAACTCCTTCACCACCGACGAAGGCCGCTGCACTACTTCGCCTGCGGCGATCTGGTTAGCAAGGTAATCGGGCAATAAGTGTATAATATCGGACATCCGCTATTTCAAATTCAATTTGATGGTATCTTCTCCCTAAAAACCACGTTTTAAATAAAAGCGGCCGGGTTTTTGAATATACTATTTTGTCAAAACAGAACTTATTCAGAACGAATTTTATTACTAATTTACAGACCGGTTGCAAAATGCGGTCGGAAATTAAAGATCGACTGAAATCTGATTATAACAAGAGACTGATGTATGGCTTGTGGCTTTTGAGGCGTTAGCACCTACAAGGACCATCCGCTATACCGCCTAAGGGAGGCAAAAAAGATCAGAAATAATTTTTCTCGTTTTTTGAACCGCCTTCTGCAAAAATAGGCTTAATTTCGACTTGTTCCAATATAATAATACCAGTACAATATGTTGAAGAGTTTTAGCTTAGGATTACTTATACTTATCTTTCTCGGGATGGGACCACTGATGTCACTGACACCGTCAGACAACATCATTGTGGCTTCAAAAGAGCAAAGCTGGGTAGACAGTGTCTTTACTACTATGACTCCCAATCAGCGTTTGGGCCAGCTGTTTATGGTGGCCGCCTACTCCAACAAAAACGAAAAACACTTTCAGTCAATCGACACACTTGTGAGCCGCTATGGCATTGGCGGTATCATGTTCATGCAGGGTGGCCCAGTGCGGCAGGCCCAGCTGACTAACCGTTTCCAGAGCAAGGCCCGTGTACCGATGCTGATCGCGCTGGACGCTGAATGGGGCCTGAACATGCGCCTCGACAGTAGCATGCACTTCGCCAAGCAGATGACGCTGGGCGCGCTCACCGACGACAAATACGTATACCTGATGGGCCGCGAAATCGCACTTAAAATGAAGCGTATGGGTGTACACGTGAGCTTCTCGCCTGTACTGGACGTGAATGTAAACCCGGCCAACCCAGTGATCGGCAATCGCTCTTTCGGTGAGACCAAAGAAGAAGTAGCCCGTCGCGGTGTGGCCTATATTAAAGGCCTGCAGGACCATGGCGTGATTGCCGTTGCCAAGCACTTCCCCGGCCACGGCGACACCGACACCGATTCCCACCTAACTCTTCCTGTGGTAAACCACGACATGAAGCGCCTCACAGAGGTGGAGCTATACCCTTTCCATAAGTCTTTTGAGGCCGGTGTGATGGGCGTGATGGTCGCGCACCTGCACATGCCGAAGATCGACTCGACCAAAAATCAGGCAGCGACGCTCTCCAAGCCGATCGTAACCGGTATTCTGAAAGAGAAGATGAAGTACAAGGGACTTGTGTTTACCGACGCCCTGAACATGAAAGGCGTGAGTAGCTTCTACAAGCCCGGCGAAGTAGACCTGAAAGCGCTAATGGCCGGTAACGACGTGCTGTTGTTCCCAGAGGACGTGCCAACAGCTGTGCGCAAGATCAACGAGGCTATCGCCAAAAAGCAAATCAAGCAGGAAGACATTGATCAGCGTGTGCGCAAGATCCTGCACGCCAAGTACTGGGCTGGCCTGAACAACTACAAGCCGATATCGCTGACCAACCTGCAGCAAGATGTGGATCGTCCGTTGAGCAATGTGGTGCAGGAGCAACTTTACGAGCATGCCGTTACAGTAGCTCGCAACAAAGGCAACTTGATTCCTTTCCGTAACCTCGATACACTCAGCATTGCTTCCGTAACAATTGGTACAGGTTCTAATAACATGTTCCAGCAAACACTGGGCAACTACTCCCCTGTAACCAAATTTAATATCAAGGATCGGTTTGCTCCGGACTCTGCCTTTACAAAACTTATACCTAAGTTACAGGACCACGACGTAGTGGTAGTAAGCGTACATGGTATGAACAACACGCCTTTCAAGGATTTTGGGATTGGCTTGGGTACACGTGCTTTTGTGCAATACCTGCAGGAGCGCACCAATAAGAAAGTGGTGGTAGCCGTGTTTGGCAACGCCTATAGCCTGAAGTTCTTCGACAAGAGCGATTGGTTAGTAGCCGGCTACGAAGACAATCCAACTTCGCAGTCGCTGGTGCCGCAGGTGCTGTTCGGTGCCCGTGCCGCCAAAGGTAAACTGCCCGTAACCGCTTCGGCTACACTGAAGGCCGGTACAGGTATAGCTACCCCTACCCTTGGTCGCCTAAAGTATGGCTCACCGGAGAGCGTAGGCATGGACTCCAAGACTCTTACACAGATCGATAACATCGCGACTGAGGCCATTGCCTATGCCGCTACGCCGGGTGCGCAGGTGCTGGTGGTAAAGAACGGAACTGTGATCTTCAACAAATCATACGGCCACTATACCTACGATAAGAAAAAGCCGGTAACCAACACCACAGTATACGACATCGCGTCCATCACCAAAGTGGCGGCTACGCTGCAGGCCGTGATGTTCCTGAAAGACCAAGGCAAGATCAACTTGGACGAAAAAGTAGCGACTTATCTGCCTGAACTGAAAGGCACTAACAAAGCCAATTTAGTAATTCGCGACGTGCTGGCCCACCAGTCAGGTTTGCGCGCAGGTATACCGCACTGGCAGAAAACGCTGGACAAGCTGCAACTGAACCAGACCTTTTACGCCAGCGCCCAAAACGATGTGTTCCCGAACGAAGTGGCACCGGGTATTTACTCTATCAAATCGATGGAAGACTCGCTTTGGGCTTGGACGGTACGCTCGCCGCTGTTGGTGAAGCCGAAGACTGCCAAAACCTATGACTACCAGTACAGCGACTTGGGCTTCTACATCCTCAAGCGTATGTCGGAGCGCATGTTGAACCAGCCACTGAACGAGTTCATGGATCAGAACTTCTACGGTCCGCTCGGTTTGAGCACCATGACCTATAACCCACTTTTGAAGCACCAGCGCGACGTGATTGTACCGACCGAGGATGACAATTACTTCCGCAAGAATCTGATCTGGGGCACAGTGCATGACCAAGGCGCTGCCATGATGGGCGGTGTGGGCGGCCATGCGGGCTTGTTCTCCAACGCCAACGACTTGGCCGTGCTGATGCAAATGAACCTGCAGAACGGCAACTACGGCGGTCACAAGTTCTACACTACCCCGGTGGTGACAGAATTTTCGAAGCGCCAGTTCAGTACTAGCCGCCGCGGTTTGGGCTGGGACAAACCCGACCCGGACGGTAACGGCCCGACCTCTAACTTGGCCTCAAAAGCTACTTTTGGTCACACAGGCTTTACGGGTACAGGCGCTTGGGTAGACCCGGAGAACCAACTGATCTACATCTTCCTGTCTAACAGGGTATACCCGGACGCCAGCAATTCTAAACTGGTGAAATATAACATCCGTACCCGTATACACGATGTGATCTATAAATCGATTGTTCCAAAAACTTAACAAATATTGGATTGTTACAGGTGCAGCTCCGCATAGGGCTGCACTTGTTGTTTCCTACCACCTTATAGAATCATGAAAATCGGAATAGTTTGTTATCCTACCTTCGGGGGAAGCGGCGTGGTCGCCACAGAACTCGGCAAGGAACTGGCGCTCAAAGGCCATCAGGTACATTTTATCACCTACAGTCAACCTGCCCGCCTCGATTTTTTTAACGAGAACCTGTTCTACCACGAGGTATACATCCCGTCGTACCCACTCTTCCAGTACCCGCCTTACGAATTGGCACTGGCCAGCAAGATGGTAGACATCGCCCGCTTTGAGAAGTTGGACGTGCTGCATGTGCACTATGCCATCCCCCATGCGTCGGCAGCCTACATGGCTAAACAGATCCTGCGCACCAAGGGCATTTACATCCCGGTGATTACAACTCTGCACGGTACGGATATCACACTGGTAGGCAAAGATGCGTCGTTTGAGCCGGTGGTAACGTTCAGTATCAACCAGTCAGATGGCGTAACGGCGGTGTCGGAGAGCTTGCGTACCGAGACCTATGAATTCTTCCAGATCGAAAAAGAGATTGAGGTAATCCCGAACTTCATCGACCTGAACAAATTCAAGCGCCAGAAGAAAGAGCACTTCAGGGCGGCGATCAGCCCCAATAACGAGAAGCTGTTGGTACACACCTCCAACTTCCGGGGTGTGAAGCGTGTCGAAGATGTGATCCAGATCTTCGCAAAGGTACGCGAGAGAATGCCTTCCAAGCTCTTGCTGGTGGGAGACGGACCAGATCGTCCTAAAATGGAAAAGCTTTGCCGCGACCTGAAAATCTGCAACGATGTGCGCTTTTTAGGCAAACTGGAAGCCGTGGAGGAAGTACTTTCCATCGCCGACCTGTTCCTGATGCCATCCGAAAAGGAAAGCTTTGGTTTGGCCGCACTCGAAGCGATGGCCTGCGAGGTGCCTGTTATCTCGACCAATGCCGGCGGTATACCTGAGCTGAACACCCACGGCGTAACCGGCTTTGTGAGCGAAGTAGGCGACGTGGATGACATGGTGAAAAATGCCCTGCACATCCTCGACGATGCCAACCTGCCGACCTTCAAAGCAAATGCTCTAGCCCGCGCCCACGATTTTGACATCGAAAAAATTGTGCCGCTCTACGAGCAATTCTATCAGCGCATTATCGACGCGCAACTGGCTGAGACAGGCAACCCTCTGTAAGTCAGAAACAAAAAATAGAAAAATCCGGCCACTATACCTGTTGCCGGATTTTTTTATGCCTTATATTTACTTTGGTGTGTTATTTCATTATCCCACTACTATATATTTACTTTGGTGTGTTATTTCATCATCCTACTACTGTCATCTCGACGTAAGGAGAGATCTAGAGATGTTAGCACAACCCTACCCCTCTCAAGAGGAAATCTTCTTACAGAGTATAATGCCCTCATCGCGTCCCGCGAATGTGAGCTATTGGGCGGACTCTGGCCGCTTCAGTTTGTGCCTTTCGGCATAAGTGGCGGGACGCCACTGGATACCTCACACTCGCCAGAGGCGAGCGAGGGCAAATTTTAATTGAGTACTTACCCTACCCACCATGGCAAAAGACAAATACTACATCATTGACTTCGACAGCACTTTCACACAGGTAGAGGCGCTCGACGAGTTGGGTGAAATCACCCTCGAAGGTGAGGAGAATAAAGCAGAGATTCTGCAGCAAATCCGGGATCTGACCAACGGGGCCATGGAAGGAAAAAGTTCTTTTACCGAAGGTCTGTCTAAGCGTCTGGCCTTGCTAAAGGCGAACCGCCGTCACCTGAAGCCGCTGATTCAGCTTTTGCAAAACAGAGTATCGGATTCCATCAAACGCAACAAAGAGTTCTTTCAGGCCTATGCTGACAATATCCTGATCGTGTCGAGTGGGTTTAAAGAGTTCATTACCCCCATCGTGACCGAGTATGGCATTAAAGAAGAGAATATTTATGCCAATACCTTTAAGTTTGACGAACAAGGCAATATCATCGGCTTTGACGAAGAGAACTTGCTTTGTCTGGACAGAGGCAAAATAAAGCTACTCGAAGAACTGGCGCTGGAAGGTGATGTATACGTCCTAGGTGATGGCTATACCGATTATGAAATTAAGGAAGCGGGACTGGCTAACAAGTTCTATGCTTTCACAGAGAATGTGGTGCGCGACAGTGTGGTAGCCAAAGCGGATAATGTGGCCCCGAGTTTGGACGAGTTTCTGTATCAGCATAAACTGCCCATGGCCATCTCCTACCCTAAAAACCGCATTCGGGTATTGCTTTTGGAGAACGTGCACCCTAAGGCCGTTGAGCTGTTCAAGCGCGAAGGCTACCAGATTGAAACCGTATCAGGGGCTCTGAGCGAGGACGAACTATGTGAGCGGATCAAGAATGTGTCAGTGCTGGGTATACGTTCTAAAACGCAGGTAACCAAGCGGGTGCTTGAGCATGCCAACAAACTGATGTGTATCGGCGCTTTCTGCATTGGCACCAACCAAATTGACCTCACTAGCTGTCTTGATGCGGGTGTAGCGGTGTTCAACGCGCCTTACAGCAATACCCGCAGTGTAGTAGAACTGGCTATTGGCGAGATCATTATGCTCTGCCGCAATGTGGTGGATAAGAGCACCAAAATGCACCAAGGCATTTGGGACAAATCAGCTACGGGCAGTGTGGAGGTACGCGATAAGAAACTGGGTATAGTGGGCTATGGTAGCATTGGGGCACAGCTGTCTGTTTTGGCTGAAGCACTAGGTATGGATGTGTACTATTATGATGTAATAGAACGCCTCCAGCTCGGCAATGCCCGTAAATGCGAGACATTGAAACAGCTACTTGAAATATCGGACATTGTGACTTTGCACGTGGACGGCCGCACCAGCAACAAAGGGATGTTTGGAAAAGAAGAGTTTGCAGCCATGAAGGACGGTACCATCTTCCTAAACCTGAGCCGTGGCCATATCGTGGATTTACCCGCCTTAGTAGAAGCCATTAAATCGGGAAAAGTACGTGGCGCAGCGGTGGATGTGTATCCTTATGAACCTGCCACTAATAACGAGGAGTTTGTGAGCGAACTGCGCGGCCTGCCCAATGTTATCCTGACGCCGCACATTGGCGGTAGTACCATGGAGGCGCAAGAGAACATCGGCACCTTTGTTCCGAACCGGATTATGGAGTACATCAACACGGGTAACAGTTATCAGAGCGTGAACTTCCCGAATATCCAGCTGCCGGAGCTCAAAAATGCACACCGCCTGATCCATATTCACCAGAACGTGCCGGGTGTGCTCGCCAATATCAACAGCGTGCTGGCTGGAAATCAGGTTAACATACTAGGCCAGTACCTCAAAACCAATGAACAGATCGGTTACGTGATCACGGATATCGATAAGTTATATGATAAGAAAGTGATCGAGGACATGAAGCGGGTACCGGCTACGATCAAGTTCAGGATTTTGTATTAAAACACCTGCCCGATCTCCTGCTTCAGATAGCTGATGGCTTTGGCGGTTGGGTCGATTTCACTATTGAGCACGTTTTCCAGAATGCGCTTGGCCAGTTCAGTGCCTTTTGCCTTTTCATCGAGGCTTTGGAAAGATTTGTTGATCAGGTTCACGACTTCTTCGCGGGCATGCCTTACCTTTTGCCATGACTGCTCGGTCATGTATACCTGCTGCGACATGTTGTGATTGAACTCATTTCTTATTTCAGTGAGCAAGATGCGGTGATATTCGGCGGCAGTGTGGCCTCCCCCACTCACACGCAATAGGAGGTTGCTTGGCGTGATGCGCTCCAGCAGCAGCACAATGCGTTCGTAGGCCTGCAGCCGGATAGGCGTTACCACTTCAGAACTTTTGTGCCGAAGCTCCAGCAAGCGCAGCTTATAATCTCTCTCCAAGAACTTTTTAAGCATCGAGTAAGCCACTGCGGCCACCAGTATGGCAGGTATAGAAATTCTGAGTATGTCGAGTATAATGTTGGTTCCTTCTTCCATTAGGGTATGTTTTGAACCTTAAATATCGGAAAAAATTAATTTAGGTTGGCATGAATCATTTTTTGGGTATGGCTGTTTAGCTATTACAAAGGAGAGTCGCAGCAAAATTGAGAGTAATTCCGTAAATTGCGACTCCATTTCAAATTAGAACAGACTATGGCAACTGAAACAAAAACTGCACCGATAGCGCTTACTGAAAAAGCACTGGCTGAAGTTAAGAATATAATGCAAGAGAAGAACGTACCGGCTGAATACGGCCTGCGCATTGGCGTGCAGGGCGGTGGCTGCTCTGGTATGTCGTACCTGCTGGGCTTTGATAAAGTGAAGGACACTGATGAAGTTTACAACCTCGACGGTCTGAACCTGATCATGGACAAGAAGCATGCGATGTATGTACTGGGTATGGAAGTTGATTTCCAAGACGGTTTGAATGCCCGTGGTTTCGTTTTCAACAACCCACAAGCCAAGAGCACGTGCGGTTGCGGAAGCTCTTTCTCTGCATAAGCATACCTTTCTTTCTCTTTAGTAGAAAGACGAAGCCCGGCCAATTGGTCGGGCTTTGTTGTTTTTATGGGTGAATTAAATCTTTCAAATAGACGAAAATCATAGCTATTAGAAAAACGGCAAGCATGGCCCCCAACAGTATAGCAAAGAAGCCCAGCGAAAAAGAACTACCTGCCTTACTATAGCTGCCTTCATATTTGTCTGCCAGAACTTTTGCAATAACTTCTTTATTCCTATACCTGAAAAGAAGGTATAGCCAGCCCACCCCAGCTAATAAGATATCATATATTAGGAATTCCATATAGCTTTACCTCCTAATAAGTCCTCGTCATACTCACTGGCACAACCAGAATAAAATCTGCTTTTTGCTTATTCTCATCCGTCAGCTTGTCCAAATCTTCCTGAAGTACAGTCGTAATGGTCATGGTTTTGAGTTGTGGATTCCCCTGTTTCAGGTACCAGCCTATACCTTCAAAATTATCGGAGTGATAAGCGCCGTTGAGGTGCAGCATTTTTTTGCCGCTGTTCACCTGCTGCAAAATGAAGTGCGCCATGGTCGCGTCTTTCAGGGCTTGCGCCTGCACGATGTTCTCGCTTTTGGTATTGCCGTGGGTGCTGTTGCCGAACATAGCCAGCATGTTTTTATACCCCGGCAGGTTCATGTCTACCTGCACGGGCAGCGGCGCTATGTAGCGTTTCGCATCTGCCGATACATTCTCCAGCGCCTTCAGGCTGCCACCCGATACCATAGCGGCATAGCGGCGCGGCACGTTAGTCGCGATGAAAGGTATAGACACTTCCTTGGCAAAGCGCACCACAGGTCGATAGTCGGTTTTGTAGTTATTCCACGGCCTTGACTCCTGCTCAAAGTTGTTCTCCGCCACTTGCCCTGAGAGGTACTCATTTAGCACCAGTTGTACATCGGCCTCAAACATTTCGGCACCGATGGCGAAGTTTTGCTGGTGCGACTTGTGCAGGTCTTTAGCCACTTCCAGCTGTAGCCAGTGTGCAATCGGGTCGTTGTGCTGCTCACCAAACAGCACCACATCAGCCTTCTGTAGTTCGTCCAGCATTTTGCCATACTTCACTTGTTTGCCTTTATTGTTGAAGAGCTGGTAGGCAGGTTTGTCTTTGTCGTTTGCGGCGGCTGTACCTGTGGTGAACATAAGCAACAGGAGGGTTAGGAGGGAATATGCTTTCATTTTATCTTGTTGTCTAAGAACTCGTATTTTCCGTTTATGAGTGCGTCCAAGGCTTCAATTACATCTTCTTTAGACTGGCCAGTAACATCAGTTATGAATTCAGGGTCATCTTTTTCAATAAGCCCGAATAGCTTTTTGACTTTTTTGGGCCTTTTATAAAACAGATAGAACTCTTCGAGTCTTTTATCTCCAATGCCACTAATAGACAACCCATGCTTAGTGATCTTATCTTCAAACTCTAATGAAGGGGAAAAGTGTATCTCTGAGTCATCGACGCCGGCCATTTTTGCAATAATTTCATCCCAAGGAAGTTGCTCAAATCTTTTGACTATTTCCTGCGTTTCTACATCTCCTAATTCGATAATCTCAGGCTTGAAGGGGTCACAAAAACTGTGTCTAAATGATTTCATACTTGAATATTAAGTTTTCCCTATCAAGTTACAAAAAAATAGCTGGCTCCGAAGAACCAGCTATTTTTAATTTATACCTATACCTGAGTGGCTATACCCTATAAAACAGCCACTTCGACAGCTCTTTGTAGTTGATCTTCTTGCCATACATCAATATACCTACGCGGTAGATTCTGGAAGCGATCCAAGTTGTGAAGATGAAGCCCAAAACAAGAAGACCCATCGAAAGCAAGAGCTCACTGGCTGGCACACCGAAAGGTATGCGCACCATCATCACGATTGGCGATGTGAATGGTATAATCGACATCCAGAAAGCCACAGGGCCGTCCGGGTTTTTGATCACCACTGTGTAGGACATGATGAAGGAGATGATAAGCGGGATCGTGATCGGAAACATGAACTGCTGGGTATCCGTCTCGTTATCCACAGCCGCGCCAATGGCTCCGAAGAGTGAGCCATACAACAGGTAGCCTCCTAGGAAGTAGAACAAGAAGCTGCCCAGCAAGAGCGGGAAGTTGAGGTTGGCGATGGCGCTACTCACTTCCGACAAGGTATCGGCCTGACTTGTTTCCTCTGTTTGCGCCGGCTCCTCGCCAGTCGCTAAGTCACGTCCGGCTTGCATTTGCTCGATAGGCGTAGGCGCTGGCTTGATGTCAAACGCCGCCTGCACCCCGCTCACCACGATGGCCGACAGCACCACCCACAGCAAAAACTGGGTTAGGCCCACGCCGGCTATACCTACGATCTTGCCCATCATCAGCTGAAAAGGCTTCACCGACGAGATCATTACCTCCACAATGCGGTTGGTCTTCTCCTCAATAACCCCACGCATGATCTGCACGCCATACAGGAAAATAAAGAAATAGATGATCACCGCCCCAATGATACCAGCCCCCGAAGTCACCCAGACGTTGCTGTCACGCTCGCCGCGGTCGCTCAGACTCACGGTCGTCATGGTAACGTTGGCTTTCATCTTGTTGAGCATCTCGCGGTCTATACCTGAGGCCATGAACCGCTGACTCTCGATTTCCTTCTCCATCATGTTCTCCAGTCTGAACTTCACTTGCAGACTGATATTCCTTTTAGAGTATAGCCGTATACCTTCCGGATTATCCAGATCAAGTTTCGGGATGTGCAGCAAAGCGGTGTAGTCAGTTTCCTGATAGGCGGCCTTGGCTTGTTCTACTGAACTGGCAGCAATAGGTATGATCTTCAGGTCTTCCTTGCTCTCGAGTTTATCGGCAAAAATGCCGCTCTCGTCCAGCACCATTACCACGTCGTCGCTGTCGGAGAAAGTGGCCAGCCATGCAGGTATAACCATGAAGGCGGCCAGCAACAGCGGTGTCAGGAAGGTCATGATGATGAAGCTTTTCTTCCGCACGCGTGTCAGGTATTCGCGCTGTATGATGAGCCAGATCTTATGCATGGTAGGTTTCTTTTACTTTTCGGATAAATATGTCATTGATACTTGGCACCAGCTCCACAAAGGAGTGCACCTCCACGCGCTGGATCAGGTAGCGCAGCAAGTCGTTTGGCGAAGCGCCGTCAAGCAAACGGATAGAAGCGCGGAACACACCATGGTTGTCGTGCTGCTCCAGTACCTCGAAATCTGGCGACGTAATGAGCAAGTGCCCGTTGCCGATCACCTGATAGGTATCTGTCTTGTAGGTGTCTTTGATTTCGCGCACTGGGCCATCCAGCACTTTGCGGGAACGGTTGATCAGGGCAATGTTGTCACACAGCTCCTCTACCGACTCCATGCGGTGCGTCGAGAAAATGATAGTGGCTCCATTGTCGCGCAGGCGCAGGATTTCGTCTTTGATCAGGTTGGCGTTGATGGGATCGAAGCCGGAGAAAGGCTCATCGAGAATGATCAGCGATGGCTCGTGCATAACCGTGGCCATAAACTGCACTTTCTGCTGCATACCTTTCGAGAGGTCTTCGATGTTCTTGTTCAGCCACTCTTTTATCTCAAAGCGGGCCACCCACTCCTTAATGCGAGCTATGGCCTCGTCTTTGGTCAGGCCTTTGAGCTGGGCAAGGTATAGCAACTGCTCCCCTACCTTCATCTTTTTGTACAAACCGCGCTCCTCAGGCAGGTAGCCCATGTCCTTGATGTGCGAAGGACGAAGTTTCTCTCCTTTGAAGTAAATCTCGCCGGAATCGGCACCGGTGATTTGGGTGATGATACGGATAAGGGACGTTTTGCCTGCTCCGTTGGGCCCCAGTAAGCCGAAAATACAGCCCTGCGGGATGTCGAAACTGACGTTGTCAAGGGCAGTGTGGTTGGCGTATCGCTTGGTTACGCCATCTATTTTAAGAATGCTCAATGCTGTTAACCTTTTGGTATGTTCAAAAATAGCCTTTTTGGGGCTGAGTGACAAGAAATATCAATAAAGCACTATACTTAATCGACTAACGCAGGTATAGGCTATACCAAATACGAGTGCTGCGATATATTAGCAACAAAAAAGCCTGCCTTCTCTATTGAAAAGGCAGGCTTTTGTTTATCTAGTCATGGAGAGGCTTACTGAAAGTAGTCTTTCACTTTCTCAAAGAAGCCTTTGTCGCTCTTACCCGGGTGAGGGGCAAAGTTGTTGGAGTCACGCAGACGCTCCAGCGCGGCACGTTCCTCGCTGCTCAGCGACTTCGGCGTCCATACGTTGATGTGGATCAGCTGGTCGCCTTTGCCATACCCGTTGATGTCTTTCACACCTTTGCCACGCAGCCTGAAAATCTCGCCGCTTTGTGTTCCCGGCTTGATCGTGATCTTCACGCGTCCACCGATGGTCGGCACTTCGATATCAGCACCAAGCGCAGCATCGATAAAGCTGATGTACTGATCGAATATTACGTTGTTGCCGTCGCGCTTCAGGCTTGGGTGCTCTTCTTCTTCAATCTGAATGAGCAAGTCACCCGGCACACCGCCACGCTCCGGCACGTTACCTTTACCGCTCATGGAAAGCTGCATGCCATCCATTACGCCAGCCGGCACGTTGATCGTGATCACCTCTTCCTGCAGCTCGCGTCCGCTTCCGTGGCAGGCTTCGCAGTTTTGGGTGACAATACGACCTTCACCGTTACAGGTAGGGCACGTCGCTGTACTTACCATCTGGCCCAGCATGGTGTTCACCACCTTGCGCACCTGACCCGAGCCTTGACAAGAGCCGCAAGTCTGCATTTCGGTACCGTTCTTGGCACCGTTGCCGCCGCAAGTGCCACATGCTACGTAGCGTTTTACTTTGATTTTTTTCTCAACGCCATTGGCAATTTCCTCGAGGTTGAGTTTCAGTTTAATGCGCAGGTTGCTGCCTTTGCGGGTACGTCGGCCACCTTGACGGCCAGCGCCGCCGAAGAAACTCTCGAAGCCGCCACCGCCTCCGCCACCGAAGATGTCGCCGAACTGGGAGAAAATGTCCTCCATGTTCATACCTCCACCGCCGCCGAAGCCGCCGTTCATGCCCTGATGACCGAATTGGTCATAGCGCTGACGCTTCTGCTGGTCGCTCAGTACTTCGTAAGCCTCAGCCGCCTCTTTGAAGTTATCTTCTGCCGTGTGGTCGTCCGGGTTTTTATCAGGATGGTACTTGATAGCGAGTTTACGGTAAGCCTTCTTAATCTCTTCCTGACTCGCGCCTTTGCTTACACCTAAAACCTCGTAATAATCTCTCTTAGCCATTGCTTAAGCTCCTATTATAACTTTCGCGAAGCGGATCACCTTTTCATTCAAGGTATAACCCTTCTCGATTACATCTACTATTTTGCCTTTCAGCTCTTCTGATGGCGCTGGGATTTGTGTTACTGCCTCGTGCAGGTCACTGTCAAAGTCATCGCCTGCCTTGATGGTAATAGGCTTCAATCCTTTGAGCTGGGTCACGTGCTTCAGTTTGTGGAATACCAGTTCCAAGCCCTGCAACATCGCATCCACATCTTTAGTTGCCTCCATCGACTGACGGGCACGCTCCATATCGTCCAGCACAGGCAACAGTTCGCTCATCAGGTCTTCATTGGCTGTTTTCAGCAAGTCCATGCGCTCCTTGGCTGTTCTGCGTCTGAAGTTCTCAAACTCGGCCATCAGACGAATGTATTTATCTTTCATCTCTGCCAGTTCAGCTTCGGCTTTGGTTTCAGAGCCAGTATCTTCTGCTGTCTCTTCAGCCTGCTCCTGTCCGTTATTTTCTTCTGAGTTGGCAGTATTATCCTGTAGTTCTGCGTTTTCCTGCTCTTTCTTAATATCTTTCTCTGACATAATGCCTTAAGAATTATAGGTTGATAGGTCTATTTTGTCTTTTCAATTGTCTTGCCAATTCTGGTTTTGTGTCAGATTGGCACAAAGTGTTCGAGGCATAGCCTCAAAAAAAATCGGTAGCAAGCCTTGCAGCCTCTACCGATCCATGTTTACATAAAGACTGGTGGACTACGAGTTAAGTGCCGACCAGATCATATCTTTCAATTGGGTGATATTCTTCTGCGTCATGCTGGAGATGAACACTGTTGGAATATCTTTCGGCAACGTCTCTCGCATTTCAGCTTCCAGCTCATCGTCAATCATATCCGTTTTGGTGATGGCCAAAATGCGTTTTTTGTCCAGTAGCTCTGGGTTGTAAGTCTGCAGTTCGTTCACCAATACCTTGTATTCCTCTGCAATATCGGGGCTGTCACACGAAATCATGAACAGGAGCATGGAGTTACGCTCAATGTGACGCAGGAAACGCAGTCCAAGGCCTTTTCCTTCCGAAGCGCCTTCGATGATACCCGGTATATCGGCCATCACAAAGGATCTGTAGTCGCGGTAAGCGACCACTCCTAAGTTCGGCTCCAGCGTGGTAAAGGCATAGTTGGCGATCTTTGGCTTTGCCGCTGATACCACCGACAGCAAGGTTGACTTACCAGCATTCGGGAAACCTACCAGACCGACATCGGCCAATAGCTTCAGCTCCAGAATCACCCATTCTTCTCTGCCGTCCTCACCCGGCTGGGCATAGCGCGGTGTCTGGTTAGTAGGCGATTTAAAGTGCGCATTGCCCAATCCGCCACGACCACCCGGTGTCAGAATAATCTCTTGTCCGTCTTCGGTGATTTCGCACATGAACTCACCGGTTTCGGCGTTACGGGCGATTGTTCCAAGTGGAACCTCCAGTACGTCGTCTTTGCCTTGCGCACCTGTCGAGTGGCTTGGTCCACCGTTTTGGCCGTTTTCGGCAATCACGTGCTTACGGTACTGCAGGTGCAGCAAGGTCCACAGCTGGGCGTTGCCACGCAGGATGATATGGCCTCCTCTGCCCCCATCGCCGCCGTCAGGACCACCCATAGCGGTGCGTTTGTCGCGGTGCAGGTGCGCAGAACCAGCGCCACCATGCCCGGAGCGGGAACAGATTTTTACGTAATCAATAAAGTTGGATTGGGCCAATGTAGGTAATGCTAATAGGTATAAATTATAAGGTATAAGCACGTACGGAGCATTTGAGTTCCGGCCTGCTTATACCTTCTGTATTCTATCTAAATAAAGCTTTGAAGAAGATTACTTCTGCTGCTTCTCTTTCAGGTTGTCGATATGCTTGCAGATATTGTTAAAGATCTCTTCAATCTCACCAATACCATCTACTGCATAAAACTTGTCTTGTCCGGCATAGTAATCAGCAACCGGAGTCGTTTTGGTATTGTATTCCACTATGCGCTTGCGGATCAGCTCTTCGTTCTGGTCATCTGGACGGCCTGAAGTCTGTCCGCGCAGTAAAAGGCGCTTCGTAAGCTCTTCATCGTCCACTTTCAAGGCGATCATGCACGAGATTTCAGTACCAAGGTCCATCAAAAGCTTG
Source organism: uncultured Pontibacter sp. (assembly GCF_947499215.1). Lineage (GTDB taxonomy): Bacteria > Bacteroidota > Bacteroidia > Cytophagales > Hymenobacteraceae > Pontibacter. The sequence continues at coordinate 1,516,809 of NZ_CANMNI010000001.1, forward strand.
TCCAGACCCTGCGCCTGTGGCACGGTGCGAGGGAAGCCGTCAAAGATAAAACCGCCAGCGTGATTGTTCTCTTTCACTTTGTTCTCAATCATGCCGATCACCACTTCGTCTGGCACCAACAAACCGTTGTCCATCAGCGATTTGGCTTTCATACCCAGTTCAGTGCCAGCGGCAATCTCTGAGCGGAGCAAATCACCTGTCGACAGGTGTATTAGGTTATACTTGTCTATCAGCTTTTGGCTTTGCGTACCTTTACCAGCACCGGGAGGGCCAAACAAAACGATGTTGAGCATATCTTTGAGTTATGATAAAAAACAAATTTAAGGATAAAATCGATGTACTGTTGAATATTTTTTAACCTGTACTAGGATACGATCTTGTAGATGTCGCGCAGGTTGCGTCCCAATCCGTTGTAATCGAGTCCGTAGCCTACTACAAAATCGTTCGGTATAGACTTGGCCACGTACTTCACATCCAGCTGGTGCTGCAGACACTCTGGCTTCATGAGCAAGGTAATGATCTCGATCGAAGCAGGATGTTTTTCATTGAGCTGCTGCAACAATGCGTTTACGGTATGGCCGGTATCTACGATGTCTTCAATAATCACCACATCACGCCCCTCAATATTCTCAGTCAAGCCCAGCACTTCTCTCACTTTACCGGTGCTTTGCATGTCTTGGTAAGAAGACATACGGATAAATGAGATCTCGCACGGGATGTTTATGCGCTTCATCAGGTCTGCCGTGAACATGAACGAACCGTTTAGTACAGCTAGAAAAAGTGGGTTTCTACCGGCGTAGTCCTGCTCGAGCTGCTCGGCCAGCATGTGTATACGGGCGATGATTTCCTCTTCGTACATGTAAGTACTGAACTGGCAGTCGTGAAGCGTAATAGTACGGGGCTCCATAATGTGTAGTGGTGTTGTTGGTAAACAAAGGTACGGATAATAAAAAATAAGCCCAACGCTATGGCTGGGCTTATTCAAACTTAGACCATGATTTAATTTCGTTTTTGCAAGCGAAAATTACTCAGAATGGGTTCTGGCGAAGCAGTTTTTAAACTTCATAGCAGCGCTATGGGGCGAAAAAAATGCGCGATCAGGTTCCTTTATGAGCAATTTGCAGCGCAAAAGATGAAGTTAAACCATGGTCTTTAGCAAACTAAACTTATTTTTTTGCGGCGAAAGCTACGAAGTCAACGGTAGTTTCTGTGTCCGCGCTGGCTGTTTCCGGCATTACCGGCACTACTTCCATGTTGATCTCTACGGGTGCTTCCGGCAATGGCGGCTCCTGCTCCAAGGCAATGTGCGGCGCGATTACCAGTGACACGATCGACATCAGCTTGATGAGGATGTTCATAGACGGGCCTGAAGTATCTTTGAACGGATCACCCACGGTATCGCCGGTTACAGACGCTTTGTGCGGTTCAGAGCCTTTGTACTCCATCTTGCCGTTGATCTCCACACCTTTCTCAAATGACTTCTTGGCGTTATCCCAAGCGCCACCTGCGTTTGACTGGAACATCGCCATCAACACACCTGACACGGTCACACCGGCCAGAAGACCACCCAAAATTTCTGGAGAGGAAGTATCCGGGAACACACCTTGGAAGCCGAAGCCTACGATAACAGGCACGATCAGGGCAATAGCACCTGGCAACATCATTTCGCGAATAGCCGCCTTGGTAGAGATGGCCACGCATTTTTCATACTCTGGCTGACCGGTTCCTTCCATAATACCCGGAATCTCGCGGAACTGACGACGCACTTCGTGCACCATCGCCATGGCTGCACGTCCTACTGCCGCTATACACAGTGCCGAGAAGATAAACGGAATCATGGCTCCGATAAACAGGCCGGCCAATACCGGCGCTTTGTACAGGTCAATAGAATCGATACCCGCTATACCTACGAAAGCCGCAAACAGAGCCAGTGATGTCAACGCCGCAGAGGCAATCGCGAAGCCTTTACCTGTAGCTGCAGTGGTGTTACCCACGGCGTCTAGAATGTCGGTACGGCCGCGCACTTCTTTTGGAAGCTCACTCATTTCGGCTATACCGCCTGCGTTGTCCGCAATCGGCCCGAAGGCGTCAATAGCCAACTGCATGGCCGTAGTCGCCATCATACCGGCCGCTGCAATAGCCACCCCATACAGACCAGCTGAGGCGTAAGAAAGCACAATACCGGCCGCCAGCACGATCATGGGCATAACCGTAGACTGCATACCTACTGCCAGACCAGCGATGATGTTGGTGGCATGGCCTGTAGAAGACTGCTGCACGATAGAATTAACAGGGCCTTTGCCCATAGCGGTATAATACTCCGTGATGATACTCATGAGCGTACCTACTACCAAACCGATAATCACGGCATAGAACACACCGTCGTTGGTGAATTCAAAATTACGGAGCACCAGATTCTCCGGCATCAGCCAGTGAATAGCGAAATAAGCGCCAACAGCCGTTAGGGCAACGGAGATCCAGTTACCCAAGTTAAGAGCCGCCTGCACGTTTCCGCCTTCTTTTACCCGAATAAAGAGCATACCGATCAGGGAGAATACGATACCCAAACCAGCGATGAACATCGGTAGGATTACTGGGGCCATGCCGCCGAAATTGTCTTGAGAAACCACTTCACGACCAAGTACCATGGTCGCCAGAATAGTGGCCACATACGAACCGAAAAGGTCAGCGCCCATACCTGCCACGTCGCCCACGTTGTCACCCACGTTATCAGCGATAGTAGCCGGGTTGCGCGGATCGTCCTCCGGTATACCTGCTTCTACTTTACCCACCAAGTCAGCGCCTACGTCGGCCGCTTTGGTATAGATACCACCACCTACACGGGCAAAAAGGGCAATACTTTCAGCACCCAGCGAGAAACCGGTGAGCACTTCCAACGCCACTTCCATTTCGTGCCCGTTCACATCGCCATTCACACTGTATACAAAGAAGTAGTAAAGCACGATAAAGAGCGAGCCCAAGCCCAATACGGCCAAACCTGCCACGCCCATACCCATTACTGAGCCACCCGCAAACGACACGTTCAGGGCACGTGAAAGACTAGTACGAGCCGCTTCGGCCGTGCGCACGTTGGCCTTGGTGGCGATGCGCATGCCGACAAAACCAGCGATGGCTGAGAAAAGGGCACCCATGATGAAGGCTAGCACGATCGTCCAGTGCGAATTCTCACCGGTATAGCCGAGATAGAAAAGGAATATACTGGCGATGACTACAAAGTAAAAGAGCACTTTGTACTCCGCTTTTAAGAAAGCCATCGCGCCGTCGGCGATGTGACGGGCGATCTCTGTCATGCGTTCGTTACCTGCTTCTTGCTTCGTTACCCAAGCCGACCGTATAAAGGTATACAGGAGGGCCGCCAGACCAAATCCAGGAATTGCGTAGAGAATAGTTTCCATTCAATAAGAGTTAGTTTTGTTAAAAAGGGTTGAGATTCTAAAAATTGCTATATAGAGCTATTAAAGAAAGCCTATTCGTTTGACTTTTCCAAATATTTGCTCTCAAAGCCACTTATATTAGCCTTCACTTATACCCTTAAAACTTAACCGCTTGCGCCGTTACGGCGTATAACCCTACCCTCATACTCCCAAAACCTACTTCTACACCCTTTAAAAGCACAAAAAGGCCATCCTGAACAGATGGCCTTCCCTTATAAATCCAATCAAATACTTTTACAGCTTCTCCATCAACTCCCGGTAAAGCGCCACCATACTGTTGATATCTTTCTTGTTAACGATCTCATTTGGGGTATGTACATTATCCTCGGGAGCACCCACAAAGCACCAATCCCATGGGTATGGCCCATGCTGCAGCTCCTTGGCGTCGCTGCCGCCGGAGCCCTCTACTTCTAATTGGTAAGGTATACCAGAGGCTTTTGCTATACCGATGATCTTCTCCACATAAGACCTCCGCGGAATCAGGCTATCGCGCATGGAGATGACCACGCCCTTGCCCGGCTGCACACCCTCTGTTACCCACGTGATATCCGAGATCAGGGCCTGATGTACCCCATAGCGCTCCGAAATATATTTTGCAAGGTAGGCGACTGAACCTCCCCCATGCTCTTCCCAGCTACTGAAAGCGATAATGCCATCCTCCAACGTCTCCGCCACTTTTAGGGCACTCCATACTCCTAACCGGTTGTCTAGGTAGCAGGACTGCACCGTTTCCTCTGTCTCTCTGAAGTCGCACTTAAAGACTAACTCTGTTCCTCGTTCGATTTCCCGCTCATACTTGTAGCTTAGCTCATGCTCTTCTTCGTCAAACTCCAGCGTGCATTCAATCTTTCCCTGCGAGTCTTCTCCCACCAAGGTATAGCCGGTTTCCAGATCAGGGCCTCCGATCTTTACCAGTTGCTTACCATAGCGCACCGTAAAACCGATGGAGTCAATATGAGCGAAGATAGCTGTACGGGGCTTTCCGAATATCAACAAAATACAATCTTGAAAACCTTCTCCATAAACTATGGTCGGTTGCCGCTTCCACTGAACTTTCTGTTCTTCAATGTAGTTAAGCAAAAAATCGGATAGTTTTTTCTCGTTGCCGGATGGAGCGTGTATGCTACAGAGTTGTTTCAGAAGTTTCATGTAATATTTCTTTTGTATCAATTCAAATTTAGTATAATTGTTGTACTTTTAGTACCCGATTACTAGTTAAGGGCGCTAAAACACGACACTCCGGCTTTTTCTTTTAACCTATGAATAAGATTGTACTTGTTTTCCTCGGTATCCTCCTGTCAACCTTTGCTATGGCACAAGGCGCAAAGGCGCAACAGGACACAGTAATGAGGGAGATAACCATGCAATCTGTTGAGGTGATTCCGAGTGCCGGCAACATAAAAGGCATGCTTCTGATGGACAAGGACATCCAGTACGAACTGGAAGGCGCCGTGGACAACATGTATAACTTTAAGTATGAGCTGGCCGAGAAGCAGTTCAAGTCCCTGCGCCGTCGCTACCCCCACCACCCGCTCCCTTATTTTCTGATGGGCCTCAGCCAGTGGTGGAAGATCGTCCCTACCAACATCCAGACCCTGCAGTACGACGACCTTTTCTTCGCCTACATGGACTCCACCATCCAGAAGGCCGAAAAGCTTTACGATAACAATGACAAAGACTACGAAGCCGCTTTTTTCCTGTCAGCCGCCAACGGCTTTACAGCCCGACTGCACTCCGAGCGTAGCAACTGGCGCAAGGCTACCGTGGCCAGTAAGCGCTCTCTTGAATACTTGGAAAAAGCCAAAGCGGGCAATGGCCTGAGCCCTGAGTTTTTGTTCGGCGAGGCCCTCTTCAACTACTACTCCATCTGGATTCACGAAAACTACAAAATGCTGCGCCCAGTGCTGGCTTTTTTCCCAAGCGGCGACAAGCGACTGGGTATAAAACAGCTCCGCTACGTGGCCGGCAACGGCTTTTATACGGGTACCGAGGCTAAGTTCTTCCTCATGAAAATCTATGCCAATGAGGAGGGAAATATGGAAGCCGCATTGGATCTGGTCAAGGGGCTGGTAGAGAAATACCCGAATAATGCGTATTTCCAACGCTTCTATGCCCGGGCACTCTTTGTGCAGGGCCATTTCACGCTGGCTGAGCGTGTTTGCTTGGACATGCTCAACAAACTGGATCAACGTATGCCGGGCTATGAAGCGGTAAGCGGACGCTATGCCTCCTACATTCTCGCCTATATCAATCAGAACAAGTATAGGGACTACCAGAAAGCAAAGGCGTACTATCAAAACTCCATTATGTTCGCCGAAATGAGCAATGAGCGTGAATCGGGCTACTTCGTGAATTCATACCTCAACCTAGCCCGTATCGCTAAGCAGGAACGCGAACTTAAAACGGCAAAACACTACTACGCCATCGTGCTAGAGGCTACTGACAAAAAGCAGGCTGCCAACAAGGAAGCTAAGAACTTCATTAAAGCACATAAAAAAATCTAAGAGAAGTTTCAGCTACCTCCCATAAACAAGAAAGGCCCTGACTAGTCAGGGCCTTTCTTGTTATACAGTGTTTCTGTAGAGCTAGTGTGCTACACGATCAGCGGGTATCTGCACTTTCTCCTTGAAATACTCGAGCGTTCTTCTCAGACCCTCGGCCCGGTCCACTTTCGGCTCCCAGCCCAGCACCTCTCTGGCCTTGGAGATGTCCGGCTGGCGCTTCTGCGGGTCGTCGGTCGGCAGGGGCTGGTACTCCACGTTGAGCTCCACGCCCGTTAGCTTGCAAATCTCCTCGGCGAACTGCTTGATGGTGATCTCGGACGGGTTGCCGATGTTGACCGGCATGTGGTAGTCGCTCAGCAGCAGGCGGTAGATGCCCTCCACCAGATCGTCCACGTAGCAGAAGGAGCGCGTCTGGCTGCCGTCGCCGAAGATGCTAAGCGGCTCGCCCCTGAGCGCCTGGCTCAGGAAGGCGGGCAGCACGCGGCCGTCGTCGAGGCGCATGCGCGGCCCGTAGGTGTTGAAGATGCGCACGATGCGCGTCTCCAGCCCGTGGTGCATGTGGTAAGCCATGGTCATGGCCTCTTGGAAGCGCTTGGCTTCGTCGTAGCATCCGCGCGGCCCCACCGGGTTCACGTTGCCCCAGTAGTCCTCGCTCTGCGGGTGCACCAGCGGGTCGCCGTACACCTCCGAGGTGGAGGCGATCAGCATGCGGGCCCCCTTGGCCATGGCTAGGCCCAGCAGGTTGTGGGTGCCCAGCGAGCCCACCTTCAGGGTCTGGATCGGGATTTTGAGGTAGTCGATCGGGCTGGCCGGCGAAGCGAAGTGCAGGATGTAGTCCAGCTTGCCCGGCACGTGCACGAACTTGGACACGTCGTGGTGGTAGAACTCGAACTGCTCGAGCTTGAACAAATGCTCGATGTTCTCCAAGTTACCCGTGATCAGGTTGTCCATGGCGATGACGTGATAGCCCTCGGCTATCAGGCGGTCGCACAGGTGGGAGCCGAGAAAGCCGGCCCCGCCCGTTACCAGTACTCTTTTTCTTGCCATGGCTATACGGTCGCGTTGGTTTGCTGTGGAACAGAGGCCTGCTTGATGCCGATGCCGAAGTAGGCGAAGCCCTTCTCCTCCATCTCCTTGGCGTCGTAGATGTTTCTGCCGTCAAACACGACCTTCTCCTTCAAAAGCTTGCTCACCACGGCGAAGTTCGGGGAGCGGAACTCGGGCCACTCGGTCACCAGCAGCAGCGCGTCGGCGTCGATGAGGGTCTCGTACTCGTCCTTGCCGTACTCGATCGAGTCGCCGAGCGAGTGCCTGGCCTCCTTCATGGCCACCGGGTCGTAGGCCTTCACCTTCGCACCACGCTCGAGCAGCTTCTCGATGATCACCAGCGAGGGGGCCTCGCGCATGTCGTCGGTCTTGGGCTTGAAGGAGAGTCCCCACACGGCAAACGTCTTACCCGACAGGTCGCCGTTGTAGTAGTTGCTTATTTTGTTGAAGAGAACGGACTTCTGCTTCTCGTTCACCGTCTCCACCGATTTCAATACCTCCATCTGGTAGCCGTTCTCGGAGGCCGTCTTGATCAGGGCCTTCACGTCCTTGGGGAAGCAGCTTCCCCCGTAGCCGATGCCCGGGTAGATGAACTTGTTGCCGATGCGGGCGTCCGAGCCGATGCCCTTGCGGACCATGTTCACGTCGGCGCCCATGACCTCGCACAGGTTGGCGATGTCGTTCATGAACGAGATCTTAGTGGCCAGCATGGCGTTGGCCGCGTACTTGGTCATCTCGGCCGAGGGGATGTCCATGAAAATCAAGGGGTGTCCGTTCATCAGGAACGGCTTGTAGAGCTTGCTCATCACCTGCTCGGCGCGCTCGGAGTCCACCCCCACCACGATGCGGTCGGGCTTGAGGAAGTCGTCGATGGCGGCCCCCTCCTTCAGAAACTCGGGGTTGGAGGCCACGTCGAAGGCGATGTCGGCGCCGCGCGCCTCGAGCTCCTCGCGGATGGCGCGGCGCACCTTGGCCGCCGTGCCCACCGGCACGGTGCTCTTGGTCACCACCACCAGATAGTCGGTCATGGAGCGGCCGATCTCGCGGGCCACGGCCAGCACGTACTTCAGGTCGGCCGAGCCGTCCTCGCCCGGAGGCGTGCCCACGGCGATGAAGGCCACCTGGCAGCCCTGCACGCTGGCCGCTAGGTCGGTGGAGAAGCTGAGGCGCTCCTTCTGGGCGTTGCGCGTCACCATCTCCTCCAGACCCGGCTCGTATATGGGCAGGATGCCCTGCTTGAGGTTCTCTATCTTCTTCTCGTCGATGTCGATGCAGGTCACGTCGATGCCCACCTCGGCAAAGCAGGTGCCCGTCACAAGGCCGACGTAGCCAGTGCCTACTACAGCTATTCTCATAGGTAAATCTTATTAATGAAGTACAAATTTAATGTTTATATACTATTATATACGATATAATATCACTTTTTAAAGCCCTCACAGCATCCATTTCTGCCACCAATGCTGAAACACCAGTAGGCTCCATACCTGAGATTGCCACTCACCACTCCGTGAGCTGGCCATACCTACCCGCAGGCGCTGCACCTGCCCCGGATCAAATATTCCCTGCCTTCGGATAAAGTCATCAGACAGATAGCTCTCCACCAATAGCCGGGCTTCTGTCTGCAACAGCTGCTGCAATGGTAATTCAAACCCCTGTTTAGGTTTGTTAGTCAATTCTTTAGGCAATAAGCTTTTGAACGTATCATGCAGAATTTTCTTTCGCTGTGTAGCATCAATTTTGGAACTTACCGGAAGTGAAAACGCAAACTTAACAATTTTATGGTCTAAGAACGGACTTCTGATCTCCAATCCATTTGCCATCCCTATCAGATCTATCTTTGGAAGCACAACATTTGCAAGCTCCAGCTGCCAGTCGGCGCAGAGCACGTTGTTCAGGTTGTGATGATTTTCTTCCAGACAAGATAAGAGACGTTGTTTTCGGGCCAAGTATAGCCTGTTGCGAACACTTCTGGCCAGTTTAGGCTCTAACAGCGCGAGGGCCTCTGACTCATTGGCCAAACTCGCCCACTGCCAGTATCTTTCCCTATGGGGCATACCGGCGCCTTTAGAGAACTGACGCAGTTGTCTTACTTTGTTCGCAGCAAAAGAGTTACGGGGATTTGGCAATAAATTCAGAAGAAATCCAAGGGATTTCGCCACCCCAACCTTTACGCCACCACTTATCAGTTGATACTCAGCAAGATGCCTTTCACACCCGGCAAAAAGCTCATCTGTACCGTTTCCCGAAAGTACAATCCGCACCTCTTGACTTGCACGTCCGCCTAGAATATATTCTGCCAGAGCTGAGGAGTCGGCAAAAGGCTCACTCAGGCAATTTAGGAAACCCGGCAAACTGGCATACATATCCTGTGTTGTCACAAGGTATTCCGTGTGCTCGGTTTTATACCTGTTGGCTACTAGTCGGGCATGGCGCAGGACATCTGTATCAGCCTGCCCTGCAAATCCGATGGAGAAAGTCTTAAGCTGAGACAGGTGTTTGGAGGCAAGCGCCGTTGTTATGCAAGACTCTATACTGCCATCCAATAATACTCCGGGCGGATCGCCGGTCCCTAAACAGCCGACGACTGCCTGTTCGAGCAGTTTTTCTAGCTTGGCTTGCTGCTGTGTATAACTTAGTGGGTTAGTTGCCGCCTTTTCAGAATCGTAAGGCAGACGATGCCACATTTTCTGATGCAGCTTGTTATCCTTCAGGTATAGAAAGTGACCGGGCAGTAGCTTTTTAACACCCTTCAACATAGAAGCGGGTGCCGGCACATAGCCTAGCTGCAAGTACTGGTAAAGCGAGGTCTGATCTACTTCACGTGGAACGCCAAGTTCCAGCAAAGCCGCCATATCAGAGCCAAATAGGAACTTGTCGGCATCTCTGTAGTACAGCAAAGGCTTTTCGCCGTATCGGTCGCGTGCGATGAACAGTGAATCTTTCACTTTATCGTAAACGGCCAAGGCAAAATAGCCACGTAGCCGCTTAAGGAACTCCTGACCTTCTTTTATGTAAAGTCGCAGTATGACCTCGGCATCTGTGTCGGTATGAAAGGTATAGCCTACAGACTGGAGCTTTGTGCGCAAATCACGGCAGTTTAAAACTTCGCCTTGGTATACCATGATATAGCGCCCGGTAGGATCTTGGAAGGTCTGTGCAGAACCCGCCAACCCGACCTGACCTTCTTGATAGAGTCTCTTATTACCATTGTCTGAATTCTGGAGTGCCCGAACACGTCGTTCCAAGCCCTGTAACGCTTCGTTGCCAGTGGCTGTAAAGGCATACACTCCTGCTATTCCAAACATAGTGGCTGCAATTTACGATTTATCGAAGGGCATACGCACCAATCCTATTTACGGCGATAAAAAAAGCATTTCCGGACAGATTTTTACTTCCTGCACAACCTGTGCCCCTCTCTCAAGTATAGTAAGTATAGATCACACCCTGAGTCACCTATGAAACCAGACTGGCTGGATACCAAAGAATATCCGTTCGAATCTAAGTTCTTAGAGCTAGAGGCGGGCAAAATGCACTATATCGATGAGGGAGAAGGCCATCCGATCGTAATGATCCACGGCACGCCTTCTTGGTCTTTTGCATACCGCAACCTCATCAAAATTCTAAGCAAAAAGCATCGCTGCATTGCGCTGGATCTGATCGGGTTTGGGTTGTCGGACAAACCGAAGGACTGGAGCTACAAGCCACGGGCCCATGCCGCCAACTTCGAGCAACTTATGGAACACCTCCAGCTCAAAAACATCACGCTGGTGGTGCATGACTTTGGTGCCCCTATCGGGCTGGCCTATGCCATCAAGCACCCGGACAATGTGCAGAACATCGTGATGCTCAACACATGGACTTGGTCCCTGTCGAACCATCAGGTGTTTTCGAAGGCCAGCAAGTACTTGGTGGGCCCGCTGGGCAAGTTTCTGCACTCCAAGCTAAACGTAACCACAGGCACACTGGTGCATGAGCTGTTTGGGAAAGAAAGCAAGATGCCCGAGAAGCTGCAGGAGCAGTACACCCGAGCGCTCGGCGACCCGGATGATACGGTAAGCTCCCTAGCCTGCGCCCGCGAGCTGGTGGGGGTAAGCAAGTGGTATGACGAACTTTGGCAGGAGCGCAAGAAAATACAGGATATCCCAACCCTTATACTCTGGGGGGAGCGCGACAAACTGGTAAAGATCGACGCGCTGCAGCGCTGGAAAAACTTCTTCCACGAATGCTATGTGCTGCACTTTGAAGACAGCGGCCACTTTTTGATGGAAGAGCACGCTGATGATGTGGCAGGGTATGTAAACAATTTTATTAAAGAAGAAGATAAGAAAAAAGAGAAAGCAGAACACGATCACTAACCTAAAAAAGAGGAAACACCTATGGAACCCGATAAATCACTAGAAGAGGCTCTGTTTCGCAGTCACCAAGCAACAGAGAAATCCAATCAAGCACAAAGCAAACTATATAATATGGGCAGCGGCCCCGAAAACCCAGAAGCGCATCAGTCCGCCGCGTCACAACCAGAACTGCACGAGACTCCGCGCAACCTGTTGCAGTCGTGGGACACCTTGCGGCAGTTGGATGAGGAATTAGAAGCTAAAAAATCAAAAAAAAAGCACAATACAGATACCAAGCCCAAAGCATAATTATTGGCACATACATAACATAAACAGAAAGAGGCAGCCGTTATATGGCTGCCTCTTTCTGTTTAAAATATCTTCCCCGGGTTGAGAATACCATTCGGATCAAAGAGTTGCTTTATACCTTGCATAAGCCGCAACTGCACTTCGCTGAGTGCTATACCTATGTAAGGCCGCTGCACCAGCCCAATGCCATGCTCACCGGAGATGGTGCCTCCTAAACTCACGCACAGGCGGAAGATCTCCTTTATACCTTCGGGCAGCTTGTTGTTCCAGTCATCGTCTGACATATCGCCCTTCACGATGTTGATGTGCAGGTTGCCGTCGCCGGCGTGGCCGTAGCAAACCGACTTGAAGTTATACCTTGCCCCGATCTCCTTTACGCCCCGCAAGAGCACGGGCAGTTCGGCACGCGGCACCACGGTGTCTTCTTCTTTGTAGATGGAGTTGCTTTTCACGGCATGGCCTACGTTGCGGCGCAGGCGCCAAAGGTCTTCTTTCTGTTTTTCGGTATCGGCCACGAGTATGTCGCCTACGTCGAAAGTCTCCAGCACCTCGTATACCCGCTCGGCGTCTTTGTAGAGCAAGTCCATGTCGTTGCCGTCCAGCTCAATGAGCAAATGCGCCCGCTCATCAGCTGACATCGGCATCTCCAAACCTACATACCGACAAGTCCACTCAATGGCCTCGCGCTCCATGAACTCTAGCGCCGACGGCACGATGCCCGCCATAAAGATGCGCGCTACGGCAGCGGCGGCCTCTTCTTCTTTGCGGAACGGCACCAGCATCACCAGATTCTGGGTCGGGTAAGGTATAAGCTTGAAGACAATCTTGGTGATAACCCCCAATGTACCCTCGCTCCCAACCATCAGCTGCGTCAGGTTGTATCCGGTGGCGTTTTTGAGCACATTGGCGCCGGTCCACGTAATCTCACCGGTTGGCAGCACCACCTCCACGTTCAGCACATAGTCTTTGGTCACGCCATACTTCACCGCCCTCGGTCCGCCCGACGATTCGCTCAGGTTGCCGCCCAGTTGACTGCTGCCCCGGCTCGAAGGGTCCGGCGGATAGAAAAGTCCTTTTGCAATCACCGCCTCCTGAAACACTTGCGTTATCACGCCGGGCTCCACAGTGGCCTGCAAGTTGCGCTCATCGATGTCAATGATCGCGTTTAGCCGCTCCATCGACAGCACCACGCCCCCGTGCACCGCCAGCGCGCCGCCGCTCAGTCCGGTGCCGGCTCCGCGTGGTGTCACCGGTATAAGATTTTCGTGGCACAGACGCATAATACGGCTTATTTCCTCGGCGTTCTTAGGTTTGAGCACCACTTCCGGGTGGTAGCGCAGGTCTTCGGTTTCGTCATGGGTATAGCGCTCCATACCTTCTAGGTCAGCGGGCAGCACCATGTGATCATGCCCGACGATGGAGGCAAAAATTTCGGCCAGTTCGGGGCTTATCTTGTTGAATTTCATTTTATATTAAATAGCTAATGCTTAATTTAGCCAGCACGTCACCTAATTGTGTCATCTATTACCAAGTTACGCTTTGAGAACATCAATTACCAATTACCTATTATTTATCTTTTTTATTGGGTTGCTGGCCTCCTGCCAATCTGCGCAGCCCACTTTCAGCAAGCGTGGCGAAACGTATAAGTCAGCCCGGGAAATAGCCGAGGAGAAGCGTCAGGCTCGCAAACAGGCCAGAATGGCCGCCCGCAACGGTGGTAAAGGCAAAAAAGTAGCCTCCAAAGACCGCACCAGCCGAACCAAAGTACCCAATGCACGCCGCCTAGACGAGAATGTAGCCACCGTTATCCATACGGCGCGCTCCTATACCGGCACCCCTTACCGCTGGGGAGGTACCACCCGCGTGGGCATGGACTGCTCCGGTCTGCTGTGCACCTCCTTTCAGAGCATAAACGTCACCCTGCCCCGCACCTCGGAGGAGCAAAGCCGTTACGGCAAGCCGGTTAAGGTAAAGGAATTGAAAGAAGGTGATTTGGTATTCTTCGGTGCCAACAAATACAGCCGTGAGATCACGCACGTGGGCATGGTAACCGAGGTAATCAATGATAATGAGATAAAATTCATACACGCCTCCACCAGCCTCGGTGTCATCGAAAACAACCTGATTTCAGATTACTGGCAGAAGATTTTTATCAAAGCGGTCAGGCCATTTGAGGAATAAACCCTCTAAGAAACAAGGTATAATCTGGAATCCGATACAAAATTTTACACAAAAACAACACATAAAACCCTCACAACTACGTACTTATAAGCAATTAGATTTTTTCAATCAAACTTATAAGTATTATGAGGACTTTTTACACAAGGCTACTTCCGTTCCTTCTCTTTTTGCTGACAGGCCAGACAGCATTAGCACAGGGTACAACTACAGCCGCCATGAACGGCGTAGTGCAAGACCAAGGTGGTTCTCCCCTTCCCGGGGCAACAGTCATTGCGGTCCACACTCCAACCAACACGCAGTATGTAGCTGGCACCAATGCAGAGGGGCGCTATAATATTCAGAACATGCGCGTTGGCGGTCCTTACACGGTTAGGACCTCTTATGTCGGGTATCAGGAACAGCGGTTTGAGAATATCAACTTGGCATTAGGCCAGAATTTCAGACTGGACCTGACCTTGGCGGAAAGCACCACCACACTCGGAGAAGTAATGGTGACGGCCACGCAGGACAAAATTATCAACTCGGATAGAACAGGCGCCGCCACCAACGTATCGACGGAACAAATTGAATCCCTGCCGACCATCTCCCGAAGCCTCAACGACTTTACCCGCATCACGCCGCAGGCCTCCACTTCAGGAGCAGGCATATCGTTCGCGGGCCAGAACAACCGCTTCAATAACTTCTCCATCGACGGCACCGTGAACAACGACGTGTTCGGCCTATCGGCCAGTGGTACCAATGGCGGTCAGACCGGTGTGCAGCCGATCTCCCTCGATGCCATTGAGGCGATACAGGTCGTGATAGCACCATTCGACGTGAGACAGAGCGGTTTCACGGGGGGTGGTATCAATGCCATTACCCGAAGCGGGTCCAACCGCTTTACAGGTTCGGCCTATTATTTCGGCAACAACGAACGCTTGGTGGGCAAGAGCCCGGATGACGCGCGAACAAGGCTGCCGGACTTCACCGACTACCAGACCGGTATCCGCATCGGCGGTCCGATCATCAAAGACAAGCTCTTCTTCTTTGTAAACGGCGAGAAAACCAAACGGGTGGCCCCGCTCCTGTTCGAACCCGGCTCCGCAGGCTCTAACATCACAGTAGATGAAGCTACCCGGGTATTTAACACGGCTAACCGACTGGGATATGACCCCGGCAGTTTCAGGGCCATAGACGACGAAACCCTGAGTGATAAGATCTTCGCCCGGCTCGACTGGAACATTACTGATAACCACCAACTCACGCTCCGCCACAGTTACGTGTATGGTGAAAACATCGACAACTCCAGAACACCGAACGCCCTGCGCTTCTCAAACAACGCTGAGTACTTCCCAAGTACCACCAACTCCAGCGTACTCCAGTTGCGCAGCCAGTTCGGCGGGCAGTATGCCAATGAGGCGTTGATCGGCTTTACGGCAGTGCGAGATGACCGCGACATTATTGGCGATCCCTTCCCGAGTGTACTTATCAGGCTTGATGGCGGCAGAACGATTGCATTGGGCAGTGAGCCCTTTTCCGCACAAAATCAGCTGGACCAAGATGTGCTGACCATTACCAACAATTTCAATGCTTTTCTAGGCAAACACACCATCACACTCGGAACCCACAACGAATTTTACAAAACGTTCAACCTCTTTATAAGACAGGAGTTTGGGGCCTATGAGTATAACTCCCTCGAGGCTTTCGAAGCGATTGGCACACCGAATGAAGCTGCCCCGGGCGCATTTTTCAGAAACTACTCCCGCACCGACAACCGCCAGCAGGGTGCTAATTTCAACGCGTTCCAACTAGGTTTTTATGTACAGGATGAGTATGCCGTGATGAACAACCTGAAATTGACGGCCGGTCTGCGTTTGGACATCCCGACCTTTAGCGATCAGCCCGCTGCCAACACGGAGTTCAACGAGGCATTTCAAAGCCGGGGCTTGGCTACAGACAAAACGCCGGGAGCCCAGTATATGCTGTCTCCAAGGCTGGGGGTGAACTGGGATGTGATGGATAATGGCAATACTCAGGTACGTGGCGGCGCCGGCGTTTTTACGGGTAGAGCCCCCTTCGTGTGGATATCAAACCAGTACACCAACACGGGTGAGCTTTTGGGAAGCCTTGCCCTCACCTCAGGACCGCTGCTGGAACAGATCCGTTTCAGTCCGGATCCAAATATGCAGCCAACCGCCACCAGCGTGGGCCTGTCGGATAGAACAGCTGAAATCAACATCACCGACCCAGACTTCAAATTCCCGCAGCTGTTCCGTGTAAACGCCGCTATAGACCAGCGCCTGCCATTTGATATGGTGGCCACTTTGGAGGGTATCTACTCCAAGAACCTGAATAACATCTATTACCAGAACCTGAATTTGGAGCAAAACGGCACCTTGGATGGAGCGGATAATCGTCCTGTTTTCAGAAGAATTCCGGGCAATAATTTTCAGGACATCATATACCTGACCAATACAAGCCGTGGCTTTGGCTACAGCCTGACCGGCCAATTGCAAAAGACCTTCATGGAGAATGGGCTTTCCGGTTCCTTGGCCTATACCTACTCACGCGCCAAAGACGTAAACCCCGGCAACTCGAGCCAAGCGCGCTCTAACTGGATAAACGTAAACCAAGTAGAAGGCCTGAACAATGTAAGAGAAGCCTTTGCTGACAATGACGTGCGCTCCAGAGTGGTGGCAGGGCTTACCTATAATATGAACTACTTGGGCTTTGCCGGCACCACCATCTCCGCTTTCTACAACGGACAGACAGGTGTACCGCTCTCCTATATCTACAACGGGGACGTGAACAATGATGCGGGCAGGACGAACGACCTGATCTACATCCCGAGAGACCAGTCGGAGATCAACCTTGTGCCTATTACTGACCGGCAGGGAAATGTCATCCCCGGCTCTCCCACGCCGGACGATCAGTGGGCGGCACTGGATGCCTTTATCAGTGACAATGACTACTTGAGCTCCCGCCGGGGCCAATATGCGGAGCGAAACGAAGACCGGCTCCCTTGGACGAACCAGATTGACTTGCGCCTGATGCAGGAGTTCAGACTAGGGCTGGGTAATATCGAGAACAGACTCCAGCTTACGCTTGATATTTTTAACTTCACTAATCTGATCAACAAAGACTGGGGCAGACAGTACACTGCTACTTTCAACGCTTTCCAAGCCATAGACTTTGTCGGGTACGAGGCAGGCACCACAACCCCGAGGTTCAACTACACAGGCAGGGGCCTGACAGATGGCAACCCCTACTTTGTGAATGATTTTCAGTCAAGGTGGAGAGGGCAATTCGGCATACGCTACATTTTTAACTAGCGATAATTACAACTGAACGCCAAAAGGAAAGGCGGTGCTTGCAAGCACCGCCTTTCCTTTTGGCGTTCAGTGTTTAAACTGAGTTTAAGCATAACGTCCGATCGCAATTTACAACTTTTTTCTATTGCTTGAAAATAAATAACATAAGACGAATTATTAATAATAATTTAATCTCTAAGTAGTTGCATTTAGCAATATAGCCTCTAATTTTGCAGGCAAAAATCAATCAATCTTTTTATGAAAAAATTTTATAGTACGCTATGTCTTTTCCTAGCTCTTGTGCTGACAGTACAGTATAGCTGGGCACAAGGCACTACTACGGCCGCTATGAACGGCGTGGTAAAAGATCAGTCTGGTACTGAATTACCTGGTGCAACGGTGATCGTTGTTCACCAACCAACTAACACACAGTATGTAGCCCCTACTAACTCAGAAGGACGTTACAACATTCAGAACATGCGTGTTGGTGGTCCTTACACAGTTACCACATCTTATGTGGGTTATCAAGAACAGCGAATTGAGAACGTTACGCTGACACTTGGTCAAAACTACCGTCTTGACTTAGTTTTATCTGAAAGCGCCACAACTTTGGGCGAAGTAACAGTAACAGCTGCGCAAGACAAGGTAATCAATTCTGACAGAACTGGTGCTGCTACAAGCGTATCAACTGAGCAGATTGAAGCACTTCCTACAATCTCAAGAAGCTTGAATGACTTCACAAGATTGACTCCACAAGCTTCAACAGCTGGCGCTGGTACTTCTTTCGCAGGTCAGAGCAACAAGTACAACAACTTCTCTATTGACGGTACTGTTAATAACGACGTGTTTGGCCTCTCCTCCAGTGGTACTAACGGTGGCCAGACTGGTGTTCAGCCAATCTCTCTTGATGCGATCGAGGCTATCCAAGTAGTAGTTGCTCCTTTTGACGTACGTCAGGGTGGCTTTACTGGTGGTGGTGTAAACGCTATTACAAGAAGCGGCAGCAACAACACAGAAGGCTCTGTGTATTACTTTGGTAACAACGAAAAACTTGTTGGCAAAAGCAATGATGCCGCTAGAAACGCTTATCCTGACTACACAGACTACCAGTTAGGTGGCAGACTAGGCGGTGCTTTGATCAAAAACAAGCTTTTCTTCTTCGCTAACGGTGAAGTGACAAAAAGAACTCAGCCAGTACTTTTCGAGCCGGGTTCACCTACGTCTAATTTCAGCATCGATGAATTAGATAGAATCTCAGCTGTTGCAAAACGTCTTGGTTATGATCCTGGTAGCTTCGGCGCTCAGTCTCAAGAAACAAACAGCGAAAAACTTTTCGCCCGTTTGGACTGGAACATCAATAACAATCACCAGTTGACACTGCGTCACAGCTATACTTATGGCGAAGATCTGGGCTTATCTAGAAACCCTAACACACTTCGTTTTTCTAACAACGCAGTATTTTTCCCAAGCACTACTAACTCTACTGTAGCACAGTTGAACAGTAACATTGGTGGTGTTTTCGCTAACGAGTTACTCGTAGGTTACACTACAGTAAGAGACAACAGAACAATCAGTGGTGATCCTTTCCCAACTGTACAACTTAACCTGTCAGGTGGTAGAAGAGTAACGCTAGGTGGCGAGGCTTTCTCTGTTGCTAACCAATTAGACCAAGATGTATTTACTTTAACCAACAACTTTAGCTGGTTCAAAGGCAAACACACCTTCACTTTCGGTACACACAACGAATTTTATAAAACTTACAACCTGTTCATCCGTCAGGAGTTCGGTGCATACCAGTACGACTCTATAGAAGCGTGGGAAGCTGTAGGTACACCTGAAGAAACTGCTCCTTTCCAGTATGACAGAACTTACTCACTGACTGACAACCGTAAACAAGGCGCAGACTTTACGGCCTTCCAGCTTGGTTTCTATGCTCAGGATGAGTACGCGCTAATGCCAAACTTGAAAGTTACAGGTGGTATTCGTTTAGACATGCCTACTTTCAACGATGAGCCGGCTGCAAACGAGATGATCAACAACAACTCTAAGTTTACGGAGCGTGGTCTTGCTACTAACAAAACTCCAGGAACTCAGTTCTTGATCTCTCCTAGAGTTGGCGTTAACTGGGATGTATTTGATGATGGTAGCACACAAGTTCGTGGTGGTGCCGGTATCTTCACAGGTAGAGCCCCATTTGTTTGGATCTCTAACCAGTATACTAACACTGGTAACATGCTTGGTAGCATCAACGCACGTGGTTCTAAGTACCCTGATTTGCGTTTCAATGCTGATCCAAACTCACAAATCACATCTGGTGATCTTGGCTTGAACGAAAGAGCTTCTGAAATCAACATCACAGACCCTAACTTCAAGTTCCCGCAGCTATTCAGAGTAAACGGTGCTATTGACCGCAGACTTCCTGGTAACGTAGTTGCCACAGTAGAAGGTATTTACTCTAAGACAATTAACAACATCTACTATCAGAACCTGAACCTAGTTCAGAACGGAACACTAGAAGGTGCTGACAAGCGTCCTATTTTCAAGAGAGATGATACTAACTTCAACGATATCATCTACCTGACTAACACAAATCAGGGTTACTCATACAGCGTTACAGGTCAGTTACAGAAGACATTTGACTCTGGTCTGTTCGGTTCAGTAGCTTATACTTACTCTAGAGCTCAGGACGCTAACCCAGGTAACTCAAGCCAAGCTCGTTCAAACTGGATTAATGTAAACCAAGTATATGGTCTGAATGATATCAGAGCTGCTTGGGCTGATAACGACATCCGTTCTAGAATTATAAGTGCTCTTGGCTATACCTTGAAGTATGAGAACGGTTCATCAACTACAATCTCAGCCTTCTACAATGGCCAGTCTGGTGCTCCGATTTCTTACATCTACAACGGTGACATCAACGGTGACGATGGTAGAACTAATGACCTTGTTTACATCCCTAGCAACAGAAACGAGATCAGATTCTCAGGTGATCAGGCAGCTCAGGATGCCCAGTGGGAAGCTTTCAACGCTTACGTGGAAAGCAACGAATACTTGAGAAGCAGAAGAGGTCAGTATGCTGAGCGTAACGGCGACAGAATGCCTTGGACAAACCAAGTTGACCTTCGTTTCATGCACGAAATCAAGCTGAACACAACTGATGAGAAATCTCACAAACTTCAGTTTACTTTCGACGTGATGAACGCCGGTAACCTACTTAACAAAGATTGGGGCAGACAGTATGGTGCTAACTTCAACGCATTCCAGCTGCTTGACGTAGTTTCTGGTTCAGGTACTACTACTCCTACCCTGCGTTACACTGGTAGAGGCTTGACTGATGGCAACCCTTACTTCACGCAAGACTTCGCTTCTCGCTGGAGAGGTCAGGTTGGTGTACGTTACATCTTCAAATAAGAAGAAACAACCTATACAGCAAAAAGGCGGGACAAATGTCCCGCCTTTTTTATTTTCAAAATCTATCCCCTCCGCTTTTGCATATTCAAAAAATGTTCTAATTTTGTGCCAGTCAAATGGGGGATTAGCTCTCTGACTGGATTGTCCCGAAGGCTTTCGGGAAGGTCAGCGGTTCAGACCCGCAGTTCTAATATTTATGGGGGATTAGCTCAGCTGGCTAGAGCGCTTGCATGGCATGCAAGAGGTCATCGGTTCGACTCCGATATTCTCCACAAAGGCAACCCACACGGGTTGCCTTTTTTTTGTTCAGTGTTGTTCCCTTTTCTCTCCTTTACCAAACCTGCCAAATATTCCAGAACATGCCCCACCCTCGGACGTACCATATAGGACGCAACGCTTAAAGAAGGGAGGACAAATGCCATTTAACTTTGAAGACAACATCAAAAATGCAACAGTGCTACTGCAGGAAGTGGCAAACGAGCTACACACCGATGATTTAAACAAAGCCGGGCGCATTTTCCGGGCTGTGCTGCAGTCGATTAGGGACAGACTCCCGGTAAACGATGCCGTGCAATTTGCCGCGCAGCTTCCGATTTTCTGGAAGGGCATCTATTTCGACCAGTATGATCCGAGCAAAGCACCCACAAAAATTCGGGACGCGCAGGAATGGATCAATTACATCCGCAACAAAAACGCCTTTGCCGCTAACAACGACTTCCAGCAGGACGAGGAAATCACCGCTTCCTTCAAAGCAGTGTTTCGGGTACTGCAACGCAACATGACAGATGGCCAGCTGCAGAAAGTGAAAGAGTCGCTGAACCAAGACATTCAGGAACTGCTAGCCGCTTAAAAACAATCGCGCCGTCTCCCAAAAGAGAGACGGCACGATTTGATTATAGAACATTATTATGTTACACGAACAGCCCTTCTACCGATAAGTAGCGTTCGCCTGTATCGTAGCAGAATGTGAGCACGCGGGCACCCTCTTCTATTTCCTCATCCAGTTTCTGCTGCACCGCCGCCAATGAGGCACCCGAAGACACGCCTATAAAGATACCTTCCTCCATTGCAGCTCTTCTGGCATAGTCATAAGCATCGTCAGCCGCTACTTGCACCACGCCGTCCAGCAAACTGGTATCCATGATGCTCGGCACAAAACCCGCGCCTATACCTTGTATCGGATGAGGACCGGGTTGCCCTCCGCTCAGCACAGGTGATGCGGCCGGCTCTACAGCGTATACTTTCAGATTAGGGAAATGCTGCTTCAGCACTTTAGCCACTCCCGTGATGTGCCCGCCGGTACCCACACCGGTTATCAAATAATCAAACCCCTCCGGGAAATCTGCCAAAATCTCCTGTGCCGTTGTTTCGACGTGAATCTGCGTATTGGCTTCGTTATCAAACTGCATCGGCATCCATGCGTTTTCATGCTCCTCCAGCATTTCCCGGGCACGTTCTATGGCGCCTTTCATACCTTTTTCGCGAGGGGTCAGCTCCAGTTTGGCACCGTAAGCCGCCATCAGCCTGCGTCGCTCGATGGACATGGATTCCGGCATAACCAAAATCAAATGATAGCCTTTTACGGCTGCTACCATAGCCAGCCCCACTCCTGTATTGCCGGAAGTGGGCTCAATAATCGCGCTTCCTTTCTTCAAAATACCCTTGGTCTCGGCATCCTCTATCATAGCCAGCGCAATGCGGTCTTTAATGCTGCCACCCGGATTGGCCCGCTCCATTTTCATCCACACCTCGGCTTTGTGCTTAAACATGCGGTTTATACGCACATGTGGTGTTTTTCCTATTGTATCGAGTATGCTATGCGCTTTCATTGAAATGTCTTTTAGATTGAAAAATTGAGAATATCAGCTTTGTCTTCATAGTAGCTCACTTTAATCTGGGGTCTGTGGTACACGCGGGCATAGGGCGGCACACTCTCCGTCAGCCACACATTACCCCCGATGATGCTATTGCTTCCCACCACGGTATTTCCGCCTAGTATGGTGGCGCCGGCATAGATCACCACATGATCCTCTATGGTGGGGTGGCGTTTGATATTGGCCATGGCCTTCTCCACACTCATCGCGCCCAGTGTCACGCCTTGGTAAACCTTCACGCTGTTTCCGATAACGGTGGTCTCCCCTATCACGACGCCGGTGCCGTGGTCGATACAGAAGCGAGACCCGATGTGCGCTTTTGGGTGGATGTCTATACCTGTTTTGGCATGCGCATAGGCGGAAAGCACGCGGGGCAATAGCGGTACACCCATGCGGCAGAACTGATGCGCCAACCGGTATACCGCTACGGCAAAGAAACCGGGGTAGGTCCTGATCACCTCGTCTACGTTCACGGCGGCGGGATCTCCGGCCTCAATGGCGGCGGCATCGTTGTTGAGTTGGTGCTGCAGCTCGGGAAGGGCCTCAAAATAGGCGTCAGCTATCTCGTAGGGTTTCCCGGGCAGGCGCTCCTCTATTCTGAACAAGATTTTCTCGAGATCCGATCGCAGCAGCATGTAGTAGGCTTCTACTTCAGACCGCGACCCAAAGGAGCGCTCCGCAAGCGAGGG
This sequence comes from uncultured Pontibacter sp., assembly GCF_947499215.1. Classification (GTDB taxonomy): domain Bacteria; phylum Bacteroidota; class Bacteroidia; order Cytophagales; family Hymenobacteraceae; genus Pontibacter. Next base: position 1,539,903 of record NZ_CANMNI010000001.1, read on the forward strand.
GAAAAGCAACTGCAGTACACCGTCCAGAAAGGCGCAGCTCATGGAGTGCGGCACCACGTGGCGCGACTGCTGGTGCACTGTTGTCAGATGGTCTAAAAAAGCTTGGTTGATTGCTGTCATGGTGAAAGAGAAACAAAGCCAGTAAGCTAAAGTTTTACCTAAGTATAAACGACAGTTTTCTATACGGGCAGGCCGGAGGCAATGACTATATATCCCGGAAAATCTTGGAAGCAACTACAACAAGGACCTCAATAAGATAATGACCCTATGCCTCTTTTTTAACAGCGAAAATAAGGTACAAAAACCCTAGCATGGCACAGGCGCCTCCCGTCCAGAAAACCACCGGAAACCGTGCGGGATTATTGTCATAGAGCCAACCGGACATCAGTGCCCCCAAGCCTATACCTGCCTCCAGCGCGATATACATGGTGGCCATAGCCCGCCCGCGGTGGGCGGGGTGGCTGAGGTCAATGGTCCAAGCAAAGACAGTGGGTGAGTTCATGCCCACGGCCACACCAAACACCGCCGCCGCCAGCAACAGGCCCGTGGCGGTAGTCACCCAGCCGATGAGCCCCATTGCTACTACCAGCAGTGCCGAGCTTATCTTCAGCACCCGGATGCGCCCGTACTTATCGGAGGCTCTGCCCGCCAGAAAGCGTATGGCCAAGGAAGAAAGGGTGAAACTGGTAAAGAAGAGGCCTTTGTTCTGTATACCCAGATGCTCACTAAAATCGGGCACGATGGTCAAGATAATACCGAACGACACGACAGTAAGCATCATAAAAACGGAGGGGTTCACCACCCGGGGTTCAAAGATCTCGCTGCGGGATATCTTCAGCAGTCCCATCCGGAAGCGGTTCGGGTTGTCCAGCGTTTCGTGCATGCGGGCCACCACGGCCACCGAAAGAAAAGCGGCTACCGAGGAGGAGTAGAACATGGCATCGAGAGAGAAGCTGTTGGCTATGGCAGCCCCCATGGCAGGACCTGCGGCCATACCCAGACTACCGGCCAAACCTAACAGGCCGGTCGCCTCTCCCCTACGCTCCATCGGGATAATGTCGGCCACGTAGGCGGCAGTACCCGTGGGTGTGAAACCAGTAGAAAAGCCGTGCACAAGCCGTAGCAGCAGAAAAGCCGCCACCGTGCCTGTAACAGGGTATAGAAATCCGCACAGAATACAAACGGCTCCCCCTATCAGCATGACAGGTATACGCCCCATCTTGTCGGCCAGCTGACCGCTAAAAGGGCGTGACAAGCCCGCCGTAAGCGTGAAAAGTGATATGATAAGTCCTTTGTATTCAGCGCCGCCCAGCTGCGTGATGTAGTTGGGCAACTCCGGTATGATCATGTTGAAACTCGCAAAGAAGAGGAAAGAGCTTAAGCACAGCAATCCAAATTGTAGTCCATACACGCGTGTTTTCAGCTCAGCCATAATCGAAATAAAGCCGCAATTTCCGAAAACAATCGCTCCCAAACTATACCTACTCGAATATGTTCTGCTACACTTGCTTGGATTGACAATCCGCTGTGCCTATTGAGCATTAGACACGTAGATGCTGGAAAATATTGTGGACGACAGAATGACCCTATTGTAAAGGATTATAGTGGGGTGAATCAGAACAACAGATTTTGTGACAGCTGCAGCATGCTTAGCACCCTGCGTCAGGGCACATCAATTGGCTGCGCTCGAAGTGTTGTAATGTACTCCGTTTACGGCAATAGCTCGCGCCAACGCGGCTGCTTGAATACTTAGGCCCACATGACAGGCAAGATTGGAACTCTGGAATGTCAAGAAGTTCACGGATTTCTGCTTGCCGCCATGTAAATCGAAAAGCACGCAATTGTCACACAAATACACGGCGGAAACATGGCGCCAATCTATTAGGTGCTCTGGGCTGTAGAAGTTCAAACGATAACTAATGAGGCTTGGAGAGATGGAAAAGTAAGCCGTTCTAAGTTGTACCCTATCTGTGCCCACTGCGATAAGGATCACGCCTACAGCCATAATAAGCAGCGCTGCAAGCGCCCAATACCACCTAGTTTGCTCTGCCAGCAATATATTGTGTAATACAGAAGCAGCCCCGCCCGTACTCATGAAAAGCCCGAGCCAAAGCATCCGGTCTTTTATTTTGCGCAGCTGTTTGGCTGTATAGAGGCTGACATACATACGGATTGTACTAAATAATTAAATACAAGGAAATAAGCAGCCGCATCAGGTTTAAAAGAACTCAATACGCCATGAATAATGCTAAAATTTAATTATAAATTACTACGTCAATAAATTATTTCATGTTTTGTTTTTATACAAAATAAATAAAACACAAAAAAACAAACTTATCTCTCAGTATGTAATGTTAAGTAGGGGAGATATAGGACGCATACTAGGCTAGCATTGGTTTATAAACCTACATGCTGCAGATAAGTAGCCGTTTGGTTGACTTCCACTTTCTGCTCAATAGCAGCTAGTTGTATACTTACACTGACATGGTTGGCTAGCTGTGGGTCTTGGATATGCCCGAGTCGCATAATCACTTGATTGCTATCTTTCAGTTCAAACACCAGTACATGCTCTGATGCCTGTATGCTGTCGATGGTGTCCCAGAAAATAGTGCGTTCAGGGCCATACAAGGTAAGTCTGTATTTTATTCTTTCAGGGGTCATGGAAAAGAAAGCGTCTTTGAAGTGGAAGTACCCCGTGCCGACAGCCACTCCGCTGGTACCGGCAGCACTTATCAGAACCGCAGCGGCTGCCCAAGCCCACCGAATCTCCTCTTGGGCTATCAGTTCGCTTAGCAACACATACAAGCCTCCGCAGAGGAAAAAGACACCACCCCACAGCAGGACCCTTTTGGTTTTCTTGAGATCTTTATTCGGGTATAAATTTACATACATAGCAATGTGACTACTGGTCAGTAATTTGAAAGCGTATTTCTTTATTGGTCGCTATTCGTTCCAATTCTGATTTTATTCGCTGCATGGTCTGCTCACGGCGCACCGACCCAAGGTTTACAGAATGCCATTCTTCGTTTTTCAACTCGAAATGCACCACCGTTTGGCCTACCAAGATGCTTTCTACTTCTTCCCAGTCGAAGTCATGCTCACGCTGCATAAAACCGAGCCGATAGCGCACACCAGTGGCGTATAGCGTCAGGTGGCGCTGGTAACCGGGATTGTGATCAAACCAGACGGATGCCAGAAAGAGCGTAAAGGGAAGGAGACTGAACAAGTAAAGGAAGGTAACGGCCGAATGCAAATCGCGTACGGCAACCAGCTGATAAAGCAACCACCCGTGCAGCGCCACCGAGAGCAGCGCCAACAGCAAGAGTAGCCGCTCCATCTGCGACCTAACACCATAGGGTCTGGAGAATAAGCGTACGCTTAAGCCTAAATCCTGCATAATTATTTTTGCCGGTTAAGCAATCAATATACTATTTTTTATATAATCGGCAAACGAAATCCCGCTTAATCATTAAAAAAGCCCTATACCTGCACGGCCTTATAGACGCATTTAGTATATTGAAATCCCATACCACTTGACTATGCGAAAATCCTATACCCTGCTTCTTGCCTTTGCCACATTGGCAGCCTGCCAATCGCAGCCGCCACAGCAAAGTTTAGCTCCTGAACCACAAGGCATCAACAAGTTCTCAGACCCTAACCTGCAGCAGCTCTATACCTTGCAGGATGAGCGCAATACCAGCCAACTGCTCACTTTCCTCAACAACCCCAACGCACAGTACAGGCGGGAAGCAGCCCTCGCATTCGGCTCGATGCAGGACACCGTGGCCATACCCCAGCTCTTGCTCGCGCTCTCCGACACAGCATCCGACATACGGCTAGCCGCCGCTTATGCACTCGGACAAATCGGCAACAAGAAGGCGCAGCAGGCCGTGATGCGGCACATTAACCAAGAGCAGCGCCCGGCGGTTCAGGCCGAGTTGCTCGAAGCCCTTGGCAAAATGGCCGATGCCGGCGGACTCAACTATCTGGTAAGTTATCAGGCTCCAAACGAAACCGCACAGGCGGGACAGGCGTGGGGACTCTACCGCGCCGGTCTGCGGCAGGTAAGCAGCGCGCAAGCGGTAGAGAAAGCCGTGCAGTGGCTCTCCGGAAACGCTCCGTACGAAGTAAGACTGGCCGCCGCGCACCAGTTGGCCCGCACGCCCAAACTGGACCTGAGCCCCTATCGTCAGCAGCTGACCACGGTTGTTACGTCGGATGAATCGGCGGATGTGCGCATGGCCGTGGCGCAGGCTTTCAGCAAAATAAACGCACGCGACAAAGCGGCTTTGCTCTCAGGTATAGTACAGAGCGACCCCGACTACCGCGTGCGACTGAGCGCCATACGCGCCATGGGCGGACTGGAGTTTGATGAAATTGACGATGCCATAGTGGCCGGCCTGACGGATGAGAACATCAACTCGGCGGTGGCAACGGCAGAGTTTCTGCAGGCCAACCCAAGCGGGGTGAACGTCACCACTTTGCAGAAAGCTTTGGATCAAGTAGAGGACGGACGCGTACGCGCCGGCCTGATCTGGGTTATATTGCGCAACAGTCCTGACAAAGCGCAGCTCAGCCAGAAATACCAGCAGCTATACCTGAGCACGCAGAACCCCTACGACAAAGCCCATATCCTGAAAGCGCTTTCGGCGGACTACGACAATTACAAGTTCATAGCAGAGCAAACCTTTGCAGCGCCCCAGCCCGTGATCGGCACCTATGGTATGGAGGCTCTTTCGGCCATGCGCCAACAGGCGGATTTCCCCAAAGCGCTGGAGCAGGACTTTGCCGATATATTCAGAAAAGGGATAGCGTCTGGCGACGTATCATTGGCAGGTCTGGCTGCCGGGGTTATCCGCAATCCCAAGCTGAACTACCGCGACATCTACACGGACTATGCCTTCCTGACGGAGGCGCAGCAGAAACTGGTACTGCCCCGCGACATGGAAACTAACATAGAGCTGCAGAAAACCATCGACTACCTGAGCGGCAAGGAGCCATCCGAAGCGCCAAAGAACCCGTTCACCCACCCAATTGACTGGAAGCTCGTGCAAACAATCCATCCGGACCAAGAAGTGGTAATTGAAACTGAAAAGGGAGTGATTACCCTAGAGTTGTTTGTGGAAGATGCTCCGGGCTCGGTGGCCAATTTTGTGGAGTTAGTGAACAAGCAGTTCTTTGATGGGCTGTACTTCCACCGGGTGGTGCCTAATTTTGTGGCCCAAGGAGGCGACCAGCGTGGCGACGGCTGGGGCAGTTCCGACTATTCTATCCGGTCAGAGTTTGCGCCACTACACTACCGCGAGGGCTATGTAGGCATGGCTTCCGCTGGCAAGGACACCGAAAGCAACCAGTGGTTTATCACGCACTCTCCTACGCCCCATCTGGACGGCCGCTATACCATCTTCGCCAAGGTGATAGAGGGTATGGACGTGCTGCATCAACTGGAGGTTGGCGATAAGATCAAGCAAATGAACGTATTACTGAGAACTAAATCGCAGTAGAAGCTATATCTGGGCATAAAAAAACGGCGACCGTATCTCAGGTCGCCGCTTTTATTATGGCCCGGTTACTAGAACCGTTCCATTGGCTGCTCTTCAGGGCTCTGCAGTCTGGCCCAGTCGCGTATAAGCGACTTGAACTCCTGCAAAAGCGTCTGGCTGCGGTCTTTGCCGTACCAGCCGTGCAATTTTTCTACAAACTCTTTATAGGGTGCTTCCTGTGCTTTCAAATCCATAAATAGCTGCTGCGCAGGTTCAGGTCTAGGCCCCCAAGTACCGATCTCCTCTAGGGTATCGGCGTCTAAAACGATCAGTTTAGGTATAGAGCGTCCGCCGTTGGTCAGGTAAGCGTCCATTACCTCGGGGTTTTCATCACGCAACAGGAGTTTCACTTCAATAAGCGGGGATGCATCTGCAATCTTAACCAAGGCCGGCACTGTCTGGGCTGCATCGCCGCACCAAGCCTCTGTCAAAATCACCCAGATCATCTTGTTCTGCACACTCAGCATCAGGTCTACCAACTCATTGTCCAATACAGTGGTTTTCTCAACCCGGCGCATGCGCTGCGCATTCATGCGGGTATACTCCACCATGGCTTCGGAGTGGTTGGTGCCGGTTGTTTTGTTTTCCGCCAGCAGGGTGTCAATCAACTCGCGGTATTGGGTATAGGTCATGGCTTTCGCCAAGTGCTCACTTGTAATTACTGTGTTAGACATAGTCTCTGTCATGCTAATAGTTTTGGTTTTCAAAATTTACGGGGAACTATATATGAACAGACCTATGCTTAAATAAGTTCCCCTCTTCAGAGGGCTTTTCCAGCGCCTTATACCTATTGTTATACCCTTTTAACTTATAAGGGTTCGCAATTTTAGATTTTGGCTTTCAGATGGCAAACGAAAACAGAATGCCTACCTTGAGTACTCCCCGTACGATTTCTCTCCGGCTTCCACACTGACAGTCAGCAGGTTTTGGCGTGGCGGCAGTGGACAAGTGGCATACGAAACAAAGTCGCAGGGAGGGTTAATGGATTTATTGAAATCGAGAATAGTTGTGCCGTCAGGACGGGGCTTTTCGGCATAGAGGTAGCGACCGGCTCCGTAGGTTTCGAGGCCATTTGTTTTGTCGGCGAAAACAATGAAAAGCTCTTCTCCTTCCATCAACGCGTCAAGCCGATGCTGCCTGCCATCTAGTTCGAACACCAGCGTACCGGGGGAATCTCGCAAAGTGGTCTGACCCACTATGTTGGTGATCGGTATCTGTTTTGGCGTAGGGTGTGGCTCCAGTTTGGCTTCCACGCGCCACGCGGCGTTTACCGGAAAGCGTGTTATTCCTTTGAAGTGGATCAAGGCATCGTTCTCCAGATCACGCAATCGAATCCCGTATTTATCGCCACGCTTGATCACAAACCACGTAAGCGAACCATGGGTTAGCTGGGGAATAGTATCCAGACCGGGGCCGAAGAGCGACACCTCTTTCACTGGTCTGCCATTGAGCAGCACCTCCACACCTTTTGCTATGCTGGTGGACACCCGGTCGTCTTCCAGAGTGATAACACCAGCATTGCCGGGGATTTTGCCAGCCGGAAAGGTCAGATCATGGCCAGCCCCGCTACCAAACGTATTCTCTCCCTCCTGCAACCAGTATAGCCCTGCCAAGGTCAGCCATCCATCCGGCGCTTTCAGCTTCGCCTCTCGCTCGCGATGCCATTCATCTATGAGATTGATATAGGTTTGATTTGTTTGCGCTTCCCTTTCGATTGATTGACTGTCTGCGCTACAACCGGAGAGTAGCCATGTCAACAATGTAAATGCACTGCAGTGGAGTATGAGCGATAATTTATTCACGGGTAGGGTATTCGGAAGTTGAGGCTAAGACACAAAATGGCTCCAGCCATGCGCAAGAACTATTTTTACCTACCACGAAGGTACAAATTCCAAAAGACAGATGGGAGTCTAATCCAAAATAATTATTCACTAAATTATTTGCACTTTTATTTAATATTTAGATATTTGTCTAAATACCTAATTTACATAGTGAACAAAGTCTTTAAAGCGCTCAATGACCAGACCCGCCGCGAAATCCTTAACCTGCTGAAGGAAAAGGACATGACCGCTGGCGAGATTGCGGAGGCTTTCAACATTACAAAACCCAGCATTTCGCACCACCTCGACATCCTGAGTCAGGCCGAGCTGGTGACCTCCGAAAAGCAGGGGCAGTTTGTGATTTACTCGCTTAACACAACTGTGCTCGATGAGTTGATGAAATGGATTATCACCTTAAAAGATGAATAAGATGAAAACGACCGGCCTCACCAGAGAAATCATACTTTGGGTTATTATCCTCATTCCATTGGTCTACTTGGCTTGGGTCTGGAACGACCTGCCAGAGCGTGTGCCAGTGCACTTTAACCTGAAAGGTGAAGCCGATGGCTGGGCTGGCAAAACAGCTATGATTTTTATCGTGCTCGGAACAACTGCCCTGCTCAACCTTATTTTGCTGGCAGTGCCCTACATCGACCCGAAACGGAAGTTGACCTACATGGGCAGCAAGTACCACCAGCTGCGCTTCATCCTCGTCATTTTCATGACCGCGCTCGCGATGTTCATCATTCACAGCGCTTTGAACCCGGACACTTTCCAGCTGAACGCCCTCCTCATATTGATCGGAGGTCTGTTCATTGCCTTGGGCAACTACTTTCAGGCGGTTAAGCCCAACTACTTCATCGGCATTCGCACCCCTTGGACACTGGAGAGCGAACAGGTATGGCGCAAAACCCATCGGCTTGGAGGCATCCTCTGGATTGCGGGCGGGCTTGTTATGATCTTACTGGCGTTGTTCCCAGACTCCGTTACCCGGCAGGCAATATTCTTGGCTACCGTGGCCATTCTAGTAGTGGTTCCGCTCGTTTACTCATTTATCGAATTCAGAAAAGAACAGCGGCTGCAGCGACAGTCGTAATAATCCCAAAGCTATTTTATAGGTATAGCACACCAACTCAATTAAGGTATAGCATGAAACGACAGTTCTTTACACTTCTCCTAGTTCTCTTATCTGCAGCATCGTCCTTTGCCCAGCAGCCAGTGCCCCCATCACAAATTGCGGGCTCATGGAAGGGCGTCCTTGACATTAGCGGCACGAAACTCCCACTGGTGTTGCACATTAGCGCAGACCCAAGTGGTGCGCTCAGTGCCACCATGGACAGTCCGCAACAGGGCGCTAGAGGTATACCGGTGCAGGAAGTAAGACTGACGCAAGACAGCCTATACCTAAATATAAAGGCCATTGGAGGGGTATATGTGGGCAGAGTAACCAGCCCCGAAACCATAGAAGGACACTGGAAACAAGGCGGCTACGCATTGCCCATGCAGCTTACGAAAGGAGCCTACGAGGCACAGCGCCGCAAACAGGAGCCTACAAAGCCATACCCTTATCAGGAGACCGAAGTAAGCGTGGAGAACAAAGCAGCAGGCATAAGCCTTGCCGGCACACTGACCATGCCCCAAGGGAAAGGCCCGTACCCCGCCGTGATTCTCTTCACGGGCTCGGGTCCGCAAGACCGCGACATGACTGTGTTGGGCCACAAGCCTTTTCTGGTGCTGGCCGACCACCTCACCCGCCAAGGTATTGCTGTGCTCCGACTCGATGACCGTGGTACAGGAAAATCAGAAGGAAGCGCTACATCTGCCACTACACAGGACTTTGCTACAGATGCCCAGGCTGCCTATACCTTCCTGAAAGGGCACAAAGAGGTAAACGCTAAAAAAATCGGATTGCTGGGCCTGAGCGAAGGTGCCCTGATCGCCGCAAAAGTAGCGGCTGCCAACAAAGACGTGGCCTTTGTAGTGTTGATGGCCGGGAGTGCCGTTCCCGGAACAGAACTATTGGTAGCGCAAAACGAAGCTATTTTCAGCGCTGCCGGTATACCTGACCAAACCCTGCAGAAATTGCTTAAAATGCGCCGTGCCCAGTTTGAAACTGCTGCTTCTGAGGGTGATGTAGATGTAGCCTCCAAGAAGATCAGAACAATAGAGCAGGAAGCAAAGGCGCAGTTCACGGCGCAGGAAATACAGCAACTCGGTTTATCAGCTCAGAGTGAGAACAGTTTGGTAGCACAGCTAAGCAGCCCTTGGATGCGTTACTACCTTGCTTATGACCCCGCCCCCACTCTGCGGCAACTCAAGATGCCGGTGCTTGCGCTCAACGGCAGTAAAGACCTGCAGGTGCCCGCTGCTGCGAACCTCGCCGCTACCCAAAAAGCTTTGAAAGCCAGCGGCAATAAACATTACACGGTTAAAGAATTGCCCGGACTCAACCATCTTTTCCAGACGGCTAACACCGGCCTGCATACCGAATATGCTGCAATCGAAGAGACGATGGCACCCGTGGCGTTGGAGACAATCAGTGCGTGGATAAAGGGAGTGGTGAAGTAAGAGAAACAAAAACTTGCATGCCTCATGCAACCAAAGTGACTATCTACGGGTCCCTTTGGTATAGTAAATATAACCTACTTAAGCAGCGCCTATACCTCACAGCTACGTTCCTATACCTATGCAAATCCACTTCAGAGAAATCATTGAAGATGATGTCGAAGCGCTAGCACAGCTTTCACTTCAGTTTGGCTATACCGTGTTAGTTGAGGAGATGAGAGAAAGGGTAGCGCAGGTGCTTGCACGAAAAGACCATTGCGGTTTCGTGGCTTGTGTCGGCAAACAGGTAGTAGGCTGGATTCATGGCTTTTATACCTTCCGTTTGGAGTCAGAGCCTTTTGTGGAGATTGGGGGCTTAATGGTGGACGAGCATTTCCGGAGGCAAGGTATAGGGCAGCAATTGATAGAAAGAGTAAAGACATGGGCGGCTGTACATTCAGTCAGAAAGGTGCGGGTACGCTGCAACACCACACGCACTGCTACCCATACCTTTTATAAAAAGGCTGGTTTTGCGGAGAGCAAAGAACAAAAGGTGTTCGACCTCCATCTTTAACAACTTGATAGCACGCTTACACATTACCTATAACTGTTAGGTTAAATTCTGCAGGGTAGAAATTCAGACTTATAGGCACGAAAGCAATCATGATTTTTTGAACATATAGTATTAATTTGAACAATATATACCATTATACCTATATCCGCTTCATATGAAATCCATAGCCTTCTACTTGGTTTTTGCATACTGTTTTATCGCTCAAACGCAGGCGCAGCATCAGCCAAAGGCAAAAACCACCCTCCCATTCGAACTGATTGAGGATAAGTATATTCTGATAAAAGCTAGTGTAAACGGGCTGGACACCTTAACATTCTACTTTGATACCGGAGCGACTACCACCCTGCTCGACAGCAAAGTGGCCGCAAAGTTAGGTATAGAGCCTGACTACAATGAAGAAGTACAGGGCGCAAGCGGGGCTGTGACCTATCGCATTGCCCTAAACCAGCAAATCAACCTGCCAAATCTGCAGATAGACAGCGTACACATCGTACTCGACGACCTCACCAGACTGCGTCATGCTGGCGGCATGCACTACGACGGCATTATCGGCAACGATATCATCCAAACGCACATCACCGAAGTAGATATCACGAACCGTCGCATCAACCTTTACCCTTTCGAACAGGCGCCTGATTTCAAGAACTACACCACCCATGTATTTGAATTCTTGAACGATATCCCTATACCAGTGCTACCAGCCACCATCACGCTCCAGAACACACAAAAATTTACAGACAATGTTTTGTTCGACAGCGGCGCCGGGCTTACGCTGCTCGTAAACACTCCCTTCAGGAAAGAGCATCGCATACTGGAACAAAGCCCGAAGTCTATGACAAGTCGCAGCAATAACCTTAGCAGCTCAACCGTAAACCACATCGTGGCAATAGAGCAGCTTGAGTTCGAGTCGCACACTTTCCCGCAAATGCCGGTATTTCTGGCTTCTGATGAGCAAGGGGTGAGCGGTTTCAAGGGTTATCTGGGAATACTTGGGGCAGAGATTATCAACCGGTTCGATTACGTCCTAAACTACGAAACGCATACGCTATACCTGAAACCCAATGCCTTTTACACTGCTTCGTTCATATTCCCAGTGAGTGGCATCAGGTTACGGCACGACGAACAGGGCCAAGTGGTGATAATGGATGTATACGAGGGGAGCGATGCCTACAAAAAGGGACTTCGCGTGAACGACGTGATTGTGGCGATTGACAACAAAAGCGCATCCATTCATGAATACCGCAGGCTGCTCAACCAGCAGGACAGGAACAAACTTACGGTTTCGGTAAAAACCGCAAAAGGGGTAAAGAAACATAGCATCCAGCTGAAGCGATTAATTTAGTCTGCACTCCAACGCGATGAAAAAACTGGCGGAGTCAGAACTTGAGGGGATCGTAGCCAAGACTGATTCCAAAAGAAACATTCAGAGTGCTGCCTTTCGGGTAGAGACTGCTGATGGCTCGACTCCGGCCTGCCCTGCTACCTCATCGACAAGCGCTCGGGGCAACCCAAACTAATGGACCACTTGCTTGCCAGCGAAGACGAAGCGTGGCCGCTCGAAAAGACCATCGCGCAGGTGAAGCAGATGAAGCCCAAGTACCCGCCGGGGCAGCAAGGCAAAGCTAATTACGGTAACACAAACTTCAAGCTTCTGGGCCGGGTACTGGAAGTGGTCATGATACAACCGCTGCACGATATCCTGACATCGGTGTTCAGAAACAGTATATGCCACGTATCTTCTCGCCCTTCAAAGCCATACCTGACCTGATTAGCCACTGCGGCTCCACGGGTACGGCAGTGTTTTACGTACCTTCCAAAGACGTGTTCATCACGGGCACCATTAACCAAGCCAGCAGCCCCAGCACCCTTTTTCAGACATTGATTAAGCTAGTGAACAAATTATAAATCGGTCGTTCATTTGCAGAAAATTGAATTTCTGGTGCCCGAAGTTATTGACCAAAACACTGACCCGCATTTCTTAGTTACATAGAGTATGAAAGCAATTATACTACTCGGCACACTCAAAAAAGAAGGCCTGTCCAACACGGAGGTTCTGTCAGAGTTTCTGGCGGGCTATTTCCAAGAGCAGGACATTGACTGCACCATCGTCAAGCTGGTCGACCACAACATTCTGGCGGGCACCTACAGCGACATGGGAGAAAGCGACGACTGGCCAGATGTTCTAAAGCAGGTGCTCGCGGCTGACATCATCGTGTTCGCCACCCCCATCTGGTGGAACAATCAGTCATCGGAGATACAGCGGGTGATCGAGCGCCTCGATGAAATCCATGACGAGATCTTGGAAGGGAAAAAATCGAAACTGGAAGGTAAGGTGGGCGGCATCGTGATCACGGGCGACTCTGATGGGGCACAGCACATCATTGCCAACATCAGCAACTTTTACAACGCCGTGGGTATAGCCCTGCCTCCTTACGCCTCACTGTCGGTGCTGTGGGAAAAACAGGCCAAAGGCCAAAAGCCAAGCCGGGAAGAGCTCCTGCAGAAGTATAAGAAAGACTATGGCAGCACAGCAGAAACAATGGTAAAGCAGATGCTTCGTTATCTCCCGAAAGCTTCTTCTTAAGTCTTACCTTACTCGAAAGATCCAATCTGCGCTATTGCCTTATGTTATCGACGGTTTACGTCGGTGGCTAAATCTGCGGCGGGCGCTGCGTCCGGGTGCAGTTCAAATACAGTTTCCTCTGCAGCCAGACCGACGAGCGGCGCCTGTCTGATAAGATCCTGTAGCTTACGACCTGCCCTTTCCATGTTAACAGGACATAAATAGGTCAGCAGCATGAAACACTCCTTTTCCCTCTCCCCTATGAACAGGTACAGGTTGTGAGTGCTTTCACCAAAATAGTTTAACGTACGTGTTTCGACATGCTTAATGTCAGCAAGCGGAATGGTGGCTTTCACAGAGCCGTTTGACTCTATTAATCTTATGATCATGGGCCTATGCTGATAAATGTATTATGAACCTAGGCTGTGGCTAAATTGCCGAACAGACTGCAGTTTAACAAAATATTAGCAGAGCTTATAGTAATACTCGGTTTATTTCAGATAAAATAAATAAGTACCGGCATTTAATTCCTATCTCCTATTCCGTAATAACTGTTCATTAACACGTGACGCTGCTATACTAGCCCGTTCACGGCTTCTTTATTTATAGTCCATAATATGGAGGCTCCCGTTTGGGCAAAATTTGAATACAGCGCTTTTCACCAATTCCCCTGCAGCTACTCCTATTGTCCCGTCTGTTTCCAATCCATAGGTATAAGCCCAATTCTTGACCGAGTATACTTATGTGCGCCACCGGGAAGGTATGGTGCCACTTGCGGATGAGCGCTTCCCGGGAGTGCTGGTCCCTACAAAGTCAAAGACGGTCACTATACTAGAAGTGAATTCCCTGCCCCATCAATTCCCGGCCCCATCTGCCATGTGTTTGTGCCGGTAAGCTCAGGATTTCAACAAAACAACTATATCACAGAAAATCAACTTATTAGAAGAGATTTAATTTCTTATTTAAAATTATTCTAAATAATGCTTGTCCCTTAAAGCAGCCTACATTAGATTTGCAGCATATTTATAATCAGTCTAAATAAACATACTTGCTTTTATGCACCGCAAACTAAACTCCAAGATGTTCATGCTAGCAGGCCTCGCGGTTTGCACCCTTTTCTCTTCCTGCTCCAAAGACGAAGAAGACTCCCCGTCTTACACTGTTCCGCAGACTTATAATTTCGAAAACGTAAATTACTCCGGCCAAACTGACCGCATCAGCATGTTGTCAGAGCTTGACAGCTATGTCAAAACCGGCAATAATGGCGCACTGCTGGATGCCCAGAAGATGAGAGACATGTACGCCAATGTAAACGCCCCCTTTTCGGAGGCAAGACTGAACACATCAGGCAAGCAGCTCAAAGACAAGACAATCTTATCCGCGCAGTCTTTGTTTGACAGCTATTTTGATAAAGCCGCCTCGGCCAGTCTTTCTGCCGGCACTCCGGCTCTTAATGGCAAAGCCGGTCTGTTGACCACTTCTGAAGGCACAAAATACTTAGTAGATGCCAACGGCGTGGAGCCAGCTCAAATCATCCAGAAAGGTCTGATGGGCGCTGTGTTCTATTTCCAAGCGGTAGAAGTTTACCTGACAGAAGCCAAAATAGGCGCTGCCGTAGACAACACCACTATTACACCGGGCGATGGCACAAAGATGGAGCACCACTTCGATGAGGCCTTTGGTTACTTCGGCGCTCCCGTGGACTTTCCTACCAACCTGAACAACCTGAAATTCTGGGCTAACTACAGCAACAAAGTCAATCCGAGCACAGGCAGCAACAAAGCCCTGATGGATGCCTTTTTGAAAGGACGTGCCGCCATTTCCGCTAAGGATATGAAAGGCAAGGATGAGGCCATTGCCACCATTCGCACCGAGTGGGAAAAACTGGTCGCTGCTTCTGTTATTCTGGAGTTGAACTTGGCCAAAACGCACATTGCTGATCAGGCCAAAAAGAGCCACTACCTGTCAGAAGCCTTGGGCTTTATGGTGGGCCTTAAGTTTAAGTCCGACCGCAAAATCACTGACGCACAATACGAAGAAGCCATGGCTCAGCTAGGGTCCAACTTCTACGACACGACAGCCGCTGACATAAACGCTGCCATCGATATCATTAGCACGGCCTACAACATGGACAGCATCAAGTCTCAATTGTAGTATGAACTGCCGCACAGCATATAACTTTTAAACACCAACAGCAGCCACGGCAATCCATTGCTTTGGCTGCTGCTTTTCAGCTTAATCACTATGACTGCACTAAAAAACTACACATTCGCCGCCGTACTGGCCTGCCTTGGGGCTCTGTCCGGCTGTGGCTCCAACGACGGTGACTCGGGTCCTACATCTGAGTATGATCGTCAGGCGATGCTTGCGAACTACGCTGACAACCTGATCGTTCCGGGTTATCAGAAATTTAAGACGGAGACAGACGAAATGGCCTCAGCCGTTACGGCATTCACTACTGATCCTACCGCCGCCACGCTCGCCGATGCCCGAAAAGAGTATCAGGAAGCCTACTTGGCTTGGCAGGAAGTAAGCGCCTACGAATTTGGTCCGGCCGATGAACAGTTGCTACGCAGTAACCTGAACATCTACCCTACCACCACTAGCCAAGTGGAAAACAACATCAGCAGCGGCAACTATAACTTGCAGACCACCGCCAACATGTCTGCCAAAGGCTTTCCGGCAATGGACTATTTGCTGTATGGCTCAGCAAGCGATGCTGCCACAGTAGACCAGTTCACGACTGCTGCCAACGCCGCCAACCGCAGAAAGTACCTGCAGGACATCACCAACCTAATTAAGGAGGCGGCAGATGTGACGCATACCGCTTGGACGACGGGCGATACCGCCAAAACCTTCAAAGAGACGGGCGGAACAGCCGTGGGTAGCTCCATCGGCAACCTAGTGAACGAGTTTAACTACGAGATGGACCTGACAAAGCGCGCCAAGGTAGGAATTCCTTCGGGCAGGTTCTCTGCCAATACGCCAGTTCCAGACAGAGTGGAGGCCTACTACAGCAATACCTCGCTGGCTTTGCTGGAGCGTAACCTTATAGCCCTGAAGGCAACCTTCATGGGGGAGTCCGCTGCGGGAGCCAACGGCCCGGGCTTGGATGACTACCTAGACCATGTGGACGCCAAGTACGGTGACAAGAATTTGTCTACGGCCATCATCCAGCAGTTTGATGCCGCCCTTGCCGCTGTGGCGGCTATGCCGGGGCCGCTATCACAGGCTGTCACCAGCAATCCGCAGGCCGTGACCCAAGTATATGACGAGCTGCAGAAGCTAATCGTCCTGACCAAAACCGATATGCCTGCCGCACTGGGTGTGACCATTACCTACACCGACAACGACGGCGACTAACTAACTTCTTGGTATGCTTCAAATCCTGAAAGCACGGCTTACAGCCCCTGTTTCTGCCGCTCCGCTGGCAGTTTTCCGCATCATCTTCGGCGGGATGATGCTGGGCAGTATTGTACGCTTTATCGCTAAAGGATGGGTGCACGAATTGTATGTGGCACCCAAGGTATACTTTCCATTTTATGGATTTGAATGGGTAAAGCCATTGGGCGAGACAGGTATGTACATCCTGTTTGGCCTGATGGCTTTTTCAGCGCTGGGCATCATGCTCGGGCTGTTTTACCGCTGGTCGGCTGTGCTTTTCTTTCTCAGCTTTACCTATGTGGAGCTCATCGACAAAACCAATTACCTCAACCACTACTACTTTGTCAGCATTGTAGCGCTGCTGATGATATTGGTGCCGGCACACCGCCATTTCTCCCTAGATGTGCTGCGCAAGCCACAGCTGTGGGTGAGCCAGGTGCCGGGCTGGACCGTGCTGATCTTTCAGCTGCAGTTGGGGCTCGTTTACTTTTATGCCGGCGTGGCAAAGCTGAATGCCGACTGGTTGTTCGAGGCGATGCCGCTGCGCTACTGGCTGCCAGCCCACACGCACCTGCCCCTGATCGGCCCCTTGCTCGACGAGGCATGGGTGGCGTTCCTGTTCTGCTGGTTCGGCGCCTTCTACGACCTGACCATCCCCTTCTTCCTGAGCTGGCGCAAAAGCCGGCCGCTTGCTTATTTCACGGTAGTGGTGTTTCACGTACTCACGGCGGTACTGTTCCAGATCGGCATGTTCCCTTACATCATGATGCTGAGCACGCTGATCTTCTTCTCCGCTGGCTTCCACGAAAAGATACTCTATACTTTCCGAGGTATAGCTAAGGTAAAGCCGTCCGAAACTACGATATTTGCACCCGTTTTCAGACCAGCCCAAGGTATACTGCTCAGCCTGCTGGCACTGCACTTCCTAGTACAGGTGCTGCTGCCGTGGCGCTTTATGCTCTACCCCGACAAGCTGTTCTGGACCGAGCAGGGCTACCGCTTTTCGTGGCGCGTAATGTTGATGGAGAAAGCCGGAACTGCCTTTTTCTATGTGCGGGACCCGCAGACCGGACAGGA
Source organism: uncultured Pontibacter sp. (assembly GCF_947499215.1). Taxonomy (GTDB): domain Bacteria; phylum Bacteroidota; class Bacteroidia; order Cytophagales; family Hymenobacteraceae; genus Pontibacter. The sequence goes on from NZ_CANMNI010000001.1 coordinate 1,557,408, forward strand.
GACAGAGATTCATAACCTTGATTACCTGACCGTGAACCAAGAGAAAATGATGGCCACACAGCCTGACATGCTCCTGCAGTTTGCCCATATATTGCGCGATGATTTCAAGGCCAAAGGTATAGCGGCACCTGAGGTGCGTGCCGAGGCCTATGTCACCATGAACGGCCGGGGCAGTCGGCTGCTGATTGATCCGAAATTTAATCTGGCAGCCGCTACGGATGACTTCCGTCACAAGCACTGGATATTACCTTTTGAATATAACGCTCAGCAGTCAGAAGCTGTGGGGCAGATAAAATAAATATGCGCTTTTCGCTCACTATCTTATTTCTACTAGGCAGCCTGCAACTAACGCTGGCGCAGTCCTATACTATTTCCGGTTCTATTCTGAATGCCAATACTAAAGATGCCGCTCCGGAGGCCGAAGTGCTGCTGGTGAACAATGGCAGCATTACAAAATCCGACGCTAAGGGAAACTTCCTCATCAAAAATCTTCCGGCCGGCACCTATACCCTGACCGCCTACAGCATCGGGCTGGGCAGCCAGACACAGCAGGTTAACATCAGCGACGCCAATGCCAACGTTCGATTTGAGCTAAAGCCGCTAGAAGGACAACTGCGGGAGGTAAACGTGAAGGGAGAGCGCGAAAAGACTTTCGGTATCACCCGCCTAAATTCTGTGGAGGGGACCGCCATCTATGAAGGAAAGAAGAGCGAGGTTGTGGTGCTGAATGACATCACAGCCAACAAGGCTACCAATAACAGCCGTCAGGTATTTGCCAAAGTGGCGGGCCTCAACATCTGGGAGAGCGACGGCGCTGGCCTTCAGTTGGGCATCGGCGGACGCGGCCTGAGCCCGAATCGCACCTCCAACTTCAACACCCGCCAGAACGGCTACGATATCTCGGCCGATGCCCTTGGCTACCCCGAGAGCTACTACACCCCGCCAACCGAGGCGCTGGATCGCATTGAAGTAGTGCGCGGTGCGGCATCGCTGCAGTATGGCACTCAGTTCGGTGGTATGATCAACTTCGTGATGAAAGAAGGACCGGAAGACAAGCCCTTCGAGCTGACTAGCCGGCAGACAGTAGGCTCTTGGGGTTTCCTGAATACTTTCAACAGCGTTGGTGGCACCAAAGGCAAGTTCCACTACTACGGTTTCTACCAGTACAAGCGCGGCGACGGCTGGCGTAAGAACTCGGGCTTTGATGCCCATACCGCCCTCGGCTCTGTGCACTACAAGCCGAACAGCAGGCTGGAGTTGGGCTTCAACTATACCTATATGGACTACTTGGCTCAGCAGCCGGGCGGATTGACAGACGCAGCCTTCAACCAAGATGCGCGCCAGTCGGTGCGTGACCGCAACTGGTTTAAAGTAAACTGGAACCTACTGGCCCTGACCTTGGACTACCGCGTGAGTGACCGCACAAAGATCAATGTCCGTAATTTCGGGCTGCTGGCGCAGCGCGATGCATTGGGTTTTATGGGCAAGATCAACCGCCCTGATGATATCACGCAGCCGCGCTTGTTGCTGCAGGATCAGTTCAACAACTTCGGAAACGAAACACGCCTGATCCACCGCTACGACCTTGGAAAATCTTTCTCTACTTTATTGGTGGGCGCTCGCTATTACCGTGGTTTTACGGACCAGCAGCAGGGCGATGGCTCCATAGGTTCAGATGCAGATTTCCGGTTTTACTCCGAAACAGGTGCTCCAAACGCTTCGAGCTACGATTACCTGAGCCGAAACGCCGCCCTGTTCGCTGAGAATATCTTCAACATCACCTCTAAATTCAGCATCACCCCGGGTGTGCGTTACGAGTGGATCAATACCAATGCCGAGGGCAGCTACCGTGATGTAAAGCCTGACTTGGCGGGCAACATCATCTATGATGAGGAAGTGCCGGAAGAGCGCAGCAATACGCGTAACATTTTGTTGTTAGGGATAGGTGTGAGTTACAAGCCAAGCGAGCAGATGGAAGTATACGGCAACTTCTCTCAGAACTACAGAGCGATCAACTTCAATGATATGCGCGTGATCAACCCGAACCAAATAGTAGACCAGAACTTGAAGGACGAAAGCGGTTACAGCTCCGATCTGGGTGCTAGAGGTAACATCAGTGGTCTTCTGAATTACGATGCCAGCCTTTTTTTCCTAGCTTACAAAGATCGCATCAACCTGTTTACCCCACTAGGAACACTACAGCGTATCCGCACCCAAGTAGGCGACTCCTATCACTATGGGCTGGAGACTTTTGTTGAGGCCGACCTGCTTAAATTATACTTTGGCGCAGATCACCCGACCAGTCTCTCTGCCTTCTCTAATGTTACGTTCGTGCACACCAAGTATAACAGCATCCTGAGTGATGTAGATGGTAAAAAGGTGGAGCTAGCCCCGGCAGTTATCGCCAAAACAGGGCTTTCCTTCAAGCGCAACAACTTTAAGCTGGCTTATCAGTATGCCTATACCGCAGAGCAGTATACCGATGCGCCGAACTCTGTGCTGGAACCAACCGCGGTGGTGGGCATTATACCTGCCTACTGGGTGATGGACCTCTCGGGCAGCTATACCTATAAGCGCTTCACGCTGGAGTCTGGCATTAACAACCTCACCGACAACCGCTACTTCACGCGCCGCGCCACAGGTTACCCGGGCCCTGGCATTATACCTTCGGATGCCCGCAACTATTATGTAACGCTTCAGTTTAAGCTATAAATCAAGCGTAAACTTCTCACTCTTATTAATTTTAGCCTATATTTGATCAACCTTAAAACAAAAAAATTATGAAAATCAAAAACCTGATCCTGCCTGCCCTTGTAGCGGCAGCGCCTCTCTTCTACTCCTGCGGGGAGCAGACTACTGATGTAGTTGAGTCTGGTACCTACCAAGGGGTGATACAGGAAGTAGAGCCTGAAAAAACAGAAATTTATGTGAAGACAGATGATGACAAAACGCTGGAACTTTACTTCACAGAAAACACAACCCTAACACACCAAGGTCAGACAGTGCCTTTTGAGCATTTGAAAGAAGGTGGCCGGGTAGAGGTACAGGTAGAGAAAGTAGGGAATAGATTGGACCCTATTGCCGTTACAATACTGGAATAACCATCATAATGGAACCAACCTCTTGGCGAACGGAGCTCTGGCACCCGCTTACACTGCACTTCCCGATAGCACTGTTGCTTTTTGCCACAGTAGCCAAGGTGGTAGCGGCTGTAATAAGTGGTGAGCAGCAGCAATTCTGGCAAAAGGTTGGTTCTTTACTACTATTTGTGGGTGGGGCCACCGTCTGGCTCGCCGTGTATACCGGCGACATGGCAGAGGGCATCGTGGCACGCAAAATCTGCGATCCAATCCTGCTTAAGCGTCATGAAACAGCGTCATTGAACATGGCTTGGCTCTTTACTGCAGCTGTCGCCCTACAATTGCTCTTATCTGTCAACCTGATCAAGGTATACCTGAAGGCACTGCGCCTGCTCACGCTTCTTCTTATGCTGATAGGTTCTGGTTACCTTATCTACTCCAGCCATTTGGGCGCGCAGGTTGTCTACGAACAGGCTGGCGGTGTTAACATTCCAACATCTGATTGCGCGGGATACTGATCTTTTCTGAATTAACATTTCTTACGGCACCGGATCATACCCACTCCCACCCCATGGGTGGCAGCGGCCTATGCGCTTTAGCGCCATCCAACCGCCTTTAAACGGTCCATGCTTGTTTACGGCACCGAGCGCATAGGCTGAGCAGGTTGGGGTGTAGCGGCAGGTAGCAGGCTTGAGGGGGGATATCATATTACGGTATACCCAGATGAGCGCGAGCAGGAGTTTTTTGAAAAGCCAAGTCATGGTGCCACTAAGTTGCGTTTTATTTGCCGAACAACTGTTAGGTAACGCAATTTTTAGATAAATTTGTCACAGTTTAACTAATCTAAACAAAATTTCATGTTAAAAAGAATCCTTTCACTCCTTCTTTTAGTTTCGCTTTGCGTTCCCTTCGCAAAGGCGGACGAAGGTATGTGGCTGCCGATGCTGATCAAGCGCCTAAACCACGCTGACATGCAGAAAAAAGGCCTGCAGCTGACTGCCGAAGAAATCTACAACGTGAACAACTCCAGCCTAAAGGACGCCATTGTGCAGTTCGGCGGCTTCTGTACGGGTGAGTTCATCTCCGCTGAAGGTCTGTTGCTGACAAACCACCACTGTGGTTACGGCCAGATTCAGTCGCACTCCACTCCTGAGAAAGATTACCTGACCAACGGCTTCTGGGCCATGGATCGCAAGCAGGAGTTGCCAAACGAAGGCCTGTTCGTGGACATTCTGGTGCGTATGGACGACGTGACTGGCAAAGTGCTGGAAGGCATTGATAACAACATGCCAGAAAAAGAGCGTCTGCAGCTTGCTTCGCAGCGTGCGCAGGCTATCGCCAAAGAAGCCAGCGACAACGGTCAGTATGTGACCTACGTGCGTGACTTCTTCAACGGCAACGAATACTACCTGTTCGTGTACGAGCGCTTTAATGACGTGCGTCTGGTAGGTACGCCTCCGTCTGCCGTGGGTAAGTTTGGTGGTGACACCGACAACTGGATGTGGCCACGCCACACCGGTGACTTCGCGATGTTCCGCGTGTACATGGCACCAGACGGCAAGCCAGCCGCTTACGCTGAGAACAACGTTCCTTACAAGCCAAAGCACCACCTACCAATCAACATCGGCGGTGTGGAGCAAGATGACTTCGCAATGGTATTCGGTTTCCCGGGCCGCACGAAGCGTTTCATGACTTCCGAAGGTCTGGTACTGGACGTAGAGCAACTGAACAAGTCTCGCATTAAACTGCGTGACAAAAAATTAGCTCTTTGGAAAGAAGACATGGACAAGAGCGATGCTACCCGCATCCAGTATGCCTCTAAGTATGCTTCCACTGCCAACTACTACAAGTACTCTATCGGTCAGAACGACGGCATTAAGCGCATGAAGACGGTGGAAGGCAAGCAAGCGGACGAGAAGAAATTCCAAGCTTGGGCCGATGCCAATGCAGAGCGCAAAGCCATGTATGGCAGCGCCCTGAACGACATGAACGAAGCCTACAAAGAAATTGAGAAGTATAACCTAGGCAGCGTATACCTGAACGAAGCGGTGTTGGGCACAGAAGCTCTTCTGTTCGCTTACCGTATGTCTGCTTTGAATAACGCATTGAAATCTGGTAACGCCGATGCCGCTAAGAAAGCAGCTGAAGACCTGAAGCCAAGAGCTGATGCTTTCTTCAAAGACTACAACATGGCAACTGACAAGAAAGTGTTTGCCGCCATGATGAAGTTCTACCACGAAGACATCGCCAAAGACCAGCAGCCAGAAGCTTTCAAGCAAATGGTAGCCAAATACAAAGGCGACTTCAACAAACTGGCTGACCACGTGTACAGCAACTCGTTTGTGGTGAACAAGCAGAAAGTGGATCAGTTCCTGAACAACCCTACGCAGAAGCAACTGGCCAACGACCCTGCTTTCGCCTTGGTGAACTCAATTCTGGAAAACTATCAGCAGAATATTGCGCCTAAACTGGGTGAAAGCAATGCCAAATTGGCCCGTGCGAATCGCCTATATGTAGCCGGTCTGCGTCAGATGAACCCGGACAAGGTATACTACCCGGATGCTAACTCAACTATCCGTCTAAGCTACGGTTCTGTGAAGAACTACAAGCCTTACGACGGTGTGACGTATGAGACTTTCACCACTATGGAAGGTGTGATGCAGAAAGAAGACCCGAACAACGAGGAATTCATCGTTCCGGCGAAACTGAAGCAGCTGTACGAAGCAAAAGATTACGGTCGCTATGCTAACAAGGACGGTGACCTGATCGTTAACTTCATCACCGACAACGACATCACAGGCGGTAACTCAGGTTCTCCGGTGATTAACGGTAACGGTGAGCTAATCGGTCTGGCCTTCGACGGTAACTGGGAAGCTATGACTGGTGACTTGGTATACGACCCGGATTACAAGCGTTGCATCAACGTGAGTGCCAACTACGTGCTGTTCATGGTGGACAAGTACGCGGGCGCCTCTAACCTGATCAACGAGATGACGATCGTAGACACCAACAGCCCGGGCCCAGCCGACGCTGGCGTAGCCGCCGGTGCTTCTGACAACGGCTCAACTGAGTTGCTGAACGCAGCCATCGAAGAAGCGAAAGCTGATCTGGCTGCTGGTAAGAAATCAGTGAAGATCAAGAAGAAAGACGGTAAGAGAAGAGCAACAGTTGAAGTAAAAAACTAAGCTGATTCTTAACTGAATAAAGCAAAGGCGCTGGGGATATTCCTCAGCGCCTTTTTTATTGGGTTAGGATTTTTAACGATGAGCTGGATTTCTGGAATACTTACGTGGATATGTTTGTAGGGACAGGTCGCAATCTAATGACGTCAACTTAAGGATCTTCCTGTCATTTCGAACGCAGTGAGAAATCTGAAATATTGCTTTTGCTCTCAAAGTATCCAGATCTCTCCATTCTGTCGAGATGACAACAAGGGTTTATGCTTCTTAAGTTGACGGCATTGGGCCGGGACCTATCCGTACAGTTGTAAACATTCTAATCATGTTGATCTGAAAATTTCTGGGGCATGGGTACTTTATGGGTCTATCAATCCTGTTCATCGTTAAAAATCCTAATTCTAACAAACCCTCCTCCTACACCCTCGTACATAGCACTTTAGCTATAAATCGACATTACATGGGATAGCGAAACCTCTACAAAACAAACTTAATTTCTTATTGCTCCTCTTACTGCCTTGCCTCGCACAGGCTCAGGCCGATGTGCCTGCGGGTGCACGTGCCGCTGCGTTGGGAAATGCCTCTGTCACGCTGCCTGACCTCTGGGCGCTCAACAACAATGTGGCAGGTATAGCTAGCCTCGAGAAAGCACAAGTTGGTGCTTATGCGGAGAACCGTTTTGGTATACGAGCCTTCTCAACAATGACGTTGCAAGCGGTATACCCTACTGCCAAGTATGGCAACTACGGTGTGAGCATGAGCCGTTTTGGCGATGAGCTTTTCAGTCAGCAGCACGTGGGAGTGGGTGTAGGTCACAAGTTGGGGCAGTTTAGCTTGGGTGTGAAGGCTGATTTGTGGCAGGTCGCGGCTGAAGGGTTTGGCAGTCGCAAAGCCGTGGCGTTTTCGGTGGGCGGACAGGCGGAGATTGTGCCGGGATTCTTTTTTGGAGCCTATGCCTACAATGTCAACCAAGCCAAGCTGGCCGCTTTCGACGACGAGCGACTACCCACCATCATGAAAGCCGGTCTCGGCTATCGACCTTACCAGAAACTCCTTTTACTCGCCGAAACCGAAAAGCACATCGACTTTCCCGCCAACTTCAAAGCAGGTATAGAGTACCAGCTTTTGCAGGAGAAAGTGGCCCTGCGCTCGGGCTTTAGCACCCTTACCAACCGTGCTACTTTTGGCATAGGTTTTAAGGCTCGCCAACTTATCGCCGATTACGCTTTCGGCTCCACCACATTGCTGGGTGTGAGCCATCATCTGTCGCTATCCTATACCTTTCAAAAGTAAAACCGGATGAGACAAGGTATAGCGACGCTCCTTCTGATACTTTGCATTTGGTTGCCGACGCAGGCACAGGACTACCCACGCCAGACCTTCGATTTCGACCTGTTCGTACAAGAGCTCTTTGCGCAGCAGGAAGACGATAACGTGCCCTACGAAGACTTCTACGAAACACTTTTTCAATACTTCCAGCGCCCCATCGACCTCAACCGAACCACACCCGAAGAACTAGCCTCACTCTACATCCTGTCCCGTCCGCAGATTGCCTCCTTCTTCCGCCACATCCAGGAAAACGGCCCTCTGCTCAGCATTTACGAACTGCAGGCTATACCAGATTTTGACTTGATCACGATCTACAAACTGGTCTACTTTGTCCGGGTAGATAATGCTGGCCTCAACGCCGACCAGCGCCCGCTGCTGCAACGCATCGTGGGCGAAGACAACAATGCGCTGATCATCCGCTACGAACGCACCCTGCAGGAGCGCCGCGGCTATACCTCCGTCGACACGAGCAGCCGCTCCACAACGCGCTACCTCGGCTCACCGGATAAAGTGCTGATGCGCTACCGCGTGAGTCATACGCGCGACTACAGTCTGGGATTTACCGCTGAGAAAGACGCAGGCGAACAGTTCATCTGGGATTCCAGCACCCGTCGCTACGGCTTCGACTTTTACTCAGCCCATTTGCAACTCTACAACAAGGGTAAATTTAAGACCATTGCCTTAGGCGATTATCAATTGCAGTTCGGACAGGGATTGTTGCTTTCTTCGGGTTATAGTGTCGGCAAAGGCAGCGAGACCATCACGACTGTCAGTCGACCAAACGTGGGAATAAGGCCTTACAGTTCAGTGCTGGAGCACGCCTTTTACCGGGGCGCAGCCGCAACTTATACTTTAGGTCGGGTGGATGTGACGGGCTTTGTGTCAAGCAAACGAGTAGATGCGAACTTGCAGGCGCAGCTAGATACGCTGGATAACTTTGGGGACTTCTTTACAGGTATACAGACCACGGGGTTCCACCGTACACCAACCGAACTGGCAAATAAAGGGCAGGCCCGGGAAAAGATCATTGGCGGAAATGCGACTTACCAAAGTCGCAACCGCACCTTGCTGACTGGTATAACGGCGATGGCTACCACTTACAGTTCCCCCATTCAGAAGTCGGGTCTGCCTTACCAACGTTTTGAGTTTGGCGGCACGAGCAATTACAATATCGGCACCAACTACGCCTACACTTGGCAGAATGTATACCTATTCGGCGAAACGGCTATCTCCAAAAGCGGTGGCCTAGGCACCGTGAACGGTCTCACTGCCAACCTCTCCAACAAAGTGGAGCTGGCCATGCTCTATCGCTACTACGCCCGCGATTTCCATACCTTCTATGGTGGTTCGTTTGGGGAAAGCACACGCAACATCAATGAGCAGGGTTTTTACACGGGTATCAAAATCAAGCCATTTCCGAAGTGGGAGCTCACGGCTTTTTACGACCGCTTCCGCTTCCCGTGGCTGCGCTACCGCGTAGATGCTCCTTCGCAAGGCAATGAGTACATGCTGCGGCTCTACTTCCGGCCAAACCGCCAGAGTTCGCTTTACGCTCAGTTCCGAGCCGAAAGCAAAGGCCGCAACATAGCCGAAAACATTACAAGCTCGGATTATGTCGGGCAGGCCAATCGCAAAAACTACTTGTTATATTATGAATTCACACCGACGCCAGTGGTCAACCTCCGCTCTAGAGTGCAGTTCAGCAGTTTCGACTTGGAGTCGCCCCAAACTACGGGATACTTCATTTCCCAAGATGTTAACTTCAACTTCAATAAGTTTCGCCTCAGCACACGCTACGCCATCTTCGACACCGACGATTACGAAACCCGCCAGTATGCCTTCGAGCGGGACGTGCTGTATGCTTTCTCTATACCTGCCTTTAGTGGCCGCGGCACCCGGCTATATGCCTTGTTGCAGTTCAGGCCGATGCGCAAAATGGATGTTTGGGTAAAATACGGCCTGACGCACTACCGCAACCAAAGAACAGTCGGTTCGGGTTTGGAGACGATTGAAGGACCGAGAAGATCTGACATTCGAGTGCAGGCAAGGTATAGGTTTTAATCCCTACTCCCTTTTAATTGCACCTGCAACGGCCTGCAACTTTCCTTTGCTGTGGCACTCACCAAAGCACCTTTCCTATCAAGCTCCAGATGGCAGCATTCCAGAAACAGTTCTTTCAATTTCTCACGGCCGCGCTGCACACGCGACTTGGCGCCCGAATAGGACATCCCTAACCGCTCAGCGATCTCTTTCTGACTGATCCCTTCTATTTCACTCAGACGAAGGGGCTCGGCGTATTCGGTGGGAAGCATATTAATGAGTGGCAGCACAAGATTCTCACTATCTGGATGTCCTGCTTCTTGACTAAACTGTTCTTCCAGTTTGCTTTCGTCCTCAATCGGCATGGTGCGCCCCTGCTCGCGGTAATAGTCGTACACGGCGTTGCGGGCTATTTGGTAGAGCCAAGCATTCATGTTGCGCACATCCTGCAGCTGCTCGCAGTGTTTGTAGAGCTTCACGTAGAGCTGTTGCAGAATGTCGTTGGCCTCGTCTTTGTCTTTCACGCGCTTCAATACAAAGCCTCTAAGTTTGTCCTCGTACGCTAGGTAGACAGGCGCTACGGCGGAACAGGTGTCTACTGGCGTTACAACCTGATCACCTGAGCAAGTATGGCAGCTTTTATTTTCCATGGCGCAACGATTTTATGATTAGTCGAGAATGAATCCACACATCAATTTACGAAGAAAAATATGGAAAAGACAAACTCAAGAATACCTCCATTGACACCTATAAAAATAGCCGGACCACGGCAGGTATGGCGTATACCTGCCGTGGTCCGGCCTAGTAGTTTTATTTTGTACTAAATGGCAGCTTCTTGGTTTGTGGCAGTGGGGCGGGCGTTTGTACCTTCACCGTATACAGTGGCTTCTCCGAAGGTATAGAAGGCTTCCCAGTCTACGCCTTGCGGGTCGGTTATCCACGACTTCTCTGACTTGGCATAACAGCAAGTGCACTTTCCTTCCTCCCGGATGGCGCCTTTGGCTTGCTTCAGCCTGCCGTATACTTCTGCCAGTTCCTCTTCGCTTTCGGCCTGTATACCCAAGTGCTCTATACCTGCGTTTTCGGGATGCAGCGAAATAGCAAAATTAATGCGTGGGTCTTCCAGCATCCATTTGGCATAGTCTTCTTTCAGCACAGTTGGCTTTGCCCCAAACAGCGCTGTGTAAAAAGCGAGTGACTCGTGTATTTTTTTAACGCGCACATTCACATGGAATCTTTTCATGGCTTTGTCTTTTTAAGGTGATGCTTTTGATTTACACCTTGAGGACGGCGTCCCTCCTGAAAAGACGCAGCCCCTCGGAAAATATTTTCCATGGGGCTGCATTAACTTCTTGTAAAGAACTGATTTACTGCACGTTTTTCACAAATACCAGTTGTTGCATATCAGCTTTGTACACATTGTTCATAAACTCAACCATAGCGGCATACACCTCTGGCTTAAAGCGGCCTTTGTGCATTTCCAACACACGCGTATAGATAATACGCTGTTCCTCTACCTGCACTGAAGCGCTGTAGTTGCCAAATTCAGTAGCATAGTGGGTATCATTGGGTTTGAATTCCAAGGTATAGCCAGCCGGCATTTCATAAACGACCGTATCGATGTTAGTATAAGCCGTGGAGCGAACCACATCCCACTGGCGCTTACCGGTATTCTGCGGTACCGAAGCCCAGCGGTTCATCAGGTTTGGAGTCAGGAACATTCGTTTTCCACTCACCGTCACACACTGGCGCAGGTTTAGCTCCAGTGTTTCGTTTACCTCTGGCATACGGCCTTTTTTAAGATCAAACGAATAGCTTTTCACATCAAAAGCAGGTATGTCGATGTTGCGGTACAGCCATTTGCGCTGCTCCTCGGGGGACAGGCTATGGATGATGTCGCGGTGGTCTTCGTGCTCCACTCCGGTATAGCGTGTCTGTATCTGCGCCATCCCGTTTCCGGTTTCATCCAGCTTTACGGCGGCAGTGCGACTTTGCAGGTTGTCCTTGGCGGTATAGGCCTGCGTTTTTACCAACTTTCCTCCTTCTGGGGTGATAAGCAGGGCATGTCGGTCTCCGGTGAAGCTTCCGGAGAAGCCAGCTGATTCGATTTGGCTGGTACACTCCAACCACAGGGTATCCTGCTTCATGGGCACACACAAAATGACGTGATTGAACTGCTGACTTGGAAAATCAGTTAGAACGCCTCGGTCATTTGAACCGCCATTCACCAAGGCGTAAATCGAAGGTATACCTACCGCCTTGAGCATAGACTGCGTATAGTTGGTGAGCGCCTTGCAGTCACCGTAACCTTTGGCATCCACAAAACTGGCCTCGAAAGGCTGCCAGCCGCCCAAGCCTAGTTGAATGGACACATAGCGGGTGTTAGACTGCAGGTACTCATAAATCTTAACGATCTTCTCACGCGGATCGTCTATACCTGCCACAAGGGTTTGCAGCTTTACTTTGGTGGCTTCCGGCAGCTCGTCACGCCCCTCACTCAGTTTACTCACCCACTTGCCATAGGATTCCCATGTCTCCATATTGCCCTTGTAGCCCTGCACCTCAAAATCTGTGGGAGCAGTGCGAACCATCGGCAGAATTTCCCACATGCTCGGTCCGTAGGGCTCGCTCTCTATCGGGGTCAGGTTGCTAACCTCCCAGCTGTATACATCGTGCGCGGCTGTCGACTCTTGTCTGGCTTTTTGAGTTAAGTTACTTTCGCGGTAGCGCAACTTCATGCCTTTGGGCATGTTCACTTTAAAGGTGGCTTTCTCTACAGAGGTCTTGCTATTGACCAGCGGTATCCAAGTCGGGTAGAAAAGCATATTGCTCGACGTGACTTGGTATTCAAACTCTACCCTGTAAGGATACATGGTATGTGACAAGTCAGCATGCTTCATTCGGTTTTCAAGCACCTCATAATCGGCACTGCCGTTGCCTACATCTTTGATATCGCCATTCTTCAGTGTCTTGATTTTCTTCCCGTTCTTGTCGTAACTGGTGCCTTTAATAAAATTAATCTTGTGAAGTCTGTCATAAGGCACGTATAGGTTGGCGTGGTCTTTTCCGCCCGAATTAAGAATCGTGATCACTGAACGCACATAGGTAGTGCCATTACTTATCGAGTTAACCGTAAAGACTGTCTCCTCCTGCTCTATAATGGCATTGGCACCTTTAGAAAGGTCTTTGCTAAATGGCAAGGCCTGCACCTGCATTATAAACACAAGGCAGGCGGCCATCCATAATTTGTAAAAGTTTGGTCTCATATCACGATTGGGTAAAGTTGTACCTATTGCGAGCGCGATTCTATTTTCTCTTGAGCACGATCTTTTCTGCGTGCTTGGCAACTATCTGGTTATATAGCTCCTTCAGATATGGGTATTCTTCTGCGTAGTAAATGGGTTTTACAATATCGATCCTGCTCATTACTTCTACTACATTTCCATTTTTTTCAACAATGTATGTAAAGCTTCCCCCATTGTTAGGCAGTTTCATTAACACATTTTGTGGAGAATCCTCCAGTTCGTAGTTCTCAGGTATAGTGAAACGACATATAAGTGTCTCGCTGATCGGAACAGCAAAATCAACTGGATATGCCCGCTGCTCCATCTTGAACGGATTCTCCTTCTCCCCTTGGCCCAGCATCGGGTTTAGGTAAATCACATCAACAGGATGTGGACTACCAGTACTTTCAACTTTATATTGCAGCTCCAGTGGGCTGCTCAGGTCGCTGATGTTCTTAAAAGATGGGGTGCTGACTTTGTAGGTTCCTATTTCCTTGTTGAGTTTCTCTGTATACTTCTGTTCTCCTTCTTCAGTAATCTCTTTGCGTATGTACAGCGCTCTGTAGCCACCGCTGACCTCTTTTGCTTCGCCTTTTATTTGGCCTTGCGCATTCACTACTAAGTTGCCATTGTAGTACTTCTGATACAGGCCTGATGGCTTCAGTTCCACCCAACGGGCAGCTTTTGATTTTACAAGGTACCCTTCTCCGTTGAGACTGCGGACAGGCAGCATGCCGGCAGGCAGCATCGGATCGGTGGCATCTAGTAGAAATTCTTTGCCATCAACCGTTACGTGAGCAATCACATAGTTAAACTTGTTGAGCAAGGGGGTTCCTTTGTATACCCGCCCGTGTTCGCGCGTGCTCACCAGTACAGGTGCCGCATCAAGGCCGGCTTCTTGCAGCATAGCCGTGAGGAGCAGATTTACCTCGGCCGCGCTTCCGGATTTACTCTCAAAAGCCTTGCGAAGCGCCCCGGTGGTATAAATCCCGTACTTACCATTCCAGTTCATGCTTTTTTGCACGTGACTGTAAATAGTCGCCATTTGCTTCTCCGGCTCACTATGCGTACTCACCAAGGCCGCAATACCATCCTTAAAGAACCCCTTGCGATTGAGCTGGCTTCCGAATCGTTCGTCTTGTAGTAACTCATCAACCACCTGCTTCCAGTCCCCTGTCATCACTTCGTCGTTCTTGCCTGGCACACGCAGCATCTGTAGTTCGAACTCAATTTTGGCCTGATAGTCGCCCAGTGTCGTAATGTATTTCTCTGCACGCAAAGCTGGCAGGTCCACCATAACCCAGCGGTAACCATTTATGTTGGTATCATACTTGTCGTTGGGTTCGTGCAGTTTGTGATAACCGTGTTGCAGTGTTTTATAGTCAAAATACTGCGGAATTCTGGCTCGATACTCGCTCCAGACAGTAGGTATGGTATTCTGGAAGCCCCATTCACGCAAATTGTAAATAAAGTCTGAAGTGACGGTATAACTATACTCGATCACGGACCCTTCTTTTACATTAGGCATGGTAAATTTCTTAGAACGCCTGTTTTCGGAATACTGCTCTTCGAATACGGCGCTTTGTTCTAGTTTGGACTTTGTTATTTTGCCGTTCTCGATATTGTAGGTATAACCCTTCACAGCACTCATCGTTTCCTTTCTGGAACCTTGTTGGTACAATGGGACAGACACGTTAGCCCAATCATAACCCGACTTTTTAAGGATCTTAATCCTAGTCCGCCGCTCAAAGATTAAACTAAGAGACCCACCTGCGCTGAAGTAAGAGACGCCATAATCTGATAGAATAACGGCAGCTGCGGAAGTGTCTTTATCGTAGCTGCGCATCATGAGTTCTGCCTCACCCACTTTCCCGTATTTATAGGGGCCTGACTGTGCGTGACTATCAGATAAGCGGAGACACAAGCCAGCAATCAAAAGAATAACAATTGTTGTTCTCATCGGCACATTCATAAAGCAGACAGATAAATCAGTTGTTGGCAACTTTTTTAAGCACAATCTGCTCTGCATGTTTGGCCACTATCTGGGTATAGAACTCTTTCAGGTATGGATACTCTTGGGCATAGTATACTGGCTTTGCCATTATAATCTTGCTCATGACCTGCACTGTGCTTCCCTCTTGCTGCACCACATACATAAACCGCCCTCCGTTTTCAGGTAAAGAGATCATAGCATTCTGAGGGGCCTCTTCTAGCACATAACCTTCTGGCAACTCAAAACGACAGATATAGGTTTGATCTATAGGAGCGGCAATATCTACAGGGTATAGCCTAGTCTCTAGCTTAAAGGGATTTTCCTTCTCTCCCTGTCCCAGCATAGGATTTACATAAATCACATTGGCAGGCTGACTATTGCCACTGGCGGTCAGGCTATAATTGATATCAAGTGACTTATCCAGTATGTTTACGTTATTGAAAACAGGCTTACCTACACTATAATTACCGACTTCCTTACTGAACTTCTCAGCATAACTCTCTTCTCCTTCGTCAAGTAGAGTTTTGCGAAGGGTAAATGCGTTATAACCTGCTCTTGATTCTGTAATGTTGCCGTTTATCCCGCCACTCTGATCGATGGTCATTATGCCGTTATAAAGCTTCATATTACTCATTATAGGCTGCAGGGCTACCCAGCGCTGGTCTGTCTGCTTGATCAGGCGGCCTTGGCCATTGAGGCTGCGTACGGGCAGCATGCCTGTCTGTAACAAAGGATCAGTAGCATCAAGCAGCAAGTCTTTTCCATCAATTGCCACATGAGCAATTACATAGTTAAACTTATTGAGCATCGGGGCTTCCTGAGGCGGACGGCCATGCTCTCTCGTGCTTACTAGCACAGGGGCCGCGTCGATGCCCGCCTCTTGCAGCATGGCTACAAGCATGAGATTGATTTCAGCGGCACTACCCGTTCTATTTTCGTAAGCTTTGCGTAGAGGACCTGAGATGTAAATACCGTATTTACCGTTCCATTTCATGGTGCTTTTCACCATGTCATAGATCGTTGCCATCTGTTCTTCCGGTTTGGTGTACTTGGCTGTTATAGCAGCGATGTCATTCTTAAAGAAACCCTTTCGGTTTAGTTGGGCACCAAACCGGTCTGAATCAAGCATCTCTTTAGTCACTTGGTCCCAGTTGCCAGTCATCATCTGCACTGTCTGTCCCGGGTACTTCACCGACTGCAGTTCAAACTCTATTTTGGACTGGTAATCCCGCAGAGTGGTGATATAGCTTTCGGGGCGCAGTGCCGGAGCGTTTTTAACCACCCAGTGGTAAGTCGTGTTTTCCGCTTCTACGACGGAAGAGCCACCCGATGTTCTTCCCCCTCCTATACCTGGCACAATCTCAGAAGACCATGTAACTGTGAAATTCTCCTTGCCACGCTCCCTGTTAGCCTCGTTGAAGTTTAAATAACCCTGTTGCAGAAGTTTATAATCATAGTATTCCGGAATGCGCACCTTATACTCGCTGTGAGCCACTGGAATAGTGCTTTGAAACTCCCACTCGCGCAGGTTATACAGGAAGTCAGACGAAATTGTATACGAATACTCTATAATAGAGCCTTCCTTTACATTTGGCATCATAAACTTCTTCATATGCCAGTTTTCGCTTGTCTGCTCGCTGAATACTGCCTTCGAATCTAGTTTATCTTTTGTTACTTTTCCTCCCTCTAGGTTATAGGTAAAGCCCTTAATGCTGTAAACCTGCTCTTTGTTAGTGCCTTTCTGGTAAAATGGGATTTCAACGTTTGCTGCATTATAGCCTGACTTTTTCAGTACCTTAATACGAGTGTGCCGCTCAAATATGACTCTAAAACCCTTGTTGTAAGTGAAATAAGAGTAACCTACATCGGACAACACAACTGCAGCGGCACTGGTGTCCTGTTCGTAGTTACGCATAGTCAACTCCGAATCATCAATCTTTCCGAATTTTACTGGATAAGTTTGGCCAGAGACGCTAACAGTTCCGATTAAAAAGAACATAGCGAGACCTGCAAGAATGGTAGAGGTTTGCAATTTCATAGGCAAATAAAGATTAAATTTATAGATATGCTTCAGCGTGCCGGAAGTGCTCAGTTTTAATACTTTACCTGCTGGATACT
The DNA here is from genome assembly GCF_947499215.1 of uncultured Pontibacter sp. Classification (GTDB taxonomy): domain Bacteria; phylum Bacteroidota; class Bacteroidia; order Cytophagales; family Hymenobacteraceae; genus Pontibacter. The sequence goes on from NZ_CANMNI010000001.1 coordinate 1,574,428, forward strand.
TCAACAAACCGATCCATAAATTAAATATTATTATCCTATATAGTCAATATGAATTATTTATAATTTATATAATATGATTGCAGTCCAGTTTTCTTAAACTTTATAATCCAAGAGATAAACTAGCACCAGTAATCAAAAACAGATAAACTTAACTTATTTTTGGGACACTGCAGAAAAGCAAATACTTATAAAAATCCAATCGAATAAAATGGTTTACTATTATTGTAAATTATATAATTTTAATAAATAATATAACCTATAACACAGGCTAACCGATTGGATTTATAATGCTTCAGATGAGAGGGGTAAAATTAGCGAAGAGACGGGCTCTGGGAGTGAAGGTGAGCCCGCCTCTTTGCTCAGTATTACAGGTAGGATGAAAAATTCTTGCTGTCCTGCCAGAACTCGCGGCAGGTTTCGCGTTGTCTTTCTAGAAATTCGTGGTCACGCTTCAGGGTTTTCCAATCGCCGTAGCCTAAGCGCTCGCAAAGCTTAAAGAAGCTGTCGCCTTGGTTTTGACGCCCTTTGACACGCACCAAGGCGCTCAGCAGCGGACGTCCCGCAGCATGCTCAGATTCAGAAATTTCGTCGATTACTTCGTTGAGTTGCGACTTCTCGTAAGTGTTTTCGAGGTTGAGGCCCAGTTCGGCTTCTAATATCAGATTTTGGAATGACATCAGGTGAGCGCGACCGCGGGCTACTTGAATGAGTTTTTTTCGTACGCGTGTATTCATGGTTCTTTTTAAGATAATGAAGGACAGCGGACTACACCTACTATTTTACTTAGTAAGTCCCGACTGAATAGGTTTCATAAAATATCTATATACACTTATACTCCAAAATGGCCTTCCGGGTTGTCCTGTGTTGTGAAAAATTTCAGCGGAAAGCGCGGATGTGTATCTATTGTTATAAAAGAACACTGAAACACAGTTAATTACACACTTGGCTTTTTTACTGAAGTCGTGGCTGTTTTTCAGAAAGGTATTTCCAGTAGCGCTTGGGTATATGGCGCAGATGCAATTTGGGGTTCTTGCGCTCAGGAATATTTACGTGGTCAAAGTATACCTGCCACAGCATCTGATAGCGCGTCTCACTATCATCGTACTGGTCTGAGCTGAGTTTACCCTGCTGCTTTGGCGTAAGGGCCGGATTTTCCAGCTGCACAAAGCTGGTATGCTGCAGATCGTAATAGGCACCGTAGCGTCGTGACGAATCGTAAATTGCCCAGCGCTGATCAGCGTAGCGCTTCTCAAAGTGTCGCACGATTAGGGGCAGCACATTAAAGTCGGGTGATATGCTGGCGTAGTACAGACCATCGGCTGTTTTCTGGAAGCGCACAAAAGCCTCCATACGGTGCTTTTCGCGGTGCACCTGCTTGTGGATCTGCTGCACCTGTAAGATAAAGGGGGCGGTATAATTCCCCTCTACACTCTCAGGCGAGTCGAACACGAGTCGTGCATAGTCGAAGATGAGGCGCTCAAAACCGCTCTGCTCCCACAGGTAGGTATAGTACAATGACTCCAGCGCAGCAGCCGATAGACGCTTCTTCAAGCCGTGCCAGACCCGATTGGCCTTCGTTTCGTCGGTGACCACCTGCACGGTTTCGCCGAACATGGAAGGCTGAGCCAGTTGCTCGGGCTCGATGGCGGTGGGCCAGCCTTGACGCTCGTATGCCTCAAACACAACCGTGAGCAGCCCTTCGAAAGAGCCGTCGTAGGTATAGAAGTACATCTGCAAGCGCTGTTCTACTACTGTTTTGTACTGAAGTTTGCGCGGCTTTTGTCACGCTTGCCATCGTGCTGCATTCTGGAGGAAAGGCTTTGGAGGTGCGGCACCAGCATGTTGAGTTTACAGCAGCAGGAAACACGGGCAACTTTAGTAGAATTTCTCATTGTCTTATGAATGGTTTGAAATGATGTATGATCTGTTTGGTTACACAAGTCTGTTTTGTCTTCCTCTCTCCCCTCTTCCATCTCACGCTTTTTAAAGTTTAGCTTACCTGCCGGAACAGGTCCAGCTGCTGCGTAAGCAGCGCACTTCGCACGGAGCCCTCGCCAAACAAGATGCGGCGGCGCAATTGCTCTGAGTCAAAGTCCTGCCGCTGCAGACTTCTGGTCTGGCAGGTAATAAAGTACTTGGCACGCTTCAGCACCACGCCCATTTGGCGCAGGTGGTCAAAGTGCAGCGGCGCAAACCGCCGGGCCGATACGATCTTTTTGGCAGACTTCACTCCGATTCCCGGCACACGCAGGATCATTTCGTAGTCGGCAGTATTGATCTCCAGCGGAAAGAAATGCCGATTGCGCAGCGCCCATCCCAGTTTCGGGTCTATGTCCAGATCCAGATTCGGCTGCGCCTCGTCCAGTATCTCCTTCACATCAAAACCGTAGAAGCGCATCAGCCAGTCGGCTTGGTAAATGCGGTTCTCACGAATGATTGGCGGAGCCGTTATAATCGACAGCCTGCTATCGGTGCTCACCGGCACGTAACCAGAGTAGTATACCCGCTTCAGGTTATACCCTTTGTATAGCTGATCCGACAACTGCAATATCTGGCGGTCGCTCTCGGCGGTAGCCCCTACGATCAACTGCGTGCTCTGCCCGGCCGGCGCAAACTTCGGCGTTGCCTTAAACAGCTTGCTCTCTTCTTTGGCCTGCACCAGCTGGTTCTTGATCGAGCCCATCGGCAACAAGATCTCGGCATAGTTCTTCTCCGGTGCCAGACTCTGCAGACTTTGCTCAGAAGGCAACTCAATGTTCACGCTCAGGCGGTCGGCGTACAAGCCAGCTTCTTTTATCAACTCATCACTCGCACCCGGTATGGTTTTGAGGTGGATGTAGCCATTGAACTTCTCTTCCTGTCGCAGCTTCTTAGCCACCCGCACCAGTCGCTCCATGGTATAGTCGGCATCTTTGAAAATGCCCGAACTCAGGAACAACCCCTCAATGTAATTGCGACGGTAAAAGTTGATAGTTAAGTCCACCACTTCCTGCACCGTAAAAGCAGCCCGTTGCACATCATTGCTTTTGCGCGTTACACAGTAGGCGCAGTCGTAGATGCAAAAATTGGTCAGCAGGATTTTCAATAGCGAAACGCAACGGCCGTCTTCGGTATAGCTGTGACAAATACCCATACCTTCCGCATTGCCCAAGCCCTTGTTCTCATTCTTGCGCTTTCCTCCACTTGACGAACAGGAAACATCGTATTTGGCAGCATCTGCTAATATTTTTAGTTTACCTATTATCTTGTCGTTCATTCTCGCTTCTTCTATCTGCTTGATGGTTATAAAATTACAAAAGCTTTAGCACAAACCCCAATATTATTAGCAATAATATTTATCAACATGCTATCCACATCTCGGTGTTACTAACTTTTTTAGCAAAACGTAAAATCGGGGTAAAGGGCCTAAATGCTACATATCAGAACAAAAAGAGTATATTAGGAGGTTGAAGCGTACAAACACGTAGTTTATCGGCTTAAGCATCCTCTTACTTCCATGGTCTTGTCTCCTGTGTTCTTTCTCCGTTTTGCAATGGCTTGCCTTGTAGGCATATTGCTGTTTGTCGGTAAAGCGCAGGCGCAGGAAGTTCCGACCCGCAAGGATAGTGTTGCAGCACCAACCGATACCATCAAGCAAAAGTTTGACGAGCGTGTGATGAGCAACCTGCGCGAAATTTCTGAGCGCAAGACCATCATGGGTAAAATGCTGAAGGCGATACTGGTTTTCGACCGCAGGGATGAGGAAGTACTGGGGCTGGATGCGGAATTGATACAGCGTGAATATGAGCGGCATAATTATAAAGTGGTGCGGCGGGTCAACATCATGACGCTGGATGCACTGGGCTATTCCATACACGACACAACCCGTGTACCGCGCAACTTTATGGAAAAGGCCGGCAACTCGCTGCACGTAAAAACCCGCCGGCATCTGGTGCGCAACAAGTTACTCTTCCGGAGGATGGAACCCTTGGAGCCGTTGGCGCTGGTCGAGTCGGAGCGTCTCTTGCGCCAGACCGATTACTTGCTCGATGCCCGCATCATTGTGGATGAGCGCACCACCACCGAAGACAGCGTGGATGTGCTGGTCATCACCAAAGACATCTTCAGTTTGGGCGGGTCAGGTTCTTACAGCCCCCCTTCGGGCATGGGCAGAGTAGCCTTGCGTGAGCTAAATTTTCTCGGTCTTGGCCATCAGGTGCGGGGCTCCTACCGCTTTAACATGAACGCGCCCCGGCCATGGGAAACCACAGCTGGCTACACCGTGGAGAACATCGGTAACACGTACATCACAGCCGACATCAATTACTACGATCAGAATTTTTACAAAGAGCGTAGCGCCTTTCTGCGTCGCGACTTCTTTGCCACCAACACCCGCTATGCCGGTGCTGTCGGGGCCAGCAAGATAGACGAACAGCTCCTGCTGCCGCCTGTGCCTGAGGACACGATCCAGCGCTTTGCAGAGATCGGCTATCACCGGCAGGATTTATGGCTCGGCCGCTCTTTTAAGTTTAAGAGTTACAACCTGGGCTTTGAGCCGCGCGGCCGCCTGATCACGGCGCTGCGTGTCATCAACACTAACTTCTACACCAAGCCCACCGAGAATTTTCAGGATAATACGCTGGGTATTGCCAGTGTGGGTTACAGCGTGCGCCGCTACTACAAAGACCGCTACCTGTATGGTTTTGGTCGAACGGAGGACGTTCCGGCTGGTACGCTTGTATCGGCTTCCTATGGCTACGAGCGGGGCGACGTGTTCAACCGCCGCTACGCAGGGCTCGATCTCTCGTTTGCCCGCTACAACAAGGACTTTGGCTACCTCTACGGCCGCGCCGGCTATGGCTCCTTCATCAGGAACGGCAACTGGGAACAAGGCATGCTAGAGCTGGAGTCGCTGTACTTTACGCGGCTGTATGAAAACGGAAACTGGAAGCTGCGTCATTTTATTCTGGGCCGCAGCACCATCGGCATCAACCGCAATCCCGAAGAGCTCCTTTCCATCAACAACGAAGAGGGTTTGCGCGGCTTCCGCTCCGGTTTACTGCGTGGCAATCGCCGTGTGGTGATCAACTACGAAGCCAACCTCTATACCCCTTTCAAACTGTTCGGCTTCCGGCTGGCGACGTTGGTTTTTGCGGATGTGGCTTGGCTCTCGTACGGCAACAGTAGCTCCCCTTTCAGAAGCACGCCCTACCGCGGCTTTGGGGCAGGTATACGCTTCCGCAATGAATATCTGTCGTTCAGCACGATCCAGATTCTGGTGGGTTATTACCCGAAGATTCCGAACAACGAGAACTTCAACAACCTGCGCATTTACGAGTCGTCACGCCCCTACTACGACTTCGAAGACTTCCGCTTCACACAGCCCGGCATAGCCGAGTTCAGGTAAAATTTCTGTATCCTTTTGAGCTGATTGGGGTACAAAGACAGAGTAATTTAACGAACCCTGAACATGGAAAAGCTAAGAGAAAAATCAGAATATGAAGGCAACCCGGTTGGGCTGTCAAAAACCACGGCTACGGCTATGGCCAGCGAACTGGACCGTCATTTGTCGTCGTTCATCACCCTGTATAACCAGTACCACAAGCATCACTGGATGGTGGAAGGCCCGCAGTTCCGCGATCTGCATCTGTTCTTTGAGGAACACTATACCCAGATTCACGAACAGTACGACGCCATTGCCGAACGCCTGACTGTGATGGGCTACTGCCCTACCTGCCATCCGGCAAAACAGATCGAGCTCTCTTACATCGCACACGAGGAAGAAGGCGTGTTCCGCATCCGCGAGATGCTTAAGAAAGACATGCAGGACGAAAAGACGATCGCCGTGGAGTTGCGCAAGTCCATCAAGAAAGCTTTTGAGCAAGAAGATTTCGCCACTAAGGCATTACTGGAAGGCATCTTGATCAAAACTGAGGACCGTTGCCACCACATCGAGCACTTCTTGGGTGAAGACGGCCTGTCCATCGGTCTGATCGCCAAGCCAAGTGATATCATGGAGGAAGACGGTGACCCAGCCAAAGGACAGAACGGTAAATCCAAAACCACGAAAAAGGCAAAGGCTTAATAATCGGCCTAGCTATACTTTACAAAACAGGCAGTCCAGCTGGGCAGCCTGTTTTTTTTTCTTTAAAATGCCAATTACTTCACCTATCTCCCAGTCAACATCCCTTTTTGTATCCTTTTGCCCCGCCACACAGGTATAAGGGGAACAGCCGAAACCTGAAGGCTATACCTGAAATGGTTTCGCTATATTTGCAGCATTCTATACTTATCACAACAATACCATGGTAGATCTTGGCAATTACAACGAACTGGAGATAGCACGAGAAGTAGACTTCGGCATGTACCTGACCTCTGAAGACGGCGACATTCTGTTGCCCCGCAAGTACATTCCGGAGGGGGCCAAAGTAGGCGATAAAGTGCGCGTGTTCGTGTACCGCGACTCCGAGGACCGTGTGATTGCCACCAACCTGACGCCCAACGCCACCGTGCGGGAGTTTGCCTGCATGACCTGCAAAGACAGCACCGACTTCGGTGCTTTTCTGGACTGGGGTTTGGAGAAAGACCTGCTGGTACCGCTGCACAATCAAAAGGAGAAAATGCGCCCCGGCCGCAAGTACTGTGTGTATGTATACCTCGATGAGACTTCCGATCGCATCGTAGGCACCACTAAACTGGGCAAGTACCTGCACAACGACGAAGCGCCTAACGAGCTGACCGAGAACGAGGAAGTGGATTTGCTGGTAGCCGGCTTTACCGAGATCGGCATCAAGGTGATCATCAACAACCGTCACATGGGCATGCTCTACAAGAACGAAGTGTTCAAAGAACTACACATGGGTGACAAGCTGCGTGGCTATATCAAGACTATCCGCCCGGATAACAAGATAGATGTGACGCTCCGCAAACCGGGTACCACAGGTTTGAGCGAATCTAATGAAGCAACCGATAAAATAATGGAGGTGTTGGAGGCGGCTAAAGGCTATTTGCCACTGTCTGATAAGAGCAGCCCGGACGAGGTCTATCGCATGCTGGGCATGAGCAAGAAGGTCTTCAAAAAAGCCATCGGCGGACTATACAAAGAGGGAAAGATCGAGATCGACACGGACCACATCCGACTGAAAAGCGACGAGTAAGCTGCGCAAGCACCTATACCTTAGGGTCACGATGGAGGCTGATTTCTAAACAAGAATAGCCTATACTGGATTATTTACAGGAAAGCTCCGCATTTATTAACCTATGTGGCGGACAATAACGTAATTCAGCGAAACGCAAACCTCCATGCACCGAACCCGAACCGCACTGATTGCCGGCGCCAGCGGCCTAGTGGGCAGCCACTTGCTGCGCATGTTGCTGCAAAGCGACCGCTACAGTCAAGTGATTTCCGTAGGCCGCCGCGAACTCGCCATCATTCACCCCAAGCTCGACCAGCAAATAGTCGACTTCGACAACCTCAAAAAAAGCGCTTCGGAACTGGCCGCCGATGATGTGTTCTGCTGTTTGGGTACCACCATCAAAAAAGCCGGCACCAAAGAAGCCTTCTACAAAGTAGACCACACCTATGTCACGCAATTGGCGGAGATCACGCTGCGCCGTAATGCCAGTCAGTTTTTGGTGGTCTCGTCTATGGGCGCCGATGCCAAGTCCCGTATGTTCTACAACCGCGTGAAAGGTGAGATGGAGCGGGACGTTCGGGCGCTGGGCTTTCAGGCGCTGCACATCTTCAGACCTTCGCTCCTGTTGGGAGAGCGTGAAGAGCACCGCACCGGCGAAGAGATCAGTGCCAGAATCATGAAGCCTCTCTCTAAACTGATGTTCGGCCCGATGCGCAAATATCGCCCCATTCAAGCTGAAACCGTGGCCAGCGCCATGTTGCGGGTCGCTGCCCAAGACCAAAAAGTTGACAAGGTATACCTGTCTGACGAAATAGAGCGACTAGGCCACTAACCCTCCCTATACCTAACGCGTAAGCTGCAAGGCATTCTATACCTATTCTACCTATGCCAAACAGAAGCCTACGCCGCGCCTTCCCGAAGGCCTCTCAATATGACCCGAAATGGGTGCGCAAGCATTCTATGGGCGAGAACGTGCTCTTCAACCTCGAGAGCCTCACCAAGTCCCTTGACCTGAAACCCGGTATGCGCGTGCTCGACCTCGGCTGCGGCAAGGCCATCAGCTCTATTTTTCTGGCAAAGGAATTTGAAGTTTCCGTTTGGGCCGTGGACGAGGCAGTGTCAGCCAGCGACAACTACGAGCGCATTCGCAGCGAGGGCTGCGAGGACAAGGTGTTTCCGCTCGAGATGGAGGCCCGCTCCCTCCCCTTTCCTGAAGAGTATTTTGATGCCGTGATCGTAGTCGATTCCTATACCTATTTTGGCACCGACGAGAAGTACCTGCCTTACATTGCCCGTTTCATCAAGCCAGAAGGGCACATCGCGATTGTGGATGTTTGCTTTACCGAAGAGATAGAAAGTCACAACCAAGTGCCCGAGTTCTTACAAGAAGATTATCAGAACTACTGGTACTTTATTCATACCATAGATTGGTGGCGCAGGCTTTGGGAAAAAACGGGGCTTGTAGAAATAGAGGCTGCCGCTGAACTGACTGAAGCCGGACTGGTACGTGAGCAATACATGAAAGATTACCAAAACTCTGAGGAAGAAGATGCCTTCGCAAGAGCGCTAGAACTTGATAAAGAGAAGTTTATCACATTCTTTAAACTTATCGGACGGCGTACATCCAAGACAGCCTACCTTCAATCGTACAAACAATCGAGCTAAAGTTTGCGAAAAGTGTAAATATTAGTTTTTTCGAACGCAAGAAGTTATATTTTTGCAGCCTGCCAGCTGGACGTACCTGTCTGGCAAGCTGGATATAACTTTTTTAATAGAACAATGAAAACATTTCTTCGCGTCGGGTTTACCTTGGCTTTGGTAATGACGCTTGCTTTTGGTGCCAATGCACAAGAGTACAGTACAGGTATAGGATTTAGAGGTGGTATCGCTTCCGGTCTTACAGTAAAGCACTTTATTAAGAGCGATGCCGCTATTGAGGGCATATTAAGCACCGGCTTCCGTCACAGAGGTGGTGTAATTACTGTGCTGTACGAGAAGCACGCTCCGGCTTTTAACGCGAAAGGCCTGCAGTGGTACTATGGTATCGGTGGTCACGTAGGTTTTTACGAAGGTCGCTACTACTACTATTATGATAAAGACAAGCGCGACAGGTACTATGACGACAATGTTATAGGCTTCGGTATTGACGGGGTGCTGGGTTTGGAGTACTATATCCGTGATATTCCATTCACGATCGGTGCTGACATCAAACCATACATCAACATACCGCGCGGTGGAGGCTTCTGGGATTCTGCCCTGCACGTACGCTACGTATTTTAATAGCTGAAAAGCCTTAATAAAAAGAGCCCGCTACCACTATGTAGCGGGCTCTTTTGTTTTTGAAAGTTCCCCAACAGGCTAGTTCCTCTGCACAAGCCTCCTCTTGTAAGCTATACCTTAAAAAGCAATGTGCAGCAAGGCGTCGCCTTGATTTACCACGGGCATGTTGTTCAGCCCCACCACGTAGCCAGCAGCCGGTGCGTTGAGGCGCACTTCCATTTCGCCGTAAGGGTCGGTGATCGTCCCCACCACTTGGCTTTTCTTCACGTACTCCCCTTCTTTTACCTGACTGCGAAACAGTCCGGCATTCTTGGCGCGCAGCCAGATGTCCTTCATACAGGTGGTGCTTGGTTCAGAAGCAGCTGGTGCGCTGGTGGCCATACCTAGATGGTGCATCAGACGGCATGTGCCTTCTATCCCCATCGCGATGCCTCTTTCGTCGAAACGTAGCGATTCGCCGGTTTCGTATACCAGAATGTGCTTGCCCATTTTGGCAGCCTCCTTCCGAAGCGAGCCCTGTCGGTACGAAGCGTTTAGTGTGAAAGGCGCAGCAAAGGCCTCGGCCAGCTCCTGATTTTTCGGGTCGGCCAGCACACAGCGAATCTGCGGGTAGTTACCGCGACTAGAACCTCCTGTGTGGAAATCCACGCCGTAGTCGATGTAGGGCATCACCTCTTTCATGAAGCGGTGCGCCACACGGCTGGCAAGCGAACCCTCTTTGTTTCCCGGGAAACTCCGGTTCACGTCTTTGCCGTCGGGCACGTCGCGCGAAAAGTTCAGAAAGCCGTAGATATTCAGCACCGGCACCGCGATGATAGTACCCTTGAGCGGATACAGCATCTTTTTGGTGATCATGCGGCGGATAATCTCCGTTCCGTTCACCTCATCACCGTGCATGCCGGCCATCAGCAAAAGCACGGGGCCATCGTGTACCGAGCGGAATACATAAACAGGAATATCGATGACAGTGCCGCTGGGCAGTTTGGAGATAACAAGTCGGGTAAGCACTTTTTCTCCACGGTCTATACTTACACCGTTGATCTTAATCGTTTCGGGCATGCTATTCTTTTACTCTTTTGGCTGATACCTTCTTCGGTGTTTTCTTCTGTACCAGTCCTTCTACATACTCAATTATTTTGGCGGCGATGTCTTTGTTGGTGGCCTTCTCTATACCTTGCAAACCCGGTGACGAGTTCACTTCCAGAATCAGTGGTCCGCGCTTAGACTGCAGCATATCCACACCAGCCACGCCCAAGCCCAACGACTTGGCAGCCAGCAAGGCAGCGGCCTTCTCCTGACGGCTCAATTTAATCAGGCTGGCATTGCCGCCACGGTGCAGGTTAGAGCGGAACTCGCCCTCCTTGCCCTGTCGCTTCATGGCACCCACTACTTCGCCGTTCACCACGAAAGCACGGATGTCTGCGCCCCCGGCCTCCGAAATGAACTCCTGCACAATGATGCGGGCCTTTAGGTTGTGAAAAGCCTCGATCACCGACTCAGCGGCCTTCTTTGTTTCGGCAAGCACGACGCCAAGGCCCTGCGTTCCTTCCAGAAGTTTAATTACCAGCGGGGCCCCGCCTACTTCTTTTACCAGTCCGGATGTCTCTTTAGAATAGTTGGTAAAGGCAGTTTTCGGCATGCCCAGTCCTGCGCGGGACAGGATCTGGAGGCTGCGCAGTTTGTCGCGGGAGCGCACAATGCTCTGGGAATCTACGGCGCTCTTTACTTTCATCATCTCAAACTGGCGCACCACGGCCGTACCGTAAAAAGTAACCGAAGCGCCGATGCGCGGAATGATCGCGTCGATGTCGGTCAAGCGTTCTCCCTTGTAGAGGATATGCGGATCGCCCTGTTCGATCACAAGGTCACAGCGCAAGTGATCCAGCACCACAACTTCGTGTCCGCGCTGTTGAGCCGCTTCCACTAAGCGCCGGGTAGAGTACAACTTAGAGTTGCGAGAGAGAATCGCTATTTTCATAAAGACTATTTATTCTTCTTTTGTTTGTTGTTGAATTTAAGTGAGACGTTTTTACGTGAAACGTCTACAATAAACCGGCCCTTGAGCAATTTTCGGCCTATCAGCACCGGGTACTTCATGTCGCTGCGGTCCGAAAGCGAGAACTCCGCCTCGATCAGCTCGTCGAAAAACTTGATCTTGGTTTTGATAACGTAGCGCTCTTGCACATCACCAAAAGAGTTACGGATGTCGCGTAGACTATAGTCCGAAAACCGCAATTTTTTATGGTTGTATTGCGGGTGCGATGGGTCTAATAAGTCGAGACAGATGACTTTAGTTCCGTCGGCGCGGGTTTCCTCATGGATATCCGAGCAATGGATGGCCGAGGTATAGGCGCCGGTGTCAATCTTGGCCTCTATCTCGTCAATATCCAATTCGGGAAAGGCCACCATCTCGCGCCTGCCGATGATTTTTTTCTCTGTTTTGAGCTTTTTCAAATTTTCCTCTTTCATCAAAGGCCAATTTAAGCATAATGCTTTACGTACGACAATTTGGGAAAGGAATGGGTATTAAATTTTTGAGGGTGGAATAACATCAGTCTTCTTCGCATGCAGCAACTCCGCTACTTCCTGCAACAGATGCGAGTGCCCGGCTTTGAGCACCACTAACTCTCCTTTGCGCAGTGCCTTAATAAACACACTAACACGTTTAGGCGAGATAATCTGATCAAACTCGCCAAGGAACATCGTAACCGGGACTTGCTTGTGATTGAGAAGCCGCACGATCTCGCGGATGTCGAAGTTGAGCTCCCGGAAGCCGATCCAGCTGCGGTATACCCGCAGGCGCTTCTCGGTGCTGTCCATTTGGAAACGGGCAAAGCGCACGAGGCTCTTGTGGATCATGTTATATCGATTGAGCACGTTGAGCAGCCTGAAGAAAGGCTCCGGTTTGAGCACCGTGCGTTTGAAGAGTTGCTGCAACCAGCCCGGGTAGGTGGCAATGTTGTACCAGAAACTAGTCTTGATGCCATCCGGAGCAATCAGAAAGAGCTCGTCTATCTGCTCCGGGAAGCGCTCTACCAAGGTGAGGGCAAACTTACCTCCCATACTAAAACCCATCAGCGAGAAATGATCTATATTTTCCTTCTCGAGAAACAAGCCGATCAATTCTTGTAGAAAATCCTTGTCGAGCGGCATGTTGTCCTTGTGCAGGTTACTCTGGCCGTGATAGAAAAGATCGAAGGCGTAGATGGTGTAGTCGCTGCCCAGTGCATGCCCCATGGGCTGATAGTAGCTGCTGCTCTGCCCATAGCCATGGAAGGCCAGCAAAGGCTGCGTACCTTGGCCCAGCACTCTGTAGTGCAGTTTCGTACCGTTGTGTATGATGTAAGGCATTCTGAATAAATGGATCTCTTTTAACTTATTCGGCATGCATACAAATAAGATGCATAAAAGGGCCTTTTAATTTTGAGATACTTGGTGAGTGTTCTTTTGCCTGATGTGGAAGGTATAGCTTATAGCTTACTACAACTTCGATACGCCACCTGACACAATGAACTTCATTACGTCGCTGCTTGGCAGGTCGAGGTATACGACGTTTTGCTTGGGAACCACGAAGAGCTCTCCTGAAAAGTTGTAGGAGTGCGGAAAATACACGGCCACCCGCTCTTCTACGTTTACAGAACTAAGCGTTTCCTGCGTCACAAAACCGAACTTCAGGTTATCCGAGTCTTCCGACATCTTCACCATCACGGGCTTGTTGAATTTCTGGTTGTCGCCCACAAAGGCATCGAACAGGTCCTTGATACTGGAGTAGACGATACCCACCAGCGGCACTTTGTTGAACCAGCGCCCCGTGATCACGATGAAGGGCTTCACGAAGAAGGACGAGCTGATAAAGCCGATCATGGTGAGTAAGATGAACATCAATACGATGCCTAGTCCCGGTATACCCAAGTCGAACATACTGTTCAGCCAATCGATGATAGCCACCACAATCCACACCGTGATGGTAAAAGGAGCCACAATCAGGAGTCCGTTCAGGAAATAGCGTAAGATGCGTGTCATGCTGGTTGATACATAAAAAAAAAATAGGCCTTGCCGAAGCAAAGCCTAAATGTAGCTAAAAAGCCACTATTTTGCAGTATATAGCTAAATCTATACTGTTTCGAGGTCAAATCTTTTGATGTTGTCGGCCACCTGCTGCATCAGCCACATGGGCGTGGAAGTGGCACCGCATATACCTACACTCTCGGCATTGGCAAACCACTCTTTCTCCAGTTCCTCCTCGTTTTCCACGAAGTAGCTGTTGGGGTTATGCTGCTTGCACACACTGTAGAGTGCCTTTCCGTTTGAGCTCTTTTTGCCGCTTACGAATATGATCACATCGTGTTCCACCGAAAACTTGGTCAGTTGCGGCTCACGGTTCGATACCTGACGGCAAATGCTGTCGTTGGCATTGAAGGCGGTGCTGTCCTGATTGGCCTGCTGCAAGCGCTCTTCAATCAGCGACTTGATGTGATAGAAGCCTTTCGTGCTTTTGGTGGTCTGGCTGAAGAGCGTAACAGGACGAGAGAAGTCAATCTTATCAAGGTCCTCCTCTGTTGTAACTATAATGGCCTCGTCGCCTGTCTGGCCAGCCAGTCCAATCACCTCGGCATGGCCCACCTGACCGTAGATTACGATCTGCCCGCCTTTGATTTTGTCAACATCAAATGCATGCTTCACACGGTTTTGCAGCTTGAGCACCACCGGGCAGGAGGCGTCTATCAGTTCAATGTTATTTTCTAAGGCTGTTTTGTAAGTTTCAGGTGGTTCGCCGTGGGCTCTGATTAGCACTTTGGTGTCGCGCAGTTCTTTGAGTTGCTCCCGGTCAATGATGCGGAGTCCCTTTGCATAAAGGCGCTTCACCTCCATGCTGTTGTGCACGATATCGCCGAGACAATAGAGCTCTTCGCAGTTCTCCATCTCATCCTCCGCCATCTGAATGGCGAATTCCACACCAAAGCAATAACCGGAATTCTTGTCTATCGTTACGTTCATTTCTTCTTTCCTCTATTCCTGTAAGGCATAATCACCATTGAAGATACGGGAAGTCACCTTGTTAAGTACAAAATCTACCTGCTCATCAATGGTCATGTGCGACGTATCCAGCAAAAAAGCATCGTCGGCACGGCGCAGCGGACTCTCGGCTCTGGTCGAATCGATCAGGTCTCTCTTCTGCAGGTTTTCCCTGATCTCACCTAGGTTGATCAGCTGCTTTTTCTCCAGCAACTCATCCTGACGTCGGCGTGCGCGGGTATCTACGTCGGCTGTCATAAAAATCTTCACTTCCGCATCCGGGAATACAGCTGTCCCGATGTCGCGACCATCCATCACCACACCGCGTTTCTTCCCCATCTTCTGCTGCTGTGAAACCATGGCGCGGCGTACCTCTTTTACTACGCTCACCTCACTTACCTGATTGGAGATGTACATCTTGCGAATCTCATCTTCCACATTCAGGCCGTTGAGGAATACTTCGTTTCTTTTGGCCTTTGGGTTATAATGAAACGTGATATCTATTTTATCCAGCGCGTCCTTCACCTCCTTAGGATTGGTGAGGCTCACGTGGTGCTCCAGAAAATAAAGCGTAACCGCACGGTACATGGCCCCGGTATCGATGTAAGCGTAGCCTAGTTCGGCAGCCACCAATTTGGCCGTTGTACTTTTCCCGCACGAGGAGTAGCCATCTATGGCGATTACAATTTTTTTCATGGTAAGCTGTTAGGAATTAGTTTGAGTCGCAAGGACAAGGCACGTTACCGCGCTTGCTCTTTTTCATGTAGGAGGCCGTCTTTTTCTGCTGCGGTGTTTTAGCTGTGCAACCCGCCAGAGTGCCGGAGGTCAGTACACACGCAACTATCAGGTATGAAATTATCTTTCTCAAAACGCCGTAATTTAACGCAAATATAAACTAATTTTAAGGTTCAAACCTTATATAAGGGCAATTTATATCATTAAGTCACCCCTGCCATGAGCACCTCCTATACCGTAAGCGGACGCATTATCGACCTACACCAGCAAGAGATTTTTGAAGGAACGGTCCATGTGTCAAACGGCCATATTTCTAAAATAGTTCGTGAGGCCACTGCCTCTTCCAGTTATATTTTGCCGGGCTTCGTGGACGCCCACGTGCACGTGGAGAGTTCGATGCTCGTACCCTCTGAGTTTGCCCGACTGGCCGTGCCGCACGGCACTGTGGCTACCGTATCGGACCCACACGAGATCGGCAATGTGCTCGGTATAAAAGGCGTGGAATACATGATCGAGAACGGGAAGAAAGTACCGTTTAAGTTCTATTTCGGAGCTCCCTCCTGCGTGCCTGCCACCCCCTTCGAAACAGCCGGCGCCGAGATAACGGCCGCCGACATCGAAACCTTGTTCCAGCGCGAGGAAATAAAATATCTGGCCGAGATGATGAACTGGCCCGGTGTGCTGCACCGCGACCCGGTTGTGATGGAGAAGATCGAACTGGCCAAAAAATATGGCAAGGCCGTGGACGGACACGCTCCAGGTTTGCGAGGTGAACAGGCGGCTCTTTATGCTTCGGCTGCCATCACCACCGACCACGAATGCTTTACGGCAGAGGAAGCGCTCGACAAACTGGCTGTAGGTATAAAGATCTTGATCCGTGAAGGCAGCGCCGCCAAGAATTTCGAGGCGCTTATTAACTTGCTCTCCGACTACCCGGACCACATCATGTTCTGCTCCGACGACAAGCACCCCGATAACCTAGTGGAAGGTCACCTGAACCTGCTCGTGAAGCGAGCGCTGGCCAAAGGCCATGACCTGTTTCAGGTGCTGCGGGCAGCCTGCATCAACCCAGTGGAGCATTATAAGTTAGAAGTCGGTTTGCTCCGCGATAACGACCCAGCCGACTTTATCGTGGTGAATAACCTCGAGGATTTCGGCATAGAGGCGACCTACATCAACGGTGAGTTGGTAGCGGAGAACGGCAAATCGAAAATAGCCTTCACGCCGAGCGATGAGATTAACAACTTCAATACCGAACCGAAAACTCCAGCACAGTTCCGACTGCCAGCCGACAGCGCCAGCAAAATCCGGGTAATCGAGGCTTTTGACGGACAGTTGATCACGCATCAGGTATGGGCCGAACCGAAAATCGAGAACGGTTTCATCCAATCTGATGTGGCGCAGGATGTGCTCAAGATCACGGTAGTGAACAGATATAAAAATGCCGAACCGGCAGTGGCTTTTATCAAGAACGTAGGTATACAGCGCGGTGCCATCGCCTCCTCTGTAGGGCATGACTCGCACAACATCATTGCGGTGGGTGTAGATGACGAAAGTATCGCCCGGGCCGTGAACCTGATCATCAGCGCCAAAGGAGGTGTTGCCGCTGTGGACGGTGACAATGAACAACTATTACCGCTTCCGGTGGCGGGCATTATGTCGGCGGCAGACGGCTACGAAGTGGCCAATGCCTACTCAGCGATCGACCGCATGAGCAAGGAGATGGGCAGCAAACTGGCCTCCCCTTTCATGACGCTCTCGTTCATGGCGCTGCTGGTTATACCTTCACTTAAATTGAGCGACAAAGGATTGTTTAACGGTGATGACTTTAAATTCGTACCTGTATCTGAATAGGATACCTTGCCACAAAAAGGTATGATACCACAGCCCTGCGGGGCTTAGCAAATGGAGGAATTTATCATCTTTCTGGTCGGTGCGCTCGTGAGTGGGTTTGGCACCATCATCGGTTTCGGGGGAGGCGTGTTCATGGTGCCAATCCTGATCATCTTCTTCGGATACAACATCGAGATCGCCATCGGAGCAACTATGTCAGCGCTGGTGCCGGCTTCTATCATTGCCTCGGTTTTCAACCTCCGCGACCGCAGCATCGATTATCTGGTAGGCTCACTTATTCAGTTTCCGGCGGTGGCTGGCACGGTGCTGGGGGCCTTTATGGTAGCCTTTCTTCCGGTCACGGAACTTCAAGTGATCTTTGCGCTCTTTGTGCTCACGGTGGGCTTCTTTATGGTAAAGCCTACCCAAAAAGAAAAACAGATTCGCCACTCTGGCATGATGTACCGCATACGCCGGGTGCCGACTTCGTTTATCCGTAAAAACAGGGCAAAGCATATTGCCTATCGCTTGAACGGCGGTGTGGTTTCGGTCTTCGGCTTTGCTTCAGGTATAATAGCCGGCCTGTTTGGTATAGGAGGCGGATTTCTGCAAACGCCCATGATGATTAAGCTGTTCCGGATACCGCCTCAGATCGCCACCTCCACTTCACTCTTCATTTTGGTGATTACCAGCTTTACAGGGTTTATCAGTCACTACCTGCTCGGCAACGTGATCTGGAGTCGCAGTCTGCCCTTGATGGCGGCCTTTGCCATCGGGGCTGTTGGTGGCAACATACTCAAGAAACGCCAAGGCAAAATGCAGGACATCGAAAAGCTGATTGGTATCGGTTTGCTGCTGGCTGGTGCAGGTGTAATCTTGAACTTGCTGATCAAATCGAACTTTGGTTTTTCGTTCTAGGTCCCGACCAGTTTTACCTTAAAAAAAAGCCGGGGTGCAGCATCTAAACATGCTGCACCCCGGCTTTTTTTTAATAGATAAGTTTAGGCTTTCTTTTCCTGTGTATCGAAGTGTTTCTTAATCAGAGCGCTTACTTTGTCTGCCGTCAGGGGCTTGGTCAGGTACTCGGCCGAATACTTTTTGGCTGCGTCCGTATCCTGCGGGTGGGTAGAGGTGGTCAGCACGGCTAGCACGATCTTCTCCCTGAATTCCGGATTCAGCCTTTCATACAAGTCTAGCATCTCAAACCCATCCATCACCGGCATGCTGATGTCCAAAAATATAAGCTCCGGCTGAAAGTAGTTTTCGTCCGCGTGCTCATAATTGGTGTTGCTCACATTATATAGATAATCAAACGCCTGCTTGCCGTTTACAAACGTGCGAATATTATCAGTTACTTGCATACGTTCGAGCAGTCGCTGATTCAAAAAATTGGTGGTGTCGTCGTCGTCAATCAGAAGGACCCCTGATAGTTTTTTCTTAATCATGCTTAAATATCGGCTCTCGTTTCAGAATACGGAAAGCGAATTGTAAAGGTCGTGCCCACACCGACTTCTGAGGCTACTTCTATGGTACCGTTATAGTTCTCTATAATTCGCCTAACAATATAAAGCCCCACACCGCTTCCCTCCACATGGTCATGCAGGCGTTTGAAAAGATTAAACATCTTCTTTTCATTGCCACGCAGTTCAACCCCCATGCCATTGTCGGTTACACACAAAACTATATAATCTTCAGCAACTTTAGTACTAAAATTTACAATTGGTTTTCTCTCTGGCGATTTATACTTCAGCGCATTGGTCAGCAGATTGTACATAATGCTTTTCAGGTCTTTACGCTGTATGTTTGCTTCCGGGCAGTCAGCGAAGTCAGCCTCAATCCGCGCGTCCGTTTGCTCTATCAGACCTGAGACAGATTCTTCCACTTCCTCCAGTACCACTGCAAAGTTAGACACACCGTTACCAGCCACACCGATCTGTTTCTGGGTGATAAAGCTTACCTCTGTCAGATCATGTATAGTACGATTTATTCGCTCCAAGGAGCCATCCAGACGTTTTAAAATATGATTTACTTTTTCATCAGGGGCCGGCATTTCTTCTTTCAGAACATCCAACAGCCCCTCGATGTTTATAATTGGCGCTTTCAAGTCGTGCGAGGCACAATACACAAAGTTATCCAGATCATTATTGGCGATCTTAAGCTCCCTGTTAATGTGCTGCAGTTCCTGTTGTGCCGTAGCGCGCTCATGCACTTCAAGTTGAAGCTCATGCGTGCGCTCTTCCACCCGTTTTTCCAGTTCTTCGTTCACCCTGCGCAATTCATCTTGCGTTTTGCGACGCTCCTCTATTTCCTTTTGCAATTGCTCATTCAACGCTTTCAGCTGGTCGTGACTGGGCAGCGCCAGCAGGGCCGGCACTGATTTGTATACCACTACAGCTGTACTGACAGACAGTAGGCCTGTAATCAGTTTCAGCACACCCTCTAGCCGGTAAGTGGGCACCCAGATTGTCCAGATGTCTACAATGTGCGTAGTGCCGCAGGCAAAAATAAAGGCAGCGAAGAGCCAGAACACATACTTGTGCGTCAGGTCGGTACGCTTTTTCGCGAAGTAAAAAAGCAACAGTGGAAGGGAGTAATAGGCCATCGCGATTAGCACGTCGCCACTAACATTGAGCCACACGATTTCTGGTTTCCAGAAATAGCAGTGCCCATGAGGCATAAAATCAGCTTCGATAATGTTGGATAGAAAATCTTTCATGAAAACAACTGCATTGAGCAAGCCCAGTGAAACAAGTACTGACAGCACTTTTGCTGCCGAACGCTGATTTTTTGAAAATCTTTGTAAGATACACAATAAAAAAAGCCTGAAACTCACGTTTCAGGCTTTCCTGAGAATTATATAACAATCTTTAATCTATGTAACCTTGGGCGCGCATCCATTCGTCGTTGTATATTTTGCCTAGGTAACGAGTGCCATGATCAGGCAATAGCACCACGATCACGTCGTCCTCTGTCAGGTTGTTTTCGCGGGCGTACTCCAGCGCACCGTATACCGCCGTGCCGCAAGACCAGCCTACAAACAGGCCTTCCTCTTTGGCCAATCTGCGCGTCATCACAGCGCCGTCTTTGTCAGTTACTTTCACAAACGAATCAATCACGTCGAAATCCACGTTCTTTGGCAGGATGTCCTCGCCTATACCTTCCGTGGCGTAAGAATAGATCTCGTTCTCATCGAAAATACCAGTTTCTTTATACTTCTTGAACACGGAGCCATAGGTATCTATACCTACTGTCACGATCTTTGGATTCTGCTCTTTCAGATAGCGGGAAATACCAGTCACCGTACCGCCTGTACCAACACCTGTGATGAAGTGGGTAACTTTTCCTTCGGTCTGCTCCCAGATTTCAGGACCAGTGGTTTCATAATGCGCCGCCCAGTTGGACATGTTGTCGTACTGATTTGGGTAGAAGGAATTCGGAATCTCCTCGTTCAGGCGCTTGGCCACGGAGTAGTAAGAATCCGGATGATCAGGTGCTACGTTGGTAGGGCAAACACGCACCTCGGCACCCACGGCACGGAGAATATCCATTTTCTCCTTGCTTTGCTTATCAGCTAAAGTAAAGATGCATTTGTAGCCCTTGGCGATGGCGGCCAGTGCTAAACCCATGCCCGTGTTGCCAGATGTACCTTCGATAATCGTTCCACCTGGCTTCAGGAGACCTGCTTTCTCAGCGTCTTCGATCATCTTGATCGCCATGCGGTCTTTCACGGAGTTGCCCGGGTTCATATACTCCACCTTGGCCAAAATGGTCGGCTTTATGCCTTTTGTCACATTGTTGAGCTTTACCAGTGGTGTGTTACCGATTGCTTCGGTAATATGATTCAGATACTTCATTTGAATGCTTTTAGGATTTGGGTGCAAAGGTAAGTAATTAAAATTATAGTTAGGAGGCCGGCCTTTAATTGGCTTTTAACATCCCATTTCATAACAGCAGGTATAGCTTCTCCCGTTCCGTTTACCCACTTGGGCAACCTATATTAGGTATAACTATTTTTTGGAACGGCCGCAAAAAAGCCTATTTTTGCACTACCTTATTTTAGACCATCATTCATCAACTTAATAAGATACACATGAGTGTTTTAGTAAATAAAGATTCGAAAGTGATCGTACAGGGCTTCACAGGCTCAGAGGGTTCTTTCCACGCCTCTCAGATGATCGAGTACGGCACCAACGTAGTGGGTGGTGTTACACCGGGCAAAGGTGGCAACAATCACCTAGACCTGCCGGTTTTCAATACAGTGGAAGAAGCTGTAAAGAGAACGGGTGCTGATGTTTCTATCATTTTCGTGCCACCGGCTTTTGCTGCCGACGCGATCATGGAAGCTGCTGACGCGGGCATCAAAGTTATCGTTGCGATCACGGAAGGTATTCCTGTGAAGGACATGGTGATGGCTAAAAACTACCTGAAAGGTAAAGACGTGACCCTGATCGGTCCTAACTGCCCGGGTGTGATCACGCCAGGCGAGGCGAAGGTTGGTATCATGCCAGGTTTCGTGTTCAAGCCGGGTCGCATCGGCATCGTGTCTAAGTCAGGTACGTTGACGTACGAGGCTGCTGACCAGATCGTGAAGGCTGGCCTTGGTGTTTCTACGGCTATCGGTATCGGTGGTGACCCAATCATCGGAACGCCAACAAAAGATGCGGTTCAGTTGCTGATGGAAGACCCTGAGACAGACGCAATCGTGATGATCGGTGAGATCGGTGGTAACTACGAAGCAATGGCTGCCAAGTACATCAGCGAGACTGGCAACAAGAAGCCAGTAGTTGGTTTCATCGCTGGCCAGACAGCTCCTGCCGGACGCCGTATGGGTCACGCCGGTGCGATTGTAGGTGGTGCTGACGATACAGCTGCCGCTAAAATGAAGATCATGCGTGAAAACGGTATCCATGTGGTTGACTCTCCGGCTGAGATCGGCGCTACCATGGTAGAGGTGCTGAAAAGCGCCGGCATGATCAACGCTTAATTTGCTTTGCTATACCTGAATAAGGTATGAATATAAAGAGAGGCTGCTTCTGAGGAGGCAGCCTCTTTTGTTTTAACTTTCTAACTCCTCAACTCCCAAACTCTTTCACTCCGATTACCTTTTCTTTTTTGCGGCTGCGGATGTGTACAGGTATAGCCGCTACGATCTCTTCTTGCAGTGCTTCGATCAGGCGCTTTTTCAGGAAGCTGCGGTGCACTACTAAACTCACCTCCCGCTGCGGCTGCGGCTCTTGGAAGATATGAACGAGCGCCTGTTTCTCCTTGGGCATATCCAGCACCGATAGTTCTGGCAGCAAGGTAAGGCCACGCTGGGTTTCTACAATGCGTTTGAGCGTTTCCAGTGAGCCACTTTTATAGTCGAAGTGACCGGAAGGTGTCGTACTGCCCCCTCCTTTGTTGCAGATATTGAGCACCTGACTTCGAAAACAATGGCCCTCGTTCAGCACCCACAATTCGTCCAAGTCGAGCTGTTCCGGATTAATGGCCTTGCTGCCAGCCAATGCATGTTCCGGGTTGATGTAGGCGACAAAAGTCTCGTAGAACAAGGGCAGTTCTTTGATTGACTTGTCCTCCAACGGGGTTACCAATAAGCCAACATCCAGCAACTCATGGTTCAGTTTCTGAACGATCTCGTCAGTGAGGAGTTCCTGTACCACCAGCCGCACATCAGGGTATTTTTCCATAAAGCTGGTCACAAAGAGTGGGATCAGATAAGGTGCCAGCGTGGGAATCACACCGATGCGAAGTTCGCCACTCAACTCTTGCCTTTGATGCTGCACTAGTTCCTTTATCTTTTTCGACTCCGCCACCACAATCCGGGCTTGTGCGATCACTTCTTTGCCTATCTCCGTGGGCCGCACCGGTACTCGGCTTCGATCAAATAGCTGCACGCCTAGTTCCTCCTCCAGCTTCTGCAACTGCATACTCAAGGTAGGCTGTGTTACAAAGCAATGCTCCGCCGCCGTGGCAAAATGGCGGTGCGTGTCTACCGCTAAAAGGTATTCCAGTTGTACCAGTGTCATGTTATTGAACGTATAAGTTATATTAAGAAAGATCGTTTGTAGTATGCGCTCTATACTTCTGTTTTATGCTACTCTTAACTCCAGTGCATCACCTAACTAAATCATAGGATGCATCTATGCATTCATAAATATAATTGATTTGATTGATAACTTTATAAGCATGATATTTGTATATACAAACGACGAAAAATAAAACATAAAAGACTATGAATAAACTCACGAATATTGGATTAGAGAAACAAGACTCCATAGCGGTTGCTGACAAACTGAATGAGTTATTGGCCAACTACCACATCTATTATCAGAACCTGCGTGGTTTCCATTGGAACATCAAAGGTATACACTTCTTTCAGCTGCACTCCAAATACGAGGAGCTTTACAACAGCGCATTGGCTCGAATTGATGCCTTGGCTGAGCGTATCCTCACGATTGGTCAGAAGCCGCTGCATACCTTCTCCGATTACTTGCGGGTATCCAGCATAAAAGAAGTTTCGAACCTGAGCGGCGATCGCGAAACGGTAGAAGCGACGCACCAGAACCTGTCTGTGATTGTAAACCTAGAGCGTGATATCTTGGCATTAGCCGCAGAACGGGACGACGAGGGCACAATAGCACTTGTGAGCGAGGATATCAATGAGAATGAAAAGACGCTTTGGATGCTGCGAGCTTTCCTAAGCTAAAGATAATAAGTGACGATTGGTTTTAGTTTAATGCAAAAGCCGCCTGCTACGATTGTAACAGACGGCTTTTTGTTTATACCTGAGGCTATACCTTACTTGGCGTAGCTGATGGCTCTCATTTCGCGGATAACCGTGATCTTGATCTGGCCCGGGTACTGCATTTCTTTTTCGATCTTCTGTGAGATGTCGAAAGAAAGCTGTGCGGCTTTTTCGTCGGTCACGTTGTCGGCGTCTACCATAATGCGGAGCTCACGGCCGGCCTGAATGGCGTAGCACTGGTTCACCCCGTCAAACGATACGGCAGCTGCCTCCAAGTCTTTCAGACGCTTGATGTAAGACTCCATGATCTCGCGGCGAGCTCCCGGTCTAGAACCGGAGATGGCGTCGCAAGCCTGAATCAATGGAGAAATCATCGCCGTCATCTCGATCTCGTCGTGGTGAGCGCCAATGGCGTTGCAGATGTCCGGATGCTCCTTGTATTTCTTGGCCAGCTCCATACCGATGATCGCGTGTGGCAATTCCGGCTCGTCTGGCGTTACTTTGCCAATGTCATGCAACAGACCGGCACGCTTGGCGTGCTTCACGTTCAGACCAAGCTCTGCTGCCATCGTGGCGCACAGGTTGGCTACTTCGCGTGAGTGCTGCAACAGGTTCTGACCGTAAGACGAACGGAAGCGCATGCGGCCCACCATCTTGATCAGTTCCGGGTGCAGACCGTGTATACCTAAGTCGATGGCGGTACGCTCACCAATCTCTACGATCTCCTCTTCAATGTTTTTGCGGGTTTTGGAAACTACTTCCTCAATGCGGGCTGGGTGGATACGTCCGTCGGCTACCAAGCGGTGCAGCGACAAACGGGCGATCTCGCGGCGAACTGGGTCGAAACCAGAGATGATGATCGCCTCCGGGGTATCATCTACGATGATCTCTACACCTGTAGCAGCTTCGAGGGCGCGAATGTTACGGCCTTCACGACCGATGATCTTGCCTTTGATGTCGTCGCTTTCGATGTTGAAAACAGAAACGCAGTTCTCGATGGCGTGCTCCGCGGCGGTACGCTGAATGGTTTCCACTACGATCTTCTTAGCTTCTTTGGTAGCGGTAAGCTTGGCTTGGGCTACAATGTCTTTCACATAAGAAGAAGCATGCGAATTGGCTTCGCTCTTCAGGGCTTCTACCATTTGCTCGCGGGCTTCAGAGGCGGTCAGACCGGCAATTTTCTCCAGTTGGGCCACCACTTCGTTGTGCTGCTGCTCTACGTCTTCTTTGCGCTTTTTCAACAACTCCAGTTGGTGGTCGAGGGCTTCTTTCTCTTTGTCGAGTTCGGCTTCGCGGCGCTTGGTCTGCTCCATTTGCTTGGCCACGTGCTGCTCGCGCTGCTTAACCTTGTTCTCGTTCTGGATGATGATGTTCTTCTTCTTGTTCGATTCTTCCTCGAACTCAGATTTCAGCTTCAGGAATTTCTCCTTGGCCTCCAACATGCGGTCTTTCTTAATGCTCTCGGCGTTGATTTCCGCCTCGCGAATGATGGCCTTGGCGTTCTGCCTGGCGGCTTCTTCCTGTTGCTTGTATACCTTCTGCAACAGGACACGCCCGATGTATACGCCCACTCCGAGCGCTACAATGGCGGTGATTAAAATGGATAAAATATCTGGCATTACTATCAGCTTTTATGGTTTATAAAAACTATAGCAGTACCTGCAGCAGGACAGTGAGGTGGTTTTACAAACCACACCGTAGTTAAAGAGGCCGCTTGGGAAGCCGCCTCGGAATATGTTTACTTACTTGATAAGAGATCGTCCAGTACGCTCAGTTGCTCTCCCACTTTAGCCAGATGGTTGTTTTTGTCATCCTCCAGTTTCAGCTTGTCCACCATGGTCTCAAAAGCTACCATGGCCAGCAAATCCTGCTTATCCTGTATGCCAAACTGGTCTTTGAAAAAGCGTAGACGCTCGTTCAAAAGTTTACCGACAACCCGAAGCCTTTCTTCTTCTTCTTCCTTCACCCGCATCGGATACTCGCGTTCTGCGATGCGAATCTTAATTGCTAATTCACCCATCCGTTGCGTTCTTTTAGTATAGGGCTACCTCGTTTCTTTGCTTTCCTGCAATGGCCAACCGATGTTCGGATCCGGCTCACTGCCTCCCGCTAGTCACGCAAGTAGGCGATACACTTATCAATTTCCCTTATATATTCGTTTAACTTCAGCTTTAACTCTGTCGAATTTGCAGTGTTTCCTGCTATCGTATCTACAATCTTAACAATATTCTCTTGATTTTGAAAATTTTTTATTTGCTGTTCTCGTTCTTCTAACTGCGACTCCAGTAATTTAATTTCTTCCTGAGCGGCTACAAGTTTGTGTAACACGTCGTCGTGCTTGCTAAGAAGCTTACGTACTTTGTCCTCAATGGACTGAAGCTGTTGCAGTTGTTTTTCTTTTGCCATACCTATTTGCGGATAATAGCTCCGAGCTGTTTCTCAAATTGCTGCATCAGGCGATTCATTACGCCCTCGATCACTTTGTCGGTCAAAGTTTGCTGGCGGTCCAGCAAAGTGAAGCTCAGGGCATAGGCCTTCTTGCCTGCCTCTATCTTGTCGCCCTCGTACACGTCGAACACGTTGACGCCTTGCAGGAGCTTGCGCTCGGTGCGCAGGGCCACTTGCTTCAGCTGCTCAAAGGTCAGATTCTTATCCACTACCAGTGACAGGTCACGGCGCACCTCAGGGAATTTCGGAAGCTCCTCGGCCACTAGTTTGTCTTTGTATTTCTTAAGTAGGTAATCCCAGTTCAGTTCGGCGTACCATACCTGTTCTTTCACGTCCATGGCTTTGGTTACGGCAGCATCCAGCAATCCTACCTGCGCGATCACGGTGCCGTTCTTCACATAGGTGATGCCTTGGCGCATGTAGCGGCTTGCCTCTACCGGCTGTACTTCGTAGTCAGCGGCGTTGAGTTTTTGCAGCACGTTCTGCACCACGCTGGCCAAATCGTGGAAAGCCACTTTCTGGGCAGGCTGTTTCCAGCTTTCGGCGGTAGTGTTGCCTACCATGTAGAGGGCCAGTTTGCGGCTCTCCTTGTAACCGTCTTCCAACTGCTCGTATACCTTGCCAAGCTCGTATACCTTGAGGTCACGTTGGCGGCGGTTGATGTTGTAGCGCAGCACTTCCAAACCAGAGAATACCATGCTCTTGCGCAGCACGTCGAGGTCCTCGCTGTTATAGTTGAGCACCTTCACTAGTCCAGCCGTCTCTTCGTCTCCGCCAGCAGCGTAGTACTTGGAGTTGGTAATGGAGTTGGTGATGATCTCATGGAAGCCATTGGCCGAGATATAATCCAGTATGGTACCGGTCATATGCTCCGGGTCCGGTTTCGGAAAACTTGCCATGTAGGTGGTAGCCATATGCTCGCTCACCTCGATGTTATTGAAGCCGTAGATACGTAGGATCTCCTCCACCAAGTCGGCCTCACGGGTTACGTCCACTTTAAATGGCGGCACCGACACATGCAGCTTCTCTTCTGTTTCGCTTTTGATTTCTATACCTAGGTCAGTTAGAATAGCTTTCATGCGCTCGGCCCCGATGTGCTGACCGATGAGGGAATGGGCTCGCTCGATATCCAGCGTTAACTCTAGGTTTTGAACAGGCTGTGGGTATACGTCCACAATATCGGAGCTAACCTCACCGCCTGCCACTTCCTGCACCAGCAAAGCGGCACGTTTCAAGGCAGTAATCACCATATTCGGGTCAGTACCCCGCTCGAAGCGGAAAGACGCGTCAGTTTTAAGGCCGTGCGCCATACCTGTGCGGCGGATGTAGTCCGGTGAGAAGTAGGCGCTCTCGATGAAAATGCTCGTTGTTTCTTCCGTAACACCTGATTCCTTGCCACCGAACACCCCACCGATCGCCATGGGCTCTTCGGCGTTGCAGATCATCAGGTCGTTGGCTTTGAGTTTGCGCTCCACCCCGTCCAGCGTCACAAATTTGCTATCGACTTCGGCGGTCTTCACGACAATCTTGTCGCCCTCGATCTTGTCAGTATCGAAGGCGTGTAGGGGCTGACCCAATTCATGTAGCACGTAGTTGGTAACGTCCACAATGTTGTTGATCGGAGCTAGCTCGATCGATCGCAGTCTCTTCTGTAGCCACTCAGGCGATGGACCTACTTTCACGCCGCTCACGGTTACGCCGGCGTAGCGCGGACAAGCCTCAACATTCTCAATCTCCACCTCGACCGGGCGGGAGGTGTTGTTCACTTTGAAATCCTCCACCGAAGGCAAGGTATAGGGCACGCGCAATAACGCTTTCAGGTCGCGGGCCACACCCAGATGTGAAGCGGCATCGGCACGGTTTGGCGTCAGTCCGATTTCAAATACTTTATCGGAGCCTAAACCGAAATATTGAGCAGCAGGCGTACCGTTTGGCAGGTCGGTGTCGAGCACCATGATGCCCGCATGCGAGGTACCAACACCTATTTCGTCTTCAGCGCAAATCATCCCTTCGGAAGCGGCACCGCGTATTTTTGACTTCTTGATCTTGAAGGCCTCACCGCCGGTTGGATACAGCGTGCTGTTCACCGTCGCCACTACTACTTTCTGCCCGGCAGCCACGTTTGGCGCACCGCACACGATCTGGCTCGGCTCACCTGTACCGATATCCACCGTGGTCACACTCAGGCGGTCAGCGTCTGGGTGGCGCTCACAAGTAAGCACTTCGCCTATCACGATGCCTTCTAAACCGCCTTTTACCTGATCGAAGTTGTGGATTGCCTCCACCTCTAGACCAGCGCCCGTTAGCAGAGCACCTGTTTCTTCAGCGGTTTTATCTATATGAATGAGTTGTTTCAGCCAGTCGAATGAAATCAGCATGGTTATTTCTGTTGTTCTGTAAGGTATAGCCTCGTTTTTTGAAGCTAATTCCCAAAATTAAGGATTATTTTGTTCCGAAAGACCTTTTGTCTTTTGGACTTCTTGACAAAGGACTGTCCCGAGCTTACTCCATCACCGGATGCGCTTTCTCGTAGTTTTTCTCACCGGCCTCTACTGCCACGGTCAGGCGGTTTTCTTTTGGCGGCACAGGGCACACGTACTCGGGATTGTAGGCACAGAAAGGGCTGTAGGCACGGTTAAAGTCAATGGTGGCGGTTTTGGAGCCCTCCTTGAACGGCACATCAATATAACGTCCGCCGCCATAGGTATCGAACCCGTTGGTTTTATCGGTGAAGGGTACAAACAGCTTTTCCTCCCCCTCTTTCACCTTTTTGTAGAGCGTGAGGCGCTGTGGCTCTCCTTGTAGCTCAAAATTAGCAGTGGCATAGCGCAGGTAGGCTTCGGTACTGCCATTGGTCATGGGCATGTGCAGAGTGTCTTTGGGCTCAATATCCTCCAACTTCACCTTTACGCGGTAGTCTAGGTTGGGCTCGTAGTACACCAGATTGCTGAAGATGCGGCGTTCGGCCTCCTCAAAAGGGCTGTTGGTGCGGCTTCGGAACGAAAGGTCTTTATCTTCGCGCTCCTTTTGTAACGGAATCAGGTAATTGTCGTCGCTCATGAAGGACTCCCGCACAAAATAGAAGAGCACCAGCGCAATGCCGGCTATAATGATGAGCTTGATGGGTCGTTGCATAGCTTGGGTAGCTTATTTTGCTGCAATTTCGGAAAAATTTCGGGGAGGAATAGAATACGATTGTTACTAAACATAAAATTCAGGTAGAACTCTATCTGAAACAATTTATTTTTTGCCATTTATTTCAAACTCTCTTTCCAAGTCGTATTTTTAACTCAACTTAAGGTATTCTTGAATTCCTTAATGCAACTCACCTTATGCAGTGCCTATACCTTGTACAGCCTTAACCGGCAAATCAAATTAGCATAAATTGCCTATTCCCATTAGCGGATTGGTTTGCCCAATCTGGGGCATTCATGCGCTATAAACCGAATTCTATGATAAGCATAACTGAACGGCATCAACTCATCATCAATAAATTAAAGCAGGAAGGCCATGTTAATGTACTGGACTTATGCGAGAATATGGACGTATCATCCGTCACCATCCGGAAAGACCTCAAACTACTCGAAGACAAAGGCTTGCTTTTCAGGACCCATGGTGGTGCAACACTCCATAACCCATACACTGTTGACCGTTCCGTAAATGAGAAAGAGAAAATCCAGTCCTCTGAGAAAATGCGCATAGGAGCCGCTGCTGCCAAGCTTGTGCAGCCTAACGACTCTATTGTGATTGCCTCTGGCACTACGGTACTGGCCCTTGCTAAAAGTATTCAGCCCAAAGGCGGCCTTACTGTGATCACACCGGCTCTGAATGTCGCGCTGGAACTGATTCGCCACCCGGAAATAGAAGTGCTGCAACTGGGCGGCATGATGCGCAAAAGCTCCTCCTCCGTAACCGGGCCCTATGCCGAGAGCATTCTGGCGGATTTTTCGTGCAGCAAGCTTTTTCTGGGAGTCGACGGCATTGATCTTGAGTTCGGATTGACCACCACCAACGTGATGGAGGCCCACCTGAACCGCGCCATGATGCAGGTATCCCAGAAGACAATCGTATTGGTGGATTCCACCAAGTTTGGCAGAAGAGGCTTTGGTAGGATCTGTGGTTTCGAGGATGTGGACCATGTCATCACCGACAAAGGCGTATCAGACTATATTGTGACGACCCTCGAGGGCATGGGCACGAAAGTGACTGTGGTATAAGCAGGCGCTATACCTGCAATAAAAAAACGGAGCGAAGTCTTCCGGTTTTTATACCTGTTCGACTCCGCTCCGCTTAAGCTACTCTATTTTCAACTTACCCTATTAACAGCTTATTTGAGGTGCTTGCCTTCCAGTAGCACACGGGCCCATACCTTATACCCTTCTGCAGTCAGGTGGAGCCCATCGTGGGTATACTCCTGCTTGAGCCTTCCTTCACCATCCGAAAAGGCCGGATGCAGGTCCACTACAGTTACTTTTTCTTTCTCTCCCAATTCCTTTATCTCCTTGTTCAGGTAGGACACATGCTCCTCTTTATTGTAGTGCCTCTTAAACTTGTCGAAGTTATTATTTGTCGGCAGCATGGTCTGCAGATAGATTTTGGTAGCAGGCGAACCGGCTTTCACGCGGGCCACTATCTTCTTATAATTCTGCAAGATCAAGCTGTCCGGTATATTCCGGGAGATGTCGTTTATGCCGATCAGGATAAACAGCTTGGCAGGCTTGCCTGCGATCACATCATCCAGCCGCTCCAGCACACCATATGTGATATCACCCGATATACCCCGGTTCTTAACATGCTTGTTCTTCAGCAGTTCATTCCAGTTAGGGTGCGCCGTTAGGCTATTGCCCAAAAACACAATGTCCTTTCGGGAGGCAGGATAGGCCTTGTGCTGCTCTACCTGCACATGGTACGTAGCGGGGCGGAACGTGCTGTCCCAAGCCACTACCTGTGCAAATATTTCAAATGTGACAACAGATAAGAGAAGTAACAACAGCGCTTTAAAAGCTATACGCATTTTCATTTTTGTGTAAATCCTAGTTTAGGGTTGATAAAAGGTTCGGGTAGTCGGTAATGATACCATCCACTCCAAGGGCACGGAGGCGTGCTATCTCCTCAGCCGTGTTCACTGTCCAAGGTATAACCTTGATCTGCTTTTCGTGGCATTTCTGCAGGAGTTCGGCGGTTACTAGCTTGTAGTTGGGACTGTAGACCACAGGTATAAAACCCAATCGCTCGATATTCTGCTCAAATGTGTCTTGGTTGCTCACCAGCAGCGATGTTCTGATGTGCGGGTAGCGCTTATTCAGTTCCTGCAGAGTGCGCGGGTCAAACGACTGGATGATCACCCAAGGCGTTATACCTTTCCGCTCGATCACCTCCACCATCAAATCCATGAAAACAGCCGGCTCAGGGTGCAGTTGGTTGTCGTTTTTTGCCACCGACTTCGTCTCGATGTTGTAAAACACCTGCGGCAGACCTTTCACCTCCAAATAGTTCTGCACCGAATCAATCAACTCTTCCAGAAGCGGTATGTAGGCTTCCATTTTTTGCTGCTGCGGATACAGGTCGTAGAATTTAGTGCCCATATCGAACTTTCGTACCTCAGCATAATCCATCTGGTAGATGGCGTAATTCTTACTTTCCTCTTTCGTAAAATCCCTGCCGTCCGGGGTACGGGCATAGGCCGGGTTGATGTGCGGGTCATGCGTGACCACTACTTTACGGTCTTTGGTGATGTGACAGTCCATCTCGATGGTTGTCATACCCAGATCAATGGCTTTGCGCATGGCAGGTATGGTGTTCTCGGGCATAAGTCCGCGTGCGCCACGGTGGCCTTCGGTATCAAATGCCGGCAAGGCCGGAAGCTGCTGTTCCTGCTGCTGAGCAACGGACTGCTGCTGTGTGGGTTCACTACTTTTACAAGCTCCCATTGACATAAGCGCTGCAAAGGCGAAAGGCATGATATTTTTCATACTGAGGTAAAAAGTATTCTCTGATATTTAATAGGTTCTATGCTTTATGGGCCGGCACCACCTGCTCATACCTGTTGCCGAAACGGTCGGTGGCCACTACTTTCAGCGACTGCACTTCGGGTTTGAAATGCGACAGGAAGAGGTGGTCTGTTCGAACCGGCTCAGCAAATGTTCGGCCTTTCGGTAATTGGTCTCCTTTGTAAAGCGTTACTGCCATCGGGTCGAAACCTGTCGTATTTTCCAGTGTACCCATATACTTTTCATCAGCCCACCACTCTACTTTCCACTCCGGGTCCCAGTTCCACACATTGGCGATCATACGCTTTTGGTTGG
The DNA here is from genome assembly GCF_947499215.1 of uncultured Pontibacter sp. GTDB lineage: Bacteria > Bacteroidota > Bacteroidia > Cytophagales > Hymenobacteraceae > Pontibacter. Next base: position 1,606,905 of record NZ_CANMNI010000001.1, read on the forward strand.
TGAGTTCCTCCACACGTATGCTGATCTGGTGCTCTTTCGGGAGGCCGGTGGATTTGTAGTACCACTTCATCTCGGTGCCTTCCACTTCATACACGCCATACCCGCGCGGGGCTCCGTCGCTACAGATTGGTCCCGTCCACCAAGCGCCGCAAAGCGTGCCATGCACGTGCTCATGCACATTGCCTGTGATCACGTTGCGATTATAATGCGTATGGCCCGACATGATGTGCACCTTGCGGTCTCCGAGTATGGCATAAAAGTCCTCATTGTTTTTCACGCTGTTGTGCACCGGTATGTGTAAGCCTATTACCACCAAGTGGTCTTTCGGCACAAATTCCAAATCCTTTTTAAGCCAAGCCAATTGGTGCTCGGCTAGGTAGCCGTCGTAATTTCTTTCGGTGCCCAAGTAGCGCACATCGTCTAGCACCACGTAGTGTACCTTACCCCGGTTGAAGGAGTAGTAAGTCGGGCCATAAAGCGCCTCGAACGTATCGTCCGACACGTCATCGCCGCCTTTTCGGTAATCCATGTCATGGTTGCCGAGTACTTGGAAGAAAGGTATACCGGTGCCGGCCACAGCTTTGTCGTAGCTCTCAAACAGCTCGTGCTTGTCCCACACGATGTCGCCCACAGTCATGCCATGCACCAAAGCGCCTGCTCCAAATGAGGCCACTAGTTCCTTCACATCCGGTACCGACTGCGCCATCATCTGCTTTACATCTCCTTTGTTCTTAACCTGCGGGTCGGCCCATACAATAAACTTATGGTTCGTATCGTCCTGTTGCAGTTTGGTGAGTTCAAAGTCATATTGCTGTTTCGAATTCGCCATATTTATGTGCTGATAGTGGCGTGCTATACCTTTCTCTTGCGGCAGGGCGTAACCGGCTGGCACCGAGATAAACACCGCTTTTGCCAGCTCATGCTTTGGCATTTCGTAGCGCCCCTTCCGGTCGGTCTGCACCACGCTATACCCATCCGACACCACCACGCCAGCCAGCTTTTTACCACCGGCTTTTACAGTGCCCTTTACTTTCTTAACCGATAAAGCAGAGGCATAAATAGACTCGGTGCTGAGCACCAATCCTCCTGACAATACAAGGAGGCTCTGAACAAATTTTCTTCTTTTCATGGTCAGGGTCGGTTTCGAAAATTGTATGCAGATTAAATCCCGGGGATGTTTTTTAGCTGAGCGAAAGTGGCTTCATATTTCTGGTAAAGCGGGCTGTCCCAGAATTTGATCATCACCTCGTTGTTGTTGCGGAGGGCATTCTGTGTAAAGTTATGGGAGCCGGTAAGCAGCAGTTTGGTCCGCTTGCCCTTCAGATCACCATCGATCATGATAAACTTGGAATGGATGTTCACCTTGGTCTGGCTGCTGCTGGTCATGTTGTATACCTTGAGGTATGCCCCCTGCTGCTCCAACTCGCGCAAGGCCTGCAAAATGTCTTCTGCAATGCTGCTTTTCACAATCACTTCTACGCGTGCACCTTGGGCTCTCAGTTCGCTTAGCTTCTGCACAATGTTCATGCGGGTGCTGGTCCAGTCAGACATGCCGATTCGCACCGTGGCCGTGGCTGGATTCTCGATTTCATCCAGCAGCTCTACAATCGTGTCGCCGCCATAGGCTGTGCCATTCTTGCGTTTTGGCAGAAAGTGGGCTTCTATACCTATGGCCGGGTCATGGTACTCGCGGTACTCAAAGTCTTTCATGCCTGTCTCGGCTTTGGCTTTCATATCCTCCCAGTAAGTGCGGAAGGCTTGGTATAGCCCAGTATGCGCTATCGTTACCGCATTCTGAATTTTGCGGGTGTCAGAGAGGTTGAAGTTATGGGACGTCTGAAATACCACGTTTTTCTCTATTCCTGCCTTGGTGTGCACCTCAGAGAAGAGCACAAACTTGTTGTGGTTGATGGCAATACTGCTGGCATCGCTTGTTACCGTAATCACTTCTGAGTTTTCCTTTAGGGCGTTGCGAAGCTCCACTACTGTCAAAGGGTTCTCTTCTATTGACTCCTCCCGGCTCATGTCAATCATCAGATGCAGTTTCACACCACGCTTGTGGGCGTCTTTGAGAGCGGCTACCAGTGCCGGGTATTTAAACAAAAAGATGGACAGGTGAATGCTCTCTGATTTTGGCGTGGCATTTATCAGCCCGATCAGCCTGTCGAGTATAACGGTGGAGGAATTGCCCAGTCCCACTCTATTGATATCTGTAAAAAGCGCTTCTGGAAGTGTGACGTCGGCTGCCGTAATGCTCTCAATCTCTGGCTCCGGTGTAGGTGTTTCCTCATTGGTTTTGCAGGCAATGAGAAATAGAAGAAAAGCAGGAAGCAGATACCGCAAGGCAGGTATACAGTATTTTATAAACATGCCGCAGGTTACATTTTGATTTCCATGATCTTGCCGCGCTTGCGGCTTTCTTCGGCCATAAAGCCCATGATATGCGATTCGATGGACTCGTCGATGGTAGAGGTTAACAGGGCTGGGTTCTGCTGTGACACAGCCTGCACAAAATCGCGCACTAGTAACCAGTCGCCGCCGCCGTGTCCGCTGTTTTTGTAACCGTCCACATCCTCGGCCCGTGGTACCAGCTTCAGTTCCTTCTCGGTTCTGAAATCGGTCACGACCAGTTCATTCATGTCGCCCACCATATCGCCCATAGAGCCCATGATGCGGGTGCGACGACGGGCATAAGAGGTAAAGGCCTCCATCGAGAAGCTGGCCGTTACGTTGTTGGCAAACTGTATGCTGGTCACATAGTGGTCCGGCTGGTCATTCTCCATGCGGTAGACGCAGCGACCATAGTTAGTGGTTTTGAGCCGCTCCATGATCACCTCGCTGTGCTGGCTTTTATCTGCCGGCAGGTCGAGCACGAAGGTGCGTTTGCGTTTGTCGTGGTAGTGCTTGATGGCGGAGTAAGGACACTCGCGCTCCACTTTGCAGCCATCGGTACAACGGGCGGTACTGCCTTCCGGCGCATTCTCTTTGCGGAACCACTTGAGGTCGCCCATGGCCGCAATGCGCTGGCTGGGTTTGTTGATTACCCATTTGATGATATCGAGATCGTGGCAGGACTTAGCCAGAATGATGGGTGTAGTTTCTTTTGAGTTGTGCCAGTTGCCACGTACATAGGAGTGGGCCATGTGCAAATGCTCAATCGGCTCGAAGTGCTGCACGCTGATCACCTCGCCAATGGCGCCGGCCGCAACCAGTTCTTTCATTTTCACAAAATAGGGGGCATAGCGTAGCACATGGCAAACGGCCACAATGCGGCCAGTCTTTTTAGCCAGCTTCAATATATCGCGGCATTCTTTTTCGGTTGGAGCAATGGGTTTCTCCAACAATATGTCATAGCCCATGGCCAAGGCTTTCATGCAGGGCGCATAGTGCATGTTATCAGGTGTGGAGATGATTACGGCATCGGCAAACTTGGGTCGCTTAAAAACCTCCTCCCACGTTTCGAAGCGGTTGTCATCGGCTACCTGATGGGTGGAGGCGTATTTTTCGTTCCTAAACTTATTCGGTTCTGCTACCCCCACAATCTTGAGCTGCTCCGGAAATTTCGCCGCAAAGTTCCCATACACTGTCCCTCGGCTGCCGGCTCCTATAGTTATCGCCGTCACGGGCTTATCCATGGGCTGGTACAACGGGTTATCCGGAAGCTTGTAAGCGTATTTGTTATCCGCGAGTTGAGCTAAGGATTCTGTGCTGATGACAGCAGCGCCAATGCTCAAGCCCAGTGATTTGAGGAGATTTCTACGGTTCATACTGGTGAAGACTTGTTGAGTGAGGAGACAGTTTTAAAAAGGAGCCGCTGGGCTGTACACCCTAGCGGCTCCAATTAAGTAAGATTAGTTCTGGTAGATGGCGATGTCTTCGATGCTCAGACGGCCGTTCTGCACGATGGAACCATTTGTAGGTCCTAAGCCTAATTTAGCAACTCTGAAGCGCACAGATCCTGTAATATCCATCAAGAAAGTCGCATTTTTAGACACAGGACCGGCATCAGAAATCACTGGCCCGGTTTGTTCCCAAGTTTCGCCACCATCTGTAGAGTATTCCAATATCCAAGAGCTGGAAGCATCGGTATAGTAAGTGCCATACCATATGGTAACTTTAGAAGCCCCGTTAGGCAAGTCGAAGTTCATCTGAACCAAAGCCGGAACGCTCAGATTCTGCTGCATGCGGACAGCTTGCTTACCCGGCGGGTTGAACCTGTCTCTTCCCGGTGTTACGCCCAAAATCGCTTGGAACAACTTCCAGTTTCCGGTTTTAAGATCGATGTTATTGTCGATGGCCACCATGTTGTAGCTCCCTTTTGTTGATGCATCCGGTGACTCAAAGTCTTCAGGGAAACCAGCGTAGATTGGACCACTTGCGTTTGCCACATCAGCAATAGTACGTAATCTAAGGTGAGGTGCGGCCTGCTGGCCGCTTACGTTGTATCCAAAAGCTATACCTGTGAACTGTGCACTGGCGGGTAGTCTGGTACCGGCAAACGTAGCGGAAGACGAAGTGCGTAGCGTCATCGTGTTGCCTGCGCCATCGTCCATCACCTTGTCGCCACTGTATGTTTCGGTCGGCTCCGGAGTTGGTGTGATATCGGCATTAACACTCACAAGCGTGTTTTCGTACTTTTCGAAGTTGGTTGCCAGTTCACCCAATGCAACGTCTCGTGTTCTAACAGTACGGTTCTCTGCCGCCTTCAGCACTTTGGAGGGCGTAACCCCTTTTATTTGGAGCACCCCATTCTCACGCGTCAGCATGCTGCCCTCCACCTCTATCACAAGGGAGTCTCCAACAGCGTAGTTCACCCCGGCAGACTCCCCTAAGTTGATTACCATTCCTCTGGTGTCCCCTCTGCTGGTGTTTTGGATAATAACATGCCCTGCAGGCATGTTATTGCCCGAATGGTCAGAGATCACAACACCACCAATCTTATAGGCACCCATCATTCTATCTTTACCAAGCTTTACCTCTTGGCCTTTATATATGGCTTGCACTACTGCAACTGAGGCAAAAGGATTGGGCGTACCTTCGGCCGGATTGGGGTTTTCCTCTAAGCAGGATGTAAAGGTCAGAGCACCTGCCAGTAGGCCCAGTATAGCTAAACGAGTATTTTTCATGACTTTGCTAGTTAAAATTAATAATTGAGCCGATCTGCACAATTAGTTTTTGTTCCACCACACTTTTGTATTGATATCATCTCCACCTATGGCAGCCGCAGCCGCTGTGTAGTTAGCTCTGTTAAGCGACTGCACAGATACCGGGTACAGGAAGCGCGCGGGCATTTCGCCATTATTGCGAAGGCCAGAGCCTTTTGGCAGTATAGGGTGACCGGTCCTTCTGTACTCATGCCACTGCTGGAAATCTGTGAAGAACAAGGTGTAGTATTTCTGCACATGGATTCTATCCATCTTGTTTTCAAAACTAGCCTCCTCTTCCCAGCGAACTTCATCATTTTCAAAATGACCTTCTGGTACCTCCAACTGCCACATAGTGATGGCACTCTCTACACCTCTGTTATAAAAAGTCTCTGGGCTATTAGCAATCATACCTTTAAGCGCCGCCTCAGCCAAGATGAACTGCAACTCAGCATAATTCATAATATTGCCCAGCAACGGTTCATTCTTAAGCCCCACCAAGTACGTTGACTGTCTCTCAGGAACCTGCCCTACCGGATAGCCGCTCGGTATGCCGTTATATGTTCCACCAGAGATAGTAGCCCACCTTTCAATGCGAGGGTCGTTCCAGCTGTTCAGGTTATTCACGAAGAACTGACTCAAACTGTGACTTCCGTTAAAGTCGAAATCTCGGAAGGTATAGAAAGCCGATACCATCGGGGGCGTAGTTGTGAATCGCAGAATGGCAGACTCATCGTTGTTGGCAAAAATTGGGTAGTTAGACTTATTGACGTCCACAATCTCCTGAATTTTCGCTGCTGTGTTCATCTCTGGCTTTCCTGAAACACGCATTAACAAACGCAGGTATAGGGAGTTGCCAAACTTTCTCCACTTTGTGATGTCGCCTTGATAGAGTGGGTCCAAACTGCGCTGATCGGCTGTAAGCGCTTGGTTAGCGGCTAACAAGGTATTGGCTTCCTCCAACTTGCGGAACAAATCGACATAGATATCCTGCTGCGCATCAAAGCGTGGCTGGTATATACCTTCGCGGCCACGATTGGCCTCTGTGTAAGGTACATCGCCGAACATATCTGTAATCAGGGAGGTCACCCATGCGTCGCAGATAAGCGCTATACCCATAAAAGTGGTATTATTTATAGCTTCTGCACTGCTATACATGTCCACGAAGTTGGTTCGCTGCAGGTACCAGTTGTTCCACATATAATCCGACTCACTCGGGCGCACCACATAGCGGTGAATTTCGTCGGAGTCAATAGTGGTCACGTGCACCTGCATCAGTTCGTTGTTAAGACGCAGCGCACGGTTCTGGTTGCGCACGACCATATCGTGCAGGGCCGGAGCCAGCAGAGCCTCTGGAGTAGCTGCCGCCGTGCGGTTAGGGTCTGTGTTTATTTCCTCAAATTCCTTCTTACAGGAAAATGTGGACAAACTGGTTGCCGCCAGCAGGGCTAGCGTGGCTAATTTTATCTTTTTCATCTTGCGTAGTGTCAACATAATTTCTTAAATACCAACTGTCAGGTTAAGACCGAATGTTCTGGTAGAAGGGAACTGTCCGATCTCAAAACCAGCGGAAATCTCACCATCACCCAATGTTCCAAATTCAGGATCGAATGCAGGCCAGTGTGTGAACATGAAGAGGTCACGACCATACACACCAACAGAAGCACGCTGCAATCTCACTTTATCCAGCAGGCCTTTTGGAAGCACATAGTCAAATCGCATCTCGCGCAGCTTTATAAAGTCTGTGCTGAAGGTGTTAGCCTCCACATTGTCACGCTTGAAGTGCTCGCTGTAATAGGCTTGAATGTTGGTGGCCATCACGTCGTTCGGGCGGTAAGAACCATCGCCATTCATGATCACACCGTTACCGATGATACCGTTGTAGCGACCCGGTAGGGTTTTAGTCAGCTTCCCTTCTTCAGCCAACACAGCATGTGTCAATGAATAAGCCACACCGCCAAACTGACCATCGAATAACACATTCAGGCGGAATTGCTTGTAGCGGAACTCATTACCGATGCTGGCTCTCCAGAGTGGCGTAGTATTGCCTAAATACTGAGCAGTCTGAGCTAAGATCGGGTAGCCAAGTTCATTGTAAACAATTTGTCCATCAGGAGCGCGCTCATAGCCCAAGCCGTAAAGTGCCCCCATTCGGCCACCCGGACGGGCTTCCACAGAGCCACGGTTAGCAGGTCCTGTTGACATAACATAGGTATCAATGCTGTCAGCCAGTTCAACTACTTTGTTCAGGTTAGTGGCATAGGTGGCAAACATGGTCCAGTTCAGGCCATTCTTATTAGTTAGAATTTTGGTATTGGCCTGCACCTCTAGTCCTCTGTTCTGTACCAATCCAGAGTTCAGCACAACCCCAGAATAACCTGTGGCACGGTCAACAGGAACTACGAAGATCTGGTTACGGGTATTATTTTGGTAAACTGACACATCCAGCCCGAGTCTGTTCTGGAACAAGCGCACATCTGCACCAAACTCGATACTGGTCGTTAGCAGTGGTCGCAGGTTTTCGTTTGCAATAGCTGATGGGTTAGACAAACCAGATGGGAAAGGCTCTGACACATAGGTATAGGCTGTCAGGAATGGCGTGGTACCGCCGCTACCTACCTGCGACCATGAACCTCTCAGTTTAGCAAAAGAAACAGCAGCTGGCATCTGAATGATATCAGACAGCGACGTGCTCAGGTTAACTGACGGATAAAAGAAGGAGGTATTCTTTGTAGAGGTTGGTGTGGCCAGCGTACTAGTCCAGTCGTTTCGGGCAGTCAGGTCCAAGAAAAGGAAGTTATCGAAGCTGAACTGGGCCATACCGTAAAGGCTGTTCACAGCATACTGGCTGCGGAATGGATAGGCCACCGGAATGTCCTTGCTGTTGGCAAAGCTATAGATACCCGGGTAGAGCAGTCTGTTAGCGTGCAGCGACTCACGAACATAGCGGTTGTGCATGCGGCTACCGCCCACCGAGAAATCAGACTCGAACTTGGTCGACAAAGGTTGCTTATAGCGCACCAAGAAGTCACTGTTTACTTCTTGAGCGAAGATGCTCTGTGTACGGAACATGCCATCGGCAAACTTCTGGGTGTTCTTAGGGCGCTGCTGCGAACGCTCTTCATAAGAGAAATCCATGGCCGTGCGCAACATAACACTTAAGTTATCGGTGAAGTTGTAAGTAGCTGACACGTTACCTACCACACCATTGCGGTTAGACTTGTTAAGCATTTCGTAGGCCTGCAGGTATGGGTTGTCGAGTAAGCTACTGAAAGGACGTGTCTGCGCCAGTCCCTCTTGGCCCGGCAACCAGTAGTCTTTAAACCAATTGATGTCTCCGTTAGGCACCAAACCTCTAATGAAGTACATGATAGTCTGGTTGTTATAACCCGTAGACGGCAGGTTGTCGCTATACTTGTTGGTATAGTTTACTTTAGTTGCCAGCTGTAACTTATCAGTCACTTTCTGGTTTAGGGAAAGCGCCACTGTGTTACGGGTATAGCCCGTGTTCGGTATGATCCATGAGTTCTGAAGGTTTGTAAAAGACAAACGGGCAGAGGTACGGTCGTTGCCACCTTCAATGGTTACACTGTTATTAAAAGTCTTGGAGGTCTCAAAGAAGTCCTTGCGATTGTTTTTGTAAGGTACCCAAGGCGTTCTCTCCTCTCCTCTCGTTTGCGTTGCCGGATCGTACTGGTAATACATCTGGCCATCGAAGCGAGGTCCCCAAGCCGAGCTGGTGCTACGTGTGTTTGGTCCGTCTTCACTGGCATTGTAAGAATACCATGTGTCCTGACCGGCTGCACCCTGACCATACTCGTACTGGTAATCAGGCCAGCGAGAAATCGTACCCAGCGATGTGTTGGAGTTGATTGTAACGCCCAACCCCTTCTGCGTAGGGCGACCCGATTTGGTGGTGATAATGATTGCACCGTTGGCACCGCGGGCACCGTATAGCGCTGCCGCACCCGGCCCTTTCAGCACCGACACACTTTCAATGTCTTCTGGATTGATATCGCCCAGACCTGTACCAAAGTCAACTGGAGAGTCACCGCCCAAATAGGATCCGCTTCCTGTGCCAGTCATCCTGCCGCTGCTACCGCTAATGATCACACCGTCAACCACGATCAGAGCTTCGCTGTTACCGTCCAATGAATTTTCACCGCGAAGTATAATCTTGTTAGAACCAGCAGGACCGCCGCCAGACTTGATCATGTTCAGACCTGCTACTTTACCAGAAAGCGCATCTGTCCAGTTGTTGGAGATGGCATTGGTAATTTCTTCGCCTTTCACCTGCGATACAGCATAACCAAGCGCCTTCTCTTCACGCTCTATACCGAGAGCGGTTACCACTACTTCGCTCAACTGCTTGTTATCGTTAGCCATGCTAACTGCAAGATTTTCCTCACTTTTCGTGATGGTCACATTCTGCGCCAAAAAACCGATGTACTGAAACGTTAGCACAGAACCGGTTTCTACGCTTACCTGAAAATCCCCTTCCGCATTGGTAATACCCACTGGTTTCCCATTTGCCAAAATGGTCACACCTGGCAGTGTGGTGCCGTCATCTTTCGCAGTCACTTTGCCTTTAACAGGCACTCTCTCTCCTTGCATGAACTTGGCCGATCCGGCCGCAGCTAGCGCAGGATGAGCGACAAAACCGGAGCCTATTACAAACAGGCAGGAGCAAAGCAGTATACCTTTCCTAAGGCTATACCTTCGCTTGTGAAAATGGGGTAATTGTTTTTCCATTGAACTACTGATTTAGACTCGTTCGTGATTAGTTAAACTTAGCGGATATGTTGTTTTTCTTTGTTCCAAGTAAGCGCAGTGAAGAATATGGCGAGCACACAGGCCGCCACTAAGACCATGAAGCCCCCGTCCCAACCAAAATCATCCACCACAAAACCCATCGCAATGTTGGCAAAAAGAGCGCCTCCCATGTAGCCGAAAAGGCCTGTCAGACCGGCAGCCGTACCAGCAGCTTTTTTGGGCACCAAATCAAGCGCCTGCACCCCGATCAGCATAACCGGACCATAAATCAGGAAGCCAATGGCGATGAGCGCGATATTGTCGATGAGAATATTGCCGGCGGGGTTTTTCCAGTAGACGATCACGGCAACCAACACCAGAATCATGTAGATGATGGTAGCAGGCGCACGACGGCCTTTAAATACTTTATCGCTTATCCAGCCGCAGAGCAGGGTACCCGGTATCCCTGCGTATTCATAGGCAAAGTAGGCCCAGCCTGTCTCGCTCACCGAAAAGCCTTTGGCTTCTTCCAGAAAGGTCGGTGCCCAGTCAAGTATACCGTAGCGCACCAAGTACACAAAAGCATTGGCAAAAGCGATGTACCAGAGCACACGGCTCTTGAATACATAAGTGAAAAATATCTCTTTAGCAGTCAGCTCTTCTTCATGCTTGTTGGAGTAATCGGCAGGATAATCGTTTTTATACTCTTCGATAGTCGGCAGACCGCAGGACTGTGGGGTATCACGGATCAGCATGTAGGCCACCATAGCAGATAGAAGTGCTACCACACCCGGGAAGTACAGCTTGCTTTCCCAAGTTCCGAACAACACGATCGCGGCGATGGAAAGCGGGCCTATAAGGCCTCCTCCTACATTGTGGGCTATGTTCCATATGGCCATTTTGGTACCGCGCTCTTTGGTGGAGAACCAGTGTACCATCACTCTGCCGCAAGGAGGCCAGCCCATACCTTGGAACCAGCCATTGAGGAACAGCAGCACGAACATGATGGCAATAGAGCTGGTGGCAAACGGCACAGTTCCCATCAAAATCATCGTCAACGCGGAGAGCACCAGACCAATCGTCAGAAAGTTTCTGGCATTGCTTCTGTCGGACACGTTGCCCATCAGAAACTTGCTCAGGCCATAGGCAATTGAAACACCGGAAAGCGCGAAGCCCAAGTCTGCCTTAGAGTAGCCTTGCGCTATCAGGTCTGGCATAACCAGCGAGAAGTTTTTGCGCACGAGGTAGTAACCGGCGTAGCCAATAAATATACCTAAGAACACCTGAAACCGCAGGCGCTTATACTCCGGATCTATTCGCTCCAGCGGTAACCGATCTGTGTGCTTTGCTGGTGAGATAATCTTCATTGCACTCTAATAATTGAAATGGGTGAGTTAAAATCTTCCATCTCCTGCGCTTTGATTTTTGGGCTCAGGATCGTTTTATTGCTTTTTCAGTCTTCTTTTTAATCTATTGTGCTCCCAATGCAAAGTATAGCAGCACAGCCACACCCGCTCCCACAAACGGCCCGGCAACCGGAATCCAAGCATAGGCCCAATCGCTGTGGCACTTGTTCCGGATCGGCATGAGCGTGTGGATAATCCTCGGCCCCAAATCACGGGCGGGATTGATGGCATACCCCGTGGTCCCTCCCAGCGAGAGGCCTATACCCCATACCAAGAAAGCGACCGGTATCGCGCCCAGAGAGCCCATTCCGATTGGGGTTTTCTCGTCTCCCATCTCTGGGTTAGTGAAATAGAAAATCACGAAAATCAGCACAAACGTGCCCAGCACCTCACTTCCCAGATTGGATACAGGGTGCTTTATGGCAGGACCGGTACTGAACACGGCCAGTTGCGAGAGCGGCTCCTCTGTAGAGTCAAAATGCGGTTTGTAGAGAACCCACACTAAGAAAGCCCCTAACATGGCCCCTAGCAATTGCGCGAGGAAAAACTCCCCTACCAGCGCCCAACTGAATTTACCGGCCAACGCCAGCGCCAACGTTACGGCCGGGTTCAGATGAGCGCCGCTGTAAGGGCCTGCAATTACCACCCCGGTAAAAACAGCCAATGCCCAGCCTGTCGTGATGACAATCCAGCCACTGTTGTTCCCTTTGGTTCCTTTGAGGACGACGTTGGCCACTACACCATTGCCTAGCAGGATTAGAAACATGGTGCCTATAAGTTCGGCCGCAAAAGCTGTCATGCTATGTAGACTAAGTACAAGTTTAACAATTCGTGTATGTTGTGTTATGCCCAAGCTTTGGCGGCACCCACTGCGCGGTGCCAGCCTTTAATCAGATCATCAGTCGGCAGTTCTCTGTCCGGAGCAAATGATTGGCTTATGGTCCACTGCTGCTGAATATCCTGCACACTGTTCCAATAGCCTGTGGCAAGCCCTGCCAAGTAGGCGGCTCCAATGGCGGTCACTTCCGTCACCTCTGGCTTTACTACCTGCGTCCCCAAAATATCGGCCTGAAACTGCATGAGCAGATCATTACTGGTAGCACCGCCATCCACGCGCAACTCCTTGATCTCCATGTTAGCATCCGCCTCCATAGCTTTGAGCACTTCCAGCGTCTGGTAGGCGATACTCTCTAAAGCGGCTCTCGCAATGTGTGCCGAGGTGGTGCCGCGGGTCATGCCGACCATTGTTCCGCGGGCATGCTGGTTCCAGTGCGGGGCGCCAAGACCGGCAAAGGCAGGCACCAAGTACACCCCGTCGCTGCCTTTCACTTTACGGGCAAGCGCCTCCACCTCAGCAGAGGAGGAAATTATACCCAGACTATCGCGAAGCCATTGCACTACCGCACCGGCAATGAATATACTACCTTCCAAAGCATAGTGCACTTGGTCGCCGATTTTCCAAGCGATGGTTGTCACAAGTTTATGATTGGAGAGGATGGGCTGCTCGCCGATGTTCATGAGCATAAAGCAACCGGTGCCATATGTATTCTTTACCATACCTGGCTTGGTGCACATCTGCCCAAACAGAGCGGCTTGCTGATCACCGGCTATACCTGCAATAGGTATGCGGGTGGCAAAAAGGGTGTTGGAGGTCTCCCCCACAATTTCGCTGGAGGACTTTACTTCGGGCAGCATGCTGGCAGGTATACCAAACAACAGCAGCAATTCCTCATCCCACGACAAAGTGTTTATATTATAAAGGAGCGTGCGGGAGGCATTGGTCACATCTGTTATATGGCGCTCTCCGTTTGTCATTTTCCAGATCAGCCAAGAGTCAATCGTACCGAATGCCAGTCTGCCGGCCTCTGCCTTCTCTTTGGCACCGGCTACGTTTTCCAGTATCCATCTTATTTTGGTAGCGGAGAAATATGCGTCTATGACAAGGCCGGTTTTCTCTCTGATGGCAGGCTCATGCCCGAGTTCTTTAAGCTCGTCGCAGAAGTCGGCTGTGCGACGGTCCTGCCACACAATGGCGTTGTACACGACTTCGCCAGTAAGTTTGTCCCACACCACGGTGGTTTCGCGCTGGTTGGTTATACCGATTGCCTCAATGTCCTTGACCTGCAAGCCCGCCTTCAGGATAGCCTCCGCCGCCACACCTACCTGCGTAGACCAGATCTCGTTGGCGTCGTGCTCTACCCAGCCCGGCTTGGGATAAAATTGCGTAAATTCTTTTTGCGCAATGGCTACCTGCCCCCCTTGCTTATCGAAGATGATAGCTCTGGAACTTGTAGTACCCTGATCAAAAGCGAGTATATATTTTGCCATAGGCGATATTGTATAAAAAACTGATAAACAAACAGTTTAAGCCATCACTGGTGTGTTATATCGGGAAACCGAATGGATTATAATCCAAAAATAGTTTTTAATTCTTACCATGTCACAAGATTCATGTTAAAACATTGTAAACATTTAGGCTACTTGGTTTGCATCAGGCACATTTTGCACTTTAAGCATATAAGGCTCAAGCAGATACTGATTGGCCAGCTTCACAAAATCACTCAACTGCTCTTCCCGCCAGGCTTCGCTGCGCCCTAATTCGGCAGCCATAATAGCAACGACCTTTGGGGCCATTTCAATAGCGCTTTTGGCATCCAAGAAGAGCACACGCAGTCTTCTGGCCAGCACATCTTCCACGGTTCTAGCCATCTCATGCCGAACAGCCCACACCACCTCGGCCAGTGTGTGTGGAAAATCAGGATGCAAAGACGTTCGAAGTGCTGGCTGTTGGGCTTGAAGCAACTGTATACCTGCCGCATCGCTGCCGTAAAAAGCGAGTTCTTGCGGGAGATTAGTTGTTTTTCCAGCCCCATGTATAGGCATTGCGGCCGTTACGCAGGCCTTGGCAGCCAAGCCTGCCACCTTTATAGACTTATCCACCGTGTCTTCAGCCATTTTGCGATAGGTCGTCCACTTGCCTCCTGTAATGGTTACCAGTCCTGATGGAGCCACTATCAATTTATGACTGCGGGAAATCTCTTTGGTACTGTCTTTTTCGCTGGTTGGGGCAGCCAGCGGACGCAGACCAGCAAATACGCTCAGCACATCTTTGCGAGTCGGTTTCCTTTCTAAATAATAACCGGCAGTCTGCAGAATAAAATCGATCTCTGCCTCGAGTGCCGTTGGCTCTAGACTATTGGTGTGCAGCGGGGTATCGGTTGTGCCAACTAGCACATGATCGTGCCAAGGAACAGCGAACAGTACGCGTCCGTCTGGAGTTTTAGGGATCATGAGCGCATTGTTTCCTCTCAAAAATGAGCTGTCCAGCACCACGTGCACACCTTGGCTCGGACGAACAAGCGGCTTTTGCTCCGCCACGTCCATCTTAAGAATATCATTTACAAATACGCCCGTCGCGTTTATGACCACTTTTGCTTTCAGGTCATACTCAAAACCACCTTCTAAGTCCCGCGCTTTTACACCTGCTATTTTGCCATTCTGGTCTTTGAGCAAACCGGATACTTTCATGTAGTTGAGCACCACACCGCCCTGCTCAGCACATGTCTGAGCGATGTTCACAGCCAGACGGGCATCGTCAAATTGTCCATCATAGTATACCACGCCGCCTTTCAACCCATTGGTCTTGATGTTCGGCAAGCGTTGCTGCACTGCAGTTTTACCTATAAGTGAAGTTTTCTGGAAGCGGTATTTACCGGCCATCCAGTCATAAATCGTAAGGCCTACGCCATAGAACATCTTGTTCCACCAGCTGTAATTTGGAATAACGAAAGGCTGAACCGAAACTAAATGCGGGGCATTCTGCAATAACAAGCCACGCTCATAGAGTGCCTCGTAAACCAGTTTTATATCACCTTGTCCCAGATAGCGAACGCCGCCGTGCACCAGTTTGGTACTGCGACTCGATGTACCCTTAGCAAAATCGGCCTGCTCCAGCAGTAGCGTCTTATACCCGCGCGAGGCGGCATCAAGGGCAACGCCTAATCCAGTAGCACCGCCACCTACTATTATGAAATCCCAAACAGAATGGGTGTTTGCCAACCGCTCTATAAACTGCTCCCGGCTGAATATCTTTTGGCTCACCTCTTCTACTTTCGAATGCATTACTTGTAGTTATTATTTATTTTGAATCATTTCGATTTGAAGTAAAACGAAATATTTTAAAAATCAAATAAAATATTCATTTATATTTTTTGTTATCAGCAATTTAAACATTCAAAAACTGTCTATTATTATCAAAATATTAAAACCAGATCTTCAAAATGAAGCTTATTTAGGCTTCTAACAATGCTAAATCCGAAACAATCCACAACTCACCGAAAACAAAGACTACAAATTGAAAACAAAAACAACATATACTTACCCTAAACTCTCAGTAATAAATAATGAGGCGACTTACAAGATTCATCCTTAAAAATCACTAATATTATTGCGCTTACACGTACAAAACCATGCACCTTTACCGATTATCCCGCATACTGTTTTTGGCAGCTCTCTTATCTTCAATAGCCGGACTCTCATCGTGCTTGCAAGAAGGCAAAACAGCAGATTCGCAGTCACCTATCGAAACCGCTGTACCTGTTGCTGCAGAAAATGACACAACCGCCTTGCCTGCACCCGACAGTCTGGATTTACAAGCGGCTATACCTGCTGAGTCGATACAGTCTACAGCTGTAGTGGTCAGCTCCATAGCCGATGCCGAAACCATCATCGCCCGCAAACAGGTGCCGATTCTGTGCTACCACCAAGTGCGGGATTGGCGCGAGAAAGACTCCAAACAAGCCAAAGACTACATCATTCCGGAGGAGCGCTTCAAAGAGCACATCAAAATGCTGGCAGATAGCGGCTATCAGACCGTGCTGCCTGACCAACTCATGGCCTACTTGACTACAGGCGCACCGCTTCCCGAAAAACCGGTTATGCTCACCTTCGATGACACCAGTCTGGGACAGTACACCGTGGCGGCACCGGAGCTGGAGAAGTATGGTTTCAAGGGCGTGTTTTTCATCATGACCGTGTCACTGAGTCGCCCGAACTACATGAGCAAAGCGCAGGTGAAGGAGCTTTCGGAAAGAGGGCATGTGATCGGCTCGCACACATGGGATCATCAGAATGTAAAGAAGTACCAAGAGCAGGACTGGGTGACACAGATCGAAAAGCCCTCGCGGCAGCTGACTGAAATTACGGGCAAGCCGACCGAGTACTTCGCCTATCCTTTTGGGCTGTGGAACCCCGAGGCTATACCTGAGCTGAAACAGCGCGGCATGGTGGGGGCCTTCCAGTTGGCCGACAAGCGCGACCCGCAGGACCCGCTCCACTCTATCCGACGGATTATTGCCAGCGGCTATTGGAGTTCTCCTTCGCTGCACAGAGCCATGGTCAACAGTTTTTAAGGTAGAAGCAACCCAAGGCGGGCTACATCAGTTTGATAGGAAGGCCTATTATTCGACACCGCTATGCAGCCAAACGAGAAACATCGGAGACAGATGATTGAGCAGCTTGAAAAACTGCATCAAGACGCCCTTGACTTAGAGACCAAATTCGCTCCGGCCATCAAACAGGTGCACCCGTCCTTTCGGAAAAGCGCCCGCAACCTGCTGCACTATCTTTCGCTGCGGCAGCACGACATTCGGCAGTTGCAGGAAGACTTGGCACAACTTGGCCTTTCCTCGCTGGGGCGGGCCGAGGGACACGTGTTGGCCAGTTTGCAGGCGGTGCATGACCTGCTTTGCAACCTGCTCGAGTGCACCATTATTAAAAAGCAGCTTGCGGTTACCTATAATGAAAGTAGCGAACTGTTGGCCAAGCATACCAACGAACTACTCGGGCCGGCGCCAAAAAAACGCGGTACCCGCATTATGGTTACCTTCTCCACGGACCTTGCCTATGATCACGAACTGGTAAAACGCATGCTGCTGGCGGGTATGGACTGTGCCCGCATCAACTGTGCCCACGACGATGAGAAGGTATGGGAAGCCATGGTGGAGTCTATCCGAAAGGCCGAACAGGAAACAGGACGTAGCTGTAAGATAATTATGGACCTGATGGGGCCCAAACTCCGCACGGGTCCTTTAAAACCGGGTCCGGCCCTGCTGGCAATTCGGCCTATACAGAATGAACTGGGTCAGTTGGTTTCACCGGCCAAGGTATGGCTGGCCCCACCTGACACACCCAGCGAAGTGCCCGTAGACGCCACGCTCCCGCTCGATGAGACTTGGCTGGCACAGCTGCAGCAAGGCGACAGGCTTAGGTTTAAAGACACGCGAGGCCGCAAACGTACCTTTACCGTTATCCAGCGCAAAGAAAAAGGCGTTATTGCCCACCTGTTCAAAACGTCTTATATAGGCACCGGCACCGAGCTGACCATTAAAAAAGCAAGCGCACTGGAACGCACTGCACAGGTGGGTCAGCTACCCGCCAGCGTTGCACCCATCATTCTCCGAAAGGACGACCTTTTGGTACTGAACCGGGAGCAAATACCCGGCGAGCCGGCGCTCTACGATGCCGAGGGCCACATTGTGAAGCCCGCGCACATTGCCTGCACCTTACCCGAGGTGTTCAGCCATACCAAAACCGGCCAGCCGATTCTGTTTGATGATGGCAAAATAGAAGGCGTGATCATGGAGGTAAGTGAAGAGGCGTTGCTTATCAAGATCACGCAGGCCAAGGAGAGCGGCAGTCGCCTGTTGTATGACAAAGGCATCAATCTGCCGGAAAGCAAACTAAAACTCGAGGGGCTCACTCAGCAGGACCGCAACAACTTGCCATTTGTGGTGAAGCATGCCGATGCCGTCAATCTATCATTTGTGAACAACACGCAAATGATTGAGGCGCTGCACGAAGAACTAAAACGGCTGAAGGCCCCCAAAATGGGCATTATGCTGAAAATAGAAACCAAGGAAGGCTTTCGCAACCTGCCCCACCTCCTGCTTACCGTTATGAAAAATCATCCGGCCGGCGTGATGATTGCCCGAGGCGACTTAGCGGTTGAGTGCGGCTGGGAACGGCTGGCCGAAGTGCAGGAAGAAATCCTGTGGCTCTGTGAGGCGGCGCACATACCGGTGGTGTGGGCAACGCAGGTACTGGAGTCGCTCTCTAAAAAAGGCAGACCTTCGCGAGCCGAAATAACGGATGCCGCCATGTCACAACGGGCCGACTGCGTAATGCTCAACAAGGGGCCTTTTGTGCTGCGCGCCATCGAACTGCTCGATAACATCCTCAAACGGATGCAGGAGCACCAGCATAAAAAAACGTCCATGCTGCGCATGCTTCATGTGTCGGAGATGGAGCTACCCGGCACTGAAGGCAAGAAACAGGTATAGCTTTCGCTTTGCAATACATGCTACCAACCGAAACAATATGAAACAGGCCATTGCGCTTCTACTCACCCTTCTGATTCAGCTTTTATCCCTTCCCTATACCTTGGCCCATACCTACTACATCAGCCCCAACGGCCACGACACCAACACAGGCACTTCGCCTGAGTCCGCTTGGCGCAGCATCGCGCAGGTGAATAGCCACAGGTATATTCCCGGCGATACGATTCTATTTGAAGGAGGCCACACCTTTGCAGGTAGCCTGCACTTTCATCAGGGGAATATAATTGGCATGGGAGAACCAATTGTCATCAGTTCTTTCGGGGCGCAAAAGGCTATCATTGATGCAGATACCAGTTACGGACTTTATGCACACAACGTAGCAGGTATAGCGGTCAGCAAACTTAATTTCAGGGGCAGTGGCTATACCAGCAACAACAATCACGGCATCCTGTTCTACAACGACCTGCCCGGCGATGTGAAGCTCTCAGGCATTGTGGTTGAGGAGGTGGAGGTGAGCGGCTTTCAGAAATCAGGGATAACCATAGGCGCTTGGAACGGCAACAGTGGTTTTAGCGAGGTGCGCATCACGCGCGCCATCGTGCATGAGATCGGTTCGGAGGGCATAAACACGTATGGAGAGTTTAACCAGAACAAAACAGGTTATGCGCACCGCAACGTGTATGTCGGCCACTGCCATGTGTATCAGGTATACGGCCTGCCCCTGCCCGATAAACACAGCGGCAGCGGCATTGTACTGTCGGATGTGGATGGCGGCACAGTGGAACACAGCGTCGTGCACAGTTCAGGTATGGGCAATACGCACTGCGGCGGACCGGTTGGCATCTGGGCTTGGGACGCCAACAACATCACCATCCAGTACAACGAGGCCTACAACATGAGCGCCGGCACTGGCTGCGACGGTGGCGGTTTTGATTTGGACGGTGGCGTAACGAACTCCGTCATGCAGTACAACTACTCACACGACAACGAGGGGGCGGGTTTCCTGATCGCGCAGTTTGAGTGGGCAAGGCCGATGCACAACAACATCATCCGATATAACATCTCCGAAAACGACGGCCACAAAAACGACTACAAAGGCATCACGCTGTGGGTGGCTGACCAAAATCACAACGGCGGAAACCGTGACTTGCTGGTGTATAACAACACAGTGTTTGCCGACAAGGCCGTAGCCCAATCGGGCGGGGGTGTGTTCTTTAAAAGCGGTGAACACCACAACGTTCACTTTTACAACAACATCCTCTACACGCGCAACGGAGCCCCGCTGGTGGTCGCCGCAGACACGGCAGCGCTCGATGTGCTCTTTCAGCACAACGCGTGGTATAGCGAAGGGGGCAGCTATACCTTTGTGTGGGGCGAAAACCGCTATACCTCCCTGCAGGATTTCCGGGCCGCCACTGCCCAAGAAACCGCCCAAGGCCAACCGACGGGTATAGCCGCCAATCCGCTGTTATTATCTCCCGGCACTGCGGGCACGCTAGGCTACCCGCTTGACATACAAGCCCTACGCGACAGGTATAACCTTCAGAGAAAATCACCGCTTATAGGTCAAGGTATACCCGTACCCCTCCCCTCACCTTTTACCCCCGCTACACAGGATATCATCGGCAATTCCATTAAGCCAGATGCCGCATCCGATATGGGTGCGATTGCCAATACCCGACCAAAGTGGCGGCAGTGGCTGAAGAAGCTGTTTTGAGTTTGGGAGTCGAGAGGCTTGAGAGATTGAGGGTTAGAGAGGAAGAAAAAATTGAAGACGAGAAAGAATATATAGGGAATTATATGTATCTTTCTTGAAGGCAAGTATTTGTCATTGGCTTATACCTATTAACAGTATGAAATCCTTCAACCTAATTGGAATAATCGCGGCACTGCTGGCGGTGGCGGGTGCTGTCATCAATATCGGTCACGTCTTTGATAACAAGTATATCGGATGGGCTATGATAGGTGCAGGCCTAGCATTGGCCATTGCTAATACGTGGTATAACATCCGCAAGCACCGTCGTTAGTTGAAGTTCAATGAGAGCAGATTGTTCATAATAGTCCGCTTCAATTGGTGTAACCTCCTCCGCACATAAGGCAATAAACGTCATAGTGACGTTTACACAGTAGTTGGCAAGAAGTTGAAAAACAAAGACCACATCGAATGAAAAGATATTTAATGTTACTAACCTGTGCCATCTTGACAAACTTGGTATTCCAAAATATTTCGTTTGGACAAGAAGTTAGGTCTAATTTGACAGTTAAAGAGTACCGACTTCTTGACTCTTTGCTGATTAACAAAAAGACAGACTTCAGTTTCAAGGACAAGAAGGTTGCATTTATATCAGGACATTCCGGAACTGACATCAACTACAAAGACTATTTTCTTAAGACATTCATTTTTGATTATTTGGATAAAGATATAGACCCTGTAATTTCATACCGAGTACTCAATGAACAAGAAAGACTTACGACAAACGGTTACGATATCATAGTAATGCAGGTTCCAAAAATTTATACCTCGAAACAACATAAAACCAACCTGAAAAAACTCGCTAGACTTGAGCCAGAAAAGTAAAAAGCCTGTTGCCAACACAATGCTTAAGTTACCCTCGCTGGCGCTGCAGGCATCTTAAGCACGCGACCGTTACCCCAACCTAAATCATTAGCCCCATCAATATGAAAAGATACTTAGCCCCATTGATCGTTTTAGTAGCTGTAGGTATACTCTCCTACACGTACAATCTGATGAGTTTTCTCTTACTTGCCATAGCTGCTATAAGCTTGGCAGTTCTGCTGGTGGCAGGTATAGTTAGGGTTTTTCGCACAAGCCTTAACCCAAGGTGGATAAGAGTGCCTTTGATTATAACAGGTATATGCCTAGCAGGAGTTGTGGCTGGTCTATTCCGTCCCTTAGAGCAGGCAGTTGTAAGCAATGGTGATGTCAGCGAGAAATTGGCCTATGCTTACAAAACGGATCAGGAAGACCGCATGACTGTGAGAGCATACCTTGGGATGTTCAAAGACAATATGGCGAAGCGAGACAGCATCAGGCTGGAGCAAGCCAACCAACTCTACAGGAATAATCAGATTAGCCTGCCTATGGATAAGTTTTATGCCGCTTTTATATTTCACCACAGCAAGCAAAGCTCGTTCTTTGAGATAGCCCAAGCTTTGGCTAGGGAGGCTGCTTCTGTAAGCGAACTAAAGGATAACTACGTGGTGCAGTGGCTGGCCAAAGCGACTTATGACAGGTGGATGGTTTCTTTAGGCAAGCCCCAGAAGTATGGCACCCAAGACAAGTTTAGTGTGAGTGTAGAATAGATGTCTTTGAAATGTTTGCCTATCCAAACCTGTACAATAGCCACGCATAGTAAGTTGCCAACAAAATGAAGAAGACAGTAGAAATAATAAAAGAGTTGAAGAGGTTTGTACCTGTTGATGAAAAGGCGCCTGAAAGTAATGAATTTCTTCTTGACAACACCTTGCAAGACCTATTCGAGAACGAGGATTCCTATTTAGTGATACCTGCACTATTTGAATTGTTGGAAAACTATCCCGACGCTGACTTTGGGGCTCCTGGAACAATTGTCCATACTTTAGAGACTTTCGAAGGGCAGTATGAAGAGCAATTGTATTTATCTCTTAAAAGAAAGCCAACTGCTTTGAGTGTGTTGATGTTAAATAGAATAATCAACTCTTTATCAGACCCAAAAGAGAAAAATAAAAACATTGAACTCCTCCATCAGATAAGTATTACAAATAATATCAATGAGAACTCGAAAGAAGAAGCGAGAAATTTTTACAATTATCAATTAAAGAAACTCGGCAGCTAACTACAACTTTATGAAAGCTACTCTACCGTAAATTCTAGTCCGTTTAGCTTAATTCGTTAAAATACCAGTTATACCGTAAAACAAAACATTGCCTGCACTTCAAGCAGTCGTTGCAGTTAACACAAAAATTCTCCCATGAAAAATTTAGTCTTTACACTGTTACTTGCCGGCTGCAGTCTCAGCGCTTCCGCACAACAAGAGCTTATTCACCCGAAAGAGAGGCAGCACGACGTTGTAATGCAAGAACCACAGCCCTATATCCAAATCAATGGGCAGCAAATCAACAAAACAACCCTAGCCTTGCTGTCTCCTGACAACATTGCGAGCATCGAAGTGCTGAAAGACGCCAACGCCACGACCAAGTTCGGTGAAAAGGCGAAAGACGGAGCCATTCTGATAAAAACGAACCCTGCGACAAAGCTGGCTAAACTACAGGACATCTATACCCATTTTGGCATACCTGCCGCTCAGCAGCAACTGCAGGTCGTTATCAATAACCAACTTGTAAAAGACACCGGTCTGATACTCGCCAACCTAGATCAAATCGAAAAAGTAGAAGTTGTAAAACAGGAAATAACAGCCCCTGTGCGCTGGAGCCTGAACGAAGACGAGGAGTTCCTGCACATCATCGCAAAACCGCAAACCAAGTAATTACCGATGGACGGCACCAAACGCAGCAACATCAAAATAGGCTCCCACGTGAACATCGTGCTCAAAGAAGACCAACGCACCGGCGACTTAACTGAGGGCTATGTAGAGGCGATCCTCACCAAGTCGCCCAACCACCCGCATGGTATTAAGGTGAGGTTGGAAACTGGTGAGGTTGGACGGGTGAAGGAAGTTTTGGAAGAAGATTAAAACCTAATGTCATTTCGAACGGTAGTGAGAAATCTGGATTTGTAGTATGCATTCTTCAGATTTCTCACTTATCGAGGGCCCCTACACCCAGTTCGAAATGACAATTAAAGTGTACTCCTAAACTTATAAAAGCCCTTCGTCAGCAAAGCTATAATAGTCATTGTCGGTAAAGATGATGTGATCTAATATCGGTAGGTCCAAAAACTGGCCTGCCTCTTTCATTTTTTTGGTAAGGGAGATGTCGGCGGCGCTGGGTTTGGTGTTGCCGCTGGGGTGGTTGTGCACCAAGATGATGGAGCTCGCCAGCTGCTCAATGGCTTTCTTGAAGATCATTTTCGGGTCGGCCACCGTGCCGGCCACTCCCCCACTACTGATGCTTTCCTTCTTCATTACCACATTGGCTCGGTTGAGCAGAATCACCCAGAATTCTTCATGGGGCAGGTCGAGCAGTTGTGGCTTGATGTAGTTGTAGATGTCGGTGGAGCAGGTGATTCGGGTTTTGGCAGCGGCGGCTGTCTCCTTTCGGCGGCGGCCCAGTTCCAGCGCACTCACAATCGAGATAGCCTTAGCCTCGCCTATACCCGGATGTTTTGTCAGGTCCTTCACCGACAGCTTGGCCAGCTCATTCAAATCATTCCCAACAGCTGAAAGTATAAGTTTGCCTACATCCACTGCAGTCAGCTTCGTAGTACCGGAGCCAATAAGTATCGCAATCAGTTCGGCATCGCTCAAAGCGGCTTTGCCTTTCAGAAGCAATTTCTCTCGCGGACGGTCTTCTTCGGCCCAAGTTTTGATGTTGAGGGTGGCTGTATCATATGCCAAATGTGCAGGAGTAGTTTTTTCTTCCACTACGGTATAGATTTTGTTAGAGATGGAGTCGTAAGGTGAATTTGTTTCGCCTTAAAATAGTTCATGATATGCGGCCTGTCCGCCCATATTTTTTTAGTTATATCCAATTCATAAACTTAAGCCGGATTCAGCTGTTCTGAATCAGCACTAACCATACAACATGCAACGATTCTTTTCTATAGGAGTGGTCATTTTCATACTGTTCCTAGTAGACTTTTATGTTTTTCAGGCCATCAAAACGGTCACCCAAAGCCTGTCCTTGTCGGCGCAGCGAATTATTTACATCCTGTACTGGGCTGTGTTTGCTATTACGGCGGGTACTTTCGCACTAGCTTCCTTCACCCGGGGTACGCCGCCTGATGCTTTCAAGACCTACTTGGCCAGCACCCTTTTCATTATTTTCGCCTCCAAATTGGTGGTGGTTCTCTTCCTGTTTGTGGATGATGCCCTGCGACTGGGCAAAGTGGTGCTCAACAATACCTCCAATGCCGAAGCCACCTTCGATCCCTCGCGAAGCAAGTTTCTCAACCAGATGGGCCTGCTGGTGGCAGCGGTACCATTCTCGGCTTTTATCTACGGCATGGTAAAAGGCGCCTATGACTACCGCGTAAAGCGTATCACGCTGCACTTCCCGAATCTGCCGCAGGCCTTCGAGGGCTTTAAGATGCTACAGATCTCGGATATGCACACCGGTAGCTTCACCTCTACGGAGCCACTCAAAGAAGCCGTACAACTCATTAATAAGCAGGAAGCCGACTTGGTGTTTTTCACGGGTGACTTGGTAAACAACGTCGCTTCCGAACTAATGCCCCATGTGGACACGCTGAAGGAGATCCGAGCAAAACAGGGCGTATTCTCGGTGCTTGGCAACCACGACTATGGCGACTATGTGAGCTGGGAAAGCCGTGAGGCGAAGACACAGAACCTGCAGACGCTGATAGACACGCAGCGTCGTATGGGCTGGGATGTGTTGCTAAACGAAAACCGCCTTATTGAGAAAGACGGGGAGCATATAGCCGTACTGGGTGTGGAGAACTGGGGTAACCGCGCTGGTTTTCCGAAGTACGGCGACCTGAACAAGGCCTATAGCGGAGCTGAGAGTAGCCCGTTCAAAGTGCTGCTCTCGCATGACCCTTCGCACTGGGACGGCGAGATCAATCAGAAGTATAGCGACATCGACCTGACCCTGTCGGGCCATACCCACGGTATGCAGTTCGGAGTGAATATACCCGGCCTGAAGTGGAGCCCGGTGCAATATGTGTATGAGCAGTGGGCAGGCATGTACAAGCGCGGCAGACAGCACTTATATGTTAATACGGGTCTTGGCTTTATCGGCTACCCGGGCCGTGTGGGTTTCCTACCCGAGATTACAGTGTTCGAACTGAAAAAAGCTTAAGATAGCCTATACCTAGGATTTTGAGAGAGCCGGCACTTTATGCCGGCTCTCTTTTTTTATAGCTACATAAGCATATACATTTTATCACATTCAAACACCCAATTGTGGATTACATGTTTTTGCACCACCTCAAAAAATTTCCTCTTTGCAAAAGTTTACAAAAACATCCCACAACACCAAAATAAAAGAATTTATAACGCTTCGCTATACCTCTCCACTTATACAGAATTTAAACATATCCAAACCAGCACCGTAAAAGCATGAAGTGGTCAAAATTTGTTTTATACTATTTACACCTAAAACAGACCACACATTTTAAGTTTAACTTAAAGTATTTGAAAAATGAAAAAGGTATTTTATTCAATAGCTATAGTTAGTGCCATGATGTTTGCTTCTTGTTCAGAGGACAGAGGCAGGACATACGAAACAGCGGAAGCTAACCAAGATGAAAATGTAGACCAGAGCCATATTAGAGGCAGTGAGACTGCCATGAACGCCGGCACAGCCGATATGGATGATCCGGATGCCGTGTGGCGCAGCAACTCAGAGAATGTTTCAAACCAGATGGCCACTGACATGCAGTTAGACGCTGACCAGCGTACCCGTGTGCAGCAGGTGCTTTATGAACACGAAAAGCGCCTAAACGAGCTTGAAGGTCAGTATAACTATAGCGAAACCAACCGTATGGGTGGTGTAGCGGAAGATGTCGAGGAAATGGCGACCACTGAAAAGGACCGTGTTGCTACGGACGGTGGCACCATGACTGACACTAGAACAAACACAGTTGATATGAACGCGGAGCGCGAGTTGATTATCGCTGATACTGACCGTGAGTTAAGAGCTATCCTAACGCCGGAACAGTATACAATGTATGAGCAGAATCGCGCCAATTATGACGAGATGAAGTATAAGAACGACGCCACCGACACCAAATTGAAGGTAGAGGAGGATGAAACCAAGTACAAGTCTGGCGACACCAAGATCAAAAGTGATGGTGACGAAATGAAAATCAAAACTGAAAACGAGAAAATAAAAGTGGAGAAAAAGAACTAACGCTTTATGATCTCGTAAAATAATATTGAAAGCCTGTAGCGCCCGTAGCTACAGGCTTTCGCAATTTATACCCGACAGGTTCCCCAAAATTTTGTAATTTTACTTCATGCCGCGCCACATTTAAATAGGACGCGCTGCATACTAATTCACCAATTTTGGCGTACTGAATTTAACCCTTTACCACTTCACTATCGGAGTGGCTCCATGCTACCACATGCCCCTACACCCACTGCGACTACTATTTATTTTTGGTCTGCTAATGGCAAGCGCGCTGCCTGCCTTGTCACAGCGCAATATACGTGTTAGTGGCACTGTGTTAGAGTCCGACAAAACCACTCCTATACCCGGCGCCAGCATTATCCGCTATGGCTCCACGCAGGGGGTGATAGCCGACGAAGAAGGAAAATTCCTAATTGACCTTGACCAGCAGGATACCCTCTTGATCAGAGCCATCGGGTTTAAGCCCCTGCTATACCTCCCCCGCAACCTACCTGTTTCAGAGCTGCGCGTGAACATTGTGCTGCAACCCGACAGCGTGATGCTGGGCGAAGTGGAGATCACAAGCCGCCCCTCCGAAGAAATGATACAGCGTGCCCTGCGCAACATGAAAAAGGAGGACCCGGAATATGTGAAGCGCAAGGGCTATCGCCCCGAGTTAGAACCCGGTCCGCCACCCCCTCCCGTGGCTCCTACCGTTCTGAGTCCTATTTCCTTGCTGTATGACATGTTTTCCAAAGAGGGAAAACAGAACCAGAAGCTGCAACAACTCTTGCTCATCGAAGAGTTAAAAAGGCGCTTAAAGGAAAAGGAGGACTACAATCGCTTTTTCAAAGACAATACAGGCTACGAGATAAAAGAGTAAATTTAGCTCAAACAATCGGCTGCTGCGTAGGTTAGGGTAGAGCTATACCTATAACTTATGAAAATCGGATACCCTTGCATCAACCAGACGCTAGACTGTTCCTCGTCCCGCACCTTCCGGCTGGCATCTTATTCTGAAGAGCGACTGATCGAGACGGTGGCCCAAAACCTGAGCTGCCTGCGCCGCATTTTAGAATTCAACGTGGAACATGGCCTGTTCTTTTTCAGGCTCACGTCCGACTTGGTGCCTTTTGCATCTCATCCCATCAACACCTATAACTGGCAGGAGCACTTTAAGTTGACGCTGCGCCGGCTTGGCGACTACATCAAGCGCCACAACATGCGCATCTCCATGCACCCCGACCAATTTGTGGTGCTCAATTCACCCAATCCACAGACAGTACAGAATAGCATTGCGGAGCTGGTATACCAAGGCAGTGTCTTGGACCTGATGGGGCTTGATTCCACGGCCAAGCTGCAGATACACGGTGGCGGGGCCTATGGCGACAAGGAATCAGCGCTGCAGCGCTTTGCGGAGGTATACCATACCATGCTGCCCGAGGAAGTGAAGGCGCGACTTTGTGTGGAGAATGACGACCGCACTTACAGCCTGACCGACTGCCTAGTGCTGCATGAGTTGACGGGTATGCCTATCATTTTTGACAACCTGCACCACGAATGCGTAAATAACGGCGAGCCCATGCGCGAGGCGGTCATGCTAGCCGCCCAGACATGGCAGCCTGAGCGGGACGGCACCCTTATGGTTGACTACAGCGCCCAGTCTCCCGGAGAGCGAAAAGGCAAGCACGTGCAAAGCATCGGCGAAGACCTCTTCCACGATTTCCTAGTGGAGAGCGAAGGCATCGATATGGATATCATGCTGGAAATAAAAGACAAGGAGGCCAGCGCGCACAAAGCAGTGGCGGTGGCAAAAGCGCTCGGCAGAATGTAGCGGTTAGAACCAGTCGCCAACTAATTGGTACAAGAAAGCCAACAGCTGCCAGATAGCCCATGCGAGCAGAATGAACACCACCACTATACCTATAAGCACACCTATCATGATACTCTTGCCGCTGCCTTGGTACTTACCCTCTTCATAGTGAGCCCGGAGCATACGTACGTTTCGCTCATTAGCCTTGAAGGCGAAGTCGAAGATATTGCCAAGGATAGGAATACTGCCAAAAAGGGCGTCTAAAGCCACATTGAGCAACATGAGTGTGACCATTTTGCCACTGGCACCATAGCGGGCCATCGTCAAGATCAGCATGGCCGACACACCAAAAGAAGCTAAGTCACCTACAACCGGAAAAAGCCCCAAGATCGGGTCAAGACCGAAGCGCCAACTAGTGCCCGGCAAGCGGAACTGGTTGTCCATTAGCTTTGTGACGCGGTCAACCCATTTCAGGTTTTCGGTGCGGGGTGTGCGGGTGTAGTGCGTGTTTGCCGTTTCCATAGCTGCCTATACGCAAGCAAACGGCAAAAGTAACGGTACCGCGCGCTTCAAATATTCTAGCTATGTTCCCTGCTTACCAGTCAGCGGCTCTGCGCTTTGCCACTTTGTTGTTTTTGGGTCTGTAAGACGATTTGGTTTTCCACTTTTTATGCACCCTGTCCTGCTTCCCGTTAACGTAGCGCATACTACCATAATCATCCACTACAATGGCCTTGCTACTGCGACTTAACGGGGAGCAAGAAGAAAGAAATGCTGAAAACGTAATAAGCAAAGCAAGCAATGTAAATCCTAAAACTTTCATTTGCTGATTTTAAAAAGTGAGTATAAAATATTATTGATACTATATATACCTATAATAATAATAAATTGTTTTTATATATCATAAAATTCCTATTAAAAAATAGCACAAAAAAGGTGCTGCACGCGACAGGCCGAAGCCATGCCACATACAGCACCTCAGTTTTAGGATTGGGTCGGCTTATTGCACCGGCTCCGGATTCATGACTACTTTAATGTAGTTATTCATCTTCAGGTAGCTCTTCGCCGCCTTGCTGATGTCTTTTGAGCTTAGCTTCTCAACCTGTGCCAACTTCTCATCCATCGCTGTTGGCTGGTCGCCATAGTAGTAGGCATTCTCCAGAGAGCTCAACCAAGCGCGGTTTTCACGCATGTTGGTTTCGATCGAACGTCTATCAGCCTCCTTTACCTTGCTTAGATCAGATTCGATGGCGCCATTCTTCTGCAGCTTCTGTATCTCCTCGAAAGTAGCAGCTACCAACTTGTCCACGTTCTCGGGAGCGCAGGTAAAGCTGATGTTGAAAGAGTAGCTCTGTGTAGGAACGCGGCTTGCTCCGGCCGACACGCTGGTGCCATACACACCACCAATCTCTTCGCGCAGCTTCTCTGTCAAGCGGATTTTCATAACTTCTGAAAGGGCGGCCAAATGGTAGCTCTTCTCTTTGCTATATTTGGTCTGGTCACGGAAACTGATCATCACGTTGCTTTTCTGATCGGTGCCTTTCACCAGTTCCTTGGTCACCACACCCTTCGGCGCGCGCTTGCCCACATCCTTGAAGTTCTCCTTGCGGTTAGTGGCTGGCAGGCTGCCCAGATAAGTCTGCAGCATTGGCTTCATTTCCTCCACATCGAAGTTGCCCACAAACACGAAAGTAAAGTCGCTGGCGTCTGCAAAGCGGTCCTGATAAATCTCGTAGGCTCTGTCCAGATTTACCTGCTGCAGATGCTCCACGGTAGGTATACCGCCGCCGCGCAGGTGATCCTGCGACATGATACGGGCCACTTGGTCTGAGAAGTAGTTCTGCGGACTGGCCATCAGGTTAGGCAGAATGCCGTTGTATTGTGTCAAGAAGGCTTGGAAGTCCTGCTCGCTCTTGCGCGGCGCCGTGAATTTCAGGTGCGTCAGCTGCAGCATGGTCTCCAGATCTTTAGGAGTAGCCATACCAGACAGGCCTTCGCGCAGCTCAGAAATGAAAGCATTCACATTGGCGTTCTTGCCGGCCAACACCTTGCGTAGGTCCACCGCCGACATATCTTTCACACCGCTGCGCGACACAATCTCAGAGGTAAAGGACGCCGTGTGGTAGTCCGCGTCGCTGTAAAGGGAGTGACCACCATGGCTGTAGGCTGACATCAGAATCTCATTGTCTTTGAAGTCGGTTGGCTTGAGTACCACACGCACGCCGTTCGACAGGGTCAGCTCGGTTACGCCCAGCTTTTCAATCTTGCTTTCCTTGGTAATGGTACCGGCCTTTGGCGTTTCCTCCATCAGCGCTGTGGCTGTCATTTTATCTTCGTAAGGCTGCAGGTCGGCAGTGGAGGCGGCTTTCAAGATAGACAGAATCTCAGCCTCGGTTGGCAGCTTCACGCTCTCCTTCTCAGGGGCAGTCACTACCACCACACGGTTCTCATCCGTAATCCACTGTGCGGCCAGTTGGTTTACCTCCTCCAGCGTAATGCCATCCAAGTGCTTTTTGATGAATTCAAATTGGAATTCGATGCCCGTTGCCGGCATGTTGTCTAAGAAATTGGCCACGTACTGGTTCACGTAGACGCCCGAGTTAGTTTTGCTGCGCTCGTTATAAGCTCGCTCGTAAGAGGACAGCATCTGTGTCTTATAGCGGCTCAGCTCTGACGCTGTGAAACCATGACGTTTCACACGCTCATTCTCTTCGGCCACCGCTTGCAGACCGCGCACCACACCGTTTTCGCTGGTGGTTAAATAAGAAGAATAAGCGTCTTTAGAGCTCAGACCCTGCAGTGAGGTATAGGCTGTGCTGGCGAACAGGAAAGGCGCATCGGCTTGCTGCTGCAACTCGCTCAGGCGCTGGTTCAACATGCCGTTATACATATCGCGGGCCAGCTTATTACGCATATCGCCCAAGGTATTGAGCTTCTGCGCGTCCTTCTTATAGTGAAGCTGTAAAGCAGGCATGGTCAACTCTTTGTCGCGCACAATGGCAACAAGCGTTTCTTTGTGGTTCGGGATATCGAAGCTCTTGCGCTCCTTCGGATTGGCGCTGGCCTTATACTTGCCGAAGTTCGCCTTGATCTTCTTCTCCATGGCATCCACATCGATGTCACCCACAATGGCGATGGCCATCATATCCGGACGATACCAGTCTTTGTAGAAGCGGCGGATCTCTTCGTGCTTGAAGTTCTTAAGCACTTCGTCCGTACCGATTGGCAGGCGCTGCGCATACTTGGAGTCTTTGAACAGCACTGGAAAGTACTGGTAGGCCATACGCATTCCGGCCTCCTGTCGCGAGCGCTTCTCTTCCACGATCACGCCGCGCTCCTTGTCGATTTCCTCGCCTTCGAAAGTCACATTGAAAGCCCAGTCCTCTAGAATCAGCAAGCTCTTGTCGATGATCTCCTCCTTGTCGGTAGGTATAGGCAGAATGTATACCGTCTCGTCAAAGCCGGTATAGGCGTTGAGGTGCGCGCCGAACTTCACCCCTACCGACTGCAGGTAGTTGATCAGTTCATTCTTTTTGAAGTTTTTGGTACCGTTAAAGGCCATATGCTCCGTGAAGTGAGCCAAACCCTGCTGGCTGTCGTCCTCCAGAATAGAACCGGCGTTCACGGCAAGACGCATCTCGGCGCGCTTCTCCGGTGTGGTGTTTTTCTGGATGTAATAGGTCATGCCATTGGCCAGTTTGCCTGTGCGCACATTGGGATTGAGGGGAATCGGCTGATTCAATTCTGACACAGCCGTTGTCACTGGTTTCTGGGCCAGTACAACCTGCTCTACTGACGTACCCAACAGGATTGCCGTTAGGGCCAAGGTGTAAAACTTCTTGTTCATGGATAGATTTTTTGGTTATTGTTTGTAGTTCACGGCTCGGAAAGGAGTTCACGCATTTAAATATAGCCATTCTTAGATCATAACATAGGATATTTATACCTATTCTGATATTATATATACAGAACTGACTATTTTAACGACTAACCACGCTGCTCTTGGGATGAATGGCATAAAAAAAGCAGGCCCGAAACCGGACCTGCCTTATACCTGACTGTAGCAGGATGCAAGAGCACAGTGGCTTACTTTTTACCACCTTTGCCTTTACCCTGATTTCCTTTGCCTGAGTTGCCTTTCCCTTGACCACCTTTCCCTTTTCCACCTTTATAGTGATTGCCATTTCCTGGCTTACCTTTTGGAGCAGCCTGTTTAACTGTATTACTATTATTCACGATAATAACTGTATTACCGCCCTTGCCCTTTCTGTGCTTGGTATGGCCCGGGTTAGTAGTGCGTGGATGGTGTGGGTTGTTCGTGTTTTTGGTCCAGCCTTTTTTGTAGCCCTTGTGGTGTCCGGCTTTGCTGTCTTTAATGATCACGACCTGACCGGTATTGCTGTTTTTCTTGCGCGAAGTAGTACACGAAGCCATGGTGGCAACAGACAGTACAATCATGAGAAGGAGACGAAGGCTTTGCATGAGTAAGTTTATTTTTAAATTGGGTGTTCTGTTACATTTAAATCTTACAAAAGTATGGATTCAGTTGAATATAAAAACAACCACTCAGCTATACTTAGTGCAATTATTTTCAAAACCTAAAAAACAGTTGGCACAGTCCAATACTGTCTGCTCTAAACGATTTGAAATTAATTTATCCGCCTTCTCCAACCTGCATCTCCGGCTTGCGTAATTAACCAAACGCCAGCCATTTGGCGCAACCCTTAACCGCGATGCCATGCTGAACAGACTATACGGGTTTCTGCTACTGACCCTCCTTGTACTCGCCCTTTTCTCGTCATGCGACGACAATAGCGCACAGGCTGTAGACGCACCGGAAGCAACAACGACCGTTGCAGCTGAAAAGGCAACAATCTTGCCAAATACTATATAGTAGAAAGATATATACTTACATCACTCACCGCTTTAGAGCTTTAGATGTGGTAAAGAAACAAAACAGGAGCCCCTTTGCAGAGGCTCCTGTTTTTATTTTGAGGAATTTGGATCTTACTTGGTACGCACCTTGTGCCCGGCTATAGCAAAGTACAGGATGAACAAATAGCAAGGCACCATGATCCAGTAAGCCTGCTGTGAGTTAACAGCATCAGAAAGCGCTCCATAGATTAAGGGTAGAATGGCACCACCGGCTATACCCATGATCAGGAAAGAAGAGCCAATCTTGGTGAAACGCCCCAGATCAGCCAATGCCAGTGGCCAAATAGCAGGCCACATCAAGGCATTAGCCAAACCAAGCAGGGCAATAGAAAGCACAGACACGTAGCCCTCCGTCATGATAGCCGAAATTGTGAATATAATGCCCAACACAGCCGACACCTGCAGCGCCTTCTCCTGCCGGATGAACCTAGGTATGGCCGCGATACCGATCAGGTAGCCAACGATCATAGCTACAAGCGTTACAGAGGTGAAGAACTTGGCTTCTGTGAAAGGTATACCTTGCCCATAAGCGGCATAGCTGATGATGGTGTCACCGGCCATTACTTCCACCCCCACATACAGGAACAGCGCAAAGGCTCCCATCAGCAGGTGCGGAAACTGTAGGATGCTAGTCTTATTCGTGTTGGCAGCAGCCACTGTTTCATCCTCCTGATCGGTGTCCACTTCAGGCAGCGACGAGAAGTATATCAGCACGGCCAGCACAATCAGCACACCCACGATCACTAGGTATGGCATGATCACTTTCGCGGCCAAAGCGTCCAGTTCAACGGCTTTTTCGGCAGCGCTCATTGCACCTAAGCTATCTACCAACGCATCGGCATTTGAAAGCACAATAGCTCCCAGCACAATAGGCGCCAGCGATCCGGCCACTTTGTTGAAGATGCCCATGATACTGATGCGCTTAGCGGCACTTTCCAATGGCCCTAGAATCGTAACATACGGGTTAGATGCCGTTTGAAGCACGGCTAGACCAGTACCCTGCACAAAGAGACCGAACAGGAAGAGCTCGTAAATTCGAGTCATGGCTGCCGGCACAAAGATGGCAGCGCCCACCGCCATAATAAGCAGCCCGACGGACATCCCCCTTTTGAAGCCCGTTTTCTTCAGCACCCAAGCCGAAGGTATAGCCATCACCAGATAGGAAATATAAAAGGCAAAGGCTACTAAATAGGATTGGAAATCATTCAGCTCACAGGCGATCTTCAGGTATGGGATCAGCACGGAGTTCAGCCACGTAACGAAGCCGAAGATGAAAAACAGGGCACCGATGATGATAATCGAGCGCATGTATCCGCCCGAGGCATTCATCTGCCCGGTTTTGTCGTTAGTGGAAGAGGCTACTTTAGTCATTGTTGTTTTAAGGTATAGATTAGAAGCAAAAAAAATCTGGCGATTAAGCCCGGGAACAAGGGTACAATATAAAATTTATCTCGCTGATATCAGGTGTTATACCCTCTAAATTTGGCATAAAGGTTACTCTACCACAATCTCATCCAACATCAGCCAAGTCTTTTGGCCGGCCGACGGGTACTGGTCCGGACTCACCCTCACATTGCGCACCGTTACTTTTACATAGCGGGCACGAGTTAAAGGTATGGTCGTGGCTACTTCCTGCGTCATGATGCCCTCGGCACCGAGCGGGTTCGGGTCGTCAATCACGTCTACTGTCACGTAGGTTTTACCGTCTACAGACAGGGCGTACTCTACCTGCGTGGGCAGGAATATACGGTAGCCGATGTGCTGCATAAAGTTCACGCTCAATCGCCTGATGGGCTGTACCTTTTGCAGGTCTATCAAAAACTCGGCATCTCGTTCCAAAAAGCCAACCCAGTTGCCGTCGTACTGGTCGGTGGAGCCATACAGGCCGTCTACCAGTTTCGATGCTTTTGCAAAGCTTTGATGCGGTGTAGACGAGCGGATAAATGGTTTGTTAAAGGCTTTGTGCACATCGAACTGGCGGGTGCTCACTTTGCCCACCAACTTGCCGTTCACGAATGAGCCTGCCTTGATAGTAGTGGTTTTGTTCAGCGAAAAAGGTCCT
Source organism: uncultured Pontibacter sp. (assembly GCF_947499215.1). Classification (GTDB taxonomy): domain Bacteria; phylum Bacteroidota; class Bacteroidia; order Cytophagales; family Hymenobacteraceae; genus Pontibacter. The sequence continues at coordinate 1,642,325 of NZ_CANMNI010000001.1, forward strand.
TTGTATACCTGCGATTTGGCATTTGGCTCATAACCGTCTAAGGTATAGTGGATGGATACGTCTGCTGCATCGGTCTCGAACGTGACGGTTGCCCGGTTTGCGGCGGTGTCTACCTGCAGTTGCGGACGCACGTTAAAGGCGCTGCGAGCGTAGTTGACACCCATCGCATCGTAGCGCTTGTACTGTTCCTGCATGCGGTTCTGGAAGCTTTTCCAGTCTTTGAGCTTGGCAGGCGTCCAAAGCACTTCGCTCAAGGCACTTATGCGCGGGAATAGCATGTACTCTATGTGCTCCTCGGTAGTGATGTACTCGGTCCAGAGATTTGCCTGTGCGCCCAGTATGTACTTTTTCTCTTCGGCTGAAAGCTCGCTTGGCGTTGGGTCGTAGGCGTATACCTTGGAGAGCGGGTTGTACCCGTGAATGGTAACCGGCTCTAGGTCGCGCTCGCCTTGGTAGTGGTCGAAGTAGAGGGGTGAGCCCGGTGTCATCACCACGTAGTGCTTTTCTTTGGCGGCCGCTATACCTCCCTTGGTGCCGCGCCACGACATCACGTAGGCGTTCGGTGCCAGACCGCCCTCCAGAATCTCATCCCAGCCAATGATGGTGCGGCCGTTCTTGTTCACAAACTTCTCGATGCGCTGCACAAAGTAGCTCTGCAACTCGTGCTCGTCCTTGAGCTTATTGTCTTTGATGCGTTTCTGGCATTTCGGGCACACTTTCCAGCGGGTTTTCGGGGCTTCGTCGCCTCCAATGTGGATGATTTTGCTCGGGAAGAGCTCCATCACCTCGGTGAGCACATCCTCCAAGAAAGCAAACGTTTGCTCGTTGCCGGCGCAGAATATATCCGGAAAAATGCCCCACTTCGACTCTACTTTGTGCGGACCTCCCGTGCACGAAAGCTCCGGGAAAGCGGCCAGTGCCGCCAGTGCATGGCCCGGCATTTCGATTTCCGGCACCACATTGATAAAGCGCTCCTGCGCATAGGCCACTACTTCTTTTATCTGTTCCTGGGTATAATAACCGCCGTGGCGGCGCTTGCGGTAGGTTTGCGGCAAGTCCCAGTAGTGACCGATCAGGGTGCTGTCGCGCCATGCGCCTACCTCTGTCAACTTCGGGTACTTTTTGATTTCGATGCGCCAGCCTTGGTCGTCGGTCAGGTGCCAGTGAAAGGTATTCAGCTTGTGCATCGCCAAGTAGTCGATATACTGTTTCACGAACTCCACCGGATAGAAATGGCGGGTAACATCCAAGTGCATGCCACGCCAGCCATAGCGGGGCTTGTCTACAATCTGGAGCGCAGGTATAAGCGCCGAGCCCGTCGTCTTTTGGGTGGGCAGCAACTGGCGCATGGTCTGTATACCTAAAAAAACGCCGTTGGCTTGTTTGGCAGCCAGTGTTATACGGCTTTGGCTTACGTGCAAGGTATAGCCCTCCGCCCCCAGCGTATCGTTTTCGGTCTGCAGGGTCAGGTGTATAATATTCGTGTCCTTTTTCTTGGGTCTGCGCTGAATAAGCTCCGGTTTATTTCCAGTTGTCTGTTCAATGTGCTGGGCTAAAAACTCGCCTACACGCAGCAAATCGTCGCTTTTGGGATCTACATATACCTTGGTAGACGGCTGCACCAAAAAGCCTCCTTTTTGGGTAGTGAGCTTCACGGGCTGCGGAATAAGCGACAGCGACTCTGGTTTAACCTGTGCCTGTGCCGGCGACAAAGTGGCTATACCTGTGGCGCAGGCAAAAGAAAGTAAAAGGGCGAAGATATTCTTCCTGAACCTCATATCAGCAATGTGTATTAAAATGGTGTTGGTAGTGCTTAAAACGATGCAGTATGTTTTGTATTTCGTTGCGGCTGGAGCTATTTGAAATCAAGCACAAAGGTACACGCCATCCTTGTAAGGTATAGCCCTACCCAAAATAAAAACCGCTAAAACAAAGCCGGGTAATCTGCCTTGTTTTAGCGGTTAGGTATATGTCTAGAATTTCCACCTTACGAAAGCCTCCATGGCCTCGTAGTTGGCCAGCCCCAGGTCGTCGTAGCTCTTGGCGGTATCGCGGTTGCGCTCCTCGGCACGCACCCAGAATTCACGGGAGTCATCGCCCGGGAACACCGGGCGGTCTTTCTGCGACTGATGCTTGAAGATGGCGTTGCGCTTGCGTTCCACCTCTTGCGGCGACAGCGGTACGGCCATCTCGATTTCGTGCGTGGCAAACTCGTGCCATGCGCCGCGGTACATCCACAGCCAGCAATCCTTGGCCCACGCTTCGGTTTCGCGGAGTCGGGACAGGGCGGCCAACACAATGTTGAAGCAAACGATGTGCGTACCGTGCGGATCGGCAAAGTCGCCGGCGGCGAATACCTGATGCGGCTTTACTTGCTGCAACAGCTCCATGGTCAGCTCGACGTCGATTTCGGTTACGGGTTTTTTTACCGTCTTGCCTGTTTCATAGAATGGCAGCGCCATGAAGTGGATGTGATCGTCATCCAGACCCGCATAACGGGCACCCGCGATAGCCTCACTCTTCCGGATAAAGCCTTTCACATCGCGTATCTCCTGCGAGTCGAGCTGGTTGGGCTGTTTGTCTTCCAGGAACGTGCGCATGTTCTCGTAGATTTCCTCCAAGTGATCTGTCTCTTTGCCGATGCTCTTGTTGAAGTCCATGGCAAATTCCATGTAGCGCAGCACATCGTCGTCCCAAACGGCGGTGTTGCCGGAAGTCTGGTAGGCTACATGCACGTCGTGCCCTTGGTCGACCAGACGGATAAAGGTACCGCCCATCGAAATTACGTCATCGTCGGGGTGCGGCGAGAAGATAACCACACGTTTCTGGGCAGGCTCGGCACGCTCCGGACGGCGCTTGTCGTCGGCGCCAGGCTTGCCACCCGGCCAACCGGTGATGGTGCTTTGCAGCTTATTAAAGATGTCGATGTTGATTTCGTAAGCCGTTCCCTTTTCAGTGATGAGCTGGGCCATGCCATGGCTGTTGTAGTCTTCCTCGGTCAGTTTCAGAATCGGTTTCTGCACTTCTTCGGACAACCAAATCACCGCTTTCTTGATCATGGCATCATCCCACACACAATCTTTCACCAACCATGGCGTATTGAAGCGGGTCAGCTCCGAAGCCGCGTCCACATCGAGCACAAACTCTACATTGTCCGACAACTGCAAGTAGGTAGCTGGCACCTCGCTCGACATCTCCCCCTCCACAGCTTTCTTGATGATCGGCGCTTTCTTACCGCTCCAAGCCATCAGAATGATTTCGCGGGCTTTGAAGATGGTGCCGATGCCCATCGTAATCGCTTTGCGCGGCACGTTCTCCTTGCCACCGAAATCACGGGAAGCATCGCGGCGTGTCAGGTCGTCGAGCGTAACCAGTCGTGTACCGGAGTTTGGTGCAGAACCCGGCTCGTTGAAACCAATATGGCCCGTACGACCGATACCCAGAATCTGCAAATCCAGTCCCCCTACTGACTCGATCTTGCGCTCATATTCCAGACAGTAGTCATGAATTCTGTCCTGCGGCAGCGTGCCGTCCGGTATGTGCACATTGTTCTTATTGATGTCGATGTGGTCGAACAGGTTCTCGTTCATGAACGTGACGTAACTCTGCACCGCCGTCGGCTGCATTGGGTAGTACTCGTCCAGGTTGAACGTGATGACATTGCGGAAGCTAAGGCCTTCTTCGCGGTGCAGGCGCACCAGCTCGGCGTATACCTTTACGGGCGTGGCACCGGTGGCAAGACCCAGCACGGCTTTCTCGTTGCGTCCCTGTTTGTATCGGATGAGCTCCGCGATGCGCTGGGCAACTTTCACGGAAGCGATAAATTCGTCTTGGTAAATGGTAACCGGAAGCTTCTCAAATCGGGTCTCTTCCAGAAGATTTAATCGAGCCATAGTTCTGAATGTGCTATAATGTGATGTTGTGTTTCGTTATTTGCTTGTATCGATGCGATGCTCAAAAATGCGCTCCATTACGGTGGCCACCGGTCCCAGTATACCTGCCTCCTGTCCCAGTTTCGACAGCGCGATTTCGGTGCGCTCCCGCAACTGCGTCATGCAATAGGTGTTGATGGATTGCTGAATCGGGGTGGTGAGGTACTGCCGCGCCTCGGCCATTTTGCCGCCGATAATGATGAGCTCCGGGTTGAAAAGCTGAATGAGCATGGCGATGCCCTTGCCTAAATTCCGCCCTGTTTCGGCGAGTATGTTGATGGCGTACTGGTCGCCCTCGTGCGCAGCCTGAATGATGGCCTGCGGTTCAATTTTCTCCAGTTCCTGTCCCGACAGTGCTTTGAGCAAGGTGTCCTGACCAGCCTGCAGTCCCTCGCGGGCCATACGGGCCAAGGCGCTCCCAGAGGCCACCGTTTCGAGACAACCCCGTTTGCCGCAATGGCACAGCACACCGTTGTCAATAAAGGGAATATGCCCGAACTCACCCGCAAAACCGGATGTGCCGAGACGCAATTTTCCGTCCATGATGATGCCCAAACCGATGCCCCAGTCCAGCGTGAGCACGAGCACGTCGCGCCTGCCCTGCGCCGCACCAAAACGGTACTCGGCCAAGGTGGCGCTCTTCACATCGTTTTGGATGTAGACTGGTTTATTAAACTTAAGCGCCAGCAAATCCTGTAGCGGTGTTTCGTCCTGACCGGTGAGTAAATAGGTATAGCTGTCGCCCTCTCTGGACGACACAAGCCCCGGCATGCTTAAGCCAATGCCCATCAGTTTGTCAGCGTCTATACCTGCCGAAAGCACGAGACTGTTGGCATGCTGGTACAGTTCGTCGAGCGCAGTTAGGTCTTTGGTAAGGCGTATGGGAAAGGTATGGGTACCGGTGATGTTGTTGTTCGTGCCGTCGAAAATAGCCATGTGGGTGCTGAACTTCTCCATCTCGATGCTTAGCACGAAAAGCGAGTCGTTGCGCAGTCCGTACAGCTCCGGCTTGCGACCACCTACCGATTCACCCCGGCCTTGCTTTTCAATCAGGCCCTCCGTCATCAACTCGTTGAGCAAGCCCATCGAGGTAGGCGAACTAATGTTGAAACGGTTGCAGATATCAGCATTGGAACGAGCACCCTTTACATAGAGGTGTCGCACGATCTTGATTTTCTGCAGATGCTTCTTCCGCTCCACATGGTTCAGCTTCTCCAGATACTCTTCTTCCAATGTCAGGAACGCGCTCATGCAATCAGTTTTGGTGTGATAACATAAAGTACGAGGATTGAAGACTTAAAAGCAAGATACTTTTATTAAATTTTTATTAAAGTTATCCCGAATAAATTATTTTTTAACCAATTAAATAGCTGTTCGCTAAAAAAATCATCGGATTGTCATTCCGAATGTAATGAGAAATCTGGATTGGTCTGGTAGTAATTAAATGTTCCAGATTTCTCACTTTGTTCGAAATGACAGCAAAAAAAGGCAGTAGCTCGCGCTACTGCCTTTCCTTAATATCAAATCTGCCAACTCTATAACGGGCTTGTATAAGAAACGCGTGAGGCATTAGTCAAACATGATACCTGTGCTGTTTTGGCAGATTTAATTATTAGTAACTTCCCAGAAATTCATCCAGCACGTCTTCATCGTCAAAATTCAGTACAGCTTTAGCTACTTTCATTTGTCCTTTTGTTGCAGCTAACGCAGACAAAGCCGCTGCTGTAAACTCTAAGTCCCATTCTATACTTTTAGCTGAAATTATAAGTTCAGGTATGGACTCTAATGAATTGAGGTAATCTTCATAGTATTCTTTAGGTACTTGCGGATTATTCCTATGCCTTTGAACTTCAATGACAGCTGTTAGCCCAAGAATGCTTGAATTAACTATACCATTCTCTCTGGCTATTCTGATTAGATGCGGAACAGCAAAGTAGGAAGCCAAGCCAACATCTCCCTGATGGTGCAGCTCGTCCCAAAGTTCTGCGAGTATGTCATCAATTTCTTCTGAACTGTCGGCACTTTCTAATCTTCTAAGAGCAATGGAAGCGTCGTAGGGCGTTCTACAGCCACCTTCAAGCTCTTTCCATTTTGGATCGTTCAACTCAATCATTCTATTAATTCTTCTACCTGCCAACCTACTCATACAAGGGCTTCTCGCGCAAATCCACTAGCGTGGCTTCTGGCGACACCCGCTTGGCACGCAGGAAACGGCCCAGTTCGAAAGCATCGTGGTTTTCGGCGGATGGGTTCATGCTGTTGATGCGTACACGGCCGGCGGAGTGGATAAACTCTTGGTTGCCGCCGATCCACATACCTACGTGCACCACACGCTCTGGCTTGCCGTCTTTGGCAGGCACGCCGAAAAACAACAGGTCGCCCGGTCGAAGCTCGCCCCAACCCTTGTCGGTGCTTACCAGTTCGCCGATGTGTATTTGCTGCGAGGCGTCACGTGGCAGTACTAGCCCATTCATAAAGAACACCGTCTTGGTAAATCCGCTACAGTCCATACCTTTCACAGAAGTGCCACCCCACAGGTATGGCAGGCCAAGCAACTCCTTGCTTGAGGCTACTAGATTCTCTTCGGTTGGTTTGCGGCTGGCTACCCACTCTTTGAAACCCATGGCTTCAGCGGCAGGCACGTAGCCTGTTCGGCCATCCGGGAAAGTGACTTCATAAAAATCCTTTGCCTTATTTTTCAGCACCATCACGTCGCCGTATACCATGTCCGACACGGTAGTAGCGTTCTTGTCTGCCGTGGCGTGTGCGAAGCCGTAAGTCTTGGTATAGATAAGCTTTTTACCTTGCTGCCAGTTCGCGAAAGCGGTCTGGTCCATCAAAGCAATGCCGCCGTAATCTACCCAAGCCAGATACTGGTCAGGTGTCTGTACCAAGTACCAGCCGTTTTGCTTTTTCCATACCTTGAGCGGTGTGCCCATGGTCGCCTGCGTAGCCAATTCCGCAGAGTGCTTCGGCTGCGAGCGCAGGTTAGCCACCGAAATCGTCACGATGGCGTGGTGCTTCCCCTCGAGTTCCGTTTCCGGCAGCACCTGTATGCTATCCACAAACGACACGTTGGCTGCCTGCAGGCGCTTCAACAAGTCGGCTTTGGCTTCGGGCATGTTCGTTTCGCCGCGCAGCACATTGCCATTCGGCTCCACAACAAACAGCGCAACACGTTTGTCTGGCGCGAATTGCTGGCGCACCGCTTCGATGTGGGTCTGGGCTGGCGAAGTTGCCGCTTGGTTTGTTTGAGCGGTAGCCGTAGCATCAGTGGATGTGCTTTGCGTACCGGCACAGGAAGCCAGCGCCAGCAAAAGCATCAGCACAAAAGAGTTGTTTTTAATCATAGTATTGGGTTTTGATTCATCCGCAGCACCAAGGCCCGCGGAAGCATTATACTTTAAACACGTATCGACTTATAATAATTCGTTCGGCAAGCGCATCTGCAAAACTCATCAATTGCAGTGCAATATTGCCCTGCCATCATGCTTTGCTTGCTACGCAGCGCTGAACACCCGCTAAGGCGCAACCAGCTGCATCAGTATACCTGAAATATAGGCCGCGTAGGTACCCACGGCATAGCCTAGAATGGACAACAGCACCCCCACCGGCGCCAGAGCCGGGTGAAATGCCGCAGCTACAATAGGAGCCGAAGCCGCACCACCCACATTGGCCTGACTGCCCACCGCTAGGAAGAAAAATGGAGCCTTAATGAGTTTGCCCACGATAAACAGAAGCAACATGTGCATCGAAATCCAGATGATACCCACCAAAAACAGCCCCGGCTGACTCACAATAGCGGTCACGTCCATCTGCATACCGATGGTGGCTACCAGAATGTAAAGGAACAGACTGGCAATACGTGAAGCCCCTGCACCCTCTAGGTTGCGGGCTTTGGTCGTCGACAGCAACATGCCAAAAGTAGTTGCCAGCACCACCAGCCAGAAGAACCCGGAGGTCAAGCTAAAGCGGGCCAAGTTGGGTGCGTTGGCTTCTATCCAAGGAGCGATCATATCGGACAAAAGATGCGCTATACCTGTCAAACCGAAACCAACCCCGGCTATCAGCATAATATCGGGCAGGGTCGGTATTTTCATGATGCTCTGGCGGTACTTCTCGATTTTGTTCTTCAAGTCGGTCACCGCTGAATTGTCAGCCTTAAAGAAAGCATCCACTTTATCGGACCGGCCAGCGCCATACAGCAACACGGCCATCCAGACGTTCGCCACGATTACGTCCACGGCTATCACAGCAGAGAATAGGTTCGGATTCGGCTGGAAAATCTCGTACATGGCCAACTGGTTTGCCCCGCCGCCAATCCAGCTACCGGCAATCGTGGTCAGTCCGCGCCACACAGCGTCTGGCCCCTGCCCCCCTACAATTTCGGGCGCGAATGTTGAGACAATGAGTATCGCCAGCGGACCGCCAATGACAATCCCGACTGTGCCCGTGATAAACATAAGCCCGGCTTTGTGGCGCAGCTTCCAGATCTCTTTTAGGTCGAGGCTGATCGTGAAAAGCACCAAACTCGCTGGCAGTAAGTAACGGGATGCCACGCCATACAGAGCTGACGTTTCACCGGAGATGATATTAAGCGAGTTGAGCAAACTCGGAATGAGGTAGCACAGCAAGAGGGCCGGTACGACGGAGTAAAACTTCCGGAATACGGCGCGGTCGCTGGAAGCGGTTTTGAAGATAATAGCAAGGATGACGACGAGAATGCCTAGCACGACCGCGTCGTTGGTGATGAGGGGTGCTGGGGAGGTGGTTTCTTCCATAAAGTAGATGGTTCCCTGTGAAGGGGTATTTTGTTTAAATCGATTTGCTTGAAGCTAACAATCTTTTCTTAATAGTTATAGCCTATCCAGTGCTATTATACCTACGGCTTCGGCTTGTTTCTATGCAACTGGAATTAACGCACCCCTACCCCTCCAGAAAGGTAGAGCTGTTAAGTTCTGCCGAAAACTATCCCCCTGAGGGGAGTATAGGGGTGTAAATTCAGAGTGGGAGTGCCAGTAACAGGCCAATTTTCATTTTCCCTGCAACTGTAAACACCCCTCTGCGCTCCCCTCAAGGGGAGAATTCGCTTGAACGTAACGGTTATGCCTCTAGAAAGAGGAATTTCCCGCAAAACCGGGTCCAACCACCCCTAACCCCTCCTTATCCAAGGCGGGAAACTTCTGTTACTGCCATCTTACAGGCATAGACTTTGTAGTTTCTGCCACAAACCATACAAACCACTGGCACGCATTCAAAGACTAACTCGCACGTTCCCTACGAAGCATATTGCATTAGCCAAGTGCACCTCTTGACGCTCCACTGTTTGAGCGTTCAGCGAGTTTGGAGCGTCTTGACTTTTTTGCCTACTGGGGGTAGGGGCCCTCGATTTTTTTGTCAAGAAAAAAAGTAGGTGCCCGCCGCACAGGCGAAACAGTGCCCAACTGGCCAAGCCAATCTATGAAACAAGGCTTTTGCTATACCTTACCAAACTGATTAATCAACCGCGTTAATCGCTGAATATCCCCCTCCGTATGCGCACTACTCAAAATAATCCTTGTAATCGGATTATCGGCAGGCGTCGGGTAGCGGAAACTGGAGATAATCACCCCATGTTCCTGCAGGTATGCCGCTAAACGATGTTCGTGCACCCCGAAAACCGGATATCTGTCAAAGTAACTGAATTGCGCGGGTCGCTCCAAATGCTGCAGGAAGTAAGCAATATTCGAAAACAGCTTCTGCCGTGCTTCTTTGAATACCGCCTCGCATTGCAAAAAGGCATACAGGTAGGCAGGTATGGCCGGGGAAGCACCGCCGAAATAGTGACTGTTCCGCAGCTTATCAATTAGCTCTTTGTCACCCAACACCACACCGGCAGGTATACCCAAGGCCTTTCCCATCGAACTTGCAACCACCAATCGTACATTCGGCTGCAGACGAGCCTTTAGCTGCGCGAACACACCGGCTCCGTCTTCTCCCGTTACCCCAAAGCCATGCGAATCATCGACTATCAGCGTGATTTGCTTGTCGGCGGGCAAGGCACTCAGCCAACTGAAACCATGGTTGCGAGCCTTGAGTGGGTCGAGGGAATTGCAGACCAGTATAATGTACTTCTCTTTGGAGCCCTGCACTTGCTGCAGCATGGGGCCTACCCAAGCGTCGTAGTTACCAATGACTTCATCAGTAATGCTGCGCCACATGGCCGGATGTGTGTTAGGGGCATAGATAAAGTATCCGCTTCCAACTAAAACTTGGACCAGCGCCTGACAAGCCAGATAACCCGACGACATGGTAAATGCAGCCTCTGCACCAGTATAGCTTGCCAGATAGTCTTCTGCCTCCTCAAACACCCGCAGCTGCAGATTGGAGTTACGGGAGCTGGAGTAGTTGGTGCCGTAGCGTGCCATTCCCTCCAGCACACAATGCCTGAATTGCTCATTCACAGGTATACCCAGATAGGAGGTTCCGCTGAAAAACAGAAACTCCTCCCCTTTTACCACCAAGGTGCGCCCCGGCAGTTGGTCTGTGTATACCTTGTTGCCCATTAGGCTATGAGTGTGGCGCCGGTGCCGTTTACGTTTTCGCTGTAGCTTACTTTGCCTTGCTCAATGGTTACGCCAGTGGCGATGTCTTTGCTTAGCAACAGGGCACCGTCCATGTCCACGTAGTCGAGCATAGGCAGCAATTGCGCGATGGCCGATATACCTACGCTGGATTCTGTCATACAGCCGACCATCACTTTCATACCCAAGCTCTTGGCTTCGGCAATCATACGGCGGGCTGGCGTCAGGCCGCCGCACTTCACGAGCTTAATGTTGATGCCATGGAACAGGCCGTGACATTTGGCTACGTCGGCTTCCGTGATGCAGCTTTCGTCGGCAATCAGGGGCAGTTCGGAGCCCTCGTATACCTTTTTCATGCCCTCTAAATCGTCGGCTTTCATAGGTTGCTCGATAAACTGCACGCCTAGTTCTTTCAGCTGTTTTGAGTTCTCGATGGTTTCCTCCACACCCCAAGCGCAGTTGGCGTCTACACGGAAGATAGCATCGGTGTGCTTGCGCAGCTCTTTGATGATGGCCACGTCTTCTTTCGTACCCAACTTGATTTTGTAAAGCGGCCACGGCATTTCCTGCAGTTTCTTCACCATGTTCTCCACCGTGTCGATACCAATGGTGTAGTTGGTGAGCGGCATGTTTTTCGCCTCGAGCCCCCACAGTTTGTAGAGTGGCTGGCCTTTCATTTTACCGAACAGGTCGTTGGCAGCCAAATCCAGCGCGCAAAGAGCGAAAGGGTTATCGGCTAGATGTGGTTGCATCTGTGCCCAGAACTCCTCTGGCGAAGTCAGCTCGGTTGACTCGATTTGCTCACGGATATTCTCCAGCGCTTTGGTCATGCTCTTGATGGTGAAGCCGTAGTATGGATTGCTGGTCGCCTCGCCATAACCTTTGTGCTCCCCGTGCTGCAGTTCCACAATCATAGTCGGCTGCACATCGCGTGAGTCGTAGGAGATGGTAAAGGTATGCCGCAGTGGCAAGTCAAAAGAGCGTATCGTTAGTTTCAACATAGTGTTGGTCGTTTGTGTGGTCAGGTATAGATTAGGTTGTTGTTTCTGTTTTAAAGCTTTCTATAGCATGGCGCGAGCGTCCTCGCTCGTGACTACTATCGTGGGGCCTCCGGCCCATTTTTATTCTTAGCGGCCAGAGGCCCCACTATATTGAGCACGAGCGAGGACGCTCGCGCTATAAAGAATCTTAATACTTCTCGTGCACCTCCGTCATAATACGCTCCATGGCACTTCTTATTTCAGACGAAGATGTTTTAAAGTTGTTGTTCATAAAGCTGTACATCAACAGCTTGCCACTCTTTGTAATGATGTAACCGCTTTGGTTGTGTACGTGAGAGAGCGTGCCTGATTTACCAAATACGAAAGGTACATCGGCCTTGTAGATGTTCCGGAAAGTGCCGGGTCTGCCGCCGACAGCAAGCATAGGCAGGAGCTTCTCTCTTGGGCGCTCGGCATGCATTTTCTGTAAGAGCGCGATGATGCTGCGCGGCGTGAACATGTTCATGGAAGAGAGACCCGAACCGTCAATCCACACCGGTGGATCTTGCAGGTCGGACAGGTAGGTTATCACGGCGTGTTTGATAGCCCGCTCTACCGAGAGCGTATCCGAAAAGGTGCCGGAGCTCAAGAGTAGCAATTGCTCGGCCATCAGGTTGTCGCTCACTTGCAGCATGCGTTTGAATACGGTATCGGCGGGCAGACCGTAGAGTATTTGAGCACCCGCAGGTATTGGGCGCTTCACCAGTTTGACAGGACGCTTCAAGGTGTCGGCCAGAAGCTGCACTGTCAGTTCGGGTGACGTGATAAAAGGCACTTCCTGCGAGAAGGCTATTGCTGCGCGTTTCGGGTTGTAGGCAATCTCGTTTGTGCGCCAAGCTCTTCGGAAGGTATCGCGGTGCGCGTTCGGCGTTGTATCCGGCTTCACCTGTTTTCTGAAGAAAGCCGGCGTAGTGGTATAGGCAGTGGTGCTGTCTTTCTTGAATTTCACGATGTTGCCGTGAATCGGGAAAGGGCTACGCTCCGGCTGGTAATAGTAGTTATAATCGTCCCAGCCCCAGTTAGTCGCGAAGGGCGTGCTGGTCATGGGCGCCTCGATGTAGTAGAGTTTCTCCTTGCGGTTCTTCAGAAAATCGTAAGCGATGTTGTTTTGCAGGTCCATGTGCGTGAAGGTCGGATCGCCCGTGCCCCAGAAGATCAGCGAGTCGCCTTTGGCTACGTACTTGAGCGCAGGTATAGAATCGCCCAGCATTTTGGAGGCAGCATAAAACGTGAACAGTTTCGTATTGGAAGCTGGCACGAAGTACTTGTCGGCATTGTGCTCCACCACCGCCTTGCCCAACTCGGGGTCGTACAGCACAAAGCCGACAAAGCTCTGTTGCAGGGTCTCCAGCTCCAATACCTGTCGCTTTATCTCCGCCGGTCCGTAAGGCGGTGTTACAGGCGTCTCCGCTACGGGCTTGGCGGCGCTACAGCCGAGTAGGAAGAGCAAGCCGAGGCAGGGGATTAATTGTAAGGTATAGTGGGTGAGTAGGGGTTTGGTCATAGCTATTCTTTTATCGTCCAAGTAGTACAGTTCAACAGACCGCCGTGTAAACCTATTTGGTTAAAATTGATGGTTTCTATTGTCCGCTTTGGGTAAATGCTTTTAAACAGTTTTACCACTTCTTCATCCCTATTCCCAAAAACCTCAAAAATGGGTACAACAATTAGATCCTTTACCTCCAAGAAGTTCACATAGCAACCAATCGCACTATCCGTATAATGCTTGCTTTTGAATTCAAAAAAGGGGATGTCAATGTAATCAAGACCATACGATTGGATAATAGGCTTTATGCCTTTTACCCAATAAGTAAATTCAGCATTTCTGTCATTCCCAACAAGAGTATTATGATCTAAAAAACGAATCAATCCGTCGGCATGGCCAGTCATGTCTGATTTAATCTGCGGAATAATGATTACTTCAACTTCAAGCAATTCTTCAATTTCTGAAATCAGTTTCGATTTAGATGAATACTCGGGATTTTCATCAAATATACGGTCAGTCAAGATTGCCCTATCAGACCAGTTTACAAGGTTTCCACCATCCAAATTAATGTTTGAAAATCTGGCTTTTATTCCGTTTGCCTCACACACTTCTTTCGGGTCTGACTGAAGTACTGCATCATCTTTCAGGTAAGATGGCTCATATCGGAATTGCACATACTGGCCGTCACCCGTCTGAATCGGCATGTAGTCCCTGCACCAAATATCTTTCGTTTCTTTAATGAATCGATAGTCAATAGAGTACTTGTCAAGCAAGGCTGTTAGTTGGTTGCAAGACTCACTGAACCTAATGTCTGATTGCAGCAAGTCTGACATCAGAACAGTATTTGTGTCCTTACTTAATATCATTGAATTCCTCGAATTTCGTGTCAAAGAATGCTTTTCTGTCTTTTAAGTAAGCCAGATAGTCGCCTTCCTCGAAAATATCGCTCTTATCATTGTTGCAGAAGTAGCAAGCAAGTACACAATTTTCAGGACTGTATGTATTCACTGCCGAATCTCGCCGCTCTATTTCTAAGTATCTTCCTCTTATTCGCTTGCTCTGATTAAATTTCTTTTCAACCAGCGTAGCAATTACATGTTCGTCTGTTTTACAGTAGTAGCACGCTCCGTCTTGCTTTTTGTGTTGAGCAATATACCACTTGTAAAAAGAGTTGAAGCTAGTGAATCCGAAGCTTGGCGAGCCCTTTTTACTATGAAAGAGACCTCTAATTCTCTGGATTTTTTTAATCTCATCTGCACGTTCCAAGCCGTACTTTTTTGTAAAATCCGTTAATTCACCCCTCTTGATTTTAAATTCAGCACATACTTGATCAGCTAATTCTGAATTAATATAGACTTTCTCAAAAAGTAATTCTGCATCCATGTTATTGCATCTACAAAGTGTTTGTCAGGAGTATTGTATAGAACTTCATTGTACTATCTCCCCCCAATTTACAAATACTTCTGATACAGGTTATACAGAATCAACTTCTCATCCTCGGTCAAAGGCGCCTCTACATCCGTCTGAATAAAGTGAATCTTGAAAGCCCGCACGGCAGCCTCTGGATTACGCACATCATAGCCGATAATGCGCAGGGCGTCGAGTGGGCTAAAGTGCTCGGGCAGCGTATACTTCGGCACGGTCTCCATCATTAGCAAAGGCGTTGTGTCATTCTCACCCCCTACCGGCACCTCACGCAGTACTAGTTCCTTTTCCAGCACGTCTTCGTCATACCATAACCCAAAGCCGTGGTCGGCCAGCGTCTTCCACGGGAACAGCGGGCTCGGGTCTACTTTGCGAACCGGGGCAATATCGGCGTGGCCGATGAAGTTTTCGGCAGGTATACCGTGCTCTTTTTTAAGTTTTCCTAGTACAGCAATCAGGCTGGTGATCATCTCCTCTGGGAAGGGCTCAGAACCGTTGTTGTCAAGCTCTATACCTATAGATGATGAGTTGAGGTCAGTGTTGTTGCCCCATTTTGCTGCGCCGCCGTGCCAAGCACGCATGTGGTCGTGTAACATCTGGTATACCTTGCCGTCGCGTCCGATCACATAGTGCGAACTTACTTGAGTCGAGGGCATAGTAAAGGTCTTCAAAGTTTGCTCAGTGGAGTTCTGCGCCGTGTGGTGGATGATCACATAATTCGGTTTGCGCATGTTGAAGTTGGTGGTGCCCACCCAGTAATCGCCCTGTGGGTAGGTATGCTCGCCGGTCGGGGCCGCAGGTATAGCCCGTAGTGATTTGGCGTAGGCCTTGGCCTGTTTTTTATATGATTTGTTGGTAGCGGCATAGGGGTTAGTGGCGCAGCTTGCCAGTAGGCTGCAACCTAGCATCAGACTAAGTATGTGAGTAGAAATGCGTTTCATGCTGTGTTCACTTGTTCAGTAGATATATACATTCATATCGGCTATACCTGTCGGTGCTGTATATACCGCAAGTTTAGCGTTAGCGCAACTTGTGATTGGCCATCATGTACAACCATCAGTTTCTGCTTCGCTCAAATTGGGGGTGTGGCTTAGAAGCCACACCCCCAACCCCCGACTTATAGGTATACCCGCCTTATCATCGTATATTTGACAATAACCCATTACACGACGCCCCTAATATTGCTTTTATTTGCAGGAATTTAAAAAATTACCGCAAATAAAAATGCTTATACTCAAAAACTGTTAAATTGCAGTGTATCTGATATTACAAAAACCTATATCACCTTGAAACCATCCTATTACCTTTCACTGGCCTTTGTTCTGATACTGATTTTTGGTGCAAACAACCTCCAAGGCCAGACCAACAAAGCAAAATCCGGCAAGGCTGCCGCTAAGAAAGCTACTGCCGCTTCGTTTACGCCGGGTCGCGACGCTGAGTTCCTGCAACACATTAACAGCCGCTGGGTTGACTCTGTCATGAAAACCCTGACTCCGGAAGAGCGCATTGCGCAACTGATTATGATCCCGGTGTACTCCAACAAGAATCAGGCGCACATCGACTCGATCAGCAACATCGTGAAGACTTACAAAGTCGGTGGTATGATTTTCTTTCAGGGTGGTCCGGTGCGACAGGCCAAGATGACCAACCGCTACCAGCAAGAGAGCAAGGTGCCGCTGATGATATCCATCGACGGTGAGTGGGGTCTTGCCATGCGTCTCGACAGCACGGTTCGCTTCCCGTACCAAATGGCCTTGGGCGGTATCGACAACGAGCTTCTGATCTACGAAATGGGTGCCGAGATTGCCCGCCAGTGCAAGCGACTAGGCGTGCATGTGAACTTCGCCCCGACTGTAGATATCAACAACAACGCGAATAATCCGGTAATTGGCTTCCGCTCTTTCGGCGAAGACAAGTATAACGTGGCCAGCAAGTCGCTGGCTTACATGAAAGGTATGCAGGACAACCACGTGTTGGCCAGCGCCAAGCACTTCCCGGGCCACGGCGACACCAACGTGGACTCGCACTACGGTCTGCCACTCATCAACTTCTCCCGCATTCGCCTCGACTCAACTGAACTGCATCCTTTTCGTGCCCTGATGGACAAAGGACTGGGCAGTGTGATGGTCGCGCACATGAACATCCCGGTGCTCGACAACACACCAAACCTTGCTTCTACCCTTTCTAAGCCGATTGTAACGGACTTACTCAAGAACGAGCTGAACTATAAAGGCATCGTGTTTACCGATGCCCTGAACATGCAGGGGGTGGCCAAGTTTTACCCGCCGGGTGTGGTGGATGTAAAGGCACTAGTAGCTGGTAACGATGTGATGCTAAACACGATGGACGTAAAAACGACCATTGAAGAAGTAAAAAAAGCCATCGCCAACAAGGAAATCACACAGGCCGAGATTGACTTCCGCGTACGCAAAGTACTCGCCGCCAAGCAATGGGTGGGCCTCGACAAGTGGGAACCCATCGAGACGAAAAACCTGATTGCCGACCTCAACAATCCGCACGCGCAGTACCTGAACCGACAGCTGACCGAGGCTTCACTCACACTCCTGCGCAACAAAAACCACATTCTGCCAATCCAGACGCTGGACACCTTGAAAGTAGCGGCACTGGCGATTGGCACGAAAAAGGAAACCGCTTTCCAGCGTGATCTTGCCCGCTATACCCAAGTGGACACGTTCTTCCTGCAACCGACTAACTCTATCGAAGACCTGTTGCGCATGAAGGAAAAACTGAAAGATTATAACCTGATCATTGCAGGTGTTCACTCGCTGCAACTCAAGGCGGGCAGTAGCAATTTCGGTATCACGGCCGAGATGAACCTGTTCCTGAAAGAGCTTATCCGCACCAAGAAAACGATCGTGAGCGTGTTCGGCAACGTGTACAGCCTCGCCGAAATGGAGAGCCTCGACAAAGCCGACGCTGTGATAGCCGCTTATCAGGAAAATCCGACCACGCAGGACCTTGTTTCACAGATGATTTTCGGAGGTATAGGTGCCTCGGGCAAACTGCCGGTTACGGTGAGCAATGTCTTTAAAATTGACGACGGTTTACTGACTCGCAGTGGCTGGCGCATGGCCTACTCTATGCCAGAGGCCGTAGGTATCAAATCGCAGGATTTGGCAGGTATAGACTCGCTCGTGCACCAAGCCATACGTGAAGAAGCCGCTCCGGGTGCTCAGGTGCTGGTGGCCAAAGACGGCAAGGTGATCTACCACAAAGCTTTCGGTTACCATACTTACGACAAGGAGCAAGCTGTGCGTGTCGACGACATCTACGACTTGGCCTCTGTGACTAAAATCAGCACAACCATGGCTGCATTGATGCGTCTGAAAGGGGAAGGCCGTTTCGATGAGAACCAGACGCTCGGCACCTACCTGCCGATGGCTGTCGGCACGAACAAAGCCGATCTGAACTACCGCGACATCCTGACGCACCAAGCCCGCCTCAAGGCTTGGATCCCGTTCTGGAAAGAGACAGTGAGGAAGAGCGGCAACTTTAAGTGGCGCACTTTCAAGGCGGACTCTACACGCAGATTCCCGATTAAAGTAGCCGACAACCTGTACATCCATCGCAAGTATTCTGACAAGATTTACAAGGAGATTATGGAGTCGCCGTTGAACGAAAAGCCGGGCTATGTGTACAGCGACCTGTCTTTTATTCTGGCCCCGAAAGTAGTCGAGAGTATCACAGGCGTAGGTTTTGAAACATACCTGCAGAACTCCATCTACCAGCCGATCGGAGCGACTACACTGACGTTTAATCCATACAAGCGTTACCCTGCCTCACGTGTTGTACCCACCGAGTTTGAGCCGCACTTCCGCAAGCAAACCTTGCACGGCACCGTGCATGACGAAGGCGCTGCCATGTTGGGCGGTGTGAGCGGTCACGCGGGGCTGTTCGGCAATTCCAACGACGTAGCCAAGCTGATGCACCTATACCTGAACGACGGCATGTATGCCCACAAGCGCTACATCGCCGAGAACGTGGTGAAGGACTACAGCAAATGCCAGTTCTGCGAACAAGGCAACTACCGTGCCCTCGGCTTCGACCGTCCGGCTAAACCGGGTGCACCGAACAGCAACGCCGCGCCAAGCGCCCCGGTAGAGAGCTTCGGCCACTCCGGCTTTACGGGCACTTATACGTGGGTAGACCCGGTAAACAACCTCGTGTATGTGTTCTTGAGCAACCGCGTAAACCCGACCCGCGAGAATAACAAGCTCGGCAAACTCAACACCCGCACCAATGTGCTGCAAGTGGTGTACGATGCCATGGGCAAGAGCAAAGAGAAACAGCCTGCAGAGGCTTCCGCGAACTAACCATGAAAGTATAGCCGTCCCAGAGAAATGGGACGGCTATCTTTTTATACATCGTTGAATCATCGCTATACCTTAAATGCACTCCGATGAATAAACTCTCTACAGCACCTTCGCTAACGGACGCCGGCTTGCTGCGCCCCAAATCCTACGAGCGCTACCTTTCCCTTGACGTACTCCGCGGCCTCACCATCGCGCTAATGGTGGTGGTAAACAACCCCGGCAGCTGGGGCAGCATTTATGCCCCTTTTAAGCATGCGGCATGGCACGGCTTCACGGTTACGGATCTGGTGTTTCCGTCTTTCCTGTTTGTGGTGGGCAATGCCATGAGCTTCAGCATGCGCAAATTCGAAACGCAGCCCGATAGCGTGTTTCTGCGCAAGGTCTTCAAGCGCACCGCCCTTATTTTCCTGATCGGCCTGTTTCTGAACCTCTTCCCCTTTGTGATACGTGACCCGGAAGGAGCCATTGTAATGAAGGACTTCACCGCCGTGCGCATTATGGGGGTACTGCAGCGCATCGCGCTTTGCTATTTCATCGCATCACTGGCTGTGCATTATCTCAAGTTCAGGGGCGCTGCCATTTTCAGTGTGATAGTACTGTTAGGCTATTGGGCCGTGATGTACTTCTTCGGAGACTCTGCCGACCCGTACAGCCTCGCTGGAAACGCTGCCCGCAAGTTCGACGACCTGATCATACCTGAAACCAACCTCTACAAAGGCTTCGGTATACCTTTCGACCCTGAAGGGTTACTAAGCACGCTGCCCGCCACCGTGAATGTGCTGGCTGGTTATTTCGCGGGTTTGTTCATCCAGAAAAATGGCAACAACCTAAGCACAGTCTTCAAGCTCAATCTGGCGGGCGCTGCACTGGTAGCCATTGCCTTCGTGTGGGACTTTGCCTTTCCGATCAACAAGCCGATCTGGACAAGTTCTTACGTGCTGCACTCGGTTGGCTTGAGCGTGATGCTAATTG
Source organism: uncultured Pontibacter sp. (assembly GCF_947499215.1). Lineage (GTDB taxonomy): Bacteria > Bacteroidota > Bacteroidia > Cytophagales > Hymenobacteraceae > Pontibacter. The sequence continues at coordinate 1,662,077 of NZ_CANMNI010000001.1, forward strand.
CTGGGCTTATGCTGGTGATCGAAGTATTGGACTTTGTAAAGTGGTCTTATTTCTTTGAGGCCTTCGGTAAGAACCCGCTCTTCATTTTTGCCTTTGCTACGCTAGTCATCAAGCTACTTAACTTCATTCGCATTGGTGACATGAGTTTGCAGAAGTGGCTGTATACAAAATTTTTCCTAAGCTGGACAGAAGGGGAAGCCGCCTCACTCCTGTTTGCGCTGAGCTATATGCTGGTGATGTGGGTGATTGGCTTCTGGATGGATAAGCAGAAGATTTATGTAAAGGTGTGAACTGATACTTATAGAAATGAGAGCCTGTTCTCTGCAAAGGGGACAGGCTCTCATTTCTACCCCACCCCGGCCCTCCCCTAAAAACAGGGGAGGGAGTTGACTCGCAGAGGGTGGTCACCCCTACCTCTTTCAAAGGGGGACTCCTGTACTTGTATCCCCGTTATTTATAGAGTTAGTAACGGATTGATCTTACACTCTCCCTCTCCTGTTTTTAGGGGAGGGCTGGGGTGGGGTTGTCCTGAAAATCCTGTTTCTGACAACTATGTTTACAGAAAAAAATCTATATTTGATTTTTACAGATTAAACACGACCAGAATGCTTAAGGAAGAACGGCAGGCTTTTATCATAAAGCAGATCAATCTGCACAACAAGGTGCTTTCATCGGATTTGAGTTTAAAACTCAACGTGTCGGAAGATACGGTCAGAAGAGATTTGAACGAGCTGGCAGAAAGTGGCCAGATACTGAAGGTGCATGGTGGTGCTTTGTCAAAGTCCTTTCATTACCCGTTCAGCCAAACCGAGGTATACGCCAAGGAGTCCAAGAAAGAGATTGCGCGTAAGGTAATTGACCTCTTGAAAGATGGCATGAGTATACTGGTAGGCGGCGGCACAACCATGATCGAAGTGGCACGCATGATACCCGACACCCTGCGCTGCACCTTCTTTACCGTGAGTCCGCTGGTAGCGCTGGAACTGGCCGAACGCCCGAACATCAACGTGATTTTGCTAGGCGGACAGCTTTCCAAGAACTCCCACATCATGATTGGCGCACAGGTAGTCAACCAGCTCACCGAGATTAAAGTGGACCTCTGTATACTTGGCACTAACTCCCTCTCCGTAGAAGACGGCCTCACCGACTCTGACTGGGAAGTCGTGCAGGTAAAGAAAGCGATGATCCGCTCTGCTAAAAAAACCGCCATCATGAGCATTGCTGAAAAACTTGGCTCTGATCAGAATATGAAGGTATGCGACCTCAACTCGATTCATTATCTGATCACGGATTTGAAACCGGAGGATACGAGTTTAAGAGAGTATGCGGCGGTGATTGAGGTGGTGTAGTTGAATTGCTTAGCTAATACAGTTCAAGATGGAGGATACACTTCTGGGCTTCCTTACTTTATTTAAAATCTTAGTAGTTGTAATGGGTATAAGCCTTACATTTTGGAATCTAATACTAGGTTTACTAAGGCGAAATAGTGAACTCAAAAATAGGGGTTACAAAGCATTCTTTATAGCTTTTGTACTAATTGTAGCATTGTCAATTTTAGAGTTTTTCATGGTCAAATGATTGAGAGGGGAATTCTCTGTCTTTACTACGCAACAGGTATAAGCGCAGCATTATTTATTACAAACCACTGGCAGGTATAGCAATACAAACTCGCACGCTGGCAATGAAACAAATAGCTTTAGCCATGTGCACTCTTTGACGCTCCACTGTTTGAGCGTTCAGCGAGTTTGGAGCGTCTTGACTTTTTTGCCTACTTTTTTTGTCAAGAAAAAAAGTAGGTGCCCGCAGCATAGGCGAAACAACTGTCCGGCTGGCTAAGCCAAACTTTGAAACTAGTAAGGTGTTATACCTGAAATGATAGTTGCTATACCTACAAAAGTATCGGCTAAGCTTATACTTACACTTAGGCCAGAGGCCCCACTATAGCAGACACGAGCGTGGACGCCCGCGCCATACCTTTTACAAACACTCATCCAGCAAATAAACAATCGACTCGTAGTTACGACCAACCGCCTCCGTCATCGCCATTTCGCAAGTCTTGCCTGAAGAGTAATACCCGTCATATTCACGCTGTTTCACCTCGGCAGCTTCAGACGCTGTGGCGGAAGCAGTCAGCTCCGGCACTAGGAAACCACGGTCGCCGGCCATACCGCAGCAACCGGCGTGCATCGGCACGGTTACTTCCTCGGCCAGGTGCCTTGCTATACTTACAAAGCGACCCTCCAATCCCATTTTTTGTAAGGAGCAAACCGGGTGTAGCACCACGTTTGCTTTCTTGCGCAGCACGGTGGCTTTTGGCAGAATGAAGTCGGCGATGTAATCAATACTGTCGATAATCTGGATGGCATCGAACTTTTGCTTGTTCTCGGCGGTGAGCACGGGGCGGCAGCTTTGCAGGGTCTGGGTGCAGGAGGTGATGTCGAGCACCAGCGGCAGGCGACCTTTGTCGGTCCATTGCCATACCTTCTCTATTGTTTCGTTGGCAGTATGGGCGTAAGCCTGGCTATACCCTTTGGATGAGAAAATCTGTCCGCAACAGGCGCTTTTTACCTCCTCCGGAATCGTAAACTTCACTCCTACTTTATCCGACACGCTTTTAAACGTATCGATGATGTTCTTTTTGCCTGACTCGGCCGCTCCCATCGTGCGGGAAATGCAAGTCGGAAAATAGACCACGGATGCCTCCGATACAGGCGCTGTCGCATTTGCCATAGACTTGGCTATACCTGCCGCTGGGGCCAGTTGCTTTGTCCAGAGCGGGAAAGCCGGGATCATGTCTTTCACCTCCTCCGTCAGTCTGCCCAAGGTATTTGCACCCAGTACTTTGTTCACCCCTGCCCCTGCCTGTAAACCAAACTTCACCACCGAAGACACAGGCTTGAAGTTTTTGGCCACCAATAAAGCAACGTTATTAGCGAAGCCATTGTGGCTCTCGCGGCGCAAGCGTTTCACCAGGTCGCCTGTATTGATATCCACCGGACAGGCGGTGGCGCACAGGCCGTCCACGGCGCAGGTATCGAGGCCGTCATACTGGTATTGGTTTAGCAACTCTTTGTGCTGTTTCTTCTCTCCTTTTCGCTTTAGGTTAAGCAACTCACGGCGCACCACAATGCGCTGGCGTGGCGTGAGCGTGAGGTTACGACTCGGGCAATTGTGCTCGCAGAAGCCACATTCCATGCAGCGATCCACTTCCTCCTCCACCTTCGGCAGGGCTTTCAGGTTTTGGATGTGCGCATTCTGGTCGTGGTTGATAATCACGCCCGGGTTAAGTATGTTCTCTGGGTCGATCACCTGTTTGAGCGCCTTCATAATGCGGTATACCTCCGGACCCCATTCGGTCTCCACAAACGGCGCCATGTTTCGACCCGTACCGTGCTCGGCTTTCAGAGCGCCTTCATACTTCTTCACCACCAGTTTCACCACCTCTTTTAGGAAGCGGTCGTAGCGGGAAACTTCTTCCGGCGTGTCAAAAGCCTGCGTAACTACAAAGTGAATATTGCCGTCTTTGGCGTGACCGAAGATGATGGCGTTGCTATACCCGTGTTTGCGGAAAAGCTCCTGTAGGTCCAGAATGGCATCGCCGAGTTGGGCGACCGGTACGGCAATATCTTCGAGCAACACCGTAGTCCCGCTTGCTCGCACCGCACCTACGGCCGGGAACATGCCTTTGCGCACTTTCCACAGGAAAGCCTGTTCAATTGGGTCGGTCGTGAACACGGGTTGTTCCAGCAAGGCCAATTCCGGTGCTAGCGCCATGAATTTAAGGATTTTCTCCTGCACTTCTTCGTGCGTGTTCGACTGAAACTCCACCAGCAAAGCCGACGCCTTATCAGGCAAGGTCTTAATGACAGCCGGTACGCCCGCCATGTGCTCAATGGAGCGCAGCGAGGATCGGTCCATCAGTTCGACGGCCTCCGCGCCCGCTTTGGTTAGCGGCACGATGGCTTGGCAGGCGGCGTAGATGTCAGGGAAATACAGTAACGCCGTCGATTTGGCCGGGTAATCGGGTACGGTTTGCAACACCGCCTCAGCAATAAAGCCGAGTGTACCTTCCGCCCCGATGAGCAAATGCGCCATGATGTCCAGCGGGTGCTCGTAATCAATGAAGGCGTTGACGGAATAGCCAACGGTGTTCTTGGTTTTATACTTGTGCCGGATCAAGTAATGCAGTTCCGGTTTGTTGCGTATCTGTTGCTTGATCTTCTGCAGCGTAAGGTATAGCTCGGGGCACTCCTCGCTGAAACGCAGGTAGTCTATCTGCTTTTCAGTAGTGAAGCATTGACCGCCAGGCAGCACAAAGCTGATATACTTCGTGGTATGGTAGGAGTTCTTTTTCACACCGCAGCACATGCCACTGGCGTTGTTCGAGAGAATCCCGCCCATCATCGCCGAGTTGATACTGGCTGGGTCCGGACCAATCTTGCGCTTAAACGGACGCAGGTGCGCGTTCACAATTGCACCGATCACGCCGGGCTGCACCCGCACCTGTCTGCCCTCGTTTTCCACTTGTACCTTGTTCCAATACTGGCTCAAGTCAACCAGAATACCATCGGTAATGGATTGACCAGACAAGCTGGTACCCGCTGTGCGGAAGGTCAACGGTACTTTATGCTGGTGCGAAAATGCGAATAGTTGTTTAATCTCCTCCTCTGAAACAGGCTGCACCACGGCCTTGGGCCTCAGGTAGTAAAAGCCCGCGTCAGAAGCGTAGGACACGACATCGATCAGGCGTGCCCGGATGCGCGCTTTTGGCAAAATGCTCTCCAAAAGCAAAGCTGTATTCATAGAAGGTAAAATCTTAATAAGATGTCTGTTTAACTTTGCTACCTCTTTCGGCCTCTTCCAATGCGTCCATCATCATGCCACCACCCGGCTTGCTCGTTACGAGCAACAGGATAAAGGTAATCGCGGCATTCACCACAATCAGTTCAAAGCCCATCGCGTAGCCTGTCCAGTCAACAGAATTACTGTCAAACATGTAAGTCAGGAGTGGCGAGATGATGCAGATGTACGGCACCAGTTTGTCGGTCACGGCGCGTTTGTTGGCCATACCGAAAGCAAACAAGCCTAGCAACGGACCATAGGTATAGCCAGCCGCTTTGAAAATGGCGTTCACCACTGAGTCGTCGTTGATGATTTTAAACACGAGTATCACCAGCAGCATCACCACCGAGAAACCCACGTGCACTAAGTGACGGGTACGAATCAGTTTGATATCATCGTGGTTTGCTTTCTTGGTGAAGTTCAGGAAGTCCACGCAGAAAGACGTGGTAAGCGCAGTAAGCGCTGAGTCGGTTGTGGCGAAAGTAGCCGCTGTGAGACCGAGCATAAAGATGATGGCCGGAATCATGGCCATGTGGTTCAGGGCAATTTCCGGGAACAGGTGGTCTGGGGTTGCCAGCGCCGCTACGTCAATACCATTGGCCTCGGCATACATGTACAGCAAAGCGCCTACACTCAAAAAGAAAATATTGATCGACACGAAGACACCCGTAAAGGTGAGCATGTTCTTCTGCGCTTCGCCAATGTTTTTGCAGCTCAGGTTCTTCTGCATGAGGTCTTGGTCAAGGCCCGTCATGGCAATCGTTACGAAAATACCGCCGATGAAATGCTTCAGGAAGTGGCTCTTCGTGCCGAGGAAATCCTCCCAGAAGAACATCTTAGAGTACGAACTGTTTTTCACCGCCTCAAAGGTCTGCACCACGTTCAGGTCAAGGCTATTGGCGATGAAGATGATGGAAAAAATAACAGACCCGATGATAAAAACGGTCTGCAGCGTATCGGTAATCACAATTGTTTTAAGACCGCCTTTGTGGGTATAGAGCCAAATGAGCACCAAACAGATGGCCACTGTGGCTACAAACGGCACATCCCAAGCATCAAAAATAAAGCGCTGCAGCACGATGGCCACAAGGTATAAGCGGAAAGCCGAGCCAATGGTGCGTGATACCAAGAATATCATCGCCCCTGTTTTGTAACTCCAATAGCCGAATCGCTTCTCCAGATAGGTATAGATGGAGATGAGGTTCATGCGATAGTAGAGCGGCAGCAGCACAAAGGCGATCAGCACAAACCCGACCGTATTACCGAGTACGAACTGAAAATAGCCGAAACTACTGTTGATCACGGCCCCCGGCACCGAGATGAAGGTCACGCCCGACAAGGCAGTACCAATCATACCAAAGGCCACAAAGTACCACTTCGAGTTACGATTGGCGATAAAGAAACTGGAGTTGTCTGAGGCCCCTTTCGAGGTGAAGTAGGATATACCTATCAGCACCGCAAAATAGCCGATCAGGAAAGACAGAAGTACGATTGGAGACATAATACAATAAATTAACCATCAGCGGAGGAAAGTAAAGAGGTTCTCATTCATTACCCTTCCGAACCGCACATGATTGTAAGTTACACAGATTTGCCGAAATGAAGGCAATGTTACCAGTTTACACTACTTCGAAACCAGCACACTCGCCACCGCCTTCCGCACACTTCCATGCTTCTCCAGTAAAGCAGCAGCCGTTGACTCATCAGCACCCGTCTCCGCCATCACCATGCGTACACCGCGGTGATACAGCTTATGGTTAGTTAGCTGCATATCCACCATCTTGTTGCCCCGCACACGGCCAAGCTGAATCATGACCGTCGTGCTGAGCATATTGAGCACTAATTTCTGTGCGGTTCCGGCTTTCATGCGGGTACTGCCCGTTACGAACTCAGGGCCCACTACTACTTCCACTGGATATTGCGCTTCAGCAGCTACCGGGCTTCCGGTATTGCACACGATGCAGCCGGTAGCCAAGCCATACTCGTTGGCCATGCGCAGACCGCCGATCACGTATGGTGTCGTACCGGAAGCGGCTATACCTACGATCACATCATGCTCATCGAGGCCGTACTCTTTCAAGTCCTCCCAAGCCTGTTCCATGTCGTCTTCGGCAAATTCCACCGCTTTGCGGATAGCTGTGTCGCCACCGGCTATCAGGCCTACCACCATGTCATAGGGCACGCCAAAGGTCGGAGGGCACTCGGAAGCATCCACCACGCCCAACCGGCCGCTGGTGCCGGCGCCGATGTAGAACAGGCGGCCGCCTTTTTTCATGCGGTCTGCTACTACTTCAGCCAGCGCTTCTATTTGTGGGAGCGCCTTTTCAACTGCAAGGGGTACGCTTTTATCTTCTCGGTTGATGTTCTCCAGCACTTCCCTCACCGACATCTTTTCCAAGTTGTTATAGTTCGAGTCTTTCTCGGTTGTAATTTCCATTTTGTGTAAGTATAAATCCCTCTAAATCGATCGCTATACCGGTGTGGCTATACCTTATTTGTCAGGCATATACTCCAGGCAGGCGATCTTCCCATCCATCGTGCTCACAACTACCCTGTTTTTGCCAAGCGGCATCACCGGGTTCATGAGGCTGTTTGAACTTTTGTATTTCCAAAGCACCGCCCCACTCTGGCGGTCAACAGCGCTGACCATACCTGAATGCGAGGGTACTAATACTATTCCGTTATTTTCGATAATAGCCGACGGCGCCAGCTCGTAAGGCAACTGCAATTCTGATTTCCAATTTACTTGCAGGGCATTGGCCGTGGTGGAAACGCCGTATGCCTGCCCGTCCATCGTCTTCACATAGACCAGCTTGCCGTCCTCCGAAATGCCCATCGATTCGCGCACGCGCCCTTCTTTTAGTTGCTCGCGCCATATCACTTCGCCGGTGTTGGCATCCAGTGAGGTCATGAAGCGGTCGGGAGCTACGATGAAAATGCGGCCATTGGAAGCGACTGGGTAACAGGCGGCCGGTGAGAACATGCGGTTGCTAGAGCCATTGTTCCACTTCCAATCCAGCTGACCGGTTTTTGCGTCGAGGGCATAAAACTCGTTGCCCCAGCTGCCGAAGTATACCTTGCCTTGGTATAGCAAAGGTTTCGTTACCACGAAGTTGTTCACTTGATCAAAGTCCCACACCAGCTTGCCGTTTTTCAGATTGATTGCTCGGAAATGGCCGTCCGAAGCACCGATATAAACTGTAGCTTTTTCGATCAGCGGCGAGCCGAGCACCTGTCGGTTAGCCTTAAATTTCCAGACCAGCTTGCCCGTAGCGGCTGAGAGGCAGTAGATATTGTTATCCGAAGACCCCACCACTACATACCCCTTAGAGACAGCCGGTGTCGAGTAGATTTTGCCATTGGTACTATAAGTCCATTGGCGCTTTCCAGTCTTTTGGTCGAGTGCATAGATATCTCCACTTGTGTTGGTGGCAATCACCAGATTTTTGAACGTAGCGGTCCCTGCACCCACGTCGCTATCGTCTTGATATTCCCACACCAACTTCACGTTCGGGTATAAACCGTTCACCGCAAACGACGGACGATGGTGCTTCACCGAATCGTTGGCGAAATCGTGCTTCACTAGCGGCACTTCTATCCACTTTGGCAACGTCTCTATACCCGGCTTCCGAATCTCAAAACTGGCTTTCCCGTCAGCAAATGTCACGATGTTATACCCGCCTACCGGATCCTTGGCTCGCAGGTTGGAGCGACCCATCACGGCAGGTATTCCATCATAGCGGTACTCACGGTTGTTGTGGCCGTGGCCATGCAGGATGAGTTGGGTGTTTCGGGTACGCAGACGATCCGTTACGTCGTACCAGTTATTTAAAGAAGAGTCTTGGGGATAGTGATTCAGGAAAATAACCGGCATTTCCGGATCGGACATGTGGGTCAGCACTGAGTCGAGCCATACGATGTTCTCGCGCGGAATCTGCCCCGGCCCCATGCGCATGTTGGGCCCTGAGCCGGTACCGGCAAAAAGGTAGCCTTTGTGGGTAAAGGCAAACGTCTCCGTGCCGAATACCTCCCGAAAGCTGTTACCGCCGCTCTCTGACCAGTTGGAGTCATGGTTACCGGGCACGATGTACCATGGCTTCTTAAGCGTGTCGAAGATTTGCTTAGCCTGCTTGAGTTCTTCGTCAGAGCCAAATTCGGTGATATCGCCGGTTACGACCACAAACTCAAGATTGGGGTTAGCGTTGATGTCGGCGATGGTACGCTCGAGGTCTTCCTGAGCGGTGGGGTTGCTGATATGGGTGTCGGATACAAAGGCAAATTGAAAAGACTGGGCATGGGCTAAACTACACACCAGCACCAAAGCGATGATCGCTACATACCTCTGTATATTCATTTAATTATGGCGTATGTCAAACAAAAGAACCAATCAGGGCTATACCTGTTAATGTACCCATCTTGCCCACGCGGCCTTTGTTCGGAGAACTAGCGCAGAAAACCGCACAAAGTCGCATGAGCAAAACGAATACTGTCCCTTTATTTAAATAAAAATAGTAAACATCTGATTAAAGTTCAAAATATTTCGCATGTTTTTTATTTAAACCTGCAAAAAAACGCAAAATCTGTACTTTCATCTTTGAAATAAGCCCTGCCACTTATACCCATAGTGCTTACTCCTGCGCATTACTAAACTCGCTACTCCCCTCTAGTCAACTCCTTGAGTGCGGAAGTGTAGCTTTCAATATAATCAGGATCTGCACCTTGTAATTTAAATCAAGATAGTAACCCTCAGGTAATCTAGATAAGAGCAGTAGCAATACTTCGTGACTCCATAATGGAAGCATCCGACATTACCAGTGGAGTCAACCCCTAGTTAAGTTCCTAGAACAACTTCTTAAGATAATTATTAGTCAACTTCTTCTGATGAACATTCGAAGGCATGCTCTCATTCTTTAACCTGTCGATGGAGGTGACTACGTACTTATAGGTTTTGCCACGTTCAGCGGTTTTATCGAAGAAGGAATCCATCGCGTCATCAAAGCTGATCTTTACGATGTTCTTCGCATTCTCAAGGTTAATGGGCTCGTTCTCGTCGAAGCGGTATACTACAAAACCGTACACGTCTTCTTCCTGATCAGGGTAGTCCCATTTGATCTTGGCTTTGCGCAAACGGGGAAAAATAAACAGAAACTTATCCTCCCGCAGACTTAATGGCTTTGCCGGCTTGGCAGTACCCATCCAAGGCATCACCGGCTGCAGCGCCGGGTAGCGGTATAGGTCGTGCTGCAGCGAATCGCGGAAGCCGGCCAAGTTGTTGGTAAGGGAGCGGGAGCTGAAATACACACTGCCCTGTACCCGCGGATTATCGCGCAGGTAGCGCACTTGGTTAGGGAGCTGCTGCCGGTCACGCCAGCCATCGCGGTCTTCCATGGCGCGGTAAGCACCCTGCCCTATGTACACATGTTTGCCGTTGGCGTTGGCAGCCCACCAGTCGAGCAGTTTCTCATAAGGAGCCGGCGCATAGCCAAACGGGAAATACAGCTGTGGGTTAATATAGTCTACCCAGCCCTCCTGCACCCATTTGCGGGCATCGGCATACAGGGCGCTATACCCTGACAGACCGTTGCTCTCCGAACCCAGCGGATCCTGCGACTTGTTGCGCCAGATACCGAAGGGGCTGATACCGAACTTCACATGCTTTTTTTCAGCTTTGATGCTCTCGGAAAGGTCTTTGATGAGCTGATCCACATTGTGGCGGCGCCAGTCCTCTATGTTCTTATACCCTTGCGCATGTAGTTGGAAAGTAATTGAATCAGGCAGCAGTTCTTTACCCGGGTACGGGTAAAAATAATCGTCGAAGTGGATGCCGTCTACGTCGTAGTTGCGAACTACGTCCATGATCACATCCACGAGATAATGCCGCACCTCGGGCAGACCGGGGTTGAAGTACTGTTTCTCTCCATAGGTAAAGAACCAGTCGGGCTGCACGCGGGAGATATGCTCGGTGCTCACAAGCGAATCAACGAGACTGGTGGAAGCGCGGTATGGGTTGATCCAAGCGTGCAGCTCCATACCGCGCTTGTGGGCTTCCTCGATGGCAAACTCCAGCGGATCGTAAAACGGCTCAGGTATGGTACCCTGCTTGCCCGTTAGGAACATGCTCCACTGCTCCCGGCCCTTGGCATAGAAGGCGTCGGCTGAGGGGCGCACCTGCAGCATAACGGCGTTTATACCTGTTTTTTGGTGAGCGTCGAAAATATCGATCAGCTCCTGCATCTGCTGTTCGGAGTCTACGCCCTGCTTCGGTTTGGATGGCCAGTCGATGTTTTGCACGGTAGCGATCCAGACGCCTCTGAATTCGCGCTTAGGTGGTTCCTTGCTTTGCTGTGCATACAGACTTGCCGAGCTGAGCAGCATTGCAAGTAATAGGATCAAGTTTCTGTTCATTGTTCCGGTTAGGTATAAGGGTGGCATATAGTGAAAAACCCTCCGTCACTGCATGATCGAGAGGGTTTTTCTTATCTAATCATATTCAACTGGTAAACATTTTAAAACAGGCCTGCAAAGGCCCAGTGCACAGGGGGTGAATTAGTACTTTCTCCCCATTGCATCATTGGCGGCTTTCAACAGAGAGTTAGAACCGTTCGCATCTTGGTAGAACTCCCACATCATGAGGCCATTTGCTTCTTCTTTGGCAAACGCAGCCTTCTGCTTCACGGTCTCAGTGCCATTGTAGTAGTAGGTTGCTCCGTTGCTGTGCGTAAAGCTGTCTTCAGCCGGATTGGCCCCCGCCCACAGCAGATCGCGGTAGGTAATGGCAGCATTGGTGCTTATGTGTCTTCCATAGGCTGGCAAACCAAGTACAGCCTTCTCTTTAGGAAGACCTTTCTGCTTCCAGATATCCAAACTCACCTCCATCATTCTGTAAGAGGCGTGCTGGTTTGGATCTTCCGTATCCCAGCCTCTGCCATCGTACATCATGATGTTGAAGAAGTCGATATATTCCATGGATTCCTCAGCGATACCGTCGCGCACAGAGCCTGGGTACACAGCTGGTGTTACAGCCACGCTCACGAACTTGTGCCACTTGTGCAGCGAGTCAGACATCTCTTTCACGAGTGCGTTGAACGTGATGTTATTAGCTTTGGAAGCACGTGGGTACTCCCAGTCGAGATCGACTCCGTCTAAGTCGTTATCCAAAACAAATTTAAGCACATTTTTCACAAAGTTGGTACGGTAACCCGGATTAGCGGCCATAGCAGAGTAAGTACCCTCAGGTCCCGCCAATGAAATACCTACTTTCACACCGTTCTCACGCGCCACTTTCATTACTTGCTGGAAACGCTCCGGCTGATCAAGCGGCTTTAGGCTTCCGTCCACATTCGGGTACAGGAAGGCATAATTCAGATGGGTAATCATTTTATACTTGCCTACCTCTACTGAGTCCGGGTTGCGACCAGCGGGGAAGTAAGCCACTATTTTAAAGGAATTGTCTGCGGTATAAGCGCCTGCCGGAGGAGTTTTTGCTTCTACCGGCATATCGTCCGGCACCCAGTCAATCTCCTTTTCACAGCCCATCAAACCGAGCAGCGCTGGCACTAATAGATAAAAGATACGCTTCATGTTGCTATTCTTAATCGTTCCGCTTCCCGACTGGGAGGCGGAACGGGTTATACATTTATTTATGACAGGCTTATCTTCTCACGTGGTCGATGGCGATACCGTAAGGTATAAAACCCTTCACGAAGAACTCGGCGCTTCCTCCATTCAGTGGATAGCGTTTCACACCAGAGTTGCTGCCGTCGCCTACCACAACACCCGACGCGCTCACATCAGAGGCATCGCGGAAACCATAGTATAGGTAACCTGCACTGCCATCGTCCGGGTTTGTGTCAAGTGCCATATCTGTCACATAGGTCTGCTCATTGGCACCACCCTGCTCCGAAAAGCCAGCCAGATCATCGATCAGCTGAATATTCGTACCATCAATGTTACTTACATACAGGCCTTTATTCAGGCCGCCACCTGCAAAGTTCACAGCGAAGTAAATTTTGCCGTTTTGCGTATCGATCGCAAAACTTCTGAGGCGCACATCCTGCAGCGGCGTTATTGACTCTATAAACTGACCAGCCGTGTTGAACTTGTAAAGACCTCTACCGGCAGAACCATGCTTCGAGTACCATACGACACCATCAGCAACCTGTACATAGCCATCTAACCAACCGAATACTGATGTGGCACCGGCATGGGCAGCGGCAAGCGTAAACTTAGCAGCAGGGTATGGCGCTTCTCTGGAGGCGATTGGTGCGGAGAACACACCGTTTCGGCGGGTTACCCACCACACGTTGCCGTTCTGGTCTACTGACGAAGAGAAGGGGTCATTCTGATAGTCGCCTGTGCCGGATGTGATTGTGTATTCGTCCTGTCCGTTAAGGTCTGTTGTAAACACGCGGCCATCGGCTGCACCAGCGGCAGCAAATGACACGTTTGCACCCGCGTTTGACATGACAACACGGTTGTTGTAAACACTCACACCAAGTGGATGCTGGCCAATATTCACTGGCAATTGCATCGGCTGGCTTTCCTGTGCCTGTGTGAAGCGCTGCTTATAGAGACGGCCCGTGCGCACATCCGTAAAGTAAATCGTCTTCACGAGTTCGCCTTTCACAACAGCGGCAGCCGTAGTTGTGATTGTCTCCTGTCCGTCGTTGATGGTAAGGGTAACGGTATAAGTACCCGCATCTTCAAACACGACTGTCGGACGGGCTTCTGTAGATACTACACCATTGCCGAAGTCCCACTCGTAAGTCACTGCCTGCCCCGGATACTGGAACACCTCAGCACTAAACTCCACATCCTGTCTGAACAGAATATTTTCAGGCACAATAATACGTGGCTGCAACTTGAGCACCTCAACAGTCTTTGTAAGTGAGTCAACTGTCCCGCCCTGCTTTGCGATTACACGCACTTTGTAGGTGCCCGGCAGTTCGTACACAATGGTGTCTGGCACCACACCTGTGCTCTTGCTCACATCCTGTATTCCATCAGCTGTCAGGGCTTTTCCTCCCGGAAACTCCCATTCGAAGCTTTCGCCATACTTAGAGCGGTTGGTCAATACCACTTTGGCAGGTGCGTAAATCGGGCCTTCAGGAAAATCGAAGTTCGCCAAGAACTCGCCATCAGGGGCGATGGTGGTGATATCATCCTTATCACAGCTTACCGCCGTGAAAAGCATTATCATCAAAAAGAATAGTCTATATAGTTTCATACCTTCTGCTTAGTAAGTCGTTTTAAACTCGCTGCTTGTCTGGGCTGACACGCCGGAGTCGGTTGTTACCCGTGCCGTTACGATAGAGCCCAGCGCACCTTCTTTTCTGATTGTCTTAAAGCCCTTCTCGATCAGAAGCGCCTTGCTCAGGTTATCTTGCAAGTAGGCTCTTCCCTCTGCTGAGATACCCGTGCGCGTGGTACCAGACATGGTAAAGTGGCTGTCCGGCGCTTCCGGGAACAGGTTGTTGTATTCCGCCACAGAGATGGCATAAGACAGCTGGTTCAGCAGAATGCTGTAGGCCTCAGCCGGCAACTGGTTCAGCAGCTCCTCGCCTTCAGCGCTATAGGTACCGCCTTCTGGCTTAAAGTGGGTATAGTCTGCCTGCACCACGTAGTCGTTTGTGCTCGTCACGAAGTAGTCGTTCAGCGTTTTGCCGCCCTCAGGCACGCTTCTCCAAGCTGTGTTCTTGGCGATCGTATCCGTCACTACCATCAGCGGGTCGGTTTCGCTCCAAGTCTGCAGCTTGGTGGTCTCCAGTTCAAAGTACACCCCGAAGTCCTCGTACAGCTTGTGCAGAAGTTCGATCTTCGCAATTTTATCATTGCGCTGCCACGTGCTTACCGTGAAGGTAACTGTGTCGCCCAGCTCAGGATTGCGGTTGCTTAAAGACATGCGCACTTCCGGTCTATACTCGTCCGTGTATTTTCCCAGCATTTCGATAGGCTCGTCCTTCTCGCAGGCCACGAGCGACAGGGCAGCCACCGGAATCAAAAATAATCTATATAGTTTCGTCATTTCTCAGAAATTTTAAAGCGATGAATTCTCAAAAACCCACATTGGTTTAGTCACCCAATCGCGCGCCGTGGCACCCAATCGCGCTACTTCCTGCGGGTTGTAGATGTACTCTGTCTGCGGGTCGTATGGCAGGCGCTGGATCCAGCGACCGGCGAACTCAGGCAGTACGTTGGAAGGATATTCGATACCCGGGTATGCTGTTGCTTGGTACTGGTATCTTCTCATGTCCACCCAAGCCTCCGGCTGCAGGTATAGCGCAATGTACTTCTGTGTCATGATGTCGCTGATCTGCAGCTCGGCAGCCGTTTTCTTCACCTTAGGTGAAGCCATGTAATTGTTCAGGCTGTCCTGTGGCACGTTCAGGCGCTGCATGTTCGTGGTGATACCCTCTCGGTAGGCCTCAAAAGCTGTTCCTTTGTCACCTTTATGGAAAGCTGCCTCTGCTTTGATGAAAAGAAGCTCCTCTTTCAGCATGTAAGGAAGTGGGGAGTTATCAGATGTCCAGTAGCCGTTGTAAAGGTTAGGAAAGTCATCCATTACCTTGCCTTCTAAGCCACGCGATACGACAGCACCTTGGTACACATTGTTCTTACCCGGCGTCATGAGCTTGTACACACGCGGGTCACGCTTGATGTTCGGCTCATTCACGATCAGGTAGTTCATAAAGAAAGTGGTCGGCACCGTGTTGTCCAGCATGTTTACCACATCGGCGAAGTTCCACTGCGGGCTAGCCTTAGCAGGCCCCCACATGTTGCGCTCCCAGTCACGCTGCGGATTGGAGCTGTAGTTGTAGATCGGATCTCTCCAATTGTTCAGAGCCAGATTCACGTGGTTCAGCACATTGTCGTAACCATTGTTGAAGCTGGCAGTGTGTAGGTACATGCGCGCCTTCAGGCCATTCGCAAAAGCCACCCACTTACCCAAGTCACCTTGGTAGATCAGGTCAGAGGCTGCATTCATGGTACGCGCCTCAGCACCACTGCGCTCAATGTCGGCTATACCTTCGTCAAGCAGGCGGGCCACCTCTTCGTACACATACTCTTGCGTATCGTACAGTGGGCTAAAGTCACCTGTATAAGCTTCCTTAACCGGCATTTCGCCAAAAGAAGAAGTTGCAGTCAGGTAGGAGAAGCCGAGCATGATCTTGGCCACACCCATGTAGTTAGCAGAGTTTTCTAACTCAGCACGGTCAATCAGACCAATTGCGTTGCTTCCCACATCAAAGTAGTGCCAGCGCCAAGCACCGAGACGGGTGATTTGGTTGTAGTCCCAGCGGTCTTCAATGGCACGCGTTCCATACCTGCTCGTCAGGTACATGGAGTGATAAGAAGAGAAGCGGGCATGGGAATAGATGTGGTAGGCCATGTTTCCCTGAATGCCCGGCAGCATGAGGTTGGCCGAGGTGGTAACAGGCTGTACCGGGTTCGTATTGATGTCGAGCTTGTCCTCACAGCTCATCAGCGCCATCAACAACACCGGAAGTATATAAAATATGCGTTTCATATCTGAATGTGTTCTTAGTCTATTGGAAATACTAGAATCCTACTGTGATACCGAATGAGTAAGACTTAGCCAGCGGGATAGCACCGAAGTCTACACCCATTGTACTGCCACCCTCGGCTCCACCGGCGTTAGGACCGGCACTGTTCACTTCCGGATCGCCTCCAGAATAGTTGGTGAATAGAAGCGGGTTCTGAGCGGAAAGCTCCAATCCTACCTTGCCTACCTTCGCTAAGCTGGTCAAGTGAGAAGGCAGCGTATAGTTCAGCGTCACGTGGCGCAGTCTGGCCCAGTTCACTCGCTCCACGAAGTTGGTTCCTACGGCAGTGTAGTTTGTAGCGAAGTAGTTGTAGTCCAGCACTACCGTCTTGGTGTTCTTGCTGTAGCTTCCATCGCCGTTGTCAACCACGCCGTTGAACACGAACTCACGGTCTCTCCATTGGCCTACATCCTCCGAAATACCGTTAGAGATCATACCCAGACGTGTTGCGTTATATACATCGCCGCCGAAACGGAAGTCCCACAGGAAGGAAAGCGAAAGGCTCTTGTAGTTCATTCTGTTCAGGAATCCAAAGTTCAGTTTCGGCTCTCTGTTGCCGATGTACTGCTGCCTGTCAGCAGAGTTAATCACCGGATAACCATTTTCACCGATGACCATGTAGCCGTCTTCGTTGCGCAGGTAGTCTGTGCCTACTATACCCAGCACTGGCTGGTCGAGGGCAGAGGCGGCAATGGCCGACGAGTAAGGCTGACCAAAGGTATAAGGGAACACGCGCACTTGGTCCGGCAGCTCGAGCATGCGGGATTTGTTTTTCCAAGTATTCAATGTTACGTTCCAGCTGAAGTCACCGACCTGCACTGGCGTACCGCCTATGGAAATCTCGAAACCTTTGTTGCGGATGCTACCTGCGTTAAAGGTCTGGATAACATAACCTGTCGTGAGCGGCACTCTGGCTCTGATGATCTGGTCTTCGCTCATGGCATCGTACAAAGTGGCGTCGATGCTCAATCTGCTGTCGAAGAATCTGAACTCAGCACCGAGTTCTTTCTCGGTGGTAGTTTCTGGCTTCAGGTTAGGGTTACCGGCTGTTGCGTCTTTCACGAAGCCGCCGCCTATACCCGGATATTTGATCAGGTTGGCATCAGTGCTGTAGATCGGGGCGTCCTTACCTACCTGTGCGTAGCTGGCGCGAAGCTTACCGTACCAGCTCTGAGACGGCAGCAGCTCAGAGAAAGCGAAGCTGGCGCCATAGGAAGAGTAGTAGAAAGATCTGTTGTCGCGAGGAAGCGTGGAGCTCCAATCGTTACGACCAGTGTAGTTCAAACTCACAAGGTTTTTGTACTCCAACTTGAAGTCGCCATACGCGGCATAACGTCTGCGGCGCGGGTTACCTTCGCTTGTCACGATGTTGATCGGCTCGATTACGTTGACACTGTGGATGTCCGGGTTTTGGAAACGCTCACCGGAGATGGCATTGGTCTGCGCCTCATAGTACTCTTGGCTTGTACCCAAGATAACCGTGGCGTGGAAATCGTTCAGGAAAGATTTGCTTATAGTCGTATTCAGGATGGAGGTTGTGTTCACAAAGTTGCCCTTGCTCTCGTACAATCTGCCTTCCCAACTTCCCGGAGTACCCGGAATGTATACATAACCGTAGTCTTGGTTGTAGTAGTCCTGACCCAATCGGTAAGACACGTTCAGCCACTCTGTCGGATTGTAGTTCAAGAGACCGTTCAGCACGATGCGGCGCGTCTGGGTGTTGCGCGGGTTGCGCATCACGTTCCACATTGGGGAGATAATGGCTACGTCGTCAATCGCCACATCAGGCGTCTGGTTGTCGTAGTAGTACTCGTAGTTCGGAGCACCGTTCGGGTACTGGTAGTTACGGATGTCGTAACGCAGTGGATAGCGGTAAATACTATTCGCCCAACCACCTGAACCAGAGCCGATCAGACCCTCCTGAATTGTATTGTCGATGTAGTTAGCTGAAGTTGTCAGTTCAAGTTTCTTAGAAAGCTTGGCAGAGCCTTTGATCAACAAAGAAAGACGCTCACTCTCTGTGTTCGGGATAGTGGCTGTACCGCCACGGTAGTTACCGGACACATAGTAGTTATAGTTTTCCGTTCCGCCGTTCACGTTAAAGTTCACGTCGTTCACTACACCCGTCTGGAAGAAACGGGAAGGGTTGTCATAAATCAGCTCATCGCTGCGGAATTTTCTACCCCAGTTCGACGTGGTGCTTGGGTCGTATATACCGCCAAAACCAGAGGTATACAGTTTCTGCTGCTCAGGCAGGCGTCCCACTGTCTCTACAAAAGACCGTACAGAGGCATTGATCGCCATTTTGCCAGCCTTGCCTTTTTTAGTCGTGATGATGATGGCGCCCGAAGCGGCGTCGATACCATAAAGCGCCGATGCGGCGGCACCTTTCAGCACGGTAATATTGTCAACGTCCTCAGGGTTAAAGTCAGCCAGACGGTTTACTGTGCCGTTGGTAGAGGCATTACTCACACGGATACCGTCCACGATAATAAGCGGCTGGTTGTCTCCTGTCAGGGAAGAAACACCACGTAGTACGATTTCAGAAGGAAGGCCGGGCGAACCACCGGAAGAAGAGATCTGCGCACCGGCGATCTGGCCTTGCAGGGAGTTCACGATGTTCGCCTGATTAGAGCTGCGCAGGTCCTCACCCTGAATATTCTGTATGGAATAAGTCAGTGTTCTTCTATCACGCTCAATACCGAGGGCGGTCACCACCACCTCACCCAGACTCTGAGCGTCATCTTCGAGGGCCACATCAATGGTAGTGGCGTCTCCGACTGTCCGCTCCACCGGCTTCATACCGATAAATCGGAATACAAGCACATCTTCTGGGCTGGCTTGGATTTGATAAGCACCATTTGGGTCGGTGGCAGTACCTCGCGATGTTCCCTTAACAACAACCGAAACCCCCGGAAGAGCGGAGTTATCGGATGTAGCGGTCACTGTTCCACTCACCGTAGTGCCTTGAGCGGCACTTTGGAAATGAACCAGCAGAAAACAGACCACCCATAACAGGCAGTAACGTATTTGTTTTATCATAACAGCGTGGCTATTGGTTAAGATTATTGTGAGAAAAACTATTTGAATTCTTTTTAAAAACTGCAATGTCTCAAGCAAACAGTCACTTATAAAAGAGTAAGCTGTTATGTATACACGGAGTGCATCTATACGCCCCCTGTTATGCACCAACTCATTGACTGCGGAATCAACTCCTCCTGCTTAGCAAACTCATCAACTACACTTTCGATGTCTAACACTTGATTTCCAACAGCTATCTCTCTGTTCCACAACACGATACTGCCCGTCAACACTGCATGAACCTGCATGTTTATACTTGAGTCATGCGTTTTCACACAATAAAGTAAAGAATTTTAGACCTTTAACTCCAAAATTTCTGCTCATTATTTTGCGAAATCCGCAAAAACATGCATTAAACCAACTTAATAATTGCCAATTTGTCAACTAAGGCAAAAAAATAAGGGCAGGTACAGCTTGCGCCATACCTGCCCTCACGAACTTGAGTCTAGGGTCTACCCTACCAGAAAATAATGTAGATAGCCGCCAGCGCCAGCACGATAGCAAAAGAAGCTACGTTGAAAATCATATCGGTTTTGAACAGAGCCCTGTCATATTGAATCGGATTAGCTGGCACGATGCCCCGCACTCTGTTTTCGTAGAGCGAGTACACGATCATAAGCGTGGCCAGCAACAGGAATACAATGCCCATCTGGTCAAGGAAAGGCATAGCCGGGAACAGCTGGTCGATAAAGATACTGAATGGTACCGAAGCGATGGCCGTAGCCAAGGCAGCATTTGAAGTGGCTTTTTTCCAGAACAGACCAAACACGAACAGCACCACGATACCCGGGCTCACATAGCCGGTATACTTCTGGATAAACTGGAAGATCTGCTCCTCTCCGCCCAGTAGTGGCTCGGCCACCAGCACGGCAATCGTTACAGCCGCCAAACTCACCAGTCTGCCAATAATCACGAGCTGCTTCTCGTTGGCGTCCGGCTTCAAGTGGGCTTTGTAAATGTCCATAGTAAAGATGGTCGCCGTGGAGTTCATCATAGAACTGAGCGAAGACAGGGCCGCCGCCATCAGTGCCGCAAAGGCCAACCCTTTCAGGCCAGTTGGCACCAAGGTGTTCAGCAACCATGGATAAGCTTCGTCGTAACGGCTGATCTCGGCGTTGAGGGCAAAGGCGGCTATACCTGGAATTACCACCACCAACGGAATAAGCAGTTTCAGGAAAGCGGCGAATACCAGACCCCACTGCACTTCTTTCAAGCTTTTGGCCGCCAAGGCGCGCTGCACGATGTACTGGTTAAAGCCCCAGTAGCTGATGTTGGCGATCCACATACCACCGAACAGTACCGTCATACCCGGCAGGTCTTTGTAAAAGGGATTCTCCTCCGAAAGAATCATGTCAAACTTCTCCGGAGCCTTCGCCAGCAGCATGCCCATACCGCGCATCGGCCCTTCGCCTCCACTTACAGCATCCAAAGCCAAGTAGGTAGTTACTAAACCACCCATTATCAGAAACACCACTTGAATTACGTCGGTCCAAGCCACGGCCTTCAGACCACCGTAAATTGAATAGGAAACAGCCACTACAGCGAGGCCTACAATAGCCCACATCGTACTCACACCGAATACCACGCTCAAAGCCAGCGCCGACAGGTATAGCACGGTGGTCAGGTTCACGAAAATGTAGAGCATGATCCAGAAAATGGCCAAGCTTGTGCGGATGCGGTCGTCGTAGCGCAGCTTCAGGAACTGCGGCATCGTGAAAATCCCTTCCTTAATATAAATTGGCAGGAAGAACTTAGCCACGATGATGAGCGTGGCCGCCGCCATAAACTCGTAACTGGCGATGCCCAGACCGATGGCAAAGCCCGAGCCAGACATACCTATGAACTGCTCCGCTGAAATGTTGGAGGCGATGAGTGAGGCGCCTATCGCCCACCAAGGCAGCGACTTACTGGCTAAGAAGTAGTCGGTTGAGTTTTTGATGTGTCCTTTTTTCTCGCGGGACACCCAAATACCCACCGCGATGATGAGCACGCAATAGCCAATGAAAATGGCAAAGTCAAGAGTAGAAAAATTCATTACACAGTTATTTAGAATAGCTAATATATAGTATATGTTTTTAATTAAAGAGTCTATAGCCTGATTATTTTAAAATAGGCTGTTCCTCATCCATATTATCACTAGCTCTTATCCAGCTGAAAACTTAACGCCTGAGGGCTCATGCCTTCCTTAAAACCAGACCTTTGTTATTTATAATTAGACTAATCCGTGAAATCATCTTTTCTAAAGTGCTCTGCGGCGATTAGTGTTTTAAGGGCTTTGTTTAAGCCTTAAGTCTTTGCTAATTTAGGGGCTTCTAAATGAAGCACACGCTGCACTCCATGCTGTCTTTCAGTATACACGCTATACATCTCTCCGGATTTTGCCCCCTAGCTAGGCGGCTTTAGCGACGTGATGCCCAGTCCCGGCAGCCTGATTTTGAAGCTACCAGTGTTTAAACATACTTACATCACCCGAATTGCACACCTTACCTTATATGAAAAAGAGTTTACTTCTTTTTTCTGCCCTGATCTTACTTATTAGCCAAGTAATTGCCCAAGAGACGTCCTCCGGCAAATCTTCCAAGTCGCAGAAGCCAAGCAGCATGAAGCTGATTTTTCCGAACAACCTTGGTTGGAATATTTTGAAAGAGGGACAGCAGCTCCAATTTAAGTTGAAGACCGCAGGAGGATCGGACACCCTGTACACGTATAGCATTAAGCAGGGCAAGACAGAAGGCATGGTCTTCGACTCGCTCGGCTATTTTTCTTGGACACCCGGCTTTGATTTTGTGGATCGCCTGAGCGGCGGACGCACGGTGCAGTTGATATTTGAGGCCCGCAACGAAAGCGAGGAAAGTGTGAGTCAAGTAGTGGACTTTAAAGTAGAGCACGTGAACCGCCCGCCGGTAGTGGGTGAGCTGAAACCACTTTATGTACGCTACAATACCCAGAACACCTATACCATAGAGTCGGCGGCAGTGCAGGACGAGGACGAAGACCCAATTGTTTTTGTGCCAATACCTGACGGTATGCCCGAAGGTGCGAAGCTCTCCTCACAGGGCGAATTCACTTGGAAGCCGTCGCTAACGCAGTTTAACCGCCTGCGCAACAACCCGATCAAAGTGGAGTTCTATGTGGAGGACCAGCCTAACAAAGCTCGTACTCGAGGTAGCTTTAAGGTAGAGGTTACACAGCAGGATCTCCCTCCTTCCCTGCAGATGATCCCATCGCAGAAGCGATTTGTGTATAAGGAGGACGCCACCGTGAACCTTAAGTTCCAGATCTACGACCCGAATGGCGAGGCCGATATTGCCTCGTTCAGCTTTATATCGAGTAACACCAATGTGCCCGCCACCGCCTTGGTAAAGAACACGCCATCGCAGTATGAGTTCATCTGGAAGCCGGGTTACGACTTTGTGCGCGACCCGCTCGACTCAGTGGCTTTTGACGTCACGTTTTTTGTGCTCGACAAATCGAACAGACGCGATGAACGCTCTGTCTCCTTCACCATTCTCAATGCCGTAAACGAAGGTGAGAAAGACCAGAAGCTATACAATGAGTACCGTGCGGCGCTGGTAAGGGCATGGGACCTGATGGAGCAGCTCAAAGAAACGGAGAAAGATCTCAAAAAGAAGTATAACCGCGCCCGCAAAGGCAAGAAAGGACGCTCGCTGGCCAATGCCTCCATGGGTGCCGTAACCGGTATCGCACCTGTAATAATAGACGAGCCGACCACCAGCAAGAAGATTACTACCATTGGCGGCACCACCGTGATGACCATCGGCACGCTAGAGGCTACGGAGGTAATCGGCCGCTCCACCAAGGATCTAGTGGAACGCCTGAACTACATCATTGAGAAGCGAAACGAACTACAGACCAAAGGCGATGTATTCGCCCGGAAGTATGCCCTTAAATCATCGCGCCGCAAACCGGACTTCCTTAAAGATGTGGATGACTTCGTAGCCCTCATGAACTTGAAAGGCTTAGTAGCGCTGGAACTGGATGCCAACTGGAAAAACAAAAGCAAGGCCTCAGACGAGAACATAGCCAAGACCTTCAAGGACTTTGGCTACGAGAGCCAGAACTAAAAACCGAAGTCATTGATTGGCCAAAAGAAAATCTAAAAGGACAAAACATCTCTGACCGTATTCTTAGCTCCATGTAAACAAAAAGCTGAAAGCAAACCTTACGGTGCTTTCAGCTCTTTTACTTTTAGCCAAACTTTGATTAGAGTGTCAGAATCTTTCTGGCCAGTACCAATTCTTCCTGCAGAATAGTATGCGGTCTGCCCGGGTAGACTTTGCGGGTCACCTGCGCCCCCATACCTTCCATTTGTTTTACGGTTTCATCGACCCGGCTTACCGGCACATGCGGATCGGCGTCGCCGGTGGTAATGAGCACAGGTGTGCCTTCAAAATTTCCGTTGTAGTTGCCGGTGTCCAACTGCTGTCCGATGAGGCCACCGGTGAAGATGAGCAGCCCACCGTAGCGCTTCGCATGACGTGTGGCATATTCTGATGTGAGGCAGGCACCCTGCGAAAAGCCCAACAGGTAAATGTCCTTACTGGCTATACCTTGGCGCAGTATACCTTGCACGGTCTCGTCGATCAGTTCGAGAGCCGAGTCGAGAGCGGGCTGGTTCTGCACCGTGGGTGCCATAAAGCTGTAAGGATACCATGTGTTGTTGGTGGCCTGCGGCGCGTATAGCGTGAAATCATTCGCCCCCACTTCCTGTGCCAAAGGCAGTATGCTGGCAGCTGTGGCCCCTCTCCCGTGCAGCAGCACGAGCGCCTTGCCGGTTTCCTCCAGCGGCTTGCCCTTCGTCAGGACTTTCTTTTCGTGTGTATACATGTTCTCAAGTATAAGGTCAGTGTAACAAAAAGGCTTCTAGTCCAGCTTCGGTAAAACCGCCTCTATCTTGGCGCGGTGCGGTTCATACTGTGGTGGCAGCAACAGCTTTTGGCCCAGCTCTTCCACGGATTCGTCTATGGCGAAGCCCGGATTGTCAGTAGCGATTTCGAAGAGCACGCCGCCCGGCTCACGGAAATAGAGCGAGTAGAAGTAGTTGCGGTCGATCTTTTCCGTAATGTTATGGCCTTTCGCCAGTACTTTCTCTCTGAATTGCATCAGCACCTCCTCGTTTTTCACCCGGAAAGCGATGTGGTGGTTGGTACCGGCACCGCCTTCGCCACGACCAATATTCGGATTCTCTACGATATCGATAATGCTGGCTCCTTCCACGGCATCGGTGCTATACCTGTAGTTGCTACCTGCCTGCCCCTGCAAGGTATAGCCAAAGATGTCGGTCAGGATAGCCGCTGTCTTTTCAGCCTTTTGCAGCGTGAGCGTCACACTATGGAAACCCTTGGTTGCCACGTCGGCTTTCACCTCCTCGGTTTCCCAAGGTTTGCGGCTGTCCGTGTTCTTAGGTATAACCAGTTCCAAAAACAGTCCGTCCGGGTCTTGGAAGGGCAGGTACTGCTCCCCGAATTTCTCGGAAGGACGACCATAACTCACTCCATGTGCTTCGAAGCGCTTCATCCAGAAATCGAAGCTGCCCTCCGGCACGGCATAGCCGATGTGCGTGGCCATACCTGTTCCGGCTTTTCCGCGACGGGCTGTTTCGTAAGGGAAAAAGGTCAGGATCGTTCCCGGACTGCCCGCCTCATCGCCATAGTAAAGGTGATAGGTGCTGGGGTCGTCGAAGTTGACCGTCTTTTTGAGCAGCCTCAAGCCCAGCACCTTGGTATAGAAATCAAGATTCTTTTTGGCTGAGCTGGCAATGGCCGTGATGTGGTGTATACCTAATATGCTGTCTTCCATGATAAAAATTTTAGCCGTTTTAAGGTATACGCATGCCACCTCAGTCACTGTTCGAACCAGTGCCGACTTTCTGGCTATACCTTATAATAAAAAGGGAATGATAATAAAGGGGAATGGTCAGCCGCTGCGGTGCAGCCGACTACCATTCCGTTCTAAGCTTAGCCCTGCTTTACCAGCTGCACTTCAGCCTGCAGTTTGATCTCATCGCTCACGACCACGCTGCCAGCCTCGGTTACGGCATTCCAAGTCAGTCCGAACTCTTTACGGCTAATCTTGCCTGTTACCGTGAAACCGGCTTTGTGCTGTCCGTAAGGGTCTACTACCGTACCGCCGAACTCCACATCCACTGTCACTGGCTTGGTCACGTCACGGATAGTCAGATCGCCGTGCAGTTTGTAGTCGTTGCCGCCCACATTCTCGTAGCTTTTGCCCACAAAGCGGATCTCATCGTGCTTCTCCACATCGAAAAAGTCAGCTGACTTGAGGTGCGTGTCACGCTGCTCGTTGTTGGTGCTGATCGAATTCACATCGGCTGTGAACACGATGTTGCCAGCGCCGTTGAAATTTTCGTCTTCACTCTCCGCCTCTACCGTGAACTTCTCGAAATAACCTGTCACCGTGGTGATCATCAGGTGCTTTACTTTAAACTGTACTTCGCTGTGCATTGGGTCAACCGCCCATTTTACGTTTGCCATAATGTTGTTTCTTATTTTGGTTATTGATATTTCGGTTGCAAATCTACAATAAATGTATAAACCTTTAATGTATATACATGTATTTTTTTAAAAAGGTTCGTTCATGTCCGTCTGATAGCCACTATTTGCATCAAAAAGGCCATTAAACCCCACGTTTCACTAATTGTGGTTTTTCTGCTAGTGACACATACCTTTGCTGAGCCTATGGCTGTCACGAGCGCTTGGATTGTAGACAGTGAAGTTTGCATGGACAAAAAAAGCCCTCGCATGACATCATACGAGGGCTTTTCTAAATCATGCGGTAACTTATCCACCGAATTGTTTTGGCTATAGCACCTGTAACTCGGTTACCTCTTTCAGGTTATAATAGTTTTTAGCAGAAGGAACAAACACTTCGATATCCTGCCAGCTGATTCTCACCGTTTTACCAATATAATTCTTGGTGTTACCCATAAACTCGTCAGATCCGGCAAATTGGCGAAGCCAGATAAAGGATTTCTCCTTGTTGCTATTGTCGGTAATCACAAAGTAATTAAAATCTTTCGTCTCAATTCTTTTTAGGCGACCCTCAATCACGCCGCTCCCGATATCACCTGCTGTCTCAGTCTGAGCCATGGCCATCGACAGCTTCATAAAACCCTCGCAATTCTGCTGCATTAGATTTTTGCCGATCCCAACTCCCAGTGCACGCATCGCCGGCTGATCCGTGATCTCCACATTACGCTCATTGGCCACATCCAGTATCATGCTGCCCTGTGACGCGAAGCAGTCCATAAAAGCTTTTTCAGCGGTTTGCTTGTTTGTGACTTTGCTATAATCGAGCCTAGAGATACAATCGCAGATATTATCCGTGATTTGCTGTTCTTTAGGCCCCGGCGCTGTTTGCGCCCACAGTAATGGTGTAATCAAGAAAGTAAATAATAACAAGAGTAAAGATTGCTTCATAAAAAGGTACTTGATAAAGATTGATAAATGGGTTAGTTATAGAATATAGCTTATGCTATATAATCAGGAAACAATATACCTGTAATTATGATATTGCCGAAGATTTTCCTTTAAAATAGTCGGACAGCCGTCTCACTGCTAAACAAAAAGGCCCTGCCAGTTTATCACCGGCAGGGCCTTTTAGCTTAGGATTAGTGGAGTAGCAGGGATTCGAACCCTGGTCCAGACAAGGAAATCAACGGGCTTTCTACATGCTTAGACTTATTCGGATTGTCGGGAGCTTGCAAGTATAAGTCAAACTTATGCGCACTCCTTAGATGCTTTATTTCGCCTGTGTACCACACCCTTACACAGACTAGTCAATCGAGTCGAAGCCTCTGATGTGCAAGCAGATTCACGAAACCTGCACGAGACTATGGCTAGTGCTTAATACCTAGATTAAGCAGCCATGGCGTAGTTATATTCGCCAGTTATTGTTCGAACGGATTTTTAACAGGTGGTACGTTCATCACCCGACATGCTTACACGCAATCTGCACAAGCTGTCAATTCCAGTCTACCCCATAAATTAAAGAACGTCGTATTCTTACGTGTTATACTTCAAGAAGTATGCCACAAAGATACACTATTTCTCCGGCATTCCTCCCTTTTGCATACGCATAAAACATCCTTGCACCCGCAATTAGTTTCCTTTTATTATACCGAGACTGTGTGCTATGTTTTCGCCTCTAGCCCTCCCTGTCCACTTATTTTTATCTCATTGCATACCAATCACATAAGCAATTATCGCTTAGTAATTTGACTTGTAGAACCTGCTGAAAAAGCTGCCGTTACATGCCTATATAGGAGCTTACATATTTTTAAAAGGGAAATTCTTGTGACATGAAGCAGCAAAGTCTAAGGCAGCAGGTTACAGACATGTTGGCAACAGCGGGCATAAAAGTGAACGGTCCTGCCCCTTGGGACCTGCAGGTGCATGACGACAGATTCTACAAAAGGGTGCTCAGCCAAGGTTCACTGGGTTTGGGGGAGGCCTATATGGACGGCTGGTGGGACTGTGACCGAATAGATGAGTTTGTGTTCCGAGTTATCCGCGCAGACTTATATAGACAAGCCAAGTTTGGCTGGAAAACTATACTTGAAGTACTGTTGGCCAAAGTCGTCAATCTGCAACCCAAAGGCAAGGCCGCCCGAAATGCCCAGCGCCACTACGATATAGGCAACGGTTTGTACCAGCGCATGCTCGACAAACGCCTCGTCTATAGTTGCGCCTACTGGAAAGATGCCACTACCCTTGATCAGGCACAGAAGCACAAGCTCGACTTGGTATGCAGAAAGCTCCGCCTGCGGCCCCGGCAGCGGGTGCTCGACATTGGCTGCGGCTGGGGCAGCTTTGCCAAGTATGCGGCTGAAAGGTATGGTGTAGAAGTCGTGGGTGTAACCGTGTCAAAAGAGCAGGCGGCACTGGCAAGTGAGCTATGCAAGGGGCTGCCCATCGAGATACGCCTGCAGGACTACCGTGACGTGCGCGAGCAGTTCGACCATGTGGTTTCGATCGGTATGGCGGAGCATGTGGGCTACCGCAATCACCGCACTTATATGCAAACGGCAGCACGCTGCCTCAAAGACGACGGCCTCTTCCTGCTGCATACCATCGGAGTCAACTTCTCCAAAACCTCCCCCGACCCTTTCATCGACAAGTATATTTTCCCGAACTGCCTCATCCCCTCGCTCCGGCAACTCAGTGCCGCCATGGAGCACATTTTTGTGGTGGAGGATCTACACAACTTCGGCCCGGACTATGACCGCACCCTAATGGCTTGGCACCACAATTTCAATCAGCATTGGCCTGAACTGCAAGGTGAGTACGAAGAGCGCTTCTATCGGATGTGGAACTACTATCTCCTCTCCAGTGCAGGCTCCTTTCGGTCGCGCAACAACCAGCTTTGGCAATTTGTGCTCTCTAAAAAAGGTATACTGGACAGATATGAAGCAGTGCGGTAGCATTTAGCCATAAATAGACAGCCCTAGCTGAAGCAGTTTTGGCATCAGCTAGGGCTGTCTATTTCCCCTTAATCAGGAACGCTCTATTTAATCAAAAGCATCGTGCCTGAGCGAGTACTGCTACCGTTCACGATTCTGTAGATGTACATACCGGTCTCACGCCCTACCGCATTAAATGTCTGCTTGTAGGTTTCGCCTTGTTGCACATCCCCTTCAAATAGTGTCTCCACTTCCCGGCCTGTGATGTCGTATACCTTGAGCACAGTATGACCCGACTCCCTTGCTTTAAAGCTGATCGTAGTGCTTTCTGAGAACGGATTAGGGTAGCTCATTAAAATCTCCCGCTCGTTCAGGTCAGAAGATTCTAGGGCTTGGCTTGCTGTTGCAGTGAGCGAATAGTTTTCCGGAAGGTCAAAAGCCTCCACTTGGTCAAATCTGTAATAGCTCAAACCTTGGCTGGCGCTATAGCCCACTCCTCTTCTGGCGAAGGCTCTCCAGATGAGCTCCTGATTTGCACCGCCGTAGTTTAACTGATCAGCCAAAAGGATAGCATCGCGACCATCTACGAAGCCAGGGTAGCATGGCTGTAATTTCAAGCCGTCAATTACCAGCTGCATCGCCATGTTGTTACCGCCTTTGCCATTGTACAGGTCCTCGTCAAAGCCATACTGATCGATCATGTCCCAAGTTATCTCCCAAAGAATGGTCGCAAACACAAAGCCGATACCGTGCGGCGCTGATAGCGATGGGTTATTGGTGGCGCCGTAGGTATAGCTGTTTACGCTAAAGTCTGTAGTGTAAGGTGCCGGTCTGATGCCACGCCCTGTAGTTGGCTCATTGATGGCGTAGGTGCCGATGCCTCTGATCTTCTCGCGGGTATCGCCCTTCTTCATGGTCATCATCAGGCCGAACCAGTCACTCCAGCCCTCTCCCATTTGTTCGGTTGTCAACACTTGGCCGCTGGCCAGCACCTGCGTCGGAAGACAAGACGTAGTACCGGGACCGCCTGTCAGTCTGTTGGAGATACCATGGCCGTATTCGTGCACGATAATACCATTGTCGAAGTCCCCATCCACTTCAGGGCCTGAACCATCATCCTTCAGGCTTACAGTCACTTCTTGGTTATCATCCAGCAACGCTCTGATGCTGGCACCGATCACGTCACTGATCATAACAGAAGGAATCGTGACAGAGGGGTCAGCTCCGCCCATGGCACCTGGAGCACCCGGCGCGTTGTTAATAACCACCACCGCGATGGCACCGGCATCCTGAGCGTTTTTAACTTTGATTGTAAAAGCACACGTACCTCTGTAAACCACCGCTATGTTACCTGCCACATCTGCCGCATTAAGTACCGCACCGCATCCCTCCACAGCGCTTGCGCCTTCGCTGTTTACCAGTACTAACTTTCCGGTTATTGGAGTTGGGGAAAGAGCAGGGCCAAAAGCCGCTGTTCCCGCAGGATAGCTGCCCGCGATAGAGGCTGGAGCCGTTATTTGGAACTTGTCCGGATCCGGCTTGCCGCTCCAGAGGTACATCTGCATTCTTGGCCGTCTGCCATCGATGGGTGTCGCGAAGTTGGCGTTGTTTCGGGAAACTCCATTTCTGTTATCCTGCGCCTCTGCCATTACATGGTCACCACCGAGTCCTCCTTTCCCAAAGTTGTCTGTCTGGAAGTTACCACTCGCCTCATCAAAACCATACTGGTACCACATGTCGTGTATAATGTTATTCCAGTAAAAGAGGTTGGTGATAGCGGCATCCCGATAAGCTTCTGGCTCTTGCGAAAAGTCCACAGGATATTTAAAGACCCGCTGTGTGCCTCCATCTGGGCTATGGCCGTGCACCACATCCGCACCATTATCATTGTTGCTGGCTATGTGGCCTGTATTATTCGGGTCTTCATAAGCATACACGTTGTTGCCTCTGGTAATCGTATAGCTTGTGCTTCCCGCTGTGTGCCAGCCTGACGGAGAGGCTATCCTATCCGTTACCGCGGCCGCATTCATTGGTTTGCGGTTGCCATGTATTGGGCTTTCGATGGGCATTGGGTATACCTCGTACAGGCCGGGGGTATTTCCATTGTTTACCGGTCCAGCCGTGGGTGCGTAGGGGGCCATGTCCAGTTCCTGCTCAAGCGGAGACGAGGTTGCGTGACGATGCGTGTCGTGCATCAATTTGCCATCTGCCCCATCGTTTTCAAAAAGGCAGTGCACTACCATGTTATCCTTGTCCAAGAGTTCACCTGTGGAGGCATCCACTCTTAAATTCCACCAGTTCTGAGCGTCTAACTCATAAATGGACACTTCCCAAGCAAGTCGAAGTGTACCGTCCAACATGGGCTGGTAAACCAGCTTGGCAGGTATAGGCTCTAGTGAAATGCCTCCATTAGAAAGCAACACTTCTCGATTCTTAGCATTGGTATTTTCCAGCACGGTCAAGGACTCGCTCACTGAAACACCAAGATGGCGGGCCGCCGCCGCCACAGCTCCATTTGCATCGAGGGCAGGCTGCTTCCCACTAACCTTACTATCAATATCCTCTTGAAAACGATTGCCAACCGTCACCACTTCACCACGGCTGTTAACGCTCATGTTCGTAATAGCACCATGGATTTCGATGCCGTCATACTGCTGCTTAATGTAATAGTGCTTGACACCGCTTCTTTTACTTTCGGATTCACCGCTAAGCGCTAGATCCGACACGTCTTTGTCTTTTACCTTAAGCTTTGCCTTGTTTTTATTAATGTGGTCAAGTGCTACTTGGGGTACCTGCTTTTTACCTGCCGGTCTGTTCCCCTGCGCAAAAGAAACGGTGGTGCCTGACAGCATAACCACAATAAGGGCTAGCTGCAAATACATGCGTAATGCTCTGGTCATAGTCAATAATTTTAGTTAGGAATAAAAGAATATGAGATAGAACTTTATTACGCCGTTTTATACCTATAGTTATATTATAATACTTTATTCTATAAAAAAAATTTCTTTTATAACAATTGACAATCAACCACTTATAATTAATATAAATCTATATTGCTATATACTGATTGCACTAATCATCTTGTATAATGCAAAACACCATACTCATTCAAACACCCGGTGTTATGAGATCTGCTTTGTGGATAACCTCTTGGATAACTACTGGATAAAAAGCACTCCCATCTGAGCTTCAGATTGATTATCTTTGTAGTAATGGAAAATTTTGTAGTATCAGCGCGTAAATACCGTCCGGCCACGTTCGATAGCGTGGTGGGGCAGCACCATATCACCAACACCCTCAAAAACGCCATAAGCAGCCACCATTTGGCACAGGCTTTTCTTTTTTGCGGGCCGCGTGGCGTGGGCAAGACAACCTGTGCCCGAATTTTGGCAAAGACCATTAATTGCCAGAACATCACTCCGGAGGTAGAGGCCTGCAATGAATGCGAGTCGTGCCGCAGCTTCAACTCTAACAGCTCGTTCAACATCCACGAGCTCGATGCCGCTTCCAACAATTCCGTGGAGGACATCCGGAACCTGGTTGAGCAAGTGCGCTATGCGCCGCAGACCGGCAAGTATAAGATCTACATCATAGATGAGGTGCACATGCTCTCGAATCAGGCCTTCAATGCATTTCTGAAGACCCTCGAGGAGCCGCCTGCCTATGCCATTTTCATCCTAGCGACCACCGAGCGCCACAAGATCATCCCGACTATCCTGTCGCGCTGCCAGATCTTCGACTTCAACCGCATCCGGATCGAGGACATGGTGCGCCACTTAGGCAACATCGCCCAAAAAGAGAACATACAGGCCGAGCCTGACGCCTTGCACCTAATCTCGCAGAAAGCGGACGGCGCTCTGCGAGATGCGCTGTCTATCTTCGACCAAATGGTGACTTTCTCGGGCCACAACGTGACCTACAAAGCCACGGTCGAGAACCTGCACATACTCGATTACGATTACTATTTCCGCCTGACAGACCACCTGCTGGAGCAGAACCTGTCGGGGGCGCTACTGCTGTTTGATGAAATTCTGAAAAACGGTTTCGATGCCCACAACTTCCTGATAGGTATAGGCGAGCACTTCCGAAGCCTGCTGGTATGCAAAGATCCGCAGACGGTACAACTGCTCGAGGTATCGGACAACATCAAGGCTAAGTATGCCGAGCAGTCGCAGAAGTCCTCGGTGTCGTTCCTGCTATCAGGGCTCAACTTGGTGAGCACTTGCGATACCAATTACAAGAGCAGCAAAAACCAGCGCCTGCATGTGGAACTGTGCCTGATGAAAATGGCGCACCTCAATGCGGCCTTTAGTTTTGCGCAGGAAGGAGCTGAATTAAAAAAAGCTAAGGTAGTAGCCCCGGCACCAGCCGCTACCAAACCTGCAGGTGCCCCAACTATACCTTCGGCGGCGATGCAGCAGCCGAGTGCCGGCACAGTGCCATCAGCTGCCATGCAGGGCGGTGGCGGTATTCCTTCCGTGGGTTTGCAGCAGCCGCACCAGCAGGGCCATGTGCCTTCCGAGGATTTGCAGCAGCCACATAAGCCACAACAGGTAACGCCGGATGCCCATCTGTCGCCGCCAGAGGCAAAGACAGCCCCTGCCCCTACTATGCAGCGACCGTCTATACCTGTGCCGCCGCAGAAAAAACTTGGAAAACTGCCTAGCCTCAAGGACCTGCAAAACCAACCTGTGACTGTGGCCGACACTGCTGTGGCCGAGGAGGAGGAAGACACTAATTATGGCACTGTAGTACCTTTGGACCCTAGCCGTGTAAATACGGTATGGCATGCTATCCTTCGCCGCAAAAAGGCGGAAAACATGATGGAGTATACCTTGCTTAACCGTCAGTTTCACATAGGCCAAGACAACGAGATCGTCCTGCACTTGGAGAACCACGTGATGATGGACCAGTTCACCAGCCTGCGCCCGGAAATACTCCGCGAATTGAAAAAAGAAACGGGCAACCGCAGCATCAAACTGAAGGCGGAGGTAATAGAAGTGCAGGAAGGAAACAAACTTTACACTTCGCAGGACAAATTCAACTACTTGGCCGAGAAATACCCAGTGCTCGTCGATATGAAGCAACGCTTTGGCCTCGACACTGATTTCTAATTGAAGAAAAATTTTATATTTGTAAAGTTCTAATTAAAACACAGTGGCAAGTCACGGGGTTTTCCAATTGAAGACCCCATGACTTGACATTCTTGTTCTCAAAATCCTATACCCATACCCTAACAACAAACCCATGAAAAAAGGATTATCGTTGTTTTTGGTTGCGTCTTCTCTTGTGCTGACGCAATGCAAGAACGAAACGTACCAGACAACCTCTTCTACCGAGACAGCTACGGCGCAGAAGGAATATAAGTATGAGTCTGTACCCAACGACCCGCTCAACGCTCGTGTCTATACCTTGGAAAATGGTCTGAAGGTATACCTGACAGACTATGAGGACGCACCGAGAGTACAGACTTATATTGCTGTGCGTGCCGGAAGCAAGAATGACCCGGCCGATGCAACGGGCCTAGCCCACTACTTGGAGCACATGGTGTTTAAAGGCACTAGCCAGCTCGGAACGCAGGATTGGGAAAAAGAAAAAGCAGAACTCGACAAGATTGAGGCACTGTATGAGCAGCACCGCAACACCACCGATCCAGCGCAGCGCAAAAAAATCTATCACCAGATCGACTCTATCTCTGGTGTGGCGGCTACCTACGCCGTGGCTAATGAGTACGACAAGATCTTGGGTGCCATCGGTGCCAAAGGAACCAACGCCTATACCTCAGTGGAGCAAACAGTCTATACCAATGACGTCCCTAGTAATCAACTGGAGCGTTGGGTGGCCTTGGAAGCGCACCGCTTCGGTGAACTTGTACCTCGCTTATTCCACACAGAGCTGGAGGCGGTGTATGAAGAGAAAAACCGCACACTCGACAACGACGGCTGGAAAGTGATGGAGACGCTGAACGCTGCTATGTTCCCAACGCACCAGTACGGCACGCAGACCACCATTGGTACTGTGGAGCACTTGAAAAACCCTTCTATCACAGAGATCAAGAAGTACTTTGATGCCTACTATGTGCCAAACAACATGGCTATCGGTCTGAGCGGTGACATCGACTTTGACGAAACTATCCGTGTAATTGATGAGCACTTCGGCAAACTGAAGCCTAGTGCCGCCCCTACTTTTACAGTGGCACAGGAGCAGCCGATAGCACAGCCGATCGTGAAAGAAGTAACCGGCCCAAGCGCTGAGAACATCTCTATTGCTTACCGCTTCCCGGGCATGAGCTCACGCGACGCGCAGGTACTGAGCATGATCAGCGCCATCCTCTACAACGGACAGGCTGGCCTGATCGACTTGAACCTGAACCAGCAGCAGAAGGTGTTGCAGGCTTACGGTTACGACAACCAGATGAAGGACTATTCTGTTTTCCGTTTGGGTGGTTCGCCACGTCAGGGCCAGAGCCTCGACGAAGTAAAAGACATGCTGTTGGCGCAGGTGGAGCTAGTGAAGCAGGGTAAGTTCGACGATGACCTAATCCCGGCTATCATCAACGACAACAAAATCAGTTTGATGCGTGCCTACGAGCGCAACTCAAACCGTGCCGACGCTTTTGTGACTGCTTTCATTTATGACATTCCGTGGGCCGACTATGTGAACCGTCCGGAAGAGTTTGCCAAGATCACAAAGCAGGATGTGATGGCGGTTTCCAACAAGTACCTCAACAACAACTACGTGCAGGTATACAAGCGTACCGACAAGAACGCCGCTGGCCAGAAAGTAGAGAAACCAACCATCACGCCAGTGCCGGTTAACCGTGAGGCCCAGTCAGCTTACTATAGTGAGTTTATGGCCAAAGAGGCTTCTGAGCTTTCACCTGTTTTTGTAGACTATAAAACCGACATCAAAGAGGCTAAGCTGAAGAACGACATTCCGCTGCTATACACCAAGAACAGCGAGAACGGCTTGTTCCAGCTGTACTACATTCTGGACATGGGCACTGACAATGACCAGAAACTGGGCATGGCCGTGAATTACCTCAAGTTCTTGGGCAACGACAAGTACACGGCTGAAGAGCTGAAGAAAGAGTTCTACAAGCTGGGTACTTCTTTCAACGTGTCCACTTCCGGCGACCAAGTATATGTGACGCTGTCTGGGCTTGATGAGAACTTCGAAAAGGCGTTGGCACTGTTCGAAAACACCCTGCAAAACCCGAAAGCCGACCAGAAAGCTTTGGACGACATGGTGCAAGGTATACTGAAAGCCCGTAACGATGCGAAGCTGAACAAAGGTGTGATTCTGAACCAAGCATTGGTAAACTATGCCAAGTACGGTCCTAAGAATCCGTTTACAACGGTTCTTTCTGAGAAGGAACTGAAGGCAGTGAAGCCGCAGGAACTGGTGAATCTTATTAAAAGCATACCTACCTACGAGCACCGCGTGCTTTACTATGGCCCACGTGAAACAGACAATCTGGTAGCTGCTCTTAATGCAGGTCACATTGTGCCAGCTAAACTGAAGCCGGTTCCTGCCGAAAAGGTATACGCCGAACTCGACATCAAGCAGCCGATGGTCTATTGGGTAGACTACAACATGGTACAGGCCGAGTTGATGTTCCTAACCAAAGCAGATGCCTTCAACAAAGCCATGGTACCGACCATCCGTCTGTACAACCAGTACTTCGGGGCAGGTATGAGCTCAATCGTGTTCCAAGAGCTGCGTGAGTCGAAGGCCCTCGCCTACTCTGCCTACTCCAGCTACAGCACAGCCGCCAAGAAGGACCGATCTAACTACATCATGTCATATATCGGTACGCAGTCAGACAAACTGCCGGAGGCGATGGCAGGTATGCAGGAGCTCCTAACGAACATGCCATTGGCGGAGGCTAACTTCGAAATCGCAAAGGCCTCGCTGCGCAACAGCATTTCTTCGGAGCGTATCACGAAGTCGTCTATCCTGTTCGACTATGAGCGTGCCAAGCGCCTCGGACTGGACTACGACATCCGTAAGGACGTCTACGAAAGCGCCAACAGCTTGACATTCGACCAGCTGCAGGCATTCCAGAAGCAGTTCGTGAGCGGTCAGCCACAAGCTATTTTGGTGATCGGTTCAAAGGATCGACTGAACTTCAAGGAACTGGAGAAATACGGCAAGGTACAGCAACTGACACTGGAGCAGGTGTTCGGTTACTAAGCCTTAGTGCTATACCTTATAAATGGAAGCGGCAGCCTAGTTGGGCTGCCGCTTTTGTTTTAACGCTACTCTCATCTCTACTGGCCTTTGCCATCGCTCAAATTAAGCCAATCATCTTTCGTAAGCGACCTGAAAAAGCTGTTATCGGCTGTTACCAGATCGGTGGCGAGCTTAGATTTGTTCTGCTGCAGTATCTGTATTTTCTCCTCCACCGTGTTAGGGCAAATGAGTCGCACGGCGATCACTTTTTTCTCCTGACCGATTCTATAGCTTCGGTCTATGGCTTGGTTCTCCACAGCTGGGTTCCACCATGGGTCCACAATGAACACATAATCGGCAGCGGTTAGATTAAGGCCCGTTCCGCCCGCTTTCAGGCTCACTAAGAACACACGGATCTCGTCATCCGTCTGAAACTGGTTCACGACCTCGCCCCTGTTGCGGGTACTGCCTGTGAGGTAGGAGAATTTGATATTTTCCTGCACTAGCTCTTTCTTGATCAGGTCCAGCATGCCCACAAACTGGGAGAAAACCAGCACCTTGTGGTACCGCGCTACATTCTGTATCTGCTGCATAAGCACCTGTATCTTGGCAGAAGTATCCGAGAAAAGCTTCGCATCGCCAGTGAGGAGAGGTGAGTTGCAGATCTGCCGCAGTTTGGTGATGCCACGTAACACGTGCATCGGGTGCTTAGTCAGTTCCTCTTCCCCATTGGCTGTAATGTAGTCTCTGAATTCCTGCTCGGCAGTGTCGTATACTTTGCGCTGCTCCTCTCCCATTTCGCAGTAAAGGATCATCTCTGTTTTGTCGGGGAGTTCTTTGGCTACCTCGGCCTTTGTTCTTCTCAGCACAAAGGGACCAATCTTTTCCTGCAGGGCCTTCGCACTTTTCCTGTCCTTAAACTTATCGATGGGCATGGCATAGGTGTTCCGGAAGTAGGTCCGGGTGCCCAGCAAGCCGGGATTGGCAAAGGAAAGCTGCGCATAAATATCGAAGGTGTTGTTTTCGAAAGGCGTACCTGTGAGCACGACCCTGTTGTAGGACTGCAGTAGACAGGCTGCTTTATAGCGCTGCGAGTTCGGGTTCTTGATGTTCTGCGACTCATCTAGGAAGGTATATCCGAACCCGAACTTCTTTAGAAATCCAATG
Source organism: uncultured Pontibacter sp. (assembly GCF_947499215.1). Taxonomy (GTDB): domain Bacteria; phylum Bacteroidota; class Bacteroidia; order Cytophagales; family Hymenobacteraceae; genus Pontibacter. The sequence continues at coordinate 1,700,348 of NZ_CANMNI010000001.1, forward strand.
TCGGAGAGCAGGGTATTATAGGTGGTAATCACCACATCATACTCCTGAAAAGCGACTGTGTCTTTTGCTCTATTCGGACCGTGGTGTATGTGCACTTGCAAAGACGGAGCAAACTTTTGCAGTTCAGCCTGCCAGTTCGGTAGGAGCGAGGTGGGCACGACCAGCAGATGTGTTTGCTTCTCCCGCTTCTCACGTAGCAATAACATAAACGCGATCACCTGCACTGTTTTACCCAAGCCCATGTCGTCGGCGAGACAGCCGCCAAACTGCAGGTCGTCTAACAAGTTGAGCCAGCTCAGACCTTGTAGCTGGTATGGCCGGAGTGCGGTCTGCAGACCAGTTGGTACGGGTGCCAGGGCAATATTTTCCACGTTGCTCAGCTGTGCTTGGTACCACCATAGCTCTTTCTGTACCTGCTTGTTCAGCATATAGTCCTCGAACAGCTCTGTGAGCACGGCAAAGTTTGTTTTGGGAATCAGCAGCTCCTCCTCCACGACCGTCCCTGTTTCGAAGTAGCCCTGCAGCCGCTGCAGCCACTCTTCAGGTATAATGCCCATGGTGCCATCGTCGAGCAGCACGTATTTGCTTTTGTTTACAACGGCTTTCTTCAACTGTTTGATTGAGGCCTTTTTGCGGCCAAATTTTACCTGAACAGTCACATTAAACCAGTTTAGGCCGCTGTCTACTTGAATGGCCACCGTGGCTTTGTGCTGGTTGAGCTTGTTCCCCTGCAGGTCGTTGAAACCCAGAATAGTCACGCCATGCGCAGCCAGATTGTCAAAGGCATCGAGAAACCACATCTCGTCCAGAAATCGCGTCTTGTGCAGGTAAAAGTAATCAAGCATGTTGTCCAGCTGCTCCCAGAAGTGCGGGTGTTGCTGTATCAGCAGCTTTGTAAAGGCCGCTTCCATCTCTGTGTTACGCGCCACAAAGAAAGGCCTGCCCATGTTGTCTTGGTCATAAATCAGCTTATTAGATAGCAGTGGGATCTCGATTTCACCATAGCGCATAAAAGGATGCAGCAGCACGTAGTTCTCGGACTCTATCAGGTATAGCACCTTTTCCGGCGGCTGGTTAAAGCCTCTGCTCCTGAGTTGAGCTTTAGAGGCTGGTTTGAGGTAGGTATGCTCCACAGGCACATGAGACTCCATTTTGGAAAGCACCTGCCGCTGAAATTGCAGGAAGGCATCGTGCGATAGCTGAAGCTCGTTCCCGTGCTTTTTGAAATAAGCCACCACAGAAGGCAGTTGCGGTTTAGAGCACAGGTACCAAGCATCGTCGGCCACCAAAAAATGATCATACCGGACGCTGATGCGGCTAAGGGGGTAATAAGTACCGTTTATAAACAGATCGCTTGTGACACTGAACACGTCACTATCCAAGCCGATGCGTACTTTAAAATCCATCTGCGGCTGCGTAACCTGAACAGGTACAATAGAGCGCGGCGTTATTTTCTCGGAAACTTCGCTGTCGTGCAGGTAGAAGGCGTAGCGGAGTGGGTTGCGCACCAACGCCTTTAAGCTGGCTGTATCGGTAGCTGATTTCTCGTAGAAGCTCTGAAAGCGGGTAATGGCACTGTAAAACTTTAATTCGTCCTGCTGCTCGGTTCGCCACACTAGTTCAAGGGGGTTTAGCACAGTAAATGGTGTTTTTAACTCACCGGTGCTACTCAGGCTGCAGGATACGAGCTGGGTGCTGAACAGGTTGTAATAGCGGTGCCTGCCCATCACAATGATCGTTTTGGAATCAGCAGAAGCCCCGGCCAGCTGTGGTTGAGAAGCAAGGTGCGCGGCAAAGAGCGACTCCGGGTCGTTTGTGCTGTCAAAAGGTTCGAAAGGTGGATATTGCTCTTCCATTGTTACTTCTTAGGCAGCCGCTGTACTACAGGAGTTGGCTAGGCCTTAGCTTCAAAGTTAAGCAAATGCAAATTCAGACGCCGGATTTTAGCTGCTTATTCACATCTGACACCACTCTCCTGTATAAGAAATATGACGGAAGGCTTTCTGATGCTTAATTTGCAGAATTCAGTCCGAAAAGTGACTTATGAAGAGCGTTGGGAAGCCAAACCAACTAAGCGTGCAATAACAATTGCCGGAAACAAAATTCCAATAGCGGACAGGAAAGTAGCCAGCATTTTAGCAGCTGTACTTATAGGGTAAATATCTCCAAAGCCTACTGTGGTTAGCGACGCGAGACTAAAGTAGATGAAGTGACCATAATCCCGATCTGTCCCTGTGAGTAGGACATTGCCTCCTATGGAGACACCTGTAACAGCATGAATTACCTCCAGCGTGAGTGCTCCCATAAGTGCCAATAGCAGGTACACATTAACTGCTCCTATGATGCGGTATATATTTACGCTTTGGTCACGAAACAGTAACCGCAAGTTGATATACAGGAATACTGCGGTGTTGGCGATGGCTATCACGTTTTCCAAGGCGTAGTACGAATAAGGGTTCTCTCCGAAGCGAATGAGGCGCAAGGTCAGGTGCACACCGAATAAAACCGCGGAGAGCATCATCACCCAATAATTGTTAGTTGCAAAAATTCCTGACAGAAACACGCTTAACAACAGCACATTGAACAACAGTACGCCATGCTCGCTGATTTCCATCACAATGGGAAGCACAAATACGACCGCAGCCAGCATGACCAACAAAACGACAAAACTGACATCGCCTAACCAGTAAGACCGGAATTTCTTGAGCAAGTGAAGCATAGGGTATACACAGCTTTGTTAGTTCTCTAATCGACAACTCTAATGTCGTCCACAAAATAAGTATATTAACCGGACTAACATAAATAAGAAAGGCTGCCCAATCGCTCAGGCAGCCTTTCCTTTTCTATAATTTATACCTAATGACCAAAAGCTAGCCGAAGCCGCATCAACGTCTCAACTTGGACTTATGGCTTTGCTGACTTTAACAGAGAAGGTACAAGTTTCAAACTTGTACTAGCTTTGAGGTTTCCCTGCTATTCAGAAAATTGGCAAACCGAAGGATCCCGATTAAATACCTGCTGACCTTGTCACGACAAATCAGAAGCCTAACAACAACTGGTTTTAAGCCCTTAAAGCATAAGCGGCGACCCTACCCAAGCCGCCGCTTATGCTTTCATCCAATGCATCAATCTGCCGATGTTTGACTTGCTATCCATAAATCAGCTCAAATGCCCACTCATACTGTTCACCATTTTCTGGACGGCACTAACAAAAAATGTAGAACAAACTGAATAACAAGGTGTTAAATAATACAAAGACGCGACCAAAATGTATTATTTTTTACCTTTAACCATAATGCCTATGTTGAACAACCTATCCAAAATCAACATTTTTACGCTAATGTTGGTGCTCAGCACCGTTGTCCTTACCGGTTGTAAGGACGATGACGACTCTCCATTGCCTTTCCCTAATACGAAAGTATATGATCTGGAATCAGTAGCGGTTGAAACAATAGAAGGTACCGCCACATTTGTGAGATTAAATGAGAGGACAACCTCCATCACAATAGTTTTAACAGGAACGCCCACAGGAGGCAGACACCCAGCCCACATACATGCCAACACGGCTGCAGAAGGAGGCCCTATTGTTATATCATTGACACCAGTAAATGGTACGACTGGAACTAGTACAACTATCGTTCAGAGGGCAGATGACGGAACACCGGTATCATTTGAAGACCTGATGCACTACGATGGTCACCTGAACGTGCATTTTAGTGCAGAACAGCTGGATGTTATTGTAGCGCAGGCCGACATCGGGCAGAATGAGCTGACAGGGAAGTCCAAGCGATATGACTTGGAAGAAGCAGCTGTACCGGGCATAAGCGGCTTCGCTCTCTTTGAACAAAGAAGGAATGGAGAAGCCTTAGCCACCTTATCTTTGGTGAACACACCTGAAGGAGGCGTGCACCCTGCACATATCCACAGAAACTCAGTTGAAGAAGGAGGAGGCATTGCGCTAACTTTCAATCCTGTGAATGGCACCACAGGCATGAGCAAGTCCAACGTGGCTGAACTAGATGACGGCACGCCTTTCGGATATAAGGATGTGCTGAAATACGACGGTCATATTAATGTGCACCTGAGTCCTGAACAACTGCAAGTCTACGTTGCGCAAGGTGATATCGGCTCCAACGCAGATTAGACATATATTTAATAAAAAGGAAAGGCTGCCCAATTTCTCAGGCAGCCTTTCCTTTTTATTAGTAACTCTTCAGATTAGAAGCTAGCCAAAGCCTTATTCAAGGTCTCACTCGGACGCATGGCTTTGCTGGTTTTCTCTTCATTCGGGTGGTAGTAACCGCCGATATCAACGGGCTTGCCCTGTGCGGCGATCTGCTCGTCTACGATCTTCTGCTCGTTGTCGGTCAGCTCCTGCGCCAGCTTCGAGAACTTGTCTTTGAGCTCTTGGTTCTTTGACTGTTCCGCCAGCGCCTGTGCCCAGTACATGGCCAAGTAGAAGTGGCTGCCGCGGTTGTCGATGCCGCCTACTTTACGAGCTGGTGACTTGTCGTTTTCCAAGAACATGGCGTTGGCTTTGTTCAGGGCTTCTGCCAGTACTTCAGCTTTCTCGTTTTTGGTCTTGTAGGCCAAGTCCTCCAGCGATACGGCTAGGGCTAGGAACTCACCCAATGAATCCCAACGCAGGTAGTTTTCTTCAACGAACTGCTCCACGTGCTTCGGCGCAGATCCACCGGCACCTGTCTCGAACAAACCACCACCATCTAGCAGCGGAACGATCGAAAGCATTTTGGCACTAGTGCCCAACTCTATGATCGGGAACAGGTCAGTCAGGTAGTCGCGGAGTACGTTACCGGTTACCGAGATGGTATCTTTGCCCGACTTAGCACGCTCGCAGGTATAGCGCATGGCTTCTACCGGCGACATGATCTTGATCTCAAGACCGTTGGTATCGTGGTCCTGCAGGTATTTTTCTACTTTTTGGATCAGGTTGGCATCATGCGCACGCTGTGGGTCCAGCCAGAAGATAGCAGGTGTGTTGGTGATACGGGCTCTTGTAACGGCCAGCTTCACCCAGTCCTGAATCGGAAGGTCCTTTGTCTGGCAGGCTCTGAAGATATCGCCTTCTTCTACTTTCTGCTCCATTAACGTGTTGCCGTTGGCATCTATAATGCGAACAGTACCAGCAGCTGCCATTTCGAAAGTCTTGTCATGGGAGCCGTACTCTTCAGCTTTCTGGGCCATCAGACCAATGTTCGGCACAGTACCCATGGTTGTCGGGTCGAAAGCACCGTTTTCTTTATTGAACTGGATGACCTCTTGGTAGATCTGGGCATAAGAGCGGTCCGGAATGATCGCTTTGGTGTCATGCAGTTTGCCGTCCGGCCCCCACATCTGGCCAGATGAACGGATAGCGGCAGGCATAGAGGCGTCAATGATCACGTCACTTGGCACGTGGAGGTTAGTGATGCCTTTGTCGGAGTTTACCATTGCCAGTTCAGGGCGCTTCTCCATCTCCGCTTTCAAATCAGCTTCGATCTCAGCACGCTTCTCTGCTGGCAGATTTTGTATTTTGGCGTATACGTCGCCCAAGCCGTTGTTCGCGTCAACACCAAGTTCTTTGAACGTAGCGCCGTGCTTCTCGAAAGTCTCTTTGAAAAACACTGTTACCGCATGGCCGAACATAATAGGGTCAGATACCTTCATCATGGTAGCCTTCAGGTGCAGCGACAACAGGATGCCTTGCTCCTTCGCTTCCGCAATTTCCTTCTCAAGGAAAGAACGCAGGGAGTTGCGGCTCATCACAGAAGAGTCCATCACCTCACCAGCCTTCAGGGCCACTTTGTCTTTCAGCACTTTAGTCTCGCCATTGGCGCCAACAAACTCGATGCGCACGTCGGTTGCTTTATCAACCACAACAGACTGCTCGCTGCCGTAGAAGTCGCCGCCTGTCATGTGGGCTACGTGCGTTTTAGAGTCAGAAGACCACTTGCCCATGGAGTGCGGGTGCTTCTTGGCATACTGCTTCACGGCATCGGCCACACGGCGATCCGAGTTACCTTCACGCAGCACCGGGTTCACGGCGCTACCCAAAATCTTGGCGTAGCGGGCTTTCACGTCTTTCTCGGTGTCGTTTTTCGGGTCGGCCGGGTAGTCAGGTATGTTGTAGCCCTGCGACTGCAGTTCTTTTATGGCCGCTGTCAGCTGCGGAATAGAGGCGCTGATGTTTGGCAATTTAATGATGTTAGCCTCTGGTGTTTTAGCCAATTCGCCTAGGTATGCGAGATCGTCCGACTGCTTTTGCGCTTCGGTTAGGTTCTCTGGGAAAGTAGCAATAATACGGCCGGCTAGGGAGATATCTCTAGTTTCTACTTCAATATCAGCGGCTTTCGTGAAGGCCTGCACAATCGGCAGGAAAGAGCGCGTTGCCAAGGCAGGCGCTTCATCCGTAATGGTATAGATGATTCTAGATGCTTTTGTCGTCATTATCAGGTCTAGTTTTTAACATTTTACAGCCAATCCTTATAGGGACCAAGGAGCTGTCGTGCGCCCTGAGTCTGTAGTGATTGGTTCAGTTAGCAAATATAAGAGTCTTTTTGATACCGGCTAACCTTCGCTTCGTGTTTCCATTACGCCGGTTTTTGTTTTCTTCAACCAAACAGAATTGCACAATTATAAGCCGACCCCAATTCAAAATTGTAACAGAATTCTCTACTTCTCGTTTTTAGGGTCAACCTATATTCACCTTTTTTGAATTTGCTTACATCATATGTTTTCAATAATTAAACAATATCAGAAATCTGTTTTCTTTATTCTATTTGTACTACTCTCAGCTAGTTGCACCGATGATGAGTCTCGGGAGGAGATAGAGCCTCAACTAGAACCAAAAACCCTGCAAATCATGACCTTGGGAAATTCCATCACGCAAGGTGGGGAGACGCACCCAAGTTACCGCTATGAACTTTGGAAGATGCTGGTCGATGCAGAGATTAATTTTGAGTTTGTGGGCTCAATGGACACGAACTGGTATCGCAATGCCCCCGACACGGAGCAGGGTGCAGACGTTGCCTCTCCTGTAATGGGAGAAGAGTATAAAGGCAAGACCTTCACCAACAAGCACGAAGGCCACTGGGGCTGGACGACACAGGAAATCCTGAATGGAAAGGAAAACCCGACGAGTTACAAAAGGGACAAAGGGAAACTGAACGACTGGTTGAAGGGCTACACACCGGATGTGGTGCTCATGCATCTTGGCACCAACGACATCATCCATAGCAAAGGGACTGTCAACACTATTGAAAGAATAGAATCGATAGTGAACCAAATAAGGGCCGACAATGATGAAGTTGTTATTCTACTGGCTAAAATCACCCCTATACCTGCCACTTATGCCCCTGCGGACTCGACGCAGCGCTTCTTATCACTTATACCCCAGCTTGCCTCCAGACTTTCTAGCTCTAAATCTCCGGTAATAGTGGTTGACGTCAACACTGGCTATAACCCCGACACACATACCTTTGACTCGCTTCACCCCAACCAAGCAGGCGAGAAATTTATAGCCAAGCGCTGGTTTGATGCCATTATGGCCAACAAAGAGGACATGTAAATAACTTAGAACAACAAAACCTTAAAAATTGTATTAGCTGCACGCTTTAGAAATCCTCTAGCGGGAAAGGCCAAGCGCTTATTATAAGTGTCTGATTAAGGGTATAGTCACAACCCACTGGCTGTATAGTCGTTTTAAAGAGCTACTCAGTACCAATTACTTAGCTTACACTTTATGCGCTCCAAATTGTACCGCTTCAGAAAACAAGCTTTCAGCTTCGTAATCACTCTTTTTGTACTAATCAGTTTCGAGGCCCAAGCTCAATCCGAGCCTTTGAAGATTATGCCGCTTGGGAATTCGATTACGCAGGGGAACATGCAGCATGTTAGTTACAGATACCCTCTTTGGAAAAAGCTGCTTGACGCTGACGTTAATTTTGAGTTTGTAGGTTCCCATACTGAAAACGATGGAGGAGCACCTTCTTTTAATCCATATAAAGGACAAACGTTCAGCAACAGAAATGAAGGTCACTGGGGGTGGAGTACTGATGAGGTTCTGAATGGTAAAGATGGAAAAGGAAATCTTTCTCAATGGCTGCAGGGCTATTCCCCAGACATTGTGCTGATGCATTTGGGCACGAACGATATGTTTCGTAATCAAGATATTGAACAGACTATAGGCGAAATAGAAACCGTCATCAATACAATTGCTGAAAAATCCCCCGGGGTGACTATTTTTATAGCAAAGTTAATTCCAGCTCACTTACAAAAAGTTGGACCAGACGCTGTTAGAAATATCGAAAATCTCAATCAACGCATTGAGCAATTTGTAAAAGAGCAAAGCTCAAATGGACCGCCTATTATTTTGGTAGATCAAAATACCGGCTTCGATGCAACAGAAGGTGTAGACACTTATGATGGAGTTCATCCCAATGGCAGTGGCATGGAAAAAATGTCTCAGCGCTGGTTCGATGCCATTCTGGATGAAATCATTATCCCGCTTCCGGTAGAACTGGTTAGTTTTAAAGGCAAACCCACTCTCAACGGCGTCAGCCTTTCTTGGCAGACCGCCTCTGAGCTCGACAACCATTATTTTGAGGTACAGCGTGGAGAAACCTCTTTCGACTTTAAAGCTGTAGACCGTGTGGAAGGCAGTGGCACAACATCGCTTCCGCAGCAGTATACTTTTGAGGATAAGAAAGCCACGAACGGGGTTAACTACTATCGTCTTCGTCAAGTGGATTTTGACGGAACGGAGAGCTACTCCCCTGTTATAGCGGTCAGTCTAGTGCAAGCTACTACAGAAGACATGCGCGTATACCCGACGCGAGTACAGAGTAAAACACCTGTCACACTTCAGTTGCTGGCACTTCAGCCCATGGAGAAATTCAATATTGGTATTTATACCCTAGAGGGCAAGCTGATCAAAGAGTTTGAAGCCGAGGCCGATGCGAGGGGAAATTTTATTCAGCTTATTGATCCTTCAGAATTGGGTGATGCCACCATGTACATGGTACGGGCAACCTTGCCGGACCGCTCCTTTATCCGTCATTTGCTTGTAGACCGTTAGGCTGGTGCTATACCTATTCTGTGGCCGCCTGATGCCGCAGCAGTTCAATTACCTCTTCATCGCTTGTTTGCGAGAATTCTAGGTAAAACTGCCCCACCGCCTGAAAAAAAGGAGGCACCAGTAGGCAGACTACCTCATCTACAATGGCTTTGAAGCGCTCGATGGCGGAATAGGGCGCAACAGGTACCGCCACAATTATTTTTCTAGGGTGCTTTTTCTTTACCATCTCCAACGTGGAGAGCAGCGTTTTACCTGTCGCGATGCCGTCATCGACTATAATCACAATGCGGTCCCGCAAATCAACCGGTTGCCGGTTGCCCATAAAGAGCTTATACTTCTTGCGCAAGCTCTCCTGCAGCCGGGCTGTTTCGGCCCTAATGTATTCTTCGGACACGTCAGAGCGATGGTCTACCTCCACATCCTCCAAACTAACGGCGCCAATGGCAAACTCTGGGTTAGCCGGGTGTCCGATCTTTTTGGAGACAATCACTTCGAGGGGCATACCTAAGCGTTTGGCGATGGGCGCAGCCACAGGAACCCCGCCCCGAGGTATAGCCAGCACTACTCCCTTCTGCCCCTTATATTGTGCCAGCCGATCGGCCAGCATCTCTGCCGCCTCCTCTCTGTTTCTAATATAGTCCATGGTTTCTTAATTTTGAATGACTGAGATATTAACTTACTCTCTCAGTGGGTGCTGTTTGCCCGGCTCGAGGTATTTCCTGAACCAGTCTGTCGCCAGTTGGGCCGCCATTTCGAGTGCGCCCGGTTCTTCAAATAAATGCGTGGCGTCGGGCACGATTTCAAGGTCCTTGAGACATTGCATCTGGTCCTGCGCCTGTCGGTTGAGATCCAACACTTCCTCATCCAGCCCGCCTACAATGAGCAGCGTGGGGCTCCGCACTTCTGCCAGCACAGGTCCGGCTAGATCGGGTCTACCACCCCGGCTAACCACTGCAAAGATAATATCGCTGCCCAACGCCGCGGCTGCACCAAGGGCAGAGGCGGCACCCGTACTGGCTCCAAACAGACCAATATGCAAGTCTTTAACTTCATCCAAGTGCTGCACCCAATTAACTACATCAACTAGGCGCGTGGTAAGCAAGGTGATATCAAAGCGGTTTTCCCGGTACTGATCTTCTTGTTCGGTCAACAGATCGAAAAGCAGTGTTGCAAAGCCGGAGCGCTGCAAGTGCTCCGCCACAAAGCGGTTGCGGGAGCTGAGCCTGCTGCTACCGCTGCCGTGCGAGAATATTACAAGACCCTTAGCCCCTTCCGGCACGGCTAGATCGCCGGTTAGCTGCACACCACTTATCGTAATGCGCATACTATCATTGAATTTTAAGTTTGCCATTGTGTTTGTTTTCATACGTTAGCTACTACCTACACCCTATTAATTAAATTTACGTCTTGGTATTTTTATAGTTAAGATAAACCTAACTATCCTTCGCTATACCTGAGTTCAATCCAAGGGCAAATGACCGCGTATAGACAGTATACCTCCACCTGTTTAATATGACTCGCTTCCGATATACTTACCTTACTTTGACACTAATGCTGCTGTGGCTAGGGGCTTGTGGTACCCGAGAGGACAGCTTGGCGACTGAACAGTCGGAAGAACAGAAGCGGCTGGAGGAAGTGCAGGAGGAGCACCTGCGCCGGAACAATGCAGCCGGACCCGACACGGTTAGCTTTGAAACTGCTTTTGCCCGTTTTTTTCAGGCACTACATGCTTCTGATACGGCTGCGGTCAACCAGTTTATACACCCCGATTATGGTATATGGATCATTGAACAGCCCGGCGCTATGCCCAAAATGACGCACACTACAGACATCCGACACTTTAAGCGCGAGTACCAAGACAGGTCTCTCTTCACAGTGCGGGAAGAGGTAAAGGCTTGTGACCTTCAAGATGAAGCATGGCCGACCTTTGACTGTGCTGACATGAATTATGACAGTGGCCAATCAGGGTATAGCAAAGACGGCTGCTTTGTATCTGGGCCTGATAAGTTTCAGAAAAGCGGTTACTGGGACTACGCCAGCTTATCCGAGCCCGACATCAAACGTATCAGAGCCTCCTTGCCTCTTCTACAAAAGTCGGTTCTCCATACAGCCACCTCCTTCGAATTTCATTTTGGACAAGTGGAAGGTCAATGGCAGCTGCTTTTCGCCAAACTGATTTACCCCTGCAGTGCGTGACTAATTTTGAATGAGTGATTGAGTGGATGGTCAAATTGGCTTTACACCTAATTCCAATGTCTTTTGAGGAGAGGAGCAGAAGAAGATGCACAATAAATTGAACCGCTCTGAACCCCCAACGTAATCCCGAATTAAAAATATTCACTTATCTACTCATCCACTCAATCACTCATTCAAAATTCACCTCCATGGCCTACTACCGACGCTTCGACGAGCCTGCCCCCGATCCTGTCTTACTCGCCCAGCTTAAGGCACAGCAACAAGAAATGCAGGCGCGCGTCATTCTCCAGAAACCTGATTTCGACTTGAGACTCATTGCTGGTTGTGATTCTTCTTTTGTAGGAGAAGACCATATTTTGTCGGTGTTTGTATTGCTCTCTTATCCTGAACTAGAAGTGCTGGAGAAGGTATGGCACTACGGTGAGGTGGAGCTTCCGTACGTCCCCGGCTTCCTCTCCTTCCGCGAGGCCCCGAATTTGCTTGAAGCCTACGAAAAGCTGCAGCAGAAACCCGACCTGATCATGGTCGATGGCCACGGCATCTCCCATCCACGCCGCCTAGGTATAGCCACGCACTTGGGGTTGCAGTTGAACACACCCACCATGGGCGTCGCCAAAAAAGTACTGGTCGGCAAATACAAAGAGCCGGATTTGCTCAAAGGCGCTGTTTCGCCGCTGGAGTACAAAGGGGAAGTGGTGGCAAACGTGTTGCGTACCAAAGATAAGGTAAAGCCCGTGTTCGTATCTCCCGGTCATCTCATGGATCTAGCATCAGCCACGGAGATAGCCATGGCCTGCGCCGTAAAGCACAAATTGCCCGAGCCGACAAGGTTGGCGGATCATTATGCGGCGGTGTTTAAAAAGGATGTCTGAATCAGACAATTTGGCTGCAATTCAATTGCCGTTATTATTAAAACCTGTCATAATTTCAGTAAAATCACCTTTAAATCCCATTGGTGTATCCTTTGCTGTGGTGCTCGTAGAACTAAAACTAGAGGGAAAACAGCAAAGGCTATGAACTTTAACAACTATACCATCAAAGCGCAGGAGGCCATCCAGAAGGCCACTGAGATAGCAGGCGGCTTCCAGCAGCAGGCTATCGAAACTGGGCACATTTTAAAAGCGATTCTGGAGACGGACGAGAACGTCACCAGCTTTTTGCTGAAGAAACTTAACATCAATGGAAACATACTGCACACCAAGCTGGACGAGGTAGTAGCGGCTTACCCGAAAGTAAGCGGAGGCAGCCCGTACTTGGCCAACGATGCTGCGGCTGCATTGCAGAAGGCAACTTCTTATCTAAAGGAATTCGGCGACGAATATGTGGCCATCGAGCACATCCTGCTAGGCATCATGGCGGGCCGCGAGAAGGTGGCCGGCCTGATGAAGGATGTAGGCTTCAACGAAAAAGACCTCAAAAAAGCCATCAAAGAACTGCGCGGCGGAGCCAAAGTAACCGACCAGAATGCTGAGGCGAAGTACAACTCGCTCAAGCGTTATGCACGCGACCTGAACGAAATGGCCCGCAACGGTAAAATTGACCCGGTGATTGGACGTGACGAAGAGATTCGCCGTGTGCTGCAGATCCTGAGCCGCCGCACCAAAAACAACCCGGTGCTACTTGGTGAGCCCGGTGTGGGTAAGACCGCCATCGTGGAGGGCCTTGCCCAGCGCATCGTATCAGGCGACGTGCCCGAAAACCTGAAGTCCAAGACCCTGATGAGTCTGGACATGGGCTTGCTCGTGGCAGGCGCCAAGTATAAGGGAGAGTTTGAGGAGCGCCTGAAGGCCGTGATCAAAGAAGTGGTGGATGCTGAGGGCGATATCGTGCTCTTCATCGACGAGATCCATACCCTGATCGGAGCTGGTGCTGGTGGTGAGAGTGCTATGGACGCGGCCAACTTGCTCAAGCCGGCACTGGCGCGAGGCGAACTGCATGCCATCGGCGCGACGACACTCAAAGAATACCAGAAGTATATCGAGAAGGACAAGGCGTTGGAGCGACGTTTCCAAGCCGTGATGGTGGACGAGCCAAGCGTACCGGACGCCATTTCAATCCTGCGCGGTATCAAAGACAAATACGAAGTGCACCATGGGGTGCGCATCAAAGACGACGCCATCATTGCGGCTGTAGAGCTTTCACACAGGTATATCACCGACCGCTTCCTGCCCGATAAGGCCATTGACCTGATGGACGAGTCGGCTGCGAAGTTGCGCATCGAGATCGACTCGCTGCCAGTGGAACTGGACGAACTGCAACGTCGCATCATGCAGCTTGAGATTGAGCGTGAGGCTATCCGTCGTGAAAATGACAAGGACAAGGAGACTATACTCTCTAAGGAAATCGCCGAGCTCTCGACCAAACGTGATGACCTGCAGGCCAAGTGGCAGAATGAAAAGCAGATTATCGAAGGCATCCAGAAAGCGAAGGAAAACATCGAAAACTACAAGCTGGAGGCCGAACAGGCGGAACGCTCTGGTGACTATGGCCGCGTGGCCGAGTTACGCTACGGCAAGATTCAGGAAGCTGAGGCTCACCTGAAGGAATTGCAAGAGCAAGTGCACCAAATGCAGGGCGAAAACCCGATGCTGCAGGAGGAAGTGACCGCTGAAGACATTGGTGAAGTGGTAGCCAAGTGGACAGGTATACCGGTAAGCAAAATGCTGCAAAGCGACCGTGAGAAACTGTTGCACCTGGAAGAAGAACTAGGTAAACGTGTAGCCGGACAGGAAGAAGCCATACAAGCCATTTCCGATGCGGTGCGCCGTAGTCGTGCCGGTCTGCAGGACCCGAAACGCCCGATCGGTTCGTTCATCTTCCTCGGCACTACCGGTGTAGGTAAAACCGAGCTGGCCAAGGCGCTGGCCGACTACCTATTCAACGATGAGAACGCCATGGTGCGTATCGACATGAGTGAGTACCAAGAGCGCCATGCTGTGAGCCGTATGATCGGAGCGCCTCCGGGCTATGTGGGCTACGATGAAGGTGGTCAGCTGACCGAGGCCGTGCGTCGCAAGCCATATTCCGTGGTGTTGCTCGACGAGATCGAAAAAGCGCACCCGGATGTGTTCAACATCCTGTTGCAGGTGCTCGACGATGGTCGCCTAACCGATAGCAAAGGCCGTGTGGTGAACTTCAAGAATACGATCATCATCATGACTTCCAACATCGGTTCGCAGATCATTCAGGCGAATTTTGAGAAGATGACACCGTTCAACCAAGACGAAATGCTGGAGCAGACTAAGGACGAGGTGTTTGAGATGCTGAAGAAGTCTGTAAGACCGGAGTTTCTCAACCGCATCGACGAACTGGTGATGTTCCGTCCGCTGAGCCGTGGCGACATCCGCAAGATCGTGACCATACAGTTTGCTCACATTCAGGAGCGATTGGAAGAGGCTGGCATACAGCTTGTCGCGACCGACGAGGTGCTGGACTACTTAGGCGAACAGGGCTACGATCCGCAGTTTGGTGCCCGTCCGCTGAAGCGCGTGCTGCAGCGTCAGGTGCTCAACGAGTTGTCCAAAGAGATATTGGCCGGCCACATTAATAAAGATTCTGTGGTAGAGGCGGTACTAGACAAGGGACAGATTCGTTTCAATAACGTGAACATTGAGTTACCCACCGAAGGGTAAGTTGATTGTGTAATAAGATTAAAGTTTAGTTGAGCAAAAGGCCTTCCCGCTTGGGAAGGCCTTTTTGTTTTTAAGAACCACAGGTATAACTCAGCCGTAACCAAAGCACGAGCAATCTCTAAACCCTATACCTCTATGGACGAATTCATGCAACTGGCGATTGACGAAGCGAAGAAGGGCCGTAGCGAAGGCGGTATACCTATCGGCTCGGTGCTGGTGAAGGACGGCAAAGTAGTAGCGACGGGGCATAACAAGCGGGTGCAGGAGAACAATCCGATTCTGCACGGCGAGATGGACTGTCTGAACAATGCCGGCCGCATCGGATCCTACCGCAACACCGTGATCTACTCTACTCTGATGCCTTGCTACATGTGCGCGGGCACTATCGTGCAGTTCAAGATCCCGAAGGTGATTGTGGGCGAGTCCAAGACCTTTAGCGGCGCCCGTGAGTTTATGGAGTCACATGGCGTGGAAGTGGTCGACCTGAACCTGCCCGAGTGCATCGAGATGATGGAGGATTTTATAAAAGAGAAGCCAGAGCTTTGGAGTGAGGATATCATGGAGCTGGAGTAATTGCCTACTTCTCCCCTTCTAACACATATTTCATTGCTTGTTGTTTGTCCGCTAGGTCGAAGTAGCGTATGCCATGTTTCTTTACTGTGCTGGCGAGTTTGGCGGATAGCTCCTGCCACTTTTTCTCTCCCACCATGGCCACCCGGCCGTAGTCCAGCCCATGGATGATGTCGAACAGCCCATTTTCAATCGCCGCCACGGGATTTATCCAATCCACATCCACCATCTCGTAGTAGATGTGCGTTTCCTTGTTCTTGAGCATCAGGTCGCGCACCATGTTGCGGTACTTATCAAAATCAGGTATAGACAGTTCTCCCTTTACCCGCACAGCGAGCATGTTATCGTGGGTTTCAGGCAGTATTTCCAGCATAGATCTCCGAATTAAGTTAAACCGTCTTCCCTTTTACGAAACTTACTTCTTCCATAGCAAAGATTCACCGATGCAGTTCTCCAACTTGCGCCCAAATTCCTTATTTTGCAGTTCCGCTATACCTTATAGATAATGCAACTCATCCGCTATACCCTCACCCTACTTTTCGCGCTAATTTTCTTATCCGCCCAAGCCAAAGTTGATACCCTCGCCATCCAAAGCCTTTCGATGCAGAAAACTTTAAAAGCTGGCGTTGTGACACCCGAAAGCTATCAGAAGAAAAAGAACGGTCCTTACCCGGTGCTATACCTGTTGCACGGCTACGGCGGCAATTTCAGCAACTGGCTAAAGGTGCCACCCAAAAAAGACTTGCTCCAGAACATGGCCGACAAATACCAACTGATCATCGTGACACCCGACGGTGGCAACAGCTGGTACTATGACAGCCCCATGGTCATAGACAACCAGTATGAGACCTTTATCACGCAGGAGTTGCGACAGGAGATTGAACGCAGGTATAGGGCTGTATCGGATCGCAGCGGCCGCTTTATTTCTGGCTTGAGCATGGGCGGACACGGGGCGCTGTACCTATCGGCACGTAACCCGGAGCTATACCTAGCCGCCGGCAGCATGAGCGGCTCCGTGAATGTGGCAGGTATAGACCGCCAGAATTTACTGCCTAGTATAGAGGCTGCGCTCGGTCCGAAGGCGGAGTACGAACAGGTATACCGTGCTAACTCCATCGTGCACATGGTGCCACAACTCAAGCAAAGCGGCGTGCAGTTGATCATCGATTGTGGCGTAGACGATTTCCTGATAGAAGACAACCGCGAACTGCATCGCCGGCTGGTCTACGAAAAGGTGCCCCACGAGTACATCGAGCGCCCCGGAGCACACAGCTGGGCTTACTGGGGTAATGCACTGGAATACCATTTATTGTTTTTCCAGAAGGTGCAGATGGCCACCCAGCAGCAACAGGCTTTTAATTAGTCAATGGCCTTACCTAAATGCTGGTACTACCTGCAGGCATACTGGTTTCGACACTTTCACCTCCTGCCCGGTAGGCATTAAACGACCGCTGGCTTTATCCACTTTAAAGGAAACTATAGAATTGGAGCGCTCGTTGGCGACCAGCATGACGTTGCCAGTCAGGTCGAGGGTAAAATCGCGGGGCCAGTCGCCGGATGTGTCTTGGTGCTGCACCAGCGTGAGTTTTCCGGATTCGCCATCGATGGCGTACACCACAATGCTATTGTGCCCTCTGTTGGAGCCATACAGGAATTTCCCGTCTGCCGATACTTTTACGGCCGCACAATAGTTCTCTCCTTTGTAATCAGCGGGCAGGGTGCTGATGGTTTGAAGCTCGTTGAATTCACCTTTCTCGCCATCATAAGCCAAGGATGTCATTGTAGAGTTAAGTTCGTTGATAACATAGGCAAAACGGCCGCTCGGATGAAAAACCATGTGCCGCGGTCCTGCACCGGGCTTGGCGGCAAAGGCAACAGCTTTACTATAGGTTTCAATTGTTACAGCCGACCTTTCCGAGTTAAGTTTATACCGCAAGACCTCATCTGTGCCTAAATCCACTGCAAAAGCAAATTTGCCATCCGGGCTGGGGCCGATCCAATGCGCATGAGCTGACTCTTGGCGTTCTTTGTTAGGGCCTGAACCAATGTTTGGGGGGTGAACAATTGGCTGTTCCCCTACAGTCCCATTTTCCATAACAGGAAATGCCACAATATTGCCGCTTGTATAATTGGCCACCATGATCGTTTTATTGGGTTCATCCAAAGAAATGTGGCAAGGCGCCATTCCTTGCGAAGGCACTTTGTTCAACAGCTTCAAGTCCCCCGTTTTCTGGTTGATGGCAAAAGCAGTCACAGCGCCATTTTTCTTACCTTGATAATCATTTGTTTCGTTCACGGCATACAGGAAGCGTCGCTCCTTGTCCAGCGCCAGATAAGACGGGTTTTCACCCGCTTTTAAACCCAGCACCTGTTGGAGTTCGCCAGTTTCTGTATTGAGCCTGAACAGCCAAATACCCTCCTGATTATGTTCAGCATAAGTGCCCACGTATACCATGGCGGTGGTTGAGTTTTCAGTAGATTGAACAGTGGCTGTATTGCCTGTGTCATTCTTTTCAGATTGGGGCGCATTACAGCTTGCTAGTAAAAGAGCTATACCTGCCAGAACCACTTTCCCATAACTGCGTTGCGTGTGTATCATATACCTTATCTTTTACCAAACCTTAGGCTGAATGCTCTAATAAACAGAAAAAAACTGTAGTAAACATCAGGTATATAACATCAACCAAATGATTATCTTTTTATACCTACGCGACTGCCAATTTTCAGCAACGAGCTATACCTACCGCCGCACTCTTGCAAACGTCCCAAGTATGCATTAATTTGCACCTTAGCTTTATTCACCTTTTTGTAATCCACCATTTTGTCTTCGGTTTTCTCTACTTACATCGAGCTGGGCTTTTATCATATTTTTGATTTCAAGGCCTATGACCACATGCTCTTTTTGCTGGCCCTTTGCGCCATTTATACTTTGAGCGATTGGCGTCAGGTAGTAGCGCTTGTGACCAGCTTCACCATCGGACACTCCATCACGCTGGCGCTTTCCACTTTCAACATCATCAAGTTCGATACGGCGCTTATCGAGTTTCTGATCCCGGTTACGATTCTGTTCACCTGTGTTATCAACTTTTTTAAGCTGAATGGTGCCGCTTCGAAACAGCACCCGATCTGGTCATTCCATAATTTACTGGCGATCACCTTTGGCCTTATCCATGGCGTGGGCTTCTCGAACTTCCTGAAGTCGATGCTCGGCCGCAACGGTAACACATGGCAGCAGCTATTGGCTTTCAACATCGGCATTGAGTTGGGACAGCTTTTGATCGTGAGCATTTTGCTGGTGGCCGGCTTCCTAATTATGAACCTGTTCCGGGCTAAAAAGCGCGACTGGATCTTAGTGCTCTCGAGCGCCGCAGCAGGCATTTCACTGATCCTGATGATCGAGACCAATATTTTCTAGACAGCACTTAAATTTAAAAAACACACAATCTATACCTACACGCTAATCTAAACACACCTTATACCCTCCATGAAAAACCTAATCAGAGGATTGGCATTTTTCGGTTTGCTAGCCGGGCCTTTTGCAGCCATGGCACAAGACACCAAATTCGGCCAACTTGGGCAGGAGCTCCCTACCCCGAACACTTACCGCACCGCTTCGGGCGCTCCCGGCCACCAGTATTGGCAACAGCGCGCCGACTATACCATCAAGGTAGAGCTCAACGACGAAAACCAGTCCATCACTGGTTCCGAGACTATCACCTATACCAACAACTCACCTGACGTGCTCACCTACTTGTGGGTGCAGCTCGACCAGAACATCTACGAGCCGAAGTCGATGAGCAACGTGACGCGCACCGGTGAACTTCAGGAGCGTATGTCGACTACGGCGATTGACTACATGACCCGTGAGGCTTTTGACGGTGGGTATAAAATCAAAGCGGTGAAAGACCGTGGCGGTAAGGACCTGAAGTATACCATCAACAACACGATGATGCGTATTGACCTGCCTGCGCCGCTCAAGCCGAAGCAGTCCTATACCTTCAGCATCGACTGGTTTAACTTCATCAACGACCAGAAGGCACTGGGTGGCCGCGGCGGTTACGAGTACTTCCCGGGCGACAACAACTACCTGTACGAAATGGCGCAGTGGTTCCCACGCATGGCCGTATACGATGACGTGAATGGCTGGCAGCACAAGCAGTTCCTGGGAGCCGGTGAGTTCGCGCTGCCTTTCGGCGACTACAAAGTGAGCATCACCGTACCGGCCGACCACATCGTGGCCTCTACCGGCGAGCTGCAGAACGCCAGCCAAGTGCTAACTTCTGCGCAGCAGAAACGCTTTGCAGACGCTGCCAAAGCCGACAAGCCAACCCTGATCGTAACACAAGAGGAAGCTACACAAGCTGAGAAGAATAAAGCGAAAGGCAAGAAAACATGGGTATATAATGCCAAGAATGTTCGTGACTTCGCATGGGCAAGCTCCCGCAAGTTCATCTGGGATGCCATGAACGTGAAAGTGGGCAACCAGAACGTACTCGCCATGTCATACTACCCAAAAGAGGCGAACCCACTTTGGGGCCAGTATTCTACCGAGTCTGTAGCGCACACCCTGAAGGTATACTCGAAGCACACCATCGACTACCCATACCCAGTGGCCATTTCGGTGCACGGCCCGGTGGGCGGCATGGAGTACCCGATGCTGTCGTTTAACGGCTACCGCCCGGAGGCAGACGGCACGTACTCGGCCAACACCAAGTATGGTCTGATTACGGTAATCATCCACGAAGTAGGCCACAACTTCTTCCCGATGATCATCAACTCCGACGAGCGCCAATGGACGTGGATGGACGAGGGTCTGAACACCTTCATGCAGTACATCACGGAGCAAGAGTGGGAAAAAGGCTATCCATCGCGCCGCGGTGAGCCTGCCGACATTGTGGACTACATGAAGAGCGCCAAAAACACGCAGGTGCCGATCATGACCAACTCAGAGTCAGTACTGCAGTTTGGCCCGAATGCTTATAGCAAACCTGCTACTGCCCTGAACATTCTGCGCGAAACCGTGATGGGCCGCGAGCTGTTCGACTATGCCTTTAAAGAGTATTCGAACCGCTGGGCTTTCAAGCACCCGATGCCAGCCGATTTCTTCCGCACCATGGAAGACGCATCCGGCGTGGACCTTGACTGGTTCTGGAGAGGCTGGTTCTACACCACTGACCACACCGACATTGCCATCGAGGGCGTGAAATGGTATACCATCGACTCGCAAAACCCAGATTTTGTAAACGCCCAAAAGCGTGAGCAGCAGAACAAAGCGCCTCAAACGCTTTCACAGCAGCGCAACCTGCAGGACATCCAGCGTACCAGATTGGACGAGCGCCCTGAACTGGCTGACTTCTACAACAAGTATGATCCATTAGCTACCACGGCTACTGACAAAGAGCGCTACCAGAAATTCTATGCTTCGCTGTCTGATAATGAGAAGAAAGTGCTGGACTCTGGTCTGAACTTCTATGAAGTAGGCTTTAAGAACGTCGGCGGACTGGTAATGCCATTGATCGTGCGCATGGAATATGAAGACGGTACTGACGAGGTAGTGAACATCCCCGCCGAGATCTGGCGCTACAACAACGAAGAAGTGACTAAGGTGTTTGTAACCGAAAAGCCGGTAGTGAGCTTCACGCTGGACCCGTTCCTGCAAACAGCTGACACGGACTTGTCGAACAACAGCTACCCACGCCGCATGGCACCTTCTCGTTTCGACATTTTCAAGCAAAACCGTCAGCAGCAGCCAAACCCAATGCAACAGCAGCGTCAGGAAACGAGCCGCAGTGGCAATAGTAATAGCGGTTCAAATCGCTAAGGCTTACTCACACTGGCTTAACCTGCCCCTCCCAATAGGGGAATAAAAAAAACGCCTCGGATAAGATTATCCGGGGCGTTCTTGTTTGAAGGTATGTTGTGTGATTACTCTTGATTAGTAATAACCTTAGCTATCGAATCTATCCCAGTTTCTCTGTTGAGCCGCCTTGTAGGTTTCCGGTATTGCGCAGCGATATTGCGACCGTCAGGGTAGCAAAGGAAAGATACACAGCGGCGATGCAGAGAAACGATGCCCCGCGGCATGAGCGCTCCGAGTGAAAGACGAAGCTGTACATGTAAGAGCACTGTATTAGCATTATCTATGCGACGAATATGGCGAAAGCCAACCACACTCCCCCTACTCCATATTATACTTATTAATAAACTGCCGCTTCGTTCGATCCCCTTTCCGGACGAAAGGCCGGATGATCAGGCGGGTGCCGTTCTCATAAGTAAAGAACTTATAGACCCAGTTGCTGAGCACGACCAGCTTGTTGCGGAAACCGATCAGGTACATGATGTGTACGAACAGCCACGTCACCCACGCAAAAAAACCACCCAAGTGGATGTCTTTCGGCAAGTCAGCCACGGCGCGGTTACGTCCGATAATAGCCAGTGAGCCTTTGTCGAAGTACTCAAACTCTTCCAGTTGATCCCCTTTTATCAATCGCTTCAGGTTCTTGGCCAGCAGCTTTCCTTGCTGAATCGCAGGCTGTGCCACGCCCGGATGCCCTTTTGGCCACTTGTCCGTTTTCATCAGGGCTATATCACCGATTGCGAAGATGTCATCATAGCCCAGCACCTGATTGTAGCGGTTTACGAGAATGCGTCCGCGATCCACCGACTCGGCAGGCAGACCATCAATGAGCGCTCCCTGCACACCAGCTGCCCACACCAAGGTCTGGGTATGGATCTGTTCACCGCCTTTTATAGTAGCCACATAGCCATCATAAGACTCAACCAGCGCATTCAACTTCACCTGTATACCTAGTTCCTGCAGGTATTTAAGCGTCTTCTCACTCGACTCCGGCGACATAGGCGGCAACACGCGGTCCATACCCTCTATCAAGTAGATATTCATTCTATTGAAGTCCACACCCGGATAATCTGTCGGAAGGATGTGCTTGCGCATCTCGGCCAAGGCGCCGGAGGTTTCCACACCAGTCGGGCCGCCCCCTACAATCACGAAGTTAAGGAGACTTTGTTGTAACTCTGGGTCAGCGGTCATGCTGGCCTGTTCGAAGCACTGCAACAGCTGACTGCGCAGGTTCAGGGCATGTGGAATCTGTTTGAGCGGAAAAGCATTCTTCTTTACCTCCTCATTGCCGAAGTAATTGGTTTTGGTGCCCGTCGCGATGATCAGGTAATCGTAAGGTAGGTCACCTACCAAAGTATGCACAGTCTTCGCGATAGGGTTCACGCCATTCACTTTTACCAATCGGAAGTGGAAATCCTCGAACTCGTCGCTGCCGAACATTTTGCGGAGCGGCTCAGCGATGGAGTCAGGTTCGAGACCGGCAGTGGCTACTTGGTAAAGCAGCGGCCAGAAGCCGTGGTAGTTCTGGCGGTCGAGCATCACGACCTGAAAGTCTTTGCCTTTCAGTTTCTGGGCTACGTTTATCCCACCAAATCCGCCACCGATAATCACGACGCGGGGTTTGGTGGTATCAGGTATATTGAGCGATAATTTATCTACATCAAGCATAAGGTGATTTTTATTTATTTGAAAGCACGCAAGGCCGAAGCCATGGCGAGGTCAATCTGTATACGTTTCTTTCTATATTGGGGGATAACGCAGCCGGTTAATGTTGGTTACTTTCAGTGCAATTCGGTGCTATGCGCTTGTCCTGCAGGCCATAAAAAAGCCCGGCTCAGGTACAACTGTACCTGAGCCGGGCTCCTATAAATCCTTAGACGATTACTTCTTGTTATTAAACTCTCCGTTTTTGAGCATATCGAGCAATTTGATGATCGCGAAGGGACTGACCGTCGGGAACATATTCCGTTGCTCCTGTCGCTGCACGTGCTGCATGTTCCAAGCCCTGAAGTTGGCGTTTCCGTCCATCGGTGTTACGCTAAAGAGCTCTTCCAGCCGTTTTGGATCAAGGTTACGCATAGCGATGGCCATGCCGTCGTCCGGCAGCTTCACAGCCAGCACGGCCTCCCGAAAATCGCGCTCCGTAGGCCATGGGAACACCGTAACCTCGGGCAGCTGCGTCGGGTCTTCCTGCATCTGCATAATAATGGAGTAACTCTGGCTCTGGTAGTTCTTCGGTATTTTCAGGTACTGTTTCTTGTAACCAATGGCGCTGAACACGACACTGTCGCCAGTGAGTACAGGCACTGAGAAAAACCCATAGGCATTGGTTTGCGCTCCACGGCTGGTTTTCGGCACATACACGTTCACGCCGGCAACCCCGTAGAGGCTGTCGCCGATGGTCACGAAGCCAGTCAGCTGTACCACCCGTTTGTGGCCCTGCGCCGCCGCCTCGTTAGGCGCCCCCATCATCAGGAAAGCAAAAAAGGCCAAGGGCAACAGAAAGCCGAAGGCGCGTTTATTCGTAAGTAGTAGTCTTTGTAAATCGGGCATCATGTAGTACAATAATACTTCATATAATTTTATTATAGCATCTTTTGGCTAATTTTGTTCTGACACGCTTTCAATTATGAGGCTCAAACACTTCAGTCTTACCTTCGGAGAACAGGTTTTAAAAGCACTCGCAGACGACTCGCGGCTACGCATGCTGCACCTGATTCTGCGCAACAAGGAGATGTGCACCTCAGACCTAGAGCATGTGCTGGATTTCACCCAGACCAAGACCTCGCGCCACCTCGCCTACCTGCGTAATGCCGGGTTGGTAACGCCCCGCAAACTCGATCAGTGGGTATACTATTCCCTAAAGGAAGAAGCCTCCGATTTCGTTCAACAGATCTTTACATACCTCGAGCGCGACACCATCCTGCAAAAAGATCAGGAAACTTACCGTATCCTGTACTCTAACCGTGAACTGGCCGTTAACCGCATGCAAACCCGCCGCTGGACAGACAGTTAGCTACTGTAAGACAAATTTCTGGTTCATTGGTTTAAACAGTGACATAGAACTTTTAGTATACTTTAGCCTGTTGCTGTTGCACATATTTTTTAAACATACCGCCCGCCAAGTCGTTTCTATTTAGCTGAGCCCTTACTTATGAAGCCATACAAACACATATTTTTTGACCTCGACCACACCTTGTGGGACTTTGAGAAAAACTCCGAGGAGACACTCTATACCTTGTACCACGAGTTTGGCTTGGCTGAGTTTGAAAACTTATTCAATCGCGAATCCTTTTATAAAAAATATAAGTTCGTGAATCACCTCCTGTGGGATCTCTATAATAAAGGAAAGATCGATCAGAAAGAGTTGCGCGAGTCCCGTTTCGTTAAAACCCTGACCGGACTGGGCCTTGCCCCACATCAGGTACCAACAGGTATATCCGAAGCCTATACCGACCTGTGCCCGCAGAAAACGGCCGTGTTCCCCTATACCTTCGAGGTGCTGGAATATCTGAAGCCGAAGTATGGTCTGCACATCATCACCAATGGTTTTAAGGATGTACAGTACATCAAAATGAACGGCTCCAAACTGACGGATTATTTCGGGGAGATTGTTACCTCGGAGTGCTGCGGGTATAAGAAGCCTGACAAGCGCATATTCGAACATGCACTGGACCGCATTCAGGTACACTCCCAAGACTGCCTGATGATCGGGGACAACTTGGAGTGCGACATCGACGGCGCCCGTCTCGCAGGTATGGATCAGGTTTTCTTCAACCCGGAGAAAAGCAAAAGCAAGCTCTCGCCCAAGCCTACCTACCACATCCACTGCTTGAGCGAACTGCAGGCTATGTTATAGCAAAGCTATACCCTTCGCAGGCCGGAAAATAAAATAATTCGCCTTACCTTTGTATAGCAGGTTGCCCCGAGCGGTCTGTCGAATGTCTTATTCTGAATCTGTAAAATATCAAAAAAGATGGCAACAGGATTTTTTAGAGTACCCACACCAATAAACGAACCTGTAAAATCGTATGCACCGGGTTCACCGGAGCGCGAGGAACTACAGCGTACTTATAAAGAACTTAAGTCGAAAGAGATCGATGTGCCTATGTACATCGGTGGCGACAAGGTATACACCGACAACAAAAAGCCGCTGGTTCAGCCGCACGACCACAAGCACATCTTGGGTCACTTCAGCGAAGGCGATGCGTCCCACGTGGAACAGGCGATCAACGCAGCACTAGCCGCTCGTGAAGAGTGGGCTGCCATGGGCTGGGAGCACCGTGCTTCTATCTTCCTGAAAGCTGCCGAACTGTTGGCCGGTCCTTGGAGAGCTCGCTTGAACGCGGCCACTATGCTAGGTCAGTCGAAGAACGCCTATCAAGCGGAGATCGACGCTGCCTGCGAACTGATCGACTTCCTGCGCTTCAATGTGCAGTACGCTACTGAAATTTACCACATGCAGCCGGAGTCATCGCCGGGTGTATGGAACCGCATGGAGCACCGTCCGCTGGAGGGCTTCGTGTTCGCGCTTACTCCTTTCAACTTCACGGCCATTGCCGGCAACCTGCCGTCTTCTGTGGCCATGATGGGCAACGTGGTGGTATGGAAGCCTGCCAATACGCAGATCTATGCCGCGCAGATGATCATGGAGCTGTTCCGTGAGGCTGGTCTTCCGGATGGCGTGATCAACCTCGTGTATGTAGACGGTCCAACGGCAGGTGATGTGATCTTCAACCACGCTGATTTCGCGGGTATTCACTTCACAGGCAGCACCGGCGTGTTCCAGCACATCTGGAAGACCATCGGTATGAACATCCAAAAGTATAAAACTTACCCACGCATTGTTGGCGAAACAGGCGGTAAGGACTTTATCGTGGCGCACCACACGGCTGATGCCAAGCAGGTAGCGACCGGTATCGTGCGTGGTGCTTTCGAGTACCAAGGCCAGAAATGCTCTGCCGCTTCGCGTGCCTACATCCCGAGCAACCTGTGGGAAGATGTGAAGAACTACGTGGTAGAAGACCTGAAGACTTTCAAAATGGGTCCGCCGGAAGATTTCTCTAACTTCATCAATGCGGTAATCGACGAGAAGTCATTCGACAAGATTGCTAAGTACATCGACAACGCTAAGGAGAGCAACGAGGTGGAAGTGATTGCCGGTGGCAACTACGACAAGTCGAAAGGCTATTTCATCGAGCCAACCGTGTTGCTGTCGCACAACCCGCAGTATGTGACCATGTGCGAGGAGATCTTCGGACCGGTTATCACAATCTACGTGTACGACGAGAACAACTTCGAAGAAACGCTCGAGTTGGTGAACTCAACTTCGCCATATGCTCTGACTGGCGCTATCTTCAGCCGCGACCGTTATGCGGCGGAGTTTGCCACGAAGAAACTGCAAAACGCAGCTGGTAACTTCTACATCAACGACAAGCCAACCGGCGCCGTGGTAGGACAGCAGCCATTCGGTGGCGCCCGTGCTTCTGGTACCAACGATAAGGCTGGTTCTATGCTAAACCTGTTACGCTGGGTATCTGCCCGCTCTATCAAAGAGACGTTCGTAACGCCAGTAGACTACCGCTACCCGTTCTTGGGTGAGAATAAATAAGGTATAGCTATACCTGAAACAGAAAGCACCACGCTCGTATAGGGCGTGGTGCTTTTGATTTTATATCCATGTTCCAACACCCACCCCGTTATACCTGAAGAGCTTCTGAAAAACCAGCCGGTTTTAAACCAACTCCATCTCCCTCAGTCCAAAACCTAACAGAATTGCATTCACACCAGCCCATTCCACTTTAGAACAATTTTAAACGCTATTTACATTGGATATAGTCTTTTGATTGTTGGCTATTTATACCTAATTTTGCTCCCAAATTTCAATAAAGCATTACAGCAATATGGAAACTACTGGTACTCAGTATCTACCGTCGGACTACCTTCCTATTTTGATACAATTTGCGGCAGCGATTGGCTTCGTTATTTTCGCGCTGGTGGTGACCCATTTACTCGGCCCGAAAAGAAAAAGTGAGGTAAAAGACGCCTCTTGGGAAAGCGGTGTGGAATCGGTGGGCGATGCGCGTACCCCTATCTCCTACAAGTACTTCATCACGGCCATCCTGTTCGTGCTGTTCGATATTGAAATTATCTTCATGTACCCTTGGGCGGTGAACTTCCGCGAATTCGGTCTGGAAGGCTTTCTGCCCATGATGTTGTTCCTTGGTGTGATCCTTGCAGGTTTCTTCTACGAGATCAAAAAAGGCATTCTCAAGTAGTTGGGCATTGTTAAACTTTTATGGGGTTAACGGTGTTTTTTCAGGGGTAAATGCAGATTTAAACTCAGAATTTTAGAAACATGAGCGATACAAATAAAGATATAAACATGGCAGAGGCACCAGAGGGCCACAGCGGCGCTGGTTTCTTTGCCACTTCCTTCGAAAAAGTGATCGGTTTGGCCCGTGCGAACTCGCTTTGGCCATTGCCTTTTGCCACTTCTTGTTGCGGTATCGAGTTTATGGCGACCATGGGCTCTACCTACGATATTTCACGCTTCGGTTCGGAGCGCCCAAGCTTCTCGCCACGTCAGGCCGACATCCTGTTGGTAATGGGCACCATCGCCAAAAAGATGGGACCTGTTGTGAAGCAGGTATACGAGCAGATGGCGGAGCCACGCTGGGTGGTGGCCGTGGGTGCTTGCGCTACGTCAGGCGGTATTTTCGACTCTTACTCTGTGCTGCAAGGTATAGACCGCGTCGTGCCGGTAGACGTGTACGTGCCGGGTTGCCCGCCAAGACCGGAGCAGATTCTGGACGGTTTGATGCGTGTGCAGGATTTGGCGAAAAACGAATCACTGCGCCGCCGCCACTCACCTGAATATCAGGCACTTTTGGCTTCTTACAACATTAAATAAGCAGCATGGAGCTTACGAACGAAAACGTACTCGGTAAACTGGTTGCGCAGTTTGGAGAAGAAAACATACGGGACGCTTACAACCCGGATGGCATCATGACTTTCACGACAAACCGTGAGAACATCATCGCCCTGATCCAATTCCTGTATGACGACAAGGACTTGCAGGTGCAGTTCCTGACCACGATGGCAGGCGTTCACTTCCCGGACCATAAGGGTATGGAGATGTGCATGATGTACCAGTTGCATAGCCTGCGTCACAATTTCCGTCTGCGCATTAAGGTATTCGTGCCTGCAGAGGACCCGGTTTTGCCGACGCTAACCAATATTTACGCCACCGCCAACTGGATGGAGCGTGAGGCCTATGACTTTTACGGTTTCATCTTTACCGGTCACCCGAACCTGATCCGCATCCTCAACATCGAGGAGATGGAGTACCACCCGATGCTCAAGCAGTATCCGCTGGAAGACCAGACGCGGGAAGACAAAATCGATACGTATTTCGGACGCTAAGCCAGATAAACCACTATGGCTACTGATAATAAAACAGCTGATACTGATCAGTTACAGGAATTCCGCGACAACCGCGACCTGAAACTGCAGGACAAAAAGAACGAAAACCTGACGACCCTGAACTTGGGTCCGACACACCCGGCCACACACGGTATTTTCCAGAACATCCTACAGATGGACGGGGAAGTTATCATGGACGCCGTGCCGACCATCGGGTACATTCACAGAGCTTTCGAGAAGATTGCCGAGCGCAGACCGTTCTACCAGATTACGCCGCTCACGGACCGCATGAACTACTGTTCGTCCCCTATCAACAACATGGGGTACCACATGACAGTGGAGAAGCTTTTAGGTATAGAAATCCCGAAGCGTGCGCAGTACATCCGCGTGATTATGATGGAGCTGGCCCGCATTTCCGACCACCTGATCTGTAACTCGATTCTTGGTGTGGACTCCGGCGCTTTCACCGGCTTCCTGTACGTGATGCAGGAGCGTGAGCACATTTACGACATCTACGAAGAGGTTTGCGGTGCCCGTCTGACGACCAACATGGGTCGTATCGGCGGCATGGAGCGCGACCTCTCTCCAAAAGCGTTGCACCTGATTGGTGAGTTCCTGAAGCGCTTCCCTAAGGTATGGGCGGAGTTTGAGAAAATGCTGACCCGTAACCGTATCTTCATCGACCGTACGGTGGGTGTGGGTGCCATTTCGGCTGAGCGTGCCCTGAACTACGGTTTCACAGGTCCTAACCTGCGTGCCACGGGCGTTGACTACGACGTGCGCGTGATGAACCCTTACTCTTCTTACGAGGACTTCGAGTTTGAAATTCCGGTTGGCGAGAAAGGCGATACTTACGACCGCTTCTTAGTGCGCAACGAAGAGGTATGGCAGAGTTTGAAAATCATTGAGCAGGCTTACAAAAACCTGCCGGAGGGCTCTTACCATGCCGACGCCCCGCACTACTACCTGCCACCAAAGCAGGAGGTATACACCAGCATGGAGGCGCTTATCTATCACTTCAAGATTGTGATGGGTGAGATTGACGCTCCGAAAGGCGAGGTATACCACAGCGTGGAAGGCGGCAACGGCGAACTTGGTTTCTACCTGATTAGCGACGGCGGCAGAACGCCATACCGTCTGCACTTCAGAAGACCATGCTTCATCTATTATCAGGCTTACACCGAGATGATTAAAGGCGGTCAGCTGGCCGACGCGATTTTAACGCTGTCTAGCCTGAACGTGATTGCCGGCGAACTGGACGCATAACACATTATTATATATCATCTAACACCGGCTCCATGTCGGTGACATTTACAAAGATGGCAGAGACTATAAACGCATTTAAGTTTTCTGATAAGGCCCTTGCTGAGATTCAGCGCTATATCAGCCATTACCCGGAAGGACGCCAGAAGTCTGCCCTGTTGCCTGCCCTGCATGTTGCACAGGCGGAAAACAACGGCTGGGTGAGCCCGGAGGCAATGGACGCGATTGCCGAAATCCTGAACATACAGCCAATCGAGGTATACGAGGTGGCTACTTTCTATACCATGTTCAACCTGAAACCAGTTGGCAAGCACGTGCTCGAGGTATGCCGCACAGGTCCTTGCTGCCTGCGTGGTGCCGACCAAATGATTGAGACTTTCAAACAGAAACTCAACATTCAGGAAGGTGAGACATCGGCTGACGGTATGTTTACCCTGAAGCCAGTGGAGTGCCTTGCTTCTTGCGGAACAGGCCCAATGCTGCAGGTGCGCGAAACCTACTACGAGAATCTGGACAGCGAAGAAGCGGTGGACCAGTTCTTGGAGATGATGCGCAACAAAGAGGTGGAAACGCCGGAGTGGGCGAAGTAATTCATTGATAAATCAGGCAGCTTGCCCTAACACAGCGACTGCCGAGCTATATATCCTGTCACAATGGGAATCAAGATATTAACCGAACATATTAACGTACCGGGTATCGAAACCTTGGAGGTGTATCGTAAGCATGGCGGCTACCGCTCGGTAGAGAAAGCCATCAAAACGATGACGCCGGACGAGGTGGTGGAAGAAGTGAAGACATCGGGCCTGCGTGGTCGTGGTGGCGCTGGCTTCCCGGCCGGTATGAAGTGGAGCTTTTTGGCGAAGCCAGAAGGCGTTCCGCGTTACTTAGTTTGCAACGCCGACGAATCGGAGCCGGGTACTTTCAAGGACCGTGTGTTCATGGAGAAAAACCCGCACGCCCTGATCGAAGGTATGATTACATCGAGCTATGCGCTGGGTGCGAATACGTCTTATATCTACATCCGCGGTGAGCTATTGTTCATCCTGCGCATTCTGGAGAAAGCAATCGCTGAAGCGTATGCAGCCGGTTTGCTCGGCAAGAACATTCTGGGTTCAGGTTACGACCTAGACCTGCATGTAGCACCGGGTGGTGGTGCGTACATCTGCGGTGAGGAAACCGCCCTGTTGGAATCACTGGAAGGCAAGCGTGGCAACCCGCGTAACAAGCCGCCATTCCCAGCGGTGAAAGGTCTTTTCCAGTCACCAACAGTGGTAAACAACGTGGAGACCATCGCTTCTGTGCCGTGGATTGTAAACAACACGGGTGCAGAGTATGCCAAAATAGGTATAGGCCGTAGCACGGGTACCAAGCTGATTTCTGCCAGCGGTAACATCAACCGTCCGGGCGTGTATGAAATCGACTTGGGTGTTCCGGTAGAGGAGTTTATCTACTCTGACGAGTACTGCGGTGGTATCTGGAAAGGCAAACAACTGAAGGCCGTTGTGCCGGGAGGTTCTTCTGTTCCGATTCTACCAGCTGACCTGATTTTGAAAACAGCTGCAGGCGAGCAACGCCTGATGACGTACGAATCGCTGTCTGACGGTGGTTTCGTGAGCGGCTCTATGCTGGGTTCAGGTGCCTTTATCGTGTTCGACGAAGACCAGTGCATCGTGCGTAACACGTGGAACTATGCCCGCTTCTACCACCACGAGTCATGCGGACAGTGCAGCCCTTGCCGCGAAGGTACAGGCTGGATGGAGCGCGTGTTGCACCGCATCGAGCACGGTCACGGACATCAGCAGGACATTGATCTGTTGGTTAGCGTAGCCAAGCAAATCGAAGGTAACACCATTTGTCCGCTAGGTGACGCAGCAGCTTGGCCAGTAGCCAGCGCGATTCGTCACTTCCGCGAGGAGTTCGAGTGGCACATCAAACACCCGCAAGAAGCTACGGCTCCGGGCGCGGTGTACAGAGGACAGTTAGCAGCAGCTACTGTATAATTTAAAGTTAAATTAACTGCTCACTATACCTTGGTTGGTGAGCTTTGGATAAAATTAAGATGGCTAAAATAACATTTGACGGCATCGAGGTAGAGGTTGAAGATGGAACTACCATCCTGCAGGCCGCCCGTAAAATCGGTGGTGATGTAGTGCCCCCTGCCATGTGCTTTTATACCCCGCTGAAAGGCAGTGGCGGTAAGTGCCGTGTGTGCCTGGTGAAGGTAACACAGGGTTCTGCCCGCGACCCACGCCCTATGCCTAAACTGGTCGCTTCGTGCATCACGCCAGTACAGGACGGCATGGTGGTGGAAAACACAACCAACGAAGATGTACTGAACGCCCGCAAGGGTATCGTAGAGATGTTGCTCATCAACCACCCTCTGGATTGCCCTGTGTGCGACCAGGCCGGTGAGTGTGACCTGCAGAACCTGTCCTACGAGCACGGTGTGAGCGCTACGCGTTACGAAGAGCCGCGCCGTACTTTCGACAAAGTAGATTTGGGTCCCTACATCCAGCTGCACATGACGCGTTGCATTCTGTGCTACCGTTGCGTGTACACCGCCGATCAGATCACCGAGAAGCGTGTACATGGTGTACTGGGCCGTGGTGACGCAGCTGAGATTGGTACGTACATAGAGAACGTGATTGACAACGATTTCTCCGGAAACGTGATCGACGTGTGCCCGGTAGGTGCTTTGACAGACAAGACGTGGCGCTTTAAGAACCGTGTGTGGTTTACGAAGCCGATGAATGCACACCGCGACTGCCCTACCTGCAGCGGCAAAGTAACGCTTTGGGGCCGTGGTGACACGGTGCTTCGCGTAACTGCCC
Organism: uncultured Pontibacter sp.; assembly: GCF_947499215.1. Lineage (GTDB taxonomy): Bacteria > Bacteroidota > Bacteroidia > Cytophagales > Hymenobacteraceae > Pontibacter. Next base: position 1,733,198 of record NZ_CANMNI010000001.1, read on the forward strand.
GCAAGGACGAGTACGCCGAGGTGGAAGAATTCATCTGCAACACGTGCCGTTTCGACAAGAAAGAGATGAGCGACTGGACCATCGAAGGACCGCGCCACATCGACAGAGGTTCTGTTATCTCGGCTAACCACTACGAATTGCCAGTGGTGAACGTGCCGATTGTGCCGAACCTGCCTAAATCTACTGTTAAAAAAATGCCAACGGAATAAAGCATGGATTCTGTAGTTCTCATATACAAGGGTATTTACATTCTGGCCATTTTCGGTATTTCGTTACTGATTGCGACCTACTCGACTTACTTTGAGCGTAAGATTGCCGCTTTCATTCAGGACCGTGTAGGCCCGAACAGAGCGGGTCCGATGGGTTTGCTGCAGCCACTGGCTGACGCCGGCAAACTGTTCTTCAAAGAAGAATTTATACCTGCCAAAGCGAACAAGGTACTCTTCATTCTGGGTCCGGGGATAGCCATGCTGGTGGCGGCCATGTCAAGTGCGGTAATTCCGTTTGGGGATACGCTAATTCTAGGAGAAACGACCTTTGACCTGATTGCCATTGACGTAAACATCGGTGTGCTTTACATTTTTGGTGTAGTGTCGTTGGGTGTGTACGGCCTGATGATTGGTGGTTGGGCATCGAATAACAAGTTCTCCTTGCTGGGCGCTATCCGTGCCGCATCGCAGAACATTTCGTACGAACTGGCCATGGGTCTGTCGCTGATTGCGGTGCTCATGTTGAGCGGCTCGCTGTCGCTGAAAGTGATTGCAGAGCAACAGGCTGGCTTTAACTGGAACATCTGGTACCAGCCGCTGGGCTTCCTGATTTTCCTAATTTGTGCCTTTGCAGAGACGAACAGAACACCATTTGACTTACCTGAATCAGAAGCAGAACTGATTGGCGGTTACCACACAGAGTATAGTTCCATGAAACTGGGTATGTACCTGTTTGCGGAGTATATCAACATCTTTGTGGTGTCGGCTGTGATGGCGACGCTTTACTTTGGTGCTTACAACTTCCCATTCATGGATAACCTGCGCAATGCGTTTGATGACCCTGTTTTGGGCAACAACGTGGTAACAATACTAGGTGTGGGTGTGATGTTCGCGAAGATCTTTGCTTTCATCTTCTTCTTCATGTGGGTACGCTGGACACTGCCGCGTTTCCGTTACGACCAGTTGATGAAGCTAGGCTGGAACATTCTTATTCCGCTGGCGATTTTGAATATCCTGCTTACGGGCGGTGGCATTCTACTCTACGACTATTTTACAAAAGGATAACGACATTTGAATGCTGCCTTGCTTTGCGCTGTTGTAGACAGACAGTATAGACAGTAATCATAATCGAGATACAATGGAACCACTATCGAATAGAAAAAAGAACGTAGCACAAAAGGAGATGACGCTTTCGGAGCGCATGTACTTGCCTGCTATCGCTCAAGGTTTGGGAATTACGATAAAGCACTTCTTCAAGAAGAAAGCGACAATAAACTACCCGGAGGAGACGCGTTCGCGCAGCGAAATCTGGCGCGGCCTGCACGTGCTGAAGCGCGACGAGAACGGCGCCGAGCGTTGCACGGCCTGTGGTCTGTGCGCCGTGGCCTGCCCTGCTGAAGCCATCACGATGACGGCTGGTGAGCGCAAAAAAGGGGAAGAGCACCTGTACCGCGAAGAAAAGTACGCCGTAACCTACGAAATCAACATGCTGCGTTGCATTTTCTGTGGTCTGTGTGAAGAAGCCTGCCCTAAGGCTGCTATCTTCCTGCAGGACGACAAATTAGCACCAGCCCGTTACGAGCGCGACGAATTCATTTACGGCAAAGACCGCTTGGTAGAACCGTTAAAAACCACTGAAACCAAATAATCCGATGACAGAAAGTCTGTTTTTCTTCTTTGCATCGCTAACGCTGCTTTGCGCTGTAATGGTAGTTATTTCCAAGAACCCCGTGTACAGCGTTATCTTCCTGATTCTGACATTTTTCACTATATCAGCGCACTACATCCTGTTAAACGCCCAGTTCTTGGCGGCAGTGAACATCATCGTGTATGCGGGCGCCATCATGGTACTTTTCCTGTTCGTACTGATGTTCATCAACACAGGTAAAAACGTGGAAGGCACCATCAAACAAAATGTACTAGCCAAAATAGCGGGTACTGTAGCTGGTGGCTTGCTATTCACGGTATTGGTAGCGGCTCTAAAAGACGTAACACTTGGCAACCCAGACCCAGCCACCTTCAATTCGCAGGTAGGTATGGTAGAGAACTTGGGCAAGGTGCTTTTCACGAAGTACATGCTGCCGTTCCAGTTAGTAGCGGTGCTGTTTCTGGTGTCAATGGTAGGTGCTGTGATGATAGGTAAGAGAGAAGCGGGAGAACAGAACTTCTAAGTGAGGTATAGTTTAAGAGATTGAGAAAGCCAGCGCTGTGAAGTGCTGGCTTTTTTTGTTTAACCTTCCCCCGACCCCTCCTAAAAACAGGAGGGGGAACTATGCACGATTGTCATCCCCCTGCCCCCCTTCGAAGGTGGACTTTTTCTGTAATTGCCAACACACAGGTACAAGTCTTATAGTTTTTATAATGCACCACTGGCACGCATTGAAAGAGCAACTCGCGCACAAGCTACAAAGCAGATAACTGTGCAAGGTGCACTAAATGACACTCCACTGTTTGAGCGGTCAGCGAGTTTGGAGAGTCTTGACTTTTTTGCTCACTTTTTGTGTCAAGACAAAAAGTGAGTGCCCGCCGCACAGGCGAAGCAATGAAATAAGGCAAGTTGCCTAACATAATAGCTGCCCCTACAAAGCAAGGTGATAGCTCAAGTTAAAGATATAGAATCCGCGACTAATCTACACTCAGCAACACCTCCAACAATTCCGATCCCCCCATATCATCATCCGAAACCACTACCAGCCTATACCTTCCCCTCCCTTCCCGCTTCTGCACAACCAGCGATTCTGCCTTGCCGGTATAAGGATCGGCTTGAAGTATCAGTGTGGCGGGCACATCCAAAGTATCCTGCTTGCCAATCCATGAAAAGGGGATGTAGCCGATGTAGCTGCCGAGCACTTCACCGTCAGCGTAAGCATCGTTGGTATCTTCTAAGGACGCGGTGAAGAACAGTTTGTCGTCATACACATAGGCTCCAGAAAAACCAGCTTGTAGGTTGTTGATGTCGGGCAGGCGGAAATAGCTAAGCTCTGGCTGAGGGGGTTGAGCGTTAGCTTCTTCTAAGAGATAAGGTATAAACTCTGACAAGCGGTAGGAAATCAGCACATTCTGACCAGTGCCGATAGCTCGTTGCAATAAATAGAGCTTGCCGTGGCCTGCCGCTACGCCCTCAATGTTGAGCAAGCTGCCGCCTAAGGTATCGGATTTTTGCTCTAGCTGTTGATAGAGCTTGTCAATATTGATTGTCTTGGCTCCGTGTGCGCCCGCTCCTTCACGGCAAATATCATCGCCGCAGATGTTGTACAGGTAAGCCTTGCGGCGGGCGGGAGCCGAGCCGGAGCCCATCATTAACAGGTAAGGCTTGCCTTGATGCTGCAAGAGCGTTATCCCTTCCAAATCAGCTTTATCGGCTTTGGCTACACGGCCGTTTTCAAAGCCTGCCGTGTCGAAAATAGCCTCTTGTGATTCTAACCGAAAGTTTTTGTCTAAGCGATACAGGTAGGGCGAATCATCTCCGACTACATAATAATGGTCGCCCAGCATTTCGAGGCCCGAAGCGGAGGGCAGGGTATCGTAGTGCAGCTGTTGTGTAATGGTAGCTTTCATGTTGCGTTCAGGTATAGCGGACTCGTTATTTAAAAGAGCGGCAGGCTGCTGGCATGAATGCAACAACAGCGAGAGCAAGGCAAGGTATAAGAAACCTAAAAATCGATTCATAGAAATTGAATTCAAAATAAGGTATAACGGCAGCTGATGCGAAATGACACGAACAAGGTATAGGCTCGCTAACAGCCACGCAAGTTGACAAAAAACAATCTGCAAATAAGATTTATACCTACGCAAAAGCCTTGGTAAGGTATAGGGCAGCCTGTAACACCGAACATCCATCAACAGCCAAAATATAAATCTTCCGGGAGGGCAGGCATAAGGGAAAACTCCCCAAGAAGATTAGAAATATGTTATGGATTTTACAAAAATGGGGATAACTTTGCGACTTGATTTCAGAATTGTAATTTACCAGTAATACGTTCAGCACCCTAGACGATGAACCAAATGCCAGAGGTTATCCGGACCATCCCGCTTGAATTCTACTTATACTTCAGCACAGCCCTTTTCGCTATTGGCGTAATCGGCGTTCTCACCAGACGAAACGCGATTGTCATCTTTATGTGCGTGGAGCTGATGCTCAATGCCGTGAACATTCTTATGGTTGCTTTGTCGTCTTATCGCTCTGACCCGAACGGACAAATCTTTGTGTTCTTCATCATGGCGGTAGCGGCGGCGGAAGTAACGGTTGGTCTGGCCATCATCGTGATGATTTACCGCAACCTGCGCACCACCGATGTGCAACTGCTGAACTACCTCAAGTGGTAGCCCATACCTTATCTAACCTGAATAGCTTAACTAAATCATACGCTAAATGCAAGAAGTAGTAATGCCCATCAACAATCAGGAAATGGCGCTGCTGTGTTTGCTTGTGCCGCTCCTGCCGTTCATAGGCTTTCTGATTAACGGACTTGGTAACCGCAAATTGCCCAAGGCCCTTGTAGGTCTGCTGGGCTCTGGCACGGTGCTGGCCTCGTTTCTGATATCGGTATACCTGTTCATCGACTTCACATCCAATGGCAGCCGTCCTTACATCGTCGACCTGTACAACTGGTTCACGGTAGGCAGCCTTGAGATTGGTTTCTCATTCATGATTGACCAGCTCACCCTGCTGATGTTGCTTATGGTGACAGGCATCGGTTTCCTGATTCATGTGTACTCGGCCGGCTATATGAGCCACGACGAAAACTACGGCAAGTTCTTCTCTTTCCTTAACCTGTTCATGTTCTCGATGTTGCTGCTCGTGATGGGCTCTAACTACGTGATGATGTTCGTGGGCTGGGAAGGCGTTGGTCTTTGCTCCTACCTGCTGATTGGCTTCTGGAACAAGAACCACAACTATAACAATGCCGCCAAGAAAGCCTTTATCATGAACCGTATCGGTGACTTGGGCTTCCTGCTGGGCATTTTCCTTATTTTTATCACCTTCGGCAGCGTAAGCTACCCGGAAGTGTTCCTGTCTGCTTCGCAGATGACGGGCATGACCGACAGCGGTGTGATGATTGCGATTACCATGCTCCTGTTTGTTGGTGCGATGGGTAAGAGTGCGCAGATTCCGCTCTTCACATGGCTTCCTGACGCGATGGCGGGTCCAACGCCTGTTTCGGCTCTGATTCACGCCGCGACCATGGTGACGGCGGGTATCTACATGGTGCTTCGCTCGAACGTACTGTATGTGCTGGCCCCGACTACGATGGAGTTTATCGCTATTATCGGTCTGATTACTGCTCTAGTAGCCGCTACGATTGGTCTGGCCCAAAATGACATCAAGAAAGTGCTGGCTTACTCTACCGTTTCGCAGCTGGGCTTTATGTTCCTAGCGCTGGGTGTGATGGCCTTCTCTTCTTCTATCTTCCACGTACTCACGCACGCTTTCTTCAAGGCCCTCCTTTTCTTGGGTGCTGGTTCTGTGATTCACGCCGTGAGCAACGAACAGGACATCCGCAACATGGGTGGCCTGCGCAAGTGGCTGCCGATTACGTTCATCACCTTCCTGATTGGTACACTCGCGATTTCAGGTATACCGCCGTTTGCTGGTTTCTTCTCGAAAGACGAATTGCTGGCGCATGTGTTTGAGCACAACAAGCTGATGTGGGGATTGGGTCTGCTGGCTTCGTTCATGACCTCGTTCTACATGTTCCGCCTCCTGTTCCTGACTTTCTTCGGCAAGTTCCGCGGCACGGAAGCGCAGCGCTCGCACCTGCACGAGTCACCATCTTCTATGACCATTCCGCTGATTGTACTGGCTATCCTTTCCACTATAGGTGGTTTCATCGGTCTGCCAGCCGTTTTCAGCGACACACATACCTTGGGTAACTTCCTGTCGCCAATCTACAACTTTGCGCGTCAGGCCAACGGTGCCGCACTGGAAGCTCCGCACATCGACCACACCACTGAATACATCCTTATGGCTGTTTCGGTAGTGGTATCGGTTATCGCCATTATCATTGCTTATGTGATGTATGTGAAGAAAGAAACAGTGCCAGCTCCGGAAGGAACACGCCTGTCTCCTATCCACAACCTGATTTACAACAAATACTACGTCGACGAAATTTACGACACCGTGTTCGTGCGTCCGGTAATGGCTATGTCATCGGCTTTCCACCGTTTTGTGGATGTGATTGTGGTGGACGGTATCGTGAATGGCTTCGGCAAACTGGTGATGGCAAGCGGCCGTGTGCTGCGCCTCACGCAGAGTGGCGTCATTGGCTTCTATGTGTTTGTGATGGTGGCCAGCATCGTTCTGATTCTATTTTTAAACTTCTTTATCGCTTAAGGTTCTAAGAAGATGATTACAGCTCTATTACTTTTCTGGCCTGCCCTCGCTGCACTGCTGGTGTTGCTTATCAAAGGCGAAAGTGCCAAGAAAGTGGCTTTTATAGCAACGCTCGTTGAGTTTGCCATTGCCCTGTTTGCAATCGTAAACTTTGTTCCGGACGCCACCACACAGTTCGCCCTCGATATGCCGTGGGTGGAGCGTGCAGGTATCGGCTTCAGCATCGGTATGGACGGCATCAGCCTCCTGATGGTGCTCCTGACGACTTTCCTGGTACCGCTTATCGTGCTTTCTTCTTTCAAGCACGATTACAAAAACCCGCACGTGTTCTACGCGCTGGTGCTGTTTATGCAGACGGGCCTGATTGGTGTGTTCGTGGCCATGGACGCGTTCCTGTTCTATTTCTTCTGGGAAGTGGCCCTTATCCCGATTTACTTCATCGCTGCCATTTGGGGCGGAGCACGCAGAATTCCGGTTACATTTAAGTTCTTTATCTACACGATTTTCGGTTCGCTTTTCATGCTGGCCGCTTTCGTATACCTGTACTTCCAGACGGCTGGCACCGAGCTGGCAGCGCACTCGTCTAACGTGAACGCTTTCTACCAACTGACGCTGGACAGCGCGACGCAGAGCTGGATTTTCTGGTTCCTGTTCCTCGCCTTCGCCATCAAAATGCCGGTTTTCCCTTTCCATACGTGGCAGCCCGATACCTATACCGAGTCTCCTACGCAGGCGACGATGTTGCTGGCTGGTATCATGCTGAAGATGGGTATCTACGGTGTGCTACGCTGGTTGCTGCCTGTTGTGCCAATGGGCGTAAGCCAGTGGGCTGATACGGTGCTGGTGCTCTCTATCATCGGTATCATCTACGGTTCCATCATCGCCATTCGCCAGAGCGACATGAAGCGCCTGATTGCTTACTCTTCAATCGCACACGTTGGCCTGATTGCGGCGGGTATCTTCACCCTGAACGAGCAAGGTCTGCAAGGTGGCGTCATTCAGATGCTGAGCCATGGTATCAATGTGGTGGGCTTGTTCTTCATCATCGACATCATCTTCCGCAGAACCAATACAAGAGAGATTGCCAGCTTGGGCGGTATTACCCAAACCACGCCAGCGCTTTCTATTGTGTTCCTGATTCTGTTGATGGGTTCGGTGGCGCTTCCGCTGACAAACGGCTTCATCGGGGAGTTCCTGTTGCTGTCGGGTGTATTCCAGTATAACTACTACTTCGGCGCTGTGGCTGGCCTGACCATCATTTTGGGTGCGGTATACATGCTGCGCATGTTCCAAGGCGTGATGTTCGGTACGAAGTCAGAAGCCACCGAAGGCTTCGCTGACCTAACCTTCCACGAGAAAGCCGTGTTGATTCCGCTGGTGATTATGGTTTTCTGGATTGGTTTGTTCCCGAACACTTTCCTGAGCATTTCAGAGCCTGCGGTTGGACAACTGCTAAGCATTATCAACCGATAGTCCGCACGATAAAAGAAACGATATACGACATGATTTCGATTATACTTCTATCTGGATTTGGGATTATCAGCCTCTTCGTAGGCTTCCTGAAATCTAAAAGAATCCTGTTGCCGCTGTCGCTACTGTTTTTAGCGATTGTGTTCGGCATCAACCTACTCGACTGGAACGATACCCAGAGCTACTTTGAGAACATGATAACCATCGACAATTTTGCGGTGGCTTTCACGGGCATCATGGTGCTCTCGACACTCCTGATTCTTCCTTTCACGCAGCATTACATTACCCGCAACGACGAAAACATCGGCGAACTTTACGCCCTGATTCTGTTCTCGCTGGTGGGCGCCATCATGATGGTGAGCTACAACAACATGCTCATGCTGTTCATCGGTATAGAGATTCTCTCGATTGCCATGTATGTACTGGCTGGTAGCGACAAGGGTAGCCTGCGCTCCGGGGAGGCTGCCCTAAAGTATTTCCTGATGGGTTCTTTCTTCACAGGCATACTGCTGTTCGGTATCGTGATGATATATGGCGCGACAGGTACCTTTAACATTGCCGAAATTGCTGGTTCAGCTGAAGCCATGGGTACGGACGGAGTGTACAACGCCATGTTCCTGCTGGGTGTGCTAATGATTATCATCGGCATCTCTTTCAAAGTTTCTGCCGCTCCTTTCCACTTTTGGACGCCTGACGTGTATGAAGGTACGCCAACGGTATGGACGGCTTATATGTCAACGGTAGTGAAAACTGCTGGTGTAGCCGCTTTCTACAAATTGATGGACGCCGCCTTTGCCGCTTCTTATGCTAGCTGGATGCCAACACTGGTCGCTATCATTGTGCTGACGCTCCTGATTGGTAACATCGGCGCCGTGGTGCAGCAAAGCATGAAGCGTATGCTAGCTTACTCCAGTATCTCGCACGCGGGCTACCTGCTGATGACGCTGCTTGCTTTCAACGAATTCTCTACTTCTGCTATCCTGTTTTACTCCTTCGCTTACTCTACTGCTTCTATTGCCGCTTTCGGTGTGCTACAGCTCGTATCAAGACAGCGTCAAAGCGAGAACTACGAAGCCTTCAACGGCTTGGGCAAAACCAATCCACTGCTGGCATTTGCAGTAGCGGCATCGATGCTGTCGCTGGCAGGTATACCATTGACGGCTGGTTTCTTCGGTAAGTTCTTCGTGTTCTCTGCCCTGATAGAGAACCCGGATATGATGTGGCTGATTGTTGTAGCGGTAATTCTGGCTGCTGTGGGTGTGTACTATTACTTCCGCGTAGTTATCGCGATGTACCTGCACCCAGTTAATGAAGATCATGCTCCGATTAGGTCCACTAGCTTTATCAATGTGATGCTGATCATCATTTCAGTTCTGACAATTCTACTAGGTATAGCACCTGCACTGTTGAGTGATGTGCTGTAAGGTATAGCGAGATAATATGGAAGCGGCTGCTCTGGAAAGGGCAGCCGCTTTTTTGTTTAATACTTATTCTTTGCTAGCGTAGTTATGACTGTTGCAGGTATAGCAACCTGATTTGTTTTATAGCTTGGCTTGGCCAGCCGGGCCTCACTTTTTTCCTTGATGAAAAAAGTAAGCAAAAAAATCAAGACTATCCAAACTCGCTGAACGCTCAAACAGTGGATAGTCATAAAGGTGCACATGGCAAATGTGGTTTGTTACATAGCCAGCGTGCGAGTTAGTCTTGCCATACCTGCCAATGGTAGTTTGCTAAATTGCTTTCACCTTGGAACTGGCAATTGCTAATTCCCCTCTTGGGAGGGGCAGGGGTGGGTTGATCGTGTACGAGAATCCTATCAATCCTTAAATCCTGTAAACCCTTAGATAGGGGCCCTATGTTTAGATTCAGACAAAAAAAGCCAGCGCTTTTCAGCACTGGCTTTCTATCTCTTGAAGCTATACCTATACCCTACGACGGCAAATTCTTCATCTTAATATGCAGTTCATCCAGCTGCGCATTGGCAATCGGAGATGGCGCATCAATCATTACATCGCGGCCTGAGTTGTTTTTCGGGAAGGCGATGTAGTCGCGGATGGAGTCGGAGCCCCCGAAGAGCGAGCAGAGGCGGTCGAAACCGAAGGCAATACCACCATGTGGCGGTGCGCCGTACTCGAAGGCATCCATCAGGAAGCCGAACTGAGTTTTGGCCTCGTCGTTAGAAAAACCGAGTAAACGGAACATCTGCTCCTGCAGACGGCGGTCGTGGATACGGATAGAACCACCACCAACTTCCACACCGTTAATCACCATGTCATAGGCATTAGCGCGGATGTCACCCGGACGGTCGTCGATCAGTTCCAAGTCTTCCGGCTTAGGTGACGTGAATGGGTGGTGCATCGCGTGGAAGCGGTTGCTGTCCTCATCCCACTCCAGCAGTGGGAAGTCCACTACCCATAGCGGCGAGAATACATTCTTATCACGCAATCCCAGACGCTCACCCATTTCCAGACGAAGCTCGTTCAGGGCTTTGCGTGTCTTGTCTCTGCCACCGGCAAGTACCAGAATCAAATCCCCCGGCTCGGCGTTGAAAGCAGTTGCCCACTCCTGCAGGTCTTCAGTGGTATAGAATTTATCAACTGATGACTTCACCGTACCGTCATCCTGCACGCGGGCGTATACCAAACCTGTTGCTCCGATCTGTGGACGCTTCACAAAATCAGTCAGTTCGTCGAGTTGCTTGCGGGTATAGCTTGCAGCGCCTTTGGCGTTTATACCTACCACCAGCTCAGCATCATCAAACACCTTGAAGCCTTTGTTTTTCACCAGTGGATTCAACTCCACGAAACGCATCTCGAAGCGAGTGTCCGGTTTGTCGGATCCGTAGAATTTCATGGCGTCGGCGTAGGTCATGCGCGGCAAATTGGCAATGTGCACGCCTTTTACTTTCAGGAACAGGTGACGGATCAGGCCTTCAAACGTGTTCAGAATATCTTCCTGCGTTACAAAAGAAAGCTCGCAGTCTATCTGGGTAAACTCTGGCTGACGGTCAGCACGTAGGTCTTCGTCGCGGAAGCACTTTACGATCTGGTAATACTTATCAAATCCAGACACCATCAAGAGCTGCTTGAACGTCTGCGGTGACTGTGGCAGGGCATAGAACTCACCCGGGTTCATGCGGCTTGGCACCACAAAGTCGCGGGCTCCTTCTGGCGTAGATTTGATCAGCACTGGGGTTTCTACTTCGATGAAGTAATGCTCGTCCAGATAAGAGCGCACGGCACGCATCATCTGGTGGCGCAACTCGAGGTTGCGGCGTACAGGCGTACGGCGCAGGTCGAGGTAGCGGTACTTCATGCGCAGGTCGTCGCCGCCGTCTGTCTCGTCCTCTATCATGAAAGGAGGCAGCTTGGCAGCATTCAGCACTTCCAGTTTAGAAACATGCAGTTCGATGTCGCCTGTCGGTATCTTGTCGTTTTTGGAGTAGCGCTCGATCACTTTGCCGATCACCTTGATCACGTACTCACGACCAAGGCCACGAGCCTGTTCGAACAGGTGTGCCGGCGTCAGGCCATCCTCAAAAGTTAGCTGCGTGATGCCATAGCGGTCGCGCAGGTCGATCCAGAGCATGCCGCCCTTGTCGCGCAGGCGCTGTACCCAGCCTGTCAGTACAACCTCTTCGCCTACATTATCTATTCTTAGTTCACCGCAAGTATGTGTCCGGAGCATAAATGTCGTTTTGTTATGATATAGTGCAAAAGTAATAATTGTTTCGCTGTCGTGCCTCGAAAAACGACAGCCTCAAGGGGTATAATCTTGTAGCGTTTATCTTAAACTCAACCAAACACGTTATTATACCAATATATATGGTTCAAACAGAGAGAAACCAACGCTATGAAACCGAATTTGATTACAGTCCGCAACATCGCGCTGGCGATTATCATGCTCGCACTGCTTCTGATGCTGGTAGGATAAATACCCTAGTCGCTACCCAACAGCGAGCGCATGCGCTTTACATTGTCTACCTGTATGGCGTCGGGCTCCATCTCCAGCATTTTGGCAATGCTCCCCTTCGACTTGCTCCCAAACAGCACCACCTGCAAGCCCTGCGCACGGGCACGCATAACCTGCTCTTCACTTACTTTCTTGCCGCTAGCACATACGCCATCCAATTTGTTATTCAGTGCCTCCTGTATCGACACGTCAACATCATTCCCGGCATCCAACATCAAAACAGCCTCCGGCTCCAACTCTTTAATGGCGTGCAGAATGGCCGGGTTAGGGTAAATAAATGCCAGTTTCTCTGTCGGATAATTGTATTTACGCAGCAATGTTATTACCGATTCAGCGTAAAAGGTGTTCCGGTTATTATCGTGGTTGCGCACATCGATGTGCAGGTATGGTAACTCCGGATAAGTTTGAAAGCGCTGCAGCATCTCTTCCATCGTGATGATCTTTTCGCTGTGGAACAGGTCGTAAAGCACTCCGCCTTTATACCTTAATCCAACCACTTCCGATGCGGGCAGTTCCGCGATGACACCCGTGCCTTCGCTCATGGTTTCCAGACTGATGTCGTGGTAGAGTATCGGCACACCGTCTTTGCTCACATGCACGTCCACCTCCACCCCATCGGCACCGTCCTCTTCCATGGCTTTCACAATAGAGGCCATGCTGTTAGAGGGCAGCGGATTGTAAGGGTTAAACGGCGAGAAAAACCCTGATCCGGCATGGCCCATCACCAAAATGTTGCGGGAATAAACACCCGACTCAGGCTGCATGATGTTGTATACGCTCAGTGAAAGCGTTACTATACCAAGCACCATTATAAGTAGTGTAGTGCCTTTGCGGGTGAGGAAAGTTTGCTTCGTCTTGGGTTCGGAAAGTTTCATGCACAAACTTAGCTTTATCTACTTGAACTTTACATCGTATTTTCTTAAAAAATTACTGTGATAGCCATATAAGAACATTCCCAGTATGCCACAATCTAAGCAAAGCACACCTCTCCCATTTCCTCCTGCGCAAACGGCGGACAAGGCGGGGCCACACAATAGGGTCATGATTTCCCTACCCATCATTATGCTGATTGCTTTTGTAATCCGGATGCTGGCTGCTTTTTTCTCGAAGGGTTTCGCGTTTCACGACGACCATTTTGATGTGATCACCATAGCCCAGAACTGGCTATATGGCTTGCCATCGTGGCTGCACGAACCCTTGCCACCGCGCCACAGCATGTTTTATACAGGTATACACTATAGCTTATTTTACCTGATGGAGAGTCTGGGTCTCACAAATCCAGACATTAAAATGACCATCGTGCGGGTACTGCACGGCCTGTACTCGCTTTTAATTGTGTACTATGGCTATAAAATTACGGAGCGGCTCTCTAATCATGCCAACGCCCGCATTGTAGGGCTTATGCTGGCACTTATATGGTTTATGCCTTTCATGAGTGTTCGCAACTTGGTGGAAATGGTGTCCATACCACCCTACCTTGCGGCTTTCTACTATATGCTGAAGACAGACGAGCGTAACCGCAAGTGGCACTTCCTGTGGGCGGGCGCCTTGTTTGCGCTGGCTTTTGTGCTGCGCTATCATACGGTGCTGTTCTTAGCGGGCGCGGGCGTGGTGCTACTATATTACCGCCAGTGGAAAGAGATTCTCTGGCTCAGCCTAGGCTTTTTGTTCATGGCCATGCTGGTGCAAGGCACGATCGACCTTGTGTTCTTCGATTACCCTTTCCACTCTGTGGTAACTTACTTAATGTACAACATCGAAAATTCCCACAACTACAGCACAGGCCCGATCTATCGTTTCGCACTGACGATTCTGGGCTTTCTGGTGCCGCCTATCAGCGTATTCCTTTTATTGGGCTATAGCCGCGTGGCCAAATTGGCTCCGATGCTTTTCTGGGCTAGCCTTATATTTTTTGTGGCGCATTCGCTGTTTCCTAACAAACAGGAGCGCTTCATTTTACCGCTCTTTCCGCTCATCATGATTTTAGGTGTGATTGGCTGGCAGGACTTTGTGCGTACCGCCCGCTTCTGGCAAAAACGCACAAAACTGCTTGCCGCCAGCTGGAGCTTTTTCTGGATCATCAACGTCTTGGCAGCGTTGGGCATGGCATTCACCTACACCAAAAAGAGCCGTATAGCGCCACTGGTATACCTGTCGGAAAGGCCAAGCATGGACGCCGTTCTGCTGGAGTTTGGCAACCATTCCATGAAACAGCCACCCCTCTTTTATCTTAACCGCATGGCAGCCGAGTTCCAAGACTACCATTTCAACCAAAAGCGTGACTGGGACGAATACAAAGCGGGCAGGCCGCTTCCGGACGATTTTGTAATGATGTATAGTCTCAACGGTGAAAAGTCACTGGACAGTCTGCAGTCAGAGCTCAGTTTATACCCATACCAGCCCGACTATGTAGTGGTGGTCGGCCAAAGTGATCTAGAGAAACGCTTGGCTCGAATCAATGCCCTTTACCCTTCCTTGGAGTTGGAGAAGACTATCAGTCCCTCCCTTTACGACCGAATACTGCATTTCCTTAACCCTAGGGTACACAAAGACGAGCGGGTGCGTATCTACCGCGTTCAGAGAGACTAACTTACCATGTGAAGGTGTAGAGATAGTTGAGCAGGAAATTCCATATGAACACCAGCACGATGGCTATGAACTTGGAAATGTAAAAGTTGAACTTCGCCTTTTCGGTGAGCAGGTATACAACGAGGTTGTTGAGTAGCAGCCCTGCCAGAGCAATCAGCAGAAATTTAGAAAACTGCCAGCCAATCTCGGGGTCAGTGCTATGAAACGTCCAAAGGCGGTTAAGGGTATAATTGTTGATGCTAGCCAACATAAAACCTAGGCTATTGGCCACATACTTGTTCCAGCGGAGTCTCTCTTTTGCTATAAAAGTTACACTGAAGTCGATAATGAGCCCTGTAAAGCCGACTAAACCAAACTTCAGTAATTTGAAAAAGAAAGTGCTTATACCTTCGGACATGCCGGGAATTGCTTGTGTATGGCCAGTTAACCTAAGTTGTAACAAATAAAATTAAGTACTTTAACACATATTGCCAACCCCAGCGAGTAAGCAACCAATTTGCAGGTTTAGTCGAAAAAAAACTTCTATTTGTAGAGTAAATTTTGAAATGTCACTCCCAGTACCGTATTTAGCTCAGCAAAGGTTCGCCGTGTAGCGAACCCTTAAATAGGAATACCACTTCTCTAGTACCCAGCTTGGTTTTCTAATTGAATTTAACACTATCTTCGCGCCGCGATTTTGGTCGCGTTATGGCTGACGCATGTTTTTCAGGTCATGCTGGGCTGGATGTTACAGATTCTGAACAAATTGTAAACTTTTTAGAACCCTGTTTGGTTAAGAAACAATATAAAGGGATTATACTCAGTTTTTTGTCGAAACTGATTAAAGACATTGCCATGGAGCTCCCCGCTCCGGCAATTATAGGCATACTTGTTTAAGGTGAGATGTAAGTAAGTTGCCGACTTGCAACCAAAAATACTACGACACAATTAAAGAGAAGCCATACCTTTTAGGTATGGCTTCTCTTCTTTTCAATATAACTGCTGGGTACTCTATTTAAAAAGCCCGCCGAGTTTGTCTCCCAAACCTTTAGGCAGTTTGTCTGTAATCCCACCTCCGAGCATCCCCATTACATCGGACTGCCCCATGCCTTCGGCATTTACTTTTCCACCAATTTTGTCCATCAGAAAGGTTACTACAAACGGCCCCACCTGTTTTGCCATTGACTGAGGTATACCAACCTTGGAGGAAAGGTCTCCTACATAGTTCTGAATCATGCCATTGATGGCCGGGCTGTCCTGTGGTGATTTCTGTCCTTTCAGCATATTCATAATTCCACCGACGTCGCCCCCCGACGCTTCTTTCTTTAGCCCTTCGGTCATGTGGTCTTTGGCTAGGTCCACAGACTGGTTGGCCTGCCCCGGGTCCAGTTTGAATTTGTCCTGCAGTTCACCGGTGAGCTGTCCTTTTACATTGTCAATAATGTTTCCTAACATAGCTTGTACTTTTAATTAATTATAGATTGCAAATAGCTGACACTAAATAGGTAAAGTGCCTGTTAAGGTATAAACGTTGATCAATAGCATAAGATGTCAGCCTACACTTCTCACCATTTCTGACTGCGATGTTTCGATTCTGGCAAAATAATTGCTATTAATAAACCCAGTCCTGATTATTTGATACCTTTGTCCTGACAAACCTATGAACATGCGCTACTTAGCCTTTTTAGTTATTATCCTGATAGCAGGTGTGGCCCTTGCCGACACCAAACTGAAGAAAACCCAGATTACCAAAGAAGTGAGTGTGATGCTTCCGCGTGACTTCACACCCCTGCCCGATGAGGGCATTGCCCGTAAATACCCAGCGGCCAACCGTCCGGTGGCAGTTTATTCCAGCCCTAGCGGACAGGTGGACTTCAGCATGACGCAGAAAAAGTCGCAGTTCGGTCCGCAGGATCTCAACATGCTGCGTGATATTTATAAGGCCAACCTAATGGAGCGCTTCACAAAAGTGGATTTCATTCGTGATGATGTGACCAACATTAACGGTCGCGACTACATTGTGTTTGAGTTCGTGTCGGTATTGGCCGATGAGCGTGGAGCCAGCCACTTGGCACCGGTGCAGAAATACAGCATCATGCAGTATACCATCCAAGGGAATCAGTTGATCATCTTTTCGATGCACCTGCCCTTTGTCATGAAGAACGACTGGCAAAACACCGCCCGCGAAATCATGGGCTCTGTCAAGATGAAATAAACATACCTGTAGTTCATACAAAGAAGCCTCTCCTTTCTCGGAGAGGCTTTTTTTTGTATCTTGTGCAATAGCATACTTATACCTTATCCCGTGGACTTACTATCAATACACAGCGACGACCATTTTATGCAGGAGGCTTACCGACAGGCGACTTATGCCTTTGAGGAGGGCGAGATCCCGATCGGGGCCGTGATTGTGAGCAACAACCGCATTATCGCCAAAGCCTACAACCAGACCGAAAAACTCAACGACGTGACCGCCCATGCAGAGATGCTGGCCCTTACGGCCGCCGCCGAATATCTTGGTAACAAATACCTGAATGACTGTACCCTGTATGTGACTGTGGAACCTTGCGTGATGTGCGCTGGCGCCAGTTACTGGGCGCAACTCAAGCGGGTGGTTTTTGGAACATCCGAGCCCAAACGCGGTTACAGAAGGGTGGGCAATCTGCTGCACCCCAAAACCGAAATGGTGAGCGGCATCATGGCGCAGGAGTGTGCCGAGCTGATGGCCTCGTTCTTTGCAGCAAAAAGAAAATAACTATCTTTGAAACTCACATTTCAAATGCATACGTACACCTATAAATCTGTACGCATGCTATTTTTCACACATAAAACCACATAAAACTATGGCTTTCGAATTACCGAAACTACCTTACGCCTACGACGCGCTTGAACCACATATTGATGCGCGCACTATGGAAATCCACCATACAAAACACCACCAGGCCTATACCGACAACCTGAACAAGGCAATCGCGGGCACTGAGATGGAGAACATGAGCATCGAGGAGATCATGCGCAATGTGAAGGAAGACAACAAAGCGGTTCGCAACAACGGCGGTGGCTATTACAACCACAATTTGTTCTGGACTGTCCTTTCGCCAAACGGCGGTGGTCAACCATCAGGTGAACTTGCCGACGCAATCAACTCCGCTTTCGGTTCTTTCGACCAATTCAAGGAGAAGTTTAACGCTGCTGCGGCTACCCGTTTCGGCTCTGGTTGGGCTTGGCTGTGCGTAAACAACGGCAAACTGGACATCTGCTCCACACCTAACCAAGACAACACGCTGATGTCATTCGCAGAAGGTTGCGGTGGTCAGCCGATCCTTGGTTTAGACGTATGGGAGCACGCTTATTATCTAAACTACCAGAACCGTCGTCCGGACTACATCAGTGCTTTCTGGAACGTGGTGAACTGGGAAGAAGTAACCCGTCGTTTTAACGAGGCGAAGTAAAAAATCGGATGTCTGACATCCTTTTAAACAAGAAAGCCCCACCTGAAAAGGTAGGGCTTTCTTGTTAATAGACTGCACAGTGTTTAGACCTGTAAGGTCTATTTCTTCGCTACCTGTTGCTGCTTGTTATACGCCTCTACACCGGCATCCAAGAACTTCACGAAGTTCTCCACACTTAGGTCATAGGCGATGGGCTTCACCAGCATATTCTCGTTCTCGTCCATTAGCACGTAGTAGGGCTGGGCATTCACGTTGAACTTCGTGATCTGGTAGTCCGCGTACTTCTTACCGAGGGTTTTCTTCTCTTTGCCGTCATACTCACTCACATACCAATCGCTTTCGGGCAGTTCGCTTTTATCATCCACATAGAGAGCGGCTATCACATAGTCTTCCTGCAGGCGTCTCAATACCTCTGGGTGCGACCAAACATTAGCCTCCATCTCGCGGCAGTTCACGCAGCCATGGCCGGTAAAGTCAATAAAGATCGGCTTGCCCTGCTCGGCGGCACAGCGCTTAGCCTGCTCCAGATCGAAATAGCCCTGCAAGCCGTGCGGCAAGTGCAGGAAGTCAGCATATTTGGGCGGTTCGCACAGCTGGTTAGTTGAGGTATACTGCGCCGAGCTTCCTCCCCCACTCTGACGCACCAAAGCATTGATATCGAAGTCGTGGGTAGACTGCGGTGGCAAGTAACCGGACAGTGCCTTAAGCGGGGCTCCAAACATACCCGGGATCAGGTATATCACGAAGGCAAAGGTCGCGATGGCCATGAAAACGCGGGGTACGCTGATGTAGGGTAGCTCAGAATCATGTGCGAACTTGAGTTTACCCAGCAGGTAGAATCCCATCAGGGTAAATATTACAATCCAGAGTGCTAGGTATACCTCCCGGTCCAATATACCCCAATGGTATACCTGATCGGCAATGCTCAAGAACTTAAGCGCCAAGGCAAGTTCCAAGAAGCCCAGCACCACTTTCACGGAGTTGAGCCAGCCACCAGACTTAGGCAGGCCGCTTAGCCACGACGGGAAGATGGCGAACAAGGTAAAGGGCAGCGCAAAGGCCAGCGAGAAGCCAAACATCCCCACAATCGGGCGCAGCGTTTCGCCGCCTGCTGAGGCCACTAAGATACTGCCTACAATAGGGCCCGTGCACGAAAACGAAACCAGCACCAACGTAAAAGCCATGAAGAATACCCCTAGTATACCGCCCTTGTCGGCTTGCGCGTCGGCTTTGTTGAGCCAAGAGCTTGGCAGCGTAATCTCGAACAGGCCGAGGAAGGACATACCAAAGATCACGAACACAGCAAAAAAGAGCACATTGGGCAGCCAGTGTGTGCTCAGGAAATTAGCTCCGTCGGCACCGAACATTTTAGCGACCACAGTACCGGCCACAGTATAAATAGCGATGATGGAGATGCCATACAGCAAGGCCTTGCCAATGGCCTGCGCCCGACTTTGGCTGCTACCCGTGAAAAAGCTCACCGTCATTGGCACCATTGGGAACACGCAGGGCGTCAGCAGGGCCACCAGACCCGATCCAAAGGCGACCAGCATAAAAGCCCAGATATTCCCACCGGATTCATCTTCATCCGAAAAATCGATCAGCGCAGGAGCGATGCTTTCACCCTCCTCAGCTGCGGTATCAGCTATAGGTGTAAGCTCCTCTTCAGCAGCCAGTACAGAGTCCTGTGGCAGCATGGCAGGCACAGCCGTGTCGAGGCCGTCTGGAGCGGTGGCTTGGGTAGTGGCCTCCTTCGGAGCTTTTTCAATTGCTTCAACCGTTGTGTTGGTCGGTGCTGTTGGGCCAGCCGCCGCCGTTACTTTTATCTGGCTATTGGTAAAACTGAATTCATCATCAAAGGGAATGCACTTGCCGTCGATATCGGTACAAACCTGATATTCATAAGATCCCTTCACAACCAAGTCAGGCTGCAGCACTTTTACTTTCTGCCGGAACTGCGCCGTGCCCACAAAATAGGTATACTCCCCTTCCCAGAGCTCATCATACTTCTTTTTGGGATTCATGGGCTTGATCTTACCAACCAATTGGTAAGAAGGGTGCTTGGCAAATGTAAACTCCGTCACCATCGGCCCCAGATCCGGGTCGAAGTCGGAAGAGTACAAGTACCAGTCTTTATCAATTTTGACATTGAAAATGAGTTCGACCTCATCGCCTACTTTCACTTCCTTTTTGGAGACGTCGTAGCTCCAAGAGGCGGGCTTGAGCACCTGCGCCTGCGCCGCTATGGTTGCCATGAACAGCAACAGCACGAGGGATAGGTATTGCCTCATATTATTTCTCATAAGGGTATAGCTAATTAAATCAATCCGTGTTTTTCGGCTTGCGGATGTATCTCCACAAAAGTATGGATTTTTGAGCGAAAGCCACACCTGCAGACACGCTGCGTAAACGCTTAAAGACATAAAACCGCCCGCAGCCTGCCAATGCACTCGCTCACGCTATAGATAACACGGAAGTCCGGGGAGTGGTTTCTAATACACCATTCTAGGCGCTTTTGCAACTGCCCTCTTGGCAAGACCTACTCAAAAAAAGAAAGGTATGCTAGCATACTAACGCATTGATTATCAATAACATTACTTTCACATCTAAAATAATGCCGTTCACGGATAAAAGTGGTTTTGATAGGTATAACCGGAATTCCAGACGTTAGTTATTTGTCTTTTTACAAGACGATCTATAACCCTACTAAAATAAAGCTATGAAAAAAAACTTTCAGCCACAGGAAACCTTCACCATCCGCACCACATGCGGAAGAGAGTTTGGTCAGATGTTTAAAGCCATGAAACTGGTGCGTGACGAACAGCACAATTTTCACATTGTGTACAAGACCTTCTCAGACGAGTTTATTTACTCTTTCTGCAATCCGTTTCAGGATAGCGCCGCAGAGCATGCCTACCGACTTATTTCGGAAGACGAAGCCAGAGCCATTTTTAAGGATCGACTCTCAGAGGAAAATGCCCGCGAACTCTTCAGCACGACCCCGGTTCCCTCCATGCGGCTACTGCTATAGACCGGTTAAGCGTGTGCTAAAGCGAAAGGTGCCATTCGGCACCTTTTCTTTTTTTACACCTTGGCTATTCGCTATCGAAATGGCTTTGGAAGGCTGCTGAAGCCTATTCTTATCGATACCACATACATATATAGCGAAAACACGTATTTTAGCTTAATTTTACGCTGCCGGCAGCACACACCGCTCGCATCACACTATGATCCTTAACATTCTACTCACTATATTTCTGGTATTGCTCAACGGCTTCTTTGTGGCTGCGGAGTTTGCGATCGTAAAGGTACGCTCCTCACAGATCGAACTTCGCGCACAGGCAGGCAGCTCCATGGCCAAGCTGGCGCAGCACATGCTCACGCACCTCGACGCCTATCTGTCGGCTACGCAGCTCGGTATTACGCTGGCATCGCTGGGTCTGGGTTGGATTGGGGAGAGTGTGGTCTCCGAGATTGTCATTAACGTGATGGAGTTTTTCGGCTTCAGGGGAGGTGAGGCGTTGGCTCATAAAATAGCCCTGCCAATCTCCTTTGCCATCATTACGGTACTGCACATCGTGTTTGGCGAACTGGCCCCTAAATCGCTGGCCATACAGCGCTCCGAAGCGACCACGCTGGCAATTACGCTGCCGCTCCGCTTTTTCTACTACCTGTTCAGGCCTTTTATCTGGATCCTCAACGGTTTCGCCAACTTGGTTTTGCGCTCAATGGGCATCCGCCCTGTGCATGGTTCTGAGGTACACTCTCCCGAAGAGCTGCGCCTGCTGTTTGAGCAAAGCGCCGAGGGTGGCTTGCTGGTAGACTCGCAGCACGAACTCCTCGAGAATGTGTTTGAGTTTAATGAGCGCATGGTAAAGCAGGTCATGGTGCCACGAACCCGTATGGTGGCCATTGATGTGAACATATCGGAGCACGATCTGATGGAGATAATCTTTGAGGAAGGCTACTCCCGACTACCTGTATACGATGGGGCCATCGACAACATTGTTGGGGTGCTTTACGTGAAAGACATCCTGAGCCTCATGCGCCTCAACGAGCCAATCATTATCGAGAAGCTCATGCGTCCGGCCTATTTCGTGCCGGAAACCAAAAAAATACCGCGTCTGCTACAGCAGTTCCAGCGCCGCCACATGCACATGGCTATCGTAACGGATGAGTTCGGAGGCGTATCGGGTATTGTGACCATCGAAGACATTATTGAGGAGCTCGTGGGAGAGATTCAGGATGAGTATGATGAGGAAGTGCCGATAGTGGAGCGTGTGGGTGACTTTGAGTACCGCGTGAACGGTGCGGCGCCTGTATCTGACACCAATGACTACATGCCTTTCCCGCTGCCTGAGGGTGAGGACTACGAAACCGTTGGTGGATTCGTGACGATGATCTACGGCCACATACCAGACGATGCAAACGAGATAGCCGAGTTCAATGAATATGAGATTCGGGTATTGGAGAAATCTGACCGCCGCGTGGAATGGGTACTCTTTACGATCAAAGAGGATTTCCAGTCGCAGATAGAGCCGCAAACAGAGGAGCCGACGCTTTAACTTCCCGCTATACCTAGCCCTTCATGAGCGCAAGGTATAGCGGTGGGCTTATTTAAATTTAACTTGTAGCTATCCCTCCGGATTGGTGAACCAGCCGCTGTACATCACATAATTGTTGGCTACTTTGTCCAGCCCGTCAATTTGCTCTTGGCTGAGTTGTTTTACTTTGCGGGCAGGTATACCGGCGTAGATGTAGCCCGACTCGCACACGGTATTCTCCAGCACAATGGCTCCTGCTGCCACAATGCAGTTCTTCTGCACCAAGGCATTGTCCATCACAATAGCTCCCATCCCGATCAGCACATTGTCCTCCACGGTGCAGCCATGCACAATGGCATTATGCCCGATCGACACGTTGCTGCCGATAGTAGTAGCGGCTTTCTGGTAAGTGCAGTGGATCACGGCGCCATCCTGAATGTTGGTCTTGTCACCTATCCGGATCGCGTTCACATCACCCCGAATCACGGCATTGAACCACACCGAGCATTCACGGCCCATCAACACATCACCCACGATCGTGGCGTTCTCGGCAATAAAACAATCATCGCCCATTTGCGGCATGACACCTTTCACTGGCAGTATTATAGGCATAGTTTGAGTTTAGGAGTTTGAGATTTTAAGAGTTAAGGGGTTTAAGAAATTGATATTTAGCGACGTTACCCTGTAAGGTCGTGGAGCTACGAAGCATTTCCGTTTCCTTGTGGGGACAAGTTGCGACCTGTCCGAATCGTGCACCGGAATTCCCCTCTTTGGAGGGGCTGGTGTGGGTTAATCATGCGCCATACAATTAGCAATTTAACTGTTCAACCAATTAACAATTAACAATCAGCCATCAAAAATTAAATTAACCTTTTCCAAGTCCCTTTGCTCAGGTTGTACTTAAGCGTACTGGGCAGGGCTTTCCAGAAGTACTTGTTTATTTCTACGGCGAAGCTGGGTTGCATGTAACAGTTGATCGTGCAGCCTTCGCAGGCCGGCAGCCGTCCCTCCTGCTCTTTCAGCGCTTTCACCTCTTGGCTCAGGTATAGTGCCCGCAAGTTGCCCTGTATCGGAAAGCTCTTAGTTCCGAGGTGGTAACAGGGTAGCACCAGTTCGTTTTCCGGGGAAATAACCAGTGTGGTGCTGGCGGCTTTGCACACCGGGTCCGACACCTTGTTGCCGCCGTCGCGCCGCAACTGCACGAAGCCCTCGTTCAGGTATACCCCCTTGCGTTTTCCGAAGGCGGTTAGGTAATCTAACTCCTCCTCGGACAACTGCTCTCCCACGGCCACATCATTGTACTCAAAGGCCGGATTGATGATGAGCATGAGTTTGTTGGGCTGTGTGATGCTACGGTACACCTCCTCCAGTTGATCCAGATTGTGCCGGAACACGGTGAAGAGAATATCCGGCCGCTCGCCTAGCCGCTCCGCCACTTGGATCGACTCCATCACGAAATCAAAACACGCCACGCCACGTCCGGTGTCATGCTCTTCTTTGTGGGCAGAGTCCAGCGAGAAGTGCAGCATGTCTACCTTGCCTTTCAGCCGCTCGGCTAGCTTAGGGTATAGGAGTCCGTTGGTGGTTAGAGTGGTGATGAAGCCCATGTTGTGCGCCATACCTAGAAACTGGTCGATTTGACGGTGCAGCAAGGGCTCTCCTCCCGTAAAATCAATCACCTGCACACCCAAACGTTTCAGGTCACGCAGGTTCTGCGCCACGTCTTCTAAGGTAATGTAGGGCGAAGGCTTTTCCCAGATGTCGCAGAACGAGCACTTTGCGTTACAGCGGTAGGTAACGTAGTAGTTGCAAAGCACAGGTTTGGAAGTTAGGCGCATCTTGTCTGAGTGTCTGTCCAAAATTAAGGATAATGTACGAGTATAGGCCATGATGCCGACCACGAATTTAGAGGCCTTCTAAAACACTTTCAGAAATTCTTATATTTATACCTGATGGTTGAAGGTTAATTGTTGAATAGCTAAATGGTTAAATGGTTAGTCGTTTATTGCTTGGTGCACGATTCAGACAGGTCGCGACCTGTTCCTACGCGCTATACTTATTCCGACGTTACGGTGTAACGTCGCTACATTTCAACTTTTAAACTTTCTAACTTCCCAACTTTCTAACTTCTTAGACTTTCAACTCTATGCAAAGACAAAACATATCATCCGGCGCCGTATGGGAAGACACTATTGGGTATAGCCGAGCTGTGCGCATGGGCAACGTTATCGAAGTGGCTGGCACCACTGCCACCGATGGCGATCAGGTAATAGGTATAGGTAATGTCTACGAACAAACAAGGTATATCCTTCAGAAAATAGAGAAAGCCCTGCAACAGGCGGGCGCTAGCTTGCAGGATGTGGTGCGCACTCGCATTTACGTGACTGACATCAGCCAGTGGGAAGCCGTGGGGCGTGCGCATGGAGAGTATTTCCGAGATATAAAGCCCGCCTCAACTATGGTCGAAGTAAACAGGCTCATCAAGCCAGAGCAGCTGGTGGAGATAGAGGCTACTGCCATACTTAAAGCTGAAGATAAACTGATCAACCCCGCAGCTACCCCCTATGATGAAGTATAAACTTTTACTCGCCTTATTGCTGCCGCTTTGTATCGCATGTTCCAGCACTGCCCCAGTTTCGCAAAGTACAACCGCTACCGAAGCAACAGCACCTACGCAGGTCATGCTGCTGGCCACTTTGCACGGCCTTCACAAAAGCAATCCGAACTATACCTACGACAAGGTATACGAACTCATTCGGAGGTATAACCCTGACGTGATCGGCGTTGAGATCAGGCCCGAAGACATAGGAAAGGACACTACATACCTGAAACAGATGTACCCCTTGGAGATGCGTCAGATCACAGTGCTTTTCCCAAAAGAGAAGGTATACGGCGTGGACTGGTATGGAGAAGAAGCTGCTGGACAGCTTCTGCCGGCAGATGCTTTTAAAGGAGGCAACAAGCAATTAACCGAGATCAAGCAACTGGAGCGCGGACTTAACACCGATACCACGCTTAGCTCCCGCATGAAGCTGATTGCGGTGTTCCCGCAGAAAATGGTCGAGCTTGCCAGCACCAGTACGCCCGCGCAGTTCAACAACTCGGGCCACTACGATTTGGTTGTAGAGCTCTTTTACAACCAAATGGATATCATGCTGCAGGGCACACCATACGAAGCCTATGCTCAGTTCAACCGCCGCCGCGATGAGCATATCGGCCGCAACATCGTCTCGCTGATCAAAGAAAACCCCGGCAAAAAACTCATATTCGTACTAGGCGCCAATCACCGCTTTGCAGCGGATAAGACTATTCGGGAGCAACTGGGGGAGCAGGTGCAGCTGGTGGAGGTACCTGAATTTTAATTGCCCAGCCATGATTTGATCGAGTATTTTACTATATTAGTTTGTCATTATATAGTAAATAAACTCTTTATCTTTTACAGGCAGTTTTGGCAATGGAACAGCGCGAAATTGAAAACGCGGAGAAGCACATCCGCAACGCATGGATTGTAGGCATTATCTCCACCGCTATGACCGTCGTGGTTTCGCTGGTAGGGGCTTATGATGAGGATTTCAGGTATAGCTCCGGTTTTGACACATGGACTCTGTTTGACGCAGCACTTATCGCGGCCCTTACTTACGGCATCTATAAGAAAAGCAGATTCAGCGCTTTGGGCCTGCTTATCTATTTTGTACTCTCCAAGTTTATCGCTGCAGCCTCCGACGGACAGTTTCCTTTTGGCTTAGGAGCACTCTTATTCGGCTATTTTTACCTGATGGGCACCATCTCCGCTTTCAAACTGTACGCCCATAACAAGCGCCTTACTGAACAAGAAAGCGGTCCTAAGAAACGAAGCGTTGTATTTTATGCACTAACCGGTTTTGGCGTGCTGGTAGTAGGGCTGTTTATCTGGGTGATCGTGATCAGCGCCGATGGTCCCGGCACCGAGGTAATTCCCGGCAGGCAGCTTAAAGCAAAATACGTGGAATTTGCCTTAAACGAAGGCCTGTTGGACCCGGAGGAGCGAATTCAATTCTGGTATTCCGATGCCTTCAGCGACTTCACAGACGGCTTCTATTTCTTCACAGACAAAAAGGTGGTTGTTTACAACAAAACATGGGAGGAACCCGCGCTTCTCATGCCTTTCGACTCTATCCAGAACATCAGTTTTAGGGCAGATCCATCTTTTCTGGAAGATAGCCAACTGTTTCTGGAACTGACAGACGGCACCTACGTCAACTTCCCTGTATCAAGCGACAAGGGAGGCGATCAGCGCTTTCACAAGCGGTTGCGGACACTTTGGAAGAAGACACAGGCTGCGCAGCTAACCGATACACACCCAGAGCAGGAGGAGGAGCAAAGCGAAGTAACCGTTGTATCTTATGAATAACTAGGATTTTGAGTTAGCCCCACTTATTAAAACACCGAATCTTTGAATATTTCTATAAACACACTTATTATACCCTATATCTACAAGGTTACGTACTAAAAAGCTATTTGTAATTCGTTATACCCTTGCTTAAGCCCGCAAGGGTATAGCTATTTTAGATTTAAACAAATAGAGATATGAAAAATTTAGTGCTAACCCTGTTTGCCCTGTTCGCCTTGAGTACCGCGGTGCAGGCGCAGTTTCTAACGGGTGGTGTGAAAGCCGGTGTCGGTTCCTCTAGTGTGGGGGTGCGCGATGCGGTTAACAACCCTTCTGAATACGCTAAGAAAGAATCCGTAACGAGTTATCATGCCGGTGCCTTTGCCCGCGTGAATGTACTGGGCCTGTTTATACAGCCCGAAGCCATATTTACCCAAACAGGAGGGCGACTGGAATCTAACCCTGATGCGACGTTGGCCAGCCGTGTGGCTGACATTAAGTTCAACCGATTGGACGTGCCCGTGATGGCAGGTATTAGCTTTGCCAACCTGATCCGCATCCAAGCCGGTCCGGTGGCCTCCACACTCCTGAGCGCACGCCAAGACGGACAGAACATCAAAAGCTTTATGGAGAACTCCGACTGGGGTTATCAGGCCGGTGTGGGTCTCGACTTGCAACGCCTCACCGTTGACCTGCGCTACGAGCGCATCAGCCGCAACTACGAAAACCCCGCTGACCAAAGCAATTACGATCTGGCTAACCAACAAATTCTGTTGAGCGTTGGTCTGAAGTTGTTTTAGTAACAGGTATAGATCACCTGTCCCTGAAGAGGAGCTATACAAAACCACAGACAGAAAAGGCCGGTGTTGCTAAATGCGACACCGGCCTTTTCTATTTATAACTAAGCCTTACTAAGGCTGCATATACATCTCGGCACCCGGGCCTATCGGCAGCCCGAGCAAAATCCAAACAATCAGCAGGATCA
Organism: uncultured Pontibacter sp.; assembly: GCF_947499215.1. Lineage (GTDB taxonomy): Bacteria > Bacteroidota > Bacteroidia > Cytophagales > Hymenobacteraceae > Pontibacter. The sequence goes on from NZ_CANMNI010000001.1 coordinate 1,761,101, forward strand.
CCCAGCCAATGAAGAACACGATCGAGTAAGGCAGCATGGTCGAGATAACAGTGCCTATACCTGCGTTCTTGTCATAACGCTGGATAAAGGCCACGATCAGGGCGAAGTACGACATCATCGGCGAGATAATATTGGTCACGCTGTCACCGATGCGGTAGGCTACCTGTGTGAACTCCGGCGTATAGCCCAGCAGCATGAACATCGGGATGAAGACCGGTGCCATGATCGCCCACTTGGCCGAAGCCGAGCCCATCACGAGATTGATCACAGCAGCCACCAAGATGAACATGATCATCAGCGGAATCTCGCTCAGGCCCATCGTCTGGAGCACATCAGCCCCGTTGATGGCCAAAATCAAACCAAGGTTTGTCCAGTTAAAGTAAGCCACAAACTGGGCCGCGAAGAATACGAGCACGATATACGAGCCGAGTGTTTCCATGGACTTGGACATACCGCGCATCACGTCGCTGTCGTTTTTGATGGTTTTAGCGCCTATGCCATATGCGATACCGCCAATGGCAGAAAGCAGGAAGATGAAGGCTACAATGCCCGACATAAACGGCGAGTTCAGCACTTCGCCCGTCTCCGGGTTGCGCAGGTAGCCGTCTTCCGGCAACAAACCTCCCAATATGAAAGCGATAGAAGCCAGAATAGCCAAGGTAGCATACAATAGTCCGCGCTTCTCATCTCTGTTGAGGCGATCAATGCTCTGTGGTTTTTCGTCACCAGTGTACTCACCCAAGCGAGGTAGCACTATTTTCTCCGTCACCCAAGTACCCAGACCGGCTACTAGGAAGGTCGACACGAACATGAAGTAGTAATTGGCCGCCGGATTCACAGTATAGTCTGCATCGATGATACGGGCTGCCTCCGTGGACAGACCAGCCAAAAGCGGGTCGATGGTACCCAAGAGCAGGTTGGCGCTGTAGCCACCTGACACACCGGCAAAAGCCGCCGCTAGGCCTGCCAGCGGATTACGGCCAGCCGCGAGGAAGATCACCGCCGCCAGTGGCACGAGTAGTACGTAACCAACTTCAGAAGCCGTGTTGGAGATAACACCCGCAAACACGATCACAAAGGTGAGTAGTTTTTTTGGCGATGAAAGCACCACCAGACGCAGCACCGCACCAATCAGGCCAGTGCCTTCGGCTATACCTATACCCAGCAATGAAACCAGCACCGTACCCAGTGGGGCGAAACTGGTGAAGTTGGTCACCATCTTAGTCAAGATCAGGTGCAGGCCTTCGGTGGAGAGCAGGTTAACCGGTGTTATGGTATCGCCTGTGCCCGGGTGTGTTACCGCCAGATCGAACAGACTGGCCACCCACGACAGGATGATAACGAGCAGCGCAAAGCCTGCAAATAGCGTGGCAGGATGCGGCAGGGCATTGCCGATGCGCTCCACCACCGATAGGAATTTGTCAATTCCTGACTTTTTTTTCTTGATTTGCGTCATAAAAAGTTTTTTTAAGGTTCCCGCTCGCACAGCGCTTGTTCAGATACAGGCGGCGGGCAAAGAGGCCATCGCAAACGGGTTCCGAAATTGCCCAAAATTTTGCAGCCTCGCAAATTTTAGCAAAAAGCCATACCTTCGTTTATCATCAAAAATTGCTTTCCCTATGATCACACCCCTCCAGCCCGGCGACAAAATCGCCATCATCGCCACCGCCCGACTCATCAGCCGCGAAGAAATTGCAGCCGCCATCGATATTCTGCAAGGCTGGGGACTGGAGGTTGAGGTTGGTCCTACAGTAGGCGCCCATTACGGTGTGTTTGCCGGCGACGATGCACTCCGCCTGCAGGACCTGCAGCAGGCCCTCGACCGTCCAGACATCAAAGCCATAGTCTGTGCCCGCGGCGGCTACGGTACCACCCGCATCCTTGACCAAGTCGACTTCAGCCGCTTTGAGCGCAACCCTAAATGGATAGTCGGTTTTAGCGACATCACTTCCCTCCTTTGCCACATCCACGGTTTAGGTATAGAAAGCGTGCACGGCATCATGCCTTTGCTCTTTCCGACAGGCACCGAAGCTGCGCTGGACAGCCTGCGCCGCGTGCTCTTCGGAGAGGAACTCAGCTACAGCACCGGCCCCCACGCTTTCAACCGCACAGGTATAGCCGAAGGCCAGCTTATAGGCGGTAACCTCGCGCTCCTGCACAATGTATCCGGCACCAGCTCTGACTTCACCACTAAGGGCAAGATCCTGTTTCTGGAAGACGTGGATGAGTACCTCTACAGTATCGACCGCATGATGGTGCACCTCGACCGCGCCGGTAAATTAAAGGATCTGGCAGGTCTCATCGTCGGCCATTTCAGTTTAATGAAAGACAATGCCGTTCCTTTCGGCAAAGACGCATACGAGATCATAGCTGAGCACACTGGCAAGTACAACTACCCCGTTTGCTACAGCTTCCCGACCGGTCACGAACCGGATAATCTGGCCTTGGTTTGCGGGAGAAGAGCTAGGTTGGAAGTTGCAGAGAATGGGGTGAGGTTGGAGTACGTTTATTCCGCATAACAAGCTATATTGGATGTTATATGGAGTAGTTCCTTATATAATAAAGTTGTGTGGAATAAAATGATGACAGAAAAGAGTAGGCAAGAAAGAATTAGTCATTTAAGACAGCACCAAGAACGGAAGCACTTTCTTGGTGAATTTTTATTGTCTTTGTCACAAATCGTAGGAAAAGAACTTACTGAAGAATCCGTGTTGACACTTGAAGAAACAAATACAGTTATAAACAGAATACATTACAGAGATTCTCAGGTACCGACTTTCAATTTCACTTTTCCATCATCACAAGCAGATAGTTTTAGGGAGATTTTTTCCTGCCTTATTCCAGAAATTACAAATCCAAAGACCTATTTTACCACATCGAGAATTTATAGGTCATTCTTCCTTCAAATGAATTGTTCATTTGCGATTCCTAATTTTGAAAAGATTATCGAGTTAGATACGAATACATTTTATATATTTCATAAAGACTTAACGAATGGGCTGTGGGTTGACTACAATGAAGAAAATTGGTCAGAAAACGGAAAAACAGAATACGTGTGGACTTATGAATTACGGGTATGGGGTAAAGAATGGGTGAATAAGGTACATACAGCCTATAACAGCCGTACATAAAAACTACTTCACACAACAAAGTTCAGCCTGTATGCTCTGCTACGCCTCGCCCATAGGCTGCACCAGTACGTTAGTACCCACTTCGAAAAACAGAATGGATAACATCTCAATAAAAAGAGTTGCCCTCAACGACATAGACCAACTGCAAAAAATCAGCAGACATACTTTCTCTGAAACATTCTCAGCTGGCAATACAGAGGAGAACATGCGGAAATATTTAGAGGAAGAGCTTTCTGTCGAAAAGCTGACTGCCGAACTCAGTGACAAAAACTCTACATTCTATTTCGCGACAATCGATGATCAAGTAGTTGGTTACTTAAAACTAAACATTGGTCAAGCACAGACAGAGTTGAAAGACGGCAAGGGCCTTGAGATCGAGAGGATTTACGCGTTAAAAGCATACCACGGAAAAGGTGTAGGCCAGTTTCTTTATAAACACGCCATCCACGTTGCAAAGCAGTTAAGTGCCGATTTTGTTTGGTTAGGTGTTTGGGAAGAAAACCCAAGAGCGATCAACTTTTATAAGAAAAATGGGTTTGTCGAGTTTGACAAACATGTTTTCAAACTTGGTAGCGACGAGCAGACAGACATCATGATGAAACTCCAACTTTAAACCCCTCACGCCGCCTTATCGATCCCTTTCGTCCGCACCTGATTAAAATAGTTACAGATCCCATTTAGCACACACTTCTCGCACCTCGGGTACGACCAAGTGCACACTTTCTGTCCATGCTTAAGCAAGTGTTTGTGAAAATTAAAGAGCACCAGCGCGTCTTTAGGCAGCATCTCCAGTAGAATGTCGTGGGCTTTGTTGGCCGTGACTTTCGCTCCGATCAGCCCTACCCGCTGGCTTATCCGGAATACGTGCGTATCGACGGGCAGCACCGGCTTCTTGAAGTTGAAGAGCAGCACCAGGGTAGCCGTTTTCAAACCCACTCCCGGAAGCTTGGTTAGCCAAGCGATGGCCTCCTCCTCTGGCAAGTCCTCCAAAAAATCGATATTGAACTCGCCCCGCTCTTCTTTGATCATGCTAAGCGCCTGCTGGATCTGCGGCACCTTCTGTTCGGGGTAGCGAGTCGTGCTGATGGCCTCGGCCAAATCATCAAAAGGGGCATTCATTACGCCTTCCCAGTCACCGAAACGCTCCATCATGGTATAGAAGGCCTGCTCCTCGTCCTTGTGATTGGTGCGGTGCGAAAGCATGGTGGAAATCAGCTCGTGCATGTGGCTGCGGCGCGGTTCCAGCTTCAGCGGCTTGTATTCTTGGTTCAGCAACTCGTGCGTAATCATCACCTTTTCCTCGGCCGCCAGTTCGTGTCCTTCCATCACTTCAGTCATTTAGTCTGTTTCTCCTTAACGTGAGTCCAGATGCCCGCGTTTCTACAGGTATAGTTAACAGCTGCATGACATAGCTTTAAGCTAAAACTTCACTAGAAAAATTATAACATATTACAACAATTTATTGCTTTTCCCGCTATACCTGTAATCTTAGCCCGAAAAGGTACTAATAACGATTACATCTATGCAAATCAAATTCTTAGGAACGGGGGGCGCTTTTGATGTCGACTATCTGAACTCGGCAGCCATACTGACGGTGCGGGAGAAGTGCATCCTGATTGACTGCGGCTTTACGGTATATCAAACCTTGGTACACAAAAACCTGATTCATCGGGTGGACTATATCTTGCTTACGCACCTACACAACGACCACTGCGGCAGTCTGGCCAACATGTTGCTACATAAACATGTAGTGGACAAGGCTCCAAAGCCAACCATTCTATATTCTACCGAACAGTTTAAGTCGCAGGTATATGAGTTTCTGAAAATACAGGTAAAAAATCCGGACAAGTATGTCGAGTTTATGCCACTGGAGGACTTCGAAGGCATACAGGCAATCGATACGTATGGGCTGCATTCGGAGGGTCTTCAATCTTATGCCTTCATATTTGAGGAGGAGGACAACCGTATTGTGTATTCGGGCGACCTCGGAAAGCCCGATGTCTTGTTTGACAAGTTGAGTCGCATCCCGAAGATGCATACCTGTGTGTATCACGACATCACTTTTAACCCTGAAAATACGGGCCATACATTTTACAAAAAACTGCTCCCTTACATGAATGGCGTGGAGATGTTCGGCTACCACTGTGACCCCACTGAGAATCCGGCTGACAACCCGATCAGACTGGTGTTTTATCAAAAAGACCTGCTGGTGTAAGTCTCACGTATTCCTGTATCCATTTGCACAAAACATGTGTATCACTTTTAGGTTATTGCTGCAACAGCATACTTAATCCTATTGCACATGACGTTTATCATGACTATCCGCTCCGAAGACAAACTGCCATTTCTGCGCAGGCCACTGCACATGGTCTACACAGCCATATTCGTAGCTTTCTGGGCGTATACCGGCATCACTACGCCTGACCTGCTCAACTGGGTGCTCGAAAACTCGCTTACGCTTTCCATGGTCATTATCCTGGCGGCCTTTTATAATATTTTCCGATTTACCGACACCAGCTATACTCTCATTTTCCTGTTTATGCTGCTGCACGTGTATGGCAGCTATTACCAGTACGCCGACAACCCTTTCGGGGAATGGATGAAAGGCCAGTTTAACTTCCAGCGCAACCACTACGACCGGATCGTGCACTTCGGGTTTGGGCTATTGCTCTCTTACCCGCTGTATGAGATTGCAAGGCGCGGCTTCAGGCTGAGCTTGTTTCTGAGTAGCGTGCTCGTGCTGTCGCTTATCATGTCGCTGAGCGCGGTGTATGAGATCGTGGAATGGGTAGTGGCCGACCTCGTGTATGACGGCGATGAACAGGGAATGGCCTACTTAGGTATGCAGGGCGATATCTGGGATGCGCAAAAGGATTTGGCGATGGCCCTGTTTGGGGGAGTAATAGCCATTGGGCTGGCCATCCTGCTACGCAAGCAAGAAAAGCCAGCCCCGGCCAACTATTAGTTCAGTTCTCTTTTCTTCTTGTAAGAGTCCGTCTTTATCTTCGACTCGTCCTCGTCAAACTTGGCTTTGCCTTCCGTCGTCTCAATTTTGAGTTCATCATCCTCCATTTTGATTTTCACGAAGTCGTCTTCGTACTTCACTTCCTCAAACTGCTGGTAGTAGGCTTGGCGGCCTCTCATGTGCTTACTGAACTGCTCCAGACTCATGGTGCGAGCCAAGCGGGCATCTTCGCGCAGGGCATCCTGCACCGTTACCAGCTTGGGTTCTTCTTTTACCTGCTCTACTGGCTGGTTGGCTTCTAAGTCATTTTCTGTGTTTTGGTCCATGCGCTCACAGGCGGTGGTACCAAATGCTATTAGGGCGCTGCAGGCCCCTATGTATAGTATCTTTTTCATAAGTCTATAAAAAAGCCAGCTGTACCCAATAGGCACAGCTGGCTCTCTGTTTATGGTTTTAAATTACAAATCGCCTCGCTCGGCGGCTTTCTTCATTTTCTCGTTGGCGAAAATAGCGATCTCCACACGACGGTTCGCCTGACGGCCAGCAGCAGTTGAGTTATCGGCTACCGGGTGGTCAAAAGCCCAGCCCTGCGTTGTAATACGGTTGCGCGACACGCCCTGCATAGCAGCGTAGTTGGCCACAGACTCAGCACGGCGTTCAGACAGGCGCTGGTTCAAATCACGGCTACCGGTGTTATCGGTATGGCCTTCAATGATCACGTTGGTGTCTTCGTACTTCTTCAGTGTCTCTGCCAGACGCGCAATATCGGACTGTGCATTAGGGCGCAGGTCGGAAGAGTTCACATCGAAAAGGATGCCGGAGTCAAATGTAATTTTGATACCTTCGCCTACACGCTCTACCTTCGCATTTTCGAGGTCACGGCGCAGCTCTTCGGCCTGCTTGTCCATGCGGCGTCCGATCAGGGCACCGGCTGTACCACCCACGGCAGCACCTATAATGGCGCCTGCCGCCGTGTTTCCGGCCACTTTACCAATTACACCGCCTACTACGGCACCTGAGCCGGCACCGATTGCACCGCCCTTAGCAGTACGGCTGGCATTACATGAAGTGAAAAGGAAGCCGAGCACGGCAAACATTAAAAGATAAATTCTAATATGCTTCATAGTTCTAGTTTTTAAAATTTCAGATTATAGTTGTCAGATCAAGTGCTTAATACTTAAAATCAAATAAAATGTTTTATCAGTATATAGTGAGGCAACTCTACTTTGTTACAAAATTGTTTGCTTTGATCCGCTACAATTTATGTGACAGCGTTTTATGTCTGACAAGCTGTATACGCAAATGCGCTAAAGAATATTCAATTTCATCTATAAATATGCTTTTATGTACCGTAAAGCCACTGTGCAGGTGCTTGAGATCGGCATAAGCAAAAGCGCCTGCCGGATGAATCCGACAGGCGCTCTGCACATAGGTTTCTATACCTGATTATTCCTTCAGTTCACCGCTTTCGGCGGCTTTCTTCATTTCATCGCTCGCGATAATAATCACCTCTACACGGCGGTTCTGCTGACGGCCTTCGGCTGTAGTGTTGTCCGCGATCGGCTGATCAAAGGCATAGCCTTTTGCCTGCATACGCGATGCGTCCACGCCACGGGTGCGGGCATAGTTGGCAACCGCCTGCGCACGGCGCTCTGACAGCCCTTGGTTTAATTGGCGGCTACCGGTGTTGTCGGTGTGGCCTTCAATGATGATGTTAGTACCTTGGTACTTTTGCAGTGTCTCAGCCAGTTTATCAATGTCTTTCTTAGCAGAGGCACTCAGTTCAGCAGAGTTCACAGCGAACAGGATACCGGAGTCAAAGTTCACGCGAATGGCTTCACCCACACGCTCTACGTTGGCATTCTCCATGCTCTTCTCAAGCTCTTCGGCCTGCTTGTCCATGCGGCGTCCGATTACGGCACCTGTAGCGCCACCCACGGCAGCGCCTATAATGGCACCCGCAGCAGTGTTACCCATTCTGTTACCGATCACACCACCGATCACAGCACCGGAGCCAGCCCCGATGATACCACCTTTTGTGGTTTTATTCATTCCCTGCTTTTCTTCGCCAGTGGTGCTGGTATCAGTTCTATTGCCTGTAGTGGTTGACGTATCGCCTGTACCAGAAGTGGTCTGACGCGTACCTTGGCAAGATGTGAATAGCATGGTTACGGCTAGCATCGATGTCAACGATAGTTTTACTAGTTTCATAGTCTCGAATAAAAATTTAAAATTGGTTTTTGGTTGTTAGTAAAATAGAAACGCGGAGTAAATGCCCCGCATTTTTGCCTTCGCAATACTAATGCCAAATAAGGGCACAATATTGTGCTCTACCCAAACTATTACTTCTCTCACGGTAAAAAGTTCGTTCGAAAGCAATCAGCAAATATTTTATCTGATGCCAATACCATCAAAAAAGCCTGTCATCTTGGTGTGACAGGCTTTTTTTGATTCATATTGATGCAATTTTTAAGACGACTTTGCTGTCTTACGCGTTTTAATGGCGCTTCCGTTTTCAGGTGAGGGAGCAGCCAGCATACCCAGCAGATCATTCAGTCGCTGCTTCAGTTCCTTACGGTCTACAATGAAGTCTAGGAAGCCGTGCTCCAGCACGAACTCTGCGCTTTGAAATCCTTTCGGCAGGTCTTTACCGATTGTCTCTTTGATTACACGTGGACCGGCAAAACCGATCAAGGCACCCGGCTCGGCAATGTTGAAGTCGCCCAACATGGCGTATGACGCCGTTACACCACCTGTAGTTGGGTCGGTGAGCAATGATATATAAGGCAGTTTCTCTTCGGAAAGAAGCGCTAACTTGGCAGAAGTCTTGGCCATCTGCATCAGCGAGAAGCCTGCCTCCATCATACGGGCACCACCCGATTTTGAGATCATTAGGAATGGCGTGCGCGTTCTGCGGGCATGGTCGATAGCACGGGCGATTTTCTCACCCACCACAGAACCCATAGAGCCGCCAATGTAAGCGAAGTCCATACAGGCGATGGTGATGTCAGAGCCACCTGACTTACCGTAGGCTGTGCGCACCGCGTCTTTCAGACCGGTCTTGCGCTGCGTGGCTGCCGTGCGCTCCGGGTATGGCTTGGAGTCCACAAAGTTGAGCGGGTCGCCGGAGGTCATGTCCGCATCCATTTCCGTAAACTTATTGTCGTCGAACAGGAGGGCAAAATACTCTTTTGAACCGATGCGGTCGTGGTGATTGCATTTCACACATGTGTTCAGGTGCTTGCGATGCTCCGTCATGCTGGTAACCGTCTTGCATTCAGGGCACTTGTACCACAAACCATCCGGAGTTTCTTTTTTCTCCTCTGTCGGCGTGATAATTCCTTTCTCTACTCGTTTAAACCAAGGCATCATATTCGTATCGGTCGTGCTTGCCGCACATTAAATGGTTATTCTGCCAAACTCGTCACATACCAACTCAAGGCAGATTTGGGCACAAATATAGCCTGCTTCGGATTACTCACAAAAGAGTAAAGCCAAAGCAGGCCATAAAATTAGTTAATAATCAGCAGTTCTGCTACAGATTACGCAAGTGTAATATCATTGGCAAGGTATACGTCCTGTATCGCGTTCAGCAATTCCACACCAACTTTCATGTCTTTCTGGAACGCTTTACGGCCCGAAATCAAGCCCATACCGCCTGCACGCTTATTAATTACGGCTGTGCGCACGGCATCCGCTAGATCCGACTCACCTTTAGACTCACCACCAGAATTGATCAGACCGGCACGGCCCATGTAGCAGTTCGCCACTTGGTAGCGGGCCAAGTCGATCGGGTTGTCTGAAGAAAGCTCAGAGTACATTTTCTCATGCGTCTTACCGAAACCGATCGCTTTGAAGCCGCCGTTGTTCTCAGGCAGCTTCTGCTTGATGATGTCAGCCTGAATTGTTACGCCCAAGTGGTTGGCCTGTGCTGTAAGGTCAGCGGCTACGTGGTAGTCCACGCCGTCTTTCTTAAAGGCGTTGTTGCGGGTATAGCACCACAGGATCGTGGCCATACCCAACTGGTGTGCTCTTTCAAACGCCTCTGCCACCTCAATGATTTGGCGGGAAGATTCCTCAGAACCAAAGTAAATGGTGGCACCCACAGCGGTGGCACCCAAGTTCCAAGCCTCATCCACAGAGCCGAACATGATCTGGTCATACTTGTTCGGGTAGGTCATCAATTCATTGTGATTGATTTTTACCACAAACGGAATCTTGTGCGCATACTTTCTGGACATCATAGCGAGGTTACCGAAAGTTGTGGCCACTGCGTTACAGCCACCCTCCATCGCTAGTTTGATGATGTTCTCCGGGTCGAAGTAAATCGGGTTCGGGGCAAAAGACGCACCTGCGGTGTGCTCTATACCTTGGTCAACAGGCAGGATGGACAGATAGCCAGTGCCAGCCAGACGGCCCGCGTTGAAAAGCTGCTGCAGGCTGCGCAATACCTGCGGGCTTCGGTTTGACTGGGAGAAAATACGGTCAACGAAGTCAGGACCCGGGGCGTGAATCAGGTCTTTGGATATTGTTTTACTTTCATACTGAAGCAGGTTTTCTGCCTCAGAACCGAGTAAGGAAACGATGTTATCGTACGACATTTTTTTAAATAGTTTATAAAGGGAAGTATGGAATTGTAGAACAAATATATAATGGAACGCTAAATACTTTGCATATTATGACCATTCATTTGGTAAACACCCCCATTTGCAGGGTAGCCGTTTTTCGTAGCCTGTTGTTAGTTTAATAACATCGCTCAGCCGCATGCAAATACTTATGCCCGACTCAAAAAGTTACCCGAAACCTCCCCTTTATTTACACTCTTCGCTTACTACCTTTCCATCTATAATAACGGCGCATACATGAGAGGTATACTCAAACGGATCTCCGTCGAAAAGCACGACGTCAGCATCCTTTCCTTTCTCAAGCGACCCGATGCGCTGCTCCTGCCCGATGATGCGGGCGGCATTGGTAGTAATAGTAGCCAAACCCTGTTCTACTGTCAGCCCATTGGCTACTGCCACCCCTGCCTCAAACAGGATTACCCGCGCTCTGGGTACGTAAGCTTCAAAGCCACTCTGTATAGCTACCGGTATACCTGCTTTGGTTAAGACAGCCGCCGTCTCAAAGGAGATGTTTTTATTCTCGCCATAAGCACGCGCCATCGTTGGGTGAAGGATTACAGGAACGCCTGCCGCTTTGATCTCATCTGCCACCAAGTGCGCTTCTGAAGCACCGTCTAATATGATGTTGAGATTAAACTCCTTCGCCAGTCGCAAGGCCGTCAGGATATCATTGGCTTTGTTAGCCGTTACCACCGCCTTATACCTGCCACTCAGCACTCCAGCCAAATATTCCGATTTCAGGTTGCGATCGGGCCTCTTGCTCACATCCTTGTTCGACATTTTGCGGGTATACTCCTGCGCCGCCTGCAACTCAGCGCGCAGCATCGCCACGCCCTTGGCCGATGTTTTAGGAGAGTTAAAGTTATCCCCTACGGTCGCGCCAATCGTGAAGGCGATCATTGTGGTGGTATCCAGTAAGGTGTGCTGGGCTATGTTTGACGACGTCTTGATCGTCATGGTCTGTCCGCTTACCAAAGCACCCGGCGCATGGCCTGTGTTGATGGTCGTCACGCCGTGGTCTCGTACCCATTTCACGAGCTCTTCCTGTGGATTGTAGGCGTCCAAGGCCCGCAGTTCAGGCTGCACCGGCACTGTCTTCTCCAGTTGCTGCTGGTCGGCGGGCACGTTGTAGATGCCGGCTAGCCCAACAGAGGTACGGGCATCTACGAAACCGGGCGTAACGACTTTGGCGGTATAGCTCTTGTACCCAACGGGCACTTGCAGGCTATTGGCCGCGCCAACAGCTTCTATCTTGCCATCCTTTATCAGTACAAGTCCGTTTTTGATGGGCGTGCCTGCCATAGTATAAACCGTTTCACCGCGAACGGCAATCTGGGCTTCGGCCTGCTTCAGGCCTAATATGGTACCGGCAAGTATAAGTCCTGCCAGTTTTATATTTCTTTTCATGATGCTGCTCAAAACATTTGACAGGTATAGGTAGAAGGTATAGCTATTCCCCTCTATCCCTATACTTTTAAATTTTAACTTTTAACTAACCTAGTGTGCGTGGTAGTGCACTTCCGAATCGTAGGTGTTGTAGCCGCCCACGGCAAACTTTTTATCATCTGGGTTAGCCAAGTCGAAGCGTTTCAAGCCTTCTACCCACGTCTGCTCTACCCGCGTGTACACGCTGAAAGGCTCCCCTGAGAGCACCACGAAATCGGCGTCTTTGCCTATTTCCAGAGAGCCTAACCTGTCCTGCAGTTCCAGCATTCTGGCGCCCACAATGGTCAGTCCCTCCAGCGCTTTTTCGGTGCTCATACCTGCGCGCACTGCGAAGGCAGCATTCCGGAAGAAAAGCCTTGAGTCCGTGATGCCGTCGTCTGTATGAAAGCCCACGATAGCGCCGGCCTTTTCCAGTGCCGCGCCGTTGCCGTTGCTCAACTCCACGGCCTCCGTCTTGCCTCCCGGCGAATCTAGCGTCAGGATAGAGGCTGGTATACCTGACTTGGCGATTTCATCGGCGGCTTTCCACGCTTCGCTCACGTGGTGCAGCACCATCTTAAAGCCGAATTCCTTTTGCAGTCGAATTGCCGTCAGGATATCATCGTAGCGGTGCGTATGGAAATGCACCACCCTTTTGCCGTCCAGAATCTCCACGAGCGGCTCGAGGTGAGGCTTGCGCTCGGGCATTTTCTTCTCTTTCCCTTTTGCCGCCATTATTTTATTGTTGTAAGCCTGCGCGTCTAGAAACAACTGTCTCGCCATCGCTGCCGACTTGGCTCGCGTCCCCGGGAATGGTGCGGCCTTCATCGGGTTGGTGCCGTTGGCCATTTTCATACCGCCGCAAATCCCACTCTGAACATCATCACAAAATGTGAGGTCACCAATGGTTTTGCCCTCCCGCATTTTTAAGTATACCGTCTGCCCACTCATCAGGTGTCCGGATCCCGGCATCACGTTCACCGTGGTAATGCCTCCCGCCAAGGCCCGCTTAAAGGAATCGCTAATCGGGTTGATGCCGTCGATGATACGCACATCCGGATGCAGTGCCGCCGAGGCGTCGCCGCCCGAGCCTTCGCCCAAGTGTGAGTGCGAATCCACGAGGCCCGGCATCACGACTTTGCCGGTCACATCAAACGTTACAGCGCCTACCGGTATGTTGACTTGACCTGCAGTGCCGATGGCTGTTATTTTTCCGTGCTGCACAACCAGTACGCCGTTCTCAATGGGCGAGCCGGTGATCGGTACTATCCGGGCACCTGTGAACACATGCGGCTGGTCCTGCGCCAAGGCTGGCATGGCACTTACCAGCGAAGCGAGCCCCAGCGTTACCCAAAACTTGGATTTGATCTTCATGAATTGAATTAAGGTATAGGTGAAGCGTAGATTAATCCCTTAACTTAAAGAGTTTGAGCTTCAAAATAAAAGAATTGAATTTAAATATTGCTAAATAGGCTTTGCCAAACCTCCGTTGCCTTTTGCCACATCCTATACCCTCTAAAACCGTTATAAAGAATATACAAAAAGTTATAGCGATGAGAATAACACTTTCTAAGGCTCAGACTAGCATCATGAACTTGGCGGCAATCATGGTGCTGAGCATAGTCCTCTCCGGCTGCGCTTCATCCACACAAATTCTAGGCTCTTGGAAAAGCCCGGAGATAGCCGCTCAAAATTATCAACGCATTGTAGTGGCAGCACTTACGGATAATGTACTGGCCCGGCAAGAGGTGGAGGATGACCTGCAGGCACAGTTGCGGCTTCGCGGCATTGAGGCCACCCGTAGCATCGACCTGTTCCCACCGTCCGCCGCGTCCAAAACTGGGCCCGATGTGAACCTGCTGCTAGATCGCATTAAAGAAAACGGGCATGATGCTATCCTAACAGCCGCTTTGGTGGATGAGCAGACGGAAACCCGCTATGTGCCCGGCAACATGGGTTACCGCCCCATGACACGCTTTGGGTGGTATGGCAACTTTAGGGGTTATTATAATTTCTGGTACCCTACCCTCTACCAGCCGGGCTACTATACCGAGGAAAAGATATACTATCTTGAAACCAATCTGTATGATACGAACTCTGAACAGCTAGTATGGTCAGCCCAATCCAAGTCGTACAGTCCAAGCAGCCTGCGCAGGGCTGCAGCCAAGTTTGCGGAGATAACGGTGCAGAAAATGACAGAAGACAACGTGCTGCCCGCTCAGGCACGACAATAAAAAAAGGCGCTCCAAGGAGCGCCTTTTTGCTTTCTTCAGGTATATCCTACTCGTTGTAAAGCACGTGCAGTACGGTCTGCCCCACTGCTTTCAACGTGTTTTTGCTGATAATGTCCATGGTGTCGGTATGACGGTGGTGATACGGGCCGAAATAGTCATCCGGATCGGCCATGTTATACTCGATGATATCGATCATGCGGATACCGGCGACCGTGTTTACATAGTAGTGGTCATCCGTAATGGCGGGGGCATTGACATACTTGAAGTAGTCTGAATAACCGATCTTGTTGCCGGCGCGCCATACCTTGTCCACGATGTTGCGGGCATACTGCATGGAGGTACCCTCGCGGGCAAACTTGGCATTTTCGGCGCCCACCATGTCAAGCAGAATGCCATACTGCGGTTTGTAGTTAGCCACATGCTTATTCTTACTCCAATACTGAGAACCCAAGCACCAAGTGTCGTTTTGGTAAGGGTACTCGCTTTCGTCAGGCTGCCCGTAGTCCTCGCCGTCAAATAACACGATATCCACACCTATACCCGGCTTCTGCTCCGTCGCCTGAATGACACGCGCTATTTCGAGCAGCACGCCTACTCCACTGCCACCGTCGTTGGCACCATCAATCGGTTTGTTCTGGTTCTCATCGTCTTTATCGGCAAAGGGGCGGGTATCCCAATGGGCCGCCAGCATCACGCGCTTGGTCGCATTCGGATTAATGCTAGCGATGATGTTGCGCAGGTTGAGCATCTTGCCATCGAAGGCCCGCATCTGAAAACTCTGCACCTGTACCTCAGCCCCATAAGAGCGCAACGTCTCGATCAGCCACTCTCCGGTTTTGTAATGTTCTGCCGTGTTAGGCACCCGCGGCCCAAAAGCCACCTGTCGCTCTATAAAATAGTAAGCAGAGTCAGCATTGAACTCAGGCGCCTTCACAGTGGCCTCCTCTTCTTCCACGGCGGTTACAGTTTCGCTGCTACCATTTCGTTCGGATGAATCGCAGCTGTTAAGGCTTAAAGCACTGAGCAGCAGCATGGCCAAAAACTTCATATTATTCTTCATAAGCCCAGTCAATTCCGGTTTTCAGATCCTTGATCACGATGCCTTGTCTTTTCAAGTCAGCACGGATGGCATCCACCTTGTCATAAGCCTTGGTCTCCTTGGCTTCTTTGTAAAACCCGAGCACCAGCTCCAGCATTTCCTCCATGTCGCCGGCTGGTTCCTCTTTCAGCCCCAGCACATCTGTCACCAACTCGGTATAGGTGGTGCGCATATGGTCGAAAGTGCCACGGGTAAGCGAACCCATCTGCAACTGTCCAAGGTATAGGCTGTTAATCTTTTTGAGCAGGTTGAACAATGAGGCAATGGTACGCGCTGTGTTCAGGTCATCATTCATACCCCGGAAACAGTCTTCGGTCAGTTTCAGCAGCTCTTCGTTCAGTTTCTCATCCGGTGTGATTTCGACATCTTCCGGATAGGCCATTTTGTCGAGCACACGCAATCCGTTCATCAGTTTTCTATACCCTTTCTGTGCAGCCTGCAGTGCCTCGTTGCTAAAATCGAGGGTACTGCGGTAGTGTGCCTGCAGAATGAAGAAGCGGATGGTCATCGGGCTGTAAGCTTGCTCCAGCATCTTATGATTGCCGCTGAAAAGCTCGCTCAGGTTGATGAAATTGCCCAGTGATTTGCCCATCTTCTGGCCGTTCACCGTGATCATGTTGTTATGAACCCAGTAGCGGGCCGCATCGCTGTGGCTGTGGCTGGCTTGGCTCTGCGCGATCTCGCACTCGTGGTGCGGGAACATCAGGTCGAGTCCGCCACCGTGTATATCAAAAGTCTCACCGAGGTACTTGCGGCTCATGGCCGAGCACTCGAGGTGCCAGCCCGGGAAGCCGTCGCTCCACGGCGAAGGCCAACGCATGATGTGCTGTGGCGATGCTTTTTTCCAGAGCGCGAAATCCAGCGGCGAACGCTTTTCGCCCTGCCCCTCTGTGTCGCGGGTATTGCTCAACAGGTCCTCGATAATGCGCCCCGACAGTTTGCCGTAGTTGTTGTTTTTGTGGTAGGCCGGCACGTCAAAGTATACCGATCCGTTCACTTCGTAAGCCATGCCGTTCTCGAGTATCTCCTGTATCATCTGGATCTGCTCGATGATGTGACCGGAAGCCCGTGGCTCAATATCCGGAGACTTCACATTAAGTGTGGCCATGTCCTTTTGATAGACATTGGTGTAGTGCTGCACCACCTCCATCGGTTCGAGGTGTTCTAGCTTGGCTCTCTTCTGGATTTTATCTTCTCCTTCGTCAGCGTCGTTCTCCAGATGACCTACGTCTGTGATGTTGCGTACGTAACGCACTTTGTAACCCAAATACTTGAGGTAGCGGTACAGCACGTCAAACGTCACGGCGCTGCGGGCATGGCCTAAGTGCGGCTCACCGTATACTGTCGGACCGCAGACATACATCCCCACAAAGGGAGCATGCAGCGGTTCGAACAATTCTTTTTTGCGCGTAAGCGTGTTATACAGGTTCAGTTTATGTTGCATGGTTTGGCTATGCAAAGAACGCCTAAAAGCGCTCTCCATTTTATACATGATAAATTAATGACGCCTCCGCTGAGGCAAATCAATCTTCAAAGCTAAAAAAATATCCCTTCCCCGGCCTACTCTTCCTCCTTTGACTTGATGATGTAAGTAGCGGATATAGGGAAGTGGTCTGACAGCGGCATCTCATGGTGGGTTCTGAAACTGTGCGCTTCAAGCCCCTCGCTGTAAAACTGATTATCAATACGCAGAAAAGGCAACGGCCCGTTGTAAGTGGCACCAACTCCTGTTCCTGCCTCCTCAAAGGAATTTTTCATCTTGCCCACTAATTGGCTATAGGTATAGCTGAAAGGAATGTCATTAAAATCGCCCGTTAGGATTACCGGGTAGGGAGAGCTTTCCACATGATCGATCAGCTCCTGCACCTGCACCGCTCTTGACTTAAAACCCATGCGCAAACGACGAGCTAAGTTGCGACTCTCCTTCTTGAAGCTCTCCTCGTCCCCAATGGCCGAGTACGTGTTTTCGATATCCTCCGCTTTGATACTCATGGACTGCATGTGCACCGCGTATACCCTAACCGTGTCACCATTCACGTTTAAGTCAACCCAAGCGGCACGGTTAGCGCTGCGTTTCGACGTGTTTGAAAAGTGAATCGTATTCCCACTTACAATCGGATACTTGGAAAATATCACCACACCAACGTCAGATACAATGCGATCACTCCTATAAGTTGAGGAGAAAACATGTCGGTTATACCTTTTCCCGATTCGATTAAAGTTATTGAATTCTGCTGAGTTGACACGGCTGTAAAACTCCTGCAGACAGAACACATCGGCTGGATGCGTAGCTACCCAGTCGACCATTTCTTCCGACACGCGCGGCACGCCTTCCACTATCTTATCGTAGGCGTTAAACACATGCACATTAAAGCTTAGCACCTCCAGTGTTTTGGCTCCCTGCGGCAGTTCCTTTTCCCAGCTAATAGACATGAGCCGACCATAGTGGTTCCAACCCAAACCGATGACGGCGAGCGGTAGAAAAACATACCATGAGCGCTTAAAAAGCCAGTAAATAAAAAAAAGAAAGTTGAGCACCAAGGCACCCGGAAGGGAAAAGGCCATAAAGCCCGCTGGCCAAAACTCATAGGGAGGAACGCGCATGCTTAGCACACCCAGCAGCAGCCAAAGCACCACCAGTATGTTCAGAATCAGCCAGACCCTTCGGCGTATTTTTTTGAATGTACCTGCCACGGTGGCAAACTTACAAATTATGCGTGTAGGATTATCACGCCATCACATAGAATATCTTTCCTGTATGTATTGATTCCGCTCAAAAGCAGAACTTTTGACAACCCCGAGCTTGTTACAGATGCGACACCCCTCCAGTACCCTGCTATTGCTGCGCAAATGCTACTCGAATTCTCCTGAAACTATATATTTACATCGCTCTTAAACACATATTGTTGTTTATATAATGTTTTTATAGTAAATTTGTGACATTATTTCCAGGGAGATGAGGGGACGCGAGGTCCCCTTCTTTATTTTCTTAAATTTGAATATGGCAATAACGGCACAAAGTATTCGCGCAATGGCGGAAGCTAGTCTTCCGGAAAATGACCTGTTCATCGTGGATGTGGCGGTATCTGATTCAGCTGTGCGCCCGAAAATAACGGTGCTGGCTGATGGCGAACAAGGCATCACCATCGATCAATGTGCAAAGATCAGCCGTCGCGTTAATGCAGGCATTGCTGAAATGTATGGCGAGGAAGTGTCTTACGTGCTGGAGGTGAGTTCACCGGGCGTGGATTTCCCGCTTACGCAACCGCAGCAGTTCAAGCGCAATATCGGCCGCAACCTGAAACTGAAAATGCAGGACGGCACCGAAAAGATCGGCAAGCTGGAGGAAGTAACGGAAACAGGTATAAACCTGACAGAGGAAATTAAACAAAAAGGCAAGAAGGCAACGTATGAGCCTGTGCAAATACCTTTCGGGGATATTGTAAAAGCAAATGTTGTAATATCATTTAAATAAAAAGATAATGAACAGTTCAGTTCTAATCGAGTCGTTCGCTGAATTTGCGAAATTCAAGAACATAGACCGCCCGACTATGATGCGCATCCTCGAGGATGTGTTCCGTACCATGATCCGCAAAAAGTGGGGTACCGACGAGAACTTTGACATCATCCTGAACGTGGAGAAAGGTGACCTCGAGATCTGGCGTAACCGCGAAATCGTGGACGACAACTCGGAGGACATCTGGGATCATGATAAGATTGCCTTATCGGAGGCACAGAAAATAGAGCCTGACTTTGAGGTGGGCGAAGAAGTATCGGAGGAAATCCAGTTGGAGGACTTCGGTCGCCGTGCCGTATTGACCGCTCGCCAGACCCTGATCCAGCGCATCAAGGATATGGAGAAGGAACTGCTGTTCCAGAAGTACAAGGACCTTGTGGGCGAGATTATCTCTGGTGAGGTATATCAGGTATGGAACCGTGAGGTGTTATTGCTTGACCAAGAAGAAAACGAACTGCTTATACCGAAAGGAGAGCAGATCCCGAAAGACCGCTACCGCAAAGGCGATGTGGTGCGTGCTGTGGTACAGCGTGTTGAGATCGTAAACGGTAACCCAAAGATCATCCTTTCCCGTACATCTCCAGCGTTCTTGGAGCGTCTGTTTGAGAACGAGGTGCCGGAGATTTACGATGGATTGATTGCGATCAAAAAAATTGTGCGTGAACCCGGCGAGCGTGCCAAAGTAGCCGTAGAATCGTTTGACGACCGTATTGACCCAGTAGGCGCCTGTGTGGGCATGAAAGGTTCTCGTATACACAGCATCGTGCGCGAGCTGGAGAACGAGAACATTGACGTGATTAACTACACCGATAACCTAGAGCTATACATTCAGCGTGCGCTTAGCCCTGCTAAGATCACCAGCATGAAGATAGACAATGAGAATGGCAGAGTATCCGTGTTCCTGAAGCCGGACCAAGTATCGCTTGCGATCGGTAAAGGCGGTCAGAACATTAAACTGGCCAGCAAACTGGTTGACATGGAAATCGACGTATTCCGCGAGTCCGAGGTATACGAAGAAGACATCAGCCTAGAGGAATTCACCGACGAGATCGAAGACTGGGTGATCGCAGAATTGCGCCGCATCGGTCTGGACACAGCCAAGAGCGTGCTGGCGATTTCTAAGGAAGACTTGCTTCGCAGAACAGAACTTGAAGAGGAGACGATTGAAAGCGTTCTCTCTATTCTGCGCGAAGAGTTGGAAGAAGAAGACAATCAATAGTTGTGAGTTGCGCTCCGTTCCTATAATTTTGAAGGAAATTACGGACGGGGCTCTATTCCGTACCTCAGCGAGGAGACTATTACCATATTAAAAGAATAATAAAGACAGCATATTAGAACATGGCAGAAGACAAAATCAGGAGGCTCAAACAGGTTGCAACTACTTTAAACATTGGTACAGCTACCATTGTGGATTACCTCTCTGCTAAAGGCTTTGACGTGGAAAACAAACCCACTACCAAAATCACGGCAGAGCAGTTCAGTATGCTGGCTAAGGAATTCGCCTCTTCTATGCAGGATAAGATAGAGGCAGAAGAGCTCAACATCGGAAAGAAACCACAAGGCAACCAAATTGTGGAATCGGAGCCGCATCATGAGCCAAAGAAAACAACAGACCCTGAGCAGGAAATCCTGATCAAGAGCGTGCACCAGCCGAAAGGCGAAGCCGCTGAGGCTAAACCAAAGGCGCCAACAATGCCAGAGCCGGCTCCTGTTGAGTCAAAACTTCCGGGCATCAAAGTGCTGGGCAAGATAGAGCTCGACTCGAAAGGCCGACCAGTACCTAAGGCGGCACCGAAGGCTGAAGAGCAAAAGGCGCCTGCAGCTGAGACACCAAAAGCCCCAGAAGCGAAAGCGCCTGAACAGCCTGCTGCAATGCCTCCTAAAGAAGAAAAACCTGCTGAAAAACCAGCCGCTCCAGCTCCTGTTCAAGAAGCTCCAGCGGCCCCTAAGGCTGAAACTCCGAAGACTGAGACTCCTAAGGTAGAAAGCCCTAAAGCAGAAACACCACAGCAACCGGCAACGCCTCCTGCCCCAGCTGCGGAACAAAAACCAGTACAAACAGATAAAGCTCCTGCGCAAGCAGCGGCACCAAAGGCCCCGGAAAACCCGGAAACACCTACTCCTGCAGAAAAAGGACCAGAACAAATAGAAACAATTACAGCAAAAGCCGACCAGCTGAAAGGCCTTACGGTGCTTGGCAAGATTGAACTGCCAGACAGCTCCCGTAGAAAAGGCACTAAGCCGGTAGCGTCTTCCGATGACAGGAAGGCCGGTAAGAAGAAAAAGCGCAAGCGCATTATTGTGGCCAGCCCAGAGCAGACTGCTCAGGACCAACAACAGGCCAACCGCCCTCACCAACCAGCACAACAGCATGGCAACCGTCCAGGTGGCGGTCCTCGTCCGGGTGGTGGACCGGGTGGCCGTGGCGGCCGTGGTGGACAGCATGCTCCACGCGTTGAGAAAGCAGAGGTTACCGACAAGGAAATCCAAGAGCAGATTAAGGCTACGCTGGCTAAACTCAGTGGCGGCAAAGGTGGCGGTGGAAACCGTGCCAAATACCGTCGTGAGAAACGTTCCGCTATAGCAGACGCAACCGAAGAGCGTCGTCTGATGGAGCAGGCAGAGTCTAAGACACTGCGTGTAACGGAGTTCGTATCAGCCAATGACTTGGCTTCTCTTATGAACGTAAGCGTGAACGAGGTGATTAAGGTGTGTATGCAGCTGGGTATGTTCGTATCCATCAACCAACGCCTCGACGCCGAAGCCATCACTGTTATCGCAGATGAGTTTGGCTATACCGTAGAGTTCATTACAACGGAAGAAGAGCAGGCACTCGAAGAAACAGTTGAAGAAAACGAGGCAGACCTAGAGGACCGCGCTCCAATCGTGACCATCATGGGTCACGTTGACCACGGTAAAACCTCTCTTCTGGACTACATACGCGATGCAAACGTAACAGCCGGCGAGGCCGGTGGTATTACGCAGCACATCGGTGCCTACAAGGTAAAAACCGAAAGCGGCCGTACCGTTACTTTCCTCGATACGCCGGGTCACGAAGCCTTTACGGCCATGCGTGCTCGTGGTGCAAAAGTAACAGACGTTGTAATTATCGTGGTAGCAGCCGACGACTCGGTGATGCCACAGACAAAAGAAGCGATTAACCACGCACAGGCAGCTGGTGTTCCAATCATCATCGCCCTGAACAAAATAGACAAGCCTACTGCCAACCCGGACAAGGTTCGCGAAGAACTCGCCCAGATGAATATTCTGGTTGAAGAATGGGGTGGTAAGTATCAGTCGCAGGAAGTATCTGCCAAAACTGGTCTCGGTGTGAATGACCTGTTGGAGAAAGTATTGCTCGAAGCAGAACTCCTAGAATTGAAGGCCAACCCAGACAGAAACGCGGTAGGTACCGTAATCGAAGCGTCTCTTGACAAAGGCCGTGGCTACGTAGCCACTGTACTGGTGCAAACGGGTACACTTAAAATCGGTGACGTGGTATTGGCAGGCTCTCACTACGGTAGAGTAAAAGCCATGACCGACCACCGTGGCCGCAAAATGAAAGAGTCAGGCCCATCTACTCCGGTGCAGTTGCTCGGTCTTGACGGAGCACCACAGGCGGGCGATAAATTCCAAGTGATGGAATCTGAGCGCGAAGCCCGTGAGATTGCAACGAACCGCGCACAGGTACAGCGTGAGCAAAGCCTGCGCACCCGTAAGCATATTACACTGGATGAAATCGGCCGTCGTTTGGCAATCGGTACGTTCAAGGAGCTTAACGTTATTGTGAAAGGTGACGTGGACGGTTCCGTAGAGGCACTTTCTGACTCCTTGCTAAAGCTTTCTACAGCCGAGGTGCAGGTAAACATCATCAGCAAAGGTGTAGGTGCTATCTCTGAATCAGACGTACTGCTAGCTTCGGCTTCGGATGCCATTATCATCGGCTTCCAAGTACGCCCATCGCAGAATGCGCGTAAACTGGCAGAGCAAGAGCAGATTGACGTACGCCTGTACTCTATCATCTACGACGCCATCAACGAGGTGAAGGATGCGATGGAAGGTATGCTTGCCCCTACCATGAAGGAGGAGATCATAGGCAACGCCGAAGTACGCGATGTGTTCAGGATATCAAAAGTGGGTACCATTGCAGGCTGTATGGTAACAGACGGCAATATCCAGCGTAACTCTAGAGTACGCTTGGTGCGTGACGGTATCGTGGTGCATGATGGTTCAATTCTGGCTCTTAAACGCTTCAAAGACGATGTGTCTGAAGTGAGACAGGGCTACGAGTGTGGTATCAGTCTGAAAGGATACAACGAGATCGAGATAGGCGATATCATTGAAGCATACGAAGAGAAAGAAGTGAAGCGTAAACTGTAACGGTTGCGGCTACATAAAACAACAAATGCCCTTGCGAAAGCGAGGGCATTTGTTGTTTTATGTATGCGGACATGATGTAGCAAATTTAGAGGTCCTTAAACACAAAGCCCCGTCTAGTGAATTAGACGAGGCTTTGTGTTTGTATCTAGCTAGAGCTAATACAATTAAAGTGACATACGGGCTAACCGGCGTTTATCGCGCTTGTGCTTTTTATGCATTTGCTTTTCTTTCTTCAGGATAGCCTGCATACGCTTGCTGCCCTTGACACGGTCTTTTGTGAAGCGGCTGCGATTGGTATTCTCATAGGCATTCCAACGTGTATCCAAGCCAGAAGCACGAGCACCTACTGCATCAGTTGTGCTTCCTTTTTCCTGCGCTCTGGTTGTTCCCCAATATTCATCTTTACCTGCGTTCAGCGTAGAACTCGAACTAGAGGTCTGTGCCATGGCATCTGAAATAAACAGGATAAAACCGAGGCAAAATATAGCTGATATGATTTTCTTCATGAATCCAGTTTAATTGATGTATCTATACAACGTACATCGGTCACTAAAGTATACATTTTTAGCGAATAACAAGAAATTCAGTCCAAAAGTTTACTACTCAAATTTATAAGAAAGTCCTATTCCCAGTGTTTCCTTCAACTGCAAGCGGGGGCCTTTTCCATCCATAGTACCATCACCACTGCGGTCCACGTCAATCAGAATATCATCGTCGTAGATCATATGCACAAATATGCTGGCCGACACGAATTTGTTCACTTTAAAGTCCACCAAGTTCTCCCAGTTCAAGTCTACATTCTGGGGATTCTTTAGGTAATTGGAGAACAAATCCGCTTTCGACTGTAGGGTAACATTTTTGAAGATCTCATGCCTGAAGCGTACGTTGACAAAGCCGCCAAACTCCTCACGCAGGCGCTCCCCGGTTCCCCGGATCAGATTTCCCTCGCCATCCCGCTCAGCTCGGCGCACGCCAAAGGCCCCTTGGTCAGCCATAGCTTGATCCAAAACGGCTGTGAACTTGCCCGTGAAAGGGGAAATAAACACGGAAAGTTTCGGGTTAGGCTTATAGTCCATGCCCAGAGAGGCGAGGATAAAAGCCGGCGACATAAAATTAGAGAGTATGGAGTCGCGGGTGGGTGTGTAGGTTGGGGTAAGCTGAGTGCGGGTGTTAAGCTGTCCGGTATAAAACCACTTACTGGACGCCTGCCGACCATACTTCAGGTTCAGCTCCAAGCGGTCATCACTTTTCCGCAAGCGCTGCCCCTGTAGTTTCACACTTCCATAAGTCAAGTCTAGTGTGTTGTTCCAAGTGTTTTTGCCCTGCTTGTAGTTTCCGTACAGATTCAGAATGCCTAAGGCGGACAGTGAGTTTTGTCCGCCAGCAGCCCAATTATTGAGGCTTACTTGACTGAAATTAACCGTGCCTGTACCTCCAAAGTCCCAGATATTGCGTACAGCCACCGTGTCTACTAATGTATCTTGGGCCATAGCGGTAAGAAGGCTAAATTTCAGGATAAGAAAAGAGACTAACGAGAAGCGTAAGAAAGCAATGAACATGAAAATAAGGTATGTGTAAGTTAAAATCCCTAAATAAACCGCAAATATAGCAAAACACTGACGCAAGGCAGATGTAATACGGGAGCAGCCTAAGAGATTGAACAGGACCACTGCTGGATTGCACTTTAGGGATTTAACTAAATCAAGCTTATATTTGCTGCTGAAAATGTACGTTTACAAAGAGCTCAATAAACTATGTCAATATTCGAAAATCTGCTGCTGCAACTCGAGAATGGAATCCTTGTTATTACCATTAACCGTGCTGATAAGCTCAATGCACTAAACATCGATACCATAAAGGAGATCAAAGCCGCTATACAGCAAGTCTATGACGATCCCGCAGTTCGTGGTGCCATTTTCACGGGCGCAGGCGACAAAGCTTTTGTGGCTGGTGCAGACATCTCGGAGATCGCAGAGCTAAGTGAGGTGAACGCCCGCAGTTTTGCAGAGCGCGGACAGGAGGTTTTCAGCATGATTGAGCGTTGCACCAAGCCAGTGCTTGCAGCCGTGAACGGCTTCGCATTAGGAGGCGGTTGCGAACTGGCCATGGCTTGCCATATGCGTGTAGCCAGCGAAGGCGCACGCTTCGGTCAGCCGGAAGTGAACCTCGGGCTTATACCGGGTTACGGTGGCACACAGCGCCTGACGCAATTGATCGGCAAAGGAAAGGCCATGGAACTGATGATGACGGCTGACATGATTGGTGCCGGTGAGGCGAAGGCCCTAGGTCTGGTAAACCACGTAGTGCCTGCCGTGGAGTTAATGCGAAAGTCAATGGAGATCATGAACAAGATCCTATCCAAAGCCCCACTGGCGATTGGCTTGGTGATCGATTGCGTGAACGCCGTGTATGACAAAGACGAGGACGGCTACCAGACGGAGGCGAACTCCTTTGCTCGCTGCTGCTCTTCACAGGATTTTGTAGAAGGCACCAACGCATTTCTAGAGAAGCGCAAGCCTGCATTCAAAGGCGCTTAATTTTATACCTGCAACAACGCGCTATACCTATCATAAAAGGCAGGTATAGCGCGTTCTGTGTTTTTCTGCTGACACCTATACCTTCCTGCCCCAAAACAAACGCATGAGCATAGCCAAAAAACTGGTCGGGCAAACGGCTGCCTACGGACTGAGCAGCATTGTGGGCCGTGCGCTCAACTACCTGCTTGTGCCGGTCTATACCTCTGTCTTTTTACCGGCTGAGTATGGGGTGGTGTCTTATCTGTATGCCTTTGTGGGCTTCTTCAACATCCTCTATACCTATGGTATGGAAACGGCCTTCTTCCGGTTTGCAAACAAACCCGGGGCAGACCAGCACAAGCTTTACAACCAAGTACTTACTCTAATTCTGGGTTCCAGCATCGTATTTACAGCATTGCTTATACTTGCTTCAGGAGCTTTAGCTGATTATAAGGACTATACCCCGCAACAGCAGAACTACATCATCTGGCTAGCAATTATATTGGCTATCGATGCCATTGTAGCCATACCTTTTGCTTGGCTCCGACTGCAGAACAAGGCTATTAAATTTGCCTCGATTAAGCTGGCAAACATCCTCATCACCGTGGGCGCCAACCTGATTTTTTTAGTTGTTTTCCAAAACATCTATGAGGGGGAATACCTACAGGGTCTCAGGCCGCTAGTGGCGCAGATCTATAACCCCGACCTAGGTATAGGCTACATCTTCCTGATTAACCTAGTGGCCAATGCTATGCTCATACCTATGCTTTGGCGCGAATTCAGCATCTTCCGTTATGAGTTTAACAAGGAGCTAATTGGCCCGATGTTTACTTATGCTTACCCCCTCCTATTTATGGGGCTGGCAGGCGTGGTAAACGAGGTCGTAGACCGTATACTATTGGAGGAGTGGCTACCAGAGAGCTTCTACCCGCAGCATAGCAACGAGGCAGTGGTTGGTATCTACAGTGCCTGCTACAAACTTGCCATTTTCATGACACTGGCCATACAGGCTTTCCGCTATGCCGCCGAGCCCTTCTTCTTCTCCCAAGCTGATAACAAAGACTCGCCGCAAGCCTTTGCCCTCATCATGAAGTGGTTCGTCATCACCTGTGCCTTTATCTTCCTCTTCATATCGGCTAACCTAGAGGACTTTGCCTTATTCCTGCGAAATCCAGCGTACCGAGAGGGCATTATGATTGTGCCCGTGCTACTGCTGGCCAACCTGTTCTTAGGCGTATACTATAATCTATCGGTGTGGTATAAGCTGACCGACAAAACAAAGTACGGCACCTACATCAGCTTTGGCGGTGCGGCCATTACCATTGTTTTCAACCTGCTGCTTATACCTGTGCTCGGGTATATGGGCTCGGCCATTGCCACGTTTGTCTGCTACTTCAGCATGGCGCTTGCCTCTTACATTTTGGGCAATGTGCATTACCCGATTCCCTACCCTGTCAAGACCATTATGGGCTATATAGTTTTTGCCGCTGCGCTTGTCATAGCGGCGCTCTTCGTACCCATCGAAGACTTCTGGCTGCGCCATGTATACCATTTGGCAATATGCGCCGTTTTCCTGCTGGTGGTCTGGTTCAGGGAGCGGGCCTACTTCCTATCTAAAAAATAATCTTTATCTTTAATAGATGAACAACTCGACTTTACCGGTTAATGTGATTAACCAATCCAAGCATGCGCTTCCGTCATACCAAACCGAGCACTCGGCAGGTATGGATTTGCGCGCAAACCTAGAGGCACCTGTTACGCTGAAGCCACTACAGCGCGCCCTTATACCTACCGGGCTTTTTATTGCCCTTCCTGAAGGCCACGAAGCGCAGATCAGACCCCGCAGCGGACTGGCCTACAAGTACGGCATTTCCATCGTGAACAGCCCGGGCACCATCGACGCCGATTACCGCGGCGAGATCAAAGTGCTGCTGGTGAACTTGTCGGACCAAGACTTTGTGGTGGAGGATGGCGAGCGCGTGGCCCAGATGGTAGTGGCCCGCTATGAGCGCGTGGAGTGGTCAGAGGCGGAAGCGCTAACCGACACCGAGCGCGGAGCTGGCGGCTACGGCAGCACAGGCACCAAATAGCCTCTTGTCTGTCAGGTATAGCCTGTGCTTTCCTTCTTTTTTCAAGGGGCTAAAACCAAACATTCAAAATCCAGTATTAAACAAAACCAATTTTGCCGGGCAGCATGTCCGCGCAATATTTTTCAATCAATAAACAAATAGCTATGAGGATTATCGTACCTATGGCAGGTATGGGCAAGCGTATGCGCCCGCACACACTCACTGTTCCTAAACCACTTATACCTATCGCAGGCAAGCCAATCGTGCAGCGTTTAGTCGAAGACATCGCCAAAGTATGCCACGAGCCGATCGAAGAGGTGGCTTTCATTATCGGTCACTTCGGTGAAGCCGTTGAGCGCGACTTAAAGGCCATCGCCGAGTCAGTAGGCGCCAAGGGCAGCATTTACTATCAGGAAGAAGCACTGGGAACGGCACATGCCATTATGTGCGCACAGGACTCCTTGGAGGGTAAAGTAGTAGTCGCTTTCGCTGACACGCTTTTCAAAGCCGACTTCCAGCTCGACACCAACGCTGACGGTACCATCTGGGTGCAGCGTGTGGAAGACCCGCGTCCGTTTGGCGTGGTTAAGCTTAACGACAACGGCGAAATCACCGACTTTGTGGAGAAACCACAGGAGTTTGTTTCAGACATGGCGATCATCGGCATTTACTACTTTAAAGACGGCGCCTACCTGCGCAGCGAACTGCAGTACCTGCTCGACAACGACATCAAAGACAAGGGCGAGTACCAGTTGACGAACGCGCTGGAGAACATGAAAAACAAAGGCACGAAATTTATTCCTGCCGTTATCTCAGAATGGCTCGATTGTGGCAACAAAAACGCAACTGTTTTCACCAATCAACGCTATTTAGAGTATATAAAAGATGAGAAGGATCTGGTAGCCGCTTCAGCCAATATCCAGAACTCTGTTATCATTCCGCCGGTGTATATCGGAGAGAATGCTGTTATCCACAATTCGGTAGTAGGACCGCACGTTTCCATTGGAGACAACACAAGCGTAAACGACTCTATTTTGAGCAATTCCATCGTTCAGAAGGACTCGGCCATTAAAAACGGGAACATAGCAAACTCAATGATAGGTAATTTTGTTTCCTATGAAGGACGCCAGTCGGACCTGAGCCTTGGCGACTACAATACGCTTACAGAATAGCATACCCCATTTTATGACCCGATTCAGAAACATTGTTCTCGCCACCTGCTGCCTTGCCTTGGTTGCCACCGGCGAAAGCCAAGCGCAGTCTAAGAAAAAGAAGGCCAAGGCTAAGAGTGAGGCGGCGCAGGTAGCGGCACCCACTCCGCAGCCCGAGCCTACCGAGCAGGAAAAGCAGTTGAGCGAAGCATTGTTTCTGGACGGCATGAAATATTTTATGTTGGAAGACTACAAGCAAGCGCTCAGTCAGTTCCAGAAGGCATATACCGTTACCCCTAACAATGCAGCGCTGAATTTTAAGCTGGCCGAAACCCACCTGCTGCTTGAAAATCCACAGGCAGGGCTTTCTTTTGCCAAGGCCGCCATCGCACAGGATCCAAAGAACGCTTACTATTATCTGATACTGGCGCAACTGCATACTGAACAAAAGCAGTATACCGAAGCAGCTCAGGTATATAACGACCTGATGCGCAACGTGCCGGACACGGAGCAGTACCTGTTCAATTTGGCGGATCTATACCTTTCGCAGTCCAAGTACGATGATGCGCTCAAAACTTATGACCGCATCGAGAAAAAATACGGGGTGCTGGAGCAACTCTCCATGAACCGGCAGCAGATATACCTGCGCCAGAAGAACATCGGCAAAGCCATAGCCGAAGGAGAGAAACTGATCGCCACCAATCCAACTGAGATTCGCTATCTGCTAGCGCAGGCCGAGCTGTACAACGCCAGCAAGAAGCCTGATACGGCGATTGAAACCATCAACCGTGCGCTGCGCATAGAGCCGAACAATCCATTTGCACGCCTGATGCTCTCCGATCTGCATCGTCAGAAAGGTGAACTGACTGAATCTGAAGAACAGGTAAAAATTGCTTTCGCCAGTACCGATCTGGACATCGACACCAAGGTGCGCATACTAGTGGACTTCATCCGCCAGATGCCCAACCCGGCTATAGAGGATATAGCACTGGAACTGGCTGACCTGACTATAGCGTCGCACCCTGAGGAGGCCAAGGCCTACGCAGTAGCCGGCGACCTGCAAACCATAACAGGCAAAAAGGAAACAGCCCGAGGCAACTACCTGAAAGCCGTAAAATTAGATGATTCGCATTTTAAGATCTGGCAGCAGATTGTGCTGCTTGACGCCGAACTGGGAGAGTCTGCCGATTTGGTTAAACATTCAGAGGAGGCACTGGAGCTATTCCCGAACCAAGCAGTGTTTTGGTTCTACAACGGAACCGGCCACTTAATTGAGAAAAACTTCGACAGGGCCGTGAAATCATTGGAGCATGGCAAGCGCCTATCGGCCAGTGAGCCGGAACTGATTGCGCAGTTCAATGCCCAGTTGGGTGATGGGTACAACTCTCTGAAAGAATACAAAAAGTCAGACGAAGCCTACGAAGAGGTACTGACGCATGACCCTGATAATGAGCATGTGCTCAACAACTACAGCTACTTTCTGTCGTTGCGCGGGGAACAGCTGCCTAAAGCAAAAGCCATGGCCAAACGCCTAGTAGATCGTCACCCGGACAATCCAACTTATCTAGATACCTACGCTTGGGTTCTCTACAAGATGGAAGACTACAACGGGGCGCTAACTTATTTGGAGCGGGCTATTGCCTTTTCAGAGGAAGCCACCATTGTAGAGCACTATGGCGATGTCTTGTTTAAGCTAGGAAAACGTGATGAGGCTGTCAGACAGTGGCAAAAGGCGAAGCTCAAAGGTGAGGCTTCCGCTTTTATCGACAGAAAAATAAAAGAACAAAAACTTTATGAATAAACAGCTCCTGCTTTGCCTGCTGGGCATGCTCCTGTTTTCTGCGTGTAAAAAAGAAACCATCCCTTCTGCCGCCTCCACTACTAACGAAACTGTCGGCAACGTTACTGTCCAAAATCTGGAATTTACTTACCTGAATGCTCGAGGCCAACTCAAGCTGGAGGACAAAGGCGAAACTACCTCGTCCGGATATGCCCTGCGTATGAAAAAAGACAGCATCATCTGGGTATCAGTTCTGCCTGGGCTAGGCATAGAGGCCGCCCGTTTCAAGATGACGCCGGACTCCGTGTATGTGATGAACCGTATTCACAAAGAATACACCGCTACCACTTACGAATTCCTGAGCAGTCGTTTTAACGTAGACCTTAATTTCGAAGTGGTGCAGGCCATCCTGCTCGGCAACTACCAAGCCAATGGTTCTGAAAAGGCCACCACCCAAGGTCAGATGCAGCATGTGCAACAGCTTCGCGAAAATCTGCTGTTCGACTACTTCATCAGCGACCAAAACCTTAAGCTGCAGCAACTCAACGTAAAAGACCAAGGCAGCGGCAATAGCATTACGGTGCAGTACAACAGTTTTCAGCCAATCGGAAAAGTGCCTTTCGCGCACGAACTGGTTGCTCAAGTGCTACAGGCCGGCCAAGTTTCCGACTTCAGTCTGAACCATAGCAAAGTGGTTGTTTCTGATGAGGTGCTGGAGTTTCCTTTCGGCATTCCTTCTGGTTACAAGCGCCTTTAGCCGAATAAAATCCACGGGGTTCTGGTTCCGGCCATTTAGTTTTGCCATATTTGTAGGCTAAGAAGTGTAGTAGAACCCGTTACTGATGAAGGCCCTTTACAAATCCGCCTTTTTCTTTCTTATCCTGATACTGCCGCTGGCAACGCTCGCCCAAAAACAAAAGTCTAAGGCGCAGCTCGAGAAGGAAAAAAAGGAAAACCTGAACCGTATTAAAGAAGCAAACCGCATTCTGCAACAGACCAAGGTGCAGAAGGAGGCTTCTATTGGCCAACTTAACGCTATACAGGAAAAAATAGCAGTACAGAAAGGTGTTATCAATACCATTTCGCGCGAAATACAGCTACTCGAGTCGGGTATGAAGGAGACCGAGGGTATAGTGGGTGAACTGCAGTCCGACCTCGAGAACCTGAAAGCAGAGTATGCTACTATGGTATACGCCGCCTCTAAAACCGCCAACAGCTACAACAAACTCATGTTCGTGTTTGCGGCCGACTCTTTTAACCAGATGGTGCGCCGCTTGCGCTACCTGCAGCAGTACTCCGAAGCCCGCAAAAAGCAGGTAGAGCAGATCAACAAAGTACAGGTTGCTCTCACCGGCCAGTTGCGCACGCTCGAGTCGCAGCGTGAAGAGAAAAGAAGCCTGCTAGACAAACAGGTGCTCGAGAACAAGAACCTGCTTTCGCTACGTTCGCAGCAGGATAGCATGATCCAGAAACTGAGCAAGCAGGAGCAAACACTGAAAAAAGAGGTGGCCCAGCGCCAGCAGGCGATTAAAAAACTCGACAACCTGATTGCCGACATTGTAAAAGAAGAAATGGCTCGCGCGGCCCGTGAGGCACGTAAAGCAGGCCGAGCCACCAGTGGAAGCGCCAATAAGATCACCCTCACCCCAGAGGCGGCGCTCATTTCATCATCGTTTGCCGGTAACCGGGGCCGCTTGGCGTGGCCAGTGGACCGCGGCTTTATCTCACAGAAGTTCGGCCGACACAACCACCCGGTACTGAAAGGCGTTGTGATCGAGAACCGCGGTATAGACATACAGACGAGCCAAGGGGAGGCAGCCCGAGCTATTTTTGAAGGCAAGGTGCTTACCGTAGCCAGCGTGCCGGGTATGAACAACATTGTGATGGTTCAGCATGGTGAGTACTTTGTGGTATACGCCAAGCTGCGTACGGTCAATGTTAAAGAGGGACAGGATGTGAAGCAGAAGGACGTGATCGGGACGGTGTATACAGATGCGAATGGCACTACAGAGCTTCAGTTCCAAATCTGGAAAAACAACAACAACCTCAACCCGGAAAGCTGGATCAGGCCAAAGTAAGTCTCTTGTTATTTCGGTTATCAAAAAGAGCAGGCTGCACCTTACGACGCAGCCTGCTCTTTTTGATTAATGCCTCTGCCTTAGCTGTTCCCATACCCACTTAGGGCCCATACAGAACCTAAACCCCTATAAAAGAAAAAACACCCTACAAAGCAGGGTGCCTTTCCAAGCTATGAAAACAAACTTAAAATTATATTTATACACTTGCTCCGGTGTAGGAGTGCTGTGTTAAATTTCTAGGATTAAATTACAACGTTTTAATGAGACTTGCAAATAGAAGATTAAAAAAACTGAATATTTATTTTATCTCTATCTTTGCGATTTGCCTGACAAATCTCTCAGGCTTCTTAGCCTCATTCGGCTGTATATGGCATATTACAAGTAGCTTGCCAAAAATATAGAAAGAACCAACACACTGATTATCAATACAAAAATCAACAAGAGGTACATGTATTTTTCCCTATATTGGAAACTTTTTTTCCATTTTGGGAAAACATCAAAAAAAATCAGTTATTCAATCGCTAACCTACTTAGCTCGCGGCTCAAGTACTAAAGGGGGGCCTTTGCGCTACTATACGCCACCCATACTACGAAGTTACACCCCATGCGTGCCAATTCAAGAGCCTAGCGACTAAGTTTGTCCTTTTGGTCTGGAACTGCTTTGCGAACATAATATTCACCCATTAAACTAAAGTGACCAAATGTGGGTTTTATTAAAATATAAGCTTTATTTTTGCAGCAATTCATCTTAAAATTTTAAGACTATGGTACTTACCAACACACTAGCATTTATCCAGAACATTGGGGGCGGTTCGCTTATCCTAATCCTTGTGGTAATTCTGCTTCTTTTTGGAGCGAAGCGCATTCCAGAGCTTGCAAGAGGTCTGGGCCGTGGTATTCGTGAATTCAAAGATGCCACCAACGAGATCAAAGACGATCTGGAAAAGTCAACAAAGGATACTCCTGTAAAGTAATTCCCGGCATAACGTTCTATGATACTTAGTGCAATTCTCCTCTTCCTGGCAGACCTGGGAGGAGGAGAAATTCTTGTTGTACTAACCGCAGTACTCCTGCTTTTTGGTGCCGATAAACTCCCTAGCATGGCACGTTCTGCCGGCCGAGGCCTCCGTAGCTTTAACGATGCCAAAAACGAAATCCAGAACGAGCTTGAGCGTTCCATCAAGGACATAAAAAAGCCTGAATAGTTTGAAACCATACCATTCGCTTCGTGACATTCGAGCCGACATCGCCTCCGGGCAGTTGTCGTGCAGACAATTGGTAGAGCACTACCTGTATAATATTAAGCAAAAGCCTGAGTTGAACGCTTTCTTGGAAACGTTTGACAAGGAAGCGCTGGCCCAAGCCGAAGCCGTTGATAAAAAACTGGCTTCTGGCCATGCTGGCAAACTAGCAGGCATGGTGATCGGTTTGAAAGATGTGCTGGCTTATGAGGGGCATCACCTGCAGGCGTCGAGCCAAATCCTAAATGGCTTTGAGTCACTTTACACGGCCACTGCCGTGCAGCGCCTGCTTGCTGAGGATGCCATTATCATCGGCCGTCAGAACTGTGACGAATTTGCGATGGGAGCTTCCAATGAAAACTCCTCCATGGGTCCTGTACTCAACGCAGATGACTCTACCCGCGTACCGGGTGGTTCTTCCGGCGGATCGGCGGTAGCCGTGCAGGCTGACCTGTGCCTTGCCTCTATCGGCTCCGATACGGGCGGCTCTGTGCGCCAGCCAGCCTCTTTCTGCGGCGTGGTGGGACTCAAGCCAACTTATTCGCGCATTTCCCGCTACGGCCTTATCGCCTATGCCTCTTCATTTGACCAAATCGGTGTTCTCTCTAAAAGCGTAGAAGATGCGGCCCTCTTGTTAGAGGTAATGGCCGGCAGCGACGAGTACGACAGCACCGTGAGCCATCGACCTGTGCCGGCTTACAGCCAGATGCTGCAGACCGATAAAAAGTACAAAATTGGCTATATCCGCGACTGCTTTGAGAGCGAAGGCTTGGATTCTGAGGTGAAAGAAAGCATCCTCGGTGTAAAAGACATGCTTAAATCTGCCGGCCATGAGGTGGAAGCTGTGGAGTTCCCATATCTGGACTACATGGTGCCTACCTATTATATCCTCACCACGGCGGAGGCTAGTTCCAACTTGGGCCGCTTTGATGGCGTGAAATACGGTTTCCGCAGCGAAAACGCTACCGACCTGACCTCGCTTTACAAAAAAACGCGTGCTGAGGGCTTTGGTCCGGAAGTGCAGCGCCGCATTATGCTGGGCACCTTCGTGCTGAGCGCCGACTACTACGACGCCTACTATACTAAGGCACAGCGCGTTCGCCGTCTCATAAAAGAGAAGACAGATGAGTTGCTACAACATTATGATTTTCTTATATTGCCTACCGCTCCCACTACAGCCTTTAAGCTAGGGGAGAATACGGCGAATCCGTTGGCCATGTATTTGGCCGACATCTTTACGGTTCAGGCCTCGCTTGCAGGTGTTCCAGCTATTTCTATTCCGGTTGGGCGTGATGCGAACGGCCTTTCCATCGGGTTACAGTTAATGACCCGCTCATTTGAGGAGCCGCAATTGCTCGCTTTCTCGAATTACATACTGGACAAGCTAACCGTTGAAGCATAAATTATAATGACGCACTTTAGACTCTTTACAGTACTTGCAGCACTGGTTGGAAGTATATGGGCAATCCACGCCCAAGCTTCTGACTTTAGTTTCTCGCTCGACAGACTGGCAACACTGGAGGACTCCCTTAAAAAACCGAAGGCAGACACTACTTTTCTTTCAGAAGAGGAGCTTGCCTTAATGGTGGAGTACATCCCTTACGAGCCGGACGAGGTGATCCAAGACAGACTGAGCTGTATAGAGGCCGACATTCCGCTTGTGTTCAACAAGTTTGTGCGCAATCACATCGACTATTTCACGGTTCGTAACAGGAAGTACACTCGTACAATGATTTCCCGTGAGAACGTATACTTCCCCATTTATGAGAAGTATCTGAAGAAGTATAACATGCCGCAGGACATTAAGTACCTCTCCATTGTGGAGTCAGGGCTTAATCCGAAGGCAGCCTCGTGGGCGGGCGCTGTTGGTCCTTGGCAGTTCATCAAGTCAACCGGTAAGGAGTATGGCTTGAGCCAAGACAACTACATTGATGAGCGCATGGACGTAGAAAAGTCGACAGACGCCGCTATGCGATTCCTAAGTCGTTTGTACCGCTCTTATGGCGACTGGGAACTGGCAATGGCTGCCTACAACTGCGGCCCGGGCAATGTGAACAAGGCGATCAGAAGAGCAGGTGGTGGCAAAAAGACTTTCTGGGAGATTTACCCCTACCTGCCAAGGGAAACCCGCAACTACATACCTTCTATGACGGCAGTAATCTACGCCATGAAGTATGCTCCGGATCACAACATTTTCTCTGACTCGATCCTATACGCAGCTGATTATACCCACTTGGAGGTTAACCAAGCGCTGGATCTAAACAAACTAGCCGCCGAGCTGCATGTGGACACACTGGCCCTTTTGGCACTTAACCCGGAGATCAAACAGGCCAAGCTGCCAGAAAGCACCCGAAATTATAAACTGCGTGTACCTGCGCGCACGGCTGGCCTGCTAGCTGTAGACCAAAGCTGCATTTTATTGGCAGCCGCCCCTACACTGCCACCTGCCAAACAACCTATACCTACCGAGTCTCCTGTTATGCTGGCTGCTAACACCACTGTTACCAAAGACAGCCTGACGCAAAAAACTTACATCGTGCAGCGTGGTGACAACCTGTTTGGCATTGCTCGCAAGTTCGGAGTAAGCGTTGATGATATAAAGGAATGGAACCAACTGGCAAGTTCTGATATCAGAATACAGGACAAACTTCTTGTCTGGCAGGCTGCTCCGGAGGCGGCTCCAGTTCTGTTGGCATCTGCTCAAAGCACTACTTCTAAGGCTGGCGGCACGCCAACTAAAAAAACTACGCCTGTTCAAAGCAAGATTCAGCAGGAAAAGGTGTACCATGTACAACCGGGCGACACGCTCTGGACAATTTCCCAACGCCACGAAGGGATGACGGTTGAAAAGATAAAGAAGCTGAACAAACTCAAGAACAGCGCAATTAAGCCGGGCCAGCAGCTCATCCTTGGATAAGTTGCAGCCAACAAACAACGAAGCACTCTTTCCTCAAGGAGTGCTTCGTTGTTTTAGATGAAATTGATTTATATGATTATTACTATACTTTACCGCTTCAAGTGCATCCATCTTCCCTGCCAAATAAAAAACGGAATATTCTGTCACAACTAGAATTACATGCGTGTATCTTTGTCGGTTACGACTTTGATAAACCATAAAATCTTATCAAATTGGCTTTTATCTTCATGAGGCAACACATATTGACAAAAGCGTAGCGAAACACTACACCTGATTTAACACAACATCGCATACAATGATTAAAGTAAACAAAGAAGACGCACTTAACTATCACATGCAGGGGCAGCCCGGCAAGATTGAAGTAGTGCCGACTAAAATGCTGAGCACACAGCATGACTTGGCCTTGGCTTACTCTCCTGGAGTGGCCGAACCCTGCAAAGAAATAGCCGCTGACAAAGAGAACGTATATAAATACACTGCCAAAGGAAACCTCGTAGGTGTTATCTCAAACGGAACTGCCGTACTCGGCCTTGGCAATATCGGGCCGGATGCATCTAAGCCTGTAATGGAAGGGAAAGGCGTCCTTTTCAAGAAATTCGCAGGTATAGACGTATTCGACATTGAGATCGACTGCACCGACCCAGAGGAATTCATCCGCATCGTAAAATCACTGGAGCCTACCTTTGGTGGCATCAACCTAGAAGACATCAAAGCCCCGGAGAGCTTCAAGATTGAGAATGCACTGAAAGAGCAGATGAATATTCCACTCATGCACGACGACCAGCATGGCACGGCTATCATTTCGGCTGCCGCGCTGCTCAATGCACTGGAGTTAGCTCATAAGAGAATTGACGAAGTAAAAATTGTGATGAACGGTGCTGGTGCCGCCGCCATTGCCTGTGCTAAGCTTTATGTGGCATTAGGTGCCAAGATGGACAACATCGTCATGTTTGACAAGGAGGGCATCATTCGCCCGGAGCGCAACGATTTGGATATCTACAGAGCTCAGTTCGTGACCTTGCGCAAAATCAACACACTGGCCGAGGCCATGGAAGGTGCTGATGTGTTCATCGGCCTATCTGCAGGCAATGTGCTTAATCCTGATTTTGTGAAGCTCATGGCGGCAGACCCGATTATTTTCGCGTTGGCCAATCCGGATCCGGAAATCCCTTATGCCGTGGCGATGGAAACGCGCGAAGACCTGATCATGGCAACCGGCCGCTCAGATCATCCTAACCAAGTAAACAATGTGCTTGGTTTCCCTTACATTTTCAGAGGAGCACTTGACGTGCGTGCCACGGAGATAAACGAAGCCATGAAGCTAGCCGCGGTGCATGCATTGGCTAAACTTGCGAAAGACACAGTGCCGGATATTGTGCACAAAGCCTATGGCGATAACACCATTACTTTCGGCCGTACCTACCTCATTCCGAAGCCGCTTGACCCACGTTTGATCACAACAATATCACCGGCCGTGGCGAAGGCTGCCATGGAGAGTGGCGTAGCCAAATACCCGATCACCAATTGGGAGGCATATGAGCAAGAGCTGCAGGAGCGCATCGGCATCGACCAAAAGTTGATGACTCGTATCACGAACCAAGCGAAGAAGAATCCGAAAACGGTAGTGTTTGCTGAGGCAGACCATTACAAGATTCTGAAAGCAGCCCAGATCGTAAAAGAGCAGCGTATCGCGAACCCTATCCTGTTGGGTAACAAAGCACGCATCGCCGCCATCATCGAAGAGACCAACCTCGATTTGCAGGACTGTGTGATCATTGACCCATACGAGGAGGATGCCAAGCGCGAGGAGTTTGCCCAGTTGCTGTATAAGAAACGTCAGCGCAAAGGCCTTACCTTGTTTGATAGTCGCCGACAGATGCGCGACCGCAACTACTTCGGCAGCATGATGCTCGAAACCGGCGAAGCGGATGCATTAATCTCCGGCCTGACCCGCGACTACTCTAAAACCATTCTACCTTCGCTCCAGATAATCGGTGTGGAAGAAGGCATCAACAAGGTGGCGGGTATGTACATCATTCTGAACAAAAAAGAACCTTATTTCTTTGCTGACACGACTGTTAACGTAAATCCGACCGCCGACGAATTGGTGGATATCATTGGCCTGACCGCCCGTGCCGTTCGCTTCTTCGACACAGAGCCACGTATGGCAGTGCTCTCCTACTCCAACTTCGGTTCGGTGCAGGGCGATATACCTAACAAGGGAGCCGAGGCAGTGCGCAAAGCCAAGGAGCGTTATCCTAACTTATTGATAGACGGCGAGATGCAGGCCAACACCGCCATGAACCGCCACCTACTGCGTGAGCATTACCCATTTAGCGAGTTGGCGGACAAAGGGGCGAACACGCTCATATTCCCTACCCTGACCTCCGGTAACATCGCCTATAAGCTGCTGCAGGAGATAGGCGGAGCCGAGGCAATCGGTCCGGTACTGATGGGTATGCGCAAGCCAGTGCATATCCTGCAGTTGGGTAGCTCTATTCGAGAAATTGTTAACATGGTAGCCATTGCTGTCGTAGATGCACAAAACTATAACAATCAACATATATAGATGATCGCATACATTGACGGTAAGCTGGCCGTGAAGGATCCGACCTATGTCATTGTAGACGTCAATGGCATAGGTTACCAGATCAGGATATCGCTGAGCACGTATTCGACGCTGCCCGACGGGGAGCGCTGTAAGCTGCATACCTACCTGCACATCAAGGAAGATGCCCATACTTTGTATGGCTTCACAACGGCGGCTGAGAAA
Organism: uncultured Pontibacter sp.; assembly: GCF_947499215.1. Lineage (GTDB taxonomy): Bacteria > Bacteroidota > Bacteroidia > Cytophagales > Hymenobacteraceae > Pontibacter. Next base: position 1,801,002 of record NZ_CANMNI010000001.1, read on the forward strand.
GAGACTTTCCTGCACTTGATCTCTATTTCGGGGGTTGGACCTAATACCGGGCTCATGATTTTGTCGTCGCTTTCAGTGGACGAGATTCAACAGGCTATTGTGCGGGAGGATGTGCGCACAATACAGCATGTGAAAGGTATAGGAGCCAAAACCGCCCAGCGCATCATATTGGAATTAAAAGATAAAATAAAGAAAGAAACAATGCTTGCTGGTAGCACCGCAGTTCCTGTTTCTGCGCACAATACGGCACGTGCAGAAGCGTTATCAGCATTAGTTACACTAGGCTTTGCCAAGAATGTGGCAGAGAAAACGCTTGATGCCATCATTAAGCGGGAGGACAGAAGCCTTAGCGTAGAGGAACTTATAAAATTTGCCTTAAAGTCTTCTTAATCGGTAGAGCCCAACTTGATCTGGAAAAGTAAAAAAAACAGCCTGCTGTTTGCAACGGTTGCTGCTATCACTATGCTGGCATGGTGGTCGCAAGCTGCAGCATTGCGCTCGGGCGGCAGATTTTACCAGATCATCCTTCCGGGGCTTCTGGCGCAGGATACCATTCCGCAGGACACTGCCAAACTGCAGCCTTATATTCCTAGCCGACGTCCCACTTTCACGCCAAGCGATAGGCTCGGAAGCCCTTTTGGCACCCGTTCCAGTTCATCCCCGCTCCTGTTAGGCCAGCCATCGAATGTCGAGCTGGAAATACAGCTCGACGACAGCCTGCAACAGTACAATATCAATGAGCGCATCGGTGGCATCGACTACCGCTTGCCTTCGACTATGTCGTGGGAAGAGTACTCCCGCTACCAACGCCAAGAAGCCATACGCGATTACTGGCGAAGCAAGTCTGCCGGGTTAGATGGCGAGAGTGTGGTGAGCGGCCGCCGCTTGGTGCCTAAAATCTACATCAGTCCGATGTTCGACCGCGTATTCGGCGGCAACTTCGTAGACATCCAGCCAAACGGCAATGTCAACTTGAAATTCGGAGCACGCTTCAACCGAAACGAAAACCCCTCTATACCGCTTCGTCAGCAGCGTACCGGCGACTTCGACTTTGACCAGAACATCTCCCTCAACCTAGTGGGCAAGATCGGAGAGAAAATGCGCCTGAACTTTAACTGGGACAACAACGCCAACTTCGAGTTCGAGAACAACATGAAGCTGGACTATACCGGCTTTGAGGAGGAAATCATCCGTAAGATAGAGGCCGGTAATGTGAGCCTGCCGCTCAACAACTCCCTTATCACTGGTGCCCAGAACCTGTTTGGCGTGAAAACCCAGCTGCAGTTCGGCCGACTGGGTGTTACGACTATTGCCGCCAACGTGCGCGGCCGCAACGATGAGGTAGTGATTCAGAATGGTGCGCAGAACAAGCCTTTTGAGATCCGGGTAGACAACTACGACCGCGACCGTCACTTCTTCCTGTCACAGTTCTTCCGGGGCCGCTATGACCGTACGCTCCAGAACCTGCCGTTGGTAAACTCTGGCATCGTAATCCGTCGACTGGAGCTATACGTGACCAACAATAACCGCGACACCGAGAACCTGCGCAACATGGTGGCCTACATGGACTTGGGTGAGGCCGACCCGTATAGAGACCAGTTTGAGCGCAACCCGCTGGCTCCTGCCGCTAATAATGCAAACGCACTCTACAGCCTGATTTCCAGTAACCCTCAAGCCCGTAACAACGACCAAGTAGACTCCTATCTCAGAAGTCTGGGTCTGCAGAAGGCTATTGACTTTGAGCATGTGCGTGCCCGCCGACTGGACCCGCGCGAGTATAAGTTCAACCCGCAACTGGGCTATATATCCCTCACCACGGCCCTGTTGCCGGACCAAGTGCTGGGTGTGGCTTTTGAGTATACCTACAATGGCCAGACTTACAAGGTAGGTGAGCTAATGGAGGACTACCAGAACCTGCGCGACGATCAGGTAATCCACATGAAGTTGCTAAAGGCAACCAACCCGGCACTTGAATACCCGACGTGGGACCTGATGATGAAAAACGTGTATAGCTTGGATGCGACGCAGGTGAATCGTCAGAATTTCCAGATGCAGATCGTTTACAAAGACGATGAAACAGGCGTCGACATCACGAGCTTAAAAGAGCCTAGTCCGATCCAGAACATTCCGCTGATCGAGGTATTCAACCTCGACAACGTAAACACCAACAACGACAAACCGCGCGACGGCAACTTTGACTTCTTAGAGGGCCTCACCATCGACCCGGAGACGGGGCGCATCATCTTCCCGGTGGTGGAACCATTCGGCTCCTACCTAGCCGACAAATTTGAGGGCCGACAGGATTTGATCGAGCGCTATGTGTTCCAAGAGCTCTACGAACAGACCCAAACCGACGCACAGCAAAACACACTGAAGGCCAAGTTCTACCTGAAAGGGCGTTTTCAAGCCAGTTCGACGGACGAGATTATGCTACCGGGCTTCCGGATTGCGGAAGGCTCTGTAGCGGTATATTCGGGTGGCACCCGTTTGGAAGAGGGCACGGACTACCAAGTGTTCTATGACTTGGGCCGCATCAAAATACTAAACCCAAGCTACATCGCCTCGGCAAGCGACCTGCGCGTGACTTATGAAAAGGCCGAGCTTCTCAACATACAGCCCCGCTCCCTGTTAGGCGCCCGCTTCGACTACCAAGTGAACAACGACCTTGTCCTCGGAGGTACAGTGCTGCACCTGAACGAGCGACCGTACATCAACCGCGTGAGCATCGGCGACGAACCTACCAACAACACCATCTACGGTCTGGACGTGAACTTTAACCGTGAGTCGCGCTTCCTGACCAAAATGACGGACATGATTCCGTTCATCCAGACTAAAGTACCTTCCAGCGTTACCTTCAATGGCGAGTTTGCGCACCTAGTGCCAGCCAATTCCAAATCGCCGGTGAATGAGGATGGCACCTCTTACCTCGATGACTTTGAGGGAGCTGAGACACCATTCAGTCTGGGTGGCTTTAACAACACGACGTGGCGCTTAGCGGCCACTCCTGCCCCACTGGCTCAAGGTGATGACCTGAGCTACGGCTACAACCGCGCTCGGGTGGCATGGTACACCATTGATCAAATCTTCTACCGCGACAGCGAGGGGCTTCGACCGAGCAATATCACCAGCGAGGAACTAGAGAACCACTATGTGCGGCCTGTCCCAAGGTATGAGGTGTTTCCGGGACGTGATCGCGAGATCGCCAACGCTTTTGAGTATACCTTCGACATGGCTTACTACCCGCGTGATCGTGGGCAGTACAACTACAATACGAACCTCGATACAGAAGGCAAATTGCAGGGCGACCCGCGTAAGAACTGGGGCGGTATTAGCCGAGAAATCACGTTTGACACAGACTTTGACAATGCTAACGTAGAGTATGTGGAGTTCTGGCTGATGGACCCATTCCTGCCCGGTCCCAACGGTCGCAAGGACGAGTTCGGCAACCAGATCGTGAGCAATGAGGGCGGTGAACTGGTGATTAACCTAGGTAACGTGTCAGAGGACCTCCTGAAGGACAACCGTTACTCTTTTGAGAATGGCTTGCCCACATCGGCCACCGACAACCAGAACCTACAGACAACTGAGTGGGGGCGCGTAACAACCCAGCAATTTCTGACCGATGCCTTCTCGGCGGTACCGGGAGCCCGTGCTTTCCAAGACATTGGCTTGGATGGGTTGGGGGATGCAGCCGAGCGGGAATTTTTCCAGCGCGATTTTCTGAGCCGCATACCCGGCGGTGCGCCGCAGACTGTACTGTCCGACCCATCGGCTGACAACTTCCTGCACCACCTAGATGAGTCATACGATCAACAAAGTGCAGGTATACTGGCCCGCTACAAGCGTTTCAACGGCATGGAGAATAACTCTCCTGAGCAAAGCCGCTTCTCTAACTATGCCTTCCCGGACAAAGAAGACCTGAACCGCGACAACGTGATCAGCGATCTGGAGCAATACTACGAGTACAAGATCAAGCTGGAGCCGGACATGGGCGTGGGCCAGAACTACATCGTGGACAAGATTGTGGACAACAGAACCGGCGAGAACGTGACGTGGTACCAGTTCCGGGTGCCGGTTCGCCAGCCGACGGGTAATGTGGGCAACATCAACGGTTTCAAGTCTATCCGTTTCATGCGTATGTACATGACCGAGTTCGCCGATCCGGTCGTGCTCCGTTTCGTACAGTTCCAGTTTGTGGCCAACCAGTGGCGCACCTTCCTGCAGCCGCTCACCGACGGCAACCCTTGCCTGAACTGTACCGACGACGCCCGCGCCTTTACCGTATCTACGGTGAACGTGGAGGAGAACGGCGAGACTGGTGATGACGAAACGATTATACCTTATGTGATGCCGCCGGGCATTGAGCGTCTTCGTGACTACGCCGCCACCAACAACCGCCGCCAGAACGAGCAAGCGCTGCAGCTGTGCGTGGACGATCTGAAAGATTCCTTCTCGAAGGCCGTCTATAAGAACCTGTCCATTGACATGCTCATTTACAAGCGTCTGAAGCTCTTCCTGCACGCGCAGTCCCGCGACCCGAATACCCGTGATGACGATGTGCAGGCCTTCATCCGCATTGGCACCGACTATACCCAGAACTACTACGAGTACGTGGTGCCCCTCAAACTCACGCCACTGGGCACGACCAGCCAAGATGGTATATGGCTGGCCGAAAACCAAGTGGACGTGGCGCTCGAAGACTTTGTGAATGCCAAGGTGGCGCGTAACAAAATCGTGGGCTATGACAACCGCCGTCCTTTCGAGATGATGGTGGAGGGCGGCAAAATGATACGCGTGGTCGGAAACCCCGATTTCAGTGAGGTGCAGAGTGTGATGATCGGTCTGCGCAACCCTTCGGTGCCGGGCGAAGACGCCAGACCGCAATCTGTCTGCGTGTGGGTGAATGAATTGCGCGTAACCGACTTCCGGAACAGCTCCGGTTGGGCCGGCAACGCCCGCCTGAACACCAAACTCGCTGACTTTGCCAACATCACGGCTACGGGTAGCTATGCCACCATTGGTTTCGGAGCGCTACAACAGAAGATCGCGCAGCGAGCCCGTGAGAACACCGCTGTGTTCGACGTGAGCGCCAACATCGTGGCTGACAAATTCCTGCCCGAGAAGCTAGGTATAAAAGTGCCGGTGTCGGTGCAGTATGGCACCATGAACAGTGCCCCGCAATTTGATCCGCTTGACAAAGACGTACCGTTGGAACAGTCGATCACAAGGTATGAGACCAACGATGCGCAGCGGGAGTACCGAAATGAAGTGAGTACCCGGGAAACCCGGAAGAGTGTGAGCTTGCTCAATGTACGCAAAGAACGGACGAACCCGGAGGCCAAGGTGCGCCCTTACGATGTGGAGAACCTATCCTTCTCCTATTCCTATGCTGAGCGCCTGTTCACTAACATCGAAACCGACCGCGACTTTACCCGCTCCTATACCGGGGCTGTGGCCTATACCTATAACACCACGCCGCGCAACTACGAGTTCTTCGCCAAAAGCGAGCGACTCAAGTCGCCGTACATGCGTCTGATCAAAGACCTGAACGTGACACCGCTCCCAAGCCGCTTTGCTTTCCGCGCCGACTTGGACCGCAGGTATAACGAGACCTTCCTGCAGCGCCGTGATCCGGGTTCGGGGCTTATCACCTCCAGAGGTATAGAGCCTGTGTTCCAAAAGTATTTCTTCTTTAACCGCATCTACGACCTCAAGTGGGACATCAGCAAGAGTCTTTCGCTGGATTACACCGCCACCAACCGCGCCGTGGTGGACGAGCCTGACTACCGTATCAACCGCGATATCGACTCCTTGCGCTACAAAAACGAGGTAATCTGGAACAACCTGCGTCGATTCGGCCGAAACACTAACTTCAATCAGCTGATTGCCGCCAACTACAAAGTGCCGTTCGACAAGTTTCCGATCACCGACTGGCTGGGTGCCGAAACCCGCTATGCAGTCACCTACATCTGGACGGCCGGCTCCACCGCTTTGAACCAAGACGCTACCTTCAGGCTAGGTAACACCGCCGAGAACAGCACCGAGTTCAGCGTGAACGGCCGCGTGGACATGGTGAAGCTCTACAATAAGGTGAAGTTCCTGAAAGACGTGAACAGCCCGGCTGCACCACAGGGTAGACCACCCGTACCAGCCCCGGGAGACACTGTTGTACAGAAGCGTTCGGAGATGAAAGTGGCCAAAGGGATTGCCCGCTTCCTGATGATGACGCGTTCGGTTAACTTCACATACCTGCAAAACCGGGGCACCATGATGCCGGGTTACCTGCCGCGCACCAAGATGTTTGGCTTCGATGACGGCTTCGATGCGCCGGGTCTGCCGTTTATCATGGGCCGCCAGTATGATTTGGACAACCTGTATAACCGTGCCTTTACTAACGGCTGGTATACCGACAGTAGCCAGTATCTGAATACGCCTTTCAGCGGCATCGAAACAGAGACATTCACGGCGCGGGCCAACTTGGAGCCGTTCCGAAACTTCAATTTGCAGTTGGATGCGCGCCGCAATATGTCGGAGATCGAGGAAGTGTTCTACCGCAAACAGTTCGATGACTTCGGCAACATCGGTACTATAAACGAGCGGCAAAACCCGATCAACACCGGTTCGTTCAGCACCTCGTTCTTCGCGCTGGGCACCATGTTCGAGTCGACGTCTCGCGGTACTTCAGCCGCCTTCAACGACTTTATCCGTAACCGCTATGAGATACGCGACCGACTGACCAACGCCAATGCCGCCGCCAGCGACTCGGGCTATACCCTGAACTCGCAGGACGTACTGTTGAAGTCCTTCCTGTACGCCTATCAAGGTCGGGATGCCAGCGGTTTCCAAGCCAAGGGCGGCAATCCGTTTAAGCGCCTGCCTATACCTAACTGGCGCGTGGACTACAACGGTCTGTCGCAGCTCGCGTTCTTTAAGCGCTGGTTCAGCCAAGTAAACCTGACCCACTCCTACAACGCAACTTACAATGTGACGAGCTTCACAACCTCGCTGGCCTACGAAAACTATCCGGGAGACTTCCCAACACAAACCAATGAGTTTGGGCAGCTGATCCCATACTACATCGTAAACCAGTTGACGGTATCAGAGCGATTAGAGCTACTGGGTATAAACTTCCGGACCAACACCAATCTGACCGGACGACTGGGCTATAAGTTGGAGCGAAACCTGTCGCTGAACCTGACCAACGCGCAGGTGACCGAGACGAATGTGAAGGACTATACCTTCGGTTTCGGGTACAGCACCACCAACTTCCGCATACCTTTCCGGATAGCCGGGGAGAGACGCACGCTGGAGAATGAGCTGACCATGCGCATGGACATGTCGCTGCGTGACAATCAGACTGTGCAGCGGGCCATCGCGCAGGATGAGCAAGGCAATGAGATCAGCCAGAACCAGATTACGAACGGCACTATGCAAATGCAGCTGCGCCCGACCGTGGACTACGTGCTGAGCCAGCGCGTGAACATCCAGTTCTACCTGCTGCGCACCGTGTCTGATCCGAAAATTTCTACCTCATTCCGTAACAGTGTGTCGGAAGGTGGAGTACAGTTACGAGTTAGTTTGCAATAATATTTTGGCATTGCGAAAAAGGCCGTATTTTTGGACTCCATTAAAAACAAGCAAGAAATGAATTTACCTGAGAACCTAAAGTATACGAAAGACCACGAGTGGGTGCGCGTGGAAGGCGATGTAGCCTTTGTAGGAATTACTGACTTCGCGCAGAGCGAGCTAGGTGACATTGTGTATGTTGACATCGACACAGTGGACAAGCAGGTTGGCCAGAACGACGTGTTCGGAACGGTAGAGGCTGTGAAGACAGTGTCTGACCTGTTCAGCCCATTGAGCGGCACAGTGCAGGAGTTCAACGAAAAGCTGGACGGCAGCCCGGAGCTGGTAAACTCTGATCCTTACGGCGACGGCTGGATCATCAAAATGTCTATCGACGACCAGAGCGAAGTAGAAGGCTTGCTTTCTGCTGAGGCTTACCGCGAACTAATCGGTCAGTAATCTGAACGTGTAGAAGCAGGTTTGATAATAAGGTATAACTTCTTTACCATATTGTGGGCAGTAGTGATCATGGTCTTGACACTACTGCCCTCCGCTTCTATGCCGGCACTCTCGATCTGGGAGCTCTTCTCGTTCGATTCGTTTGCGCATGCCTTTATGTTTGCGGTGCTCACCTATCTGATGGTGGTGGGGCTTAAAAAACAGTACACTTTCCCTCAGCTGCAACATTACGCCATCCGCACCTCGCTTTTTGTCAGCACCCTGTTCGGCATTGGCATTGAGTTGATGCAGCACTTTTTCATTCCCGGCCGCCAAGGCGACATCATCGACGTACTCAGCAATACCATTGGTTGTATGCTAGGCGTCCTGATTTTTAAGTGGATTTATAAGCAATAGGGTATAGCTGTACCCGCCCCCTGTTCTGCTTTTAGATATTCCCGTTATACCTTCCGGATCTTCAGTAAATCCTCATTCCCAACCTATTGCCATAATGGCGGCAATTGCTTAGCTTTAATGCTATTTTCTGTGTAAGCTTTTACCCTTAAAGCTGCGTTCTATGCCGCCTCTCTACAAACTTAAACATGCGCACTGGGTATCCCTGCTCTGGCTCATAGCCCTCGCCCTACCTTGCCGTCTGCAAGCGCAACAGCCGGGAAAATCCGAAGCACAGCAACTACAGGCCCGAAAGTTGGCCCCGCACCTACAGCATGTCACGCGAGTGGCCCTCGAGGCCGCTTACCGGGTACAGGTGCGGGACAAACAGGCGTTCTATACTTGGCTAAAACAGCAAAAGCTGCAAGTGAAAGTAAAGGTCACGCCCCACGATAGAAACACCCTGCTTCTGTCAGGTATAAACGCCACACAACTTCAATTGCTGCTCTCCTCCCCTGCAGTGCTTTACATTGATAAACCCAACCGCAGGGCCATAGAGGAACTGGAACTGAAAGACGCAGACTTTGTAGCCAACAATATTTACGCGGCACAGGCGGCCTTCCTCGGGCTCGCAGGGCAAGGCATGGGGGTGTCTGTCAAGGAAAATGCGTTCAACGCAACTGATATCGACTTGTTGGGCCGTGTGCTCTCTCCTGAATCGATTGGTGATAACCGCAGCCAGCATGCGACCACCATGGCTACCCTGATAGCCGGTGCCGGCAACTCCGGCCCAAACGGCAAAGGCGTAACGCAGCACACGCTTATCGCCCACTCCAGTTTTGAAGAGCTGTACCCAGACAACAGTCAAAATCTCCTAAGCCAAGGTATAAGTGTACAGAACCATTCCTATGGTGTGGGGGTGGAAAACTACTACGGACTGGAAGCGCAGGCCTACGACCGGCAAAGTCACCAGCATCCTGAGATGCTCCACGTGTTCTCTTCCGGTAATAGCGGTGACAAGGCCGAAACCACTGGTGCCTATGCCAACCTGTTAGGTATAGCCAACCTGACCGGGCAATTCAAGACCTCTAAAAACTCGATTAGTGTAGGTGCGCTGGAGCCTAGCGGCGAAGTAGGTATACGCAGCTCCAGAGGCCCTGCCTATGATGGCCGCATCAAGCCCGAACTGGTGGCACATGGCACCGGAGGCACCTCTGAAGCCGCTGCTGTGGTGTCAGGTATAGCACTGCTGGTACAACAGGCTTACAAAGAAAGTTATGACAAGCTACCCCCCGCTTCTTTGGTGAAGGCGGCCATGATCAACAGTGCTGAGGATGTTGGCCGCCCCGGCCCCGATTTTGAGTCCGGCTACGGAAGCACGGATGCACTCGGTGCCATCAGCACGATAGAAAACCAGCGTTTTGTGTTGAGCTCCCTATTGCAAGGCGAAACGCAAACCATTCAACTGAGTGTTCCTACCGGCACACATTTACTCAAAGCTACCCTTGTATGGCACGACCTGGAAGCGGAACCCAATGCAGAAAAAGCCCTCCTCAACGACCTTGACCTGAAGCTGCAGCGTAATGCTTCCGCCCAAAGTTGGCTGCCTTGGGTGCTTAGCACCTATCCGCACGCCGATTCGCTGAGGCTGCCCGCCCGCCGTGGCACAGACCGCCTCAATAACATTGAACAGATAACCGTTGCACAGCCATCTGCTGGCAGCTATACCTTGACCGTAAGCGGCCACAGGGTGCAGCAAGGTCCGCAGGCTTTTAGTCTGGTGTATGAGTTGGAGCGAGGCATGCAGTGGCTATACCCGACCGCTGGCGCTACACTGCTAAGCGGCCAGCCTGCTCTGCTCAGCTGGCAAGGTATTCTCCCGAATGGAACAGGTCGTCTGGAGTACCGTTTGGCTGGAAGTGAGGGATGGCAGACAATTTCAGAAAACCTGACACTGCGTGAGCAGCGCTATACCTGGGCAATACCCGACACGGTAGCCGTGGCGCAACTGCGACTAAGCAGCGGGACCACGGAAATCGTATCAGAAGAATTTATGCTGAGTTGCCCAATAAGTCCGCAGGTAGGCTTTAATTGCGACAATCAGGTGATGCTGCATTGGCCAAGCCTACCCAACGTGCAACAGTTCCAGCTATACCGCTTAGGCGAAACACACCTCGAGCCGTTGCTTACAACCATGGACACCTTGGCCCTCCTCGATAAAAGCATGTTACAAGGTGGGTATATAGCCCTTGCTCCGGTCCTGCAGGGCAGGCAGGCGCAATACGGCCGTTCCATACAGCTTCAGGAAGGAGGTTTAGGTTGTTATGTTACCAGCTTTTTGCCACGGCAGTTCGTGATGGACACAGTAAGGCTAGACCTTGAAATCAGTACGCTCTACCAACTCGCCTCCCTCAGTTTGGAACGGCTGGAAAGCGGCGGATTTAAAACGGTGAATACCCTCTTTCCCGTCACTCAGCGGCAGCTCACATTCTCGGACAGCCGGCCACAGCCGGGCAGGAACATCTATCGTGTGAAAGTTGAGACAACCACGGGCAAAACGTTTTATAGCCAGCAAGAGGACGTAATCTATGCTTCTCAGGATTTTATGCAGGTATACCCAAGCCCTGTGGCAGCTGGGCAACCTTTTTTTGTAGCTATCAATGGAGATGCCGCCCATATTCAACTTTACGATCAGGTAGGCAGACTGAAATTGGAAACATCTGTGACCGGCGTGCTAAAAGAAGTCCAAACCAAAGGCCTGACTAAAGGCCTTTACATCATCCGGGCAAAGACTGAAACGGGTTATCTCCTCTCAGGAAAAGTACTGCTTTTGTAGGCTTATTCATCATGTTGCCGATGTACGCCCTATCAACAAGTTGTAATTCATCTGTTTACCTTGCTCCGCTACGAATAGGTGTTTATACTCTTATCAAGCCTAGGCTTTCCTGTCTGCCAGAAATAAAAAAAGCACAGCTTCCTTTGGGAAGCTGTGCTTTTTTGAAGGCTTTGCGACTCCTGATGTTAGTACAGGTATCTTAAAGCAGTTTTGTCGTTTGAGTTAAAGTAGCGGTTCACACCCGTACCGATACAAGCCAGCATCCAAGAGTTAGGATCGGCACCTGTTGGCGTGCCCGGGATGTGCACGGCACCTACAGTAGAGGCACCCTCGTTGTAGTAAGAACCACCGCAGCTGTACGCTCTGTTCATGTAGTCTGTGTGGCGGAAACCGATGGTGTGGCCAATCTCATGGGCCAAGATAGTGGCCAAGTAGTTGGTACCCGGGTTAGAGCCAAGGTAATCGGAGTTCACCTTAACACTATTGTAAGGGTTACCACCAGATGGGAAACCAGCGGAAGCCAAGTAGCTTGATCCGCTTGGCGCCTTTGACACGAGGATGTTATACCCCGAAGACACACGACGGAACTTCAAAAGCAGGTTCTCGGCATTGAAGCGGCGGATCGCCTCGTCCAATGCGGATACATAAGAAGAAGGTAGGCTGGTAGTGATCGCCACGTTGATGGTGCGACCGGAGCCTACGCTTACCAAGTTGTTAGTGCGGTACTGCTCCTCTTCACCAACACGAAGCGCCGTAGTTTCCGCTGACACATTCAAGTCGCTGTCAGAGAAGAAGATGTCACCTTCCACAATGTAACCGCCTTCGGTGCGCTGCACATTGTCAGTGTTAAAGCCCATTTCTGAGATCTTTGCCATAGTAAGGGGTGAAATCTCATTGGCAGTTACTTCTCCTTCTGCATCTTTCTGGCATGAGGAAAAGCCGAACATAGCTACCATAGCTATGAGGGTGAGTAAACGTGTTGTTTTCATTAATTTTATTATTTATAGTTAAACATGACGAAATATAGATGAATAACATATACCGCGCAATAGGCTATATATAACTATAAATCAGTGTTTTAACCACAAACAACACACCTAGATAAAGTTGCGTAAATAAGAAATATAAACTATAACTAATATAAGAAAATTTGCATACTATCGCCATAAGGTTGCATAAACACGACCACAACAAGGCGAAAAAAAATTAAAAAAATTTTACTCCCCTACCCGATTCCAGAGCAAGACAACCTAATTAGGGAGAGCGAATAGGTCCATAAAAAAAGGCAGCTCCAGAGAGCTGCCTTTAAGTTTTAGAATCAATAAGTTGGGATAACTATAGAATATTGTTAATCTGCTCTTTTATTTTCTCCAATTCTTCTTTCATTTCCACTACATGGTGCTGTATAGTCGCATCATTGGCTTTAGAACCGATCGTGTTGATTTCGCGGCCAATCTCCTGAGAGATAAAGCCGAGCTTCTTGCCTGTCGGCTCTGGCAGGTATACCGTTTCGGTGAAATAGTGCAGGTGGTTAACTAAACGCACCTTTTCCTCAGCTATGTCAAGTTTCTCCATATAATAGATCATCTCCTGCTCGAAGCGGTTCTCATCGTAGTGATCAGCACCTGATATCTCCGCAATGTGGCCTCTAATACGATTACGGATATGTTCCATACGCACGGGGTCTTGTTTCTCTACTTCGGCCAACAGTATGCGGATGCGATCGATGTAAGCCATGATCTCAGCTGTAAGGGCCTTTCCCTCGTCGGCCCGGAAAGAATTGATGCTATCTAGCGCTTCCTGTACGAGCGGCTGCACCACTTCCCAGTCTGCCTCCCCTGATTCTTCTTCACCCTGCTCCTGCTGCAGCACGTCAGGCATGTGTAGTGCCAAACGGAACAGATCGGTCTTAGAGCCTCCCACCAAATCAGCTGCGGCGTTCAGTTCCTCATAATAGGCTTTGAGCAACTCCTTGTTGATATTGCTTTTGGCCTTTTGGGCTTTATTTTTAGAATAGTCGATGCAGATGCTCACCTTGCCGCGCACGAGGGCCTTCGTCAGCATAGTCCGTACTTCATACTCCCGGTCGGATAAGAAGCGGGGAAGGCGTACGGTCAGATCCATCCCTTTGGAGTTGAGTGATCGTATTTCGACGTTAATAGAATACTGGTCAGTATCGAGGCGGGCACTGCCATAGCCTGTCATGGACTGCAACATAGGCACTATAATGTATGATGGTTTGGCAAATTAGGCAAATTTCCTCACTATTACGAAGTTGTAGACTCAAAAGCTGCTTTTAACACAAATCGCCCGACATGCTCATGCCGGGCGATTCCGCTTTTTGGCTAATATGAATTACGCCTAGGAGTTGCGTGATATCAGGCTCTGCCTATACCTTACGGCACTATCTTATTTACCGCATCAATCATCGCCATGACTTCGCTTGGATGATTGTTGATGCGCTCTCCCCGCTTCTTGCCCAGCCGCACAATCACGAGCTCCTTCTCAGGTATAACAATGATATATTGCCCCAGTATACCGCGGGCATAGAAGACATACTGTTTTTTGTAATCAGGAAGCAGCCACCACTGGTAACCATAGTGGTCAGAGGTTTCGTTTGTCAGAGCGTCGGTAAGGCCGTTAGGTGTAATCGAGGCCTGCACATATTCCGGCGACACAAGTGTGTCACCCTGCCATACTCCCTGCTGCAGGTATAGCTGCCCGATGCGGGCGAAGTCGCGGGCGTTGGAGAAGAAACAGCAGTATGCCTTTTCACTGCCTCGGGGACGGTCTATACTCCACTCGGCTTTGCGCTCAGCACCCAAAGGCCGCCACAGTTTCTCTTCTGCATAGTCAGCCAAGTTTTTTCCGGTAGCAGCTTCCAACACGAAACCCAGCACCTGCGTATCGCCGCTTTTGTACTCGAACTTCTGCCCCGGCTCCTCCACCGCCTCCAACCGCTTGATAATTTTTTTTAAGTTAGAGCCGTAGTAGGCCTCGGTTGTCATGGAAAGCGGGTTGCTGTACGATTCGTCCCAGTTCAGCCCGGAACTCATCCAGAGTAGGTGCCTGAGTGTGATGTTGGCTTTACGCCCTTCTTTAAACTCCGGCAGAAAATCTCCCACCGGCTGGTCTATACTTTGAATGGCCCCTTCCTGCAGGGCTACACCCAGCAACACGCTCACGATGCTTTTGGCCATCGAAAACGAATTGCTCAGCGACTCTTCGGAATAACCATCCCAGTACTGCTCATACAGCAGCGAGTCCTGATGTATGACAACAAACGCAATTGACTCTAAATCTTGGTGCAGGCGCTGCAGATCGGTGGGTAGCCGTAGGTTATTATATTCGGAAGCCAAGGGCCAAGGCTGCGCACTTTCGGGCGCCTCTATTTTTCGCTGATGGAAAATGAGGTGATCGTCTATGTCAGCAAAGTTGTGATACAGTGCTTTGTACACATAGTTCTTGTCAGCCATGTGCAGCCATGCGGCTGCAAGCCCCAGTACCAGTATAGCGCCAAGACCGAATCGTTTGGTTTTCCGGTTCATCCAAAAGTTTAGAAGTCGTAGCCCAGTGTGACGTAAAACTTAGGCCCTTTGCGTGCATCATCCTCTTCACTCCAAGCCATGTCCAGTTTCCCGTACACTCCAAATAAAGTGGTACGTGCACCCACGCCATAGCCTAGCAGGAAAGGATTGCGGTAATTGATTACAGTGATCTCGAAAGGACTGACATTCGTTTGGTCGATGCGGCCGCCTATCACACGCGTGTTGATAGAGTTATTTCCTGTAAAAGGGTTGGTACCGTTATAGGCAGAGCCGGCGTCAGCGAAAGCCGTGAACTGCAGGTTGCGGAAGAAGCCTGATGGGATAGGCGCATCATAAAGATACTGCACGATTGGAACACGTAGCTCGACATTGGCTAGCAGGTACTTAGATCCGCGTCGCGCATTAAAATTAAAGCCTCGCAGTGG
The DNA here is from genome assembly GCF_947499215.1 of uncultured Pontibacter sp. Classification (GTDB taxonomy): domain Bacteria; phylum Bacteroidota; class Bacteroidia; order Cytophagales; family Hymenobacteraceae; genus Pontibacter. Next base: position 1,816,208 of record NZ_CANMNI010000001.1, read on the forward strand.
TGTCACGTAGTCCAAGTAGAACAAATCGGCTGGTGCGCGCACGGTAATGGCATTGGGGTCTCCCGGTTCATCCTCCGATGCAAAAAGCCAGTTGTCCATGCCGCCTATCAGGAAATTTTTAGGGGCGTTTCCAAAGAAAGCGCCATACCCGATGCGGGCTGCCAAGATAATCTGCCGGTGCACCTTCTGGTAATGGCGCACATCCAAGTAAAACTTGTTGAAGTTACCGGCACCGTCCCCGAAGCTTTTGAGCGTGAGTAAGCCCGCCTTCATGCGCGTGCCCTCCAACATGTTCACGCCACGCACAACGGAGTTATCGAACACAAGCTCTACATTGCCGCCACCGAAATTAGCGACACTATCGGGTGTGATAAAGCTGTTGACATACGTAAAGCGGGTGTTGACAAACTTAGGCTGCACGCGAATGCTAGTGCTGTAGGTGAGCGGATACACTAAGGTAGGTGAAAACTCATGCTTACCAAATCGTGCGACATGCCCCGGCAATTCGGGAATCTGTCCTACTATCACATCACGCCGGTACTGCATACCAATGTCAAAGCGGTTTTTCAGGTTCATGTACTCGGCGAACATGCGGCTCGTTTTGAGATCGGTTCGCAGAAAAGCACTGCCTCTGATGTGGTGGTTTTCGAAGAGGTCGCTCATATTAACCCCGCCCACAAGGCCAAATCCTAACTGAGGATCTGCATACACGGATGTGATAACCTCGTGCACACTAAAGCGCAGGTCATAATCGATCGGGCCGGCGATGGGGATACCTCCCTCGGTGGTGCGGGCGCGCGGTGCGGCTGCCTGTGCCTTGGCCTGAGCCTCCTGCTGCTGTTGCTCCTTCAGGTCACTTTCAAACTGGTAGTTTTCAATGTCAACTTCCCCCTGTCGCTGTGGTTTCTTGCGTGTGCTGCTCTCTAGGAGCTTACGGGTTGTAGCCGCCACGCTGGCAGAGCTGCGCGCCCGAGTCTCCAGTATGATCTGGCGAGAGGATTTTGGCAGCGAGTCTGGTGCCGTTGAACTGTACTCCGGGAACAGGTATACGAAACTGCGGGCATTGTCGAAGGCTGTTAGAGCAAGCAAGTTTGTGCCGCTCTTATAGTCATAGCTCTCAATGTCCTGCACAAAGTTGCTGATCGGTCTTTTTCTGCCTGTCGCCACCTCATAGCGATAGAGGCTCCGCACGCCCGACTCCTCACTTAGGTATACAAAGTTACCGTCTTCGGTAGCGCGGGGCATTATTTCGCTGGAAATGGAGAAAGTAACCTGACGAGCGTTGGCTCCCGTACCGTCACGAGGCATCAGAAAAATATCGTAGTTGTTCACCACACTCGAAAAGGTGCCCGAGGCAGTCTCTCCGGTTGTGTCAACAAAGCGGTTGGAGCTAAAGGCGATCGTGTTGTTCCCAGCAAGGAATACGGGCTGTATATCGTCGTAAATATCGTTGGTGAGCTGCTGCTGCACACGCCCACCGCTCGAGAGCAGGTATAGGTCTGTCTGCCCATCGCGCACGGCACTCATCACAATCGTGCTGCCGTCGTCGGAGTAGCTCATATCACGTACCTGCGAAAACTGTTTAAGTGCGACTGCCGGTGTCCTGACGTCGTCAAAAACCGGGACGCGTGAGCGTCGACGGGTCGAATTTATCTGTCGCAACACCATCTCTCCGCGTCGCGCCTCTACAAAGCCCAACTGGGTATTAGTGCGCCACGCTAGCACCGGCAGTCTGTAATCAATGCGCTGGTCCACTGTTCTATAGCCGCCTTTCCATACCACACGGCTGCGGTTGCTACGCACATCCTTCACTATAATCTGGTAACTGCCATTCTCGTTTTCGGCATAGGCCAGCAAAGTGCCCGCCGGGTTAAGCACTGGTTCTGTATAGCGGATGTCTTTTTTATTCTTCTCGAACAGTTTATTATTAACAGGGAGCCCCACCAGCGGGTTGTCTGTGCGGGTGTTGATTTGGAGGTAGTAATTATGGCAGTCCTGCAGGAAACGCTTGTATGGGATGTTGAGACTGCTCGTGATGCCTATTTCCGTGTCACGGGTAATACGGGTAAGATTGAGAATGTTTTGAATGGAGGTATAGCCATAGCGCTCAGCTATGTAATTCCAGATGGCCTGTCCGGCAAGTTCCTGATTGCGGGCCAACAAATCCTCCATACGGGCTTTATTGTTCACCAGCAGCATGTCGCGCATGTAGTTGTCCATGCGCAGGCTCCAGCCCTCGGCGGTATAGGCCGCCACACCGCTGATAAACCAGTCTGGCAGGCGCAGCAGGTAGCTGCTCTGCAGCGCCTCCTTCAAACTGCCGCCATACATCATGTCATTGAGCAGTAGCTCGGTCAATTGGTAGCTCAGGTCACGCTTGAAGTCGGTTTGGGTACCGTCGTAGGCCAGTTCCAGCTTGTTTTTGAGGAAGAGCGTTTCGCCGCCTGTCTGGAACTGATCGCGCTGCTGTCCAATGTTACTCTGCTTCAGGTCCGTCATCGAGTTATAGACGATGAGCGTGATTTTGGAGTAAGGATAGTAACCGATGAAACTGGTGATGCGCTTGAGCTCACGCTCCGCGTACTCGGCGGCGTTGCGGGCCGCTTGGTCACCGCCGGCGTAGAAGTATATGTTGAAGTTCTGGGTGCTGTAGAGCTTCCAATCGAAGTTCTTATACTGTATCCTGCTGCGGCCGAATGTCTGCACATTGGGCTGGGCAAAAGCCTCTTGGCCTGCCGTGACACAGAGCAGAAACAGCAACAATAACCTTATAGTAAAACGCATGCGCTTAGAGTTCTTGGTTATGGTGTTTTATGTAGTCGTAATATAACGAAAAATATCTCGAAATCTGTACGTCGGGTAGTATTTCCGCATCTGCTTTTACCAGTGCCTTCGCAAACATATCGGCTAGGTATGGCGCCATCAACACCCCTTTAGAGCCCATGCCGTTGAACACACTCAGCTGCGCATGCTCCGGATGCCGCCCTATGAGTGGGCGACGGTCGCGCACGGCAGGCCGTATGCCGGCCCAGTGGTTTCTGAGTTGGTATGGTATAGCGGTAATTTGCTCGAACCGCTCGCTCAGTTCCGCCTTTCCCTCTGCTGTTGGCAGTTCGTCTGCCTCCCGCCAGTTGTAGGTAGCCCCAATCTTAAAGCGGCCCTCACCTACCGGAACAACGTAAACGGCTTTATTATAGATACACTCCGGGTTAAAATCCTCCGTTTTCACCTCCAGCACCTCGCCTTTTGTAGGCTGCAGCGGCAGCCACTTAAAATAAGGATTGTGCACGGCCTGCCATCCTTCACAGAAAACCATATGCTTGGCCTGAATGTTTTTGTAGGACACCCCCTGTTTTGTAAGTTGCAGTTGGTTTACATCAAATCGCTCTGGCAAAAGCGCATCATCTTTCTGCAAGTTCTGCAGCAATAGATCCAGCGTATCGGCTACTAACAGATAGCCGCCCTGCTTGATCGTAATGCCGCCGTACTGGTCATGCACAGCTTCCGCACCGGTGCTTTGGGTATAAGTAGCCCCAATGTATTCGCTCCACGTGTCCCCGGCACTTTTAGCCATCCAGTTGTTCTGCTCCTCAATGGTGGAAAATACTTTATAGATAGGCTTATGGAAGAATAACTGCTTTTGGAAGTGGGCCTCCAGTTCGTCATAGAAGACATCGGCGAAGGGCAGCAGGGTGTCTACCAGCCATGACTTGGCGAAGCGCTTGCCGGCCACCGGGTTTACCAGACCTGCGGCCACCCGGGAAGCGGAGTTGGCTTTGGGCTCGTCGATCACCAGCACCTGCTGGCCCTGCTTTCGTAAGGTATAGGCTAGAGTGGCGCCGGCAATTCCATGCCCCACTACTATAAAGTCATAATTCATACAGGCAATTTACGACTTACGCCTGAAGTTCGTAACTTAGAAGCCGAATTTGTGGGCCCGCGCCCTGTGAACGAGAACAACATGAACGTTACCTGTCTTACATTTAATCCTTTTCAGGAAAACACCTACCTGCTGCACGACGACACCAAGGAGTGCATAGTGGTAGACCCGGGCTGCTATGAGCAAGCCGAACAGCAAGAACTGAAGCGCTACATCGAGGAAAACGACTTGAAAGTGGTGCGCCTGCTCAACACCCATTGCCACATCGATCATGTACTGGGTAACAAGTTCGTAGCCGACACCTATGGTGTGGAATTGGAAATTCACGAAGATGATCTGCAGACCCTGCGCTCAGTGCCGGTATACGCCCCGAACTATGGCTTTCAAATGTATAATGGCGTAGAGGCCTCGACTAAGTATCTAAAGGAAGGCGACACCGTCAAGTTTGGAAACACCGAACTGCAGATTCTTTTTGCCCCCGGTCACGCTCCCGGCCATGTGGTGTTCTACAGCGAGTTTGACAAGGTATGCATCGGTGGCGACGTGCTTTTCAAAGGCAGCATCGGCCGAACCGACCTTCCCGGCGGTGACTTCGACACACTCATCAATAGCATCAGAACCAAACTATTCACGTTGCCGGACGACACGGTGGTATACCCGGGCCACGGACCTGAAACCACCATCGCATACGAAAAGAAGTATAACCCATTCCTGCGCTAAGCCCTCCGGATGAAAAAACACATACCTAATGCCGTTACCTGCATCAACCTGTTCTGCGGCTGTCTGGCACTCTACTTCGCTTTCAATTTCCGGCTAGAGTATGCAGCCTATTTGATTGGTATCGCAGCTATCTTCGACTTTCTGGACGGTATGCTGGCACGCGTGCTGAAGGCTTACTCCGAGATAGGCAAGCAACTCGACTCACTGGCGGACATGGTTTCGTTTGGGGCTGTTCCGGGTGCCATCATGTTTGCGCTCTTGTGGCAGGCAGAGGCTTCTGTGCTAGGTATACCGGCTAACATATTGCCTTTTTTTGGCTTTCTGATCACAATCTTCTCAGCGCTTCGTCTGGCCAAGTTTAACATCGACACAAGACAGGCGGAGTCCTTTATTGGGGTACCGACGCCAGCCTGCTCCATGTTCATAGGTTCGCTGCCGCTTATACTGGCCACCTCCGGCAACCTCTACGATAACATTATTCTGAACCCTTACTTCCTGCTGGCGGTAACGGTCATTTTCTCCTACCTGTTGGTGGCTGAACTGCCTTTGTTCGCGCTCAAATTCAAGAATCTGACTTGGAAAGATAACGCAACCCGCTTTATTTTCTTGGGGATTTCAGTGATCCTGCTGGCTCTTGTTAAGTTCGCAGCCATACCGCTTATCATAGTTCTCTATGTACTTTTGTCCGTTATCCGAAAGGCCTCCACTTCATGAGGTTAACTCCTTCAGTAAATCTCCTGATGCGCCTAGAGGCGTTAGACTATTAGAGTAGAGCGGTGCTGTTGGTCCTTCATTTAAAGGATTTGCGCGCTATTGAGCATAATGTCCTGTAACCTGAGGCTGCTTGCTGCCGAAGCAGCAATTATCGCATTTTTATTTAGTTGAAAGGATAATGTTCTGTAAATTTATACTGCGCATTATGCCTTACTTTTACTCACGCCTGTTTATGCGGCCTTTTCAGCTCCTGTATACCTGCCTGCTGCTTTATGTGGGCATGCTCGCGCCGCAAGCAAGAGCGCAGGAAAACACGACGGCCGTCACGCTGCAGTGGCAGGGCTATGCCAAGGTGCTACCGGCGACAGGTATAAGCGACAACAAGGTCCCAGTGTTTGCAGGCGCCTCTTTAGACTATACCAAGCGACTCCCCTATCTCCGGCTTGCCATACCGGGTACACACATTGGCAGTCTGCAGTTGAAGGACACCCGCTACGAAGCCTTCAGCTCCGAAGACCAGAAGCTGTTTCCTAAAAAGGAGATTGGGGCGGAACCGCTTGTCTCCATCAACAATGGCACGCAAAACAAACGTCCGCAGGCAATTGTCTCTATACTCCCTGTCCGACTGAATCCTCAGAGCAGCCAACTCGAGAGATTGGTTAGCTTTAGCTATACCTATACCTCCGACCACACCACTTTCCAAGGCACACAAGACGCAAAGTCCGACAATGCCACCACATCAGTCCTGAGTTCAGGCAACTGGTATAAGATCGGCGTGATAAACTCGGGTATTTACCGCATAGACAAGGCCCTTTTGCAAACGCTCGGTATCAACACCCAGCAACTAGACCCGCGCGCACTGCAGCTCTACGGCAACGGGGGCGGCATGCTTCCACAGCCTAACAGTGCTTCTCGCCCCGACGATCTTGTAGAGAATGCCATCTGGGTATCAGGTGAGGCGGACGGCCGTTTTGATGATGCGGACTATGCCCTATTTTATGCGCAGGGTCCTCACACGTGGCAGTATACCGGCGGCACGCAGGTCTTTCAGCATACCCAAAACATCTATACCGACACGGCTTACTACTTCATTCGAGTAGGGGCCGCCAGCGGTGCCCGCATCACTTCCCGCGGACAAGAGGCCGACGCGGGACAAACGATTACCAGCTACAACGAGCGCCTTTACCATGAGCGAGACCTCAAGAACATGGTTTACTCCGGGCGCGAGTGGTATGGCGAGGACTTCAGCACGTTTAATACATCCCGCGAGGTCAGTTTTCCGGTATCAGACCTTGTGCCCGGATCAGCCGTTCGATTGACGGCTTTCCTGATGGCCAATTCATCAGTGGAGAGCACCTATACCTTGCGCATGAACGGGCATCCCTTGGGCACACAGACCATCAGCGGGCGCGGCACTTTCCCCTACCACCCCGAGGGCGTGAACAGCATCAGCACCTATACCTTAGGCCAACAGACATTGGGCCAGCCGAATGAACTGAAAATTGGTATCAACTTCAGCACAGGTAGTAACTCAACCGCTCTGGGCTTTCTGAACTATCTGGAGCTCAACTACGAGCGACAACTTAAGCTCTACGGCGATCAGACCAGTTTCCGGTCAGTACTTAGCATGTCCAATCCGGTGAGCACGTTCCGCTTGGCAGGCACACCAGCCACTGCTCAAGTCTGGGACGTCACCAACCCGCATCGCCCCATAGCGCAACAAGCACAGGCTACCGGCATCGACCTCACGTTCAGCGCACCTACCGATCTACTCCGTGAATTTGTGGTGTTCCGCAACAATTCCGGCCTGAAGCCCGCGCCGCTTGGTCAAGTAGCGAACCAAGACCTGCACAGCCACAACCTCGACGGACGGCTCGATATGGTGATACTGACCCATCCCCGTTTTCTGCCCGAAGCCAACAGATTGGCTGCACACCGCCGGCAGCATAGCAACATGGAGGTGGCGGTTGTCACCACCGGGCAGGTATACAATGAGTTCTCGTCCGGGGCGCAGGATGTAACCGCTATACGCGACTACATGCGCATGCTCTACAGACGCAGCAACAAGAGCGGTGATGATGTGATCTACCTGTTGCTCTTCGGGGACACTTCTTACGACTACAAAAACCGCCTGCCCAACAACACCAACTTTGTGCCGGTATACCAGTCGCGGCAGTCCCTACATCCCATCTCCAGCTACTCTTCCGAAGACTATTATGGCTTTCTGGATGAGGAGGAAGGCGAATGGGCGGAGAACAGCGCCGGTGACCACTTGCTCGATATAGGTATAGGCAGACTGCCTGTCAAAACCCCGATGGAGGCCGCTACGGTTGTCGACAAGATCATTGCCTACGACAGTCCCGAGCACTTTGGAAAATGGCGAAGTCAGGTGACGTTCGTGGCCGATGATGGGGATTACAACGAACACCAGAACGATGCAGAATTCTTAGCTGATTATTTGGAAAGCCGACATATCAACTACAACCCGAACAAGGTATACCTCGACCTGTATCCACAGGAAGCCGTAGCAAACGGTCAGCGCTCGCCAAAGGCCGCTGCCGCCCTCGACAAAGCAGTGGAGCAAGGCTCGCTTATCGTGAACTACACTGGCCACGGCAATGAAGTCAGTTGGGCATGGGAACAGATCCTGACCACATCCCAGATAAACAACTGGCGCAACAAAGACCGGCTCACTTTCCTGCTGACAGCCACCTGCGAGTTTGGCCGCTACGATGACCCGCGCCGTGCCTCCGGTGCAGAGCAGTCCCTCTTGAGCCCATTGGGCGGCGCTGTAGGTCTGCTCACCACTACCCGACCCGTATACTCCAGTGATAACCGTGTCTTAAACCGCAACTTCTACCGTACAGCTTTCACGCCCATCAACGGTCGCATGCCACGCCTCGGGGATGTGATGCGGCTTACCAAAAACAACAGCCTCACCGATAGTCAGAGCGGGTCGCGCGGGGTAAACAACCGTAACTTTACTTTGCTGGCAGACCCTTCGCAACAGCTGGCCTACCCCCAGTTACAGGCAAAAATAACCCAAGTTAATGGGCAGGAAGCCGTCCGTGATACACTCGGTGCTCTCGGAAAAGTTAACATGAAAGGTATTGTGACGGGCTCCAATGGAGTGGTGCAGTCTGACTTCGATGGTAATCTGCATATCACGGTATACGAAAAGCCGGTAAGCCGCCGTACATTAGGAGACAACACCCCCGAGCGCATAGGCGAAACCGGAGGCTTGCCGGGATCAGGCAGCCAACAAGTCCCTATCAACCTTCGCGAAAATATTGTGTATGACGGTCAGGCTACCGTGAAAGCCGGTGCTTTTGAGTTGGGTTTTGTTGTGCCGAAAGATATTGATTACCGTTTTGGCGCAGCTAAAATCGCTTTGTATGCCAGCAATAATCTGCATGATGCCATGGGTGCCGATACAACTATCGTTATCGGCGGCACTGCTACAGGTGTAGCTGCTGATAACACGCCTCCCACTATTCGCCTGTACATGGACGATGAGTCATTTGTTTTCGGTGGCAGCACAGGACAGAGCCCGGTTCTTTTGGCTAAACTTTTTGACGAGAACGGGGTTAACACCGCTGGGATCGGGTCAGGCCATGAAATTATTGCGGTGCTAGATGAAGGCACTGAGAACGCCATTGTCCTGAACGATTACTATACTTCAGACCGTGACGCCTATCAATCAGGTAGTATACGCTATCCTTTTAAGGACTTGAAAGAAGGGCCGCATTCTCTGAAATTAAAGGCTTGGGACACACACAATAACTCAACTGAAGAATTTCTGGAATTTATAGTATCAAAAGATGAAAAATTAGCGTTATCTCATATATTGAATTACCCGAACCCTTTTTCAACGAACACTACGTTCCGTTTCGATCATAACAGAGCAGGCGAAAATCTGGATATCCATATACAGGTATTTACCGTATCAGGAAAATTAGTAAAAACGCTGCAAGCCACAAGTTATAGTAGCAAAGCTCACATATCGGACTTAACTTGGGATGGGAAAGATGAATTTAACGATACGCTGGCACGTGGCGTATACGTTTACCGAATTACAGTACGTTCTCAATATGACGGAGCATCGGCTACAAGATATGAGAAACTTGTGCTATTGAATTAGTAAAATCCTACAATATTTCTATATTTGATTTTGCATCAACACCCTTTATATGTATAAGAAAAATTTACTTGTGAAAGCCACTGCCTTTGTGGCCGCATTCTTTACAATGCAGTATGCATCGGCTCAAACCACAACCATCGGTCAAGACTCAAGAACAGTGACCACCGCCGTACCTATTTTAACTGTAGCGCCTGATGCACGCTCTGCAGCCTTAGGCGATGCCGGTGTTGCCATTAGCCCTGATGCCAACACACCGCACTGGAATCCGGCCAAGTTAGGCTTTGTGCAAAACGACATGGCTGTGAGTTTTTCATACTCCCCTTGGCTGCGTAACATCGTGGACGATATGTCTTTGAGCTATCTGTCTGGTTACAAGAAGCTATCTGAGACTTCTGCCATTTCGGCTTCGCTCCTTTATTTTGACTTGGGTGATATTCAGTTTATAGATGCCAATGGCAATGACATTACAGAATTTTCGCCTAAAGAGTATGCTTTGTCTGTGGCATATGGTCAGGCACTGAGCGAGTATTTCAGCTTAGGTATAGGCGCCCGTTTTATCCGCTCCAACCTAGCTGGTAACGTAACCATTGGAGGCCCTGGTGCTCCTTTCGAATCCAAGCCGGGTAATACTGCTGCGGTAGACGTAGGTGTTTACTACAACCGGGATCTTTCCCAGAACCTGAACCTCGGGTTGGGTGCTAACATTTCTAACATTGGTGGTAAAATCGCCTATACCAATGGCGACCAAAAAGACTTCCTGCCTACAAACCTGAAACTTGGAACGGCCATTACGTATAACCTAGACCAGTACAACAGCCTGACATTCGTATTGGATGCCAATAAACTGTTGGTACCGTCTCCAGGAGCTGATAGCACCCAGACTGTAATCAGCGGCATCTTCACCTCATTCGGTGATGCTGAGGGTGGCTTTAGCGAAGAACTGAAAGAGATCAACTTCTCAGGTGGCGTTGAATACTGGTACAATAACTTGTTCGCCGCCAGACTTGGTTATTTCTATGAGAACCCAGAAAAAGGAAACAGAAAATATATCTCTACAGGCTTAGGGCTTCGCTACCAAAAGTTTGGGATTGATGCGGCATACCTTATACCAAGTGAGAGAGGCAATCCCTTAGCCGAAACGATACGTTTCAGTTTATCGCTTAACTTAGATTAAAACCTACTATTACAGAATGCTTGATAGAAACAAAGCACCAGAAATACATGAAATAGAAGCAGTCACACTCCAAATAGCTGAAGTTAGTCACTTAAGCAATGGTGCCAGATTGCATTATATAAAAAGCGAAACCCAGCCTGTTATCAGGCTGGATTTTGTTTTTAAGGCGGGTAAGTGGTATGAAGATAGAGCGGGGGTAGCTGATTTGGCAGGTAAAATGCTGTTTGAGGGCACTACTAACCATACTGCAAAGCAAATAGCGGAGAAGATAGCTTATTACGGGGCTTCCTTTGAAAACAACCATGGTTACGACCGATCCGAGTTTACGCTTTATTGTCTCAGCAAATACTTGCCAGAACTGTTGCCATTAGTGCTGGATGTTCTGCAGAACCCTACTTTTCCAGAGGAAGAGTTTAACCTACTGCTCCGGCGGAATCAGCAGAACTTGAAAGTGCAGCGACAGAAGAACAGCTACCTTGCTACGCATAGTTTCACCAAATTGGTGTATGGTGCCACCCACCCTTATGTTTTTGGCTTAGATGAAAACTCACTTGATGGAATTTCACGTGAAGAAGCCATCGCTTATTACCGATCTAGGTTCAGCACTAAGCACCTTGAAGTATTTGCATGTGGTGCAATAGATGTGGAGTTGGAAAAGCTGTTAGAAAAGAAAATAGAAACCCTTCAATTAACTGCTGAACTTAACGAGCCTACAGTTGCTGCAGCGTTTATTGCGAAAACAGAAGATTTTGTATCAATGCCTGACAGCCTACAGTCTTCCATCAGAATTGGCACAACTTTTCCTTTGATCGGCCATCCTGATTACCATAAGCTAGTGGTACTAAATGAAATACTAGGAGGCTATTTTGGTTCTAGACTGATGCGAAACATTCGCGAGGATAAAGGTTATACCTATGGGATTTATTCAGCCATCTCTCCCAAAGAACAGGATAGCCTTTTCTTTGTAGGCACTGACGTTAACTATCAAGTTACTGATAAAACGATAGACGAGATCAGAAAAGAGATTAAAATCCTTCAGACGGAGGATGTTCCTGAGGATGAACTACAGACAGTAAAAAGCTATATGCTTGGCAAGTTCTTAAATGATATAGCTACTATCTTCGAGCAATGCGATAGGTATAAACGCATCATACTGCAGAAACTACCTTATGAACATTATAATAACTACATCAGCACCATACGGGGTGTAACTGCAGAAGAACTAAAAGAATTGGCCCAACAATACTTAGTTGTTGAAAACCTAAAAACAGCTATTGCTGGTAAAAGACCAGACTAGTAAACATGCTGTAAACCAATAACAAAAAAGCGGCACCCCCTTGAAAAGGGGTGCCGCTTTTTTGTTTCATGCTGCTCTACTCAATATATTGATTCGGCACTAATTGCAGTTCCAAACTATTATATATACACTTTGAGACCTGTGCTGAGTGTAGTCAGACAATAAACGATATGCCTTGCCAAGAAAATTTCTAGCTTCTCAATTAAAACCATTAGTTGGCATAACATTTAAGATAATTCCCTTGACCGAGTCTGTGTGCTTACGCCGAGCCTGTAGGCGCTAGCCTATTTGCTCCCGAGCCATTGTTAGAGGACCCTCTTCGGGGAGTTGTGGGTATAAACGCGGAACGGCCCCCGTCTCTTTCGAAACGGGGGCCGTCCTTGTTGGGGTTGGCGGCCACCTACTCTCCCGGG